>NZ_JBQEPM010000009.1:0-271254 GCF_052045595.1 Pedobacter sp. 22163 | reverse complement strand
GCATAGGTATAAAAACCTTGACGATCTGTTAATGAGCCGCTACCGAGTTAGGTAATATTTGTATATTATTAATAGATAAAAATAAACTATAATTCCATTATACAAATCTAAAGGACGATCTTTCAATGCTTTTCCCCTTAAGTTAAAGAAATGGCTCTAGGCTAGAATTAAAATGTACAGGCAATTTTGCCATACACATACCTACCACTAAAACCAAACTGGCTAACGGCTCTTGAGTACAAAAACCTACCATTCGAGGTATTGTCTAATCCCCCAGAATAATTACTCGCAGCGTTTCCGCTCAAATTATTTTCATTATTACGCGGATCGATATATAATTTATCAGGGTAAACATCAAAAATATTATTGGCCCCAACGGTTACCGACCAGGTTTTATTTGCTGCATAACTTACCGAGAAATCTGTTATCCATTTTGGTGCAAAGGTCTGATCCAATTGTGTTGGTAAGCCATTGGCAGCAACATTCGGATCAATTGCATTTAAATAGGTAACCTCGCCAAAACGAACTGTTCTTGCCACAAACGATAGTTTATTTACATTATAGGTTGCGGTAATATTCAGTTTGTTTTTAGGCACAGAACTTTCGAAACGGGAGCGTTCTAAACGATCGAAAAGTTTAGCCTTTAATGTAGGATCACTTTCAATTTTATCAGAACCCTGGATACTTCTCACCACGGTTTTGTTTAAATTTCCGGCAACACTTAAAACTAAGCTGCTTTTTGCACCCAAATTGAACCTATTGGTTAAAACCACATCGATACCTGCGGTATTGGTAGTAATGGCGTTGGTAAAAAACTGGACACTGTTAATTTGTGCCGCTGGATCTACCGTATTTAAAATCTGATTTACCACGCCGGTTGGCACTAAAACACCGCCAGCACGTTCGCGGGCATATTGACTGGAGAAAACAATACGGTCGCTGATATCAATGTTATAAGCATCGATGGTAAAAGTAAAGGTTTTGGCGATTTTGCCTGCTAAACCTAAACTTCCCGATTTAGAAATTTCAGGTTTTAATGCGCCAACACCAAACTGAGCAACAATAGGATTGGCATTATTTACTGTTAAAACCTGCGTTGCATTGGTGCCTACAAACTGTGTACTTTCATTGTTAAAATATTGTTGGTGTAAAGATGGCGCCCTAAATCCTGTGGCATACGCGCCACGGATGGAAACATCTCCAAAAAGCATAACCTTACCCGTAAATTTATACGAGAAGTTAGAACCGAAATCACTATAATTTTCATAACGGCCCGCGGCCCCTAAAGTTACCCGGGGACCAAATTCAGCTTCAAGATCGGCATAGGCACCAACATTGTGCCTCGATTTATCCAATGCGTTGCTCGGCTTAAAGCCCGGGAATACCTGCGCACCTGATGCCGTAGGGGATGTCCCGATCAATCTTCCACCATTTGAATAGGACAAAAACTCCCCTTCTTTGATCTGGTAATTATCTATCCTGAATTCTCCGCCAAAGGCCGTATTTAATGAAGTTAAAAATCCACCGTCAAAAGTGTGCTTTTTGCTTAAATCAAGATTACTGGTGTTTTGCCTGAACAGCAATTCTCCTGCATAAAACGAAGTAGGGCTAGTGCCTGTTGGTAAAGAGGCATTTACCGTATTGTCAATATTAAATTCAATGGTATTTTCTCCACTTGTATTACTCAGGTCGTAATCCCAAGTGCCTATTTTACCTCTTAATCCGGCAGAGAATGAATAATCATTAATCTTGGTATCGATGAAAGGCAAAAATCCATTAGGATAGATAGATAAATCAATCTGTGTTGTTTGTGTTGGCAGGCGATAAAATCCTGCCGCACTACCTGTTTTATGGGTAAAGCCAGCTGCATAGTATAATTGAGTGGTTTTACCAAAATTAAACTGTCCGTTTAAAAAACCACCTCCATTTTTCGAATCGGAGTTACCCACGCGCATGTTGTTTCTATCCAAGCCATTTGCTCTTGCCCTTGCATCATCAGCGGCCTTTAAGCTTGCAAAACGGGCTTGGAAATCAGCTTCGGTTTCTGTTGAACCTTTAGTTGGGCTCGCAGAATATAATAACGGACGGGTGTCTAAGCCACCCCTGTTGGTATAGCCTCTTTGGAGGTATTGTGCCGCAAAATTAATGAAACCTTTATCATTTTTAAATGCCCATCCCTTGCTAAAATCTGCCTGAAAAGTTCTGCCATCGCTAAAATCGCGACCCAAAGCACTTGATGAAGACTGACCAAAAGAGGTAGAAAAACTATATGGTGTTACCTTTTTTAATACAATGTTGATTACCCCTGCAATGGCATCCGAACCGTACTGCGCCGCTGCGCCATCGCGCAGCACCTCAATGCGTTCTATTGCCGAAACCGGGATGGAATTTAAATCGGTTCCAACAGAACCACGGCCAAAAGTACCGTTAATGTTTACCAATGCTGTAGTATGCCTACGTTTTCCGTTTACCAGCACCAAAACCTGATCTGGTCCTAAACCGCGTAAAGATGCAGGATCGATGTGATCGGTTCCATCAGCAACGGTTTGCCGGTTAGAGCTAAAAGATGGCGCCACAAAGTTTAGAATCTGCGTTAAATCTGTTTGGGCAAATACCTTAACATCTTTTGTAGAAATCAGATCAACAGGTACCACACTTTCGATGTTCGTTCTCGGCGTTGATCTTGATCCGACCACAACTACATCACTTAACAGTTCTTTCGCATCCTGCAATGCAAAATCCATGGTTTTTACGGTATTATCAATCTGAACAGCTACTTCGGAAGTTTGATAGCCGGTAAAAGAAATTCTGACTTTATAAGCCCCGGGTGAAGGAAACTTTAAGGCATAAAGTCCATTTCCATCGGATGATGTTCCAACTTTTGAGCCAACTACCTGAACTGTAGCACCTGGAATAGCTAAGCCTGTAGAATCGGTTACCTTACCTTTTAAGCCTTGGGCTAATAATTGAGTAGAAGTTAGAAAGAGGAGAAGGGGTAGAATGTTTTTGAGTAAAATTCGTATCATAGTTCATAGGTTTATAAACAATAATAACAATTTTATTACAAAGATTTAGCGCGAGACCTAATTTTTCCAAATAAAATTTCGGAAAATACATTGAAAGACAAATAAACAATGACAATTGGCTAAAAAATCAATAGATTTTAAGTGAAAACAAAACTTATTTTGCTTCCTCAATCAATAAACCAACATCGCTTATCTCTACAAGTGGATTATCGCGCATATTCTGCTCAACTTCGACCTCAAACTTACCATTTCGGGGAAAATGATAGTTGGTTAACATCGGCAGGGTATAACTAAACATATTTCCGGAACCACTGCCCAACCATTCGCCATCATTTTTGGCGAGTTTGTATTGATAACGCCGGGTTATCATCTTCTTGCCATCTTTAAAATGGGCAAGGATAAAAATATTGGCATATTTATAATTGGCGGTATGTCTAAGCTTAAAATAAATGTTGTAAGTCTTGGTATTATCCTTAATCTCAAACGGCATCGAAATATGGTTACGGTAGGTCCACCTGCGGTCGGCAATTTCTATATTACTATCAATTACGCTGACCATACAGCCCATAAATAGGGTAACCATTAATAAAAAGCCAAGCAAAATTATTTGCTTTTTATTCAGCAGCAGGTTTATTTTCTGAGCCATTATTATTGTTTCGGCGGTTATTATTTTTCCTACGGTTATTTCTATTCTTATTTTTGCTCTGTTCTGGCTTAACACCTTCGGCCGCTACATTTCCTTCAGCTTTTACTACAGGCTTTTGCGCTTGTGGCTGCTGTTGTTTTGGCTTATTGTTTTGAGGTTTTGGGCCATTTACATGCTGTGGTTTAGGCACTGCCTGTTGTGGCTTTGGTCCATTAGGCTGTTGTTTTCCGCCTTGTTGAGCTTTCTGCACACCCTGTTGAGGTTGCTGAGTCTTATTATTAGGCCCTGCATTTTTATCTCCGGCAGGAATTCTTTCTCTTTTATTTTGGTTGTTGTTGCGGTTGTTTTTCTGGTTGTTTTTGTTCTGGTTGTTTTTACCCCGCGAGCGTTCATCTAAGCGGGTTAAACTATCCTGACCAACTACATTTTCGTAATCGAAAGATTTTTCTACCACAACCGGCGCAGCAATCTGAACGGCCTCTTCTTTTAAGTTAGGCGCTTTTTTGCCTGCCTTGTTCATCGCCATGATCTCTTTTACACGCGCAGCTTTAACCGGAATCCAGTTTTCATCACCCATGTAACTAAACCACATTATTTTTTTGAAAATATCTGTTTTTTGGTGACGGGCATAACCAGCCTCCGTATCAAGGTTTTCAATTCTATCGGGAATATCTTTTAAAGCATCCAAATAGGTATCCAGCTCATAGTTTAAACAGCATTTTAATTTACCACACTGCCCAGCAAGCTTTAAAGTATTTAGGGATAAGTTTTGATAACGAGCCGCAGCCGTAGATACAGTTTTGAAGTTGGTTAACCAGGTTGAACAGCATAATTCTCTGCCGCAGGAGCCGATTCCACCTAAACGGCCAGCCTCCTGACGCATCCCAATCTGGCGCATTTCAATCCTGATACGGAAACTCTCCGCCATTTTTTTAATGAGCTCACGGAAATCCACACGTCCATCTGCTGTATAAAAGAAAGTGGCTTTCGTTTTATCGGCCTGATAATCTACATCACTGATTTTCATCTGTAAACGAAGATCCAAGGCTAGTTTACGGGCTTTGTGCATCGTTTCCCACTCCATCCCTTTAGCAGCATTCCATTTTTCTACATCAGCTTCTGTAGCCTTACGGTAGATTTTTTTGGTTACCTGATCGAGTGCCGTTTTACGGCGTTTCATCTGGATCCTTACCAGTTCGCCCGTAAGCGAAACATGCCCCACATCAAAACCGCCAGTTGGCCCTTCAACGGCAACAAGTTCCCCGATTTCGAGGTAAATGTTATCGTTATTGAGAAAAAACTCTTTGCGTGAGCCTTTAAATTTGATTTCTGTAACCTGAAAAGGTTTATAATTAGAAGGCATATCCAAATTAGACAGCCAATCGTGAACTTCCATTGTTTGGCAACCACCGGTGCCGCATGAGCCATTACTTTTGCATCCATTAGGGGTGCAGCCACCACCTGTTGAACAACTTCCACATCCCATATTAATTGTATATATATTGAGTCCCCGTAGGGAGCGTTTTAAACTTGATAATTTTTACCAATTGTAAAGATACATCTAAAAACAGAATTTTCGGGTTTGCGTTTCTTTCAATGTGGTAATGTGCCTTTTCCAGTTCGCCTATTATAGCCTCTGCCATAGGCAAGGTAAGTACGTGTGTACTGAGTTTTTTCGCCGTTTCGAAGGTTAGGGGGGGTAATTTCACCAATTCTTCAGCACCACTTAAAATTAAACAGCATTCGCGTAAATAATTTACGCCATATTTTAAAAAATTCTTCTGGTTTTCTCTTCCCCACTTCGCTGCTTCGTCGGTAAACTCGATCAGATCGGGTACTTTGTTACCAAAACCCATCCGCAACCAGGCCGTAAATGTACCCGAACTATCACTTTGTGTATCGGCAGCCAGTGCTTTTGCTTCAATTAAATTTCCATCGGCCAAAAATGAGTAATCAATAGCCTGGTGCTCGCTTAATCCACTCGCATTTAATAAATATCCAGTTACCTCTTCTGATGAAAGTTTTGGGATTTTCACAATTTGCGTTCTGGATAAAATGGTAGTTAAAATCTGATCCTGACTTTGTGCAATTAAAATAAATAAAGTATTTGCTGGTGGTTCTTCAATTAATTTGAGCAGCGCATTTCCGGCCTTATCCAAATATTCGGGCAGCCACATAATTAAAACCTTGGTTTCGGCTTCGAAGGCTTTATAACTTAGTTTTTTAATAATATCGTGGCATTCGGCAATATTAATATTAGCCTGTTTATTGGCGGCATCGAGTTTAGAGCGCCAGATATCCATATCGAAATATGGGTCATGCATTAACATGCCCCGCCATTCTTCCAATACATCAACAGCTGTTTTCACACTCGCAGAAGCAAAAAAAGGATAGGAGAAATGGAGATCTGGGTGGATAAGACGTTCGTATTTTCTACAGCTCGAACATTCGCCGCAACTATCATTTTCGCCTTTGTTAAGGCAATTAATGTATTGTGCATAGGCAATAGCCAGCGGTACAGCGCCAGAACCAGCAGGCGACAAAAACAGTTGCGCATGACTAATGCGGTTTTCTTTAACCGTTTGCACCAATTGTTGCTTCACTCTTTCCTGTCCGATGATTTCTTTAAACTGCATTTGGTGCAAAATAAGAAATAGATATGAGATTCACGGCCTCGTCATTCTGAACTTGTTTCAGAATCTGCGTTTTTTAGATTAAAAAGACATTTTATTTTTTAGAAAAGCAGGTTTCGGTAGTGCTTTTGTTCAGTTCAGCCCCTCTTTCCGCTATATCCCAAATTGAACTAATTTGGGGATGCCGCTGCAATAGGGTTTAGATGGGTGCTGAAGAAGCTTCTTTGCCGAAAAACCCATTTCCTAAAAAACCTTACCTTTGGCTTTTATTTTTAAACGGGGCTAAGCGCTTTACGCCAAACACCCAACGCTTAACTATTTTTATGGCACGGATCCTCGCATTTGATTACGGAACAAAACGCATCGGTATCGCGGTAACCGATCCCTTGCAGATTATCGCGACAGGACTGGATACGGTGCACCCAAAAGATGTGATTGAATATGTTAAAAAGTATATGCTAACCGAGCAGGTGGAGGCTTTTGTATTGGGCGACCCTAAACAAATGGATGGTTCTCCGTCTGATTCGGCACAACATGTAAAGGGTTTTGCTACACTGCTAAAAAAATCATTCCCCGATATCCCAAGGCATTGGGTTGATGAACGTTTTACCTCTAAACTTGCCCATCAGGCCATTATGCAAAGTGGCCTAAAAAAAATGGACAGAAGAGATAAAGATCGGGTTGATACCATTGCCGCAACCATCATTTTACAATATTTTATGGAAAGTAACCGTTTATAACCAACAAATGAGCCTAATAAACGACGATTTACAGGATTTACTAATAGCCTATTGCGAACCTGAAAGCGAATTGCTTCAACAGATAGACCGCGAGACCAATCTTAAAGTTTTAATGCCCCGCATGTTATCTGGCCACTATCAGGGGCGGGTTTTGAGCATGCTGAGCAAAATGATTTCCCCTAAAAGGATTTTAGAAATTGGCACTTTTACCGGTTATGCTACTTTATGCCTTGCTGAAGGTTTAACCAAAGATGGCCTGTTGTATACGCTGGATATTAATGAAGAATTAGAAGATATGGTGTGCCGCAACTTTGCGCAATCTGCATTTAATGATCAGATCAACTACATCTTAGGCGATGCCACCACCACAATAGCGGGTTTAGACGAAGTTTTCGACATTGTTTTTATCGATGCCGACAAGAAAAACAATGGCACCTATTACGATCTGATTTTTGATCGCGTTCGCCCGGGCGGAATTATCATTGTGGATAATGTGCTATGGAGTGGAAAAGTACTGCAAGAGAAACAGGATAAAGACACCAGAAATATTACTAGTTTTAATGATAAAATAGCTGCAGATGAACGGGTTGAAAAATTGATATTACCTGTTCGCGATGGTTTGTTTGTGATTAGGAAGAAAGCTTAACATATAGTGGTTAATCGGTTAATTATTTTAATCGGTTAATCGTAAGTTAACCAATTAAACAATTTTTACAGTTAACCATGACTAAAAAAATCTTTACTTTTTGTCTGCTCCTTTTAACAGCAATTGTTGCAAGAGCGCAAGATACGGAAGAATATATTGCAGAGCATGTAGAATATGCACAGGGTTTAATGCACGATCATAAAATTCCGGCCAGCGTTATTTTAGCTGTTGCCATACACGAATCGGCTGCAGGAAACAGTAAAATCGCACAACACCTCAATAATCATTTTGGAGTAAAAGGCCCGAATAACAATGCCGAAATCCGTTCATCCTACCGCGATTATTTAAATGCCGATGAATCTTACAGCCATTTTGTAGAAATTATGGAAACCCGAAAGCCTTTTAATAATCTTTTTGAAAAATACGATCAATACGATTACAAAGGCTGGGCTTACGGAATCCGCCGTTGCGGTTATGCCAGCAGTAGAAGCTGGGCCAGCCAGGTAATTGGCTTAATTAAAAAATACGAACTCTACCAATATGATGAAAGGCCAGAAGGATATGAAGAGCCTGTTTATGCAGCGCCAGTTCACCACCGTAGCAAAAGCAGAAGAACAGCCAAAACTTATACTGTAAAATCTGGAGACAACCTAAGTATAATTGCAAAAAAGAAAGGCACCACCGTTAAAGCCCTCATGCAGAAAAATGGCATAAAAAAAGCGAACTTAAAACCAGGACAGAAGTTGAAATTTTAAGTCATGAGTCCAAAGTCGATAAAGCCATACAGTTAAACCAATTCCAACAATTAACCGATTAAACAAATCATAACATCAATGCGTTCATACAGCCATTACATCCTCATAGCAGCAATCCTCCTATTTTTTAGTTCTTGCGGTACGCGGAAATTTTCTAAAAACAATAAGCAAATAGAAAAAGCAGCTAACAAAGCCAACAACAATTCGTACAAAAGTTACAATACTTTAAGTTACATTGATGAGTTTAAAGGAGTGGCAGTTGAAGAAATGAATGCAAACGGGATCCCTGCAAGTATTACATTGGCGCAGGGAATTTTAGAATCGGGCAGTGGAAATAGTGACCTGGCCAAATACGCAAACAATCATTTTGGCATTAAATGTACATCAGATTGGAAGGGAAAAAACTACTTCCGGGACGATGATCAAAAAAACGACTGTTTCAGGGTGTATAAAGATGCCCGCGAATCTTTTAGGGATCACTCTGAGTTTTTAAAGCGCAAACGCTACAGCTTTCTCTTCCAGTTGGACAAAAATGACTACAAAAGTTGGGCACAGGGACTAAAAACAGCCGGATATGCCACCAATCCAAAATACCCGGATTTATTGATCAATACCATCGAAAAATACCAGCTTTACCAATACGATCAACCAGAAAGCGAAAAGCAAAAGATTGCCAGAGAGGATCGTGTCTTTTCAGAAATCAACCAGAATATTCCGCAGGAAAAGGCTAAATTTACGCCAGTGGAAACCCCACCTGCCGGAGCTAAACCCATTCTTGCCGATGGTACTTATACCGTTGTTAAAGGAGATACACTCTATAATATTGCAAAACGTTTTAATTTAACGGTCGATCAGTTAAAAATGCTGAATGAAATGAGTACCGACGCTATTAAACTGGGTCAAGTACTTAAGGTTAAATAATGTTAAGTACAAACATTGCCTGCCAGATATTTGTAGTTTTGTAGCTTAATGAAATTTTTTCTTCCCTTTATACTTGCTTTAGGCTTCTCTACGTTGCTTCATGCGCAGAATAAACCTGTGCAGGGAATTGTTATTGATAAAGAAACAAAGCAGCGTTTGGCGAAGGTTTATATTTATAACATCCGTACAGGCGATGGTTTATACAACAATACCAAAGGTGAGTTTAGCACCTTTGCTCTCCCAGGTGATACCTTAGTTGCGGCTTTATCGGGCTATGGGGTAGATACTATTGTTTTTAAGGGACAAACTGCCGCATACTTTCAACTCAGATCGTTGGGCATAAGACTGCGCGATGTACTTATTCAACAAAAAAGATTAAGTCCGCAGCAGCAATACGAAAAAAATGTTCAGGAATATCGTTACCAAACCATGAAAGGAAGTAGTAAAGATTTATTGAATTTAGGTAACGGTGGTGTTGGTTTAGGTATCGATGCGATCTATAACCTGTTAAGCAAGCAAGGAAGAAATGCCCGCCACCTTCAAAAAATCCTGGAAAAAGACTATCGTGAAGACTTGATCGATTATCGTTTCAGCGCCAGTTTGGTTAGCCAGGTATTAGGTATAAAAGATGCTGAACTTACTGATTTTATGCAGCAATACCGCCCAACTTACCAGTTTGTGCTCGATGCTAATGATTATTCTTTTAATCAGTTTATCAGAAATGCCTATAAAAGCTACAGGTTAAACCCGAAAGCACTGCAATTGCCTCCATTGCCCAAAATAACCATCGATAAGCTGTGAGGGCGCCTATTATCATCGTTAAAAAACTTCCGGCAGCGGGCATGGCAATCTTTCCGTTTATCCTGTTAAAATCGCCGCGGTTTAAGAGCGATCCAATTATTATTAACCACGAAAAAATCCATTTACGCCAGCAATTAGAATTGCTTATTTTCCCTTTTTATATTTTGTATCTGATTAACTACCTGGTTAATCTTATTAAATGCCGTAACCACGATTTAGCCTACCGTAACATCGTTTTTGAGCAGGAAGCCTATGAGCATGAAAATGATTTAAATTACTTAAAAAAGGGTAATTGGTACGGCTGGTTTAAAAAGATCTGAAACAATAGTTTTCATCTCCAATTCAATTGTCAATCTGACAATCATTTTGTTAAATGCTTTTTATCTCTAAAATTTTTCTTTTTCTTTGTAGGTAATGAAGAACTGTTTAGCTGCCATAATCCTGATTCTAAGTTTTTGCTCTACAAAATTATATGCACAGGAAATTGATACTGTTCCGATCAATACAAAAGACCTGAATATAAAATTAAAGCGTAGTCCTTTGCCGAGCAGACAAGGACCATTAAACTTTGAACCTGTAAAAATTAAGCCCTTGGTGGTAAACGCCAAGATTAATTACTGGAAAACAAAAACCAGCATCGGCATTAATGTTAACCAGGCCCAGTTCAGTAACAACTGGAAAGGTGGGGGTACTAACTCTGTGGCTGTTGGTGGATTGTTAAACTGGAAAGCAGAATACAATAAAAACAGCTATAGTTATATTAGTGAAGTTGTTTTACAATATGGTAAAATCAAAAATAAAGATCAGCTGCAAAAGAAAACCAACGACCGTATTTTTTGGGATAATAAAGCCTCATTCCAACTCTCTAAAAGCTGGTTTTTCTTCGGATCGTTAAGTTTTGAATCCCAATTTGATAATGGTTATTCTTACAACGTTACAAACGGACAAGAAACCGCCACCCTAATTTCAAAATTTATGGGTCCGGGTTATTTAACAGAATCTATCGGTTTCGAGTACAAACCGGTTAAATATTTTTCTACACGTATAGGTACTGGTACTGCACGTCAAACTTTTGTTTTGGACGAAAAACTTTTCATTGATCCAGATCCAACCAAACAACTAAAATCTAGCGTTTATGGGGTCGAATTAGGTAAAAAGGTACGTAACGAACTGGCTTTTCAAGTAGTAAGCGCATTTGATAAAGATGTATTTACGAACACCAATCTTAAGGCCCGATATCAGATGTTTGTTCCATATGAGGACTTTGAATGGTCTAAAATAGATCACCGTTTAGATGTGGCCATAACTGCGAAGATTAATCGCTTTATGAACACCAGTTTAACTGGGGTTTTATTGTTTGATGCAGATACACAAACAAATAAGATACAGGCCAGTCAAACCTTAGCCCTGGGTTTTGGCTTTACCTTTCCCAGATAGGCTTAGGCACCGCCAACTTTACCGATTTCCCAGTATGGCATCGTAACAATCTGCCTAAAGCTTACTCCCCTTTGCTTTAGGTACCTTTTAAACAGCTGTATAGACTTTGCTCTTCCTGTTAGATAAAAAGTAGCATTTTGCCACATTTCCCAGCACATCGGGTGCATATTTTCCATCCAGTTGATCGCGTTTTTAGCAGGGGTATCCACATCAGAAGGCACCACATCGATCAATAGATTTAGCTGCTCAACCGAGCAAAGGTTTTCTTCCTGCAGCTCTAAAATGCCAAAATATTCCAGATCCGCATCTACCACTTTTTTCCCAAGCGATTCGTATAAACCCAGGCTGGTTTCATCACCAAAAAAGAAATGCTGATTAGATTCTTCCTTGTATTTAATCCGCGCACGGTCTAGAATAAGCTTTAAAGTATCTCCTTTCTGAATGTTCACCGCAAGACTATGCCCAGGCCCTTGTCTGTTTAAATAAAAGATAACCTCACAGGTTTCATTCATTTGATCAAAGGCAGATAGGGTATAATGTCGGTACTCGTTTGCATTAACTCTAAACAGCACTTCCATTCCAGGAATAAATTTGGCATCGAAAAAATCGCCTTTAAAGGTAACGCACTTTAAGTTGCTGCTTAACATTTTAGTTTCTACAACTTCTACCTGATATATTTTATTGCTGATCACTTTTTCCATAGTGTTGGCCAGCCATGATGGTAATTTTGGCATCGTATTCTTTTGTTTAGTAACTTTGAACAAAAGTAATTGTCTAACAAACGCATCTTTTTATACCAAAAGGATTAAAGTTTATATCAAAAGGATTTTATGGCTTTAAACATTTATGATGGTGATGATAAATACTATATTGTTGGTAACAAGTTCGACAATAACGAATTTAATCAGGCACTGGTAACCGAAAGAAGGGACAAATACAGCTTTCCCTTTGGCGATGCAGAGATTGTGGAGATCGCTTTTTCGGGTATTTACATTGTTTACGGCGATATGCTCGTGAAAAAGAGCCGCCTGCGCATTAAATCTTTTGATGAGCCCGATATGGTTGAACTTCATTTTTCAATTACAGGCGGCGGCATTATGGAAAATTACCTCACCAACAAACGCCTGGATATCAAAGCCAATCAGCACAATATTATTTACAGTCCTGATTTTGATGGTATGGCAGAATTTTCGGTAGGGGGTCCGCATAAATTTTTCGAGGTAAATTTCGAACGATCACGTTTTATCGATTTAACCGGCGAGAGCAGCACTTTGCTAAAAAACTTTGCCGACAAAATCATGAACAACCGTTCGGTAGAGCTTTCATCAGAAAACCTGCCCATCAGCTTAGCCATGCACAGTTGTATAAATGATATTATGAACTGTCAGTTTACCGGTGGATTAAAGCTCTTGTTTCTGCAGTCTAAATGCCTCGAACTTTTAGCGTTACAAGCCCAGGCTTTTGAACTTGCAGCAAAAAAAACCGACACTTCTACTATTAGATCAGCCTACGATAAAGACCGCATTTATTATGCACGCGAATATTTGTTAGCAAATGCCAATCATCCGCCATGTTTAACCGAACTGGCAAAGGTTGCAGGCATAAATGAATTTAAACTGAAACAAGGCTTTAAAGAGGTTTTCCAGAATACCGTTTTTGGCTATTTAAGCGATTATAAATTGATGCGGGCCAAAGAACTCCTGGCCGATAGCAGCAAAAATATCAAGAATATTTCCGATGAACTGGGCTATTCTTCGGTACAGCACTTCAGCAGTGCCTTTAGTAAAAAATTCGGCGTAAGCCCTGGTAAAGCAAGGTAAGGTTAGTCCTTAGTTACAATCTTTATTCTTAGATGTACATTTCCTGGCCTTGGGTTTAAACCCAAGGCTAGGAACGGCCAAAACTTAACCCTTTTTCCTTTTTTTCCTAAAGTCCAAATAATCTACATAATACAAAACCTTAACCGAAAGGCTGTTATTCTGAGGGGCATTTAAAATTCCGCTCAGATTTTTATTGTAACGCTGTGTATAATAAGTGTCGTTAGTTTCTGCCGCATCTTTATAGGAAACAGATAAAGTGCTGCCTGGCGCGAACTGCCAGGTGTAAATTAAGTCAATGTTAAATACATTGTAATTTCTATCCAATCCATTTAGCGGCGCTCCAGTATAATCGGTTAAATTGCCATCAGGTTTAAGCAGGAAATATTCTTTATTTCTTCTGTCGCTCCAATAGTGTCTCAACACCACCGTAAATCCCATTAAATTGGTAAAAGTATATTTGGCATCGAAAGAGTTTTCTACCGTTCTGCGGTCATATATAGAGAAAATAGCTTTATCACCCTGTGCCGTTACCCAGTTTACATAATTATAATTCGGGTTAAAATTAAGATCCAAACCAAAAGCAATTTTATCATTTATCCGCAGGTTTTGGAAAAAGTAAAAGTTATATTCTTTGCCCTTAAAAAGTTCCTGTTCTCTGTAACGGAAATTTCCACCAAAGTTATAAGCTTTTGCACGATTGGGATTAACATATAACACGAAGCTATAGCTTTCAGGAGCTTTATATACCTGCCCGTTTCTCGATTCGTAGAAATCATTTTTTGCAGCGGTATAGATCCCGTTTATTTCTGCCGACCAAAGGTTTTTAAATTGAACATAAGGTCCGCCTTCTACAGAAAAGGTTTGGAAGCTACCCGGCGTAGCCCTCCTCGAGTATAAAACATTAAAGTAGCTTAATAACTGATTGTACCAACTGCTTGGTTTATAAACATTATAATGGAAATCCGCTACCTGATCTAAAAAATTGTTGTTGGTAAAAAAGCCTAAATCAGACGGATCGAATTTATCGTCGGCGTATTGCTGAGAATAGCTCCATAGGAAATTACCGCTCTGTTTACCAAACTTAAGCCCATAACTATATCCGGTATTGGTTTCTTTACCCCTTAAAGAGCTCATTTTAGCCGCGCCATTAACAAAGTATTTATTGCCCTTATTGTTCAGGTTAAACAGTAAAGCACTTACATTGGCATCGTAAGCAGAACCTTGCCTCAGTACATTTGTGTTGATAAACGTAGCCGAACTGTTGTTTTTTAACGACTGATCGAAAACCAGAATATTATAATTGGTGAGCGGTTGCGTTTCTACCATACGAAGGTTACCCTGAGCGTCCTCTACCTCGGTTTCCATGCTATTCGTAATGGCATTAAATATCCCGATACCCAGTCCTTTTGCTGTCCGTCCTGAAATCTTTGTAGCATTTAATACCTTGGCTTCAGTTTGATCTTTTACAATTTTATCACTGCTGCCCACACCGCTGTAATTATAATAGGATGGGATAGAACCGATGCGCTTTGAATAAAACAGATCGCCTTTGTTAAACAATTCTGTTCCTTCGGTAAAAAATTGTCGGTTTTCATTAAATTTCACTTCAAAAGGAGTGAGGTTTAATATCCGGTTATCAGATTGCACTTGCCCAAAATCGGGCACTAAAGTCATGTCTAGTGTGAAACTGTTATTGATTCCGTATTTAACATCCATCCCCCCGTTAAACCGAGAGGTTGTGTTTTTTACCCCGGGCAAATTAACCGGATAATGATTTACATAAGCTGAAATATATGGCGAAAAAGATAATCTTAACGGAGGTTTAACATCTTTTATGCCCATCCACAACCCTTCCTGATTGATAAAACCATTAACTTTAGGATCTACAAAATTCCAAAATGTCTGCGTATTGCTCCGTTGTATCCTGCGGCTAAAATTCAAACCCCAGTTCTGGACATCCTTACCAGAGAAACGCAGGGCCGAATAAGGGATCTTCATTTCGCAGGTCCAGCCTTTATCATCAATTTTAACAGCACTTTCCCACACCGCGTTCCAGTTTGCATCTTCATCACCCACCTGCGAGTATTTGGCATCAAACTGAACACCGGCAGCGGTAACGAAAAAGCCATTTCCATTCATCTTATCGTAAAAGGGATCGACAATAATTGATATGAAATCGGCGTTGCCAATATTGTCCCTCGACACCAATTCATGCGAAACACTGTCGGGGTGATCGTACATCCGGGCATAAACATAAATCGCAACGTCATCGTAAAGCACCTTCATTTCTGTACGCCGATCATGGGTTTCTATCTTTCCTGGATTTGGCCTGATCTGAATAAAATCAGTAGCAATTGGAACATTATTCCAACACTCATCATCTAAAACACCATCTATTTTGGGGCTTTGCAGCGTTCTTTTTGCTTCCAGTTGGCGCTGTTTCGAAATATCCTGAGCTTGGGAAAAAGCACAAATAAATATAAAAAAAAGGAGGATGCAGCGTTTCATTTGTTTAGGTTAGTTAGGTATAAGACCATGCCTTAAACAAAATGTTGCACCAAATGAAAAATTTAATATTCATCTTCCTAAAGTTTTGACTTTGAGTTGCTAAGATTTACAAGCAAAATTTGATACATTTGCCTTTTATTAAAAACAACCAGCTTTTTGCCCTTCGGCATGAAGCTTTTAGCTTAAAAAAAGATGTTTGATAATTTACAGGACAAGCTAGACAGAGCATTTAAAGTACTAAAAGGACAAGGCAGCATTACGGAAATCAACGTGGCAGAAACCATGAAAGAAATTCGTAAAGCATTATTAGATGCCGATGTTAACTATAAAACAGCAAAAGCATTTACCGATGATGTGAGGCAAAAAGCTTTGGGGCAAAACGTGCTTACCGCGGTTTCTCCGGGTCAATTGCTTACCAAAATAATGAACGATGAACTTGCAGCCTTAATGGGTGGCGAAGTTACAGAGTTAGATACTAAAGCAAATCCTACCATTATCTTAATTGCTGGTTTAAACGGTGCGGGTAAAACTACTTTCGCAGGTAAACTGGCTTTGCATTTAAAAGGCAAAGGTAAAAAACCTTTATTGGTTGCAGGCGATATGTACCGCCCGGCGGCTGTAGATCAGTTGGAGGTTTTAGGAACCTCGGTTGGTGTTTCAGTTTACGCTAACCGTGCATCAAACGATCCTGTTGGCATTGCTTTAGAAGGTATTGAACACGGTAAACAAAATGGAAATAACGTAATCATTATAGATACTGCAGGTCGTTTAGCGATCGACGAATCTTTAATGAACGAAATATCTGAAGTTAAGGCCAAAACTCAGCCGCACGAGATTTTATTCGTGGTGGATTCGATGACCGGTCAGGATGCGGTAAATACAGCCAAAGTATTTAATGACAGACTTGATTTTACGGGCGTTGTTTTAACCAAATTAGATGGCGATACCCGCGGTGGAGCAGCGCTTTCAATTAAATCGGTCGTAAACAAGCCGATTAAATTTATCGGTACCGGAGAGAAAATGGAAGCACTTGATGTTTTCTATCCAGACCGTATGGCATCGCGTATTTTGGGCATGGGTGATGTGGTATCACTTGTTGAACGTGCACAGATGCAGTTTGATGAGAAAGAGGCAGCAGAACTTCAGAAGAAAATCCGCAAGAATAAATTCGATTTCAACGATTTCTACAACCAGATTCAACAGATCAAGAAAATGGGTAACATGAAAGATTTGATGGGCATGATACCGGGTGTAGGCAAAATGATGAAGAACGTAGATATTCAGGACGATGCGTTTAAATCAATAGAAGCCATCATCAATTCAATGACTCCATTTGAAAAAGAAAACCCAGATGCTATTCAGCAAAGCCGCCGTTTACGTATTGCAAAAGGTTCGGGCAGCAAGGTAGAAGAAGTTACTAAGCTGATTAAGCAGTTTGAAGATATGCGTAAAATGATGAAGCAGTTTTCTAACCCGGCAGCCGCAGCAGCAATGATGAAAGGTATGCCTAAAATGCCATTTGGCAGATAGTTAGGAGGTTTAAGGTAGAGGGTTTAGGGCGTAAGATCTTATTCCTAGTGAAAATATAAATCCCGATCAGTAATGGTCTGGATTTTTTGTTTTTAGGTTTTGGAAATGGGGGCTCAGTATTTCATAGGGAGTGGCAGCCCTGCTTTCCCTACTGCCCATAGAAGGAATAGGCATTCGTCCAATCAGGTTTATTTAACAGCGTTGGTAAAACCGACTCGCCGATGAATACTAAAACTTGATCTTTTTTAAATAATCTGTATATTAGAATCAATATTCATCCCGAATAATTTACATCCGAATTTATTTTAATTAAAATCAATGCTTGTAAAAACATACGGGAGTGCTGTTTATGGCGTAAATGCACTAACCATAACAATAGAAGTGAATATTAGCGCGGGTACAAAATACTATATGGTAGGCCTGCCAGATAATGCGGTAAAAGAGAGTCTTCAACGTGTGGCCAGCGCCATTAATATTTCGGGATTCCGTATGCCGAAGCAGAAAATTGTAGTCAATTTAGCCCCTGCAGATATCAAAAAAGAAGGCTCATCCTACGACCTCCCAATAGCCATCGGCATTTTAGCAGCATCAGGGCAAATTCCTGCCGACGAACTGGACGACTATTTCATCATGGGCGAACTCTCTTTAGATGGGACTATTCAACCTATTAAAGGCGCCTTACCAATTGCTATACAAGCACAGCAAGACGGCTTTAAAGGATTTATTTTACCCAGGCAAAATGTTCGCGAGGCTGGCATTGTAAACGATTTAATTGCATATGGTGTAGAAAGTATCGCCTTATGTGGTTTGTTTTCCCCCAGTTCCCAGCTACAAACTGTAGCTCCATCAACGCCGAGAATTTTTCCATGTTGTTTCTGGCTAAGCCCATTAATACATCTATGTACTTTTAACTTCCCTGAAAGAGTTGTCAAATCAACATTGAATGGCAAGTATCCCAAAAAATTACTAATACGAGGATAATATTGAATTTGAGGAGTATTCCTGTTTTTTTCCCAATTTGTAATACAATCTTCACTAACTCCACAAATCTTTGCCAATAAGTACAAGTCTTAAATTATTATCATCATTTCAATTAAAAGAAGTCCTGAATTCTAAAGGTGAAAGATTAGTTTTTGTTTTAAATAGCCTGCTAAAGGATTGAGAATGTTCAAATCCTAATCCGTACGCGATTTCACTGATTGTAAGCTCAGTATTCATAAGTTTTTCCTTACCCTTTTCAATCAGTTTGTTCTGTATATGTTGTAATGTGCTTTGTCCGGTCAGAGATCGGAGCATATCGCTTAAATAACTCGGTGAAATATTCAGTTGTTCTGCAAGAGATTGTACTGTTGGTATTCGCTTATCCAATGCAATTGTGTCACTAAAGTGGTTTTCTAAAATTTCCTCAATCTTTTGCAGTAAATTGTTATTTATCGATTTCCTCGTAATGAATTGACGCTTGTAAAATCGATTGCTGTACGTTAGGAGCAATTCAATTTGCGATATAATTACATCTTGGCTTAAACCATCAATTGGTAATTTTAGCTCTGCCTCAATTATTTTGAACAGTGAAACGACTGTCTGCTTCTCCGGATCAGATAAGTGCAACAATTCATCCGTTGAATATGAAAAAAAACCATACTCTTTAATTTTCCTTGCTAAGGTATAGCCAAGCAGGAAATCCGGATGGATGAATAGCGTGAGACCAGAATGATCACCATCATCCTCATAATTTGAAATCACCTGTCCGGGAGAAATGAAAAACATCCCACCTTCATCAAAATCGTGTAAATTCTGTCCATATTTAAACTGCCCACTGGGATTAGCAAAGTATGATATCTTATAAAAATCTAAAACGAAGCTTGTTGCCATTTTATAAGATTCATATTCATTATCCATGTTGTTGACAACGCTTACCATCGGGTGCAAAGGCTTTGGTAGTCCTAGCACCCGATGTAATTCAGATAAGGAGTTGAATTTATGAAATTTGTTTTTTCCTTTATGCTCCATTCAGCCAACTTAATTAAATCTAATTTTCACCAGGGACATAAAGCATTTTCTGGATCAATATCTTCACTGAAAAACTTCCCTGTTGGTCCTGTTGACTCCATCATGGCTATTTTAATTACCCTTGCGGCAGCGACCATTACAGAATCAGTGCCAGTAAAGTTATTCATATCAGTCGCGACAAAACCTGGATCCACTAAATTAATTTTAAATCTTGTTTCACGCAAGTCGTAAGCTAAATGAATAGTGTACATATTTAGTGCTGTTTTTGATGAGTTATAAACGGCACCCTTGGCCTGGTAAAATTTCCAGTTCGGGTTATTGTGCAGGTTCATTGAAGCCAAACTGCTACTAACATTCACGATCCGCGGTTCTGTAGATTCTTTCAATAGATCAAGGAACACTTGTGTAACCTGTACTGTACCAAAGAAGTTGGTTGCGTAGACATCTTTGAAGACTGAAATATCTGCATCCGAAGTTTGTGGCCACGGGCCGGTTATACCTGCATTATTGATTAATACATCCAGCGCATCTATATTCTGGCCTATTTTATCATGCGCAGTTTTTATTGATTCAGAATCACTGACGTCAATCTGCACGGCCTCCAGATTAGTTAAACCTTCGGCTTTAAGCTTATCAACAGCTCCCTGACCAGATGCCATTTTTCTGCTGCCTAAATATACATAATATCCATTTTTCAACATTTGGCGCGCTGTTTCAAGGCCGATACCCCTATTAGCGCCTGTTATTAGGACTCTTTTCATATCTTTTATTTGTTTTTGATATGCAAAGTTCATTGAAAATAAATGTTTAGATGTAACTGGATTGCGGTATATTGTAACTAGATCGCAATTTCAGCATAACCTAAATGGTTGAGTTAGATTAGTGATCGACATCTAATCTAAGTTATCCTCTCCAAACTGAATAACGCAGAAAGTGTTAATAATCAAAAAGCAATATTTCACTATGTTGTTTAAGATATTAAATAAAAAATTGAACTTGCTAAATGGAAAATATACTCAAAGCATGGAAAGCGAGCCGAAAGATGTACATGGATTTTTTTAACAAATATTCGTTAGAGCAACTTAACAAAGTTCCAAAAGGATTTAACAACAACCTTATTTGGAACATCGGACACATTATTATCACCCAGCAAAAGTTGATATACAAAGGTGCAAACTTAAAAGGATATATCTCAGATGACTTATTTGATCAATATAAATCAGGCACAAAACCAACCGCACCTGTTTCTGAAAATGAAGCTAATAGTTTAAAAGGACTTCTAACTTCAATGGTTGAAAAAACTGAACTTGACGTTGCAAAAGGTATTTTCATTTCCTATAATGAAAGAATAACAGGAATAGGATTTCACTTGGAATCGGTACGAGATGCATTCGAATGCAATAATTATCACGAGGGAATGCATTTGGGATATATGATGGGCATCAGAAAATTTGTTTAAGTTAGATAAAGTGATGCAAATCCATGAGATAGTATTTATACGGTATCGGAGTCACTACATTGTAGATACTTTTAAGATGTTCCATAAATGGTCATAAAGTCCAGGACGCTAACGCGGGCCAATTCTGTTGAATCAATACCTGAAGCTTTATCGATACAAAAAATTACCGGATATCGTGCCATCATACAGAGTTGAATAAGTGTTCTGGCAGCTCTGCCTGCATCTCCCGAAGGTAATTTCCCATTGCTCATTTGTGTTGCTAAAAAGTTTTCAAGTAACTCCTCTGTAGCTTTAGGCGCACGTTCATAAAATAACCTTCCCACTTCCGGGAAACGCGCACTCTCACCAACAGCAAGTCGATGCAAATCAATCGATTCTGTCGAGCAAATTTCATCAATATAGTGCTTCGCAAAGTCTCTAAGGGATTGCGCTAAAGGTTGGTCCGATTTTAAATATGGTGCTAACTTTCCGCGAAAAGATCCCGTAGCATGCTCGATATATGCTGCAAAAAGAACTTCTTTATTAGGGAAGTAGCGCCATAAGGTTTCTTTTGAGCCACCATACGCTGACGCAATTGCAGACATCGTAGTAGCACCATAACCGTAGTAAAGGAAGTGTTTTCCAGCTATCTCGATGATCATTTTACGACGGGTTTCTTGTTGCAATTCTTTTGACATATTTTTTATTTGTTTTTCACCGCACTATGTAGTACGTTTGTTAAACCGTACCACGTGGTACGGTTTAACAATTTAATGATGAGTTTTACAACAAAGATACAATCCTACGATGGCGTAGGCAAGTTCAACGTCTATGTAGCCGAGCCCGATGGTAGACCTCGGGGCGCGATTATCGTTATCCAGGAAATTTTCGGGGTAGATACAGACATTCGCTGGCGCTGCGATCTTTTAGCCCAGAGCGGTTATCTGGCTATTGCACCCGATCTCTTCTGGCGTCTCGATCCAGGCATGGAATTAGACCCGGACATAACCTCGACTATGAAACGTTCTGTGGATGTAGTTATTCGCTTCAATACAGATAAGGGCGTACATGATGTACAGACGACAATCAACAAAGCCCGTGAGATTGTAGGCAATAAGGCGAAAATCGGACTGATCGGATATTGTCTTGGTGGGCGAATGGCCGCATTTGCTTCAGCCCGTACTGATATCGATGCAGCAGTTTCTTATTATGGTGTACAAATTGAGCGAATGTTGAGTGAAAAAGATGCCATCAGAAACCCACTCATGTTACATATGCCTGAGTTTGATGAGCACGTTGGTAAGGAAATTCAAAACCAGATTCATGCTGCATTCGATGGCAACGGGCAAATCACAATTTACGACTATCCGGGACAACATCATGGATTTGCATGTGCTCTGGGCAAACGTAGATCGGAAGAGACGGCAAGAATAGCTGACGAACGCACTGCTCAATTTTTAGCGCAACACATTGGTTGAGGTACGCAAAAACTAAATTATCTAAAAAAACAATGAAAATAATAGCTTTAGAAGAACATTTTGTACCTCCCCAGGTGCGCAAAGCCTGGGAGGCAACTGCTACCATACAAGACTTTACAGTCTCGATGAATGGTAATCAATATGCCAGACAATTGGAAGATCTGAATGATATTCGCATTCAGGCAATGAATGATGCCGGCATTGACGTGCAGGTGTTGTCCTTGCCCTCACCTGGCGTTCAGAATTTTAAACCAGCAGATTCAATAGCAGTTGCGAGAGATTTTAACGATATCCTCACTGGCGCTATTGCAAACCGACCAGATCGCTTCGATGGGTTTGCGACCCTTCCTGTTCCCTCACCAATTGCAGCTGCAAAAGAGTTACAACGTGCTGTGCAGGACCTTGGACTCAAGGGTGCGCTTTTAAATGGACGTGTCCATGAGCGTAATATGGATCATCGTGATTTTAATCCAATCTATGAGGCTGCAGAGGCACTACATGTACCGCTTTATATCCATCCCCAGCTCCCTCCATCGGGAGTACGCGATGCTTATTATTCTGGTGTAGGTCAGATTGCCGATATCATGCTTTCCATGGGGGCCATTGGCTGGCATTACGAGACTGGTATACAACTCCTGCGTATGGTACTTACCGGAGTCTTTGACCGTTACCCCAACCTTCAAGTAATTGTCGGTCACTGGGGCGAAGTAGTCCTATTCTATCTGGATCGCATTGCACAACTCAACCATGCGGGCCTCAAACTGGAACGCCCCATTGCTGACTACTTCAAACAAAACGTTTACTACACGCCAAGCGGAATCTTCAGTCAGCACTACTTTTCCCGAACGATTGAGATAGTAGGAGTGGAACGAATGATGTTTTCCCAGGATTGGCCTTATCAAAGCTGCGGCGAAAAGGGTGCCCAGACGTTTTTAGCACAAGCCTCAATCTCTGAAGCTGAGAAGGAAGCTATCGCACATGGAAATTGGGAGCAGCTTGTTAGTGGGATCTGGCCTAACACAGCTACTGAAACAGGAGGTTCTGCTAAGTTATGACTGGTATAGAGGAACGACTGAAAGCTTTAGAAAATGAGCATCAAATCCGGGCGCTGACTGCTTCCTTTGCCGATAGCTGTCTTTCGGGAAATGCGCAGTGTTTTGAAGCATTGTGGGTAGCAGATGGTACCTGGACTTTAGCCGAACCTCTTCATCTAGAAAGCAGAGGTCGCGACAGTATCGTAAAGCTATTCCTTGAACTTGCAACAGGCAAACGTTTTTTTTGTCAGAAGCTGCATTCTGGTATAGTTACGATCTCGGGAGATATTGCAACTGCGCGCTGGATTTTATCAGAAAACGCTGCCAACCACGATGGATCATTATATCAAAGCACGGCAATATATGATGATCGGCTTGTATTCCAAGATGGAAGGTGGCTATTTCAGGCGCGATATTGCCAATTTCTCGACATATCCCATACCGGAAATAATTCTTAGTGAGCCCGACAGAGAGTAACTGCACACAAAACATGTGCAGTTACTATTTCTTTTGGAAATCACGTTTTAGACTGATAGATAGATACAATATGAAAGAATGGAATGACTTTTTTTTAGCTACAGCAGCGGCAGCAGCAACTTTGACGGGATTGATATTTGTTGGAATTTCTATCAACCTCACACATATATTATCCTTCCCACTCCTAGTAATTAAGGCTTCAGTGGCTTTGATATTATTAATAATGATTTTGATTTTTTCGGTTCTTTTACTCGTTCCGCAGGAAAGTCATTATTTAATTGGTTGTGAAACCATCGTACTTGGATTAATCGTCTGGATCTTAATAACCAGGGCGGATTTTAAAATATATTATCAATCATTGAAGGAATTTAAACGCATTTATCTTTTTACATTATTGTTTGATCAGCTTGCTACCATATTGTATATCATAGGCGGAATCTTTCTTATACTATTCGGTAATCCCGGACTTTATTGGACAGTAATGGCGATATTTTTATCATTCATCAAGTCCGTTTACGATGCATGGGTATTACTGATTGAAATTAAAAGGTAAACTAAATATTGTTGTTTGTCAGGCTGTTGCTGACCTGTTGTTGTTAAAGTCGTAGCTGACTATCGGACACGTCTACTTTATAAATTCCGGTCTTGTGGGGATAGGTCATTTGCATTTGGCTTATTGATAGCAATCTTGCCTAGGACTTGCTGTAAAAAGCGCGCAGAAAGCTGAACCACGCAGGAACACCGCCAGTTAGGTGAGTTTCCAATGGAATGATTTCACTAGAAACCTGCATACCTGGCAACGGTTGTAATGAGGTTTGGGCAAGCAGCTCACTCGTCCCCCGCGCTGTAAGCCATTGGTAAGGACCTGGGGAGGATAATTCACGGGCGCCTAATGTCACATGCAGACGTCTGCCGGAAAAATCCATTTTGGAAGCTATAGCCTCGTCATAGAGTTTGAAAATATAGCTATCCTTGCCAACAATACCCGGGCTTCCAGCTCCGATATTTTTGAAGAGATTGGAACGCTTAAGCGCTACGTAAGACGTGAAAAGCCCTCCATAAGAGAATCCCCAAAGGCCTACGTCATTTTGATCGATTTGAAAGGTTTGTGTTAAAAGGGGATGAAGTTCGTTTTCCAAAAAACTCAGATACTTATCACCGGCAGGCTTAGCAAACATTGTCCGATATACTTCACTCTCTTCCTGCGATATCAGGCCTGCCTGAACGGTACCATCCAAAGTTTGATAAAATATTTCTGGGACAACATCTCCAGAAGGCACCAAATCCCTGACACGTAGCCAATCCCATCTGTGACTTTCCTCCTGGGAGTAGCCTATAGAAACCAAAATGAATGGACGTAATGTTGACATAACATCTCCATGGGTAGCAAGATGAAACGGTGCAGTTGAGGGAAAGTACAGGTTTGCGTCTAGTTGATAGACGATCGGAAATGATTCAGTCTTTTGTTGGTCGTATCCTGCAGGTACAGTGACCCACGCAGAGAAACGGTTTCCAGCAATTTTGGAATCTATCTCAAAGTAACGGGTCTGTGGAAAAACTGTTTGGAATGAAGGTGTGATTTCTTCCAGATTTACCGCCAGGGACGCTACATTTCTTTGCGTTTCGGCTTCTTCTTTAAAAGTTGATTTATTGTTTTCCATAGCATAAAATTTATGTGCGTGCAATATAAAAAAAACTGCCTTTCTCGAGATCTCTGGCTCAAAGCAAACTGGTCAAGGGAATTAAAAGAAAAAAGATGGTATACAAACAGTAAATGGTGTTAATTCTTGGATCTGGATGAACTAAGCGCCAAATATAGCAGTTCATCATAGTTTGCTCCACGTTTCAATGATGAGATACAACCGCTCTTCCAGCTTCCTTACGGATAGCCTTAACCCTGACTAACAAAGCGATAAATACCCCCGCTAAAAGCATTGAGATGCCCGCTGTGACGAATACACCAGAGATACCGGCATAATTAAATAGTAATCCGCCCATGGCTGCTCCCGCTGCAATGGCGCCTTGTACTGCTGCTACAACCATTCCTCCGGCACTTTCTGCCTCATCGGGAACTGCAGTGGACACCCAGGTTGACCATGCAACCGGCACACCGCCGAAAGCCATTCCCCAGACTGCAATCAGCAATGCATGTCCAGTAAAAGAGGGTGGTAACAATACCAGGAGCAATGCTGCAACTCCAACCAAAATTGGCATAATGATTAATGTCCAGCGCAGACTGTGTTCCATGAGCCGTCCTGCCAGAAGCGTACCGGCAAAGTTTGCTGCTCCAAAGCCCAGCAATATCATGGCTATTCCATCAGCGCCAATTCTTATTGTATCCTCTAAGAAGGGACGGACGTAAGTAAAAAGGGAATAGTGGCCTATATGTGCCAGCACGCAGCCCAGCATTCCTACTATTATACCCGGTCGCAGCAGTACTTTAAGCACTGTTGTAGATTTGGTTGCCCGCTGTGAATGCAGGCTAGGCAAAGTATACCATTGAAAAATTAACGTCACTACACCAACTGCCGCCGCTGCGTAAAAAGCACTGCGCCAGCCGAACAAGCCTCCCAGGTAGCTGCCGAGAGGGACAGAGACCACGGTTCCGACAGCTATACCACTGAAAATTATCGATAAGGCACGTGGCACCATTTTCAAAGGTACAAGACGCATAGCTACTGCTGCTGCCATTGCCCAAAAGCCTCCAAGGGCAATTCCGAGCAACGTACGCATCAATAAAAGCACGATGATGCTTGATGAGAAAGCAACAAAAAGATTAGAGACGATCATCAAAGCAGAAAAGCTGAGCAATACGATCCTTTTGTCTAAAGACCGTGTAAGTCCGGGTAGCAACATTCCGGAAAACAATGCGGCTATTGCGGTCACAGTTACCGTCTGACCTGCTACCGCTTCTGAAAGCCCTAGTTCTGTAGCCATCGGTGTGAGCAGACTGGCAGGCAGGTACTCTGCTGTTAATAATCCAAAGACGCCCATTGTTAGCGAGAAAACCGCTGTCCACGCTGGAGAGATCGGTTGAGTATAATCCTTATTAAAAAGGTTCACAGCTGATACCTGAGCACCATTACTATTTTTTTTACATAGATTTTCACTTTCCATAAATACATTATTTTTATGAAGCAAAGCTCCATTTTATGGTTAGTTTAAAATTATGCTAATCAAACATATGATTATTAACTTGGTGTAAGATCGGATACTTACAGGAAGTCTACGGTTAGACAGCCATCATTTCTAATGAGATGGTATGGCGGATATTATAACCGGAAGCAGGAATTAAATGCAGAAGGTGATTGATGTTTTCCTTTATAGTTTGGAAATAGGTGTACAGAGAGCTTTCCTGTACTTTAAAGGAGTTGTATTGGTTTGCTTCTTAAAAAAAATGATAAAATTTGCCGAATATTCAAAACCCAGGCTATAGGCAATTTCTGTTATATCCCAATTACTGAACTGTAATAATGCTTTTGCCTCGTTAGTAATTCTATTGGCAATCCATTCCGTGGTAGTTTTGCCTGTGCTTTCTTTCAAAACTCTGTTCAGCGTATTGGTATGTACATTGAGCTGCAAAGCAAATTCTTTAGCTGTTTTGAGTTTCAAAGTTTGTGTAGGGGCATCGATAGGAAACTGCAGTTCTAACAGTTCTAGAAACATAGTTGTGATACGCTCTGCGGAATTGACTGGTTGATAAAATGTATCTGCAGGTTGTATTTTCATTGCCTCATGCATAATGACCTGCACGTAGCTTCTTAATAATTCATATTTATGCGCGTATCCGGAACGGATCTCAAGGAACATGTTTTCAAAAATACCTTTTAATAACTCAATACTCTCTATTTTAGGAAAAAACAAATGATCTCCTCCTATCTTAAATAGAGGCGAATGTGAAAGGCTCTCACTTTTAAGGCTTTGGTTGATGAAGTCCTCAGTAAACAGACAGAAATAGCCTGCCTGATCTTTCGAAGTAGGCTCCCACGAGTAGGGAATCAAAGGATTAAAGAAGGTAATGGAAGGTTTATCAATCCGGATGACTTTATCAGCATAGCTTAATATTCCAGTACCTTTTGTGATCATAGATATTTTATAGAAATCCCTGCGGTTGGGCGGCAGGGATGTACTATCGCAAGAAAATTCTTCTCTGTTATACACGTTGAATTGTCCATTTTTAGAGTATTCCCATCCATGTCGGCTATGAAAATCGCTTATATTCTCTTTTTTGTTCACTTCACAAAATTATGAAATAAAAACATTTAGCAGTTTTTTTTGCCTATTTGAGATTGCAGGATTAAGATCAGACTAAAATAACAGAATTTTTTGTCTTCACAGGTGGGCCTATAAATGTCAACTGAAAGCCAAGCAAAAATTACCATCTTGAAGCACACAAAGAATATGTATTAATCTAAAATAAATCTGAATCCCCTGAGCCATGAACCAAGGTCAATATCAAATTATAATGGTTTAACTCCTCTTTCCAAAATCGGATTTAGCTTAACCAACATCCCCTTATTTGGTTGATTCTCCTCCAATTCCCAACTACAAACAGTACCCCCGTCAACTCCTAGAATTTTTCCCATTTGCTTTTGACCAAGACCATTAATGTGTCTGTACGTTTTTAACCTTCCTGAAAGAGTATCCAAATCAAATGCAATTGGCATGTAGCCCAAGAAGTTTATAATATGCGGAAAAAATTGAATTTGAGGAATACTTCGGTTTTTTTCCCAATTTCCAATGCAGTCTTCACTAACTCCACAAATCCTTGCCACGTCTTTTTGAAGTAGATTTAGTTCTATTCTTTTCTTTCTTATATGATCACCTATCGATATTGGATTTTCAGGATAGGAAATAGGCATTGGTTTTCCGGTTTGGCTTTCAAAACGCAAACAAGGCAACGCAGGAATGCCCATGTGGTTTTTACAACCATCCGGAGAAAGATTGTGTTTGCGCACCAGGCGTGGTTCAAAAGTACCTGAGTAAAATATCCGGACCGCTTCTAGACAGGATTGATCTTCATGTTGAAGTAACGCCGGTTAATTTTACAGAATTAGCCTCCACAGCTGACACGGAAAGAAGCAACCGCATTAGGGAACGTGTAATTAAAGCCCGGGAAATTCAGGACAAACGGTTTTTTGATAAGGAAGAGCTGCACTGCAACGCCCAAATGAGTCCGAAAATGGTGCGTAAAGTATGTCAGATCAGCGAAGCAGGCACTATTTTATTAAAAACCGCAATGGAAAGGTTAGGCTTATCAGCCCGTGCTTACGATAGGATTTTAAAAGTGGCCCGAACCATTGCAGATCTAGCCGGAAGTGAAAATGTAGAGCTCGAGCATTTGGCCGAATCGATTAATTATAGGAGTTTGGATAGGGATGGCTGGGCAGGGTAAACATTTGGGAAGAACCTATTTACTTATTTGCTATCTTGACAAAGTTTGATTTTTTGGGCACCAAATGCTTTCTATTAAAAAATTTATTGCTAACATTAACGCGGCTCCTTACATTCTCCATGAAACTAATCCTACTTTTATGCTTTATAAGTATTACCAATTATTCATTTGCCCAAAAAATATTTCACCAGCAAAAAGCAAAAGGTAAATGGCAATATATTTACCCGTTTGCAGATAAAAGTTATATACTGGCTATACAACACTTAATAATTGAAAGAAAACCATTTGCAGAAATATACAACGCCAACATTTACTTTGGTAAAAGTGAGCCAAAAGCCGATAAGATTTTTTGGAAAGAAAACATTGACATGCGTCAAATCGCACACAATATCACTTACGAAGATTATAACAATGATGGAATAAAAGATCTGCTAATTTTCGAAGATACCGGTGCGCGAGGCGGAAATTCGTTTTACAATTTATACCTCATTAATCCAAAAAAACACACTTTAACCAAGGTAAAGGACTTCGACAAAATTGTTAACCCCAGCTACAATAAAAAGCATAAGGTAATTGTTAGTTATGGTTTAACAGGTACCAATTATTATCAGTTGTATAGGCTTGATAAGAAATACAAGCCGTATGAAATTGGCGAATCTTTCGATGATACTGAGAATTTAGATCTGGATAAAAAGATTGCCACGATCTTAAAAAAACAATAACCCAAAACCACAGAGCAAAAAATAAACAATTAACGCATTAATAATGAATATCAAAAAAATCATAAAGTTGTTAATCTATGCCTCCTTATTGGGCATTATTGTAGTGTTGGGCATAAATTTATTGGTAAAATCTCAAACTGATCCGGTAATTTTTTTAAACGAAAAAGATACACCAGGAACCAAAGTGGCCATTATTTTCGGAGCAGGCATTAACAATAATAAACCTAGCAAATACTTAAAAGACAGGCTCGATGCTGGCATAAAGCTCTATAACAACCATAAAATTGATAAAATCCTCTTATCTGGCGATAACGGCAGCGATGAGCATGACGAGTTAACGGTAATGAAACTTTACTGTTATGAACATGGTGTTGATACCAATAAGATCTATCTTGATTACGCGGGCTTTGATAGCTACTCTACCTTATATAGATCTAAATATATTTTTAAGGTTGATACAGCCATTCTGGTTTCACAAAAATATCATTTAAACCGGTGTATCAATATCGGAAATAAATTGGGTGTTAAATCATATGGCTTTGCGGCCGATCAAGGAACGTATCAGGGTTACAAATATGCTTCTTTTAGAGAATATTTTGCCGTTGTAAAATCTACAATTGATATTTTAATTGGTAGAAAACCACACTTTTTAGGCAAAACAGTAGACATTAACGGACCTTCAAATTATACCAAAGAATAACGTGAAATATATCGCTTTTTGATTACTTTGAGTGGTAAAAAATTTCTCTTTCTTCAAATATCGGGCTACATCAATTTCAATAAACGGGCTCAGCGTTCTTCTAAACTGAACAGTCTTATTTATTTGTGAACGCTAGTAGCTGTAAAAAATCTGTTATGGGTAGCATGAATGAAAAGCGCGGCTCTGTAGACACATAAAAACCTATTAAACAACATTTTAACACATATTATTTTATAGCTTTTATTTTGTTATCTCATCCTTTTTTAGGCTTTAATGACTCCTTTGGCATAGTCATTGTCATAGCCATGTTACATTTATTACCTATTTAAAAAAAAAGTGAAAGAGATGAAAAAGACAGTTCAAATTTTCAGCATGCTTTTAATAGCATTAACCGTAATGGTATCATGTAAAAAGGATACCGATCCTGCAGATAGGGATTTCTTCGTGGGTACTTACAAAGGAACCGTTTCCTATCGTAGCGGTGAGACTACCATTAACAGTTCCGATGGTAAAGTAACAGTAAGCAAAGTTGGCGAAACTTATAATTTTTACTTTGGCAACGGCATTCCTGATATTACAGGTGTAAAGTTTGAAAAAACAGGCGACAACAGTTATGTAAGTATTGGCTCAGGTTTAACAGGTATTAGTATTGATGCCAGTACCCTTAAAATTTTAGTTTCGAAAGATGGGCAAACCTGGACTGCAAATTGCACAAGGTAAACCATTTAAAAGACAGAAGGCCCGATCAGTAATCGGGCCTTATTTTTTTTGCCTCACCTCATTCCAAAATCAAAAAAATGAGTTTCATGCTTAATTTAGTTAAATTTATAGCATGAGTTTTGAATTAAAAACACACCTCGAAGAAATCATTTCCCTTACCGATCAGGAGTTTGAGCATATAGCAGCACATTTCAAACCAAAAACGCTAAAAAAACACCAGTACCTGATCCAGGAGGACGAATTTGTTAATCACATTTATTTTGTAGTTAAAGGTTTGCTAAAGGCTACATTTACAGATGCCAATGGCAAAGAGTATATTATCCAGTTTGCGATGGAAAACTGGTGGCTTTCCGATTTTAGGGCTTTTTATGGTCATGTTAAATCGATTACCAACATCAGCTGCTTAGAAAACTCAGAACTACTCTCCATTAGCAAGGATAGTTTAGATCAGCTATGCAGCGAAAGCCATAAAATGGAGCATTTTTTCAGGGTAAAAAACAGTTTAGGCTATGTAGCGTTACAGCAAAGGATTTTATCACTTTTGACCACAAGCCCGAAAGAGCGTTTTGAACAACTCGCTCAACAGTATCCGCAATTGATGCAACGGGTTTCTAAAACAATAATCGCAGCATACCTGGGCATTTCCAGAGAAACCTTAAGCAGGCTTTCCACAAAAGTGTGATTTTGCGCACATTAAATTTGTGATTGAAGTCCTTTGCTGCCCTATTCAAGTGCACTAATTTTGTGATACACTTAACATAAAAATATGAATAAGAAAGTTTTATTCGTGCTTACAAGCCACGACGAATTAGGAAATACAGGTTTAAAAACAGGTTTTTGGTCAGAAGAGTTGGCAGCGCCATATTATGCCTTAGCCGACAAAGGTATTGATATTGTATTGGCCTCACCAAAAGGTGGTCAGCCACCAATTGACCCTAAAAGTGAAGATCCTTCTTTTCAAACCGAAACGACGAAAAGAATGGACAAAGACACTGTTCTTTTGGACAAATTAAAAAACACCATTCCATTGGCCGATATAATGATGGATGATTATGATGCCGTTTTTTATCCTGGCGGCCACGGACCACTTTGGGATTTAGCAGAAAGTGCAACTTCACAACAGCTCATTTCAGAATTTTATACCGCCAACAAGCCTGTTGCTTTTGTATGTCATGCTCCGGGAGTGCTTAAGGATGTAAAGATAAATGGTGAATACCTGGTAAATGGAAAAAATGTAACCGGGTTTACCAATACCGAAGAAGAAGCTGTACAATTAACAAACGTAGTGCCTTTCTTAGTAGAGGATATGTTGAAAAAAAATGGTGGGCAATACAGCAAGATAGCTGATTGGAATCCCTATGCCATAGCTGATGGCTTATTGATTACCGGACAAAACCCTGCCTCATCAGAAAAAGTTGCAGAAGAATTATTAAAGCTCCTTGCTTAAATTTAAATCCTCAACAAGGCCCGCTTTAGCCAAACCTTGTTGAGGATTTCTTATTATAACTCGTCTTCGCCCTCATCTTCTTCAGGCACATATTTTTCAATGGCCTGTCCAATAGCATTTACTTCTTCGTCTTCTTCAAAAATCGGAAGTTCAGTTTTATAATCCATTTTTAACCAGATAGATGAAGTATCCTTTTGAATTTGAATATATTCTCTTCCATCTTTAAAAATGGTATACGAATCATTTCCTTCCGGAAAAACTGAATAATTAATTGGCCCTATTTCTATATCAAAAGGTTCTTGCATGACTATACTTTTTCTTCAAAGATAAAAAATATTTTCTTCGGGTTGAGCCGGTTACCTAATGACATTCTTATCTTTATGACATAAATTTACTTTATGAATTTTTCAAAAGCAGATAACAAAGTTGCCAGAAAGTTATTCGAGGTAGCTTTACAACGGGAACTAAAAAAACAGATGCAGGTGTTCTCCGAAATTTTAAACCAATGGAAAACACAACAGCCTGAAGATAATAGAGACGATTATTATAAAATTTTCACCGCTGTAACAGATTTCGACAAGCACATCGCCAGAAGGTACGATGGCATGAGAAATTCGTGGTTTTTTGATACGATCATCGCTATGCTATTAGACAAAACGATCATACTATCAGATTTAGAAGATTTTTCGGAAGAGGCAAAAAGTGAAATATTGAGGGCACTAAAATTTAGACAACAAAACGAATGATAATTAAAATATTACGCTTGATTGTTTAAAAATCCCATCATTTATATTACTTTACGGCTAAAGAACTTACGCGATAGATAAGAAGATGAAGTTAACGTTTTGGGGCGCAGCACAACAGGTAACGGGAAGTATGCACCTACTCGAAATTGGGCATTATAAAATACTGATAGATTGTGGATTAGATTATGAGAAGGAAACCTACCAGGAAGAAAACCAACAATTCCCTTTCGATCCGGCAAGCATCAATCTGGTTATTCTAACTCACGCCCATATCGATCACTCTGGCAATTTACCTACATTGGTTCGATTGGGTTTTGAAGGTCAGGTGCTCTGTACGCCACCAACAGCCGACCTTACTTCAATACTATTATTCGATTCTGTGGAACTTTTCTTAAGGAAAGCAGGCCGAAAACCCAGAACTAAACGTGGCAATTTTAGCGGACCAAAACCTTTGTACCTACATAAACATGTAATGGATACAATCGATCGTTTTGTAACCATTGCCTTTAACAAGCCTTTCAAAATCAACGGCGATATTAGCCTAACCTTTGTGCCGGTTGGCCATTTGCTTGGTGCTGCTGCAGCTATTTTAACTATCAACGATAATGGTGTAGAGAAGAAAATTGCTTTTACAGGCGATATTGGCAGAGAGAACTACCCGGTGTTGGTTAACCCTGAGCCGCTGCCAGCGGTCGACTACCTGGTAAGTGAAGCAACCTATGGCGGGAGGGTGCACACCAAAGATCAAACCTTAGAGGAAAGATTAGTTCAGGAAATTACCGAAGCCTGCATTAAGAGCCCTGGGCGATTGATTATTCCTGCATTTAGCATTGGTCGTACGCAATCGTTGGTATTTGCCTTAAACCAGATTTTCACCAAAAAACTGTTGCCACCTATTCAGATTTTTGTAGATAGCCCCATGGCCATCCAGGCTACCGAAGTTTACCGCAAACACCATAACCTGGTAAATCAGGAAGCGAAAGATTTTTACCAAACCATGGGCGATGAGTTTGAATTTGAGCATCTTGCTTACGTTCAAACGATGAAAGAAAGTAAAGATGTTTCCAATTATTTTGATCCTTGTATTATCATTTCATCGGCAGGCATGTTAGAAGGTGGGCGGATTCAGGATCACTTGTACTACAACATTCAGAACTATTATTGCACCATTCTTTTTATTGGCTACTGTGCAAAAGGAACACTCGGTTACAAGCTATTAAGTGGGGCACCTATTGTCCGCATTAAAGACCGTGAAATGATGGTTTACGCCACGATACACCAAACCGATCTGCTCAGTGGCCACGGCGATCATAACGATTTAGTGAAAACAATTAAACAAACTGGCCAACCCAAAAAAGTTTTCTTGGTTCATGGTGAAGATAAAAGTCTGCAAAGTCTTTCTTTAGCTTTGCAAGAAGATGGTTTTAACGTAGCCGTACCTGAAAGAGGAGAGGTTTTTGAATTATAATATTATGCTGTCATTCTGAGCTCAGCGAAGAATCTTTATTTAGTTGCATGGCGCTAACATTTATACTGAAGGCAACAAATCTAATGACTGTTTTCCATCGTATGCAGATTCTTCATTGCATTCAGAATGACAATAAAACCGATCAGCTCCTTACTTGTCCGTCACCTCTTACCACCCACTTATAACTGGTTAATTCTTCCAGCCCCATTGGTCCGCGGGCGTGGAGTTTTTGCGTACTAATGCCAATTTCGGCACCTAGACCAAACTGTGCACCATCCGTAAATCCGGTAGAGGCATTGGCATAAACCGCAGCAGCATCTACTTCGTTTAAAAATTGGGCAATGTTAGCGGCATCTTCAGAAATAATGGCTTCGCTATGTTTTGAGCTATAATCGGCAATGTGGTTCAAAGCTTCAGCTAAATCAGCTACTACTTTAACAGCTAGCTTTAACGACAAAAACTCTGTACCAAAATGTTCAGGCTTAGCCAGGCTTAACAAATGTTCAGGGTAAGAAGCTTTTAATAGCTCAAAACTTTTTTCATCAGCATAGAGTTCAACATCGCTATCAGCCAAGAGAGATAAAAGCGCAGGCAGATCATCAAGCCGATTTTGATTAATTAGTACACAGTCAAGCGAATTACAAACACTTACCCTTCTGGTTTTTGCATTAAAAATAATTGCTTTGCCTTTCTCCAAATCACCAGTCTCGTCAAAATAGGTATGTACAATCCCAGCTCCGGTTTCAATAACGGGGATTTTACTGTTTTCGCGAACGTAATTAATTAACGATTGACTTCCCCTTGGGATTAAAACATCTACAAAACCTCTTGCATTCAATAAAGCTTCGGTTGCGGCTCTTTCGGCTGGCAATAGGGTTAAAACATCGCGATTGATTTTATGCCTCTCCAAAACCCCATGTATCACCTTTGCAATAGCCAGATTCGAAAATTCAGCATCACTGCCTCCTTTAAGCACGGCAACGTTTCCTGTTTTAAAACAGAGTGAAAATACATCAGCAGTAACATTTGGTCGGGCCTCGTAAATTACACCCACAACACCTAAAGGCACACTAACTTTTTGTATATGAAGCTGGTTTTCCAGCGTTTTATCTGAAAGAATTTTACCCAACGGACTGCTTAAGCCTGCAACATTTTTAAGATCGTTTGCAATATCAGCAATGCGCGCAGCGCTTAACTTCAGCCTGTCGTATTTTGGATCTTCAATGGGCATTTTTGCTAAATCTTTTACATTTTCAGCAAGAATTAATGCTATATTGGTTACCAAAGCCTCAGCCAGATCTGTTAGAACAGCATCTGTCGTTTCTTTACCAAGGCTAACCAAGGTGCGACTTGCTTGTTTTGCTTTTTCAAAGTATTGTTTGTAATCCATTTTGTTAATTATTAACCGCAAAGCGCGCTAAGTTTTCGCAGAGAACGCAAAGCTAGTGATGCCCTTTCGTTTGGTTCATACTGCCTCAGCGTTCTTTTGCGTCTTCTCTTTGTGTCCTTTGCGGTAAACCTTTAAATAGCCGAGTAAAAATAATCGTAATGCACCAGCGCTTTCTGTTTCTTCTGTCCGATACGTTCTCTGGCTTTATCAGATCCGTATTCCGCTATTCCGAGCCCAATGAGATTGTTTTTTTCGTCTATGATTTTAATAATATCGCCTTTTAAAAAGTCAGTTTGTATTTCGATAATCCCTATGGGCAATAAACTGGTGGCTTTCCCAGAAGTCAATACTGTTTTTGCGCCATCGTTTAATTTTACAATGCCCGTGGCAGCAGTTTCAGAATGGGCAATCCATTTTTTCTTGCCCGATTTACTTTTTTCGGGAACGAAGCGTGTATGCACCAGTTCATTGTTTAGCAAAGAAGTGAGCACATCATCTTGCGTTCCGTTGGCAATATGGACTGTGATGCCCAGTTTTGCCACTTTCTGTGCCATGGTAGATTTAGTGATCATTCCGCCACGGCCAAATTGCGATTTACCCGTTTGGATAAAAGAAGCCAGGTTAGCTACCGAACCATTAATTTCCTCAATAACGGCCGATCCTTCAATTTTCGGATCGCCGTTGTAGATGCCGTTCACATTCGACAGGATAATCAAGGCATCGGCATTTAACATCGAAGCAATTAATCCAGCCAATTCATCATTATCGGTAAACATTAGTTCAGTAACCGAAACTACATCGTTTTCATTCACCACAGGGATTACCTCATTTTGAAGCAAAATCTGTAAGCAGTTCTTCATGTTTAAATAATGTGCCCGGTCGCGGAAATCTTCTTTAGTAACCAAAACCTGTGCACACTGAATTTCATGCGCCGCAAAAAAATTAGCGTAGGTGTTAATCAGTTTAACCTGACCAATGGCTGCTAAAAGTTGTCGGGTAGTTACGGCGTCTTGTTTTTCAGATACCTTGATCAAACTTCTGCCCGATGCTACCGCACCCGAAGAAACCAAAATAACCTCAATACCAAGTTTTTTTATATCGGCCAGTTGATTTACAAGGTGTTTAATCCTTGCTTCATCAGGCAAACCATTCGCTTGTGTAATTACATTCGAACCAACTTTAACAACTATTTTTTTGTACCCTAATTTCATTATTATTTTCAAGCAATTTGATGTGGCAATTTACCATCAATTTTTCTAATTCAGATGATTATCTATAGGCATAATGGATTTTTGCTGAAATGATAATTTAGTTAGGGCGTTGGGCGTGGAATAAACGGTTAAACAGTTAACCGCCATGCTACCAATGAACAAATGACCAATGAACTATTGAACTAAATTATTAAATTGCATTCGACCTAATTCAAACCACTATGAAACGTATCTTAACTGGCTTGGTTGTACTCAGTACAATTACAGCTTGTAACAATCCTCAAAAGAAAGAAATGAAAGCAATTAAATGGCCCGATGCCAAGGCCCCTATAGCAGAGATTATTCCACATAAAAGAACAATACATGGCGATACCGTGGTAGATAACTACTATTGGATGATCGATTACTTTAAAAAAGGTCCTGATAGTACAAAAGTTGTCGATTATTTAAAAGCCGAAAATACTTATCTCAACACGATGATGAAAAGTACAGATCAATTTCAGGCCGATCTGTTTAAAGAAATGAAAGGGAGGATTAAAGAAAAAGACGAATCTGTCCCTGTTTTCAGGAATGGCTATTTCTATTACACCAGAACGGAAGACGGGCAGCAATATTTTAAGTATTGCCGTAAAAAGGGGAGCTTAACGGCCGCTGAGGAAATACTGTTAGATGTAGATAAACTGGCAAAAGGCCATGCCTATTACAGCGCAACCGGATTTAGTGTTAGTCCCGATAATAAACTTTTAGCTTTTGGCGTAGATCAGGTTTCGCGCCGCCAATACACCATCAATGTTAAAAATTTAGAAACCGGCGAAATGTTAAAGGATGCCATTACCAATACCGAAGGTGGGGTAGCATGGGCAAATGACAATAAAACACTTTTCTATACTTCTAAAAACCCTGTTACACTATTAAGCGAAAAAATTAAAAAACACACGCTTGGCACCGATGCTAAAACAGATGCCGTAGTTTATGATGAAAAAGACAACAGCAACTATATCGGTGTAATGAAATCGAAAAATGGCCGTTTTATTTTCATTGCATCGCAGGGAACATTAACTACCGAATATAGAATGATTGATGCCGATCGTCCAGAGGCTGCGTTTAAAGTATTTTCACCACGCTCAAAAGATGTTTTATACGATATTTTAACGGTAGATGATAAGTTTTACATCATAACCAACTGGAATGCCAAAAATTTCCGTTTGATGCAATGCCCGCTGGATAAAACAGAAAAAGAAAACTGGAAAGAGGTTATTCCAAACCGTAAAGATGTTTTACTCGAATATGGGGAGGAATTTAAAGACCATCTGGTATTATCAGAACGTAAAAATGGCTTAACCGAACTACGCGTACTGAAGAAGGATGGTAGCGATTATTATATCAAGTTTGATGAACCTGTTTACGCTGCCGGCGTTGGTGCAAATCCAGAATATAACAGCAAAACACTGCGTTATTCGTATACCTCTTTAACCACGCCAAATTCAGTTTACGATTACGACCTCGAGAAAAAGGATAAAAAACTAATGAAACAGCAGGAAGTTGTTGGTGGTTACGATCCTAAAGATTATGCAACGGAACGAGTTTTCGCGACAGCAAAAGATGGCACAAAAATCCCAATTGCTTTGGTTTACAAAAAAGGCTTTGAAAAGAACGGACATGCACCATTGCTGCTTTACGCTTATGGATCCTACGGATCTAGTACAGATGCAAACTTCTCTTCGCCAAGATTAAGTCTCTTAAACCGTGGTTTTGTTTTCGCTATTGCCAACATCCGCGGTGGACAGGAAATGGGACGCCAATGGTATGAAGACGGTAAATTGATGAAAAAGAAAAATACCTTTACCGATTTCATTGCCGCGGGCGAGTACCTGGTTGATCAGAAATACACATCAAAAGGCCATTTATATGCACATGGAGGTAGCGCAGGTGGTTTATTGATGGGCGCTGTGGCTAATATGGCTCCCGATTTATGGAACGGTATTATTGCCGATGTTCCTTTTGTTGATGTAATTAACACCATGTTGGATGAAAGCATTCCGCTAACCACCAATGAGTTTGATGAGTGGGGAAATCCTAAACAAAAAGCAGCTTACGATTATATGAAAAGCTATTCCCCTTATGAAAATGTAGAGAAAAAGGCCTATCCTAACATGTTGGTTACTACAGGCCTGCACGATAGTCAGGTGCAGTATTTCGAACCTGCTAAATGGGTAGCCAAACTAAGGGCAACTAAAACTGATAAGAATGTATTATTGCTTAAAACCAATATGGAATTTGGCCATGGCGGCGCATCAGGCCGTTTCGATTATTTAAAAGATGTTTCACTAAGGTGGGCATTTTTATTCTCATTGGAGGGGATAACGAAATAATTTTTCAATAGATTCGTCATTCCCGCCTGCGCGGGAATGACAACCATCCTTCTTAAATTTAAATCGAGCTAAATCCACAATGAATACTAAACTAAAAACACTCCAAATTATCCACCTTGCTTTATGCGCTGGGGTTTTCCTCTTTGCACTAGTAACCATATTTCTCAACCGCGAGATCATGTTTTTTGATGCCAACCCTAAAACCACTTCGCCTTTTAACCCAATATTTCCAATAATGGGATTGATCACCATCTCGGCGAGTATATTTTTTTATAGAAACTTAATGGCAAAAATTGACAAAAATGCTTCTGCCGATACCAAGATTAACATGTATCAAAGTGCGTTTATCATTAGTTCGGCAATGCTGGAAGGAGGTGCTCTTTTTAATATTGTTGGTTTTTTTATGACACATAATTCGTTCTTTTTAATATTTGGTGTAGCTAATTTTATTTTTTTGATACTCAAAAGGCCTACCAGGAATAAATTGATTTCCGCTTTACAATTGCAATACCCAGATACAGAGGCTTTGTAAGCAATTAGCCTTATCTTTGCCCCCCAATGGAATACAATGTTCACACTTTGCCAAACGGCATACGCTTACTGCATGTGCCCTCGGCCTCTGCCATATCTCACGCTTGCATCATCGTCAACACAGGATCGCGCGACGAGCCTGAAAATAAAGCGGGTTTAGCACACTTTATTGAGCATTTGATTTTTAAGCGTACCGAAAAACGCAGCACCAATCAGATTTTAAACCGCTTGGAGAGTGTTGGGGCAGATTTAAATGCCTATACTACAAAAGAATATACCTGCGTGCACGCTTCTTTTTTGAATCCATATTTAGATAGAACATTAGATCTTTTCAACGATATTCTGTTCCACTCCACCTTTCCTGAAGAGGAAATGGATAAAGAAAAAAGTGTAATCCTGGATGAAATCTCTTCTTATTTAGATCAACCGGAAGAGGCTATAAATGATGATTTTGAAGATATGCTTTTCGCTGGCCATGCACTGGGCAACAACATTTTGGGCACGACTGAATCCGTTCAGCATTTTACCAGGGAGGATGTAATCAATTTCAGAAAGGCCAATTACCGCACAAACGAAATTGTGGTGGCCGTTTTGGGCAATTACACTTTAAATAGCGTTGTAAATAAAGGGAGCAAACATTTTGCTGATGTTGAAGAGAATAATCCAAACAAAGAAAGGGTTAAACCAGGTATAATCGCACAAAACAATACTACTATCTATAAGCCGATTATGCAGGCACACTGTATTTTAGGCAGGCAGGCATATTCTACTCACCAATCGCAAAAGGTGCCTTTAATGCTGTTGAATAATTACTTTGGCGGTAATGGAATGAGTTCGGTATTAAATTTACAGATCAGGGAAAAATATGGGATTGCCTATACCATTGAGTCCAATTTTTCTCCATTAAGTGATACAGGTATTTTTTCCATTTATTTCGGAACAGATAAAGAAAAGCAAGCCAAAGCACTCTCTTTAATCTTTAAGGAGATCAAAAAGCTTAGAGAACATCCTTTAAATGAACTGCAGTTACAAAAAGCCAAGAACAAATTTATCGGACAGATTGCCTTAGGGGAGGAAAACAGGATCGGTTTAATCATTTCAATGGCTAAAAGCCTGATCGATCATAACAAAATCGATTCTCTGGAAACTGTTTTTGAGAAAATAAATGCCGTTACCACCAAGCAAATGGCAGATGTTGCCAACGAGATTTTAGATATTGAGCAACTGAATATCTTTACTTTCTGCCCAATAGAGGAATAATTCTTATTTTTGTACAGAACTTGCCGTCATACTGAGGCACGAAGTATCTCAAACGATGAGCAGTTCAATTAAACATAGTAGCAACTTGTTTGGACAGCAATTAAGATGTTAGAGATTCTTCATTGCATTCAGAATGACAATTTTGCGATTAACAAGCTCAGATTGAGATCTGGAAAAAAATATAATACAATGAAATTACCAATAGTAGCTTACGGTGATCCTGTTTTAAAAAAGGTAGGAACCGATATTGATAAAGATTATCCAGGATTAAAACAATTAATCAGCGACATGTTCGACACCATGTATTATGCAAATGGTGTAGGCTTAGCTGCTCCACAAATTGGTTTGCCTATCCGTTTATTTATTGTTGATACAGGTGAAGATGAAGATGGCACACCAGGCTATAAAAAGGTATTTATCAATGCCGAAATTTTGGAAGAAACGGGCGAAGCCTGGAGTTTTAACGAAGGCTGCTTAAGTATTCCTGATATCCGCGAAAACATTATGCGCAAGCCGAATATCAAAATCACCTATTTTGATGAAAACTGGGTAGAACATACTGAGGATGTAGACGGAATGCCTGCACGCGTAATCCAACATGAATACGATCATATTGAAGGAAAATTATTTACCGATAAAGTAAGTGTTCTTCGCAAGACCATGCTTAAAAGCAAACTGGATGCGATTTCGAAAGGAAATATCAAAACAGATTACAAAATGAAGTTTCCGAATAAGAGTAAGAAAAGATAAGTTTTGATGTAAGATTTAAAGGGAAAGTGGAAACATTTTCCCTTTTTTGTTTTAAGGCGTATCTCCATTAATTCCTCTCGGCCGTCATCCTGAACTTGTTTCAGGATCTTAATAACGCCATAGATCCTGAAATAAATTCAGGATGACGTAACGATAAAGACTAATTCGTCCGGCTCTTATCCCCATCAAAAATCTGCTGCATCAGCTTGCCCCAGGCGAAAGGATTAAGTAGGGGATTGGTTTGCACCATGTTTTTATTGACCATCCTATCAAAATTATATCGGTAATTCTGGCTGCCTATTTCCTGTCCATCACGAGGCAATGTTTGAATTAAACCATCAATTGAGGAGCGCGAAAGGTTCTTTTTGGCTATGGCCATATCATCATCCGCCAGTTTCATCGACAAAAACTCGCGGGTAAATTCTTCTGTTGTTGCCCATGGAAAAACACGTACCGAAGGTAAATCGATCACATTGGCTTTCAGTTTAACCATAATCGTGTACTTACTGTCCGGTGTACTTTCTGGAATTACCGTAGAAAATTTTTTATAACCAATGGCCGTGAACAAGATGGTATCGCCAGGATTTACAATGAAGGTAAAATACCCTCTATAATCAGCACCAACCCTTTTACTCTTCGCAGAAAGATTGGTGATGGTAACGTAAGGAATCACGTTTGAGCTATCGATATCGGTAATAATCCCAGAAAATTGGATAAGTTTATCCTGTGCCGGCTTTTGTTGTGCAAAAGCGGTTACAGAAAAAATAAGGCAAATTAGGGCAACACAATATCTCATTAAGACAAAAGTAATTTTATTAATAAAACTTCCTTGTTAAATAGTGTTAAAGCTTATTCTTGCTCGGCCATGTTAACGGCAACTACTGAAGTGATCTGAGGAACAGCTTTCATAATTGCCTGTTCGATACCAGATTTCATAGTCATGAAACTCATCGGGCAAGAACCGCAGTTGCCTAAAAGCTTAAGCTTTACTGTTCCTTCAGATGTAATTTCTTCAACAGAAACATCACCTCCATCAGCCTTTAAATACGGCCTGATAGTTTCCAATGCCTGTTCTACTTGTTCTGTTAAATTCATTATATATATTTTAATTTATAAAAATAGTAATTTTTTAGCAATTCACCATTTGCGCATTGTTGATGGATATCTGTTGAGCAATTTTACTTGCAATATCTCCAAATATAACATCAAGCAGCGGGTTCTGGTTCAGTGCTACCGGTTTCCCTTTATCTCCAGCTTCCGAAATGCTCTGGATAATTGGAATTTCGCCTAAAAACGGCACATCAAAACGTGCTGCAAGTTCGGTACCGCCACCTTTTCCGAAGATATAATATTTATTCTCCGGCAATTCTGCTGGTGTAAAATACGACATGTTTTCTATAACACCTAAAATCGGAATATTAATTCCCGGCATCCTGAACATAGCCAGACCTTTGTGCGTATCGGCCAAAGCAACCTGTTGAGGTGTCGTAACTACCACTGCCCCCGAAATCGGGAAGCTTTGCGTAATAGTGATGTGGATATCGCCGGTTCCCGGTGGAAGATCTACGATCAAATAATCCAGTTCGCCCCAGTTGGTATCGTTAAACAATTGTTTTACTGCATTCGATGCCATTGGTCCGCGCCATGGCACTGGTTGTCCCGGATCGGCAAAAAAGCCTAAAGACAATAACTTGATCCCATATTTCTCGATCGGTAAAATTTTGGTTTTACCATCGGCTGTTTCTTCAGCGCCCGGCTTGGCATCAACCAGATCGAACATGGTGGGTACCGATGGCCCATAAATATCGGCATCGATAAGGCCAACTTTTGCACCATCTTTAGCCAATACAACTGCCAGATTACTCGCAACTGTAGATTTGCCAACGCCTCCTTTTCCAGATGAAACCAAAATGATGTTTTTGATGTTATCCAACGATGAGGAATTGCTTGGCTGGGTTACCCTCGAAGTTACATTGATCACTACTTCTGCCGTTGGCGATACAAAATGCTTGATGGCATTTGTACAGGCATTTTTGAGCATTTCCTTCATCGGACATGCCGGTGTAGTAAGCTCTAATGTAAAATTGACCTGGTTATCTGTAATCTGTAAATCTTTAATCATGTTTAAAGTAACCAGATCTTTTTTAAGATCGGGATCTTCAACATTTCTAAGCGCATCTAAAACTTGTTGCGGGCTAATCTGCATGGTATTAATTTAAATTCAAAATTAACAAAACATAGCTATAAATACTTTTATTTAGGCTTTTTAACTGTAATTTTAACACGAAATAAACATTTAATTGTTACGTTTAAGCAATTAACCATTTTAACGACTATATGCGAATACCAAAAATTAAGATCCCCAAAAAATATTTAAAAATCGGAGCCTGGGTTTTAGGTGTTTTTTTAGTTGTTTGTATTGCATTGGGTGCGGTAGCCTATAGCAAAAGGGAAGCGCTTCTTAAAAAAATGGTGGCCAAAGCAATTGCCAAGGCCGATAAGGATTATGGTTTGGAGGTAAAAATCGGGGCGGCCGGTTTTACAGGGTTGAGCACTGTAAAGATGACCAATATTTCTGTTGTTCCTAAAGATAGGGATACGCTTTCTAATATTGGCGAACTTAGTGTTGGCGTTAAACTTTTCCCGCTCATTTTTGGCAAAGTAAAACTCTCAGAAGTAAAGTTGAACGATGGTTTTGTAAGTGTTGTACTTAAAGATTCGACCACAAATATCGATTTCATCTTAAAGCGCAAGAAAAAGGACAGCACCCAAACCAATGGAAAAGCCAACTTACCAGAAATAGCCAGTAATATCTTAAATCAGGTCTTATACAAAATCCCTGACGATATGGATGTGAAAAACATGGTTTTTAAATTAAATGATCACGATACGGCCAAATTGAGTTTTGCAACCACGGCTACAATTGATGGTGGTGATTTAAAATCAACCATTGATGTAAACAATAACGAATCTACCTGGCACGTAAATGGTTATGTAAACCCAGGCAGTAAAGAACTGAGCTTTACCGCTTATGCTGATGGAAAAAAACTGGAATTACCTTACTTAAACAATAAGCTACACGCAAAAATCAGTTTTGATACCTTACAAACTGAGCTTAAAAATGCAAAATACAGCGGCGATGATTATAAAATTTCTGGCTCATGGTCGGTAAAAAACATGCTGATTAACCAGCCACGTATTGCTTCAAACGATATCATTATACAAAGTGCAAAACTGGATGCCGATATTTTAGTTGGGCCTAATTTCATTGCTTTAGACAGCACCTCAACCGCCTACCTAAAAAATGCACAGATCCACCCCTTTGTTAAATATATTTTAGGAAAGAACAAAATATATGAGTTAAAACTAAATGCCGAAGAACAGGATGCACAAGGGGTTTTAGATGCTTTTCCACAAGGCTTGTTCGAATCGCTGGAAGGATTGAAAGTACAGGGTAAGGTGAAGTATAACCTGAATTTTTATTTAGACACTAAAGTACCAGACAGCGTGCGTTTTAGCTCTACCTTAACACCGGTTGATTTCAAAATTGTACAATGGGGTAAAACCAATCTGCAAAAAATCAACAGCCCATTTGTTTATACGCCTTATGAGTATGGCAAACCGATGCGCGATATTACCATAGGCCCATCAAACCCAAATTTTACGCCTTTATCATCAATATCGAAAAACTTTATTAATGCGGTTTTAACAGCAGAAGATCCATCATTTTTTACGCACAATGGCTTTGTTGAAGAATCGATCCGTAAATCAATCGCCGTAAACTTTAAAGAAAAGAAATTTAAACGCGGTGGCAGTACCATCAGCATGCAGCTGGTTAAAAATGTTTATTTAAGCCGTCAAAAAACCTTGGCCCGTAAAGCGGAGGAGATATTAATTGTTTGGCTTATTGAGCATAACCACCTGGTAAGCAAACAACGGATGCTCGAAGTGTATTTCAACATTATGGAACTAGGCCAGAATATTTATGGAATAGGTGAGGCTTCGCGCTATTATTTTGGAAAACAACCTGCCGATTTAACCATCGGTGATGGATTATTCCTGGCGAGTATTGTTCCTAAACCAAAGGCATCAATGTATAAATTTATGGCTGATGGCAGTTTGAAACCTTACATGTTCAACTATTTTAGGTTTATGGGAAATATTATGGCAAGAAGAGGTTTAGTGGCGAGCGATACTTCTGGTTATGGTTTCTATAATGTACGTCTAAGAGAGGGCCTCCGCCAGTATTTAGCACCTGATACGGCTGTTATCGATACTACTGCATTTGATGATGATGGAGACGGCTTACCAGTTGTGATTGTACACGATAAAAATAAAAGTTTCTTCGAACGCCTTTTTGGTGGCGGATCTAAAAAAGATACCACAAGCAAACAGATAACCACGCCAGCCGATACCACTAAAACCAAAAAACAATTGAGGCAGGAGCGTAGGGAAGAACGAAGACGACAAAAGGAATTGGAAAAAACTCAATAGTAATCAGTTTGCATTTGCCAGTTGAGCCACACGATTAAACAATTAACCATGACCAAGTTTGCAATTGTAGTTTACAGTTCTTAGTTAAAACCCAACGATTACCAGATACCGATTTATACAAATTAAACAACAATAAACTTTCAACAGCAGCATGCACAAAATAAAAGTAGAGGACAAAGAATTCGAGATATTTTTAGAGAACGATACCTTAAACAAACGGATCCGTTTACTGGGTATCCAGATCAATGTTGACTACGAAGGTAAATGCCCGCTATTTATTGGTGTATTAAATGGTAGTTTTTTGTTTATGGCCGATTTAATCAAAGAAATAAACGTACCCTGCGAAGTTGCTTTTATGCGTGTGGCCTCATACGAAGGAACAGCAAGTTCGGGAAATGTAAAAGAATTAATCGGACTGCCTGATAACATCGAGGGCAGAGATATTATCATTGTGGAAGATATTGTTGATACAGGCTTAACCTTAACGCATATTTTAAAAACAATAAAAGAAAAAAACCCTGCTTCAATTAAAGTAGCTTCTCTTTTGCTTAAACCAAGTGCTTTAAAACACGAAATTGAAGAATTGGAATACGTTGGTTTTGAAATACCTAACGAATTTGTAGTGGGTTACGGATTAGATTATAATGGTCTTGGTAGAAACCTGACTGATATTTACAGAGCAACCGAGGCATAATTTTTAGATTGGATTAATTTATTTTTCGCACCTTTGCCCAATAATTTCTAAAACAATGACCATACATAAAGAAGGCTATACCACCATTGCCTTAAGCATATTGTTTATCTTCGTAATCAACGCGGTGGTTGATTATAAATATCACGACATAACCTGGTTACGCTGGTTCATTTATATCTTTTCGGCTGTATTATTTATTATTGTACTACAGTTTTTCCGTAACCCGAGCCGCAGCTTTTCTTCGGGCGAAAACCTGGTTATCTGCCCGGCAGATGGCAAAGTTGTAGTAATCGAAGAAACAGAAGAAGGGGAGTATTTTAAAGATAAACGTTTACAGGTTTCGATTTTTATGTCGCCAATAAATGTTCACATTAACCGTAATCCAATTTCTGGAGTGGTGAAGTTCTTCAAATATCACCCGGGAAAATACCTTGCTGCTTGGAATCCAAAATCATCAACAGAGAATGAACGCACTACAACTGTTGTAGAGCATAAAAATGGCACCCCTGTATTGTTCCGTCAAATTGCCGGTGCTTTAGCCCGCAGAATTGTATGGTATGTTAAAGAAGGCGATCAGGTAGTACAAGCTGAGCAATTTGGTTTCATTAAATTCGGATCTCGGGTTGATGTATTTTTGCCCGTAGGTACAAAAGTAAACGTAGAACTAAACCAGGTTGTAAAAGGCGGCATTACTACACTAGCTACTTTAAGTTAAAGTTATATATTATATAAATATAGACAAGCCGTCCCGATTTACATCGCGACGGCTTTTTATTATATCACAAATAAGAATTAACCGGATGGCCTGTGGAAACACAGACCAAGGCATTTGAAAAGATTTGAAATACGAAAATTGCCACATAAACCTGATAGTAACGAAAAGCTCGAAACGCAGTGGAGACTTGAAGTGAATAGCAGGAACAAACCTCAATAGTAGCTATGCCCTTGCTTTCCAAAAAGAAAAAGAATTACATATTTCTATTATCTGTAAGACAACAATGTTATTAAATTAACATCCACTCGTTGTCAGTCTGAGCTTGCCGAAGACCTTATGCAATAAAAGACTGTCTTCCGACAGGCTTAGGATGACATCTTTTTTGTTTTTTGAGTGAGATACAGGCTAAATAATCACGACACTTAACAGTTTTTAATCCATAACATCATTACCTACTTCTTCATTATTACCTGCCGGAGCTGGCCTATCGCTGATTAAACGCTGTGTAGGATAAGCAAAATCCGATTTATTCCGTATAACAATATCCATAATTTCGAGATTGATTTCCTGCCTGATTTTAAGGAATTCTGCATAATCTAATACGGTTACAAAATAGTTAACCTCTACATTTAAACCAGAATCGCCAAAGCTCTTAAAGGAAGCATTTCCATCATCACTGGTACCTTGATGATTATTGATGTAACTTTCTATCTCGGTAATAATTTTTCTAAGTGATTCCGAATTGGTTTCGTAAGTAAGCCCGATAATAAAAGAGACCTTGCGCGAATTCCTGAGCGAAAGATTTTCTAAAACACCATCAATCATACCTCTATTAGGTATAGTAGCCATCGTTTTTTCAGAAGTTCTGATCCTTGTGCTCCTAAAACCTACTTTTTCAACCGTTCCTTCCACACCATCAACCTTTACCAGATCGCCAACTGTAAATGGTTTATCTAAAAAAATGGTGAATGAGCCTATCAAGTTCTCTAAGCTCTCTTTAGCCGCCAAAGCAATGGCAATACCACCGATACCCAATCCGGTAATCAGCGTTAATACATTAACCTCGAAAACAAAACCCAGCAGCGTAAAAAAACCGATAAAGATTACGATCGTTTTAAACAGCTCCTTCAAGAAAGGAACCAATTGATCATCTGACTTGTTATCGGTAAGTGAGGCTTTATATAACAAAACATGGCTAATGAAGTCGATTATCCTTAAAATAATCCAAAAAATAGACAGGATGATCCCAAACAAAAATATCCGGTCAATACAATCGCCAATTGTTACAGGTATTAATTCTTTAACTTTACCTATTAATTTGCTGTAATGGAATACGGCTACCTCCAGCGGGTGTTTTAACTGGTTGATGGATAGATAAAGTGTGGTTAACAGAATAAAAACCTCAATGGGTTTTACCAATAAGGCAACAAAAGCATCGTTATGCGATTGATTTGAAAAGTTTCTGAAAAGCTTAAACAGTAGCCTGCTTAACAGCTTAGAAACAATATTCTTAAAAACTAAGCCTAAAAAAAGTATGCCTCCGAAAAGGAAATAGGCTTTTACGGTATTACCCCAAAACACTTGGTCGAAAAAAGCAGAATCTAACATTTAACAAAGGTACAAACAAAAAAACCTCCACGAAATTAATCGTGAAGGCTATATCTTATAATAAGGAGTATTATTTTCTCAAAGATTTGATACGAGCAGCTTTACCAGTTAAAGCACGTAAATAGAACAATTTCGCTCTACGAACTTTACCATAGCTATTCACTTCTACTTTCTCAATGTTTGGAGAACTAAAAGGGAAAATACGCTCAACACCAACACCATTGCTCATTTTACGAACTGTGAAAGTTTCGTTAGCACCAGCACTGTTACGTTGTATTACAACACCTTGGTAAATTTGGATACGTTCCTTATTACCTTCGCGAATTTTATAGTGTACGCTCACTGTATCGCCAGACTTGAACGCAGGAAAATCTTTTTTCGCGATGGCCTGCTCTTCAACAAATTTTACTAAATCCATGATTTTAAGCTATTAAATCGATATTTCATCCCGTGAAAATCGGATTGCAATATTAGGGATTATTTTTGAGAAAAAAAAACCTATTTTAATTTTTTCCACATTCTTTATGAATTCCACATTCGATTGTGTTAAATGCTTCTATTCCAAAAGATCAGGAGGACACTTATTCACGAATATATCTCGAAATTTGGTTCAAAATATCCTGAGGTAAAATATTTACCTATTAATGGTATCAAGTGTGAATAATGCAACTAGGCAATGTTTCTTCCGCCTTTATTATCTTTTCTAAAATAGCGTCCCGGCTTTCTTCTACCCCTTCGTCACAAGGCGATATATGCAGTTCTTTAAGGTTCTTTAAATCCTTTAAAACCCATATATCTTCTAGGCGGATTTTAGTCCTCCAGATATCGAGGTATTCCAGATCGGTCAGTTTGTTCAGATAAGGCAAACACGCTTTAGTAATATTTTCATGCTTCATCAGGGTTAAATCTTTAAGCTGCTTAACATTGCTGATCAATTTCACCCCCTCATCGGTCACCCTCGTTTCTTTCAAATAAATACTCCCCATAACCGAAACTTTTGCAAAAAGCATGGCTAAATACTCATCATCAACCAAAGAATCAATGCTGGCAAAACCAGGCAGTTCTGTAGGGATGTTTTTAGCTTCGGTAATACGTCCAAAATGCCACCAGAACTGTTTTTCTGCGCCTTTAAGTTTCATTTTATCAAAGTAAAGAAGGGCTGGGTTTTAAACCGCTAGTACACGCCATAACCTAAAACGCCTATTTTTTCTTTCTCATCAGCATAAGTAACAAAATTGTACTTCGTTCCGGATTTGCTCCAGATATTTTTATTAACCTGCTGTCCATCTATAGATTGTTTAACCATTTTAGCTGTATATCCTTTCTTCTTTAACTCCATGTCAATAAATGCCACATTAATTGCGCCTGAAAAAATGCAAACTATAGTCGAAATTTTATCATTTTTCGCGTAAGACACCTCCATCATATCGAATTTGGAGTCGAAGGCCAATATTTCTTTAACATCGCCTTCCCCTTCTTCAACATCCCCTTTTTCAAAGCCTTTATCCTTCATAAAGGAGTTAATGTTTTGCCTTGTGGTTTTATAAAAAACATCGTTAATCAAGGCTAATTTCTTGTTCTCGTAAGTCTCCTGGCCAAAGGCAAAAGATCCATAAAGCAAAAAAAGTAATACTGTTAATTTTTTCATGTCATGTTTGTTTATCGTGTAATTTCTTTACCTGTTTTATCCATCGCTCCCCATCTGCCGTTTAATCTAAACCTGGCCACTCCATTTTCAAAGCTGCCAACCGCATCGTATTTAATCGGGATCACTTCTTCGCCTGTTGTGTTTATAAAACCCTCTCTGCCATTAAGCCCAACTTTAGCCAAACCTTCCTCAAAATCAGCAATGAACCTATACTTGAAAGGGATGATTTCGTTTCCGTTTTTATCAATGGCGCCATAGAGTTTATTCTTTTCAACAGGAGCAACCCCATCATTAAAATCTTTTGCATAGTCGTATTTAAACTTTGTAAATTCTTTGCCCGTTTTATCGATAAAACCCCATTTGTTTTTTAGTTTCACACTTGCATAACCGTTTTTAAAGTTATTCCCATCTTCGTACTTTAAAGGCGTAATTTCTCTACCTGTAGCGTCAATAAAACCATACTGCTCATTTAGCCTCACCTTGGCGATACCTTCATAAAAATCAAAGGCAACATCGTATTTTAGGGCAGTGATTTCCTTACCTTTTTTATCGATATAACCCGATTTCCCATTTAACTCAACCTGCGCAAAACCATCTTTAAAGTAAATGGCATCATCATATTTGAATGGGATAACCACCTTTCCTGTTTCATCTATAAAGCCATATTTCCCATCTAGTTTAACCGCAATTAATCCTTCGTGGAAGCTGTATCCGGCCTTTTCATATTTAAAAGGGATTACTTCTTTTCCCGCCTTGTCTACAAATCCGTATTTTCCACTTTCGTTCTTTTTTGGACTTAAATCTTGCGCATAACCCGCAATTGCCAGCACACTTAGTACTGCTGTAAGTAGTTGTTTCATTTTGCATTAATTTAAAGGGTGTTTTGCATTTATTAAGCTAAATTATGATAAAGATACCCAGGCAGAAATACCCAATAAAGGGTATATTTACATATACAGAATCCATAAAAAAAGTTCTAGACTAACGATTGGATGGGATATTGATCTGAATAATAGTGCCCTCGTTTTTAACGCTACTGATTTCGAAATTACCTTTGTAATAATTTACTCTCTTTTCGATATTTTCGAGCCCAAAGCCCTTGCTTGTTTTCTGCAGATCGAAGCCGAGCCCGTCATCTGTAAATTGAAAATGGTAATTTTTGGGATATTTATAAAGTTCGATGGTGATTAACTCAGCGTTACCGTGCTTAATGGCATTGTTTATAACCTCAAGTGCTATAAGATATAAATCGTAAATCCATTTTTCATCAATTTTATCAGGAAAATCATAACAGAAAAGCTCAATTTTTGCATCTGTTAAACCCGCGTTTAAACTTGAAATCTGACTTTGTAAACTAGATATCAACGCGCCTTCATCAAGTGCTTTCGGCAGTATTTTATGAGATATTTCTCTGATATCTTCGGCCAGTTCATTTATTGTTCGTTTAGCAAGTTCGGCATTCTTCATGTCGAAAAGATGAATAATATGGGCAATCTTGCTCCCTACATTGTCGTGAATAATGTTAGCAATGTTTCTCCGCTCACGCAGCTGAACTTCACTAATGGCCCTCAACGAACTTTCTTTTTCAAAAATAACCTGCTGCATCAGCTCGTTGTTCTTCAAAAAAATATCGATGTAGTTTCTTGATAAAACGTATCCGAACAAAAACACTTCATAAAGACTGATAAACAACATCCAATTATCGCCCAGCGATTTTGGAATAATTTCAAATGTCTTCAAAATTAAGCAAGCGCCCCATACAAACTGCGGAGCAAAGGCAAGAAGCGCATAAATAGCCTGGGTTTTTTCAATTTTTAGATGCGTTAATGCCGCCAAGAAAAGTACGACGATAGAAGCCAGGAACACAACGTAGCCCAACACAAAAAAGTAACGAAATTCAAAACCCTTATAAAAAACCAATAAGGAAATAGAGGTTAAAATCAACAAAAAGTTTATGCCACCAAGCACTATGATTAACTTATGCTTAACGGGCTGGTTTTCTTTTAACTTTAAAAAATATCCAAGAAAAATACTCAGGGCGATATACCAAAGTGCTCCAGTGTAAACCCGGCCCTCGCTAAAAAACCTAAACTCGGGAAATAAAACGTGCTTGGCGAAATTGGTTGTAATTGCTGTGTAAAACACCGTTAATACAGAATAGCCGATGTAATATCCGTATAACTTGTTTTTAGTCATGAAAAACAATATCCCATTGATCATGAGCAGCAAAAACACCATACCAATAAAAAAAGATGTCAGTGCTGTTTTTTGAGATGATTTGCTTTCTAAATAAGCTTGATCTTCCAAACTATAAGAAAAATCTAAAAAGGAAGTCTCTTTTTTAACCCGTACCCAAAGTAATTTTTCTTCACCTGGCTGCAGATTAAGCTCAAATGCCAAGGTTTCGATAAACGGACTCTGGCCAACCGTTCTATCGCCAATGGTTTTAATTAATCTACCATCATAAAGGCTCAGGCTATCGATATGGTTGTTGTTAAAACACAACCATGTTTTAGTACTTTGCGAAGTGTTTATATTTTTTACAATAAATCTGCACCATACCGCCGCATCTTTGTTGTAGCCGATATTAACCTTGCTATTCTGCTTAAACGGCTGAAATTTTTGTTTTTGGAGCATCCCGCTCGTCCACGATGAATTTTGGTCTACAGCGTAACTGGATACTACCGATATTGATTTGTTTGCGATTTGTGCACAAGAGAGTAGCGGGAATAGCAGAAAGCTAATCAAGTAGATTATTCTCATGGGCAAATTTAATGAGCGAACTGCTGTTATTGATTTCCAACTTCCGGTGGATGTTCTTCCGATGGGTAGTTACGGTTGTTATGCTGATAAATAATACTTCAGCAATTTCTTTACTGGTTAATCCTTTGATGATTAATTTAATAATTTCTTTTTCCTGTCTGGATATACGGAATTTATTGACAATTGAATCGTCAATGGCACTATACACACTCTCGCCCTTTTTATAACTTTTATTGGTATAAAACGCTGTGTCTTTATTTGATTCGATAATACTGATGAGCTCTTCGGCCGGTGTTTCTTTTTTGAGGAAAGCATTCACGCCCAGTTTCTTTGCCTTTTGAATCAGAAAATCTTCGTAATAAGCAGTGAGAACAATTATTTTGGTGCTTTTTAGTTGGGATCTGAGTTCTTCAATCAATACAAATCCATCAAAGTGGTTAATATTTAAATCACAGATAAAAACATCTGCAATGTTGTGCATTAAATGGTTTCTGCAGGAATGTACATCGCTGAATTTAAAAATGCCATAGTTGTTTCCGGTATTTTTAAGCAATTCGGAAATACCATTTAAAAAAAGTAAATGATCATCACAAATAACAATCTGTTTGGGCATATTATCGGGAACTAGAAGCGTTTCTCCTAAAATAGAATTTACCTTTATAATTTACAAGGAAATTTTACTCTAAAAGGTCGGGGCGGCGTGTTTTAGTTCGCTCCAGTGCCTGTTCATGCCTCCATTCGTTCACCTTGGCTTCATGACCGCTTAATAAAACATCGGGTACTTTATGTCCGCGCCAATCTGCAGGGCGAGTATAAACCGGTGCATCAAGCAGTTCTCCCTGAAAACTATCAGACAAGGCAGAAGTCTCATCATTTAAAACACCCGGGATTAAACGCACAACAGCATCAACCACAATGGCTGCAGGAAGCTCACCACCGCTTAAAACATAATCACCAACCGATATCTCCCTGGTAACAAAGATATCGCGTATCCGCTGATCTATGCCCTTGTAATGGCCACACAAAATAATGATGTTCTTTTTAATAGAGAGTTCATTGGCTGTACTCTGGTTTAAAGTAACACCATCGGGGCTCATGAAAATAACTTCATCGTATTCTCTTTCTGCCTGAAGCTTTTCGATACAGGCTGCAAAAGGCTCAATGCTCATTACCATACCGCTACCTCCGCCATATTGGTAATCGTCTACACTTTTTTGTTTGTTGGTAGCATAATCCCTCAGGTTATGGACAACAATTTCGGCTATGCCTTTTTTTTGTGCACGTTGCAAAATAGAATGAGCAAACGGACTTTCTAATAAAGCGGGCAAAACTGTTATAATATCAAAACGCATAACGCAAAGGTAAGTCTTTAGTCTGAAGTCTTTACTTCGAAGGAGAATTTTGCTATACTCAGTATTAATTTTGGCTCTTATAGAAACTCATTGTGGTAAATATTAATCCAGCGTAATAACCTTTACCAGATCGCTTGCCCATTGCAACGGCTTTCTACCGTTCCGTCCGTCAACAACACCACTTACTTTCATTGTTTTTTTGTCATTACTTAGGGTGTAATAGTTTGCATATTGTCTACCTTTAAGATCGTAAGTAGCATCGGCCCTTGCATCCGAAATATTTAGCACATACATGTTATTTGATAAAATTTTAAATGTGCCACTATGCGTGATGATCTGTACGCCGCCTTCCTTGGTGATATTGTAAAAGCTTCCATCCGCTTTAAAAACAATTTTACTCCCAGGATTAGTAGTGTCGTTCCAGATACCAACAAATGGTTTGATTTCTTTTAAACTAGCCTGTTGTACGGTTTTACAAGAAAAGATGGTTAACACTGTAAGAGAAATTACGGCAATTTTTGATATTCTTTTGAGCATGTTAATTTTGGTTAGTACAAGATCTAAATTAACAATTTTTCCTTAAAAAATATTATCTGTTAATCGCCATCCTCCAGCTCAAATATTTCTCCAACAGGTTTATCAAAAACCCGGGCCATTTTTAGCGCCAATACGGTTGATGGAACGTATTTACCTGATTCTATAGTATTTATCGTTTGTCTCGAAACCTGGATCAGATCTGCCAATTCGGCCTGTGTTATGTTTTTAATGGCGCGTTGTACACGGATGTTATTTTTCATCAGAAATCCCTTCTTTCTTTAAACGATACAAACTAAAGTTAAACTTTATAACAAAAACCAACAATACAGTTAACATATTGTAACTCATAAAAGCTAAAAACAGCCCGCCATAAATCGTCCAAGTTGCAATAAACAATACGCCATAAGAAATTAAAACAGACCATTGCCAACTTTTTAACCGTAACAGCGAAATATATTCGTCTTCGTTCTTTTCTTTTGAAAACGAAACTAATAAAAGACCAGTTATGACCAAAGTCAAAATAATTTCATCCCACAAATTTCCGTCCGACCAACTAAATATCCTTGGTATTATCGCTAATGTAACGGCAGGGACGGGCAAATCGAAATAGCTAATTACCGAGTAGGTACCTGCAGATAAAATAAAAACGATCCAACCAATTACCTTGTACTTGTTCGGAATTAAAAGCGAATTTTTCATATATCAAATATTTTTTACTAAATGTAAAGTATTTTTGATACATATGTCAAATATTTTTTACTAAAAGATTATTTTGTTTTACAAAACTGGCTTAATACCAGCAAAACACAAGAAAATGTTTTTGATTATTTTAACCTTTCAGGTAAACATCCAGTAAACCTTCTGGCAAATCGAGGGCTAATGTTTTTTCATCCTCATCGTATTCTACAATAAAATCTTCATTTAGCGGGAAAAGGATTTCGGTTTCTTTATACATCACTGTAGCCACAAATTGTTGTGGGTATTCGTTTACTTCCAAAATTTCGCCCAATTCGCCCAAAGTTTCATCTATTGCCAAATAGCCTTTAAAATCCGTATAGAAAAATTCTCCTTCTTCGCGTTCCGGCATTTGCGATAGGGGCAGGTATAATTTCTTTTTTAATAGTGGCTGTACTTTATCGATATGATCAGCATCATCAAAATTAAAGTAGCCTGTTTTATTGGCCTGCAGTTTTGCCGAAGCCACAAAATAAGGAACAAGCTTACCATTCATATCGGCAAATACCACATCAAATTCGAGCTGTTCGTATTCATCAAATTCGAAAAATACCTGAACTTCTCCCTTTAAACCCCTCGTTTTGGTAACGTAACCAATATAAAATGCTTCTTCGTGTTTCATAATCACCCCTAGAGGTATCTTTAATAGTAACGTCATCCTGAATTTAGTTCAGGATCTTATAGTAAGAAGGATGCTGAAACAAGTTCAGCATGACGCACCGTAAATAATAATATCTTTTAAATAAAAATAGCGTTCCGAAATTCGGAACGCTATTTTATGAGACAGAATAATTAAATTATTCCGCTCCTTCTTCTTTAGTAGCTTCTGCTGCGGGAGCCTCTTCAGTTGCTTCAGCTTCAACAGCTGGTGCTTCTTCAGTAACCTCTTCTTCAAAAACTTCTTCTGCAACTGGTGCATTTTTAGCTGCGATAGCTGCTGCTTTATCTTCTTTCTTCTTAGCTTCTGCTGCCAATGCCGCTTTACGCGCATCTGCTTTAGAAGTAGCTAAACCTTCTGATTTACCAGAAATTTTACCTGCTTTAGCATCTAACCAAGCTGCAAATTTTTCATCTGCCTGTTCTTGAGTTAAAGCTCCTTTTTTAACACCACCTTCTAAGTGTTTTTTGTACAAAACACCTTTGTAAGAAAGGATAGCACGAGCAGTATCAGTTGGTTGTGCACCACTGTTGATCCAAGCTAAAGTTTTTTCGAAGTTAATTTCGATGGTTGCTGGATTGGTGTTTGGGTTGTAAGAACCTAAACGCTCAATAAATTTACCATCACGTGGAGAGCGAGAATCTGCTACCACAACGTGGAAAAAAGGTTTTCCTTTTTTACCGAATCTTTGCAATCTGATTTTAGTTGCCATTTCTTTTTGTATTTATGTATTCAACATAGTTCCCGGAGCTTCATACTGCGGGGCTGCAAAGATAACTAAAATACTGTAAATTAAAAACATAGTTTAATTTCTTTGTTTTCAGGATATTTGCGCCGAAATATTTGCAGATACAAATGGAAAGAATTGCGATTGATATGGACGAGGTAATTGCCGATGCCCTTGGAAAATTTATCAAACTGTATAACCGGGATTTTAACGTTCCTTTAGATTTAAAAATTGATGCCGGAAACGAAATCTATCACCATGTTCCGCAAGATGTTAACCAGAAATGGTTCGAATATATAAATGAACCCGGTTTTTTCCGTGATCTTGAGGTTATTGCAGATAGCCAACGGGTAATTAAGGCTTTACAGGAGAAATATGATGTTTATATTGTTTCGGCGGCAATGGAGTTCCGAAATTCATTGGTTGATAAGTACGACTGGATGGCCGAACATTTTCCGTTCGTCGATTGGCAGCACATAATGTTCTGCGGAAATAAAATTGTGAATGTTGATATTATAATCGACGACCGTATTAAAAACTTTGTAAATTTTGCCGGCCGTCCATTATTATTTTCTTCGCCCCACAATTTGCTTGTAACAGAATATGAACGCGTAAATACCTGGGAAGAGGTAGCGTGTTTGTTGCTATAGGCCCTAGCAAAGTCCGTCATTTCGACCGCAGTGGAGAAATCTAATGGCTAATTATTTAAACATAAATTATAGATTTCTCCATTCCGCTGTGCTCCAGTCGAAATGACGATCTTAACTCGTAAGGCCCCTCAATCTATGTAATCCCTCAATCTGTGTAATCATCTTCTCCTAAAAATTAAATTCACCTACCAGGTTGCCGCCGCTACTTCCAGCAGCCATAGGCAATACAATTACTTTTCTCTGTTGTTTGCCTGTGGCGTATCGGGTATAAATCTCAGCCGTCACTGTTGTTGGCCCACTAATGTTAATTTGCCTATCGCCGTAATAGTTAACTTCGATTTTATATTTTCCCTTTATTGCTTTTTTGATCATAAATTGCTCAGGGCCATAACCTGATGTAAAATCGTTGCTGATCCTACCGCCTATTTTTGTTCTCGAATTTCCATAAAACCCTTTTTCACCAGTTGGATCGGTTAGCCACAGATCGATATCAGTATCATTTTTATTCCAGTTGAGTACTACGCGCACATCTACTGGCAAAGGCTGGATCAACCTTTTATCAATCCCTTTGGTACTTAAGTTATTGCCATGTTTTGCAATCAGGTTATTGATTTCCGATATTACAATTTCCTCAATTCCTTGATCTCGATCAGCAATCTGACTATTATAACTTTGAGTAAGTACTTTATATAAATGATCAAGTGCAGCCTGGTATTGACCGTTATCTGCCAAAGCTAAAGCGTAATCGCGGTAACTCTGCGCATCCATAGGCCTCCATTGCAAAATTTTCTGCGTAATAAAAAGTTCATCTTTATAATTTCCGGTCTGCTTTAATTTATAAGCTAAAGTTTTATATAAATCGGCATTCTCCAAATCCAGATCGGCAATATTACTTAAAATGGTCAGTGCCCTAACACTATCTTTCTGCTGATAAAACCAATTGGCCACATCAAAATAAAACATTGGCGTACTGATGTAACCTGAACGCATTTTTAAATAAGCCTGATAAGCACTATCTGGTTCTCCAACCAGGTTTTTCATATAATCCTTATCACTTTTAAATTCGGGGATAATGATGGTGGATTGCTGTTGTGGTGCAGCCGGCGGCATTTTCATGGCATCTACTTTAGCTACCTGAACACCCGGAACCCTACCCGCAAGAGCGCTTGAAGCATTGGCTCTAATGGTCGTGACCGATCCCGTTACAGCAGTTTTTCGCTGTGCGGCATAACCCACAACTACCACTTCATTGAGGGCTTTATCTTCATTATTGGTTAATGCTTGTTTTGCAACAGGCGCGGGCATTCTTACCTGACTTGCCGATTCAGCTCTTCTTCTCTCACGTACCTGATCAGCAACAAGAGCACTTCTACTCCCTTCGCCAACCAGAGCAGAAATTGCAATATTAGCTGTCGGATCTCCAATTGCATCTCTTTGGCCTGGATCAGGGTATCTTTCTTTCTTTTTGACTGGTTCTTTATAGTAGAAATCGGTATTCCACCAGGTTTTCAGTTCTTTGGTCATGGCTACCGCAGCATTGATCAGATCTTGCTTACGTTCCAAAATAGCTGTTCTGCGTTGCTTCAAAACCGCATTATAGGCCTGTTGCAATTCAACAGGGGGCACAATATCATAACGTAAATAATCATCTAAGTTTTCTAAAACAATAAGGCTGGTATTACGGGTAACAATACCAAACTGTTTACTCAAAACACTAATATCATCCTTATTATCTTCATATTGAATGTCCATTTCAGCAATTTTCTTCTGTGCCCAAACACGGCTAACATCAATGCTGCTTAAAGTATGCTCCGTTGCATTTAACCGAACAATCTGTTCTGAAACAACAGTATTTCCAAAACCAAACTGCAGTGTAAATTCCGTATTAAACGCATTCATGATACCGGCTAAAGAGAAATGTCCGTTTACATTTACCTTCATTGAAGGATAAGTCTGCCTAACATCTGCTCCATTTTTAATCCCTAAAAACTGAAGATTTTGCTGGTTCAATTGTTTAAAAGCGTCGCCTACCGAAATGGAGTTCAGGTTAACAAATTGTCCCCCCGTTTTCATACAGATAAATTTCAAGGTGCTATAATCAGCTTTAAGTGCTGTATTGATACAATGAACAGGTTTATTTAAGCTGACCGTATTTTTTCCGAATGTTGATAGTCCATCAGTAAATAAAATATATTCGTCGGCCTGCAGGCTTTTAGTATTTATGGCGCTAAAATTTGTTCCTCCATCATACACCAGATTCTTCAGCTTATCCTTTAACCGTGTCCAGTTACCGTTCGCAATTACAAAAGTGCCTGCGTTCTTAAATCCATTGTTAACCAAGCCTAAGTGTATGGTTAAATTTTGTTTTTGTTTGATAATCAAATCCAACAATTCTATCTCCCGCTCTGTATTACGCTGAAGACCGCTTAAAGATGTATCCCAGATTAAACCAATTTGGTTAGCCCACTGCTTTTGATGGCTTTCGGTTTTAGGAAAAATATTAACCAGAAAATAATAACCTGTTGATGCTTTTTGCATTTGCACTTCAGTCAGATCGTTTCTTTTTGGAAGATTGATAGTCAGACCATTTTTAGGCTGATAATTGGTTTTATTAATTTCGCCAACATAAGTATTTCCGTTGGCTTTTAAATCAAAACTGCCGTCTGGCTGTTCACCCAGTTCTGGTTTTATGATACTTTCGAAAACGGTAGTTTTTAACGAAAATTTTTCAATGGCCTGGTTATAATCTAATGGCAAATGATACCTTAAAACATTCTTATTATTAAAACTTAATTCTTCTTCATAACCAACAATTATGGTTCTGCTGCCATTTGCAGGTAGGGGATAAATCCGGGTACGGAAATTATTTCCTTCCACTTTTTCCAACAAGCCCGGATCTATCCTACGGCGCTCAATACTTTCGAAAACCTCTGTTGCTTTCGCTTTTTCTACCGGAACAGCCTCACGCATCTTTCCGTTTATATCTAAAGCGTAACGGCTAATGCTAACCCCTTCAGGCATAGGGAAAGTTAATTCACCCTCTAAAATGCGGTTACTGTTATTGTGGAAGGTCATGGTCATCACTGTTGTAGCAATATTTCCGGTAATCTGCACATTGATATTTAACTTTTTAAGTTTAACTGCATCTTTTTGCTCGCTGGTTTCGGCCTGTTGTACCTTTAAAACAGGCATTTGTGCCTGAACAAAAAATATGGCCAATAATAGGGGAAGGATGAGTAAGGTTTTAGATGGTCTCATAACGGTAATTTTAAATAGTGATGCAAAAGCTTTGGCGATTACATAAATTTATTTTCGGAGCCTCATCTTTTTTTGGTTTTGGAAGTAAAAAACCTTTTAGAAAATCTAAAATGGGCTTTTCTAAAAAAATGTAACATTTCTAAAAAAATTTGTTCTAATAATTAAAACTGAAACTATGTTAGTAACCACAACGCCTTCAGTTGAGGGTAGAAAAATTGTAAAATATATAGGTCTTGTTACCGGAGAAACCATTATTGGCGCAAATATTTTTAAAGATTTATTTGCTGGCATAACAGATATAGTAGGAGGCAGATCGAGTTCTTACGAACGCGTTTTAAGAGAGGGAAAAGATACAGCAGTTAACGAAATGCAACAGTACGCAGCCGCATTGGGTGCAAACGCTATTGTTGGTGTAGATTTAGATTATGAAACTGTAGGCAGCGGCGGAAGCATGTTAATGGTCAGTGCCAATGGTACTGCTGTAATTTTAGAAGATTAAGAAATTGCTTATTGCGAAAACTAAGCAAAAACAAGAAAGTCTTTCCGGTGCGGGAAAGACTTTTCTTATTATATCCTGTTTTCGATTAAAACGAAAGTATATCTATTAGTTTAAGCCATTTAGAGCTCACTTTTTCTGCATTAATGTGTTTAATGGCATGATCAAAGGGCGTAAAAACAATTTCACGGTTAATCTGGCCAGCCATAACACCGCTTTCGCCATTAATTAAACCCTCTACAGCAGCAACACCTAATCTACTAGCCAATACACGATCCATACAGGTCGGTTTTCCACCACGTTGAATATGGCCTAATACTGAAACCTTAGTATCGTAATGCGGGTATTTTTCCTGCAGAATTTCACCAACCTTAAATGCGCCACCAGTATCATCACCTTCAGCAACGATAATAATTTTCGAGGCTTTATCTTTACGGCTGTGTTCCAGCTTGTGCAAAATATCATTTGCATTCATGTTTGCTTCAGGGATCATAATGGCCTCGGCGCCCACACCGATTCCACTTCTTAAAGCAATTAGCCCGGAGTCGCGGCCCATAACCTCCACTATAAAAAGCCTGTCGTGCGATTCGGCTGTATCTCTGATCCTATCCACCGCGTCGATAACGGTATTAATGGCAGAGTCGTAACCAATGGTAAAATCTGTTCCTGCCAGATCGTTATCAATAGTGCCAGGCAAGCCAACAATTGGAAAATCGAACTCTTTTGAAAAAATATTTGCGCCTGTAAATGTTCCATCACCACCAATTACAACCAAGGCGTCAATTCCATTGGCTTTTAGGCTTTCGTAAGCTGTTTTTCTGCCCTCAACGGTTTTAAAAGCTTCGCTGCGTGCAGTTTTTAAAATGGTTCCCCCGCGCTGGATAATATTTGCTACAGATTTGCGGTCCATTGGGATAAAATCATTGTTGATCAACCCTTCGTACCCACGGATAAACCCGGTTACTTCAATATCATAATAAATTGAGGCCCTTACTACGGCCCTTATTGCGGCATTCATGCCTGGCGAATCTCCACCAGAGGTTAAAACACCAATATTCTTAATCTTATTCATTTGTTTGTTTCTTAGCAAATTCTGATAATCCATTGTCCAGATATTGCAAATATTTATCTATATTAAATTCTACTCCGATAGGAGGCGAAACTAATTCTTTTTCATCAGTACCCAAAAGTACATAATATGGTTGCGAAATGGTATTAAATCTTTCGGCCTGTAAATGTTTAAATTTTTTACCTACGGTATTCACTTTTGTGCCTAAAATTTTAGAATCAAATTGTTCAGCAGCTGGCAGGTCAGTTTTATCATCTGTGTAAAGTGACACAACGATATAGTCTTCTTTCAATTTTTTAAGCACTCTCGGGTCAGACCAAACTCTTGCTTCCATTTCGCGGCAATTTACACAGCCATGGCCTGTAAAATCAAGGAATAACGGTTTTTTTACCTGCTTTGCATAAGCCAATGCTTCCTGGTAATCAAAAAATCCATCAATATTATGCGGAATGTGCAGGAATTCAGCATATTTACGTTTAGCGTGGCCGGTTGTTGTTGTTTGGTTCGATCCTCCACTATCTTGTCCGATCACAAAATCCTGGGTAGAAAGCGGAGGTACCAATGCACTTACGGCTTTTAAAGGAGCTCCCCATAAGCCCGGAATTAAATATATCGCAAACACGAAAGTGGCAGTTGCAATAAATAACCTTGGCACTGAAACATAAGGAAGATCACTATCATGAGAAAACTTAATTTTTCCCAATAAATAAACGCCTAAAATCAACGCGAGTACAATCCAAATGGCCAGGAAAATCTCTCTATCCAATATGCCCCAGTGATAAGCCAAATCGGCTGTTGAAAGGAATTTTAAAGATAAGCCCAGCTCTAAAAAGCCGAGAAAAACTTTAATAGAGTTTAACCACCCACCAGATTTTGGCAATCCTGTCATTAAACTCGGAAAAATGGCAAACATGGTAAAAATTACCGCTAGCGATAGTGAGAAACCAAACATGACCACAACAGGCGTTAGCAAGTCGGTATTAATGGCAACTAACGAGGTTCCGATCAGTGGGCCGGTACAAGAGAAGGAAACAACCGCTAAGGTTGCTGCCATAAAAAAGATCCCGCTTAAACCCTTAGCGTCCGATTTTGCATCGAGTTTATTTACAAAAGAACTTGGCAGGGTAATTTCGAAAGCACCTAAAAACGATACGCCAAAAACAATCAGTATAAGAAAGATGAAAATGTTAAAAAAACCATCGGTAGATATTTCATTTAATGCACTGGCGCCCCAGATCAAAGTAATAATTACGCCTAAACCAACATAAATTACAATGATCGATAAGCCGTAAATAATGGCACTTCTGATTCCTTTTGCTCTGCTTTCGGCTCTTTTGGTAAAAAAACCAACAGTAAGCGGAACCATGGGAAAAATACATGGAAGAAAAAAAGCGGCAATACCGGCCAAAAGGCCTAAACCAAAAGTTACCCAAAGCGATTGTTTCGGGACATCCTTACCAGCTACCGCAGCTTTTTCTACTTTGGCTGTATCCTTTTTTAGGGTATCTTTTTCCGTTTTTACCTGGCTATTGGCTGCACTATCCTGTGCCGAACCAACTTCGGTAAAAACAATATCATCGGGAGGAGCAGTTGCTGTGGTATCCTGTGTTACCAGGGCATAACTCTTAACGGCAGGCAATGCAATAAACATTGAAGCCATTAACAACAATAATAAAACCTTTTTCATTTGTGTGTTTTGTGTGTGTATTTTTTGAAACCGTGAAATTAAGAATAATTTTAGAAACGATTTTTTTTAAACCACTACTCCACGTAGATTTTACTTTAAAAAGAAACAGTCCCGAAAATTCGGGACTGTTTGTAAATATTTTGATGTCAACTATTTAACAGGAACGCTAAACTCAACTTCTTCTGGCGGAAGACATTGTTTATCGTTACAAACCATAAACTCAACTTTTCCTTTAACAGCAGTTGTACCCTTATTTAATTTCACCTTTTGCTGGAAAATTACCGCTTTTTCGAAATAACTTACATTCATTTTAAATGTACTTTCGTATTTAACAATTGCTTTAGGCTCGATTGTTTTACCAACCAGGCTAAAATCTTTTGAAGGCGCAAAAGTAAATGTAGTTTTTACCGGACCACCGTCTTTCACATTTTGCGAATAGATATGCCATCTGTCTTCGATTGTAGCCTTTAAATATATAACGGCTTCATCTTTACTTATTTTCTTTGCAGAATAAGCCCAGGTAACCGGCTTTTCGATTTGGGCAAATGCACCTGCGATGGTAAAAAGTACCATCGAAAGCACTAGGGTGATTTTTTTCATTGTGTGTTTATTTTGTGTGTGTAAATTCTATTTCTTTAAAATTAAAGACTTCCAAGCCATTCCTTGTATCAACCGTTAGCCTACCATCATCTTCAACTCCTGTTATAGTACCTTCAAAAAACGCTCCATTTTGCATATACAACGCTGGAATGTTAAAATTATAAAGCCTTGAAAGGTAATCATTTTGTAAAATACTATATTTCCCGGCCCTCAAAATTAAGTAGTATTTTTCCATAAATATGAATAATTTATCCATAATATCCATTAAAGGCACATCTCTTTGTAAAATTTGAATGACGGAAGTGGCACGTTGGCTAATACTATCCGAAAATTCGGATTGATTAATATTTAAACCAATGCCAATTACTGATGATTTAATAGAATTGCCTGTCAGTGCATTTTCGATTAATATTCCCCCTAATTTCTTATTTTTGTAATACATATCATTAGGCCATTTTACTTTTATTCCTTCGGGAACAAAACAAGATAAAGCATCACTAACGGCTAAACTAACGGCTATATTTAAATAAAACTGCTTATTAAGGGGTAAAAAAGAAGGTTTTAAATAAATGCTTGTACTTATATTTTTTCCTGCCTGTGTTTGCCAAACGCTTTCCTGCTGTCCTCTTCCGGCAAACTGATTATCTGCCATAATTACAGTCCCTTCGGCTAATGGCTCGGATTTTGACACCAAATCTTTCAAAAAGTTATTAGTAGAATCAACTTCTTTTAATTTGATTAAATTTTGACCAACAAATAGTGTCGAAAAAGTGTTATTTTGCAAGTGTTGAATTTATAATATTGTAATTCCAAAATTAAAGCATTTTAATGGTAAAAAAGAAAATAGTAGCCCTTTCTACATACCTTTCTGAGTTAGCTGTTCACGGCATCCAGGAGAAAAAAGGAGAAGATATAGTGCGGTTAGATCTTAGAAATATTCATACTTCAGTGGCTGATTACTTTATTATTGCGAGCGCCAACTCTGGCACTCAGGTAAAAGCTATTGCTGATAGTGTAGAAAAAGAAATATATAAAGCCACTCAGGCCGATCCAAGACATAAAGAAGGTTTCGAATCAGCAGATTGGATTATTCTTGATTATTTCGATGTGGTTGTGCACATTTTTAAAACCGAAAAGCGCCACTTTTATGGCATAGAAGAACTTTGGGGGGATGCAGAAAGCACAAATTATCAAAGCGCATAACCTATAGAACCATTTTGACAAAGACAAATGAACGACAATCAAAATACCAACGAAAAACAAGGAAAAAGAATTCCAAATATTCCCAAAAAACCACAGAAAGGATCAAAATTTAATATTTTCTGGGTTTATGCAGCGATTATCATTGCGATTATAGCAGCACAGTTTTTATTTACTACCGATGGCGGTAAAGAGGTTACCTACCAAAAGTTTGAACAACAGATGTTACTTAAAGGTGATGTTCAGAAAGTTGTTGCTTATAAATCAGATGATTTAGTCCGGGTAGAGGTTTACATCAAAAAAGATAGCCTAAAAAAACCATTATACGATGCATATAAAAGTAGTAGCACTTTTAGTGTAAATAACACAGCTAGCCCTGTAGTATATTTCAATGCCGGTACAATGGATGGCCTTGATAAACAACTTGCCGATTCGCAAAAAGACCTTCCTGCTAACCAACCAAGGATATTGGCAGAAAAAACCAGTCGCAGCAATCCTTTAGCAAGCTGGTTCTTAAGTATCATTTTACCTGTATTGCTTTTAATCGGTTTCTGGATCTTTATGATGCGCAGAATGGGCGGTGGTGCCGGCGGCGGCGGTCAGATTTTCAGTATCGGAAAATCAAAAGCAACTTTATTTGATAAAGAAAGCCAGGTAAACATTACGTTCAACGACGTTGCAGGTTTAGAAGAAGCAAAAACAGAGGTAATGGAAATTGTAGATTTCCTTAAAAACCCTAAAAAATATACCGATTTAGGTGGAAAAATCCCTAAAGGTGCTTTACTTGTAGGTTCGCCGGGTACCGGTAAAACATTGTTGGCTAAAGCTGTTGCAGGCGAGGCTCAGGTTCCTTTCTTCTCTCTGTCAGGATCTGATTTTGTAGAGATGTTTGTAGGGGTAGGTGCATCTCGTGTCCGCGACTTATTTAAACAAGCAAAAGATAAATCGCCATGTATCATCTTTATTGATGAGATTGATGCTATTGGCCGAGCGCGTGGTAAAAACGGTGTAATGGGTGGAAATGATGAACGCGAAAACACCTTAAATCAACTTCTAGTTGAAATGGATGGTTTTGGCACAAATACACATGTTATTATTTTAGCTGCCACTAACCGTGCTGATGTTTTAGATAAGGCCTTATTAAGGGCGGGTAGGTTTGACAGACAGATTTATGTTGATTTACCGGATGTTATCGAGCGTAAACAAATTTTCGAAGTTCACATCACTCCGCTTAAAAAATCAGAAGAGCTTGATACCGAATTTTTAGCAAAACAAACGCCAGGATTCTCAGGAGCAGACATTGCAAATGTTTGTAACGAAGCGGCATTAATTGCAGCGCGTAAAAATAAATCGGCAGTTGATAAGCAAGATTTCTTAGATGCTGTTGATAGAATTGTAGGTGGTTTAGAAAAGAAAAACAAAATCATCACACCTGCCGAAAAACGCGCTATTGCGATTCACGAGGCCGGTCATGCTACAGTAAGCTGGTTGTTAGAACATGCGGCACCTTTAGTTAAGGTTACGATTGTACCACGCGGACAGAGCTTAGGTGCAGCCTGGTATTTGCCTGAAGAACGCTTAATTGTTCGCCCTCACCAAATGCTTGATGAAATGTGTGCAACTATGGGGGGTAGGGCAGCTGAAAAAGTGATGTTCGATACCATTTCTACCGGCGCTCTTAGCGATTTAGAGAAAGTGAACAAACAAGCCAGAGCAATGGTTACCATTTATGGTTTGAACGATAAATTAGGAAATATTACTTATTACGATTCATCTGGTCAGAACGAGTATAATTTCTCTAAACCATATTCAGAGGATACCGCTTTAACTATCGACAAAGAAATTTCGGCATTAATTGAAGGCCAATACCAAAGAGCAATTAGTTTATTAGAAGAAAATAAAGATAAATTGATCCAATTGGCCGATATCCTGATCGAAAAAGAAGTTTTATTTAAAGACGATTTAGAAGTGATTTTTGGTAAACGGTTATTCGAAAGCCAAGGAGAAAGCGGAACTCCCGGACATATTACTCCGGTAGAAGCATAAATAAATAATTTCTATTATTACATTTGCTACCCTAGTTTAATTATTAGGGTAGCTTTTTTTTATAATGAAGGATAATACGACAGCGAAAGAACAAATACTAAAAAAGATAAGGAAAGCACTATTGGAGAAGCGCGAAAACCCTTATCCTAATTTAGAAGAGAGTCAATTGTATAAAAAAAATACAGATGAGCTAGAGGTATTATTTGCCGAACAGCTCACCGCTATATCTGGTAACTTTATCTTCTGCGAAGACGGGATTGATTTTTTTGAAAACATGCTGCAGTTGGCCGACAAGTATAAATGGCGGAAAATATACTGCTGGGAACCCGAACTTCAACTGTTTTTAAGCAAATACGAATTTCCTTTTTACCAAACCGATAAAGATTTCGAACAGGCCGAGGTAGGCATTACCCTTTGCGAAGCCTTAATTGCCCGTAATGGAAGTGTAATGGTAACCAACCAGGGTGCTGCAGGAAGAAGGCTTAGTATCTTTCCACATCATCACATTGTAATCGCTAAAACCAGTCAATTGGTTTTAGATCTTAAAGATGCTTTTTTGTTATTGAAGAACAAGTATGGCAATCAAATCCCATCAATGATCAGCAATATTACAGGCCCAAGCAGAACTGCCGATATCGAAAAAACATTGGTTTTGGGAGCTCATGGTCCTAAAGAGCTTTTTGTTTTTTTGATTGATGATTTTAGTTAAGACTGTATTAATTTTGATAAATACCGCTCAGAACTAAAAATGGCAGCAACTACTTTGCTACTGCCATAACCATCGTTTCTATATTGCACACTCAAATTGCCCAATTAATTTTGACCATTGGACGTTGTTATCTATTTGCTTTTAGTACTTTTCTAACAACCATATTTCTACTGGCGTCAAGGCAATACACATCTTCATCATAATTGGTATATACACGTGAGAGAAAAGGGGTAAGATCAGGTTCGCCTGGCATTTTTCTGCCACCAACATAGATGGATATACTTACAAAGCGGCCAGCATCTTTATCCAGTTTTATACTTTTCTTGGTTTTGAGATTGTAAATTTCAACATTTTCGTAACCGGTATAATTATTTCCATAAGAGCGCCATTCTGGAAGGGTTGGGCTTTTGCATACCACAAAATAATCATCAGCCAGATGAAAAATGGTACTAATGGTGTTATCGTTGAAATATCTTTTTCCTTTAATGTCTACTATATCGGCAACATTTAGTTCTCTTCCGTTTGATATTTTATTGGTTTCCTTTAAAAGTACGATGCCAATGTTCTTTGGAAAATTATTTTTGTTTTCGCCCATTACAGCATAAGCCTCCAAATAATCGTTACTCTTTAGCACCGTATCTTTATTCTCGTTTAAAAAACAATTAGCCCGGCCATTGTGGGTAAACATGCCCATCCCCCAACCGGCATAAAGCTGTATATCTTTACCTAGTTTAACCGGTCCTTTTTTTACAGGAGGTTCTGGTTTTTTACTGTCGGTTACAGGTGTTTTGCCCATGGTAACATGCACTTCAGTTACCTTATTCTTAGCTGCGTATTCTGCCTGTTTCTTTTTAAAGGCAATTGCATTTTCTGCTTTAAGCCTTTCATTTTTTAAATTATGTGCAGCGGAAGCAGCTTTATCGTCAGCTATTTTCTTTTTGCGGGCATCCTCATTTTCTTTATCGCATGCAGGGCACATCAGTTTTCCCTCCGCATTATTCCAGCCTTTAGGTGCAAATCTGCAGTTATAACGGGCATATTCGCTCTTCGAAACATGCGATTGCGCATTTGCCACCTGTACCATAAACAGGAGCAAAACAATGGTCAAGAAACTTTTCATTTTATTTCGTTTAATTTGTTGTAAAAATACCCGATCAACTAAACGATTTATATACCCTTTACTGGGTATATTTAGTACCTGGGTTTATATACTATATTTATGAAATATTACGTAAAAATATGGCGCAGAAGCTCAACGTAACTGGAAAAGCAGGATTATTAAAATCCTCACTTGAAAATAAGCACCGTTAAAATTTAATTTATTTTCGTTTATCGAATATAATTGATATTTTTATACTACATACCGTTTTAGTATGCGGTATTATAATTATGAGCAAAGCAATAAATACGGTAATAACCGGTACTGGAAGTTATATTCCACAGAATATTATTTCCGGTAGTGAATTCCTAAATTCTACGTTTTTTGAGAATGGGAGTCTATTGGAGAAAGAGAATTCGGAGATCATTGATAAATTCTCTGAGATTACGGAAATTGTAGAAAGGCGCTACGCCTGCCCCGAGCAGTTAAGCAATCATATTGGCGCTAAGGCCGCAGAAAAAGCCATTGAAAATGCAGGAATCGATAAAGAAACCTTAGACTATATTATATTCTGTCATAATTTTGGCGATATCCCTTTAGGCAGCAACCGCATAGATATTTTGCCTTCTTTAGCTTCAAAGGTAAAACAACAATTAGGTATTCAAAATCCAGACTGTGTTGCCTACGACATCATTTTTGGTTGTCCGGGATGGGTTCAAGGTGCGATACAGGCAGATTACTATATTAAAAGCGGAGATGCGAAACGTGTTATGGTTATTGGTGCGGAAACCCTGAGCCGCATTATCGATCCGCATGACCGTGATAGCATGATCTTTTCAGATGGTGCAGGCGCTGTAATTTTCGAGGCAGAAGAATCAGAAGAAAAAAGAGGAATACTTGCACATAAAACAGAAACGCATGCCGTAAACCATGGCAATTTATTAACCATGGGCAAGAGTTCTCATCCGGATGAAACCAATGGAAATCTTTATTTAAAAATGAATGGGCGTAAGCTGTACGAGTTTGCGGTAGTTCAGGTGCCTCAAGTGATTAAAAAGGCCATTGATAAAGCAGGATTAAGCGTTGAAGATGTAAATATCGTATTTGTTCACCAGGCCAACGGGAAAATGGATACAGCTATCATGAAACGTTTGTTCAAGCTATATGGTAAAGATACCGTGCCAGAAAACCTGGTTCCAATGACGATTTCATGGTTAGGAAACAGTTCAGTTGCCACCGTACCAACCTTATTAGACTTAGTACTAAAAGGTGAAGTTAAAGGTTATAAAGTTAAACCTGGCGATGTAGCTGTTTTTGCTTCAGTAGGAGCAGGGATGCACATTAATGCCTTTATACACCGCTTCTAATTCGCTAACCGTTTTAATCCGGCCCTGGCCTGGCTTTCAATACTGCTTTCAAATTCATGATTTTTCATGGCAATGGCTGTATTGAAAGCCTCTTTCGCTTTTGCGTTATTTTTTCTTCTTTCGTAAACTTTACCCATCTGCACTGCAGCGTTGGCAGCAAAATAATATTTTAGATTTTTGCCTTCATTTATGGTCTCCTGATAAGCTGTTAACGCTTGATCGTCTTTCCCTAAATCATCATAAATTCTACCTAAACGGTAATTCAGTTCTGTTTTATCTTTATCGCTGGTGTAATCCGTTACTTTCTTATCATCAAGAACCTGGAGGGCCCTGTTCAAATACCCACCATCAAACAGTAGCCGGGCTTTTAATAGATCAATTGTTGGCGTTCCTGAAGCAGCTTCGGTTTTCGCCTGTTTATCTTTTTCCATGTAGGTGTATCCGTTTTTAACGGCTTTGGCTGCAAATGCTGCGTAAGCCGCTTTATCTCCCTTCAGAAGAGAGATCCAGCCCATATGAAGGTAAGCGTCCTTCACAAAATTTACGCCCTTGGTCGCCCTCAAAAAGCGGTTAAAATAGATTCCCGAATTAAGGTCTAGTTTATTTAGGTGCGCAATGCCTTCCAGGTAATCTAAATAAGGAAAAGGCTGATACACGCCTCCTTCAGGCCGCTTCGCCAAAATAGCGATGGCTTCTTCGCTATGCCCATTTTTAATACATACATAACTCTGCAAATAGCTTTTTAATAAACTGGTATCGGCTATCCGTTCGGTATATTTGATGGTTTTTGCATAGGCCTGTGGGCTATGCGCCACGTCGGTTAACACATAGGCATAATAAAACACCACTTCTTCGTAAAAAGGCTCGTATGATGATTTTGGCAGATTATCGGCCAGTTTTTCGAACATATTTAATCCGTTCTGAAGGTTGCCTTTGATTCCAAAAGTTGATAATGCCGTTTTTAAAGCTCCATCCGGAAGATTGCCCAAAACTGCATTAATCAGTCCCAATCCTTTTAAGTTAAGGTGAAAATTAGGAAACTTCTTATTGTTCTCCTGCAAAAGGCTGTTGGCCTTTTTAACCTCCATTGCAGCATTAAAATATTCACCAAAACGCCCACGGATTAGCGCCCATTGCAAATTAATCTCGGCCTGTGCGTACAGATAATAGGGAGAATTTTTATCATCATCACTTATTTGATCTAATCTTGTAGATTTATTGCCTTTTAAGCGATCAAAATCAGCCTTGCTCTCGGAGGTTAAAACCGTAAAATAATCTACATAGTTTTCTAAAAGCGGGATAATGGAATTATTGGGGTGCTGCTTTTTTTCGGTAGAGATATAAGCCCGCGCATTGCCCAATTTAAGTTCGAATATGCTTTTATAAGCATTTAAGCAATTGTTGTTAAAGTCGAAATTTGCAAATAAGGATGCCGGAAATAAGAGAAGAGCAGAAAACGCAAAAACGGGGAAGATTTTAGTCATTCGGGAATATATTTCAGTTTGATCCTGCGCTATAGCAACAGTAGTTCACATTTAAACAAATATCTACATTAAACGCTAAAATCATATTCTTGTTTTGTGTAAACGCCAGAAAATAGGTCTAAACAAAAAACGTCCCGATTAAATCGGGACGTTCTAATAATTTTACGATGCGGATTAAGCTTCTGCTACTTCGTGCGTTAAAGCTTCATCAACCAAAATACGACCGCAGTGTTCGCAAACGATAATTTTTTTACGTTGACGGATATCTAACTGACGTTGAGGTGGAATCTGGTTAAAACAACCTGAGCAAGAATCGCGGTCGATTGTTACCACAGCTAAACCATTTACAGCATTTTTGCGTAAACGTTTGTAGGCAACCAATAAACGCTCTTCGATTTGAGGCTCGGCTTTATCAGCTTTCTTTTGTAAATCTTGCTCCTCTTTTTCAGTTTCAGCAGTAATTACATCAAGTTCGCCTTTTTTAACATCTAAATCTTTCTTTCTGCCATCTAACTCAGCTTTAGCAGCTTCGTAGATTTCAGTTTTAGAGGTGATTTCGAAACCGTGTTCTTTAATTTTCTTTTCAGAAACCTGAATATCTAAACCTTGAATCTCAATTTCTTTCGTTAAAGCATCGTATTCACGGTTGTTTTTAACTTCTTTTAATTGAGTATCGTATCTTTTGATGGCAGCTTGCGCATCTTTAATTGTATTTTTACGGGTTACGATTGAATCCTCAAGATCATCAAGTTCGCCTTTGATTTTTGCTATTCTAGTTTCTAATCCTAAAACGTCATCCTCAAGATCGGCAACTTCCATTGGTAATTCACCACGTACCTGGCGGATCTTATCAATTTTTGTGTGGATATTTTGTAATTCGTATAAAGCCTTTAGCTTTTGTTCTACGGTTTGTTCCATTAAAACAAGTAATTTATGGGGTTTGTATTTTGCTCCGTTAAACGGATTGCAAAGTTAGTAAATTTTTTCTGAATAATTTCAAGCAATAAATTTGAGGTAAATTGTTCAGTTTCAAAGTGTCCGATGTCGGCAATGATCAATTTTTCCTCTGCATCAAAAAACTCGTGATATTTAAAATCCGCGGTAATAAAAGCATCTGCTCCGGCAGCGATCGCCTCTTTTAACAGGAAGCTTCCCGAGCCGCCACAAACGGCTACTTTTTTGATCCTTTTGCCAATTACCTCGGTGTGCCTAACCACTTTGGCCTGCATTCTATCTTTTACCAAATGTAAAAAATCGTAGGCATCCATATCGTATTCCAGCCAGCCTACCATACCCGAGCCCACCAATTGGTGTTTGTTTTCGAGTTTGTAAATATCATAGGCTACTTCTTCATAAGGATGGTTCTCAAACAAAGCAACCAGGATTTTGCGTTCGGCCTGTGTAGGGTAAACCATTTCGATACGCACTTCGGCTTCACGGTGGCGAACGCCTCTTTCACCTACAAAAGGATCAGCATCTTCGTTACCTTTAAATGTGCCAAAACCATCGGCATTGAAACTGCACTCACTATAATTGCCAATATTGCCTGCTCCCGCATAAAACAATGCCGACCGCAATTGCTCTGCCTGGGCCTGCGGGCAATAGGTAACCAGTTTTTTCAAAAGGCCAGTTTTCGGCGAAAGCACTTTGGTTCCTGTTAAACCCAAACGCTCACAAATCCTCGCATTTACACCGGTATGAATACTATCAAGATTCGTATGAATAGCATAAAGTGCAATATTATTCTTAATTGCCTTAAGCACTACGCGCTCCACATAATTTTTACCGTTTAATTTTTTTAACCCTTTAAAAACAATGGGGTGGTGGGTAATAATCAGATTGCAGCCTGTTGAAATTGCTTCATCCACAATTTTTTCTACACAATCTAAAGCCACCAAAGCCCCATGGATTTCCATATTCGGATCGCCCACAATCAAACCAGCGTTATCATAATCCTCCTGATAATTAAGTGGTGCTATGCTTTCTAAATAGTTCGTTATTTCGGCTAATTTCATTTGATAAATATAGAAAATTTGGGGTTTTGTTGGTAAGAGAAATGATTAATGTTTTGAAAACGTACAGTTGCTGCAAATGGCTAGGGCAGCCCCGCCATTTGCTTATCCGATGAAGAATCGGAATCGCGGCTGTCGGGTTTAGTAACGTAAACCTGTAGTTCTTTTGATCCTTCAGTCCCCTCAAAGCGCAACAAAACCAATGTTTATAAACCCGACAGAAACAAAAAGCCCGCAAACCCAATTTTTCATTGGGTGCGGACTTGTCGTGTATGGCGGGACGAACATTAATAATTGCGCTGTCTTTGCTTTTCAAAAAATTATTAAGGATCCTAAAAGTGAAAGTTTACTGAAAACCGCCCATTCTTACCATCTGCAAGCTTTCGAAAACCATTTTCTGGTTATGTTCAAAAGCAAGGGTTTTGTGGTTTATGATGTCGATAATCGATCCGATAAAACACAGGCCCCAGGTTAACAGGTATAAGATACCCATCCCGATCTGACCGATGATAAATCTCTGTAAGCCCGGAACAACGAATAAGCCGATTAAACAGAAAATGAGCATATCGGATGGGTTTTTTCTTTTGCTGCTGTAAACCATTAAGAAATTACGCATCTGTTGTTCGGTTAATCCAGTGGTAGCCTGTTGCAAATATGAGTATTCCTCTGGTGTTATACCTGGTAACGACATTAGAGGTGATTGAAATATATCCATGGTTTCTATGTATTTGTAGTTGAAATTTTAAACGTTTTTTTATTTTTTATCAATGTGTAAATTCTATAAATTATAATCAAAAGTGCCGGAAACCCAAACCAATGTTCGGCAAAGCTTTCGGTAAACTCACCATGTAAAATATGACTGATTGACCTGCCTATACCACATCCCGGACACCAGTCTTCAAAGCCCAAATTGGCTAGCGGACAAAGTGTGAAGTGATGCTCGTGGCTATTCGCTGTTGCCAGTAATACTAAAGCCGCTACCCAGAAAAAAAGTTCTAGTGGAAAGCTTTTAACGTATTTCATTGTTTTTCACTTTTTATATAATTTAGAGGTTATAACACCACCTTTGTTACATCAATTTGCCTCTAATCGACGAATAGGGGATATATTTCGACAAAACGAGTAATGGAATCTAACAAAAGATCTTATTTATTTTGTTTTTGTTTTTCAATACCGTAACCCAGCCAAAAATAGTTAAAAAAACCTTTACACAAATTGCAGGTTAATATTAAAAGATAAGCTTATTTTTGTGCCTTGAACATTCGCGATTTAATAAACAGATACAAAACCGACGATAGGGTAACCCAATTTACCAAAGCGTTGAACAGCAGCAAAAACCCAAAGATACAATTAAAGGGATTGGTGGGTTCGGCTGATGCTATTGTTGCCCTATCTTCTTACTTTACATTACATAAACCTCTACTATTCGTTCTACCGGATAGAGAAGAAGCGGCTTATTTTCAGTCTGACCTGGAAAGCGTTTTGGATAAACAGGTTTTATTGTTTCCTTCTTCTTACCGTAAATCATTTGATTTTACGCAGGTAGATACGGCCAACGTTTTGGCCCGTGCGGAGGTGTTGAACGAACTGAACCACGACTCGGAATACGGAAAAATTGTAGTTTCTTATCCGGAAGCCATCGCCGAAAAGGTTATTGATCGCTCTGCTTTAGAAAAAAACACTTTAGAAATTAGTTTAGGCGCCAAATTGGGCATCGATTTTATCAACGAATTTTTAATTGATTATGATTTCGACAGAAGAGATTTTGTTTATGAACCAGGCCAATTTTCTATCCGTGGCGGTATTGTAGATATATTTTCTTTCTCGTCCGATCTTCCTTACCGCATTGAGTTTTTTGGCGATGAGGTAGAAAGCATCAGGAGTTTTGAAATTGAAAGTCAGCTTTCGGTTGCCGATGTTAAGTCGCTTACCATTGTGCCAAACGTTCAGGCGAAATTTTTAACCGAAAGTAATATCAGTATCCTTGATTATATTGATCAGGATACACAACTTTGGTTTAAAGATGTTGAGTTTACCCTTGATATCATTAAAGCAGGCTTTAAAAAAGCCGTTGAACTTTGGAAAGCTTTATCTATAGCAGATAAAACCCAAAATCCAGAATGGATTGACCCAAAGTTTGCTTTTACAGACGAAAAATTGTTGGGCGATCATCTTCAGGATTTTCCTTTAATAGAATTCGGCAAACAATTTTTTTATAAAACGGATAACCGTTTTGAGTTTGAAACCAAGCCACAACCTTCATTCAATAAAGATTTCAACCTACTCATTCACAACCTTAAGGAAAATGAAAAGGCTGGCATTGTTAATTTTATTTTTACCGATTCGCCAAAACAGATCGAGCGTTTATATGCCATTTTAGAGGATATTGACAAAACAGCCAAGTTTACGCCAATTAATAGCATGCTTCGCGAAGGTTTTATAGATCCGCAGATCCAGACGGCATTTTATACCGATCACCAGATTTTCGACCGATACTATAAATACAAGCTTAAAAAAGGTTATCAGAAAAGCCAGGCCATTACCTTAAAAGATCTTCGGGAACTAAAATCCGGCGATTATGTTACCCACATCGATCATGGCATCGGCAAATACGCCGGGCTTGAAAAGGTTGAGGTAAATGGCAAAACCCAGGAGATGATCCGTTTAATTTATGCAGATAACGACCTGCTTTATGTAAACATCAACTCGTTAAACCGCATTGCCAAATACAGCGGTAAGGAGAGCGGGGTACCCAAGATGAACAAGCTGGGTACGGATGCCTGGGATAAGCTAAAAAAAACTACTAAAAAAAAAGTTAAAGATATCGCCCGGGACTTGATCAAGCTTTATGCTTTGCGCAAAACCCAGGCTGGAACGGCATTTTCGCCAGATAGCTATCTACAAACCGAACTGGAGGCTTCTTTTATTTATGAGGACACGCCCGATCAGTTAAAGGCTACTCAAGATGTGAAAAAGGATATGGAATCGCCACATCCAATGGACCGTTTAGTGTGTGGTGATGTTGGCTTCGGAAAAACAGAGATTGCCGTGCGTGCTGCTTTTAAAGCGGTAGCAGAAGGTAAACAGGCGGCGATTTTGGTGCCTACAACTATTTTGGCCTTACAGCATTTCAAAACTTTTTCGTCGCGTTTAAAAGATTTCCCGGTTACGGTTGATTATATCAACCGTTTTAAAACCAGTAAACAAATTAAAGATACCCTTGCCGAGGCCGCAGCTGGTAAGGTTGATATATTAATCGGCACACACCGTTTGCTAAGCAAGGATGTAAAGTTTAAGGATCTCGGCATCATGATTATTGATGAAGAGCAGAAGTTTGGCGTTACCGCAAAAGAAAGGCTAAAAGCTGTAAGGGTAAACGTTGATACTTTAACCCTTACGGCGACTCCAATTCCAAGAACACTGCATTTTTCTTTAATGGGGGCAAGGGATTTATCCATCATTAGTACACCTCCACCAAACCGGCAACCGGTTAGTACCGAATTACATGTTTTTAACGATAAACTGATTCAAGAAGCTGTTCAGTTCGAATTAGATCGTGGCGGACAGGTTTTCTTTATCCATAACCGCGTAAACGACCTGATGCAGCTGGGCGGATTGATCCAGAAACTTGTTCCAAAAGCAAGGATCGGCATTGCGCATGGCCAGCTAGATGGCGACGCACTGGAAGATGTAATGCTCGATTTCATTAATGGAGAAAAAGATGTTCTGGTAGCCACAACAATTATCGAAGCCGGTTTAGATATTCCTAACGCCAATACCATCATTATTAACCACGCACACATGTTTGGTTTGAGCGATCTGCACCAGATGCGTGGCCGGGTAGGTAGAAGCAACAAAAAAGCTTTCTGTTATTTACTTTCTCCACCCTTATCTACTTTAACTTCTGAAGCCCGGAAGCGTTTAAGTGCCATTGAAGAATTTTCAGACCTGGGAAGTGGCTTTAACGTAGCCATGCGGGATTTGGACATTCGTGGAAGTGGAAATTTACTAGGCGCCGAACAGAGTGGTTTCATTGCCGAAATCGGTTTTGAGATGTACCACAAGATCTTGGATGAAGCTATCCAGGAATTAAAAGAAGCTGAGTTTAAAGGGCTGTTCGAAAATGAACCTCCCCGTCCGTTTGTAGGCTTTACACAGGTTGACACCGATCTGGAATTGTACATTCCGGATGCTTATATCACCAATATTACTGAGCGTTATAATCTATACACAGAACTTTCCAAACTCAATAACGAAGCAGAATTAGCTATTTTTGAAAAACATTTGGCCGACCGTTTTGGTCCGGTTCCACCACAGGTAAAAACCATGCTGAGTGTGGTGCGTTTGCAATGGCTGGGGAAAAAATTGGGCTTCGAGAAAATTAGTTTCAAGAAAAATAGTTTGCGCGGGTATTTCTTGAGCGATAAACAATCGGCTTATTTCGATTCGAATACCTTTACCAAGATTTTAACTTTTGCACAGAACCATCCACGTATGTGTAATTTAAAAGAGGTAAAAAATACTTTAAGAATTGCTTTCGATAACGTAAGTACTGTTGAAGAGGCAATTGAAACTTTAGAACTTATCGACTAAAACGTTAATTGAGTCAGTCCATTGACTGAATTAACGTTAATTGAGTCAGTCCATTGACTGAATTACGTTTTTTACTATATTTGGCTAAATGGAAAGTCAAATTATTAGATCTTTACAGCCAATTATCCTCGACAAAATTGGGAAGAATAAAGTAATCCTGATTTTTGGTACCAGGAGGGTTGGGAAAACCTGGCTGGTAGAAAACATCATCAAAGACGCCAATATCGATTATCTCTCTTTAAATGGAGAAGATCAGGATGTACAAATACTATTATCTACACGAACTGCGGCCAATTATAAAAGAGTATTGGGAAATGCTAAATTACTCATCATTGATGAGGCCCAAGTTATACCTGAAATTGGAAAAATACTGAAGTTACTGATCGATACTTTTAAAGACCTGACGATAATAGCAAGTGGATCGTCTACTTTTGATCTTTCAAACCAAACAGGGGAACCATTAACGGGAAGAAGTTTAACCTATTATCTTTATCCTATAGCACAGGTTGAATTGGATAAGCAGGAAAATGCTTTACAAACCGCTCAGAACCTAGAAGAACGGCTAATTTTTGGTTCATACCCAGAGTTATTCCATTTAAGTTCTTTGGCTGAAAAGGCACAATATTTAACAGAACTGGTAAAATCATACCTGTTAAAAGACATTCTGATGTATGAAAACATCCAGAACAGTGCAAAATTACTAGAATTATTAAAACTTATTGCCTACCAAGTAGGTTCAGAAGTTTCTATAGATGAGATTTCGCGTACTTTGGGTATTAGCAAAAATACTGTAGATCGTTATCTCGATTTACTTTCAAAGGTGTTTATTATTTATAAAGTTGGTGGATACAGTAATAACTTACGTAAAGAAATTACAAAATCTTCAAAATGGTATTTTTACGATAATGGGATCCGGAATGCGATCGTTAATGATTTTAGACTTTTAGCCTTGCGGAATGATCAGGGTCTTTTATGGGAAAATTACTGTTTCAGTGAGCGCATCAAAAAAATGGAATACGAACAGCAAAATGCCACCTACTACTTTTGGAGAACGTACGATCAACAGGAAATTGACCTAATAGAAGTAAAAAACGGAGAGATTTTAGCTGCTGATTTTAAGTGGGGAAATCAAAAGAAAAAAATACCGGGCTTTTTTGCCAAAAATTATCCAGAAGCAACATTTTCTGTAATTAACAAAGAGAATTATTTAGACTTTATATTATAAATGTTAGACCCTACCTTATTGCTCGATTTAGTGAAAATGCAAATGCCTTACGGAAAATACAAAGGTTACCTGATCTGTAATATCCCCGAAAGTTATTTGCTTTGGTATAAGGATAAAGGTTTCCCGAAAGGCAAACTGGGCGATTTAATGGCTACGATGTTCGAGATCCGGGTAAATGGTTTAGAGTATCTGTTAACGCCGTTGAAAAATGGACAACGATAATTAAGCTCGAGAAGTAAATCAATCATCTAATAACTGTGATTGTCATCCTGAGCGGAGTCGAAGGACCTAAAACGATCTTCCTCCTGAACTTGTTTCAGGATCTACTTCACAAAACTCACTTAATAGATGCTGCAATAAATCCGATAGCCATCGGATCAGCTCGACGAATCGGGTAAATTCCCGCGGATCAAAAGATTTTCGCAGAAAAATCTGCGGGAAACAAATCTATATCTCACAGCCATTTTCACCACAAACCGCATCATCATTTTTATTTAATGAAGTTAGCGTGGTTTTGGGTTGAGTTTCTTTCCACTCCGTAAAACTTTGGGTAAGCGCATCGGTAAAAGCCTGCACGGGTTGAGCACCCGAAACGCCGTACTTGCGGTCCATCACAAAATAAGGAACTCCTCTGATGCCTAAATTCTGACTTTCATAAATATCGTAACGAACAGCCTCAGCAAACTCATTTCCATTCAGAACTGATTCTGCCTCATCTTTATCCAAACCAATTTCTACAGCAAGATCAATCAAAACACTCGTTTCACCGATATTTTTGCTGTTTACAAAATGTGCTTCAAACAGTTTTTCTTCGGCTAAATCCTGAAGATTATGTTTTGCCGCCAAATGGATCAAACGATGTGCATTGAAGGTATTGGCAGGGATATTTGTATCAAAATCTATCTTCAAACCAGCATTTGCAGCCATATCCACAACCTGTTTAGTCATTTGCTTAGCTTGCTCGATTGGCATTCCCTTACTCCGCGAAAGGTAATCGTACACCGATTCGTTATTGGTATTGTGATACGCTGGATTGAGCTGATAGCTCTTCCAATCCACCTCAATTTCATTTTTGAAAGGTAATTTTTCTATCGCCTGTTCAAAATGTCTTTTCCCTATATAGCAAAACGGACACATTACGTCCGACCAGATTTCTACTTTCATAGCACAAAATTAAGGTGATTATACTTGCCTATAGTAAGGCCAAAGTAAAAAGCCACTATCGTTTAGGATAGCGGCTCATATCTCAATAAAGTTTATATCTAGATATCGTCATTTCAACCGCAGTGTTCCAAAGGAACTCCTTTGGAGGAGAAATCTTTGGACTATGTTAAAGATTTCTCTCCCGAAGCTTCGGGACTACGCTTCAGTCGAAATGACAACCCTTATATTAGATTTAACAATCAATTATAACTACTTGTACAACTGGTTAAATATCAGTTTAAAAGTACCGTGCGTTTGCGCTCGAAAAGCAATTTCTGGCCCAAAGGCAAGCAATTTACCCTTGCCAACCTTTGCTTCAAAAGCAGTTACCCCATCTTGCAGGTAAGCCTGCCCCCAGGCCCAGCCGCTGCGCAGCGGGGTGGCATTTTCGAACCACATTAAAGGTTTAATCTTTCCAGCCACAATGGCATCGCCTGTGAGCTTAAAAACGGGGCTATTGTCAAAATATACGTCAGCTTCCTTTTCCATGCCCCAGGTTGTTGGTAAAGTTGTATCTACACCAACATTTAAAACACTTCCCGGAACATAATATTTTTCAGCAGGCAATCTCTTTTCCTCTCCGTTTACAATTTCAACCATTGCATTCCGAACCGGAAGATTTAAGTGATAAGCTAAATTGGTGCTGCTGCCAATGGTTACAATATTCCCTCCCGCTTCCAAAAATTTCTTTAATTCTGGGATCGATTTGTCTGCAGTAATCCTTCCCAAACGGTTTCTAAACTCTTGAGGAACTTCTTCTGCCTTTGGTGCAAAAGACCTGTTTCCAAACCCTCCTCCTTGTACCGATGGTATTGCGCCACCCACAAAAACAATTACATCGTATTTAGATTTTAAGTTCCCGGCATCTATATCCTGTGGATAAATTACTGTTGCATTATAATGGTATTGCTCCATTAAAAATCGCACCCACCCTGAGGCCATAGAACCTCCATAGGTATCCCAAAGGGCAATTCTTCCGGCAGAGATTTTAATTTTATCTTTTGGTGCAGCAGCACTTTTTAGTTTGATGTTTGCTTTTTCCAATATTGATTTCCCCGCTGACGAAACATAAAAATCGCCATTATCAGCCGAACGGTAAACTTCAATTTTATTTTTCAAAAGGTCGTTCACCGCAGTATAAGAATCATTTTGTGCTGCGCTTAACATATAGCTAGATCCGTTAGGTAATTTATTATCTGACTTTAATAAAGCACCGTAAGGATTTTTCTCAAACGGCCCTGAAAAATCATCGAGAATCCGATCAAATTTCACATCCATTAAATAAGCCAAGGTCCATCCTGCAGCATCATATGGCGGAATTGGCGCACCCCCATCGTATTTAAAATCGTTTGGGTGATCTTGCGGCTCGAACATATCCAAAACGTGCGGACGAAAAGCCTGATCGGTTTTTACGACATAACTTCCGGCAGGATAATTTTTTCCTGCAACGGCAAATGAAGCGGTTGCTTTTTGAACCACGATACCTGTTCTGATCAAAGCATTTAAAAATTTAACGGCAGAATTAAAATCCGGCTGATCGGCACTTAAAATATATCCACGCGGATCTCTGTTTGCGGGAGCCTTCATCACCGTATCAAAAGCTTTCATGCTGATTTGGCGTCTTGGTCCAAAATCGGTATCTCCGCTTGCTGCGGCCGTACTTTTTTCACCTTTTGCCGCGTTATTAATGGCTTCTATTTTTTTAGGAGAAAAAGACCAGGTATCTTTTTTACCACGTTCTATCGAATTTCTGCCCATCTGGTAAATATTGTACAATAATTCGTCGCGATAACGTTGTGCGTAATTTAAAACGGCATAGTTTAACGATACTGAATAGTCAATCGAGTTTTTAAAGTACCATTTCCTCGGGGTAATCGGGTTTGGTGAATCGCCGTTCGGTAATAATCTCGAAGGAACTAAGGGAATTTCAGAAGGTGTAGGGTTCCCAATAATTTCAGTCAAGAGCCCAATCATGTTATGAAAATAAGTGGTGGTTCTTAAACCGCCATTGTACCAGGTCGAGTAAACCGATCCTCCACGTTGGGTATAACCAGGTTTGTTTTCTACATTCATACGGTTGTGCATGGCCGCACCAACGGCATCTAAACTGGTTAACAGCGTTGGGTCGAAAACATAATTGAAGGGATCGCGGTAGGGAGGACCTGCTACAACCGTTCCTGCCGGACCAGCCTGGTGGTGGTTATACATAATCTGCGGAATCCATTCCACAAAAAGCTGGCGGCCAATATTCTGCGTTTCTTTAAGGTTCAACATAAAGAAATCGCGGTTGTTATCATGACCTGCATATTTTTCATACAAAACAGGCAAACCTGAGGTTGTTCTTTTCTTGAGATCCTTCTCTCTCATGTACCAATTGCTCACCAGTTCTTGCCCGTCAGGATTAGCATGGGTAAACAAAATGATTACATTATCCAAAATACGCAGGGTCTCGGGGTCTTTTCTGGAGGCAAACTCATAGGCGGTTTCAATCAGCTGATGTGCACCCACCACCTCGTTGGCGTGCAAGCCACCGTCTATCCAAACTACTGCTTTACCTTCCTGGGCCAATGCTTTTGCCTGCTCAGGTGTAATTTCTGCATGCGCCAGCTGTTGCGAAATTTGCTTGTAACGGTCTAATTTCTTCAGGTTTTCTGGTGAAGAAACAATCAACATGTATTGACTTCTTCCTTCTTCGGTTTTGCCAATATCAACCAGTTTAATGCGGTCAGAACTTGCCGCAAGTTTCTTAAAATAAGCTTCTGTTTGGGTATAATTGGCCAATTGATAATCGTCGCCGATATCAAAACCAAAATGTGCTTTTGGCGTTGGCACTTCCTGCGCCAGCACCGCACAGCTATTTACCATTAAAAAAGCAATACAAAGCTTTTTAAAGTAGATTTTTATCATAATAAAGTTTAGTTAGGTAATCAAATATAATAGAGAATAAACGCTAAAAACAGCTTGCTGTAAATTTGTTACAAGTTTTAAATCCTAATCCATACATTTGTCCTGATGTAAGTTCTTAACTTTATTTTTCATCAACCGATACAGGTTCCCGGAATTACACCCGGGATTAATAGGGAATCGTGTGCAAATCACGAGCTGTCGCGCAACTGTAAATTCTGTCTTTTTGTTAAAAGACAACGGTCTTATCATTCATGCCACTGTGCCGTTTACCGGGATGGGAAGGCGATAAGATCGGGAATAAGTCAGGAGACCTGCCTATATTGAATTGACGGTGCTTTCGCGTTATAAAGTAATTGGTCAGGTCTGATTGTACACCATAAAATTAACCATTTTATATGCTTGCTTTAAGCTTTTTGCTGATGAGTAGGCTGTTTGTGCGCTAACCTTTCCTTTTTTATTTTTAACAAAAAACATTATAAAATATTGCTTTAAGGGCTTTTAAACGATTTATTTACTTAATCTTTAAAAGAGATGCTAACGCAAAATCTGGGCTATCCGCGAATAGGTAGCCAAAGGGAATTAAAGAAAATCTGCGAAAATTACTGGGCAGATAAAACTGGGTACAAAAATGTACTTCAGGTGGGAAAAAACATTCGCCACGAAAACTGGAACCTTCAAAAAGAAGCCGGAATTGATATCATTCCTTCGAACGACTTTTCTTTTTATGATCATGTGCTCGATCATTCTTTAACTTTTGGAGCCATCCCGAAAAGGTACAACGAAGTGATATTGAAAAAAGGAAATTCCGAGCTTGATCTCTATTTTGCAATGGCAAGAGGTTATCAGAAAGAGGGATTAGATGTGGTAGCGATGGAAATGACCAAATGGTTTGATACCAATTACCATTACATCGTTCCTGAGTTTTACAAAGACCAGCCTTTTAAACTTTTCTCTACCAAAATTATCGATGAGTTTTACGAGGCAAAACAATTGGGTATTACCACCAAGCCTGTTTTAATCGGTCCTGTTTCTTATCTATTATTGGGAAAAGAAAAGGAAACTGGCTTTGAAAAGATCGATCTGATCAAAAATCTCCTTCCTGTTTATATCGAAATATTATCCCGCTTGCATGCTTTGGATGTAGAATATATTCAGTTTGATGAACCTTTTTTGACTTTAGACCTTACCGAAAAAGACAAAAAAGCTTACGAATATGCCTATAAAGAGATCAGGAAAGCTTTTCCTGGATTAAAAATTGTTTTGGCTACGTATTTCGAAGGCCTGGGCAATAATTTAGATTTAACTACTTCATTGCCGATAAATGTTTTACATATCGATTTGGTGCGTGCAGAAGATCAGTTAAATGATGTTTTAGCTTCGTTAAAAGAAGATACCATCCTTTCGTTAGGTTTGGTAGACGGAAGAAACATCTGGAAAAATGATTTCGAGAAATCCGTTTCAATCATTAATCAAGCTGTTGAGAAAAGAGGCCTGGATAAAGTATGGATCGCCCCATCTTGTTCCCTAATCCACTCACCGGTTGATTTAGACAATGAAACCAATGAACAAAACCTATCGGCAGAAATTAAACAGTGGTTGGCTTATGCGAAACAAAAAATTACGGAGGTAGCTACCTTAAAAAAACTGATCACCAACGAAAGCCCTGCATCTACCCTGCAAAAACTTGAGGAAAATAAGATCGCGATTGCCAACCGTAAAGTTTCTAAAATCATCCACAATCCCGAAGTTAAACAACGCGTTTTAGGATTAAAAGAGCAGGATGCCGAACGTTTAAGTCCATTTTCGAGCAGAAAAATCAAACAACAGGAACTCAATCTGCCAAGATACGCCACTACAACCATCGGATCGTTTCCGCAAACGGCTGAGGTAAGAAGCTGGAGGGCAAAGCTTAAAAACGGAACTTTTACAGTTGAAGAATATGATGATCTCATTGCGAAAGAAACCGCAAAAGCTGTAAACTGGCAGGAAGAAATCGATCTGGATGTTTTGGTTCATGGCGAATTTGAACGCAACGATATGGTTGAATACTTCGGCGAGCAACTTGATGGTTTTGCCTTTTCCAAAAATGGCTGGGTACAAAGTTATGGCTCGCGCTGCGTAAAACCACCCATTATTTTTGGCGATGTTTCTCGTCCGAAACCCATGACGGTAAAATGGACCGCCTATGCACAGTCGCTTACCTCAAAATACATGAAAGGTATGCTCACAGGTCCTGTAACCATCCTACAATGGTCGTTTGTGCGCAATGATCAACCACGATCAGAAACCTGCACTCAAATTGCCCTGGCCATCCGTGATGAAGTTTGCGACCTGGAAAATGCAGGGATAAAAATCATTCAGATTGATGAGCCAGCCATTAGAGAAGGTTTACCATTGCGCAAAGCTGATTGGCAAAACTATTTAAACTGGGCGGTTAAAGCCTTTAAAATTTCAGCGAGCGGCGTGAAAGATGATACACAGATCCACACGCACATGTGTTACTCGGAATTTAACGATATCATCCAAAACATTGCCGATATGGATGCCGACGTAATCACCATCGAAACCTCACGTTCACAAATGGAATTATTAGACGCATTTGCCGATTTTAAATATCCAAACGAAATTGGCCCAGGTGTATACGATATTCACTCTCCAAGGGTTCCGAAGAGGGAAGAAATGGTTCAATTGCTCAAAAAAGCAAAGGCTGTTATTCCCTCCGGGCAACTCTGGGTAAACCCTGATTGTGGTTTAAAAACCCGTGGATGGGACGAAACCAAAAAGGCCTTAATAGAAATGGTCGAAGCTGCCAAAGAAATGCGTAAAACTGAAGCGGTAGTTGCTGCAGATCTTCAGGTGAATTAATTCTTATTTTTGCCATGGAAGTAGAGGGAACACAGATTCTCGCTAATCCATATCATCATGGCCAACCTTTACTTTGGCAATTTTCTGGTAAAAATAACTAGAAACTTGCCAAAGCTTTTTACAGCACCTATATTTAACCCATGACCCTAGAAGAAAGAATAGAAAATTCTAAAACCAGCATTTTCAAAGCCGTTTTCCCAAATACAACAAACCACTACGATACCCTTTTCGGCGGAACAGCCATGCATTTAATGGACGAAGTTGCTTTTATTACTGCAACCCGTTTTAGCCGTCAGATTATGGTTACCGTAAGCAGCGACAGGATAGATTTTAAAAAACCGATCCCAGCAGGTACAATCGTAGAGCTTATCGGCAAGGTAAATCATGTGGGCAATACCAGTTTAAAGGTTAATGTAGAAATTTATATCGAACAGATGTATGCCGAAGGAAGAGAATTGGCCGTTCATGGCGATTTTACTTTTGTGGCCATTGATGAAAATAAAAAGCCAGTTCAAGTGATTAAATAATCTTATAAGCTATGGCCAAAAAGATGTAAAAATCATAATGCCTAAATTTTTAAATTTGATTATGGAACAGCGACTTTCTGAAGAAGACTTAAAAAATATTGCCAAGCAACTGGGTTGTCCTGAAGGCGAACACGGTATTAAAACAGGTGAAATGATGCATGCCAATAATATCGGCATGACTACTTCCGCTATCGAGGCATTAGATCTTCAAAGCAATGAAACTGTTTTAGAAATTGGTCATGGTAACGGGGGGCATATTGCTCAACTCTTATCAAAAGCCGAAAACCTTCATTATTTCGGTGCCGATATTTCTGCAACCATTATTGCCGAGGCCGAGAAGATCAATCAGGATTTCGTAACAAAAGGAAAGGTTCACTTTCAGCTAACAGATGGCATTACATTACCACTTGAGGATGATCGGTTTGATAAAATTTTTACGGTTAATACAATCTATTTTTGGACAAATCCAAGTGAATACCTCAACGAAATTAAGCGAACACTAAAACCTGACGGCACTTTGGCTATATGTTTTGCTGATAAAAATTTTATGAAAAACCTCCCTTTTACGCCTTATGGTTTTACACTTTACAATGTAGAAACCGTAAAAGAACTATTAGAAAAAGCGGGGTTTACCATTAAAAATACGCTCAAAAAATTAGAGCAGGTACAAAGTAAAACCGGTGAAAAGATAGAAAGAGCATATTACGTTATAACAGCTACTGCATAATCATAGTCCTCGTTTGTAACGAGGATTAGCGAGAATAGCGATTGTATCGCTAATAGCATAACCACATTACAAATGTGGATCTCATTCATCCTCGTTACAAACGAGGACGATAGATAAGTCAATTTTAATACAAAATCAGATACAGATAGGCATAAACCACTGGGGCAGACAGCAACAAGCCATCAAAACGATCTAACAAACCACCATGCCCTGGTAATAAACCACCACTATCTTTCGTATCCAAACTGCGTTTAAGCATCGATTCTACTAAATCGCCCAATGTACCAAAACTGGCAATCAATACAGCCATACCGATCCAAACCCAAGCGGCACTTTCGGTAAACAGAAATGATAAGCCAAAAGCGACCAAAACGCTGGTGAACATCCCTCCGAAAAAACCTTCCCAGCTTTTCTTTGGCGAGTGGCGCTCGAACAATTTACGTTTACCGTATTTTACACCAAAAAGGTAAGCACCAGTATCGTTTGCCCAAAGCATCAGTAAAAATGCCAGCGGAAGATGAAAGTTATATTCATTCCAGTTTTTTAAAAAGCCCAGGGCATGAAAAAAGCAGAAAGGAATGGTTACATAAACAAAGCCAACAAAAGTGTACGAGATATTGGCGAATGGAATTTTGTTCTTTTTATACAACTCCGTTATAAAAACCGAGAAAATCAGCGGGATACAAAGCAGCAAATATTTCACATCATATTCCAGGTAATGTAAACCTGCTGCCATTAAAAAGATCAAAGATCCTGCTGCTAAACCAATATTTCGGTGTGGCCTGATTCCGGAGTTTTTAATCAGCTTGTAAAACTCAAATAAAGCCAAAACACTTAAAACAAGATAAAATATAGTAAAAGTATAGCTGCCCAGTAGGATAGAGCCAAGCATTACAATGGTAAAAAAGAAAGCGGTTATTGCCCTGGTTTTCATTTAAGGTAAGAGGTAAAGGGTGTAAGGTTTAAGGTCATTATCACTATTCAATTTCGTTTTCTACAATGTATTCTATGGCTTTATCGAAATCTACCTTATTCACCAAAACATTTATTTCGCCAATATTATATGCCGAGAGCTGTTTATTTATCGTTACTGCCGGGATTCCGGCTTCTGTTAATCCCTGTTTTAATACCTCGGCAGCAAAGGCATCGCTGGTGGTATATACTTTAACCCAATTTTCGCTCACGTGTTGCGTTATCTTTAAAAATTTTGAACAAAGCTATGGTAATTATTGCACTAATTAAATAGCCATACCATGGAAAACCGATCGGTTCATCAGCTTTATCAAGTGGCATATGGTGTTTTTGCATATAAAAAGCCGCACAAACCGCATAGGCGTTGTTTATAAAGTGTGCCAGCATGGCATACCAGATGCTTTTGCTATAATAATACAGGTAGCCAAAACCTGCACCCAATAACATACGGGGTACAAAACCATAAAACTGCATATGGATGGCACTGAAAATTATGGCCGATAACCAAATAGCTAGATGTGGATTCTCAAAAGCCCTGTTTAACGATCGCTGCACACCACCACGAAACATTAATTCTTCGCCAACTGCAGGTATAACAGCAATCATAACGAGGTTTACAATAAAATCGAAATTACTGCGCACAGTGATCAATTGAATGGTCATTTTCATCGCAATAGCTTCCTTCTCCTTCATCCACTGTTCTATCTTATGCAAAAAATCAGGCAAAACCATTTTTTGGTTCCAAATCACTGTCCATTCCATAAATGGCATACTCAGTATCATAATTGCCAGAACAAGCACAACCAGCAAGAATTTGGGTTGCTTGAAAAGATAAAATTCTGTTACTTTTTTTCTTTCTGTTAAGGCCAGGGCAATTGGAGGTAAAATAAATGTTCCGATCGAACTTAATATTTGTATCACTTTAAAACCAGCAATATATTTAGTATCACCAGCTAAAAGCATGTCCAAATTACTTACTATTCCTAAGCCATACATCAGTAAAACGATGACAACAGCCAGAATCCCAAACACGAGTCCACCTGTAACTGCGTAAAATAAAAGTAAAAGTAATTGTAAGAAAGGATTGATTTCCTCCTTGTTAGGTGTTACAAAATTCATTATTTGTACCTTTGTATGTTTTATTAATCGTTGAAGATAGAAAATGTCTGTTAAGATAGGAAATATAGATTTAGGTGAGTTCCCGTTATTACTGGCTCCAATGGAGGATGTGAGCGATCCGCCGTTCCGTTATGTGTGCAAAAAAAACGGGGCCGATATGATGTACACCGAATTTATTTCTTCGGAAGGTTTGATCCGTGATGCTGCAAAAAGCTTACAAAAGCTTGATATTTTTGAATACGAAAGACCAATTGGTATCCAGATTTTTGGTGGTGATATTGAGCACATGCGTGAAGCCTCAGAAATTGCTTCTGCAGCAGGACCTGACCTGGTTGACATCAATTATGGCTGTCCGGTTAAAAACGTGGTGTGTAAAGGCGCAGGCTCCAGCCTGTTACAGGATATTGATAAGATGGTAAAAATGACAGAAGCCGTAGTTAAAGCTTCACATTTGCCCGTTACCGTTAAAACCCGTCTTGGTTGGGATGATAACACCAAAAATGTTTACGAAGTGGCCGAGCGGCTTCAGGATGTAGGCATTCAGGCACTTACCATTCATGGCAGAACAAGAGCACAATTATATAAAGGGGAGGCTGATTGGTCGCTTATCCGGGAGATTAAACGCAATCCAACCATCAAAATACCGATTTTTGGCAATGGCGATGTAGATAGTCCTGAAAAGGCTGCTAACTGGCGTATGGAATATGAGATAGATGGCATTATGATCGGCCGTGCAGCAATCGGTTATCCATGGATTTTTCGCGAGGTAAAACATTTTTTTAAAACGGGTGAACACCTTGCCGGACCAACTATTGAAGAACGTATTGAAGTTTGCCGTACGCATTTAGATAAATCGTTAGAATGGAAGGGCCCTAAAACCGGAATTTTCGAAATGCGCCGCCATTATGCAAACTATTTTAAAGGTCTGCCAGATTTTAAACCTTACCGTATGCGTTTGGTGGCCGAGCCAGATATCAACAACATTTACAGCATTTTAGAAGAAGTGGCAGAAAAATTTGCCGACTACGATGCCACTAAAGTACTGGCTTGATTTTTGAAAGGTTTTTTTATACATTCGTAAATCATCATGGTTACAGCTATTACAGACGGTGTTAAGGTTTCGGTAGAAACAGTGTACCAGCCAGAATATTCAAATCCGGCCAACGAGCATTATATGTTCGCTTATCGCGTAGAAATTTCTAATCTTTCTGATTATGCTGTTCAATTAATGCGCCGCCAGTGGTTTATTTTCGATTCGAACAGTAGCCGCAGAGAAGTAGAAGGTGAGGGCGTTGTTGGTTTACAGCCCATTATTCAACCTGGCGAAACACATGTATATGTTTCAGGCTGTAATTTAAAAACCGACATGGGCAGCATGAAGGGTGCGTACTTAATGAAACGTGATATAGATGGATCTGAATTCGAGGTTGATATTCCAGAATTTCAGTTAATCGCTCCTTATAAATTAAATTAATCCTTAATTCCATCCTGCCACAAATCGTCATTTCGACCGTAGTGTTCCAAAGGAACTCCTTTGGAGGAGAAATCTATAAAGTTTAATTTGATCCAGAGATCTCTCCATTTCGTTTCACTCCAGTCGAGATGACGAGACCTTTTAGTATAAGTGAGGGGTAGAAAAGCAATGTCAGCATTTCATTTTAATGTTAGTCCTGCTTTTGTTTCAAGTCCTCGCTGCGCTGTGGGCTTTTCACGCCAATCAGGTTTAAACCGCAGTTTTGCTGCAACTATTAAAGGTTTAACAGCATGATGCCAACAATTTTGTGCACCCTGCAACCCCAAATAGTACAACCACCCCCCGCCATCTAAACCCGATCAAAGCGGGATGCCGATTTTTTCTATCAGCAGAAGCGGGAGCGGGACCGGAGCTTACCTAAGCACCTCAAAACCTGCTTTCCAAATAGACATTTCCAATATAGCCGTCACCATGAATTTACTTCAGGGTCTATCTGACTGAAAAAGATACTGATCCCGAACATTCGGAACAGCATGACGATCGCGTTGAAAAACACCCTGTATGGAAACAAATTAGTAGAACTTAGTTAAACCAAAAACGGCCAGGATTAACCCGGCCGTTCTGTGCTTTTCATAATTAGATATCTCTTTAATCTCTGCTTCTTCCAAAAAGCATCGATGCGTAATACAATAAATTGGCCAATGCACCAACAGCTGCTACCACATAAGTCATGGCTGCCCACCAAAGCGCATCTTTAGCCTGCGCATTTTCCTCTTGTGTTTGCATTACACCGTTATTATTTTTTAGCCAGGCCAATGCGCGGTTACTGGCATCAAATTCGACTGGTAGGGTAATGATACTAAATATGGTTACCAGTGCTAAACCTACTACACCAATTGCCAAAACAATTGGATTTCCGGTAAAGCCTATTAACAATACACCAATTAATAATACCCACTGTAAAAGATTAGATGAAATACTTACCACCGGAACCATACTGCTTCTTAAATTAAGCCAGTTATATGATTTCGCCTGTTGCACCGCATGACCACATTCGTGGGCCGCTACAGCTGCGGCAGCTACGCTTCGGCTATAATATACATCTGTACTTAAATTAACGGTTTTATCTGATGGATTGTAATGATCTGTTAGTTGTCCTTCGGTACTCATCACCTTCACGTCGTATATCCCATTATCATGTAGCATTCTTTCTGCCACCTCTTTGCCCGATAAACCTGAGCTAAGTTGCATTTCGGCATACTTAGAAAACTTATTTCTAAACCGCCATTGTACAAACATGCTCAGCAATAATACCGGGATGATTAATATTAAATAAACTCCCATTTTCTTCTGTATGTTTTTCGTTTAACATATATCAAAAAGCGTTCCCATATTATTTAAGCGTTAAAAAATGGTACATTTATACTATGCCAACAGCGTTTTCATATTGGGAGAAGGAGTCGTTTTTTACTTACGATATCATTATTATCGGTAGTGGAATTGTGGGTTTAAATGCTGCTATCCAACTTAAAAAAACTGCTCCGGCTTTAAAAATTGCCATACTTGAAAAGGGCTTTTTACCAACAGGCGCCAGCACCAAAAATGCGGGTTTTGCATGCTTTGGTAGCATTTCTGAACTCATTGAGCAAGAAGAATGTGCTGGCTTAAATGGCCTGGCACTCCTTATAGAAAAACGCTGGAAGGGCCTGCTTAAACTGCGCAATTTATTAAGCGATAAAACCATTGATTACCAATGTTTAGGAGGATACGAATTATTTAAAAATGATGACATTTTTTTGGCCGACACATGTGTATCCAAAATTGAACATTATAACCGTATCATTAACGATATTGTTGGTGCCAATGCTTTTGCAATTGCCGATAAGAAGATTAGCACATTTGGCTTTGAAGGAGTCAGCACTTTAATCGAAAACCGCTACGAAGCGCAGATTGATAGTGGTAAAATGATGTTTGCTTTAATTCAATATGCGCAAAAACTAGGTATTAGCCTATTTAATAATTGTGCGGTAGACCAGATCAAGGAAGAAAACAAGGCTATTCAATTGGTGAGCAAAAATGGAAGCTTTTTCTGTAAACGGTTAATTGTAACCACCAATGCTTTTGTAAAAGACCTATTGCCCGATATTGATATTAGTCCCGGCCGTGGACAGGTTTTAATTACCAAACCCATTAAAGAACTAAAAATAGCAGGTACCTTCCACTACGATAAAGGTTATTATTATTTCAGAAATATAAACAATAGAGTTTTATTGGGCGGTGGCAGAAATATCGATTTTAAAGCCGAAGAAACCACCGAATTTGGCCAAACTGAGGCAGTTCAGCTAGCGTTGGAAGATTTATTAAAAAATGTAATTCTCCCTAAAGTTAATTATGAAATCGATTATCGGTGGAGCGGAATTATGGCTTTCGGAAAAATTCCTGAACCACTTATAGAAGAGGTTAAGCCAAATATCTTTTGCGCCACCAGGTGTAACGGCATGGGCATAGCAATTGGTGCGCAAACAGGAGAAGATGTGGCGAATCTGCTGATGAAAAGCTTATAGCTTTTTTTTACCACAAAGAACACCTGGAAAAAAACACAGCGCACGCTGAGTTGGTTTTAATTTACCGTTACATTTCTGTTTTTAAAGATCCTTTATTACATTCAGGATGACAGCCATATCAATCAATCGCCAAACGCTAACCGCTTATCTACTTAAACACAATCGTCTTATTTCCACTTACAAAAACCCGATCTTCAAAAATAAGTTCTAAAGCTTCTAACAACACCTTTTTTTCTATTTCTTTTCCTGCCCGAACCATTTCTTTTACACCGAAATTATGATCTACGTGGTTAGTATGTTGCGTAATAATCGGGCCTTCATCCAGGTTATCGGTAACAAAATGGGCGGTAGCACCAATAATTTTTACACCGCGTTCAAAAGCCTGGCGATAAGGGTTGGCACCTATAAAAGCTGGTAAAAAGGAATGATGGATATTAATGATTTTACCTGCATAATCTTTAACAAAATCAGCTGAAAGGATTCGCATAAATTTAGCCAGCACCAAATAATCTACCTCAAACCGGTTGATAATAGCTTTAACTTCAGCCTCAAATTCACTTTTATCTTTATTGGAATGATCGACATAAAAATAAGGAATGCCCAATTTTTCGGTAAAATCTCTCAGGCTTTCATAATTGCCAATCACACATTGTACATTGGCCCCTAAAGTTTTGAATTGGTTTTTAATCAGTATTTCTGCCAGGCAATGATACTCCTTGGTTACCAAAACTGCAATCTGTTTTTCCTGTTGGGTAACTAAATTTACCTCAGCTGCATTTGGTAGGTTTTCTAAAAGTTTTTCCTTTAATTTTTCTGCATCCTCCAGGTTTCCGGTACAGGCAATACGGGTAAAAAATGATTTATTGGCTTCGTCTACAAACTCCCGCATGGCGATAATATTCAAGTGGTGTGCAGCCAGCACGCGGGTAATATTTGTAACTAAACCAACTTGATCGGGGCAGGATATGAGGACTGTTAATGCGTTCATTTATAAAATACTAATATCCAATTATAGAAATTTTTTTCCATTATTTTCCGTTCACAATAACTAAAATTTTTTGGTATATCTATTTTAAATCTTCATTTTTGCTAAAATTTTTATCATTATGGAGATTGCGGGTATTGCTTTACTAATCGTTATTTTAATAGTCCTGGTTATTTTATTATTGAAGAAACCACAGGCAGCTCTTTCTATTATTTCGGTGGAAGACTTCGAAAGAACAAAAAGTGAAAATGAATTATTAAAAATAAGTCTGGCCAAAGCTGACGAACGTGTTTCTAATTTATCTACCGAAAAAGAGCACATTACTGCATTACTTAAACAAGAACAGCAACGCCTAATTGATGAATTGCAGGCGGAGCGCGACCGGCTTGCCGATGCCAACCGTGAACTGGAAGGTACCAGGTCTTTTTACTTAGCCGAAAAAGAAAAACTTGCCGAACAGAAGCTAAGTTTTGAGCAGTCGCAAGAAAAATTAAACAAAGATTTTGAACTAATTGCCAATAAAATACTGGAGGAAAAATCGAGCAAATTTATTGAGCAGAACCGAACTAATTTGGATATCATCTTAAATCCTTTAAAAGAAAATATTAAAGCTTTTGAAGATAAAGTAGAAAAGGTTTACAAAGCCGAATCGGATGAAAGAAATACACTGAAAGGTGTAATTTCACTGTTAATGGATCAAAGTAAACAGATTCAGGAAGATGCCAATAATTTAACTAAAGCTTTAAAAGGCGATAGTAAAAAGCAAGGAAATTGGGGGGAAGTGATTTTGGAAAAGGTTTTGGAACGCTCGGGTTTAGTACGCGATCAGGAATACCGTATTCAAGCGTCACATATATCCGCCGAAGGCGGTCGTTACCAGCCCGATGTCGTGATTGACCTGCCAGACAACAAACATCTTGTAGTCGATGCTAAGGTATCTCTGGTTGCTTATGAGCGTTCGGTATCAGCTGAGAGCGATGAAGAGCGTGAAGGTTATGTAAAACAGCATTTAGCCTCTATTAAAAACCACATCCAGGAATTATCTGCCAAAAATTACCAGGATTTATATAAAATAAACTCTCCGGATTTTGTTTTGTTATTTGTACCGATCGAATCTTCTTTCAGCATTGCGGTGCAAAAAGATGCTGAACTTTTCAATTTTGCCTGGGATAGAAGGGTAGTGATTGTAAGTCCATCAACACTTTTGGCAACTTTACGCACCATAGCCAGCATGTGGAAACAGGAACGCCAAAACCGGAATGTAATGGAAATTGCCCGTTTAAGTGGCGGTATGTACGATAAGTTTGTAGGCTTTATTTCGGATATGGAAAATATTGGTAAACACATCAAAAATGGCCAGGATGCCTACGATAAAGCCATTAATAAATTGTCAGTGGGTTCGGGAAATTTAACCAATACTTCAGAAAAGATTAAAAAATTGGGAGCAAAAACCACCAAACAGATTGATACGAAGTATTTAGATCTTAACGAAGATTAGAATATTTACCCTTTATCAGTGAGTAGAGTAGTTATTTAAACTTAGAGCCGTCACCCTGACCTGTAGCGTAGCGGAAAGCTACGGAGTAAACCGAGCCTTAAGCGAGCTCACCGAAGGTAATTTATTTCAGGGTCTATCTTGCAGAAAAGATGCTGATCCCGAATATTTGGGACAGCATGACGATCGCGTTATACAAAAGAGCTAAAAAATAATTTGCAAAATAAAGACTCATTTGCAAAAATAGTCATTGCTAAAGAAATTTATATTTTCCTAGCAATATCGACTACAAAGTAAAATCGTCATCTCGACTGAAACGCAGTGGAATGGAGAGATCTGCCTATTAAGATTTAGCTTCGCTGAGCCTTCGGGTTCTCGACTTCGTTGCACTCCGCTCGAAATGACGACCTATTTTTACTTATTAAAAGCATTCCAGCCTTGAGCCTTCAGTTCATGTACTTTTTCTGATTTAGAAACCATTTTACAACCTGAGTTTTTATCTGTAACATGTCCAATCACAGTAATATCTACATCATGTTTCAGTTTTTTATAATCATCCTGACTAATGGTAAACAACAATTCATAATCTTCGCCACCACTTAACGCACAAACCGTTGGATCCAAACCTAACTCACGCGCGGTTTCATATGTCATTGGATCTAAAGGTATTTTCTCTTCGTAAATGGTTATTCCTTTATCTGATTGTTCCGCCAAATGCAAAATTTCGGAAGCTAAACCATCCGAAACATCAATCATAGAGGTTGGCTTAATATTCATTTCATCTAAAAGTGCAATAATATCCATCCTTGCTTCTGGTTTCAATTGTCTTTCGATGATATAATCCTTACCTTCTAAATCTGGTTGGATCTGTGGATTTTCCAGGTAGATTAATTTCTCTCTTTCTAAAATTTGCAAGCCTAAATAAGCGCCACCCAAATCGCCTGAAACACACAATAAATCATGTTCTTGAGCGCCATTTCGGTACACTACTTTATCAGCATCGGCATAACCAATACTGGTAATACTAATTACCAGGCCTTGCTTGCTTGATGAAGTATCTCCGCCAATTAAATCAATGTTATATTTGTTGCAAGCCAGTTCGATTCCCTTATAAATTTCTTCAACAGCCTCTAAAGGAAATTTGCTCGACAAACCCAGTGAAACTGTAATCTGACTTGCTTTTCCATTCATGGCATAAATATCACTCAGATTTACCTGAACAGCCTTGTAACCCAAGTGCATTAAAGGCACATAAGCCAAATCGAAATGAATTCCTTCCAACAATAAATCAGTCGAAATTAAGGTCTGTTTTCCTTTGGCATCTAAAACAGCAGCGTCATCGCCAACACCTTTTACCGAATAATCGTTTTTAATTTTAAAATTAGTGGTTAGGTGTTTAATCAACCCAAATTCGCCTAATTCATTAATATCTGTACGCTCTTTATTTTCAAACATATGCAATAGTTAGGGGCGAAGCCCCCGATTTTATTTTTTAAAATTAATTGCCATTCTGAGCGTAGCGAAGAATCTTTAACTGCACTAGCTAGTGTTTCATCGCTTGCAGATCCTTCCTGCGTCAGGATGACAAATCCTTATTTTCCATCCAATTCTTACCCTCAGTAAACCGGGCAATTAACATGGCCGCAACATTATCACCAGTAGCATTTAATAAAGTAGCCATCGGATCAACTAAAGTTCCTATAATCATGGCTGGTGGTAGCGCCTCTGGTGGTAATTGGTAAGCCGAAATCATTAATAACTCGCCAATATAACCGCCATTTGGTATTCCACCTTCTACAATACTCACTAAAACAGTAATACCCAGTGCCAAAATAATGGTATCAACATGTACTAAATCTTTACCAAAAATGGCAAAAACAACAGCAATTTTAACGATAGAACTGATACTCGAACCGTCTTTATGCAAGGTTGAACCTAATGGAATCGTCACATTGGTAATGTAATCTGGTACCCCCATTTTTCGCGCACCATCTAAATTTGCCGGAATAGTGGCAATACTGCTACAGGTTCCGATTGAAGTTAAAGACGGCACAATATTATTTTTCCAAAACACTTTTATTGCTTTAAATCCACCTGCAACAAAGGCATATAAGGTGAAAAAAACGATAAAATAAAATGCTCCCACACCATAGTATAAACCTAAAGCTTTTGCATAGGTTCCAAAAAGCTGTGGACCAAAAACTCCAACCTGATAGGCAAAATAAGCGCCCAAACCAATCGGTCCTAATTTCATAATCAAAATGATGAGTTTTTTCATCACTTCATTACCCGATACCAAGAAGTTTTTAAATCCATCGCCCTCTTTCCCAGAATATAACGTAGAAAAACCAACCAGTACTGAAAAAATAATCAATGCAAGCATGTTTTTTCTACTTCCGATCTCGAAAAATTCTCCTACGGTTAAAAGTTGGGTCATTTGTTCACCAAACGACTGTATTTTCTCAGGTTCAGTTGGTAAAGGCGTATTTCCTAATTGCTGGTGGATAGGAAAAATCCATGTAGCAACCAAGGTTAATACCGCAGAAATGAGTATGGTAGAAAGAAAAACCAAAACCATAATGGTTAATAATCTTCCCAATTTTTTTGTCCGATCTATATTCGCAATTGCTGAGGAAACTGCAAAAAATACCAATGGAATAACAGCTGTAAACAACAGGTTTAAAAATATATCGCCTAATGGTTTTATACTTTCAACACTTTTCCCAAAAATTAAGCCCACAATACTTCCAACAGTTATTCCTGCCAAAAGCCATAATAAGCCTGAGTAATTTTTAAGGATGTTGTTTTTTTCCATAAATGTTAAATTAGACATCCGAAGTTTTGCTGGCCATAAGCCCTTGTAAACTTCGGATGTCTTTTACACTATCTTTTACAAGCCCAATTCTGCAGAAATATCAAGCATGCGCTGTATCGGTTTACGGGCAAGTTCTATAATATGCTCAGGAACAGTCACCTCAGGCAAGCCATTTTTAATACATAAATATAGTTTTTCTAAAGTATTTCTTTTCATGTATGGGCAATCGTTACAAGCACAGCTATTATTCGGTGGCGCCGGAATAAATGTTTTTGTTGGATTTGCCTTTTCCATCTGGTGGATAATTCCACTTTCGGTAGCTACAATAAATTCGGTAGCTGGATTGGTAATGGTATATTTTAGAAGTCCTGTTGTTGAACCAATATAATCGGCCATTTTCAAAACCACTTCTTCACATTCCGGATGCGCAATAAATTTAGCGTTCGGATGGCGTTCTTTTAGTTTTGTAATTTTCTCCTGCGAAAAAATTTCATGTACCATACAGGCACCATTCCACAATACCAGATCCCGTCCTGTTTTCTTTGCTACATAAGCACCTAAATTTCTATCGGGACCGAAGATTATTTTTTGGTCTTTAGGTAAACTCTCTACAATTTGAACGGCATTCGTACTGGTACAAACAATGTCACTTAAAGCTTTTAATTCGGCTGTGCAGTTTACATAAGTGATGACCAGGTGATCTGGATATTTTTCTTTAAACTTTCTAAACAGGTGGGGCGGACAACTATCTGCTAATGAACATCCTGCTTTTACATCTGGTAATAAAACGGTTTTATTTGGCGATAAAATCTTTGCTGTTTCAGCCATAAAATGCACACCAGCAAACACAATTATATCAGCATCTGTTTTTGCAGCTTCTTGCGACAGGCCTAAACTATCACCAATATAATCTGCAATATCCTGAATGTCAGGTTCTTGATAATAATGTGCAAGAATAATGGCATTCTTTTCCTTTTTTAATTTCTCAATCTCGGCAAAAAGATCGAGTGTAGGATCAATTTCTTCTTCTGCGAAACCTTTTTTATTGATTTCTTCTAAGACATCTATGTTCATTTTAAAATTTTCCTTTTTTGAATTTTGACGTTGGCCAAAGATAAAGCTTTCAACGTCTCAATAATTAATAAGTATTTTTAAATAAATAAATCTTGTTTGTTTATTAGTGTGTTAGTATTGTTGACAAGTTTCGAAAAAAAGTTCTTTTATATAAGTTGTTAATCGTTTACTAACATTTAGATTACATTTCTCTAATATCATGAGTTTGATTTTCAGCACTATCGAAAAGTCGTTCAATTTTTATCAATACCCGAATGTTAATTGTTTATAAGTGGGTAAAAAGTTAATTACTTGTACAAAGGTGCTTAAAAATTACTTAAAAGATTGTGGCAAATTGTCTTTTTAGAGTAGCTTTAAACATTCAAATTTATTTGTTAGGATAATTTAGACACAGAGTTAACATTTATCAACTAGTTGTTAACATCGTGGATAAAGTAAATGTTTTTATTAATGAGGAAAGTAGATTTTCTGGTAATTGGTTCAGGTATAGCGGGTTTGAGTTTTGCACTTAAAGCAGCAAAGTTTGGTAAGGTTTTAATTGTTACTAAGTCGAACGAAGACGAATCGAATACAAAATACGCTCAGGGCGGTGTTGCAGTTGTGGTAGATAAAGGTGATTCTTTTGAAAAACATATCGATGATACTTTGATTGCCGGCGATGGATTATGTGATGAAAAAATTGTGGAAATCGTTGTAAAAGAGGGGCCTCAGCGTATTCAGGAGATCATTGATTATGGTATAAATTTCGATAAGGATAACTCCGGTTTCTATGATTTAGCCAAGGAGGGAGGACACTCTGAACACCGTGTTTTGCACTACAAAGACATCACCGGATACGAGATTGAGCGGGTATTGCTGAATGAAATTCATGAGAATAACAACATTGAGATATTAACACATTACTTCGCACTAGAGTTAATTACCCAGCATCACCTGGGTGAGTTTGTGGATAAACGTACCGAAGATATTAACTGTTATGGTGTATATGCCTTTAACACAGAGCTTAACGATGTGGAAAAGATTGTGGCAAGTGTGACCGTAATGGCTTCGGGTGGTGCCGGACACGTGTATTCGGCCACCACAAATCCGGTTATTGCAACGGGCGATGGTATGGCAATGGTTTACCGTGCAAAAGGAAAAGTGAGGAATATGGAGTTTATTCAGTTCCATCCAACTGCTTTGTATCATCCAGGAGAGTACCCGTCGTTCTTAATATCGGAAGCTGTTAGGGGTTTTGGTGGTGTGTTAAGACGGAAGAATGGTGAGGAATTTATGCATGAATATGATGAGCGTAAATCGTTGGCACCACGTGATATAGTAGCCCGTGCGGTAGATAATGAAATGAAGAAATCAGGCGATGACTTTGTTTACCTGGATATTACCATGCGCAAGAAAGCTGATATTCTGAAACACTTTCCTAATATATATGCTAAATGTTTGTCAATAGGGATAGATATGACGAAAGATTATATACCTGTTACACCAGCATCTCATTATATGTGTGGTGGTATCCTTGTTGATGAATATGGCCGCTCTTCAATTAAAAATTTATATGCCTGTGGAGAATGTTCTTCTACAGGTTTACATGGCGCTAACCGTTTGGCATCCAATTCCTTATTAGAAGCTACAGTTTTTGCACACCGTATTTACCAGGATGCTATCGAGAACTTTAAAAATAATATTATTCCAGATCACATTCCCGAATGGGATTCGAAGGGCGTTACCCAAAGTAATGAGGATGTATTGGTAACACATAACCTTAGGGAGCTACAGAAAGTTATGGGTGATTATGTGGGCATTGTCCGTTCTGATTTCCGTTTGGAAAGAGCACACCGTCGTTTATTTTTAATTTACCAGGAAACAGAAGAATTTTATAAAAAGAATAAGGTTTCAGTTAAACTTTGCGAATTGCGTAATGTAATTCAAACGGCTTATCTGGTGATCAAGTCTGCCATGCAACGCAAAGAGAGCAGGGGATTACATTATACTACTGATTATCCTGAACATGCGAAGGAATTGGTAGATACTGTTTTTTAACCCCTAAATCCCCTCAAGGGGACTTAACCAATCGTCCATTATCCATCAACCATATACATTAAAATGCCTTTAATACTACCCGTAAAAGATAAATATCCTGAAATTGGAAAAGACAATTTTATTGCAGAGAATGCCACTATAGTTGGCGATGTTATTATTGGTGATAAATGTTCAGTATGGTTTAATGCTGTAATCAGAGGCGATGTAAACGCCATTACAATCGGAAATGAATCAAACATACAAGATGGTGCAGTAATTCATGCAACGTACTTAAAAGCTTCTACACACATTGGTAATAGAGTATCTGTAGGGCACAATGCCATAGTACATGGGTGTACGGTCCAGGATAATGTTTTAATCGGCATGGGTGCCATTGTAATGGATCATGCTGTTATAGAAGAATATTGTATTATTGCAGCTGGATCTGTAGTACTGGAAAACACCATTTGTGAAACGGGTTATCTATATGCTGGCACACCTGCAAAAAAAATAAAGCCCATTACTGATGAGCAACGGGTTTTATTGAATAAATTACCTGATAATTATATCATGTATTCGGGCTGGTTTATTAGTTAGGTTCGTCATTTCGACTGGAGCGAAGCGAAATGGAGAAATCTTTCTCGAGATAGATCTCTCCGTTCCACTGCATTACAGTCGAGATGATGATTTCTACGGTGTTGGCGGAGGGATAACCAATGGATCTTCACGTTCCCAGTTCGGTTTTAAATCCATTAAAGCCTTTAAATACCAAACTTTTTCGGGTTGATATCCCTCTTTAACATTTCCTGTATCCCAGATTCCATTTTTATTATCATCGTAAATTACCCGGAGCATATATTTGCCTGCCGGATATTTAGAAAAAGTAATTTTCGAATTTTTGCTGACCGGGAAAGATTTTATGACATCCTTTTTTTCACTTAGAAACTGTACGACATATCTTTTCGAGGTGTCTGGAACGGTTACATTTAATACCAGGGTAGTATATGCATCTGGGCTTTCGAGCGAAAAGCGTTTGGTTACATCTTTATTTTTAGCATTAAATATAGCTGTAAATGCACCTGCAGCTAATTTTAAATCATAAGTCCTTTTATTTTTCCAGGGATATTTAATGTAATATTTAAGAAAATCTACACTGTCTTTTACCACCTCAAAAGTTGTCCTTTTTACTGAGTCTTCTAAAAGGGTGATTTTAGATGGATCTGCAGCAGCCATTGGAAAAGGAAAGGTTAGGGTTAACTGTTGGAAAGGGTTTAACTTACCGCCTAATAGGTTATCTGAAATAGCAAGCTCGCGTGTATAGGTGTCTTTTTTACCCCTGGTAAAATTTAAGGTCTGTAAAACTTTACCTTGATCTTGTATGGCAACTTTAACCGAATCGAAACTCAAATCCTTTAACCATATTTTCGCAGTATCATTATTTTTAGAAAAATGGACAAACTTACCCACGTCAACAGCTGGTGGATCTGTAATCGTTATTTTAGGGCTTTTAAGCTGCTGGTTAAAGATGATTGATATACTGCCATCGTTATTTAGTTTTCGGTCTAATACGCGGAATTCTGGTGCCAATTCTTTAAATATCTGCAGATCTATGTTCTCTATATTTTTATCTATTACAATAGGTTCTTTCACAAATCCAACTTCGTCAGAAATCTGCTGGTATATTTTATCTCCACCTCCGCTACTTTCTTTAACTGCATATACTTTATAGGTACCTTTTCTTAGGTTATTCAATTTGTAGGTTCCTGCGCTATCAGTAGTGGTATATATTGATGGACGTTTTTTTCCAAAAATGGTATCTCTTTCTAAAGGCAGAATAAATACGGTAACTTCTTTCTCAGGTTCGTCGGTTAGCGAATTGATTACTTTACCGCTTAATGATAACGAATCTATTTCCGGGCCGGTAGAAAAAACATAAGATAAATTTTTAACTACGTTTCCTTCATTAACATCGGCTACAGATTTTCCAAAATTTAAAGTGTAGGTTGTATTTTTTTCTAAAGAATCTTTGAGAATAATTTCTAATCTTTTTTGCCGCTTTTTTAACTCCGGAGTTTTTTCCTGATCGGGTGAAATAGAAAATTCTTTAAACTCATCTTTAAGATTAAAATATTCATCAAACTCGATCACAATTTTTTTAGCATTAAAATTCCTCGTTTGATTTTTTGGAGTCATGCTTAAAACTTTTGGTGGCTTCGTATCTTTTGGCCCACCTTGTGGTGTTTGGATACTTGCACAACCAAAAAATAGGAGCAAGGTTGTTGCAACCGCTAAATTTTTAAGGTTAAAATACTGAGCTTTTAAATTTGGCATATTTTAAACGTTCTGACGAATTTTTATACTTTTTGGAACCGTAACATTAAAAAATCTTTTTTTTAGCTTATATCGCTTTATTTTAAGTCTGTTTTAAAATAGTTAAAGTATTGATTATCAATTACTTATTAATATAGACCATTAAAACTGATATGTCTGAAGGAGAAACACCCGAAATTCGTGATGCCTGACCTAAAGTACGTGGTTTAATCTTAAATAATTTTTCTCTGGCCTCTTTTGAAATGGAAACAATTTTATTGTAATCGAAATCTGGTTTAATTTCTTTGTCTTCCATCTTCAGCATTTTAGCTACAATTTCATTTTCCTTTTCAAAATAACTTTCATATTTAATTTTGATTTCGGCCTGCTCAATCGTTTCATTGTCTAAATCTTTTGTAGCCTCAGCAAGCGCTTTGCTTACTTTAATCAGATCGGGTAAACCAACATGAGGCCTACCAACCAAACTGTGTATTTTTACATTTTGATTTAAGACACTCGATCCTAAACTTTCGAGCATTGGATTTGCATCGCTCATTTCAATACCCTGGTTTCTGGTGAACTTAACCAAAGCGTCAGCGTTTGCAATTTTCTGATTTACCTTTTCTAAACGCTCGTCAGAAATTAAACCCAGCTCATGCCCGATAGGAGATAAGCGGATATCGGCATTATCTTGTCTCAATAACAAACGATGTTCGGCTCTCGATGTAAACATACGATAAGGTTCTTCCGTTCCTTTTGTTACCAGGTCATCAATTAAGACACCAATATAACTGTCAGATCTTTTCATGATCAGTTCATGTTTATCAGTGATTTTTTGGTGTGCATTTATACCAGCCATGAAACCCTGACAAGCTGCTTCTTCATATCCTGTAGTTCCATTTATCTGTCCGGCTAAAAATAAATTGCTGATCAATTTAGTTTCTAGTGTTAAAGATAACTGGGTAGGTGGGAAGAAATCGTATTCGATGGCATAACCTGGCCTGAACATTTTTGCCTGCTCAAAACCTGGAATTAATCTTAGGGCTTTAAATTGTACATCTTCCGGAAGTGAAGTAGAAAACCCGTTTACATAAATTTCGCAAGTATTCCATCCTTCAGGTTCAACAAAAATCTGATGTCTGTCGCGTTCTGCGAAACGGTTAATTTTATCTTCAATAGATGGACAATATCTCGGGCCTAAACCTTTAATTCTTCCAGTAAACATTGGTGATTTTTCGAAACCTTCCTTTAGCGTTTCATGAACATCTCCATTGGTATATGTGATCCAGCAACAACGTTGGTCAGTCGAAACTTCGGTATCCGTATATGAGAATTTACCTGGATTTTCGTCTCCCCATTGTTCTTCCATTTTGGTATAATCCAAACTTCTTCCGTCCACGCGTGGGGGAGTACCTGTTTTCATTCGGCCTGCTTCCATACCTAGTTCTACTAATTGCTCAGTAATTCCTGTTGATGCTCTTTCGGCAGTTCTACCTCCTCCAAATTTCTTTTCTCCGATGTGCATTATACCGTTTAAGAAAGTTCCATTGGTCAATACTACTGCTGTACTTTCTATCTCGATACCTAAAGATGTTTTAACACCGTATACCGTATTATTTTTAACCAATAGGCCGATAACACTGTCTTGCCAGATATCAAGATTAGGCGTTCTTTCTAATGCTAAACGCCATTCTTCTGCAAAGCGCATTCTATCAATTTGTGCTCTTGGACTCCACATAGCAGGGCCCTTTGATTTGTTGAGCATTCTGAATTGAATAGTCGATTTATCAGAAATAATTCCTGAGTAGCCACCCATCGCATCCACCTCGCGAACAATCTGTCCTTTAGCTACACCACCCATGGCAGGGTTACAACTCATTTGGGCAATGGTGCCCATGTTCATTGTTATTAATAAAACAGATGATCCTAAATTGGCAGCAGCAGCAGCAGCTTCACAACCTGCATGGCCAGCGCCAACAACAATCAAATCGTATTTTGAAAACATTTTATTTTATATTTCTGTAATGTTCCACGTGGAACATTTGGTTTTTATCCTAATATTACGTCGTGCTAAAAATAATTTCAGTACGGCGATTGTGTGATGTTCCACGTGAAACATAACGTGGAAAATATCTTTCAATTGTATTTTGGTTATTCTGAAAGTTCTAGCCAACGCATGGTTAATTCATCAAGCTTTGCCTGAAGCAATTCTATCTCATTGGAAACTTCCTGGATTTTTATATAGTCGGCCGCATCAATTTTAACTAAGCTTTCGTTAAGCGAAGCTATTTTATTCTCCGTTTCAGCAATACCTTTTTCACTATCTTCTAGTTCTTTTTGCTCTTTGAAACTTAATTTTTTTGCTGCTTTAACGGGTGCTTGTTCCACGGCAGGAGCAGGGGTTTTCTTTGTTTCTGCTTTTACTTTTGGTTGCTCTAAACTCAAACGGTATTCAGAATAATTGCCGTTATAAATTTTAACTACACCTTCACCTTCCATGATAAATAGTTGGTCGCTCATTTTATCAAGCAGGTATCTGTCGTGAGAAACCAACATTAATATGCCAGGGAAGTTCTCTAAAAATTCTTCGAGAACGTTCAGGGTATCGATGTCAAGATCGTTAGTCGGCTCATCCAAAATTAAAAAGTTTGGATTTTGCATCAACACTTTCATTAGGTTCAAACGTTTCTTTTCACCACCACTTAATTTCTCTACCATGCCATGTTGTTTCTTCGGCGGGAAGAGAAATAAGGTTAAGAGGGCAGAAGCCGTAATCACTGAACCGTCAGCCATCTTAATATATTCAGCATCCGATTTTACAATATCAATTACCCTTTCCTTTGGGTCGAAAGTTAAACCACCTTGTTTGTAATATCCAAAAACGGTTGTCTCCCCAGTATCAACGTTACCAGCATCTGGCTTTAATTGACTTGTTATGATATTTAGTAAAGTAGATTTACCCGTTCCATTTTTTCCTGCTAAGCCAATTCTGTCTCCTTTTTTAAAGGTATAGCTAAAATCGTTGATGATCGGACGTCCATCAAATGCTTTTTTAATGTGTTCTATCTCAATGATCTTCCCGCCTTGACGAGACATCTTCATTTGGAGGTTAATGCTCTGATTATCAGACTTTTTCTTCGATTTTTCTTCTAAATCGTAAAAAGCATTGATTCTGGCGTTAGATTTGGTTCCACGTGCCTGTGGCATGCGTCTCATCCACTCCAATTCTTTCTTTAATAGCTGTTGGTTCTTATGTAAAACCGTTGCGTCCAAAGCTTCTCTTTCGCTTTTCTTCTCTAAATAATAAGCGTAGTTTCCGTTATAGTTGAAAATCTTACCTCGATCTAATTCAACAATGGTGTTGCAAACATTATCCAAAAAGTACCTATCGTGGGTAACGAGTAAAATTGTTTTTTGTCCGGTAGTTAATAATTTCTCCAACCATTCAATGGTATCGATATCCAAATGGTTGGTTGGCTCATCAAGCACCAGAATTTCCGGATCTTCAATTAATAGTTTAGCCAGGGCCAAACGTTTCTTTTGTCCGCCAGATAGGGTAGCTATTTTCTGTTGAAGATGAGTAATGCCCATTCTGTTTAAAATGGTTTTAATCTCATGTTCATATTCCCAGGCATTGTGTTCGCTTAATTCTTCATATAAACGATTAAGCGTTTTTTCGTCTGGATTTGGGTTTTCAATTAATTCTTCATATTCCTTAATTAACTGTTGTTGTTTATTCTCCAGAGAGAATATGTGGTCGCTAATAGAAAAACCTTCAGTAAATTGTGGTTCCTGATCGAGAAAACCGATTTTAACAGCTTTATTTTTTACAATTTTACCTTCGAGCGGAGGGAACCTTTCTGCCAATAATTTCAAAAGTGTACTCTTACCCGCACCATTAATTCCAACCAACGCCACGCGCTGACCAGAGTTAATACCTAAGGTTAAATTTTTAAATAGCCATTCGTCATGATAACCATGACCTAAGCCTTCTGCCGCAATTAGTGTGCTCAATTTTTTTGTATTTCGGATTTATAAAGGAAAATTAGTGCAAAAGTAAGTATAAAATATTTGGAACGGCATAATCAAATTGTAAAGGGCTTCTGTATCAGCTAAAAATGGCAGAATATTGATGCATTGGGTTGTCTGTTCAGTGGTTCATTGGTAAATGGTCTCTATAAAAGAAAACAGCGGTCGACTCGCTCCACCGCTGCTTCAATCATTAACTAAAACTAAACTTTATCTTGATGTAATGCCCATTATATAAATTCTGGCACATTATGTAATTGTTGTTTTTGAATATAAGACTGTAGTTGATTAGAAATGTTGCAGAAGATCTGGATGTATTATACCAGTATCGCCTAATTGTCGACGAACGCCCGTAACTGTTAGACGAACGGGACCAAGGGCCAGAAGGTACTGCTAATCTGATTGAAAGAACTGGGCAAAAAACTTATCGAGAAATTAACAGTTAAGACGGGTTTAGTTCGGAGTTAGTTCGGACTTAAGACGGAGTTGTGACAATGTTATCCGAACAAAACCTGTTTAAACTCCGAGATTTATGCATTAAAAAATGCAAGTAATAGTTTACGTGAATGGAAGTTAAATATAAGGGCGTTGTTGTGGTCAGTTGGTTCTGCCATGCAAAATATAAAGGCTAGTAGATAACCTGAAAATGAATAAAATGTGCGGCTAAAGAAACTTAGATTAGGGCAACTTCTGCTCTATAGCTTAAATATTCATCTTCTTTCTGCGTCATGAGGCTTTTGGCGGCTTTTCCTTTGTCTTTATAACCCAGTAAATGGAGCGTACCATGGATCATAATGCGGCAAACCTCGTCAAATTCTCGTGTTTTGAAGGTTTTGGCGTTTTCTTTAACGCGCTCAATACTGATGAAAATATCGCTTACAATCTGTTTTTCTTCTTCTGAGTTATCGAAAGTAATGATATCGGTATAAGTATCATGGTTTAAATATTGTTGGTTGATACCCAAGAGGTAGTCGTCGCTACAGAAAATGAAATTAAGTTCCTGCAGTTTAAAGCCTTCCTTTTCAATCGTAGCTTTAATCCACTTCTTCACTTTAAGTTTCTGTGGAAGATTATAGCTAACTGATTCTGTGAAAAATGATATTGCAGGCATATTGTAGTTTTATGGCTGCAAATTTAAGAAATATTCTAATAGTTGCGCTAAACCTGATTCAGCACCTAATTAGATGTTTACTTTTTTTTGAACTTAAATTTAGGACTTCTTGCCGTGTGAAACCGAAAAAATTATGATTTCCTCTCCTATAATCTCGAATATTAGAACATATGGAAATTTATTAAGGACTAAATGACGATAGTTCTTTTTTAGTTTTTGATAAAAGAGCGGATTCTTCTCTAACTTGATATAACACCTGCTTATTTCTGCCAAAAATAAGTCTCCCAATCCTTTTTTTTATTCTTCATACCAATCATAAGCATCTTTTGCCATTTGAATAGCATTGGGCTTTATCAGAATGGTGTACATTACAGTGCTTTAAGGCCTTTAATGATATCCAAAGAATCTTGTTTACTGTAAGATTTAGTTTCACCTTTTAAATGGAGTTCCCGTTCTCTATCAAGTATATCCAGATGTTACTCCGACAGGTTAAATGATTGTTCTTCTTCAATTTCTCTTTCAAGAAGCGTATAAATTGCCCTTATTTTATTATCCTCCGCATCAGATAGATAAGTAATTAATCTTTGTCTTATGGCTGTGCTTGTCATGATATCAAATATAATAAAACTATGTGAATTTATGTCTCTTTAAGCCATGTCTTGTGTACTCGCGAATCAGTTCTATTATTTCGAAATTGTTCACAACTTTTTGACAAGGCCCTGAAATAAATTACCTACGGTGAGCTCGCTTAAGGCTCGGTTATTCCGTAGCTTTTCGCTGCGCTACAGGTCAGGGTGACGCAACTCCTAACATCATCGTTCCATATTCAACGACTTCAAATATTCTGCGATCTTGTTTTTATAGTAATAATTTAAGCTTGGGGGCAGTTTTTGCAGCATATCATTACCGTTTTGTTGTTGTTTTTTAAACTGATCGACCATTTTTTGATAGGATGGAGGAAATTCCTTAGCTGCTTTACTTTCCCGTTTAGCATCTTCTTCCTGATCACGTTCAGCTTTTTCTGCCTCTAATAACTTTGTTAAGAGGTCTTTTTGCCTGTTTAGGGTTTCTTGTTGCAAACGTTTATTAACCAGATCGCTCTCGGTCTGTTTCATTTCTTTAATGGCTTCGTTTAGGTTGCCCATTTTACCTGTGCCATCTTTGTTCTCTTCACGATTGATCTTTTCGAGCGCCTGACGGATCATTTGCTGCTGCTGGGCCATCTTACCAAACTCCTGGCTCATTTGTCCTTTGCCAACTTTACCTTGATTATCTCCCGATTTTTGCATTTGCTCGCGGGCCTTTTGCATGCTTTTGTTCAACTGTTCCTGCATCTGCGAAAGCTGCTTCATGCCTTGCTTTTGCTTCTTTCCACTGCCACCCTTACCATTTTTCTGCATATTTTGCAGCTGACTCAAGGCCTCACTCAACATCAGGGTTAAATTATTGATAGAAGTCATGGTAAACTGCTGAAAACGGTTAGCCTCAGGGGTTCTTCTGTCACCCAAACTTTCCAAACTTTTATCCAGGTTGAAATTAATCTTGTTCATCTCCTCGTTAACCGTCGATTCTATCTGCGGAACGCGCTTGCTTAAACTGTATAAGCTATCGGCAATAGTTTTAAGGTTATCTTTAATACTACGCTGTTTCTGAACATTGCTGGTATAAGAAGGATCGGCCGCTGTCATTTTCTTTAAAGCAAGCATTACTTTTTCCTGATCAAAAGAAGTGGTCAATAAGTTTTCCAAGAGGCGGCGTAACTCTTTAGCATTCAGGTTGTTTTCCATTTCTTCACCCTGCTGCTGCATATCGCTCATTTTTTTTGAGAGCTTTTCTATCTGCTCGCCAGCTTTTTGCTGTTTCTGGCTTGCATTTTTCGAATCCTTTTTATCTAAAGCATCTTTACTGTCCTGCTGTTCTTTTTGTATATCCTGTACATCTTTTTCAGGATTTTCGAAAGGATTTGGTCTTTCAAGGGATTGATTTTTTTCTTCCAGTTTTTTTAGATCATCTTTCAGGTCTTTCATCTCCTTGTTAAGTGCATCCTGTTTTTGCTTTAACGATTCGTTATCCAGCTTTTTATCTTTGGTTTGCTCAGCAAGTTCCTTTTGTTCTTTAGCCAGTTCATTTAAACGATCGATATCGGTTTGAAGGTTTTGTTCAAATTCTAATTGTTTGTAGAGTTCTAAGATTCTGTCGAGTTCGTTTTTGAGGGTTTTATTATCCAGTTGCATTTTCGAGAGCTCATTTTGCGTTTGGTCTTTATTTTTCTCATTCATCAGATTTTGCAACTTTTGCAAAAGTTCTTTTGTTTTCTCATCCAGTACATTATCAAACAGGTCTTTGATCTGCTTCTGTTTTTCAAGGAGCTCTTCTGTTTGCTTTTGGTCTTCCTGTTGTTGGATATTTTTATCGTTTTGCTCTTTTATTTCTTTTACAGCCTCATCAAGCTGTTTTTGTTTGTCTAAAAGGGCTTCAATCTGTTTTTTATCTTCGAAAGAAATCTGTTTTTTATCGATGAGGCTTTCGGCCACCTTTTTACTTTCTTTTTCAATAGTATTGGCCAGGCGTATTGCCGATTGCATTTTCTGTTTTAAAGCCTGGTTGCTTGCATTTACCTGTTCGGCAGTTTCTTTTTTAGTAGGCTGTTTAAAGGTTTTGATTTCCGATCGGGTTACTTTTGCACCATTTACACCGTCGTTATCGGCTACTTCGAAATAATATTCAATTTCCTGGCCGGGCTTGGCCGATGCTGTTTTTAGATCCCAGAAATAGAAGAAGGAATTTTCTGTAGCATTGCTTTTTATGGCAATGTTCTTTGTAACTGTACCAACAACCTGGTTGTTTTCTTTGATGTTGTATTTAAAACTTAATCTGCTAAAACCATAATCGTCAGTTACTTGTCCGCTAAAATATAAAGCTTTATTACTCACTGAGTCGGGCTTTTCTTCAACGTTGATACTCGGCGCTTGATCTTTAACTACGGTAATTTGGTGTGAAAGCGAATCCCTTATCGTAACGTATTGGTTTTTAGGTATGATGCTATATTTTGAATTATTCCTGATGATAGCATTAAAGGCCGATTCGTTATCTTCAACTTTTAAAACATTTTCTGTCCCATTTAAAATAAACAGCAATGAGCTGCTCTGGCCGGTTTTAAAGTTCCAGGTAACTTTTGTGCCTTCGGGTAGCAGCATATCGCCAACATTGGTAATCAGTTCCTGTTTTTTACCCAGATAAGCAGGGTAATTTAAAGTTGCGGTTGCATTAAGTAGTTCAGGCCGTGGTTTAACGGAAACCGTAAACACCGATGAACTAAAGCCACCACCTTTAAAAACCAGTTTTTTATCGCTCTGTATATTTTTGATGCTGTAATTAAACTTACTGATATTCTCTTTTTCGAGTTTATAGGTGTTTTTCCCGTCTTCAACATAAATTTCGGCAGGGAGTTCATCACCGGCCAGTTTAATGTTTAGTGTTAAATCATCACCTTGGGTAACGGTTAAACTTTTATTTAAAACAGTAAAGCTGAAAGGCGCTTTAGGTGCAATGTATTCATCGTACTTAAAAAAACTGTTTGTGCCCTCTCGTAAAATAGCGGGAGCGATAATGGCAATTAGGAGAATAATAGAAAGGGGAATAAAGAGATACTTTAAATACTTCCGGTTATCGTTAATGCTAATGGCCGTGTAAAAGGGGACAGGTTTGAGTTCTAATATTTTTTGATCGATACTGGCAATAATGAGATGATTGTTATTTGGATGATTTTCAGAAAGGCGGTGAAGTTGTAAGGTGTTGAGCAATTTATCCTTAATATCGGAAAAGTGATTTCCGATGATAACCGATGCTTCGTCGAAAGTAAGGTGTTTGCCCAATTTGAGCATTGAAAGCAATGGTTTGATAATTAGAAAGCCAATAAGTAAGGCTCCAACAAGTAAATAGGCAAAAAATACAAAGGTTTTAAAACCAGCGGTTGGATTGAGGTAATAAAGACTCAAAAAAACAACGAGATATAGCCCTAAAAGTATGGCAGCTGCATAAATACTCCCGCGCAAAATTTTATTCAGGTAAAATTTGCGGATAAACTCGTCTATCTTCCGTAATAAATCGCTGTAGTTATTGCTCACCATATCACCGTAAATGTAAAAATAGTTCTAATCAATTGAAAGAAATCTGATATTAGCATAACGTGTTTATTACAAATCGTTTATCTTTTGCTATTTATTGTGTTATTCGTGATGATTTGTTTTCAGAGCTCCAATAGCCCGCCACCACCAACTAGCAGTAATCTAAGCAGTACATTAATTTAAAAATCTTTATCTTGTTTTTATTAATACAAAGGTTACATAGATTTTAAACTAGTTTTCTGATAAAAATCTACTTTTGATTTTTTGTATAATCATACCAAAATATGAAACGAGTATTTATTTCTACACTAATGTTATTCATTTTTACCGCCTCTTTCGCTCAAAAATTTAACTGGAACAAAAACCAGGTAATTGCCCATCGCGGAGCATGGAAGAAAAATAATTTCCCTCAAAATTCTATCGCTTCTTTAAACGAAGCTGTAAAACTGGGTTGTTATGGATCGGAATTCGATGTGTGGATGACCGCAGACAATGTTTTGGTCATTAATCACGATCCGGAATTCCAGGGTTTGGTTATCGAGAAAGTAAACTATGCAGATTTATTGACCAAAACGATGAGCAATGGCGAAAAAATTCCAACACTTGAGGCTTACTTATTGGAAGGTAAAAAGCAAAGAACAACCAAACTTATTTTGGAGATCAAACCTTCGTTAATCAGTAAAGAACGTGGAATTGAGGTGACCAATAAATGTGTTGAAATGGTTCAGAAACTCAAGGTAGTGGAGTGGACGGAGTATATCAGTTTTGACTATGATTACTGTAAAAGGATTTTAGCGCTTTTGCCAAAAGCAAAAGTGGCCTACTTAAAAGGCGAAATCAGTGCTGAGCAAATGAAAGCAGATAAATTAACCGGGGTAGATTATCATTTTAGCGTTTACCAAAAGGATGGATGGATTGAAAATGCCCACAAATTAGGATTAACGGTAAATGCCTGGACGGTAAATACTGCTCCCGAAATTCAATGGCTCTTGGCACACCAGGTTGATTATATCACCACTAACGAACCAGAATTAACTTTCGAAGAGCTTAAAAAAACACCTGTTGCAACGGGTTGGAAACTGAAATGGGCTGATGAATTTAACGATGCCGGATTACCTTTAGCAAAAAACTGGAGTTACGATGTAGGTGGAAAGGGTTGGGGCAATAACGAACTTCAATATTATACCGATGCAGATAGCACAAATGCAATTGTAAAAAAAGGGAGTCTGAATATTACCGCGGTAAAAGCAGACAAGGAAAACAACCATTATACTTCGGCCAGATTGGTAACGAAAAATAAATTTGATTTTAAATACGGAAGGGTAGAAGTTCGCGCCATGTTACCAAAAGGCAGAGGCTTATGGCCTGCAATATGGGCCTTACCAACCGATTCGAAATATGGAGGCTGGCCAAAAAACGGCGAAATTGATATTATGGAACATGTAGGTTATGATCCGGATAGTGTTCATGGAACGGTACATACTGGAAAATTTAACCATGTAATTAAAACGCAGCTTGGCAAGGCCTTAAAAATTAATAATCCTTATACCGAGTACCATGTTTATGCTATAGAGTGGTTTGCAGATCGGATCGATTTCTTTATTGACGATCAAAAATACTTCACTTTTAACAATACCAAAAAAGGATCTGACGATTGGCCATTCGATCAAAACTTCCATCTTATTCTAAATGTAGCCGTAGGTGGTGGTTGGGGCGGAAAAAAAGGAGTAGACGAATCTATTTTCCCCGCAAGTATGAAAGTGGATTATGTGAGGGTGTTTCAGAAGTAATGGTTTGTTGGTTCAATAGTTCATTGGCCATTAGTTTATTCGTTAATCGACTCTGGGCCCCAGAGCGGGAAATTCTGACTAAAGTTAACTGTAAACTGAGAAATGCTAACTGAAAACTTTAACTTACGGTATCTAAGCTATATTGTATAATTTATGGACTCACGTAGAGAATTTCTAAAAAAAGCGGCCTTGTTTGCCGGAGCCACTGGTATGGCCAATACCTTGCCCAGTTCGGTGCTAAAAGCCATGTCGATTAACCCTGAACCGGGCAGTACATTTTACGATGCAGAACACATTGTTTTCCTGATGCAGGAGAACCGTTCTTTCGACCATATGTTCGGTAAAATGAAAGGTGTTCGCGGATTTAATGATCCGCACCCACACATTCAGCCTGACGGAAATAAAGTTTGGTTGCAAAAAGATGGACAGGGTTATACTTATGCACCTTTTCATGTGGATATTAACAAAACGAAAATCACCTGGCAAGGTGGGTTGCCACATTCCTGGAATGATCAGGTTGCCGCACGGAACGGGGGGCGTTATGATAAATGGTTACCCGTTAAAACACCAATGACATTGGCTTATTATGATCGGAATGATATTCCTTTTTATTATGCCATGGCCGATGCTTTTACCATTTGCGATCAGCATTTTTGCTCATCGCTAACCGGAACAACACCAAACAGACTGTTCTTTTTTACAGGAACCGTTCGCGGAGAAAAAAGTGCAAACCGGGTTGCGGTAGTCAATAACGATCAGGCCGAATCGCAAAATAATGTATTTGTAGATTGGCCAACTTTTCAGGAAACATTAGAAGATAGTGGTATCGATTGGCGCATTTATCAAAACGAATTATGGACCTCCAAACTTCCGGAAGGCGAAATAGATGATTGGTTGGGGAATTATGGCGATAATCCCATAGAATACATCAGTAGACACAATGTTAAATTATCGGCTTACTTTAGAAAAAATGGTGATAATACCGTTAAACCGGCTTTAACAGCAAAAGAGGTTCAGGAGAAATACGATAAATTATCTCAAAAGGAAAAAAACTTAGTAGATAAAGCGTTTACTACAAATATTTCTCAGAAAGATTATCTCGATCTTGAACCATTTACTTTTAAGAATGACCAAGGGAAGTCGGAAACGATTAATGTGCCGAAAGGCGATATTTTCCATCAGTTTAGAAAAGATGTAGATAGCGGAAAATTACCAACGGTTTCGTGGTTGGTTGCGCCTCAACGTTTTTCTGATCATACCAGCTCACCATTGTATGGAACCTGGTATGTAAGTGAAGCCCTCGATATTTTAACCAAAAACCCAGAGGTTTGGAAAAAAACAATTTTTGTTTTAACCTACGATGAAAATGACGGGTATTTTGATCATCAGCCCCCTTTTGTGGTACCAAACCCTGATGATTCAACCAGCGGAAAGGTATCTGAAGGAATAAACTATAGCACTGATTTTGAAGCAAGAAAGGGAAGTCCGATCGGCTTGGGCTATCGTGTACCATTGGTTATTGCCTCACCTTGGAGCAAGGGCGGTTTTGTAAACTCTCAGGTTTTCGATCATACGTCATCATTAATGTTTATGGAAAAATGGCTGGCTAAAAAAACAGGCAAAACCATTAAAAGTAACAACATTAGCGATTGGCGAAGGAATATCTGTGGCGATCTAACCTCGGTGTTCAGGCCGTACAATGGAGAAGAAATTAAATCTCCGGAGCCGCTAAAACGCGATGTGGTAGTAACGAATATTGGGAATGCTAAAAATAAGCCTGCACAGGTTGGCCCTACCGCACTGAATAAAACAGAAGTTGCAAAAATAAATAAATTCGAAGCCTTTTCTGCTGAAACATCTAATCATGCCCCTAAGCAGGAAAACGGAACGAAAAATGCCTGTGCCTTGCCTTATCATTTAACTGTTGATGCAAACCTGGTTAACAATGAATTAGCACTTACTTTTCAATCGGTAAAAACCTTGTTCGGTAGCGAAATAGAAACTGTTGGTGTGCCTTTCAACATGAATACCATTGCCAAATTTAAAGGTGTTGCGGGCAAAACATGGGCCTATGCTGTAAAAGCAGGCGATGTGTTAAAAGACAGTATTAAACTGGATGATTTTGATAATGAAGTTTATGATCTTACAATAAGTGGTCCGAATGGTTTTTACAGGCATTTCGTAGGCGGCAAAAAAAATCCTTCCGTTTTTGTAAAAGCATATCCAGAGCAAGCTGGTTTGGTAAGCAAAAAACTTACGGGTACTCTGGTTTTCGCTATTGAGAACAAGGGCGCGAGTTTAGTTACGCTTCAAATTGTAGATAACAAATACAAATCAGGGAGCAAAACGGTAACAATTAAGCCAAAATCGAGTACAAATATCTCGCTTAATCTGGCTAAAAATGCGAATTGGTACGATTTCAGTATTGTGCAGACGGGCAATACAACATTTAAACACCGCTATGCAGGTAAAATAGAAACCGGAGAAATTACCCAAACAGATCCATATATGGGCAACGCATCATAAATATCCCCCAAAAAGGGGGATGGCTTTTGAAAGAAATTATGCTTATTTTGTATTACATGTGCAGTAAACTGTCTATAATCAAAATAAATTTCATAGTTTCTTTCATTTTGCTTTTTAGCCTTAAGCTATCGGCCCAAAGCTATAATTTTACCAATTACAGTCTAAAGGATGGCTTGCCTCAATCGCAGGTAATGGTAATTTATCAGGCAAAAGACAAGACGCTTTGGCTGGGCACTTTCGGTGGGGTAAGTAATTTCGATGGCAGGCAATTTACGTCGTACAGCAAAGCCGATGGGCTAGGATCAAATTCAGTAAACTGCATTGCAGAGGACAACCAGAGCCAAATGCTTTTTGGTACCGAAACCGGTATCAGCATTCTTAAACACGGAAAAATAAGCACACTGTTTTCGGGTAAAGGGGTAAGCCATTTGCTTAAAGACAAGCAGGGTGTTATGTGGGGAATAAGTGAACATAAATTATTCAAAATTGAAAAGGATAAAATTGTTTTTTATTCCATTGCCGGTAAAAACATTCATACCATAAACAGCGATAGTGCTGGAAACCTATATGCGGCTGTATCAGGAAAGGGGATTTATCAATTAAAAAATAACAATTGGGTAATCTACCAGGAGTTGCCCACAGCCATTAATAATTTATCTATCCAGAAAATTTTATTCGATAAAACAGTAAAGAATAAGGCCTATCTCTTAACCAACCGTAGCGGAATTTATGTGCTGGAGAGCAGAATAGTTAAACCGTTTTTTAAAAAACAGGGCATTGATACCTATTATTCCATCGCGCAGGATCATCGTGAAAATATGTGGGTAGGCTCTGAAAAAGGTGCTTACCTGGTCAATAAAAACGGTTCGATCATTAATTTTAATGGAGAAAATGGATTAAGCGATAACCAGGTAAACGAAATATTTAGCGATGCCGAAAATAATATCTGGATATCTTGTTTTAGTGATGGCATTTACAAATATGAAGGCGATGCTTATATTCGGTACAATAGGTTTAAGGGCAAGAACCTGGCTTATCCAATAAGCGGGATAGCGGCAGATAAAAATGATAACCTTTGGTTTGGCACTTTTAACAAAGGTGTTTTTAAGTATGATGGTAAAGATGTACAAAGCATTGATATCCCTGCTTTTAAGGATAAAAAAATATACTTCGTTTATGCCGATAAAGCCAAAAACATTTGGTTTTCTACCTATGGTAAAGGCATTTGGAAATTCGACGGACAGAAATTTAGTCAGGTATTAAAGCCAGAGAAATTTGATAACAGCTCGATAGCTGAAGATGAGGAAGGAGGGATCTGGATAAACGGACTCATGTCGTCTACTTATTTAAAGGACGGGAAAACCGAAAGAATAAGCGGATTTGATGGTTATTTATCGTGTATTTACCCCTTGCGGAAGGATAGCGTGTTTCTTGGCACCTCCAACGGCGTTACACTTATCAAAAACAAAAAGATAGATAAAACATTTCGGATCAAATCGCTCACCAATGTTTACGTACTGAGCATTATAAGACAAGATGATAATTTAATTTTTGCTACGCTTGGCGACGGGATCATTACCTGGAATTTAAAAACGAAAGCCATTAAACGTTATGTTGTTGCTGATGGGTTAAACTCAAATGATATTTACAGCCTTGCAACCGATAAGAATAATAATTTATGGGCCGGAACAGGGCGGGGGATTAACAAATTAACTTTTAATAAGCAGCAACAAAGTTATGAGGTTTTCAGGGATCATCCGTTAATTGTTGAGTGTAACCAAAACGCAATTATCAATTACAAAAACAGCATATTGGTGGGTACTATAAACGGACTCATTCAATGCAAAACCAATGTACTTCAAGAAAACAAAAAGAATCCTTTTATTCATATTCAACAGGTAAGTGTTTTTCATAAAAATGATCGGACAAAGGATCTTTCAGTAGATCTGAATGGAAAAGGAGATAAATTTTATAAACTTAACTACAGTCAAAATCACGTTTCTATAAGTTTTAAAGGAGTTTATCTCACCAATCCAGAAAGTGTACTTTATCGCTACAAACTGGTTGGGGTAGATAACGATTTCAGTAAGCCTGTACCCAATACGGAGATCGAATACTCGGCCATAAGGCCAGGTAGTTATACTTTCCAGGTTTATGCTATTGCAAATGGCCAGCAATCAAATATAGAACAGTTTAGCTTTACCATTGTACCGCCGTATTACGATACCATTTTATTTAAGATTGGCGCATTTTTGGTGCTTATATTCCTGATCTGGCTTATCTTTTACTTGATTTTTAAAACCAGAGAACGCAAAAAACAGCAGTTCGAAAAGTTAAAGTTAAAAGAACAAGAGAAAATAAGAAAGCAAACTGCAGAAGATTTTCATGATGATATTGGCAATAAACTGACCCGGATTAATGTTTTATCCGAAATTTTGGATAAAAAGGTAGCTGGAACCGAAAAAGAGCAAAAAGAACTCATAAGGTTGATCAGAGAAAATGCCAGCCTGCTTTATACCGGAACTAAAGATATCCTTTGGGCACTAGATCCGCATAGCGATAATCTTTTTGAGATATTGATGCACATTAAAAATTTTGGAATCGATCTTTTCCAAAACACGGGCGTTACATTTAAAATGGAAGGCGTGTTAAGCAAATATCAAAAACTACACCTATCGATGGAGTTCAACCGGAACCTAACATTAATTTTTAAGGAGATGTTAAATAATGTGTTAAAACATGCCAAAGCAAGCCAGGTGTTGATTATGGTTATTGAAACCGATCATGATACAGTAAACATCTTAACAACAGACGATGGCGAAGGTTTTGATCTTGAAACGGTACAGAAAGGAAGAGGATTAAACAACATTCAAACCCGCTGCAAACGTATAAAATCGACCTTTCAGATATCTTCTGTCAAAGGGAAAGGTACCACAACAACAATTTCTACCAGAATTCCTGTTACAAAATAGCACTAAAACCGTCTTAATTAAAACCAACCACAAAAATGAGCCAGAATTTACGAATTGTTCTAATCGAAGATGACGATATTTTAAGAATGGGTTATGAATCGTTATTAAGCGATGTAGAAGATTTTGTAGTCGTTAACGCTTATGCTTCATACGATTTAGCTAAAAAACACTTAGAGGCCGATCATCCGGATGTGATTTTGCTCGATATTCAAATGCCCGGCACCAATGGGCTGCAAGCTTTGCCTTTTATCAAAAAAGCCTTACCTAGCGCGAATATTATTATCCTCACCGTTTTCGATTCGCCCGAATTGGTATTCGAAGCCCTAACCATGGGCGCAGGTGGCTACCTCACCAAAAATTCGAGCGCCTCAAAAATTATAGATGCAGTAAGAGAAGTGAGTACAGGCGGAGGGGCCATGAGTACCAATGTAGCGCGCATTGTAATGCATTCTTTTCAAAAAAACCTGAATTCTCCTTTAACTAAACGCGAAACTGAGATTTTAGATCGGATTGCAAATGGACAAACAAAATCTCAAATCGCAAACGATCTGTTTATTGATCAGGAAACCGTAAGGAGCCATGTAAAAAATATTTACATCAAACTCGATGTAAACTCCAAATCAGAAGCGATTAAAACAGCCAAAGAAAAGCGCTTTATTTAATCTATACCTATATTTTACTAAAAAATAATGCGAAAATCACCCTTTTTGGGTGATGCTATGGGTTCAATTTCAGTTTAATTTTACATCATACAATTAAACAAGGCAATGAACCAATCTGCAAAATTCTTTTATGTGCAAGTAAAGCAACTAAATGATGCAGATGCATTTTATGCCAACTGTTTAGGGATGCCTACAGAATCGACAATGATTTCTGAAAAGGAAAAAGGAATTATGGTTAAAGCAGATCATGAGACCAATATTTTCCTGTCAGAACACAAGCATCAAAACCAGACAAATAAAATTGTATTAACCAGCGATGATTGTTTAGAAGATTATTGCAGACTAAAATCGAGAGGGGTTATTTTTAAGAATAGACCAGCTTACCTGAGTGAGGGTTTAAGTATCGAATTTTCTGATCCTTATGGTAATCGTTTTATCATATTGGAGCAGCGTAACTACAATGAGGATTAATGTTATGAGATACGTAAAAGAATTAAGCAATAGGAATAAAATAATAAGCGATAGCACCTGCGAAGCCCTTTATGAGCAACAGAACGATGCTTATACCATTAAATTCGTTTTTAACGGAACCGAAGATTGCGAAATTAACAAGCGTAAGTTTAGCATTTACCCCGATACTTTTGCCGTAGTAAACGCCGGAACAAATTTTAGCAGCAAAATAGATTCGATAAGCCCGGTAAATACATTTTCAGTTTCTTTTGGCGAAAATTTTATTAAAGATTTTCATCATACTTTTTCGAACAGTAACGAAAATTTACTTGCTGGAAAAGAAGCCCAGGAAACACCTCCGTTTATCGAATCACTTTATCCGTTTTCTGGCGATATGCGCTTTAATGTGCTGCATTTAAAAAGTCAGCTCGATAAAGGTTTGAAAGACGAAATGCTGATTAATGAATACCTGTACCACTGTCTTTTAAACTATTATAAAATTTATGATAAAGAGGTGGCCCAGAAATTGGATAAACTCAGCTTTATCAAAACAAAAACCCGCGAAGAGGTTTTAAAAAGATTAACATTTGCTAAAGAATACATTAGCAGCAACTATAATCAGAATATAACATTAGAAAACATCGCCGAACAGGCATGTTTATCGGTTAACCATTTGCTAAGAACATTTAAAGAAGCATATGAAATTAGCCCATACCAGTTTTTGGTGCAGTTAAGACTAAACAGGGCTAAAAAACTATTGCAAACTACCACTTATTCCTTAAGCGAAATAGTAGGTTTAGTAGGGTTTGAATGCCCAAGTTCATTCATCAGGTTATTTAAGCACACGTTCAATATTACCCCTTTAAAATATAGAAAGAGTAGGTTGAACTAAAGTATAAATGGTGATTTCTGCATATTTAGAATGTTGGGATGAAACTATTTTTGAAGCTCTTGCAGGACAATTTGTAGAAGTTTTTTCCTGTTTAGGTTAATAATGATTAAAAAAGCAAACTGCCAGGATTGGGGTTTGCTTTTTTGCGTTTAAAGCCTCTTTCTATCCAGAATGGTGATTTTCGCACATTTTCGGATTTTCTCAGCACCTAAATTGCTTATTGATTTGGTTTACGTGCACATCTGCTAAGAACCTATTGAACTAATTAATTACTAACTATTTATTCCCAAACATGAAACAAAAATTACTATTGATTTTAATGGTGACGGTTTTGTCTTATTTAAATGCCGTAGCGCAAAATAGAACAATTACCGGAAAAGTGGTTGATGCGGATGATGGCTTACCATTGCCAGGCGTATCTATAAAAATAAAAGGGACCGCACAATTAACCCAAACCACCGGGCAAGGAACCTTTTCGATTTTGGCACCAGCAGATGCACAGAGTTTAGTGCTAAGCTATGTTGGTTATACTGAGCAGGAAGTAAGAATAACAGGCGAAACCTTGAATATTCGCATGGTTTCATCTTCTAAGAACCTGCAGGATGTAATTGTCGTAGCCTATGGAACAAGCAAAAAAGAAGCAATTACAGGCTCTGTGGCTACTTTGAGTGCCAAGCAATTAGATAATCGCATTATTACGAACGTTACCAACGTTTTATCTGGCGTTGCACCTGGCGTTGTAACAACTTCCGGAAACGGCCAGCCGGGTAGTAGTTCGGCCATCCGTATCCGTGGATTTGGTTCTATATCGGCATCGAATAGCCCTCTTTTTGTACTAGACGGTTCAGTTTATGATGGCGAACTTGGCGATATAAATGCCAACGATATAGAAAGCATTTCTTTGCTGAAAGATGCATCCTCATCGGCACTTTATGGTTCAAGAGCTGCAAATGGAGTGGTTATCATTACCACAAAAAAGGGTAAATCGGGTACACCAACATTAAATGCAAGCTACAGTCAAGGCTTTTCTAAGCGGGGCATACCAGAATACGATCGGGTTGGGGCATTAGATTACTATCCTTTGATGTGGCAGGCTTTAAAAAACAGCCTGGTTTATCCCGCTACAGGAACTGGCATAAGCGAGTCTGCGGCAGCTACACAAGCTTCTAATACCATTCAAGGCCAATTGATATATAATCCGTTTAACGTACCGAATAACCAGATTGTAGGTGTTGATGGCAAACTGAACCCTAATGCACAATTGCGTTACGATGACTTCGATTGGTTTAAGCAAGCTTCGCGTGTTGGAAAACGGACAGAGTTTAATGTTAATTCGAGCGCTAAAAATGAAAAAACGGACTATTATTTCTCTATGAATTACCTGAAGGATAACGGTTATTTAATTAAAACAGATTTCGAGCGGTTTAATGCCCGTGTTAATGCCAATACCCAATTACGGCCTTGGTTAAAAACAGGTGTAAACCTTTCGGGAAGTTTATCGAACGGAAATTTAGCGCAAGACGCCTCAACCGGGAGTGCCACTGCTTTTGTGAATGTTTTCAATTTTGCCAGAACTATTGGTCCTATTTATCCAATACATGCTTTTGATGCCAATGGTAATCCGGTTTTAACTACCACAGGCGAGCAATGGTATGATTACGGAGGAAACCCTGGTTCTGTTAATAGGCCACAAGGTGCCTTAGCTGGTCGAAATGTAATTTACGAGACTTTGCTAAACGATGTAACCAGCCGCAGGCTTGCCTTAAATGGTAGAGCATATGCCGAGATTAAGTTTTTAAAAGATTTTACTTTTAAACCGACCTTCAGCATCGATTTCATTAATTCGTACAGCAGTGAATACCGAAACCCGATTGTAGGAGACGGGAGTACCGTTGGTGGTTCATCAACAAAACGGAGCACACCAACGCAGAGTTATACATTCAATCAGGTATTATCGTACAGCAAAACATTTGGCAATCATAGTGTAAATGCTTTGGCCGGACATGAAAACTACGACTACGATTGGCGCAGGTTAAGTGCAACCAAACAAAGCCAGATTTTGGATGGAAATACGGAATTCCCGAATTTTGTAACCCCTAGTGATGCGGGAGGATATAAAGATACTTATCGTGTAGAATCTTATTTCGGTAAAGTGGGTTACAATTATTTGGAAAAATACTTTGTAGATGCCTCTATCAGGCGCGATGGTACTTCGCGTTTATCATCAAAATCGAGATGGGGAACATTTTTCTCTGCGGGAGCATCATGGGCAGTTAACAAGGAAGATTTCATGAAAAACATAGGTTGGATCAGTGATTTACGCCTGAAAGCTTCTTATGGTGAGGTAGGAAATGATAATTTAGTTGATGCAAACCTTTTTGAACACAATAGCCTTTACTACAATTACCAGGCTTTTTACGAATTGGGCTGGAACAATGGCAGCGAGCCAGGTTTGTTATTGGCCACAGCTGCAACGCCAGAGTTAAAATGGGAATCGGTAAACACTTTTAATACCGGAATAGCTTTTGGTTTATTTAGAAATCGTCTGAGGGGTGAGATTGAGTATTTCAAACGTGGCTCATCAAACTTATTGTTTGCGGTACCTCAGCCATTGTCTGATCCAATTACTTCTATCCGTCGCAATATTGGTTCTATGTATAATACAGGAATCGATCTGCAATTAAGCGGAGATATTCTAAAATCTGAAAACTTCAACTGGACCTTATTAAGTAATTGGTCCTGGTTAAAAAACAAGATCACAAAAATGCCGGCAGAAACGCCAACCGTAACCAGTGGAACGAAAAGACTTGAAGTTGGCCGCGATATTTACGCCTATTATCTGCGCCAATGGGCCGGAGTAGATCCAACAGATGGTTCGGCTTTATTTGAGCCTAATGCTGGCGTAACAACCAATCTGCGTACGGTTAATGGCCGTGTTTTAACTACGGATATTAACAATGCCCGTTCTGATTATTCCGGATCTGCCATTCCAGATTTATACGGATCGGTTACCAATACTTTTAATTATAAAAACTTTGGGCTATCATTCCTAATCACGTATCAGATAGGGGGTAAATTCTTCGATCAGAACTATCAGGGGCTAATGGCTACCACCTATGGTTCGGCCTTGCACGTTGATGCATTAAACTCATGGATGACACCTGGCCAGGTTACCGATATTCCACGATTGGATATTGGTCGTTCCGGCCAGTTTAACGGTACCTCCAGCCGTTGGTTGGTCGATGCCTCTTACATTGCTTTCCGCAACGTAAATCTATCTTACACTTTGCCACAAAGCTGGATTAGAGGTGCTACTTTAAGCAATGTTAGGGTGTTTGCTGCAGGCGAAAACTTAGGTTTAATATCCAAACGCAAAGGAATGGATCCGACCGAATCGTTCACGGGTTTAAATACAACTAATTATGTGCCTTCGCGGATGATTAGTTTCGGAATCAATGTTTCACTTTAAAAGTTACTATCATGAAATATAAAAAATATTTACTTTTTGCAGGTTTCAGCCTATTAAGCATTACGGCCTGTAAAAAAGATTATCTCGATACAAAACCGACAGATCAGGTTGATAATTCGGCTTTATTTACTTCAGCAGCAAATGCAAAAAATGCCTTAAACGGTGTTTACCGGTATATGTACGAACGTACAACAACAGTGGTATCCACATCGGCACAGAATAAGCCTGGTGTAGGCGGAATAATGCTTTACATGGACTTTATGGGTGAAGACATTGGCATATCTTCATCCAACTGGTATACCTCTGATGGGGGATCGTGGATTAGTCACCGTACCGATAATAGTACCATGCTGGAATATATGTACCGTACCTATTACCGTATTATTGGAAATGTGAATTACATCATCGATAACATTGATCAGGCCTCTGGTGCAGCTGCAGATAAAAACACAGTTAAAGCGGAAGCCCTAACTTTAAGGGGATACGCTTATTTTGGTTTGATACAGCTTTTTGGTAAACGCTACGATGCAGCAGCGAAGCCGAACAATCAGCTTGGTGTGCCACTTTTATTGGCCTCAACCGATACCAATAAACCACGCGCAACTGTAGAAAGTGTCTATGCTGCAATTGTTAGCGACTTAGAAACTGCTATTTCGCTAAATGCCACAGCATCGAATAAGAGCCATGCAGGTGCAGCGGTAGCAAAAGGCATTAGGGCGAGGGTTGCCTTGGTTATGCAGGATTATCCCAATGCCATTAAATATGCCAAAGATATTGTAGATGCCAACCAATATCCGCTATTGTCTGTTACTGATTATCAGGCGGGCTTTAATAACGCAACGTTAGGCGAATTTATATGGTCTTCTATGCCAACATTAGATCAGGGTGATACATTTGGGTCGTATTTTGCGCAGATTGCTTATAACGCAAATACAAGCTTTATGCGTGGAAATCCAAAAAGAATTAATTCGGCGTTATATAATCAGATATCAGCTACGGATGTTCGAAAAAAAATGTGGGAACCAGTACCAACTACCGTTAATTTTCCGTTGCCGGCCACAAATTTTGCTCGTCAACCTTATATGAGCCGTAAATTTTCAGTTAAAGAAGTTGGCGGGCCATCTTTAGGTGATGTTCCTTTAATGCGTACCTCAGAAATGTACCTGGTTTTGGCTGAGGCTTATGCAAAAACTCCTGGAAGTGAGGCAGCTGCCAGAACGGTTTTATTTAACCTGGTTAAACAGAGAGACCCAAGTGCGGTGATTTCGGTAAATACAGGACAGGCCTTAATTGATGAGATTCTTTTTAACAGAAGAATTGAACTTTGGGGAGAAGGCCACAGGTGGTTAGATTTAAAACGTTTAAACCTACCGCTGGATAGAACGGTTGTTCCTAACTACGTTTCTGCTTCTGTTGCAGGCACATTAACTATACCTGCCGGAGACGTTAAATGGCAGTTTTTAATACCAAGGGCAGAAATGGAAGCTAATTCTGGCTTGGCCGGACAGCAAAACCCATAATAATTAAAGCCCTGAAAGAAGGTTATGTTATCATTTAATCAAACAAATGGTAACATAACCTTTTCTTTTATCACATTTTAGTTACCTCAGCATTATGGTGTTATCGGCATATTATTTTTATCAGTTCCGCCCGACCTTTAATAAAAAAAACACAGATAGTTATGAGACTAAAAGCTTTAGTGATTTTATTACTAGGTATTACAATCACAAATAATGTTTTTGCAGCTGAAAAACCAACTGCAAGCCATAAATCGGTTATAAATTATTATATGGACAGCTACATGAATTCTGACTATAAAAAGTTAAAAGCGGTTTTAAGCGAGGATGCTGTTTTTACTTCGAATAGAGATATAAGGGTAATTAAACATAAAGCAAGTGATGTGTTAAGCCAAATGAAGAAAAATGAAGGCGTAGTACAGCGCGACTGCAATATTAGTTCAACCATCGTTTCTGAAACCGATGCCCTGGTGATTGCACGTGTAGATATCAATTACGAATTGTTTGATGGCGCACAACAAAACTTTGTAATCATCGAGAAGGATAAAGAAGGCGAATGGAAAATCACCCAGGTTTACAAAGTATTCGTCACTGGGGAAAGCGAAGCTAAAAAACTCGTTTCAAATTAAGGTCGTCATTCTTAGATGCGAAGAAATTAAAAGCGAATAAAACAAAAAAGCCCTGGTTATTGGGGCTTTTTTGTTTTATTTCTTATTTTTTTAGAAACTAATTGGTAACTCTACCTGCGTTCTGTCCCAGCCAATAACCAGATTAGCACCTCCGGTAATCTCTGTAAAGGTTAAGGAGAAATATTCGATCGGTTTAGCCAGGGTTTTAACCGGAACATTTACACGAACAATATCCTTAGCCTGATTGTAAGTAAAAGCACCCCATTTATCGGTTTCGCTATTTACAATAATCGTCCAGGTATCTTTATTTGGAATAGCGAATAAGCTATAGGTACCAGCTTTGATTTTTTTGCCGCCAATACTTACCTTTTTGAAGAAACGAACCTCTGTACTTTCGTTGGCACCAAAACGCCAAATATTTCCATACTGTTCTAAAACGCCAAAAATATCACGTCCTTTTTTCTGTGGGCGCGAATAAACAATCTTTATAACCGGTTTTGTTGGGTCGCCAGCCTTTGCCTTTGGGGCATTAAGCGGAAAATAAACAATATCTGCAGGACTTGGGTCTGCAACGGGAAATTTTACTTCAGCGGTAGCGGGCTGTTGAGCCTTTGCGCTAAAACAAAGAAGAGCGAAAACAACAATGAAGATATTTTTCATTTGTAGGTTTTTGTTTTCAGTAGCGATGAGCAATCATGATTTTACAGCTATTGGTAAAATCATAACGGTCTCATATGCTGTGGAATTAAATTTTAATCCTTAAAAGGATCTAATTGTATAAAAGGCTAAAAACTAGTATTTTCTTCCTTTTACGATAGCGTTTAAAAATAAGCCTGCTGTTAACAAACCTAAAACACCACCTAACAAAGCGAAAATGTAGTTTTGCGTAATGATTGCTCCGGTTAAAACTCCGAAGAATAAACCTAATGCATAATATAACCAGTTGAAATTATTGCTGCTGTTCTCTTGTACACTCATGTTTTTTGTTATTTGGAGGCAAAGTTAATATTTATTTTAAATTTTAATTTGTCATTGTACCCAATATTCTAATTAATTATCAATTCTAGCCAATTTATAATCATCCTTTTTCAGATAAGTAATCAATTTTGCCAACTTGTTATAAAATTTATCAGTTCTTCTGGCATCGGTACCGATGTGCAACAGCAAGATAAAACCATTTAAACCATTGGGTTTTGTTTCGTTAAAAGTTGTAATCGATCTGTATATCTCATCGCTCGATCGATAGCTTTTTCCCATTTCGGGGTAGGTATAATCAGCATTGGATCGTGTGCCCGGAGTGAAATTGATCAATTGCAAGCCCTGGGCTTTGGTCCAATCTGCTATAGTTTGGTTGTACCATTCGTAAGGAGGCAAAAAATAGCTTGCCGCTTCTTTATTGATTCCAAAATTGGCGATTGCCTGATAATTGTTACTTAAATCGGTTTCAAAATCTGTTTTTGTAACGAGGAGGTTGTCGCGTTTATTCCAATCGCAGTACAATAAATGTTTATCAGAATGTGGACCGAGGTAATGCCCGTCGTTTTTTAGTTTTTTGATCAATGATTGGAAATTTGGGTTCCGATAAAAATTTCCGGTAAGAAAAAAGGATGCTTTAACTTTCTCCTGTGCCAGCACCCTGCTTATTTTTTCACCGCCATCAGCATATTCGTCACCCGTAAAAACCAGGTAGATTTTCTTTTGGGTAGAATCGCCCCGAATGTTCGCGCCCAAGCTATAAGTTTTATGGTCGGATTTAGCCTGTGCTTCCTTGGCCGCTAATAAGTAAATAAGAGATGCTGTTCCATCCATTGTGGGTTCGTTGGTGCTATAATCTCCATAATCATCGTGGTAAACGGCCAGGTCGCTCTGAAAGTCAGCATATTCATCAGTGTCATTGAGTTTGATTCCGATTAATCCTTTATAGATATTCGTATAAACAGGTCCATCAACCAATCCGCCGTTTATGGGATAATTTTTTAAATGGGTAAAGGCAGAATGCGGATCGCTTGGCGTATCTCCCCATTGAGGCAGACCATAAACCATGCTCGTTCCCCAGGGGTTACAGCCAAAAAGCCAATCGAAGTTGGCCTGTTCCAGCTCGGTATAAGTTTTATCGCCACTTAATGCCGAGTACCAGCTGCACTGCATGGCAAAGGCAACGGTTAAGTTATTACTGCACCAAATAAAAGGAATACCACGATAAAAGGCATTGTTTTTTGCACGGCTCCAAACCTGCGATATGCCTTGTTGATAATAGTTGATGGCTGTTTTGCCTTTCGAATCTTGCTTGGCAATTTCGTAATGGCCAAGGTTAATGAATGGGTAATATTGATAGTGCGCTGCGGTGTCTTTTTGTAGCCAGGGCGTGGTGCTTTCTTGCTGGGCGTAGCTTAGGGCCTGCGTTATTTTCTTTCGATCGATCTTTTCTCTTCCGAAATTGAATGATGTTTCGGCCAGTTCCATATCATCAACCCAATTGTCTTCAGCATAAATGTAAGGCGACTTTACGGATGCAGTTTGCGTTACCCCAGGTTTTTGTAATGCAAATTTATAGGCGGTTTTGGCTTTTTTAGCAAGTAATCTGGCGTAATCTCGATCTACATCTTTAAATAAAACCGATCCTAAATTAAAAGCACTCGTAAATTTAGCTGCAGTAGAGCTGGTCCCGGTAGTGTTGTTCATAAATTTGCCCCGCTGCTGTGTTTCGCCGGTAATAAAGTAGAGCGGACGCTCAAAACCTTTTCCGTATTGATTATCTTCTTTTGGAATCCGCATATTGATGTGATCGCGGTCATCGGCCAGTTGGTTAAACATGATTTTTTTTTGTGGGTGCATTTTCAACAGCCAATCCAATCCCCATTTAGCTTCGTCCAGAACATCAGCAAGGCCGTTTTTTCCATCTAAACCATTTGCCTGTTGTTGGTCGCTAAATATTTGAGGGAAGTCGCGATAAGCCATTAACAGGTGATAGGCCGCATTTGCCGAAGTAGTTGAATATTGGAGGTAATCGCTGGCGTCGTGCCAACCACCAGAAGCATCAAAGTGTGTACTGTCTTTAATGCCAGCTTTGGCGCCATATAAAACAAAGCCATCGTGGGTATGGCAGCTATCTTTTAAGTACGGATTAAAACCACTCCGTTGCTGGCGCATATATTGTAGACAGAAATCTGCCGCACCTTTGTACACATCGTTGTTGATCAATAACAGGGGAGAAACAGTACCATTTACCCTGAGGTAGAAATGCCCTGCACTTTTAAAATCACTGAAATTTAATCGGGCGGTTTGGCTAAAAGGACCATAGCTGCCAAAGCTTTTAATATTGGTAGAGGTATAAACAATTTTATTGGTTTCCTTTTCTACAATTTCAAATTGGATAGGAATCTCGCCTGTTTTGCTTGCCCACACAGCAACTTTAACGCTTTCGATGGGGTAGCCAAGCAAATTGATTCTGATCCAACTCTGTTGAATTTTTCTTTGGCTGCCAATAAATGAACATAAGAACCATAGGGCAAATGAGAAAGTTAAAGCTAAAAAGAACTTATTTTTCATTGTAATGGATGGTTATTTCATTTAAAAATAGGGTTTTATCAAGATAATGTAAAAGAAGTAGGGAAACATTTGGAAATTAATCAATCGTTTGATTAATTTTGTGCCGTCAAAAAGAAATGAAAACAGAAAAAGTAGATAAAAGACAGGCCATTCTCGAGGCAGCTGAAAAGTTGTTTTGCGAGACCGGGTATGAGGGTACCTCCACCCGCCAGATTGCCAAGGAATCTGGAGCAAACATGGCAATGATAAATTATTATTTCGGTTCTAAAGAAGGGGTTTTTGTAGAGATTATGAACGAGCGTATTGCTGGTTTTGCATCTCAGTTAAAAATCATCAATGAAGATAAGATTTCGGCATTAGAAAAATTGCACAGGGTTATAGAGGGCTATGTAAATAGGATTCTGAATAACACTGCGTTTCATAAAATGATGCACAGAGAGCTTTCTTTAACCCAAAGGCCAGAAATGTACGATAAGATAAAAGACGCCATGAGCCACAACATGCAGCTTATCGATCGCATTATTACAGATGGGATTGAAGATGGAACCTTTAACAAGGTAGACGTTCGGATGGTAATCGCCACTATTATGGGCACCATAACCAACATTGTTATTGCTCCCCATAAGGTGATATCATGCTCCAACTTCGACTTGAATAACCCGAAAGATAAAAAAATGATTAAGGAGCGGACAATCGCTCACTTACAAGATCTAACAACAGTTTATTTAACAACAAAAAAATGATACCCAGATCAATAAGATTAATGCTTGTGGCATCATTAATTCCAGGAGCTTTGTTTGCACAGGGCCCGAAAGAATTAAACATTAACCAGGCAATAGAACTTGGCATAGCCAACAGTAAAAACTTAAAACTTTCTCAAAACAAAATCGATCAGGCTGTTGCACAGCTGGAGGTTGTAAAAGACAATGTTTTGCCTACGGCAAATGCAAGTTTTATGTACAATCACGCTGAAATACCAACTACTACTTTTACATTACCCGGTAGTGAATCGTCTTTTCATTTACCTAAAAGAGCAGATGCTTTTGTGGGAACAGCAGCAGTACAAGAATTGGTATATGGTGGAGGTAAATTAAGGTACGCTAAAGAATCGACTAAATTACTGGCAGATGTTGCACGTTTAGATGCTGATAAAAGCAAAGAAGAAATTACCTATGCTGTTATTAATACTTATTACGCTTTATACAAAGTATTGCAAAGCAGAAAAGTGGTTGATCAGAATCTAGAATCAATTGCTGCACAGATTAAGCAGGCACAACGTTTCTTCGAGCAGGGCATTGTAACTAAAAACGATGTATTGCGTTTTCAATTGCAACAGGCAAACGTTACGCTAACGCAAATGGATATCGAGAGCAACCGCAAAGTGATTAATTATAACCTGGATATCTTACTAGGTTTACCAGAAGATACTGAAGTGAAAATTGTTGATCCAACAGCTGGCTTAAAAACCCCAGGATCGTTAAATGAATACATCGGGCAGGCAATGGCTAACCGCCAGGAGCTAAAACAACTTGATGTGCAGAACAAAGTTGCCGATTTTAACATTAAAACCATCAAAGCAAATACGTTGCCTACCGTTGGTGTTGGTGCAAACTTATATTACATTAACCCAAGTGGCAATTTTATCCCGCCAACCAACCAATATTTAATGCCCATTACATTAGGCGCAACAGTTTCCTGGAATTTCGGCAACCTTTGGACAAACAAGAACAAGGTAAGCGAAGCGAAGGTTCAGAAAAGTGCAATCAACATTCAGAAAGACATTTTATCTGACCAGGTAAAAACAGATATCAACAAAAACTTTCAAGGTTACCAGGTGGCGATGAACAAAATCCAGGTATTGGAAACCTCTATTGCACAAGCAACAGAAAACGATAAGTTATTGGCCTCAAAATATAAAAACAATGTGGCTTCGGTTACCGATCGTATCGATGCTGAAACCTTATTGTACCAGGCAAAAATAAACTTAGAGATAGCTAAGGCAGACGCAGGTCTGGCTTACTATACCCTATTAAAATCAACAGGAAAAATAACGCAATAAATACAGCAATGACAACTGAAAAGAAAAAAAAGAACATAGTAGTACCCATCATTTTAGGTGTTTTACTAGTAATAGGCATAATCTTCGGGATTACAGAGTGGAATTATTATAGCAAACACGTAGATACGGATGATGCCCAGATTGATGGCGATATCAGTCCTGTTGTTGCCCGTGTTGGCGGTTATGTTGCGGCGATTAATTTTGAAGAGAATACACATGTAACCGAAGGACAGGTTTTGGTAAAGCTCGATGACAATGACTATAAAGTTAAATTAGAGCAGGCACAATCTGGTCAGAAAGGTGCAAGCGCAGGTGTTGGTGTGGCGCAATCGCAAATTGTAGCTACCCAGGCAAATACTGGAACCGCAAAAGCAAACGTTGATGCTGCAAAATCAAATGTTGAGGCTGCCAATGTTAAATTAAATTTAGCGCAGAAAGATTATAATCGCTACGAAAATCTGGTAAAAGACGGTTCAATCACACAACAAGCTTTCGATCAGGCTAAGGCGAGTAAGGAATCTGCAGAAGCGGCCAGACAATCTGCTCTGGCAGCATATCGTGCAGCGCAAGATCAATATAATGCTGCGGTTAAACAAGTTGGTACCACACAATCACAGTTGGCAGTGAGCAGCAATGTAATCAGCCAACGTCAAAGTGATATCGATTTTGCTAAACTTCAATTATCATATACAGATATTAAAGCCCCTGCAACCGGTATTGTGTCTAAAAAGAATGTTCAAAAAGGACAATTGGTTCAGGCTGGTCAATCTTTATTTTCTATCGTGAATGACGGAAGCATTTATGTAACGGCGAACTTTAAAGAAACTCAATTGGAGAAAATTAAAGAAGGTTCTAAAGTAGAAATTGAGGTTGATGCTTATCCAGACGAAAAAATTGAAGGTGAAGTGTATAATTTCTCTCCAATTACCGGTGCAAAAGGATCTTTATTACCTCCTGATAATGCAACTGGTAACTTCGTTAAAGTTGTTCAGCGTGTACCAGTTAAAATCAAAATCCATCCATCAAAAGAACTGTTGGCTAAGTTGCGCCCAGGAATGAGCGTTAAAGCATCAGTATCTACTAAATAAGTACTAAAATGGCCGAAGTAGGTTTAAAAAAGTGGATTATTACGTTTACGGTAATTACAGCGTCATTATTGGAGCTGATTGATACGACTATCGTAAACGTGGCGATTCCACAAATACAGGGAAACCTGGGCGCTACCCTGGAGGATATCGCCTGGTTATCTACTGGATATGCCGTTGCGAACGTAATCGTCCTGCCTATGTCGGGCTGGTTGGGGAGTCGTTTCGGGCGTAAAAATTATTTCTTAACCTCCATTATCGTTTTTACCCTTGTTTCCTTTTTATGTGGAAACGCAACATCTTTAAATGAACTTATTTTGTTTAGGATTTTGCAGGGAGTAGCCGGCGGCGGATTAATTTCAACAGCACAAGCTATTCTGATCGAAACCTGGCCACGTGAGGATGTGGGTATTGCTACTGCACTGTTTGGTTTAGGTGCCGTTGTTGGTCCAACCGTGGGGCCAACGATTGGCGGTTATATTTTGGAGATAGCAGATTGGCCTTGGATATTTTATGTAAATATTCCCGTCGGAATCCTCGCCGCCTATTGTACCTACACTTTTATTCGAGAGACGCCAAAAGATGGAAAAGGTAAACCAGTTGATTGGTGGGGGATAGCACTATTGGCGATTGCAGTTGGTAGTTTGCAGACGGTACTTGAAAAAGGCGAAAGTGAAGACTGGTTTTCTACACCATATATAACCGCTTTAGCTGTAGTATCTGTTTTTGGTTTGCTTTTATTTATCTGGAGAGAAACCGCTACCGAATACCCGATCGTTAACCTGAGGATTATGAAGAAACGGAGTTTTTCTATCGGTATGTTTACCTCCTTCATTTTAGGGTTTGGGTTATATGGCTCAGTATTCGTGTTCCCCGTATTTGCGCAAAACCTTTTAGGCTTTACCCCTCTACAAACAGGTAAGCTATTTATTGCAGGTGGTATTTGTACGATCGCCATGATGCCTTTCATTGGTATTATGCTTAAAAAGGGTGTTCCTGCACAATTTATGGCTACAGGAGGCATGTTTTTATTCTTCGTTTTCTGTTGGATGTTAAGCAATTCTACATTGGCTTCCGGAACAGGAGATTTCTTCTGGCCATTGGTGATCAGAGGTTTTGGTATGGCTTTATTGTTTGTACCATTAACAACTTTAGCCATGCAGGATTTGTCTGGCGCAGAGATTGGCCAGGGTTCTGGTTTGAATAACATGAGCAGGCAATTAGGTGGGTCTTTTGGTATTGCCGCGTTAACAACACTAATTCACATCCGTTCAGGTTTCCATAGAAGTAGCTTACTTGCTAATGTTAATGAATATAACCCCGCATTTGTTCAGAAATTAAATGCATTAACAAGTGGTTTTATGGCCAAAGGATCATCGTTTATTGATGCCAAATTAATGGCCATGAAAGCAATTGAAGGTTCGGTAATTAAACAAACCATGCTACTTACTTATAACGATGCTTATTGGGTTGCAGGGTTGATCATGTTGTTCTCTATCCCCTTGCTTTATCTTCAAAAGTTTAAGAAAAATGCAAACATTCCTGCCGATGTACACTAAAATTTGCAAAGAAATGCCCTAAAAAATGGCAAAAAACAAAAACAGCCGGTGTATTTTATTACATCGGCTGTTTTAACCCAAAAAATTAACAATCAATGCAATGCCCTTAAACATTGCAAATGTTCTTACTTAACCACATAGTAGCCAAATAAGATTCTAAAATTAAAATTTATTCTACAATTTTCCAAATTGTAAGCCTTAGAATTTTAATACCTTATGCATTTTTTGTAGTATTACGGTATACAAAACTATTGCATAAGCTATGCCTAAACTTCGTTTAACTACGCAACGAGAATCTATTTTTAATAATGAGGTAATCTCAAAATTCGAACTATTTAACAGTTTATTTCTCACCTTGCCTTTTTACAAAATTAAAGATACCGGAACACTGCTTCCGCTGTTTTTTAAGAGCTGTGAAGAAGGCATTGCAAACGGAGAAAAACCTGCACAGATTATCGAAGAATTTTTTGCCAAGTATACAAGTTATACCGACCCTAAGGACATTGTTGACCTGCTTTTCCGTTTTATCCAGTATATCGAACGTCAGGTGGTACTTTTTGATGCCGTTGAAGATGCTTCTTTTACCAAGTTAAATACCACTGATGAACAGAGTACGTTGGCATTTATATTAAAAAAGAATGCCGATAACAAACCGATGTTATCAAAAATTGAGAAGTTGATTGACGAACTTTCGCTTCGTTTGGTTTTAACTGCACACCCAACCCAATTTTATCCTGGAAGTGTATTGGCTATTATTACCGATTTAACTAAGGCCATTCGTGATAACGACCTTACTTCGATGAACTCACTGTTACAGCAACTGGGTAAAACGCCATTTTTTAACAAAAAATCGCCAACACCGGTTGATGAAGCCTTAAACCTGGCCTGGTTTTTAGAAAATACGTTTTATTTCGCTGCGGCGAATATTCAGGAAGAGATAGACCAGAACCTTGATGAATATAACCTGGAGACCAAGAAAATTTTAGAGCTGGGTTTCTGGCCTGGGGGGGATAGAGACGGAAATCCGAACATTCATGCCGATACGACTTTGGAAGTTTCTAAAATGTTGCGACAGATCCTTTTCCGTTGTTATTACCGCGATTTCAGGGTAATTAAACGCCGCATCACCTTTAGAGGTGTTGAAGAAAATATCGCAAAACTGCACGACGTACTGTATCTAAATGCTTTCGACCAGACCTGTGAGCTTCATGATATTTCTGATGAACTAAGGGATAACCTGAATAAGATTAAAGAAACATTGTTAGCCGAACACGAAGGTTTGTTTGTTGACCTGGTTAACGATCTGATCCGTAAGATAGATTTATATGGTAACTACTTCGCGTCGCTTGATATTCGCCAGGACAGCCGTGTGCTGAGAAGTGTACATGCCTATTGCCGCTCAAATAAGCCGATTTCTTCGCTGTATCCTACTGATTATGATAAACTATCCGAAGCGGAGAAATTAGCTTTAATCTCTTTTAAAGAGGCAACGGTTGTTTATGCCAGTGAGCCCGATGCCTTAACAAAAGATACCATTGAAGTAATCAAAGAAATTAAAGGCATTCAAAGACGTAATGGCGAAAAAGCATGTCACCGTTTTATTATCAGTAATTGCCAACAGGCGAGCGATATTTTGCAATTGATTGAGCTTTTCCTTTGGAATGGCTGGAGTAAAGAATCGTTGACTATTGATTTTGTGCCGCTTTTTGAAACCGTTAACGATTTAAAGGGAGCCGCTGCAATTATGGATACGCTTTACAGCAATCCATTCTATAAGGCACATTTAGCCAGCCGTGGAAATAAACAAGACATTATGCTTGGTTATTCTGACAGCACCAAAGATGGTGGTTACTTAATGGCCAATTGGTCTATTTTTAACGGAAAGACCTCATTATCTGCGGTTTCTGCCAAGCACAATATTCAGCTGGCGTTTTTTGATGGCCGTGGTGGGCCGCCTGCGAGAGGTGGAGGTAAAACACATCGCTTTTATGCTTCTATGGGCAAGGAAATTGCGAACAAGAATATGCAGTTAACCGTTCAGGGGCAAACCATCAGCTCTCAATATGGTTCGGTAGAAAGTGCTGAATTTAATATCGAACAATTAATCAACGCAGGACTTACTTCCGGATTAAAAGAAAAACATAATATTCTGTTAGATCCTGAGAATAAAACGCTGCTTGATGAAATGGCTGAAGAAAGTTATAAAGCTTTTGTCGACCTGCGTGAGCACCCATTATTTGTGAGTTATTTAGAGAAATTATCTCCTTTAAAATTATTGTCGCAAGCTAACATTAGTAGCCGCCCGGTTAAAAGAAACGGTGGAGGCGAAATGAAGCTCGAAGATTTAAGGGCCATCAGTTTTGTTACCGCCTGGAGTATGCTGAAACAGAATGTTCCTGGCTTCTATGGAATGGGAACAGCTTTAAAAAATCAGGAAAAAGCTGGAAATTGGGATAAAGTGCTTAAAGTTTATCAGGATTCTGATTATTTGAAAACGATTGTAGATAACTGTATGATGAGTATGAGCAAATCAGACTTTACCATTACAGCGCATTTGGCCGCAGATGCGGCGTTTGGTGCTTTTTGGACGCAACTACACAACGAATTCGAATTAGCCAAGGAGATGCTTTTAAAACTCTCAGGACAGCCAACATTAATGGCTAATTATCCTGTAGATAAAAAATCAATCGCCACCCGCGAAAAAATCATTTTACCATTGGTATTGATTCAGCACTTTGCTTTAGAGAAACTGCAACATGATCAGAACGAGAAAGACCAGCACGCTTTAGAAAAACTTGCCGTTAGAACGGTATTTGGTATTGTAAATGCGGGAAGGAATTTGGCTTAATTAAGCCAAACCTTCAGGTTTTGAAATATAATCCAAGGTCTGTGTCCCCACAGGCCTTTTTTTTATTCCTGTCATTCTGAGGTACAAAGAATCTCATGCATAGCAGCAGGTACTGAAATAGCCACTTTTTGTTAGTCTTGTAATTTTTAGGTTAGAGATTCTTCACTGCGTTCAGAATGACAGATTGCTAACAAACAAAAATCCCCCGCTGATTTTCATCAACGAGGGATTTTATATTTTGAAAAGTCAGATTAAGCTTTAAAACGATTATCGATCAATCGAACCCATTACCTTTTGGCCGAAGGCATTTAATGCGTCCTTTTCGGCTGCACCTTCGCTTACCATCTGATGTACTTCTAAGGCACCACAGATATTGGTAATCATTTCGCCCGCAACATCAACTTCATGTTCACTAACCCCTCTGAATTCGCAAAACGCCTCTAAAACCTCCAAAGTTGTCTCCAGTTGTGCTGGAGTGGTGTTTTGAAATAATTGTCTTATAACCGGAATCTTCATTACTTTATCTTGTTAAATAGTTCAATTAAACCTTCTGCTTTGTTGGTTTGCACCTGATCTACCAAGCTACCGCCTTCAAAAGCTGCGAAAGTTGGTAAATTATCAACATTTGCAAATTTGCGTGAGTTTGGAAGTTTTTCGGCATCAACAATCAGGAAAGCTACATCTTCATTTTCTGAAGCCAGTTTTTTAAACTTCGGTTTCATGATTCTGCAGTTTCCGCACCAAGATGCAGCATACTGAACCATCACCTTTGAGTTATCGGCCAAATACTGTTGAAGATTATCTTCTGTTAATTCTAAAAACATAACGTTTAGTTTAATTAGTTAGCGGCTAAATATTCAGCTACGCCAGTTCTGTTCGCATTCATTGCTTCTTTTCCTTCTTCCCAGTTTGCAGGACAAACTTCACCATGTTTTTGAACGTGAGCATAAGCATCGATTAAACGTAAATATTCTTTAACGTTTCTGCCTAATGGCATATCGTTAACACTTTCGTGGAAAACTTTACCAGTTTCGTCGATTAAATAAGTAGCTCTGAAAGAAACATTTGATCCTGAGAAAGATTCGTTTCCTTCTTCATCATAGTTAACTTCCTGATCTAAAATATCAAGGATGCCAGATAACTGTCTGTGTGTATCAGCTAAGATCGGGTAAGTAACACCTTCAATACCGCCGTTATCTTTTGGTGTATTTAACCAGGCGAAGTGAACTTCGTTGGTATCGCAAGATGCACCAATTACAATTGTATTTCTTTTTTCAAACTCAGGTAAAGCAGCCTGGAAAGCGTGTAGTTCTGTAGGGCAAACGAAAGTAAAATCTTTTGGATACCAGAACAATAACACTTTGCTATTTTTGTTTACAGCTTCTTCAAATACATTGATTTTCAAGTCATCACCCATGTCTGACATTGCATCAATACTAACACTCGGGAATTTTTTGCCTACTATTGCCATAATTTTTTTGTCTTTAATTTTATGCCACAAAGGTAAGGCTAAAACAGGTGTTAAGCAACCCAGTTTTACTAATTGTCAATTGTATTTATTGATAACGATATAGATGAAAACTATATTGTTTTCGTGAAATATAGTTGTGTGCTATTTGCGCCTTTAGTCGTCATTTCGAGCGGAGTTCAACGCAGTCGAGAAATCTAATGAGATAGATCTCTCCGTTCCGCTACGCTTCAGTCGAGATGACGACCAACTTAGGGGAAAGCTACTTCTTCAGCGTATTCTCATACAGCTTAAATATCCTTTTATACTCGTCAGTCCAGCTGCTAGGCTCGATAAAACCGTGGTCTTCAACAGGGTAAACGGCCAGTTCCCAATTGTTTTTGCCCAACTCTATAAAACGTTGACTAATGCGAACAATATCCTGAAAGTGAACATTCACATCAACCATTCCATGCGCCATTAAAAGGTTGCCCTTTAATTTATCGGCGAAATAGATCGGCGAGCTTCTTTTATAAGCAATTGGATCGTTATAAGGTTCGTTTAAAATATTTGAAGTATAACCATGGTTGTAATGTGCCCAGTCGGTAACCGAACGTAAAGCTGCGCCACTGGCAAAAACATCCGACTGGTTAAACATCGCCATTAAAGTAATGAAACCGCCGTAGGAGCCGCCATACAAGCCAACATGTTGGGGATTAGCACCATATTTCTCTACCAAAAATTTAACGCCATCAACCTGATCGGTTAAATCTTTTCCACCCATGTGGCGGTAAATGCCTGTACGGTGATCGCGGCCATAACCAGAACTCCCGGTGTAATCGATATCGATTACGGTATAACCGTTATCGGCCAATAAATTATTGAACATAAACTCACGGAAGTAGGTGCTCCAGCCGAAATGCACATTTTGAAGATAGCCTGCGCCATGAACAAAAACTACCGCAGGGTGGTTGGAATGTGGATTATCAGATTTATACACCCTTGCATAAACATCTGCACCATAGCGGTTTTTAAAGCTTACCATGTCCGGTTGACGCCACTTGTAAGAATTAAATTCGGCAGAAGTAGATTGGGTAATTTTTTCGGCTTTAGCACCAACTTTATTTGGCTGAAGATATAACTCTCCAGGCTTATCCATGAAGGAATAATTAATGGCTATGTATTTTTCGTCAGGAGAGAGGGTAATATCATTTAAGCCTTTCATGGTGGTAATCTGAACAAGCTCACCACCGTTTACACTGATTTTAAAGAAATTTGTAATCCCTGGGTGCTCCTTATTTGTTTTAAGATAAAATGTACTTCTATCCTTTGAGAGCTGAACAGATTGCACTTCCCATTTGCCAGAGGTTAGTTGTTTTTTATCGCCTGTGGCAATATTCGCCACATAAAGGTGCGAGTATCCGGTCGCTTCGCTTTGATAGTAAAAGCGGTTATTGTCTATCCATCCGGTGTTGCCCTGGTAAAAACCACTAATGCCCGGGCCACCAATCCAGGCTTCATCCCGTTGACGGTCTATTAAAGAAAACTTCCCTGTTGATGCATCCAGTTTTAAGATCCAGCGGTCTTTATTGTCGGTAGACGTAGCCACGACAATTGCAGTACTTCCGTTATCATTCCAAAGCGGGCCGAAGAAATTTACAGGTCTGTCTGCGTTTTTCTTTTTTAAAGTATCCAGTTCTTTAGGGTAATCTTTAAGGTAATCAGGAAGATCTTTAATGCCCGGTATGGTAGCAGTCTGAATTGTATAAACAGAATCTTTTTGAGTATCGTAGATAAAGCCCTGCGAAATATTTTCATTTTCCCCAACCTTTGTTCTGCCAGGAATATCTTCAGTATAGCCTGATGATGTGATATAATTCGGAACAACGGTACTGTGGTTATTTTGGGCTGGCGTGGTTAGCTTATAAGTAATAAAATGCCCATCGGGACTAATAGTTACACCATTTAAGAATTTATCTTCGGTGTAAAGCTCTTTTAATGGTTTTGAATCTGCAGATGTAGCGCCAGAACGGCCTCTTCCACCACGGGCACCACCTCTGGTTTCCGCATTTCTTTTTTTAATGATATCAAACAATTCGGTTTGCTGTGCCTTTAACCAGTTATCCTGCTCGGTAAGCTGCTTGGTTTCTGGTCGACCTGCTTTTTTACCTTTAACGAAATTGGTGAGCTGTTTGATTTCGGCAGATTTTAAATCTACTTCAAACAAATTATCACCCAATTGATAAACGATATTTCCATTGGTTAAAAAAACAGGGCTGTTTTCTCGCTCTTGCGTGCTGGTTAGCCGCGTTTCTTTATTGTTTTTGAAATTCTGCAAATAGATATCGCCACTTTTTTCGATTAAGCCAAGCGAGCGGTCATTGTTATAGGTATAGTTTAAACTTAAAAGCTTTTCCTCTTCCTTTTCTGCCGCTTTAGCGGGTTTGGTAGCTGCTGCCGAAATTTTAAATAACTCTTCTTTAGCTTTATTTTCAGGGTTCCAGTTGAAGTACAGGGTTTTGCTATCTGCAGTCCAACGGAAATTGGTTGGTGAAACACCCATCCACTTTGGATCGCGCATTATCTTTTCGACGGTTAAAGGCGCTAATTGTTGTGCAAAAGCATATTCGCCTGTGCAAAGCAAAAGGAAAAGTAAATATTTCTTCATGAATTTTAGGTTTGGCTGCAATTTAGGGAATGGACTTGCTAATTTTAACAGGAAATGGAAATGTTACAACAACCTCACCCTATGAACCGTAGTGCTTTCAAAGGCTGTTCATTCCCTCTCCTCAAGTAGAGGGATACGGAAGGCAGAAGTAGCTGCACCAACTTACATAGGGAGAGGTTAGCGGATTACCCTTCCGGTTTTATCTACATTCACCCGATCAAAAGGTTCCAGATATTCGTTAATGATTACTGCAAATTCTCTTCTGGTTAATACTTTTTTAAGGTCGTATTTAGAATTAAACTTGTAATTTTTGTTCCATTTTTTTTGCAGCTCGGTCTTGGTTGCCTCAATAGATTTATTGCCCACATAACAAATCATAGCAATGGCATTTTCTAAATTTATGGGGATATTCTGATGATCATCAAACCAGATCTGGGCCTTGTAATAATAATCTTTGATCGGCTGCTTAATTTCATCGTAGGTAACATCTTTTTCGGGATTGAAATAGGCTTTATCTTGTTTTATTTCTGCTTTGATAATTCCCGTTATACCCACTTTTTGGATGGCCAGCCAGTTAGAATCAATTGTTTTTACATCTTCAAAGGGCATTAACGTGTGTTTATAGGCTAATAACTCACCCTGGATCCTTTTTAAATTTGATAAACTGGTTTTGGTGTCGAAAAATGCAGCATAGGCCGCGGTGGCGCCAGCAGCAGGACCAATTTCGAACTGATCGGCAGAAATATATAAAAGGTTTTCTTGGTTGGGGATGAGTAAGCTGTATAATGATAAAAAACTGGCCCCTTTGGACGAAACACTTGCTACTGTTGTTCTATATAAGTTTTCATTATAATTTAATTGGCTTGAAATCGCAGGGTTTATACTAGTGATTTTTAATGCAGCTAATAATTGATCTGGTTTATCGGCCATAACCAGAACTTTTGCCCTAATGCTTTTGTCTTTAGTGAGCTTCACTTCCCAGCCATTGCCTGAGCGTTTAATTTCGGTGTAAGGAATACCATTGATTACATTTAAAAGCTGAGTGCTATCAACCGTCACCTTCACAGGTTTCTTTTTATCAGGTTTTGGCTTAGGGATTTCTAAGCTTTTTGCATTTTCGATTTCCCTTTTTAAAAAGCTTTGATAGAAAAGAGTTACTTCTTTGGGCTTGCTTTCAGAAATTTTCTTAAGATCAAGCTGTTCCTTTTGTGTAAGCAGAATTGTTTTAACACCAGATCTGAACGATTGAAAAGATGCTGAATAAGCGGCATCGCCACTACCAATAACCAATACATCTGTTTTTAGGGTTTGGGCATGTATAACCATCGGAATTATGAATGCGAAAACAAAAAACAATCTTTTCATCTTGAATATTAAAATTTGCTGCAATATGCTTTAAATGAATGAATTTTTAATGAAATGAGTGCATTTTAACTAAATTAATGCAAAACTTTAGCAAGTTCGATCAATCGCTTAATTTTCCTATAACTTCACCAAACTTATATTTTCTTAAATTGCTTATACAATAAAAATTGTGAGCCTTTGGTAATTATGGAAGAACAGATAAAATCAGTTTTTGATTTACAGCAGCAACGTAAATTTGGATTGCGAAAATCGGATACCAAAACCCGCATCGCAAAACTAAGGCAGCTTAAACAGGCATTAGAAAATGCTGAGGAAGAAATTTTTGCAGCATTGGAGCGAGACTTAAGCAAAAACCGCTTCGAAACCGCAGTGACGGAACTGTTTTTTACTTATGCTGAAATAGATCACGCCATAAAAAATCTGCATAACTGGATGAAACCCAAATCGGCAGGCAGGACTATGAGCAATCTTTTTGCGCGCAATAAAATTTATTATGAACCAAAAGGTGTTTGCCTGATTATTGCTCCTTGGAACTATCCGTTACAATTGATTATGAGTCCGTTGATTTCTGCCATAGCAGCAGGAAATTGCGTTATACTAAAGCCTTCTGAATTGAGTGCTGCGACGGCAGGTATAATCAGCAAATTGATCTCCAATACGTTTGATCCAAAAGAAATTGCCTGTTTTGAAGGTGATGCCGAAGTTTCTACAGTGTTATTAAAACTTCCTTTTGACCATATATTTTTTACCGGAAGTACCGCAATTGGTAAGGTGGTTATGGAAGCTGCGGCAAAAAATCTTAGCTCAGTTACCTTAGAGCTTGGCGGTAAATCACCAGCTATTATAGACGAAACCTGCGACCTAAAAAAAGCCGCAGAAAAAATTGCCTGGGGCAAATTGGTTAATGCTGGACAAACCTGTATTGCCCCGGATTATGTGTTGATTAAAGAAAATAAGCTCGCCGATTTCGCAGCGCATTATGAAAAAGCTGTTCGGAAAATGTTCTTTAACGGAGCTGAAATTAACAAAAATGATTATGCTAAAATCATTAATCTAAAGCAGTTTAACCGTTTAAATAAATTAATTGAAGAGGCTGTTCGTGATGGAGCAATATTGGCCTTTGGTGGAAAATCGAACGAAAAAGATTTAACCATTACGCCAACACTTTTAACTTCGGTAGCCGAGGGCAGCAGGATTATGCAGGAAGAAATTTTTGGACCAATTTTACCTGTTATTACTTACAACAATCTACAGGAGGCAATTGATTTTGTGAACAGGAAAGAAAAGCCTTTGGCACTTTATGTTTTCTCAGGCAATAAACAGAACCAAGATAAAATTATTACTGAAACAAGTGCAGGCGGGACCTGTGTAAATGATGTATTGGTCCATATCGGTAATCCTAATTTGCCTTTCGGGGGAATAAACAGTAGCGGCATAGGCAGTTGTCATGGTGTTTTCGGTTTTAAAACCTTTTCGCATGAAAGAGCCGTGGTTTTTCAGTCGGAGTTGGGGTTAACCAAAATGATTTATCCGCCTTACGAAAAAAAGATGAGCTTGTTAAAATGGTTGAAGAAATTGATGTAATTCAGTTCCCGCTGATTTAAGGTGATTTTCACAGATATATATACCCAGCTCTTTGCCCTCTGTGTATTCCCTCTGTGATAAAAAACAACAATACTTATTCCTAAAAACCTTATTTTGGGTTCATGGATTTAGAACAGCTTAAATACCCAATTGGCCAATTTTCAATGCCGGAAATTTTCGATCAAAAACAAATCGATATATGGATTTCCGAAATAGAAGCTTTGCCTAGCCAGCTTAAAAACGCTACCGAAAATTTGACCGAAAAAGAATTAAACCAAACTTATCGCCCGGAAGGATGGACGTTGAGGCAAGTTGTTCACCATATTCCCGATAGCCACATTAATGCTTATATCCGTTTTAAACAAGCCATTACCGAAGATGTTCCCGTAATCAGGCCTTATTACGAAGAACGCTGGGCCGAAACGGGGGAAGCAAAAAATGGTGATATCAAATTATCTGTTGATTTATTGGCTGCTTTGCACCAACGTTGGGTTGCTTTTTTAAAAACATTGAAACAAGAAGATTATCAGCGAAAATACATTCACCCAGCTCAGGGAAAAGAACTTACATTAGCCAACATGTTGGGTATGTACGCCTGGCACGGAAAACATCATTTGGCACACATTACAAATACGATAGCAAAATGAAAAGAACTCATTTAAATTTTATGGTCTTAATCCTTATTGGATTTTGCACTAATGTTAACGCGCAAAAAAATCCTTCAAAAACCTTTGCTTTCATTTTAGGTTCATGGGAAATGCAAACTGCCAAGGGTAAAATTATAGAGCAGTGGGTGCAAAATCCGGATAAAACACTCAGCGGGAAAAGCTATCGAATAAATGCAAAAGGTGATAGTTTGCTTACCGAAACCCTTAAGATTAAAAAGATTGGAAAAGATACTTTTTACTGTTCAACTGTAACAGGGCAGAACGAAGGGAAAGAAACTTGTTTCAAACTTATCACCACAAAAGATGAGACCTATGTTTTCGAAGATAAAACACACGATTTTCCGCAGCGGATAGTTTACCAAAATCAGGGCAAAAATGATCTGCTCGCCTGGATTGAAGGCGAGCTTAATGGTAAAAGCCGAAAATCGGAGTTTAGGTATAAACGGCAAGAGTTGTGATCTTATTTTACCTGTAAATGCATATATTTATAGAGCAAGTTGAAATTAATAGTACGCTCTGAAAGAATACTATTTTAACATTTTATTTTAGGATCGTCACCCTGAATTTATTTCAGGGTCTTCATATGAGAGATGCTGAAATAATTCAGCATGACGACCGCCGCCTAGCGCGAACCCTAAAATGATATGTTTAGTTAAAATATTAATCAGATTCATTTAATAATACTAATTATGAATATCAAGCAAACATTAACAATAAGGCCAGATAAACAGCGTTCTAAACGAGTAGAAAATAATAGGCTAGAAGAGAAATCTATTTCGTCATCGAAATTAAACGGTGTGGTGGGAGCAATTGAATTACCCAATGATTTTGACGAAGAAATAGAGCTCCGTGCTTATTTTGAAAGCAAACACTTATAGAATAAATTTAAGTACCTTCTCTGATGGGTTTTAACTAATTTAATTACATCAAAATCAGCATTGCTGCGCTCATGGCAATCATAATGGCATCTTCAACAATGGTTACGGTGCTCATAGGTAGATTGAAAACGGCACCCAAACAGGCACACTGAATCTTTTTCTTGTTTAAAACACTTTCTAAAACACCAAGGATGCTTACCGTCATTACAATTAGCGTAACCCAGTTTACTGCAACTGGTGACAGGTTTAATGCAAAAGATAAGCCTAATCCAAGTTCGATAAAAGCATAGATGTAACCCCACGCACCAAATTTTTTGGCTATGATATCGTACATGGCATAACTTTCGGCAAAAGCTTTCAGATTAAGCATTTTAAAGAAAGAGAAGGTGAGGAAGAAACCCGCCATAAAAACGCGCATGAACACCATGAAATTAATTCCGCTTGATTGCCACGAAACCACAAGCGATATGGCAGTAACATAACTGAATATCAATAAAATGGGTTTATAAGTTTCGGCCCACGATTTTGCTTCTTCAAGTGTTTCGCTATGGTGGGTGGCAGAAATTTGATATTTGCTGTCTTTGCCGCCCAAAGCTTGTTGGAGTGTATCTAAGCCAATATGTTTATCCATGCTAATGGTGGCAGAATTGGTATCTTTCGAAACCTCAACAGAAGTTACATCTGGTAAAACGAGCAGGTTACTTTTTACTTTATTTTCGCAACCGCCGCAAGTCATGCCGGTAAGTTGATAGGTATGTGTCATGATTAAAATCTTTATACAAATTTACCGCTTCCTAGGGCCATAAGCGTTACAGAATAATCATAAAGTTTTATAGAATTTTAGGCTGCTGTCATTCTGAACGCAGTGAAGAATCTCTATCTGCGGGGGACGGTTCTCTGTGATTGTGCGATAATTCCCTCACCGTTTAAATAGTTATCATTAAGAAATTAAGGTCATTAAGGTTTGATCAACGTTTTATAAACAAAGCAAACAAGCCATTAGACAAGTTGTTTTCCCTAAACCCTAAACCCTAAACCCTAAACCCTAAACCCTAAACCCCTGCTTATCCCACCAAAACAGAAGTCATGGTTAACGAACCGCCAACAGCTTTGTCATTAAAGAAAGAAACTTCTTCCTTGTCGTTTTTCATTCCGAGGGTATAAATCAGGGGTAAATAGTGCTCTGGTGTAGGGATGGCCAACATCGCATCGGTACCCAGGTTACGATAATTAATTAAAGGTTTGTGGTCGCCATTGGCAATTAAATTTTTAAACTTATCATTCATTTCAATCGCCCAATCATAACCGCCACCATTAATCATTTCCCAGCTTAACATGCGGAGGTTGTGTACCATGTTTCCGCTGCCCAAAACCAATATCCCTTTTTTACGGAGCGCATAAATTTCTTTGGCTATTTCATAATGCTGTTCCGGCGATTTGGTATAATCGATACTTAATTGCAAAACTGGAATATCGGCATTTGGGTACATGTGTTTTACCACTGTCCAGGTGCCATGATCTAAACCCCAATCGTGGTCTAAACCAACGGGAGTGGAGTGAATTAAATTCGGAATTTCTGCGGCCAGTTTTGGATCTCCTGGGGCAGGATATTGAACATCAAAAAGTGCTTGCGGAAAACCACCAAAATCGTGAATGGTGCTCGGGAAATCCATTGCAGTAACAAAGGTTCCATGTGTGTACCAATGCGCCGACACCACTAATACTGCTTTTGGCACTGGAATATTTTTTGCCAATTCAGCCCAGCTCTGACTAAACTCATTGTTTTCGATCCCGTTCATTGGGGAGCCATGACCAATAAAAAGTGCAGGCATTAATTCGGTTTGAGGTAAGCGCTGGGTAAAACTTCTGAATTGAGATAGTGTAGACATGATTATTGGGTTTGTCTGATAGAAATTTAAATAATCGTCCTCCTGAACTTGTTTCAGGATCTAATGAGAAAGATTCCGGGTCAAGCCCGGAATGACGATCTCCTCAATTATTTCGCCTGAACGAATTCAAGGTTTAATTTAATGGCTACATCTTTTGCAACGCCGGCGCCAGTTGGATCATATTTAATGTTATAATCTAAACGGTTGATGGTTGTTGTAGCACCAAATCCGGCTTTAGTATTGCCTTGCTGATCTTTAGCCGTACCACCGTAAACAACAGCAAATTTTACATCTTTGGTTACATCGCGGATGGTTAATTTACCACTTAATTCATAGTTGTTTCCACTTAATTTTTTGAAGGAAGTGCTTTCGAACTTCATCGTAGGATAAGTCGCCACATTAAAAAAATCGTCAGTTTTTAAGTGGCCGTCTCTCATGTCAACACCAGTTGTAATGCTGTTTACATCAACGCTAAAGCTGATTTTAGCATCCGTCAAATCTGGTTTAGAAGCCGTAACCGTTCCGTCGAATTTTTTAAAAGAACCGTCAACGAAAGAAATACCCATGTGTTTAACCGAAAAGTTAACAAACGAGTGCATCGGATCTATTTTCCAGCTTGTTTGTGCAAATGATGCTACACTGATTGAGGTAGCGATCAGAAATAAGAATAACTTTTTCATAAGTTTATAATTTAGTTTTAACTGTGATGAAGCTATCAGATTTTTCACCAATGTGGTTTGAAAAATCATGATGGTTTCATAATAGTAAATTTATTTAGATACAAATGTAGTTGAGTATCAGCCGATCAGTCTTGACGTATGATAAGAAATTTGAGGTTCGTATACGACTTATAGCCTATCGACCATAAGCCATCAACTATTTCACCTCGTCCAGTGTTTTCCTGCTATCTGTCGATGCTGCTTTATAAACCGAGGGTGTAATTCCCGTTACTTTTTTAAACTGTGCCGATAAGTGTGCAACACTGCTGTAATTCAGTTGATAGGCAATTTCACTTAATGTGAGTTCACCATAAGTGAGCATTTCTTTTGCTTTTTCTATTTTTTGAGCAATAAAATACTTCTCGATAGTTTGATTTTCCACTTCCGAAAAAATAGCACTTAAGCTTGTATATTCCAGTTTTAACTGCTCGCCGAGATAGGCAGAAAGATTGATTTTTAATGGCTCTTGGGTATAGTGTACCAGATTAATAATGGCGGTTTTAATCTGCTCTGCAATCTGGGTTTTCCTATCCTCAAGTAATTCGAACCCAAAACGAGTCAAATTATCCGATATCTTGATTTTCTCCTCCGGAGAAATATTTTCAGCCAAGGTAACTTCGCCAAGTTCAACCAATAATGGTTTAAAGCCGAGCTTTTCAAGCTCAGCTTTAACCACCATTTTACAACGGTTGCATACCATGTTTTTGATATGCAGCTTCATTAGTTCGATTTTATGGTTTCAGAAACGTCACCGCAATCAAACATCATACTTCCATAATATGGATTTTCGATGTTCTCTTTTTCGTTTAACCAGCTTGCCTTTGCCATTGGGCAATGTTGAATGTAAACGGTCTTGCTATTAAACTTTAAACCCTTTAAGGTCTTGATCATGGCATAAGAAATTCCTTCAAAAGCTTTTCTTTGTGTTTTAATGTCATTAGAGCCTGCAAGTTGCGCCGCTTTACTTTTAATGATGGCCGCTTGTTCCATAAATGTTTTATGCTGATCGGCAGGTAAATCTTTATGGTTAACCGCATTTACTTTTGCCGATAAAACCTTTACTTTTTCGATGGCTAAGTCTTTTTTGTCGGTTGCTAAAGCATTTTTCACATCGTAATAAGCTGTTAGCACCTGATTTAAAGCTAGATCTGTTTTGCTTTGTGCGTAAGTGAAAGCTGTTGTTGCGATTGTCATGATGGCAACTATTCCTAATATTTTTTTCATCTGTTATTTTATTTTAAAACGTTAAAGAAATTAAACTCTGCCCTAAGCAGGTACATATTTTTGGTATATCGGTTATCCATATTTCCAGTCGCCTGAAAACGGTAGCCCAAATCGATACGGGTTGTGCTATTTAAAATCATCTGTATGGCTGGGGCTATATCCAAGTACGATTGGCCGCTACTTGGGTCTGTTTTTCCCAACAACTCTAAATATACGTTAAAGTTTGGCTGCTTGTAATCCTTATAAATCACTGGCAAAACCAGGTAACCCGATGATAAACTGTAAGAAAGCATTTTGTCAGGCTGAGGTGTATTTAATCTCAAAACCTTATCAGTAATGATGGCATCAGCGTAACCCAATGTGGCCGAAAGCGCTAGTTTGTGCAAAAGCTGCGTGAAAATTAAGCCTGTTTGCCATCCGCTGTTATCCCCCTCTAAGTTAATATCTCTCGTAAAATTAGGGCGATTACTTGAACTTATTCTCCCAAAAGCTGCAGCCCTGAAGTGGCTATGTGCTTCATCCAGTGATAAAAAGCGATACTTGGCGTAAAGACTCCCACCTTCTAAACGGTATTTTCCGTCCATATCAGATAAAAAACCTTGTGCATGCATCATCAGGTTTTTATTAAAGCCAATCATTACTTCTGGAATAGTTCTGCTTACAAAACCGGGATTGTTGAACATGCCTTCATTCGTAATTCTTACACCTATCGATTTGGTTGGCATATTACTGGCGGGCTCGGTAAATACATAGAGTTCTTGCGTAAAACCATTTGTATAGGCGCCGATAACCATCAGCGCCAATACGAGTATCCTTTTCATCTTAAGAAAGAACTAAGTGATAAATACGCGTTTTTTTTCCGTTAACTACGCCAGTACCACTCGCATAAGCATCAGAATTAGCCGTTGTGGCTTGTTTTTTAAATGCTGAACCTGAGATGAAATTTTTGTCCACTACACTGGCTTTTATAAGCCCATTAAGTGTTTTGCTTTTCGCATTTACAAAACGGTACACATTGCCATCAACAACCGCCTGACCTTTATCGTCTATTTTTACCTGATTAAAATTGAAACTTGCGGTTAAACCACCAACCGAAAAACCAGCATCCTGAACCTTTTTGCGAACCAGGTCAAGGTTAATGTTAGCGTCTTTTTTAAAAGTTAAAACAAAGATATTTTTGTTCAGATCGGGTTTTACGCTACTGATAAAGTTTAAAGTCTCTAAAGATTTTTGTGTAGCGTTAGAACACATAGAACAGGTTAAACCTGTTACCTGTAAATCTGCTGAAGATATTTGTTGCGCCGATACTTTAACGGCGAAGAATAGCATAATGATGCCGAATATTTTTATTGCTTTCATGATTTTTTTGAATTAGAATAATTTTTTAAGCTATCATCTCCTTTGAATTCATTTCAGGGGCACATAGCAAAATGGATCCTGAACCAAGTTCAGGGTGACGAAGAGATTAGAAAATCCTAATTCCTAAAAATACAATTGAAAATATGCAGGGCGATCCGCGAGGAGAGTGGCGGGGCTTTATTCGAAATTTTACTGAAAAACTTCGGCGTAATGTTAGTGAGAAATTCTAAAACCGGAGGATGAAGAAAAAGTTGGATCGAAAACAACTTCGGCATTTGCACCTGTGCCGCTGTTTGATGACTATCTTTAACTTTTACGGTTACCTGTGTATTTTTGCAACAACCGTCGTCTTTCTTTTCGGCAGGAATGTCTTTGCAGAATTTGCAGGAAACTTCATTGCTGAAAAGTTTAACATTTTCCAGTTTGCCTCCACAGAAATGGAGACTTAAAGCCAAACCCATAACACTAACTGCATAGAATACAGCCAAAGAAAGTGCTATTTTTTGTTTTAACTTCATTAATACAAAGGTAAAGGAAAAAATATCGAATAATGCCGGTAATTATTTATTGAATTTCATTTTTTAGCTTACTTTAGCCTTAAACACCAATTAAATGAAGAAAATATTATTATTCCTTTGCACCTTTTCGATACTTTCAGCCTTTGCTGCAAAGCCCAAAAACCAATATGTACGCATTAAAACCGAATTTGGAGAATGCATTGTTAGGTTATATAATCAAACTCCTTTACACCGCGATAACTTTTTGAAATTAACCAAATCGGGATATTACAACGGTGTTTTATTTCACAGGGTGATTAAAGATTTTATGATCCAAGGCGGTGATCCCGATTCTAAAAATGCAAAACCTGATTCTTTATTGGGTGAGGGTGGACCTAAATATACCATTCCGGCAGAGTTTAATGATAGCTTGTTTCACAAGAAAGGCGTTCTGGCTGCGGCCAGGGAAGGTGATGATGTTAATCCGGCCAAAGCATCAAGCGGTAGTCAGTTTTACCTGGTTCAGGGAAAAGTTTTTACCGATCAGCAATTGGATAATGTAGAAGAAAAACGACTTAAATTCAAAATTCCTGAATGGCAGCGTGTGGTATATAAAACGATAGGTGGCACGCCTCATTTGGATAGAAACTATACCGTTTATGGTGAAATAGTGGTTGGTTTGGATATGGTTGATAAAATAGCTGTTCTGGCAACTGATAAAAACAATCGCCCAAAGCAAGATGTAAAAATGGAAGTCACGGTTTTGAAAAGAAGAGCGGCAAAAAAATTGGAGAAACAGCTGTTACAAGCTTCTTGGAAAGATAAGGTGGTTATGTAATTAATGGATCTTGTCTGTTGTCGAAAAAGAATAAAAGCCGAATTTGATCATTTTGAATTTCATAGAACACGGAAGTCTGATTCGTTATCCTTCCTTTTCTACATTGATCGTAAATTGAAGCCTCAAAAATTTCAGGTTGTACTTTTATTATTTTAAGGATTTTATTTGCTTGTTTTAAGAACTTTTTTGCTGATTGTTCACTGAATTTATCCAGAATGAAGAAAAAAATAGCATCAAAAGTTTCTTTTGCTTCATCGGTCCAAAATATGGGCAAACTCATAAATATTTAGCATACCGTTTCATTACCTCGTCATGAGGTGTTAATTTCCCTTCTTCAGCTTGCTTTAATCCTCTTTTAATACCCTCTTGAACATGTTTCGGTAGTTCCTCTAAAACAACCTTTTCGCTGTAGTTTAAAAGCATGTCTAACTCTGACAAAAGATTTTCGTCATCTGTTTCGAATACTTTTTTTGCGATCTCTATTTTTAGCTCTTCAATGCTCATAAACAAATTTAACGAAAGCAAATCTGAATTACTAAGCATTTATTTAATTAATTTCTAAATTTACCGCCCACAACAATTGAAATTTACTGAATGAAGATTATCTCCTATAACGTTAATGGGATTAGGGCGGCAAGTACCAAAAACTTTTTTGGCTGGCTACAAGCTACAGATGCTGATATGGTCTGCCTGCAAGAAGTAAAAGCTTTGCCACTGCAGATTCCTGAAATTATTGCCCTGATTGAGCAACTTGGCTACCATCATTATTGGTTCCCTGCTGAAAAAAAGGGATATAGCGGCGTGGCAATTCTGACCAGAATTAAACCGAATCATATCGAATTTGGCTGCGGTGAAGAATGGATTGATAAAGAGGGTAGGATTTTAAGGGCCGATTTTGATGATTTTTCTTTAATGAGTCTCTATATGCCATCTGGCTCAAGCGGAGATGAACGTCAGGTTAAAAAGTACGAATTTATGCGGTTCTTTGATGAGTACATTGGAGCGTTACGTAAAGAGATTCCTAATTTGATTGTAAGTGGCGATTACAATATCTGTCATACTGCTATAGATATCCATAATCCTAAATCAAATGCCAATTCATCAGGCTTTTTACCGGAAGAACGGGAATGGATGCAGTTGTTTCTGGAAAATGGTTTCATCGATACTTTCCGTCATTTTAATAAAGACCCGCACCATTATACCTGGTGGAGCTACCGTGCCGGCTCGAGAGGAAAGAATTTGGGTTGGCGGATCGATTACCATTTGGCTACAAAGCCTATGGAAAACCGTTTGAAAAATGTTAGAATTTTACCCGACGCAATCCATTCCGATCATTGTCCGGTTCTTTTAGAAATCGATTAATGTATTTGGTTAACCGTTTTGTTGTTCACGATTAACCGATTTAAATAGTTAACCAATTAACCTTCAACTAACCAAATGTTAATCACAAATATAAAAGGCCTGGTGGGCTTACATTCCAAAGATAAATTAGTGCTGCGTGGCGGTGAATTAGATTCGTTACCTGTTCTTGAAAATGCCTGGCTTTTAATTGAAGATGATCTGATCAAGGATTTTGGAAAGATGGATTCAATCCCATCTCACATCTCAAATCTCTCCCCTCAAATCTCTGCAGAAGGCAGGTATGTTTTCCCTTCATGGTGTGATAGCCATACACACATTGTGTTTGCTGCTTCGCGCGAGGAAGAGTTTGCCATGAAAATCCAAGGCAAAAGCTACGAAGAAATTGCCGCGGCGGGTGGTGGGATTCTAAATTCGGCTAATAAACTCCAAAAAGCTTCGGAAGATGAATTATTTGAAAGTGCATCTGTGCGGTTAAAGCAAATGATCCGTCTGGGGACCGGCGCCGTTGAAATAAAAAGCGGGTATGGATTAACCACGGAGAGTGAAATCAAAATGCTCAAGGTGATCCGCAGGCTAAAAGATCAGTTCCCGATTCCCGTAAAAGCAACTTTCTTGGCTGCTCATGCTTATCCAGCTGAATTTAAAAACAACCATCAGGGATACATCGATTTAATTATCAATGAAATGCTGCCTCAAATAGCAGAAGAAAAACTGGCTGATTATATTGATGTTTTTTGCGAAAAAGGGTTTTTCTCTGTCGAAGAAACCGATCAGTTATTAAAGGCTGGTGCAAAATACGGACTAAAACCAAAAGTACATGCCAATCAGCTTTCCGTTTCGGGGGCAGTGGAAGTTTCTGTGCAAAATAGCGCAATTTCAGTTGATCACCTCGAAGAAAGTGATGAAGAAACGATCCGAACGTTAAGAAATGCTGATACCATTGTAACATTACTCCCTTCTTGTTCGTTTTACCTAGGTATTCCTTTTGCTGATGCCAAAAGCTTTATAAGAGCCGATTTACCTGTTGCTTTGGCTACCGATTACAATCCAGGTTCAACACCTTCAGGAAATATGAATTTTGTAGTGTCACTTGCGTGTATTAAAATGAAGATGTTTCCTGAACAGGCGATAAATGCTGCAACATTAAATGGTGCGGCAGCAATGGAGATGAGTGAAGATTATGGAAGCATTACCGTTGGTAAAAAAGCGAACCTGTTTATAACCAAACCGATGCCTTCAATAGCCTATTTGCCATATAGTTTTGGTGAAACGCAAATAGAAACGGTTATTTTAAACGGTGAAATTTATAATGGATAACCTTAAAATATATTCGCAGGGCGACATCGACCGTTTAATCATCGCTCGTGATGGCGAAACCAAACTGGGCGAAAAAGTTGCTGTCTTATCCTCATGGGATGAATTAGAAGGATCAAGTGCGAAATTTGTATTGTTGGGTGTTCCAGAAGACATCGGCGTGCGTGCAAACTTAGGCATTGCAGGTGCAGCCTCTATGTGGCGGCCAAGTTTGGTGGCTTTTTTAAATATCCAGAGCAATCGCTTTTTAAACGGAGAGGAGGTTTTGGTTTTAGGCCATTTCGAAATCGATGAGCCTGAAAATTCTTCCTTAATGGGTTTAAGGAACAAAGTAGCACAGATTGATGAGCTGGTTTATCCTGTAATTGAAAAAATAGTGGCTGCAGGCAAAATACCTATTGTAATTGGTGGTGGCCATAATAATGCCTACCCAATAATTAAGGGGACCTCTTTAGCACATAAAAGCCCAATAGCGGTTTTAAATGTGGATGCACATGCTGATTTAAGAGAACTGGAAGGTAGGCATAGCGGGAACGGATTTTCTTATGCGATAAAAGAAAACTACCTGAATAATTATTTCATGTATGGCTTGCATCAAAACTATAATAATGAAGCTATTTTAAATCAAATAGATTCGAACCCAAAGCTTAAGACTCTGTTTTTTGACGATATTTTAACCGGGGCTGACTTTACTGATATGGTGAATGAAATAGGTTCAGTTGCAGGTTTGGAAATCGATCTTGACTGCGTTCAAAATGTACTTTCCAGCGCCGAAACACCATCTGGTTTCGCAGTTAACGATATTAGAAAGCTGATTTTAACTAGCGCAAAGAAGTTTTCTTATTTGCACTTATGCGAAGGGGCAGCCCGAATGTTGGATGGGAGGGTGAGTAGGTTAACCGCTAAACTGGTTGCTTATCTGGTGAGCGATTTTGTTAAAGCACAGAGTTCTTAGGCCTTTTATCCTTAGCCACGGAGGCACAGAACGCACGGATTATTCCTGTGGTGAGTTGTTCGCCAAAGCCGTCATTTCGAGCAGGGTGTAACGTAACCGGGAAATCTGTCTCGAGCTACTTTTGATTTAGATCTCTCCGTTCCACTGCGTTCCAGTCGAGATGACGAAAAATCGGGGAAGAGTGAAGACTTTTTTATAAAGCACCCAGACCAAAAAATTAAAGGCCACTGAACTACTGAGCCCTTACAGGTGCTCAGCTTCGTACTTCTCACCAGCTTTCAGCATCAACTCAATCTGTTTCAGGTCTTCAGCAGTTAATTCCTCCTTTTCCTGTAACTCGAATACCGCAATCATATTGTCTTCGTATTGTTTTTCGGTTTTGATAACGATTTCCTGTGGCATGCTGGTAAGCTTAAAATTTTATAATTTCTGTTGGCGTAATGCAAAAATCCAACCTGATGTCGTGTTCATTTACATCATCGATTTTTTCAATAGCAGGGGACAAAGATAAGCCTATTTTTTGAGCATTTATATCCTGTAAAAAACGATCGTAAAAGCCCTTGCCATAACCCACCCGGTAACCTTGTTTATCGAAAGCTAAAAGCGGAATAACAACAAGATCTACTTCGCCCTCATGTAGGTTTCCTTTTTGCGGTTCCAGGATGTTATAAAGGTTTTTCCTTAAATCGCCTGCACCTAAATATTCGTGATTGGTCATTAAAGCGGTTTCAAAATCGGCTTTAGGTACAATGATTTTAATTTCTGGGTGATTTTTATTAAGCCATTCGATCAGTAAAAAAGTATTGGGCTCTTTTTTTTCGGTAATAGGCAAAAAAATGTGGAGGGTTTTAATTTGGCTAAAATCGAGCGATTTAAACTCATTTAAGAGGGCTTCGCTTAGGCTTTCGTATGCTGTGTCGCTCAGCAATAATCTTTCTTTTAGCGCTTGCTTTCTGATTTCGGCTTTTAACATAATAACAAAGATAATGTTTTTCAAACCTCGCAGGTTTCGAAAACCCGCGAGGTTTTGTGGCCTAAGATCTAAAGGCTTTGGTTAAATAAACCCGATAGCAGCGTAAAATCCGAAGGTGAGGCACGAGCCAAGGTTTTGAAGCGAATAGCGGGACTGTCGTAGCCCAAGCGCACGAACCTTGCTTTTCTAAAAAATGACCACCTTAGTCATCCTAGTACATCAAAGAAATACTGTTATTTGACATTATGGGTTTAAACCTCACAGGTTTATTAAACCAAAAAGCCACTGAAGTATTCACTTTAGTGGCTTTCATATATTTTAATCAAATTATTTTACACGCTCAACGTACTCGCCGGTACGGGTATCGATTTTAATTTTGTCTCCTTGGTTTACAAACATCGGAACTTTTACCTCAACACCGTTTTCTAATGTTGCAGCTTTTAATGCATTTGTAGACGTATCACCTTTAACAGCTGGCTCCGAATAGGTAATTTCGAATTCAGCAAAGTTTGGCAATTGAGCCATAATCGCTTCTTCACTTTCCATAGAAACGATAATGTTCATGCCTTCCTTTAAGAATTTAATAGCCGAACCGAATAGTGATTTCTCAACGTTAAACTGTTCGTAATTGTTATTGTCCATTACTACCAGATAATCACCTTCTTCGTATAAATATTGATAATCATTGGTTTCAACGCGGCAGATTTCTACAGCCTCGTCGGTATTCATACGTGCTTCAACAATTCTGCCCGATTTGATGTTACGGAATTTACCGGTGTAAAATGCTCCACCTTTTCCTGGTGTACGGTGATTCCATTCGTCAACAGTAACCAGCTCGTTGTTTATGCGAAGAATGTTACCTGTTTTAATTTCTGATGCTTTTGCCATATTGTGTTATCCTAAATTGGATTTATATTTCAGTTTTTCGTGACGGCAAAGGTAAAATTATTTTGATAAAAACCTATAAAGGTTTAAGGTATAAGGCTTAGGGTTTAAGAAAATTTAAACCTTCAACTATGCTATTTTACCCGCTCCATATATTCGCCGGTTTTGGTGTCAACTTTAACCTTATCTCCCTGGTTAATAAATAGAGGTACCCTAATTTCAGCACCGGTTTCTACGGTGGCATATTTTTGTGCACTGGTAGAGGTGTCGCCTTTTACAGCGGGTTCAGAGTAGGTAATTTCTAACTCTACGCTATTAGGAAGCTGTGCGACAATTGGTTCATCACTTTCAAAAGCGATGGTAACATTCATGCCCTCCTTTAAAAACTTAATCGAGTTTCCGAAAAGCAACTTGGGGATATTATACTGCTCAAAAGTGTTGTTGTCCATCACCACCAAATAATCGCCATCTTCATAAAGATATTGATAGTCGTTGGTTTCTACACGGCAAATGGTCACCTCTTCATCGGTCCGGAAACGATATTCTACAATTTTGCCGGTTTTTACGTTGCGCATGCGGGCCTGATAAAAAGCCCTTAAATTTCCTGGAGTACGGTGAATGTACTCTTCTACACTTACCAACTCTCCGTTAAAACGAAGCACATTTCCGCTTTTTACTTCTGATGCCTTTGCCATTTTATAATGAAATCTAGTTTTGTTAATTTTTGAGCACCAAAGTTAAAAAAAGGAATGATGATTTGGAAAGGAAAAACCGTAGTTCATTGGTTCAGTAGTCATTAGTTCATTGGTATTGATGCATTCGCATGATGATTCAGATTTTTGTCTTATTGACTATTCACCGAAAAAAATCCCGTATAAAAGAAATGCCTTTGGGAACCACTCCAAAGGCATAATCAACCTAAACCTCAAACTAAACTATGAAAAACTCTTTGCCTTTTACGGGCTATATATCTTGATTCCGAAACACGGAAATATGATCTTTTACTTGAAGAGATAAATTAAATAATTGTTTCTCTTTTTGGTGGTGCAAAGGTAAGTATAATATGTGAATTACAAAATGTTTTTTAAAAAATTTATTTTTAATACAAATGTATGACAAAAAAGACTAATTGTAAGTGGTAGGTTTTAATCTTAACTTACTTGTAATCTGATATTTGGATCTGTTTTGTGCAGAAATCGTATTCTTGTATTTGGTTGGAGCCAATTATCATTAGCCGGTCCTTCCCAAAATTCTCGATCAGTTCGCGGTACCAATTTATTCCCTGAACGTCTAAATTGCTCGTTGGCTCGTCTAAAAATAAAATTGGTGTATCGGTACAACATGCCAAAGCTAGTTTGGTTCTTTGCTTCATTCCCGATGAAAAGTACTTTATTTCTTTGTTAGCTGCTTTTTCTAATCCCAGTATGGTGATCAGCTTTTTTGAATCGAGCCCCGGAGCAAAATTTTTGAACTTAAAATGGAAATCAATGCTCTCTTTTAAGGTAAATGTTTCCACCAGTTCGAGATATGGTGCAGCCAGGCTGATGTATTTATAGATATTTTCTACAGAAATCTCTTTGGTGTCTGAGAATGAAATTTCTCCTTCGGAAGGAGATAAGCTGCCCGTTAAAACGCTTAATAAAGTCGATTTGCCAGAGCCATTGGGTCCTAATATTGCATAACTGTTACCAGAGGTGAATTCAGTGCTTAAATTCCTGAAAATCCACTCTTTGTTAAACCTTCTGCCAGCATTTTGTAAAGTGATATTCATTTGGGTTAAGCGCTAGGCGTTTGGAGTTTGGCGGTGATCGTTTTTATCATGCAAACGCTATTATCAACACCAATGTATTGCCCGTAGTTGGGCGTGATGTGATAACCCACCTTTTGGTAAAGTGCAATGGCCTCAGGCTGTTTTTTGCCTGTTTCTAAAACGCATGTAGTAAAACCGAGTTCAGCAGCCCAGTTTTCCAATTCATTTAAAACTTTAGCAGCTATGCCTTGCTTCCTATGATCTGGGTGTACAAACATTCTTTTAACTTCGGCTTCTGTTGCTGAAAACGGCTTTATGGCACCACAGCCAACAGCAGTTTCATTTTGATAAGCTACAACAACCTCTTTAATGGTATCAACCTTGTTAAATTGAGCATAAAAAGAATGGTCGTCACCATCTCTAACAGCTAAATCTTTATCCAATAAAGCCACCAAAGTCCTAAAATCGGTGTTGTCTGAATCGGTTCTGATTAGCGTTAAATCACTCATGAATATTTATTTGAATTTGTTTAGGCAATGGTTTTTACCCTCCACCTTAATTAGCTTCCCATTCCAAAGCCCTTCATTACCCCACGGTTAGAATTACGGATAAAATCTACAATTTCATCACGGATTTCCGTTGGTTTAAATTCAGCCTCGATCATGTCTAAAGCTTTAGTTACATTATTGTGTTTTACGAAAAGTACACGGTAAATCTCTTGGATCTCGTCAATCTGTTCGTTGGTAAAACCTCTTCTACGCAAACCAACAGAGTTGATGCCCGCATAAGAAAGTGGTTCGCGCGCTGCTTTAACATAAGGAGGAACATCTTTACGTACTAATGAGCCACCGGTTACGAAAGCATAAGAACCCACTTTAACAAACTGATGTATTGCAACCAAACCTGCCAAAACAACATTGTTTCCAATGGTAATGTGGCCAGCCAAAGTAGTACTGTTCGAGAAAATGCAGTTGTTGCCAACTTCACAGTCGTGCGCAATATGCGAGTATGCCTGAATTAAACAATTGCTACCGATAGTGGTTTTCCATTTATCTTTTGTACCTCTGTTAATGGTTACACACTCGCGGATAGTCGTATTGTCGCCAATTTCTGCGGTGGTAACTTCACCGGCAAATTTTAAATCCTGTGGCTCGCCAGAAATAACAGCACCAGGAAAGATGCGGCAGTTTTTGCCGATACGTGCACCATCCATAATGGTTACGTTTGATCCGATCCAGGTTCCTTCTCCAATTACAACGTCTTTATGTATCACTACAAAGGGTTCGATTACCACGTTTTCGGCAATCTTTGCCTGCGGATGTATGTATGCTAAAGGTTGTATCATTATTGGGCGGGTTCTGCTTGTTTAATTTTTGAAATTTGGGCCATCATTTCGGCTTCGACAACGATTTTTTCGCCAACCATACCTACGCCTTTCATCTGGGCAATACCCCGTCTGATCGGTTCAAGTAAATCGCAACGGAAAACAATAGTGTCGCCAGGAAGTACCTGAGCTCTAAAACGTACGTTATCTATCTTTAAGAAATAAGTTAAATAATTTCTAGGATCTGGAACGGTACTTAGTACTAAAATACCGCCAACCTGAGCCATTGCCTCAATTTGGATTACACCCGGAAAAACCGGTGCGCCAGGGAAGTGACCTCTAAAAAACTCCTCGTTCATGGTTACGTTTTTAACACCAACCACGTGGTTTTTCGAAAGCTCTAATATTTTATCTACAAATAAAAATGGTTGACGGTGCGGCAAAATGTCCATAATCTGAACAACATCATATAATGGCTTTGCACTCGGATCGTACACCTTTTGTATTTTTTTGTTTTTCTCTTTTTTAATCGCTGCTTTAATTTTTTTGGCAAAAGCAACATTTGCTGCGTGGCCAGGGCGTGCAGCCATAATGTGGCCTTTTAAATGCATGCCAACCAAAGCTAAATCGCCGATCATATCTAATAATTTATGACGGGCAGGCTCGTTTTGGTAACGCAGTTCCATGTTGTTCAGAATTCCCTGTGGGGCAACATCGATATCTTTACGGTTAAATAATTTAGCAAGGTGGCTTAATTCATCTTTGGTAACCTCTTTATCTACAATTACAATGGCGTTATTTAAATCGCCACCTTTAATTAAATTGTGTGATAACTGGTATTCCAATTCGTGTAAGAAACAGAAGGTACGGCAAGAAGCAATTTCTTTCTTAAACTCTGCAATGGTATTAATACCGGCGTGCTGGCTGCCCAAAACAGGAGAATTATAATCGATCATACACGTAAAACGATAGTCGTCTAACGGCATGGCTACAATTTCTACTTTTCTATCTTCTTCGGTATAGGTAATGTTATGTGGAATGGTGAAATATTCGCGATCTGCATTTTGCTCAACTGTACCAACTTCTTCCAGTAAATCAACGAATTGGATAGAGCTCCCGTCCATAATTGGAGTTTCTGGCCCGTCTAATTTAATTAGTACGTTATCGAGGTCCATACCAACCAGGGATGCCATTACGTGCTCTACAGTGCTCACGCTGGCGCCATTTTGGGTAAGCGTAGTGCCTCGTGAAGTATCGGTAACGTTATCTGCATCGGCTTCGATAATCGGGTGGCCATCTAAATCAATACGCTGAAATTTAAAGCCATGATTTTCGGGGGCCGGGCAAAATGTTAAAGTAACATTAGCGCCTGTGTGTAAACCAACACCAGATGCTGATATTTCTTGTTTAATCGTTTTTTGTCTAACGTTCATTGTGTATTGTATTCTTTTCCAGTTCAGCTGTAAGCTTTTTCAATTCCTGTTCGAGCGCGTTTATTCTTTTTTCTACATCTGGAAGATGTTTGAAAATTACTGAGGCACGCATCCAGTTGCGCAATGGTTGCGCCGGACTGCCATGCCATTGTTTATTTTCTTCTGTAATATTAAAATTAATACCGGCCTGTGCGCCAATCTGAGTACCCTTAGCCAATGTTAAGTGTCCGGCTATACCAACTTGACCGCCAACAACACTGTTAGGGCCAATTTTTGTACTTCCTGATATGCCCGACTGTGCGGCTAAAACGGTGTTCTCGCCAATCTCTACATTGTGCGCAATCTGGATCAGGTTATCAATTTTTGCACCTTTCTTTACAATTGTTGATCCCATAGTTGCACGATCTACAGTTGTATTTGCGCCAATTTCTACGTCATCTTCGATTATAACGTTTCCAATTTGAGGGATTTTATTGTAAGTGCCGTCTTTTTGCGGGGCAAAACCAAAACCATCGCTTCCGATAACGGTATTGGAATGAATAACAACCCTGCTGCCAATTATTGAATTGTGATAAATTTTTACACCTGGAAAAAAGGTACTGTTTTTGCCGACTTTAGAATTCGCGCCGATAAAGGTTTGCGCATTTATTTTACAGCCGTCTGCTATTTCTACATTTTCGGCCACATAGGCAAAAGCATCTATAAATACGTTTTTGCCAATTTTCGCTGTAGGGTGAACGAATGCCAGTTTATCAATTCCAGATTGTGCAGTCTGGGCATTAATGGCTTCATTATATTTATCCAACAAGATTGTAAAAGCGCTATATGGATTTTCTACACGTATTAATGTACTGGTATAGGGTTGCGTAGGGGCGAAATCTTTTGATACGATAACGACTGACGCCTGAGTAGAATACAAAAAGTTTTCGTACTTAGGGTTCGAAAGAAAAGACAAAGAGCCTTCCTTTCCGTCTTCTATTTTAGAAAGTTCGGTAACGGCTACATCAGGGTTACCATCAATGGAACCGTTTAGAAACTGACTTATCTGCGTGGCAGTAAATTGCATCGTACAAAGGTATATGTTAAATTGATATGAACAAAAAAACCTGCTCGGGTTAAAGGGTGTATATTTTACACAATAATAAGACTTAAAACGGCACTAAAAGTTAAATATTTTGTTAAATAACCTTAAATCCCTCTGGGGTAGCAGAGGATATATTTCTCTACAGTTTTTTGCAGCGACTCGAGATTAGACAAATCAGACGCCTTCGCAATATCAACAATATCGTTATTTTTCATCAAAATCTTGATATTTCCAACCCCTGCGTTATATGCGCGGTTTTGAATCGAATCGGTAAAAACAAAATACCTTGCTTCCTCGGGTTTGATTTCTAACAAATTAACAGCCGCATCCTGTAAAAAAATTACGCGATCGAGATTGGCCATTTCGTTGCCCATCTCTACCTTATAAAGATTTCTGGAAGTAAGCATTTTACATAACGTAGACAAAATTTTATCGGGATGTTTGGCCCAAACCTTAACTGCTGCATAAATGTCCTGGTCATCCAGGTTGGTAAAATGTTCGAGATTTTCGTGCTGTGCAAAGAAATTGTCCTCGTTGATATCGTTTTTTAAGAAATAATTTAATGATGGTGAAGCAAATAAATCGGATCCAGCAGCTGATAATTCTTTTGCACGCTCTAATAGCTTTACCAAAATCATCTCGCCAGCAATAACGGTTTTGTGCAGATAAACCTGCCAGTACATCAGCCGGCGGGCGATTAAAAATTTCTCGATAGAATAAATGCCTTTCTCCTCAATCACCAGATCATCATCGTAAACGTTAAACATTTTAATGATCCGGTCGAAACTGATTACGCCTTCGCTAACACCCGTAAAAAAGCTATCGCGGTTTAAATAATCCATTCTATCGAGATCTAACTGACCGGAAATCAGTTGATGTAGAAATTTTTTAGGATAGGTGCCATTAAAAATTTCGATGGCATGAGTTAACCGCCCATCAAAATGCACATTTAAATCGCGCATCAGTTTTGCCGAAATATCTTCGTGCCTAATTCCAGTTACCAAAGAATGTTCTAATGCGTGCGAAAAAGGGCCATGGCCGATATCGTGCAGTAAAATGGCCAAAATGGCGGCTTCCTCTTCACCATCCGTTATGGTATGCCCTTTACTTTTTAAAAGATTTATGGCCAGACTCATTAAATGCATGGCCCCTAAAGCATGGTGGAAACGCGTGTGTAATGCACCTGGATAAACCAAATGAGTCATTCCAAGCTGTTTGATGTACCGCAAACGTTGGAAATAAGGATGTGAGATCACATCGTAAACTAATTCGGACGGGATACTGATGAAACCGTATACCGGGTCATTTATTATTTTCTTCTTGTTCAATCGTTAAAAATAGTTAAATAGATAGATACGGTACAAAAATTGCTATTTTTATTTATAGTTTGATTTACCTGCCACAATTAAAAGGCAATACTTACCTATTTTTACAATAACATGCAAGAAACTAAAATATTATGGGCCGATGATGAAATCGACTTATTAAAACCTCATATATTATTGCTCAATGATAAAGGTTACCATGTAACTACATTTACCAATGGGAACGATGCGTTGGAGGCATTTGGAAAAGCTCATTTTGACCTGGTTTTTTTGGATGAAAATATGCCGGGGATGAGTGGGATTGAAACCTTATCGGCCATTAAAAACCTGAATCCAGATGTTCCTGTTGTGCTGATTACTAAAAGTGAAGAAGAAAATTTGATGGAGGATGCGATTGGTAGTAAAATTGATGATTATCTGATTAAACCTGTAAACCCTAAGCAGGTTCTGTTAACCATTAAAAAACTGATTGATAACAAACGCCTGGTAAGCGAGAAAACTTCTATGGCTTACCAACAGGATTTCCGCCGATTGGGTATGACACTGGGCGACAGGCTGAATTACGAAGAGTGGGTGGATGTGTATAAAAAAATCGTTTTCTGGGAACTTGAATTAGAGAAACTGGATGATCCGCAGATGCATGAGATTTTAACCATGCAAAAACAGGAAGCGAATACACAGTTCACTAAGTTCATCGAAGAGCATTATCTCGACTGGATTAAAAATAAAGATAAAGCCCCCTTGCTTTCTAATGAGCTGTTAAAGAAAAAAGCCTTCCCTCATATTAACGATACCACACCTGTCTTTTTTATTCTGATTGATAATTTACGTTACGATCAGTGGAAAATCATTAATCCGCTAATATCTGAATATTTCAGGATCGATGAAGAAGATATGTACACAAGCATTTTGCCAACAGCAACGCAATATGCCCGTAACGCCATCTTTTCGGGAATGATGCCTTTGGATATGGAGAAACGTTTCCCTCAGCTGTGGCAGAACGATGATGATGAGGGTGGAAAAAATATGCATGAAGAAGCTTTTCTGGCTGATAACATTAAACGTAGTTTAAGAAAAGATTGTAAATTCAGTTATAATAAAATACTCACTTTTGAGCAGGGGAAAGATCTTGTTGATCAGACCAATAACTTGTTGCAGAACGATTTCAATGCCATTGTATTCAACTTTGTTGATATGTTAAGCCATGCCCGCACGGATATGCAGATGATCCGCGAACTGGCCAATGATGATGCCGCTTACCGTTCGTTAACCTTATCTTGGTTTGAGCATTCGCCACTTTGGGACTTATTGAAAAAAATCTCACAGAAAAAGGTAAAAGTAATCATTACCACCGATCACGGAACCATCCGTGTTAAAAAACCGGTTAAAGTAATAGGCGATAGAAGCACAAACACCAATTTAAGATACAAGCAAGGAAGAAACCTTAATTTTAATGCAAAAGAAGTGTTTTTGATTAAAAATCCTCATGATGCGTTGTTGCCTAAAATCAACATCAGCAGCAGTTATATTTTTGCGAGAGAAGATAGTTATTTCGTTTATCCGAATAATTACAATCAGTTTGTGAATTATTATAACGAAACCTTCCAGCATGGAGGCATTTCACTCGAGGAAATGATTATTCCGGTGGTGACGTATTCACCGAGGTAATGAATAGAATTGAGATAATAGATTTGAGACATGAGGCTTGTCATTTTCAATAGGACCGTCCTCCTGAACTTGTTTCAGGATCTGTCACGATGGTAGGGTCTTCGACAGGCTAGACTGACAAATTACAAAATAACCAGGCAAAAGCAATGCAATTATGTATTACTTTTGCCTTTATTTTTTAAAATGGATATCGAAGTTAACAGTTTAGCCGATTTACCTGCTGTTGCACAGCAGCTTTCAGATTTTGCCAGTGGCCAAAAAGTCTTCATTTTTGAGGGTGATATGGGTGCTGGGAAAACAACCTTCATTAAAAATTTCTGTAAACATTTAGGTATTGATGATGTAGTTTCGAGTCCTACCTATTCTATCGTTAATGAATATGAAAGTCCTAAGGGCCCGGTTTTCCATTTCGATTTTTATAGAATAAAAGATATTCACGAAGCTTATGATCTGGGCTACGAAGAATATTTTTATGGTGGTGGCATTTGTTTAATAGAATGGCCTGAGCGAGTAGAAGAGTTACTACCCGAAAAACATATTAAAATTGAGATAAATGTGCTGGATGAAAACCGCAGATTATTCAAATTTTCGAAGGTATAACAATTAGTTATCAATAAATTAACAGATTTTCCTTACCTTGAACAACCTAAAACTATCAAAATTTTAATTCAACATGGCTACAGGATTACGCGAAGGAATGGCCGATATAGCTCGTCAGGGTTTACTACAAACGCAAGAGGCAAAGCTAGAAACCAGAAATAAAAAAAACAGTCTATACATAGGAATACCCAAGGAAATTTCTTTCCAGGAAAATAGAATTGCATTAACCCCTTTATCTGTTGCATTATTGGTAAATAATGGGCACCGTGTTGTGCTGGAAAGCGGAGCCGGCATTGGGGCTAATTTTTCTGATACTGAGTATGCGGAGCAGGGCGCTAAAATTGCCTATAACAAAAAAGAAGTTTTCGATGCAGATATCCTGGTGAAAATTGCACCACCCATGTTGGAAGAGATTGAGATGATGCATAAAGGGCAAACACTTATTTCTTCGCTGCAAACCGGAACTTTAAAGCAGGACTATTTGAAAGCGTTGATGCATAAAAAAATTAACGCACTATGTTTTGAGAATCTTCGTGATGAAGGTAATGTACTCAGCGTAGTACGCGCCATGAGCGAAATTGTGGGGTCGACCTCTATTTTAATTGCTGCAGAATATTTGAGCAATGTAACGGGCGGAAAAGGTTTAATGCTTGGCGGCTTTACTGGCGTTCCTCCAACAGAGATTGTAATTTTGGGCGCAGGGACGGTGGGCGAATATGCCGCCAGAACAGCTTTGGCATTAGGAGCCGAGGTTAAAGTTTTCGATAGCTCCATTTACCGCTTACGCCGCCTTCAGAATAATTTAGGAAGCAGGGTATTCACTTCGGTAATGCAACCTATTGTGTTGAATAAGGCTATTGTAACCTGCGATGTAGTAATAGGCGCCATTAGAGCTACCCACGGACGGAGTCCATGCATAGTAATGGAAGAAACGGTTGCCAGGATGAAACCACATTCGGTCGTAATTGATGTAAGTATTGATCAAGGGGGCTGTTTTGAAACTTCTGAAGTGACAAACCATACCAATCCGGTATTTAGAAAATACGATGTAATTCACTATTGTGTGCCAAATATTGCTTCGCGTGTACCAAGAACAGCATCTTATGCTTTAACGAACATTTTTGCTCCTATTTTATTGGATATTGGTGAGTTTGGAGGTTTAATGAACATGGTATGGAATAATCCAGGCATTCGTGAGGCGCTTTATATTTACCAGGGTAATTGTACCAATAAAGATCTCGCTGATATGTTCAGTCTGCCATTTAAAGACCTTGAATTGTTGGTCGTTTCGAATCAGTAGAACATAATCCGTCATTGCGAGGAGGAACGACGAAGCAATCTAAATATAGACGTTTATGAAATTCAATTTATTGATATTTTTTCTCATTATTTCTCTTTCGGGTTTTTCCCAAAATAAACCTTCCGCTATAAAAAAACTGGTGGTGGTGAGTTCCTATAATCAATACCTGGCATCTATAAAAACTGACCCGAATAACGAATTGGTTGAAATCAAAAAAGCCATTCCAAATATAAAATTAGATATCCGCTACGCCACTAAGAATAATTTTATGCAGCAGGTAATGTATAAACAGGCAAGGGCTTTTGCCCGAAAACCAGTAGTAGAATCGTTAAAAAAAATCCAAAAGGAACTAAATAAAAAAGGCTATGGCTTGAAAATATTCGATGGTTACCGGCCTTATGCCATTACCATTGAGTTTTATAAAAAGGCCAGTGATAAAAACTTTGTGGCCAATCCGGCAAAGGGATCTAAACACAACAGAGGTTGCGCGGTAGATTTAACATTGATCAATTTAAAAACTGGTAAGGAAATACCAATGCCGACACCTTACGATAGTTTCTCGGCTGCCGCTGCCGCAAAATATGAAAAGGTATCGCCAGAGGCTAAAAAGAACCGCGATTTTTTAATTGCAATAATGGGTAAATATCAGATGAATGTACTGGAGAATGAATGGTGGCACTACGATTTTTCGGGCTGGAAAAACTACGATTTAATGGATATTCCCTTCGAAAAACTTTAGTGGCTAGTTGGGTTCATTAGGCAGGGGAGCTTGGTTGCATTCTCTCCAAGCGGTTGTCAGTCTGAGCGTAGTCGAAGACTTCTGGAGCATTTCCGTGGTGTAAGATGTTACCATCTTACACTAAATTTAGCTCTCCAATTGATGGTAACGCCTAACATCACAAACTACAAATGATGCGGCCTCCCGTATTGTTCCATTTTTACCTTCGCTTTATCCTCTTTTACAGCCAGTTCAAAAATGTAATCGTAATCATCATCTGTTAATTCCTCTTTAGGTTTTTTGCCGCCAAGGGCTTCAATAATCTCGAGAACGGTATTAGAATGGCCTGCTACAATAATAGTTTTGCCAGTATAATTGGTTTTAATGCTGTCTACAAGCGATTTAATGTCTTTATAATCGATTACCTTCGGAACCACCAATGAATCCAATGTTTGGTGCGTTCTTTTTGTTGGCGTGGCAAAAGCAACATCAAATTTTACCTTTTTTAGGTAGGTTGCTAAATCTCCCGCTCTTACTCTTCCTTCATCAGAGAGATTAGGGTTGGTATCCTGTGGGTTCGATTTATCTTTTTCTGCGTGCCTAACAATCCAAACTGTGGTAGTTTGTGCTGAAATTATGTTGGCAAAGAGAAGCGTTAACGACAGTAATACAAGCAGTTTTTTCATGTTATAAATATTGAAAAATTAATTGGATAAGAAAAGCTTTAAAAAGATATGGCAGCGATTAGGTTTTCAATATCCTCCTTTTCATGCCAGGCAGAAAGCACTATACGGTTTAAAGTTTCGTCGGTAGGGTTCGGATAAGGGAAAGACGAAATCAGAACCTGCTTTTGCAAAAGACGTTGTGAAAAATTTACATCACCCAGTAGATATACAGGGAAATCACATTCGTGTTTCCAGGTAAGATTAGCTGCTTTTTCAAGCATTACCATGTTGTTTTTCAGTTTATTTAGGGCCTTTCTATATATATCTTCTGCATGGATAAATGCATAAAGTGCGGCCGGACTAGATGGAGAAGCGCCAATAAAGGTATTCGTACTTTTAAGTTTATTGATTATTTTATTGGAGGCCAAAACAATTCCCGCATCTACACCCAGTGCTTTTGCCATAGAGGCAACCACTACATTTTCGATATTTTCTTGTTTGGGAAGATTTACCATGGCACCCATACCATCATTGTTTACGCCTATTCCATGGGAATCGTCAACAATAAGGATTATATTTTTATCCTTACGGATCTCTTTTACAAAGTCGAAGTCATAAATTTCGGGTACCAGATTATTCATGGAATTACTAATCAATATCCAGGTTTTTTCTTCAGATGAATTTATTTTTTCAATCGTTTCCTGTTCCCAATCTTGAAATAATTTTACGTTTTTGGTTTGATTTTCTACTAACCAAAGTGCAGGGTGTGCTGCAGGGCCATAAATTACTTTCCCTAATCTGGATAAATCCTTAACGGTAAGCTGCGCAGCTAGATATCCGCTTGAAGTAATTAGCGCAGCTTCTACTCCATACCGTGCTGCAGCTACTTTTTCAGCATCATCATAAATGCCAAGCTGAATGTTGTTGGTACGGCTTGTTCCGTTATTTAAGCCGAATTTTTTAATCCCTTCGATATACAGATTAATAAAGTCATGGTTTTTAGGAATGCCCAAATAAGCCGTCCCTCCAAAATATAAATAGGTGTTTCCTTCAATATTTATGTGGTTATAAAAAGGTTGATCAATCGATTTAAAGTTTGGCTTCATATTAATTGTAGTTTCTTCCAAGCTCATCATTTGCAGCACGGATAATAGATTTATCGCTATTGTCATCATGGTAAAATTCCCAGAACATGATTCCATTTGCAATATCTTTGGCGAGTTTAGCTTTTTTCTTGGTGGTTATGGTTCCATTAAAGTAAAATTGAACGCCATCAATTAATGCATTATCTAAACTCACATCAGCCCCCGCTGTTACAAAATCGCGATAGGCCTTAGCCGAGTTATTGGCATTTTTACCATAAGCCGGAATACCCAGAACGGCTTTCTCCTTTGGCATACCGCGGGTGTTTAACCAATAATTTAAACTGGCAACGGCCATGTTATAGGACGCATGCTGTATAGGCTCATTTTTATCCCAGCCAATGCCATCATACACCATAATATTAAAGAAATCTACAGCAGGAAAAACTTCCGATTTTAATCCATCCCGAATACTGCCGGCGTATACGCCAGGGGTTATGGCCGCACTTAAAAATTTATGGTATTTGTGTAGCGAATCTGAAAGCTCTTTCATTAACAACACGTAATTATCTGCAGATCCATCGCTGGTGCTTGGATATTCCCAATCCATATCTACGCCGTCCAGATTATTTGTTTTGGCAAAAGTTAGCACATTTTTTACGAACAGGTTTCTGGCCGTTGCAGATGCCGCCATGCTTACAAAAATACTTTGCGTACCTGATATCGAAATGCCTGTTTTAACGCCATTTGCCCTTGCTTTTTGCATTACGGTTGTAAATCGACCGGGTTGTTCCAACGCAGCTAAACTTCCATCGGTATTGGGATTTAGAAAGGCATAAAAGAGGTGCGTAATCATTTTGAACTTCGAATCGGCAACACTGGTTGGATCCCGGTAACTTGGGAAATAGCTTACAATTTTAAAGCTATTGTCGGATACATATGGTGTAGTAGGGGTAGGAGGTTCTGTGGGCCCTGTTATAGGATCATTTTTCTTACAAGATGATATAATGAGCATGGTAGAGATGCCAATCAATAGGTAGAATTTTTTCATAGGTTAGGTGTTATTTGATGTTACATAATGCTTAAAAAGTATTGTGTATATAAGTGATTATCCTCACCATTTCTGCGCGTACCTCGGCAGTTGGTTTTACAAAGCTGTTGTTCATGAAAGAATAAATGTACGTTTTACCCTTTTTTGTGAGTACATATCCACTTTGATTATGAACGCCACCGAGCGAACCTGTTTTTCCGAAAACAAAAGGTTTATCGGTTTTAGGGTAAGCGTTCTTTAAAGTACCACTTTTACCGCCTGCTGGCAACAGATCAAAAAGCTTTTCCGGATTGTTTACCAACCTGTAAATGGAATCAAGGAGGTATACATTATCACGCGGCGTAAATAAATTCTGACGGGACAAACCAGATCCATCAGCCCATTTTACTTTATCAGGCAAAAAAGAAAGGTAGTTTTTCGTAATATAATCAATGGCTTTTATTGTACTCAATGTATCGCCAATCTGATTGGAGCAAACCAATAACAAATGTTCGGCGATAAAATTATCGCTGGGTAGCATCATGTGTTTTAAAACTGAATCACGCTTTGCGCCCGATAAAGTTTTAGCATACGATGGTATTTTTAAGTTTATAATGCCGACAGGTTTGTGCAGGGTATCTGCTAATATTTCGACGGTAGCCTGTGTACTGGTTTTATATGGGTTTTGCTGATTGTAGCCCGGTTGCACTGAAACAGCGGGATAATGAAAGCGGTTGCTTAAAAAATCTCTGCTTACCTGAAAACTACCTGTTTTTTTTGTAGAATCAACTTCAAAACAGGAGGCAAAAACCTTTGGTTCAATATTGATTTTATTTGGACTGGCATAAGTAGAAGTAACCATGTTATCCATAATAGGCATTTCGGTAATTTCGGGCTGATAATAATAATCGTAATCATCCCACGACCAGCCATCGCCAAAAAAACTACCAGAATATCGTCCGGGAGAAAAGAATAGTTTTTTGTTCGAAGCCAAAAGAAAATTGTAAGCCGATTTATCTTTTACTGCAAATTGTAAAAAAGCCGGATCGCCTGTACCCCAAAAAATCAATGAATCATTACGTTCAATATATTTTAAAGCTGGCATCAAATCTGGCAGCATTTTTAAGCTTGCAAAAAAAGTACAAAGTTTCGTGTTAGATGCTGGGGTGAAATACTTATCGGCATCTTTCTGAAAAATCATTTTTTTATCTGCGGGATTGTAAAGGGCAAAGCCAACCTGATATTGTTTGATTACCTGCGAATTTTTAAATTCTTTAGCTACTTTTTTTGAAATGATTTTATTGGTTGAGCAACTTGTTAACAAACAAATAGATAGCGCAAATACAGGAAAAATAAAATTATGATTTTTTAAGGGAAACATGTTCTAAATTTAAGGGACATAATTATCAACTAATTTATTAAATTTAGTTTAATGTTAACCAAATATAACCCCGGTGTAATAATCTGTTTACGCAAACTAACAATTTGTTTGGGGTTGGTATTTCTTGCTTTTTCTGGGTTCGGCCAGGAATTTCTTTTTAAAAGGAACCGGCAAAAACAGTCGATTACTTTTAGGTGCATCAAAAACCTAATGGTTATCCCGGTGTATGTAAATGGTAAGGGGCCGTATGATTTTGTTCTTGATACTGGAGTTGGACCGATGATTATTACCGATCCATCCATTATCGATTCGTTAAATTTTAGTAAGCTCCGTAAAATTAAGGTATCTGGCTTAGGCATTGAATCAGTTGAAGCCTATGTTTCTCAAAGTTTGGATGTTAAGGTAGGCAGTACAAGCATTAAGAATATACCAACGGCAATTTTAAAAGAAGATCTCTTTAACCTGTCGGGGCATTTGGGACTGAAAATTTACGGCCTGTTGGGCTTCAGTTTTTTTAACAGCTTTATTGTTGATATAAGGTATAGTGAAAATAGGCTGATTATTTACGACCATGATGCCAAAATTAAATACCGCGGTAAAAAAATACCCATTGAAATTCAGAATCAGAAGCCGTATATTTTAGCTACTGTTGATATTCCTGGCGGTAAAACCGTTGAGGCAAGGTTTTTAATGGATACAGGAGCCAGCCATGCTTTATCGCTCGAAATGCTCCATGGAACCGAATTCCCGCTGCCTGAAAAAAAAATCAAAGCAAATTTAGGGATGAGCCTTAGCGGTCAGATTAAGGGATATGTTGGCCGTGTAGACAAGTTTACTGTAGGTGGCCATGTTTTTAAAGATGTTATTGCAGGATTTCCTGATTTTAAGAGTATTGCAGATAAGATCGATTTATCCAAACGGAATGGTAATGTCGGAGCTGATTTGCTGCGGAAATTTAATATTCAGTTTAACTACCAGGGAGGTTTTATTTATGTTAAGCCTAATGGTTTAAGCAAAACCCCTTTCGAACACGATATGATAGGTATGGTGATTTATCTCGATCAGAAAGAGTATAAAAGAGTTCTGATTGGAGAAATAGACGAAAATAGTCCGGCAGAAAAGGCAGGATTATGCCCTGATGATGAAATTATTGCTGTAAATTTCAAAAGCATAGATGCCTATTCTTTAAATGAGCTTACCGAAATGTTTAAATCAAAAGCAGATAGAAATGTAATTTTTGAGATTTTTAGGGACAATCAAGTTTATTTTAAAGTGGTTCGCCTTGAAAAGAGGATCTGAAAAGCGTAATTTTCCGGTTACAAAAGAATTGTCGTGTAACAAGGTTCTAACTTTAACCTCTTATTGCCAAGCAAACTAACTTTTATATACACATGAAGAAAAACTTTAAGGTACTTGCCCTCGCAGGTATCGTAGTACTTGGTGTAGCCGGATCAGGTTCGGTATATGCCCAGAAAAAATCTAAAACAACAAAAGGGGCTACCCCTGCGGCCCCAACTGCTGCCCCGGCAGCAGCACCAAAAAAAGAAGGAATTAAACCATTTTCTGAAGTAATTACCGCAAAAGCGAAAACAACAAACGGTTTATTTAAAACACACAAGGTAGACGATAAATGGTATTTTGAGATACCAGATTCAATGATTAACCGCGAAATGCTTGTGGTTACCCGTTTGGCAAAAGTACCAGCAGGAGTAAAAGTTGGCAACCAGCAATATGGTGGTGAACAATTAAATGAGCAGGTTTGGAAATGGGAGCGCAGAGGTAAACAAGTTTACATCCGTGTACCAAGCTATTCAACAAAGGCCGATCCAAACAGCGATATGTACGAATCGGTACAAAATTCTAATCTTGCACAGATCTTAGCCAGCTTTGAAATTAAAGCTTATAACAAAGATACCACTGGTGTTGTAATTGATGTGACCGATTTTTATAACGGTGACGTAATGGCCATTGGTGCTACGGATCAGATCCGTAAAGCTTATAAAGTTACGATGTATGATGCAACACGTTCTTATATCGATACGGTAAAAACTTTCCCAATTAACGTTGAAGTAAAAACCGCTAAAACATATCGCGCAGCAGAATCTCCGACCGATAACAGTAATGGAGCCGTTACTTTCGAATTCAATACATCGATGTTATTATTGCCAAAAATCCCTGTAAAAGCCAGAATAATGGATAGCAGAGTTGGTTTCTTTGGTCAATCGCAAATTGATTATGGAAGCAACGCACAAAAGGCAGAGCGTACCGCTTACATTCACCGTTGGAATTTGGTTCCAAAAGATACCATCGCCTATAAACGTGGCGAATTGGTAGAACCGGTAAAACCGATTGTAATTTATATTGACCCTGCAACGCCTAAAAAATGGGTGCCGTTTTTAATCCAGGGGATTAACGATTGGCAGGTAGCTTTTGAAGCCGCAGGTTTCAAAAATGCCATTATAGGTAAAGAAGCGCCAACGCCTCAACAAGATCCTCAGTTCAGTGTAGAAGATTCCAGGTATTCAGTTGTTCGCTATTTTGCATCAGATATTGCCAATGCTTACGGTCCGCATATTAGCGACCCACGTACAGGACAGATATTAGAAACGCACATTGGTTGGTACCACAATGTAATGAATCTATTGCACAACTGGTATTTTGTTCAAACGGCAGCCATTAATCCTGAAGTACGTAAAGCTAAATTTACGGATGCGCAAATGGGCGAATTAATCCGTTTTGTTTCTTCACACGAAATTGGCCATACTTTAGGTTTGCCACACAACTTTGGCTCGAGCTATGCTTACCCGGTTGATTCATTACGTTCAAAAGCATTTACAGATAAACATGGTACAGCACCATCTATTATGGATTATGCGCGTTTTAACTACATCGCTCAACCTGGTGATGGCGTAACCAAACTTCATCCGCAAATCGGAGAATACGATAAATGGGTAGTGAAATGGGGTTATTCCTGGATTCCTGGAAACAAAACTGCAGAACAGGAAAAAGAAATTTTAGACCAGTGGACATTGAAGAATGCAGGTAATCCTTTGTATTTCTATGGCCGTCAGGGAACTTCATTAGACCCCCGTTTGCAGAGTGAAGATTTGGGCGACAACGCAATGAAAGCCAGTACTTATGGTATTGCCAACTTAAAACGTATTTTGCCTAACGTAGAAAAATGGACCTATCAAAAAGGAAAAGATTACAGTGATTTAAAAGAAATCTACACCGAAATTGTTGGCCAGTTTAACCGTTATATGGGACATGTGGCAACAAACGTTGGTGGATTAAGCGAAAACTTTAAAACCTATGAGCAAAAAGGGCCAGTTTACGCCTATTTGCCTAAAGCAAAGCAAAAAGAAGCCATTACTTTTTTCAATCAACAATTATTTACTACCCCACTTTGGTTAATCAGCAATGATCAACTCAGTAAATTTGATAATGGCGTATTGTTAAACCGCATTAAAAGTGTTCAAGCAAATACTTTAGGTAATTTATTATCTGCTTCACGTATTGCTCGTTTGTTGGATAACGAAACTAAAAACGGTGCAGCAAAAGCATACACCTTACCTGAATTATTTACAGACTTAAGATCGTCGGTTTTTGTTGCAGGAAGAGCAGATGCATTTAAACGTAATTTACAACGTGCTTATGTAGACCGTTTACAGGATTTAATGACCAAAGAATCAGAACTTCCGGTTGGATTCCCTGTAGATTATGCAGCAAGTTACGGTTTAACGCCAATCAACGTTGGTTTATCTGATATCAGACCACTGGTTAGAGCAGAGTTAAAAACCTTGTTGGCTACTACAAAAGCCAGAGCAGCTGCAGGTGATGCCATTACCAAAGCACATTATGAAGATTTGAATATCAGAATTAAAGATATTTTAGATCCTAAGAAATAAATGATTGAATGATAAAATGAGTGGGTGATTGAATGAAAAGCAATGCGCCATTCAATCATTCAATAACTCACTCATTCAATCATTAAAAAAGCGGAGCAGGTCATTAAATTGATCGCTCCGTTTTTTTATAAGTCAAACCTATCAGGTTTACAACTCGATTCGTCATCCTGAACTCGTTTCAGGATCTATTTTGCGATTAAAATTCATAGGGTTTTCAACAAAAGAATCTTTCTCGACTGCAGCGAAACGGAATGTTCCAAAGGAACTCCTTCGGAGGAGAGATCTATTGTAGCAGATTTAGCTTCGCTGAGCATTCGGGTTCTCGACTTCGTTGCACTTCGCTCGAAATGACGAATCTATTTAACTCCCTTTGTATAATTTTTGATGCTTTAAGCTAAACACATGGCAGTTTTTTATTTTTATGCTTAAAACAGCTATTATGCTTAAAAGATTATTATTTGCCCTTACCTTATTTACGTATAGTTTATCTGCTTTTGGCCAAAGTGCAGATTCGTTAACGGTTATAAAAACCAAATGGCATAAGAGCAGGATTGCCAAACAGGTGGTTTTATTTCAGCATCACTTTGATCAGAAAAATCTTTTCGCTGCCAACGAAAACATTTCGTTTTTAGAAATAATAAATACTGGCCGGAAGGCGGCTTTTGCCATTGGGGCTGAAGAAAAGGAACTAATTACTACCAGCAATTTTGGACTACGTGATACATCAATTGCCGCCGTAAATGGCAATTTTTTCGATGTAAAAAATGGAGGCTCGGTAGATTTTGTTCGTGTTAATGGAAAAACCATTAATACTAACCGCTTGGATAAAAATGGAAATCGGGCAAGGCATCAGGAAGCGGCGGTTGTAATTGAGAACGGAAAAATTTCGATCCAAAAGTGGGATGGGACAAGTGACTGGGAAACAAAACTGGCCGCTAAAGAAGTTTTGTTAAATGGCCCCTTATTAACTTTAAACGATATTGATGAAAAGCTGGATACGACCGGATTTAGCCGCTTGCGCCATCCGCGTACCTGCTTAGGCATAAAGCCTAATGGCAGGGTGATTTTGTTAACTGTTGACGGAAGAAATGAAAACTCGGCAGGCATGAGTTTGTTCGAACTAACCAAGTTAATGCGTTGGCTAGGCTGTGCCAGTGCCCTAAATTTTGATGGTGGAGGTTCTACAACTTTGTGGGTAAACGGAATGCCTGGTAATGGTGTTGTCAACTATCCAACTGATAATAAAAAATGGGACCATGAAGGGCAGCGCAAAGTAGCTAATGTTATTTTGGTGAAAAAACAAACACGGAGATAAACCTGTATCTATAACAGCATGTTTAGCTCTGGTTAAAAAAACTTATTTTAGCCAAAGATTTTTGTTGAAATGATTAAAAATACGATATACTTTTTCTTTTTTGTACTGATGCTTTCTGCCTGTAAGTTTGGCACTAAAACCAGCGACCCAACTTTAAGGGATTTTACTTTCGAGCCTGTAAAAGGCATCCGTTATCAAGAGGTAAAACGCCGGTTTAAGAGTGGACTTTCTTTTAATACGGAAGGTTTTATGCAAAAACCATCCTGGATCATTGAAGTGGTTAAAGAAGATACCATGTCGGCCTGGAGTCCACAGAAACAACGAATGCAAAAATTCTACATGCAGTATGATCACGGGAATGTATATAATTTTGCTGCGGAATTTTTTAAAGTAAAACACATCAGTAAGGATAGTTTGGTTTTTCAGCGGATTCAGGTTGATGGAAAAGTAATTGCTTCAGATGTTCGCTCGGATGTAAATATGACTTTTTACGCGCAGGATTATATTAAAAACAAATTGAAGGTTAAGGCTGCCGACCTGCAAAAACCAAGCAAGGCTGATACTGCTTTTATAGAGAAGCGTGCTGCCAAAGTTAACTTAAATAGTGATAGTGCTTTTGCTGCAACAGATCCGGTTCAGTTTATACCAAAAAGTAAAATTGTAAGGGTAGAAAAAATCAGGACGGTTGATCGGGCCAATAATAGGACCGAAGCTTACGATTATATGTTTCCGCAGTATATTATCAGGATAGATAGGGCTTATAAAGATTTTGCTTACCAGGTTGCAGCCGTGATAGATTTTCAGGGAAGGATACACGTAAAAACGATTTATAATGTGCTTCCCGAGAACGTTGAAGCTAAAAAAAAGGTGGCCCAGGGGATAGCAGATATCTATGTTAGAAACCTTTTTGATGTGGCTCCCGGAACAACACTCGGGATTCCGCATAATAGTGAAATTACTTTAACAATGATTGGGAAGGCAATTAAAAAGCCTTAGTAATCTGCTATTTACAAAATTTTAACGTTAAAAAAATGTTAAAATTTATTTTGATTTTAAAAATTAAAACTTACCTTGCATACTTAATTTTAATATTTAATACAATGCAAGAAGGCACAGTAAAATTCTTCAATGTAACTAAAGGTTTTGGCTTTATCGTACCTGCAAATGGAGATAGCGAAATTTTTGTTCATTCAACAGGTCTTATCGACGAAATCCGTGAAAACGACAAAGTACAGTACGAAGTTGCTAACGGTAAAAAAGGCTTAAATGCCGTTAATGTGAAAGTAATTTAATTTATTTATCATATTTACAGAGAAGGCTGCTTTCTTGCGATGGCGGCCTTTTTTTGTTTTATTTTTCGCAGCCTGAATCCATTCAGGAATTATTCTCACTTTTATGACCTACTATTTTATTGTTCCTGGCTTGGGTAATTCAGGCGCAGATCATTGGCAAACGCATTTCGAAAAATCCGGAGATCATTTTATCCGGATTAATCAGCAAGAATGGGATACACCTGCTAGCAAAGATTGGATTGAAACAATAGATCTCGCCATTTCTGACTATAATTTGGCTGATGTGATTTTAATTGGCCATAGTCTGGGTTGTACCGCAATTGCCAACTGGGCAAAACAATATCAAAAGAAAATTAAAGGAGCTTTACTCGTTGCACCAAGTGATTTGGAAGCTCCCCGATATAACTTCTCAACGGTGGGTTTCGATCATGTACCGCTAGATAAAATAAACTTTAGAACCATTGTTGTAACCAGTTCAAATGATGAATGGGTAACAATAGAAAGGGCTGAATTTTTTGCCGAAAATTGGGGCAGTGAGTTTATTAGTATCGGTAATGCTGGCCATATTAATGCTGATGCCGGATTTGGTGAGTGGCCAAAGGGGCTAGAGATTTTAAAAACCTTGGGGTAATATTCACCTTGCTGAGTTCCCGCAGATTCGGGACAAGCGCAGATGAGCATAAATCTGCGTAAATCAATTTGATCTGCGGGAGCAATTTAAGCGTCCTTACTTCTGCGCCATTTTCTTCCTTAAAAACTGATCGAGAAAAATTAATCCGATCACCAGATCTGCAAAAAGAAAGGCATAAATCGTTGTAGGCGTAATGTATTTCTCTAAATTGAAATCGAAATTCACCTTTAAATCGAATTGAGGCATTGCGAGGTTAGCGTTATAAAACACATAACCCAATAAGGCGAGTAATGAGACCACAAAAAAGCCCCCAATGCTATAAATAATCTTTTTGTCGACCTTTGTTTTCATCGCTACCGGGGCAGGAGCTAAAGCAATACTTTCCATTACATTCCTGTTGAAAGACATAGAAGGTTCATCAAGATCGAGTTCATTAAAAACTAAATTAAGCTTTAGCAGATCCTCGTACTGCGATTTAATCTCAGCATTCGATTCAATTTTTTCTTCGATGGCTTTTTTTGAAGCATCATCCAAATTCCCATCAATATAATCCCAAAGCTGTTGTTCTATTGTATTCATAGTAACTCCTTTACTTCATCTTTTAACAAATATTGTAATTTTTCTTTAAGTCTTTGCCTGGCCCTGTGCAACTTTACTTTTATCGTATTGGGTTCCATGTGCAGCGCTTCGCCAATTTCTTCTAAACTCTGTTCGCCTTTATAAAATAGGGTAATAATAGCCGCATCGTCTGGTAAAAGCTGGGTAATGGCAATATTTAAAAAAGTATGGCTATCCTGCCGCTCGTAGCCATTTGCATTAAAGCTCGAGGTATGGTTTTCGAGCTGTAAAATGGTGCTTTCATCATGTATTGACGTAGTGTCTAAACGGTTTTTCCTTAAAAAAGTCATCGCCGTAGTATAGGTTATCGTGTACAGCCAGGTACTAAATTTAGCTGTTTGTTTAAAGGTGCCCAATGCTTTATATGCTTTTACAAAGCAATCCTGAGCAATTTCTTCCGCGTCTTCCCTGTTTTTCGAAAACCTTAAAGCAAGCGTAAATACAAATCGCTGATGGCGCTTTACCAATAAAGCATACTGATCGGTTTCGCCGTTCAATACTTTCTGGATCAGCTCTAAATCTGTAAGTTTTTGCTCCATGTTTAGCAATAAGACTACATTAAAGATAAGGAGGTTACACGTGAAACATAATTAAGAAGATTTATTATTTATCCGTTGCCAGGTGAATAATATAAATAGGTTAGTTTTTTTGGAAACGAAAGGGCGGTTTTTCATTGGAGATTGCAGCCCTGCTGTTCGCTATAGCCCTCATGCTTCGGGGCTGCCGCTGCCATCAGGTTTATGAACAACGTGGGTGCGCCCTGCAGCCTTAAAAATGAAATGCTGTTTTGGCCATTTAGCCCTGGGTGAAGCGGTACCCTGCAGGCTGAGGTACGAAGACAAAGCGTACGAGTGCAACACGGGGACCAGGCTGGTTGCTTGCACAGGTACTGAGCTCCGAAAAGAAAACGATAAACCAAGCAAGCATTTTTTAGATTTTTCGGAAATGAAAGGGCAGTTTTTTATCGGAGATTGCAGTCCTGCTGTTCGCTATAGCCCTCATACTTCGGGGCTGCCGCTGCCATCAGGTTTATGAACAATGTGGGTGCCCTGCAACCTTAAAAATGAAATGCTGTTTTAGCCATTTAGCCCCGGGTGAAGTGTTACCCTGCAGGCTAAGGCACGAAGCCGAAGTGTATAAGCGGAACACGGGAACCAACTTGATTACTGCACAGGCATTGCGCTCCAAAAAGAGTTTTAAGCCCTGGCTAAACTTGCGAAGTTTTACCTACGCTTTGGGCTTGGTAAACTTCGCAAGCGCACGCTAATGCGAAGCAAAAAACTTTAATCCTGCAATTGATCCTATAAGCGTACAGATAAAAAATATCCGCCAAAAGGTTGCTGGTTCATTGAAATAAAAAATTCCGATAATTACTGTTCCTACGGCACCGATACCCGTCCAAACAGCATAGGCAGTTCCCATGGGTAAAGTTTGGGTTGCTTTATTTAACAATAAAAAACTCAAAATGATACAGACAAAAAAAGCCGTACTCCACTTTATATTCGAAAAATTGTTCGATAATTTAAGGCAGGTGGTAAAGCCAACTTCAAAAAGGCCGGCAATAATTAAGATAATCCAATTCATGATAGATGTGTTTCTGCAAATTTAAGGCACATTTATCAGGCAACATTTTACAAATGTTAAAAAATGAATTTATTTATGAGCTGCTCTTATTCTGCTTAGGGTAACCTGTGTTACTCCCAGGTATGAGGCAATATGTTTTAAGGCTACTCTTTTAATTAATTCGGGAGATTGATCTAGAAAATCCTGATAACGTTCTGCTGCACCTTTAAAAGCCCGGTCTATTAACCTTCTTTCAGTAGCAATTAGTTCCTGTTCTGCAATTTTTCTGCCCCAATTGGCAATTTCTAAATGTTGATCGTAAAGCGAAAAAAGATCGGTTAACCTGATTTGAACTAAACTGCAGTTTTCCAATAGCTCAATGTTTTCGTACCCTGGGCTGTTATTAATATAGCTGTTAAAAGAAAAAAGAACGGCACCACTTTGTCCGAACCAAAAGGTTATTTGCTGGTTTTCGCCGTCAGAATAGGCTCTGGCAATACCACTTTTGAGGATATAGAAATAAGGCTCTGTTTTATCTGCATAGATTAAAATCGTTCCTTTCTGATGTTCTACCCGCTTAGAAAAAGCAGCTAATCTTTCTAAAGCTTCATTGCTGAGCGGCTTAAAGACTTCTATATTTTTTAACTGACTGTACAAGGGAATTTTTAATGTTTGATAAAGCTATCGATTTTTTTTCGGCAAGGGGTGTAACCTGATTAAAAAGTGTGTAGTCATAATACACAGAACACGGTTCAATTTAAACAATAGAATATTTACAAATTAAAAAATTATAATCATGGAAGGTATATTAGTCCCAATCTCGCTTTTTTTAGGTGCATTCGCAATGGTATTCGGAATCCGCTACCTATCAAACAAAGAGAAAATGGCAATGATCGAAAGGGGAATCGATCCGGGTGTGCATAAGGCCACACCAAAACCGTTTTTAAGTTTAAAGTTCGGTTTGCTTTTGGTTGGTTTAGGAATCGGCCTGCTGGTAGCGCTATTTACAGTTAGAGGAGTGTTCGGCAGCGACATGACGCGTAGTGAGCAAGGGCAGTCAGTAGCCATTTACTTTGGTTTCATCGGAATTTTCGGTGGACTGGGTTTAATTGTTTCTTATCTGGTAGAAAAGAAATGGCTGGATAGCAATAAAATGCTTTAATATCAGAGAAGTCAAGTTTTCATAGGGCTTTGGCCATTAAACTTGACTTCTCTCGATTCTTATGTCGTTGGCATTAGATAACTTGCTTTTGGATTTAAGTAACTATCAGATATTAACATCTGACAGCACATCTACTGCGGTTTATTAATAATCGCTACGGTTAAACGGCTAATGCAGTTCATCTTTCCGCGTTCATCGTAAATTTTGATTTCCCAAACCTGGGTTTTGGCCCCAATATGTAAAGGTTTGCAAATACCTTTTACCAAACCACTTTTTACCGGCCGCAAATGGTTGGCGTTTACTTCTAAGCCAACAGCAACATACTTCTCCGGATCTATACACATATAAGAAGCAATACTGCCCAAGGTTTCTGCTAAAACCACTGAGGCGCCGCCGTGCAAAATCCCTGCAGGTTGGTGTGTACGTTCATCAACAGGCATGGTTCCGATAATAAAATCTTCGCCAATTTCAGTAAAGCGGATATCGAGCAGCGCACCTAAATGATTTTTAGGGCGGTTGTTCAGCTCATCAACCGTAAAGTTTTTAAACCACATGGTAACGTTCTTTTAAAATGTAAACATGATGGATAATATGGCCACCCACAATAAATAAAATAGATTTTACATTAATTTCCCTGCCCGAAGCAATTCCTTTTCTGTTTAGTTCTTCTTCGTTTAAAGATTTAAAAAGGTATAAATTGGCTTTACGAAGTGCAATAAATTCTTCGATCAGATCTTCCAGATCGCGCTCGGCAAAGCGGGCATTGGTTACATATTCATCTTCCTCGAAACCTGGTAAAGGCTGCTGTTCTTTTCGGGCAAAACAGGTAATGCGAAAGGCAAAAACACGTTCAGTATCAATAATATGGCCTAACATTTCTTTTAGTGTCCATTTACCTTCGGCATAGGCATAATCAGCTTTATCGGCGTTTGCCCTAAACAGGGCCGGAAGGCTTTGAATCTGATCGTTTAAAATTTCGAAAATATCTCGATCTACTTTACTGATATAGGTTTCACCCCAAGTTGGGTATTCGTTAGGCTGTGGTCGGTTCATATCTTAAACTACTTTTTAATATTATTCTAAAAGTTGTGCCTTTACCCAGTTCAGAGTCTTTTACAAAAATTTCTCCACTATGGTAATTTTCTACAATACGTTTGGTAAGCGATAAACCTAAACCCCAACCGCGTTTACGTGTAGTGTAGCCTGGTTGAAAAACCGCATCAAACTTAGATCTTGGAATACCCTTTCCGGTATCGCTCACATCAATAAATACCTGTTCTTTGGCTAAATTTTCTATAATGTTAATGGAGATCGACCCTTCATTTTCGATGGCATTTGCTGCATTTTTTAAAAGGTTTTCAATCACCCAATCAAATAATGGAACGTTTAACATGGCCCTTACCTGCTCATCGCCGGTAATGCTGAATTTAACCTTGTCTGAGGTGCGTACTTTAAAATAGCGGATAAAATCGCTGATTACAATGTAAACCGTATGATCTTCGAGTATAGGTTTAGAACCGATTTTCGAGAAACGGTCGGTAATAATTTCTAAGCGTTTAATATCGTTCTCCATTTCGGCAATCAGCGGATCATCTTCTGCATCAAATTTAGATTTCATGAGCTCTGTCCAGGCCATGAGTGATGATATTGGTGTACCCAACTGGTGAGCCGTTTCTTTGGCCAAACCTACCCAAACATGATCTTGTTCATCTCTTCGGGCCGAACTGAATGCTGCATAAGCTGTTAAAAGGAAAAGGAAGATAACAGCCATTTGGATGTATGGGAAATACCTCAATTGTGTTAAAATGAAAGAGTCGCGATAGTATGCCTTAAATTTTTTGCCGAAAAAATTCATTTCATCAGGTGGATGCTGCGCTTTCATTTGCCTTAATTGCCTCACAAAATATAAGCTGTCGTAAGTCAGCTTAGTATCCGCAGTAGGATAATTGGTTTTAGTGCTGTCCAAACCAAAAAAAGAGCTGATCATACCTGCAGAATCGATCATGATTACAGGTGTTTTTGTGTTTGCGCGTACCGTTTCTACAATTACACGATAATCGTCATTATCGTAAAGAAACATGGCTCTTTCCTGAATTTTCACCCAAAGATGAAACTGGTCTGCCTCTTCGCGTTCCATTTTTTTTACAAAAGAATCGGTGTAAAATACTGAGGCAATGCCAATTAAGATGGCAAAAATGAGAAGGAAAAACTTCCAGCGGCGTTTCTTTTGATAAGGATTCATGCTTTAGCTAGCCAAATTACAATAACAAAACGAAAAAAACATAAAACCATTATGCTTTTTCAAAAACCTTAAAGCAATCATTTCGAATGCATAATAGCTTCATCGCAGATGAAACACTATAAAATGGATGAAAAACATATCTTTGCAACGTCTTGCGTTTTGCGCAGAGCGGTAAGCGCTAGAGCGCCCAACGCCTAACGCCAACCGCTCAACAAACCAATTATGGATAAGAAAGTTAGAGTAAGATTTGCCCCAAGCCCAACCGGAGGTTTGCATTTAGGTGGTGTGCGCACTGCCTTGTTCAATTATTTATTTGCCAAAAAAAATAATGGAACTTTTGTACTTCGTGTAGAAGATACCGATCAAAACCGCTTTGTTGAAGGCGCCGAAGAATATATCGTTAACTGTTTAAATTGGTGCGGCATTACACCAGATGAAAGTCCGAGCAATCCCGGAGCTTACGGCCCGTACCGCCAAAGCGAACGCAAGCCCAGCTACCGTAAATTTGCCGAACAGTTAATTAGCGATGGTTATGCTTATTACGCCTTCGATACACCGGAAGATTTAGACGCCAAACGTAAAGAAATTCCAAATTTCCAATACGGGCAGGCCACACGTATGCAGATGCGCAATTCTTTAACCCTTACCATTAGTGAGGTTGAAGAGTTATTGGCGGCCAAAACACCACACGTTATCCGCATTAAAGTACCCGCTGATGAAATTGTACATTTTAACGATTTAATCCGCGGTGATGTAAGCTTCGAAACCTCGTTGGTTGATGATAAAGTATTGTTAAAAGCTGATGGAATGCCGACCTATCATTTAGCCGTTGTGGTTGATGATAAGGCGATGGAAATTAGTCATGCTTTTAGGGGAGAAGAATGGTTACCCTCGGCACCGGTTCATATTTTACTTTGGAAATATTTAGGATGGGAAGCGGAGATGCCTGCATGGGCACACCTGCCTTTAATATTAAAGCCAGATGGACATGGAAAATTAAGTAAACGCGATGGCGACCGATTAGGTTTTCCGGTTTATGCCATGAACTGGACCGATCCTAAAACTGGTGATGTAACCAAAGGATTTAAAGAAATGGGTTTTATGCCCGAAGCTTTTATCAATATGCTGGCACTTTTAGGCTGGAATGATGGTACCGACCAGGAGTTATTCTCATTAAAAGAGCTGGAAGAAAAATTCTCAATAGAAAGGATTAGTAAAGCAGGTGCTAAATTCGATTTCGAAAAAGCCAAGTGGTATAACCATGAATGGATTAAATTGCAGGGCGCAGCGCGCTTGGCGGCAAGCGTTAAAGCAGAGTTGCAAAAAGCTGGCATTGAAATAAACGACGATGCTTATTTAAATACCGTTATTGATTTAATTAAAGATCGCTGTACCTTATTGCCTGATTTTGTGGCTCAGAGCAGTTACTTTTTTGCTTCACCTTCAGAATATGATGTAAACTCGGTAAAACCAAAATGGACAGCCGAAAAAGCCGATTTTTTTAATGCTTTTGCTGATAGTTTAGCACTTACCGATGCGGGTACTGCCGAAGCTGCTTTTAAAGCCTTGGCCGAAGAAAAAGGTTTTAAACCAGGCGAATTGATGTTGCCTTTCCGCATTATGCTGGTAGGCGGTAAATTTGGGCCTGGTGTTTTTGATATTGCTGTGTTGTTGGGGATAACAGAGACTAAAACAAGGATAGCAAAAGCAATTGCCGTTTTTAATAGTTAGCATTCATTCTGCGAATGCAAGAATATAATACGGAGAAGTCAGGTTTAAAAACTCGGCTTCTTTTTTTGCAATAATCCAAAAGAATAAATCAATAAAAATAATTTATACTTTAGTATAACAATTGTCCCATAATTAAGGTTATTCATTAAACTAAAGAAGTAAATTATGCAATGGTTTGGTAAAGGGAGTAATAATGTAGAAGATGGAAGAAGCGGGGGCGGTGGGAAAACCATCCTCGGTGGCGGTGTAGGTATAATAATCGTGGTGCTCGGCCTAATTTTTGGCAAAGATTTAACCGGCCTGGTTAGTCAGCTTCCGGCTACTACAGGCACGGAAGAAGTTAAGCAGGGTGTTCCTGCTAACGATCCACAGGCACAGTTTGTATCGGGTGTATTGGAATCAACCGAGCAAGTATGGGATAAAGAATTTCAGGCGATGGGCAAACAGTATGAGTATCCTAAACTCAGACTATTTAGAGAAGCTGTACAAACCGCCTGTGGCAATGCAGGAGCCAATGTAGGTCCGTTTTACTGCCCCGGCGACCATAAAGTTTATATTGATTTATCATTTTACGATGATTTAAAAAACCGTTTCGGTGCTGCCGGAGATTTTGCGCAGGCTTATGTAATTGCACATGAGGTAGGCCATCACGTTCAAAATTTATTGGGAATTTCGGAAAAACTAGATCAGGCACGTGGCCAGGTGAGCGAAAAAGAATATAACCGCCTATCTGTGAAATTAGAGCTACAAGCCGATTTTTTTGCCGGACTTTGGGCGCACAATGCCCAAAACCTTAAAGATTTTAAATTGGATGAAGGCGACATAGAAGAAGCATTAACTGCTGCCAATGCCATAGGTGATGATAAATTGCAAAAACAGGCTACAGGCGATGTTCAGCCAGATTCTTTTACTCATGGTACCTCCGCACAACGGATGTATTGGTTTAAAAAAGGCTTCGAAACAGGAGATATTAAACAGGGTGATACTTTTAATTCAAACAATTTATAAAAAATAAAAACTTTTTTTACAACGCATTGTTTGTTTACAGTTAATGAGGTTTTTATCTCAAAACCAAACATAATTATCCCGGCTTCTTATTTGTTTTAATAAAAGATGATCCTTATAGTTGATGACAGGCCCGAAAACCTGATCTCGTTACAGAAAGTATTACAGGCACACAGTTTTGAGGTTGATACCGCATCGTCTGGCGAAGAAGCGCTGAAAAAAGTTTTAAAAAATAACTATGTCCTGATTATTCTCGATGTACAAATGCCAGATATGGATGGCTTCGAGGTAGCCGAAACCATTTCTGGTTTTAGTAAGGCAAAAGATACTGCCATTATATTTCTTTCTGCTGTAAATACAGAGTTAAAATTTATTACCAAAGGATACCTGAGCGGTGGATTGGACTACATTACCAAGCCAGTTGATATTAATGTGCTGCTCCTAAAAATAAAAACATTTTATCGCATTTATGAGCAGAATAGAAAACTTAACGAGGTGCAGGAAAAATTGCTTGAAGAAATCGAATTCCGAAAACAGGCCGAACATAAAAAAGACGAATTTATCAGTATTGCCAGTCATGAGCTAAAAACACCTTTAACCAGTGTAAAAGGATATATTCAGTTGCTACAGCGCAGCCTTAACAGAGATGATAAAACCATGGCCCAAAACCATCTCGAAAAAGCGAGTACCCAGCTGGAAAAACTAAACGAATTAATTGTCGATCTGCTCGATATCTCAAAAATTGAAAGCGGAAAGATGAAGTTTAACATGAAAAGTTTTTATGCTGATAACATGGTAAATAATGCCATCGAGATGTTGCAGCAATCTAATCCCGATTTTAAAATCAGCAAACTGGGCAAAACAGATGAAATGATATTTGGTGATGAAATGCGCTTGGAACAAGTGGTCATCAATTTTATTACCAATGCCATTAAATATGCTCCGGGTACCAATCAGGTTAATGTAACCACGAATATTAAAGATGAAAAACTTTATCTGGCCGTAAAGGATTTTGGTATTGGTATTTCAAAAGAGCAGCAGCACAAAATTTTTGATAAATTTTATCGGGTAGAAGATAACAGCAACCGCTTTAATGGCCTGGGGATAGGTTTGTACATCTGTTCGGAAATTATTAACCGCCACGGCGGCACAATTGGGGTAAACAGTGTGCCGGATGAAGGTTCTGAGTTTTATTTTATCATCCCAACTACAGAAGAGGAAATCCTTAAAAATCAAATCTAATTATCCTTAATCCATATAATGAAAACAACTCTTAAAAATAATTTACGTTTAGGCCTTGGCTTATCGCTAATTATTCTATTCATCAGTTCGCTTGCCTCTTATGTAAGTATTGGCAACCTTATTAAAAGCACCGAACTCGTTAAACACAGCGATGAGGTTATTTTAAATTCTGAGAATATTATATCCTATTTAAAAGATGCCGAAACTGGTCAGCGGGGCTTTTTATTAACTGGAAACAAGGTGTTTTTAACACCTTATTACGGCGCCAGCGATTCGGCCGCTTTGATACTAAAGAAAGTTGAACTCGATACCAAGGATAATAGCATTCAGCAAAAAAATATAGCAGCGCTTAAAAGTATTCTTTTTAAAAGAATGGATATCATTAAATCGACCGTAGAGATTAAAACTTTAGGCGGTGTTATTGATCCTACGGTTTTGTTTCAAGGTAAGGTTTATATGGATGAGGCCAGATCAATTGTAAGCAAAATTATAACCGAAGAGAAAAGACTGCTTGAAGAAAGAACCAACGAATTAAATAAACTTACAGCCTATACCCCGATACTGATTTTAATTGCAGCGCTCCTTGCCATTCTGATTACGTTGTTTTTTTACCGGAAAGTATCAATCGATTTCGATGAACGTGTTAAACTTCAACAGGAAATTGAAGATAAAAAATACGAGATGGAAAAACGTATTGCTGCCATTAAAGAAATTGCCTATCAAATTTCTAATGGTAATTACGGCGTAAAACTCGATAACCAGACACAAGATGATATTGGCGAGCTTTCCGAATCGCTAAATGCAATGTCATCATCATTGAAAAAATCTTTCGATACTTTAGAAGAGAATGAATGGTTGCAAACCGGCGTAGCTAACTTAAACGTAAAAATGGTTGGCGAAAAAGATGTTTTCCATTTAGCAGAAGATATTATTGAGTTTTTGGCCAATTATACCAAAAGCCAGATTGGTGCCCTTTATTTATTTAAGGATGATGGATATCTGCATTTAAAAGGTCAATATGCTTTGCAAGGACAAAATCTAACCCAAACCTTAGAACTTGGCCAAGGCTTAATTGGCCAGGCGGTTAAAACAGGTAAGCCAATACTATTGGATGATGTTCCACAGAGCGAATTAACCATTACACACGCTACAGGGAATATTAAACCAGCACAGTTAATTGTACTTCCAATTATTAGAAATGAAATTTCAATAGGCGGTTTAGAATTAGGCACTATCGGTAAATACAGCGACCTGCAGTTACACTTTTTAAACCTGGTTTTATCTGATGTGGGTACCGCACTGTTGGGCGCACAGAACAGGCAAAAGCTTCAGCAGTTATTAGAAGAAACGCAGGCACAATCGGAAGAATTGCAGGTTCAGCACAATGAGTTAGAAGGTTTAAATGCAGAGCTCGAAGCACAGGCACAGAAACTTCAGGCCAGTGAAGAAGAATTACGCGTACAGCAAGAAGAATTGTTGCAAAGCAACCAGGAGCTGGAAGAAAGAAGCAGTTTATTGGAAGAAAAAAATGAACTGATTGAAGAACGCAATATAGAAATTCAGCAAAAAGCAGAAGCTTTAGAGCTGAGTACGAGGTACAAATCAGAATTTTTGGCCAATATGTCGCACGAGTTAAGAACACCACTTAATTCGATATTGTTATTATCGAGATTAATGGCCGAAAATGAGGCTATGGATCGCGAGCATCAGGAATATGCAGAGGTTATCCAAAGTTCAGGTCAGGGGCTTTTAAGTTTAATCGACGAAATTTTAGATCTTTCTAAAATTGAAGCAGGCAAAATGGAACTCGACCGGGCAAATATTAAGGTTGATGAGATTATCCTTAACATGCGTTCGCTGTTTAATCCTTTGGCTAAAGATAAAAACCTAAACTTTGTTATCGAAAAATCGGCAGAAGTTCCTGAGTTTTTTCATACCGATAAAATGCGCTTAGAGCAGATTATTAAAAACCTGCTATCAAACGCTATTAAATTTACTACAGTAGGTGCAGTAACCCTAAATATTACTAAAAATGAAAAGTTAGGCGCACTGGTATTTAAAGTTACCGATACAGGCGTAGGTATTGCACCTGAAAAGCAAGGCATGGTATTCGAAGCCTTTCAACAGGCAGACGGCTCCACACGTCGCAAATTTGGTGGCACAGGCCTCGGGCTTTCAATTAGTAGAGAGCTGGCTAAACTGCTGGGGGGATATATTGATTTAAAAAGCACAGAGGGCGAAGGAAGTATTTTTACACTTACCTTGCCCATTGATAGAAATAAAGGTTTTGATGGCACTGTACCTCATGTAGAGAAGCCCGTAGTCGCTTTAGAGGCTCCGGTGAAAAAAGTGAGCCACTTAACTGTCGAAAATATTCCTCAGGAGATTGAAGATGACCGCGATAATATTCTGCCTGATGATAAGGTGATTTTAATTATTGAAGACGATACACCTTTTGCCAAAACACTTTTAGATTTTACCCGCAAAAGAAATTATAAAGGTTTGGTTGCCGTTCGTGGCGATGCAGGTATTGAAATGGCGAAAACCTTTAAACCACTTGCCATTTTACTCGATATCCAATTGCCTGTTAAAGATGGTTGGCAGGTAATGGAAGAGCTGAAATCGGATCCTTCAACACGTCCAATTCCAGTGCACATCATGTCTTCTTTACAGGTTAAGAAAGAAAGTTTGTTAAAAGGTGCAGTAGATTTTATAAATAAACCTTTTGCCTTTGAGCACATGCAAGAGATATTTTCAAAACTAGAACATGCCTTAAGCCGTCACCCTAAAAAGGTACTTATTGTAGAAGAAAATGAACAGCATGCCAAGGCTTTAAGTTATTTTTTAAGCAATTTTAATATCCAGACAGAAATTGTTAACCAGGTAAACGAGGGTGTTTCTGCCCTGCATAAGCCGGAGGTTAACTGCGTGATTTTGGATATGGGTATTCCTGATAAACACGCTTACGAAACCCTGGAAGTGGTAAAGAAAACACCTGGTTTAGAGAATTTACCGATCATCATTTTCACCGGTAAAAACCTTTCAAAGGGAGAAGAAAACCGCATTAAACAATATGCTGATTCTATCGTTGTAAAAACGGCGCATTCTTATCAACGTATTTTGGATGAAGCAGGTTTGTTTCTTCATCTGGTAGAAGAAAAAAGCAAGGAGAAAAGCAAAACACCTAAAAAGTTTTCCGAATTACAGGATGTATTGGTTGGTAAAACGGTTCTTGTAGCGGATGATGATGTGCGTAATATCTTCTCCTTAACCAAAATGTTAGAGCAGCACCAGATGAAAGTGGTAGCAGCTACCGATGGTAAGGAAGCCCTCAAGCTATTAAATGAAAACCCTGAAATTGATGTTGTTTTAATGGATATGATGATGCCAGAACTGGATGGTTACGAAACTACAACAGCCATCAGGCAGGATATCAAATACCGAAACCTGCCTATTTTGGCCGTTACGGCAAAAGCCATGATGGGCGATCGCGAAAAGTGTATTGCTGCAGGTGCATCCGATTATATCAGCAAACCAGTAGATATGGATCAGTTGATATCGTTATTAAGGGTTTGGTTATACGAAAATCATCATAAATCATAAACCATTTTTTATTTTTATGCCTCAAAAATTAATTCTCATAATTGATGATGATAACCGAAACATTTTTGCTTTAAAAGCTGTTTTAAAGGCCAAAGGTTTCGATTGTTTATCTGCTGTAAGTGCCCAGGAAGGGTTTGCTGTTATGGAGAAACACGACAATGTTGCCATCGTTTTAATGGATATGATGATGCCGGATATGGACGGCTATCAGGCTATTGCAGCAATGAAAAAATCGGCTAAAATGCAGAATATACCCGTGTTAGCGGTAACTGCCCAGGCCATGGTTGGCGATAAGGAACGTTGCTTAAGCGCAGGTGCATCGGGTTATGTTTCAAAACCGATAAATGTTGACGAGTTATTAATGCAAATCGAAAATTTTACAAAATAACAGGTGATAAGTGATGCGATAGATAATGAACAGGTAGAAATCCTGTTGAATGATGTTTTGGAAAGCCATGGGTATGATTTTCTGGAATATTCTCATGCATCAATAAAAAGGAGAATTATACGTCTTTACGGACTGGATAATTTTGTGAGTTTCGCCGAATTTCGTTACACGGTTAAAACAGATAAGCAATATTTTAAACGTTTTTTAGAGGAGATTACGGTTAATGTTACCGAAATGTTCCGCGATCCTTCTTTTTATAAATCACTACGAAACGATGTGCTTCCTGTGCTGGGTACCTATCCGTTTATCCGCATTTGGGTCGCAGGTTGTTCTACCGGAGAAGAGGCTTATTCGCTTGCCATTGTTTTAAAAGAACTTAATCTGCTTAATAAATCGCTTATTTATGCAACCGATATTAATCCATCGGTTTTGGATAAAGCAAAAAAAGGCATGTTTCCCTTAAATTATTTAAAGCAGTATTCAGAAAATTACCTGCAATCAGGCGGCTTAAAAGATTTTTCTACTTATTACACGGCGAACTACTCTTTGGCAAAATTTGATGAAAGCTTAAATAGTAAGATGATCTTTTCTACGCATAATTTGGTTTCCGATCATTCTTTTAATGAGTTTCAGCTAATTTTATGTAGAAACGTATTAATTTATTTTGATAAAGACTTGCAGCATAAAGTATTTAACCTTTTTGATAGTAGCATCGAGAAATTAGGATACCTTGCTTTAGGAAGTAAAGAAAGCTTGGAGTTTTGGCCAAAAGCCAAAGAATACAAAAGGGTTAAAATGGAAAAAATATGGCGGAAACTTTAGATTCTACGCCTTGCGGAGCATTAATTATTGGCGGCTCGGCCGGTAGTTTAGATGTGTTGCTCGAAATTTTTCCAGCCCTAAGGAAAGATATTGGTTTCCCTATTATATTAGTAGTTCATCGTAAAGCAAGTAACGAATCTCTTTTAACCGATTTGTTAAAATCTCGTACTATACTAGCGGTTGGGGAAGCAGAAGAAAAAGAGTTTTTAAGCCCTGGCAAAGTTTTTATTGCGCCTGCAGATTATCATATGCTGATAGAGGAAGACCAAAGTATATCTTTAGATTATTCGGAAAAAATAAATTATTCCCGACCATCAATTGATGTTACCTTTCAATCAGCAGCCGAGGTTTTTAGAGGGAAACTAGTCTGTATTTTACTTTCAGGGTCTAATGCAGACGGAGTAGAAGGATTAAAAAGTGTAAACAATTTTGGAGGCAGAGTGGTTATACAGAATCCAAATACGGCCATAATGCCATATATGCCGCAACAGGCGGTGCTGAATGTTGATCCACATGTGATATTGGATAGCCACGATATGGCAGATTATATAAATAAGTTAAATGATTAATTGCTTTTCGGAGGTTAATATGATAGGTACAAAAAAAATATTTGTTTTTGATGATAATAGGGATATCCTTGATCTCTGTACATTTATTTTGGAAGATGCGGGGTATGAGATAAAAACATCTGAAAATGCCAATAACATAGAAGAACAGGTTGCAGCATATATGCCTGATTTAATTTTTATGGATAATTGGTTGCCCGATCTGGGAGGGATACAGGCTACCAAGGCATTAAAAAACCATCCTGATTTAAAACACATTCCGGTAATTTATTTTTCGGCCAATAATGATATATCTTCATTAGCTGATGAAGCCGGTGCCGATAGTTACCTATCGAAACCATTTGATATTGCTGCACTCGAAGAAATTGTGAAAAAACATTTGAGCTAGCGCCTAAGACTCACGAAGTTTAAGAGGCTGGTGCACAGGAAAAACTTCGTGAGTCTATACCTGGGCTTTGCTAAACTTCCGAAGTTCTTCCTTCCTTATGGCCTAGTTAAACTTCGGATTTATTCCTTTCCCCAAATCCTTGTATTCAGATCCAGCTCCTTAACAATATCATACATAAACTTTATGGTGGAGATATCTTCATTTACCGTTTCGGGACTTAGCAATGATTTAAAAACTGGTGCTTCGAAATAGTTCCGGTTCAGCGGGAAAGCGATATACATCCTCGATTCGATAAAGGATAAACTGATGTTATATTTTGTTTGATGGTTGAGGTTTAATATCCGCTCCATCATGGCAGGTGTAAGGATGTATCTGGATTCGACCTGATCGGATCCATAAGTCACAAAAGTCTTATCAAAATCTAGATTCTCCAGTTGGATAACATCATTACTGCCAAAAGAAAACAGGTTTTTTGAAAACCATGCACCAAAAGCTGCTCCGAAATCTTTTGGCCTGACAATGGTTACACCATTAAATTTCTTGTTAAAATCGGCAGCAAAGATAATTCCTCTAAAAATGTCATGCCACTCGGTTCGGGTTCCGTTTTTTGTTTGGGTTACTGTTTTATATTCGGCATGTACCTCAGCAAAATAAAACCGGGTTTTATCAGCACATCCAGTTACGAGATCCTCTGTTTTATAACGATCTGGCTCATTGCTAAACAACTGTGTATACATAAACTCCGATGCTTCAATTCCCTCCTGGGGATTAATCAATAGGCTTTCGTCTAAAAATTTAAGGGCAGCACCAATTACATTGGTTTTGTAGGCATTTTGGTAAGCTGTTAAAGCATCATTGATTTTAAATAACAAAACACCGCCATAAATAACAGGAATTAAGCCGCCAATTACACCAGGGATAGGAAAACCTAAAAAGAAGCCTAAAACACAGAGCAGAATGCCCGCGGCAATAAAAATATAACCTTTGGTTTGGGTACCTGCAATTCTTTTGCGCTCTACCTCCATTGTAGCCAAAACTTGCTGTAAGGCTACATTATTTGCAATATCGAACAACATTAATTATTGAAAAGCTCTTTTGCGCTAATGTTTTTGCGCTCTTCAGCTGCGGTTTCTAAAACGGCAATGGGCTGGAAATTTAACATTCCAGCAAATAAACTGCCAGGAAACATCATAATCGCATTATTGTAATCGGTTACCGAAGCATTATAGGTTCTTCTGGCAGCGGCAATCTGTTCTTCGCTTTCGGTCCAGGTGGTTTGCAGACTAATAAAGTTGGTATTGGCTTTTAAATCAGGATAATTTTCGATATTAACCATTAAACCTTTAACACTGCTGCTCAATTGTGCATCTAAATCTGCTTTTTCTGCATTGCTGATGTTTGGTGAGCCTGCTTTAGATCTTAGTTCAACTATTTTGGTCAAAGTTCCCTGCTCGTAAGTAGTGTACTGTTTTACCACTTCAACAAGATTTGGAATAAGGTCGAACCGTTTTTTAAGCATTACATCAATGGCCGAGAAGGCATTGGTTACCTGGTTTTTCTTCCCGATGAGCGAGTTGTAAAAGAAAATCCCGATAAGGAATATAAATCCGATAATAACGAGGGCAATAATCATAATTTTAGTTTAAGGTTTAGAGAATAAAGATAAGAAAAGGTTACAAAATGTTATCGTTTTTCATTTTGTTGCCGTTCACGCCTTATCCGCCGTTCTAAGCGTTTCTGTTTCCTTTGCATATGATTGGCGCGCATGGCCTTAAACTTTGCAATATGCTCACGTACTTCATTTTGCTTTTCTTCCGTAATACCTATGCTATATTTTATGCCCGTAAAAAGGCTCTTCCAGATCATGTTAAAGAAAGATGTATTTGCAGGCCTGCTGTAATTTACGGTTACAGGTACCAGCTTTCCGTCTGCACCGGGGTTTTCTGATTTAATGATTAATGCATTTGCCAAGAAAGAAAGAAAACCGCGGGTAACCAGGTGATCTTTTTCAGGATCATTTTTCATCAGCGCTACAGAAAGGTCGTAGTAAGAGAACGCTACTGTACCTTTTGCGCCTAAATCATTCGCTTTAAAATTGAACTTCAATTTATCTACACTCCCGCGGTTAATTCGGACCAAGCCTAAGGGTTTGGTAATCTGATTTAAAACCCGAGCATTAAAATTGTGTAAAACCCCATTGTAAGAAAAGGCACCATCTTTAGCGGTAAGATCAAATATAAAGTTTACATCAAGCTTTCCCTGCCCAAATAGGTAAGTGTTTAGGTTAACCTCCATAATAGGGTTTATGGCTTTAATTTTTTCTAGGTTGGTGGCGTTTTTTATAATGCCCGAGGTATGCTCAAAACTAATCTGCCCTTTTTGGTTACTCTCATTGTTGTAAACCGCGTAATTCACATTTATATCCTTCAGCTGGATTTTCTGGACCAGAATAGGCGCATCAAGAAGCTGCAAAAGCTGGTGGGGAAACTTTCCGACTTTGTTTTCCTGGTGTTTTTTGGGGAGGCCGTTATGGTTAAATACTGAAACGAAACCATTGGTAATGGCCATTTCCTTTGCCCAAAGTTCTTGTTTGCTAATGTATAAAGGCAAATCAATCCCATTAAGCATGATGTCGCTCATCTTGATGTTGAAACGTTCCTTCGCAAACCCGGCAACTTTGCCAAAGTTCATCTCATCGTGCTGTGGTACTAAAGCAAAACTGTTAATCCTTAATTTACCCGTTGTTGCCCTGAAATCCAGTTTATCCAATTGTATATCGTACATCTTGTCTGGCGTACGGTATACATAGTTATTCAGATTGATCACAATATCTTTAAGCAGGTAAAATCTTGTAGGATCTTCGGCGGAAGTAGAATCTACCAGTAGGTCGGTTAAGGTAATATTGAGGTCATCAATAGAGAAAGGTACTGAATTGGGTACATTTTTATTAATGTATTTAAAACTTACATCCTTAAACCTGATGCTTTTGATGCTAAATTCATTCAGGCTTTTAGAGATGATATCGTAAGGCGATTTAATGGGCCTGGGTGCACGCCCCTCGTTAAAAGCAAATTGCTGGTTAACCATCGTCACCTCAGGTTTATCAAATATGATTTCTTCCAGCTGAAGTTTTTTTTCGCGGTATAAGGTTAATGGGTGAAAGTGCTTCACCACCAATTTTTTTAAAGACACCGTATATAAATTATTTGGTGCTCTTTTTAAGGCTATAAGTTGCTTAAACCGATTGGTATCAGGTATTATTTTTACATTCTGTAAGGTGGCATTGCCTGTAAAAACATTGGTAGAAACCTTGGTAAAACTAATGGTATATAAACTATCGGTTGATTTATAGAGGAGTGTTTTGATCCTATCGGTTAGAATAGGGCGCGACTTAACATTTAATAGCCAGGCAATACCTGCAAGTACGATAAAAACACTGAGTAATGTACACGCAATCCATTTAAAAACTTTATAACGGTATCTTCTGGTATCAGGCATTAAAAAATGAGAGGCTGTGGTTTTATTAGCAATATACGGTTATAAACATATATTTGAAAAATGTAAGATCAGTTTTTTTCTCTCCGCGCCTTACGTGCTGCTTTTCTGTCTGCCCGTTTTTGTTCCCTTATTTTTTTTGCAATTACTTTTTGCTGTTTTACCGGATTCTTTTCAGGTACCACACCAACGCCTACAATATCCTTTATGCCCACAAAAACGGTTTTCCACATCAGGTTAAAAAAGGAGGCCGAATTAATTCTCGTATTGGCCATATTTGCTGTTCTTGGTGCTTCGCCTTTTTGTGGATTTTCGTTTTTAACTAAAATTGCATTGGCCAAAAAAGACAAAAAACCTTTTTCCTTGGTTCCCTCTCCATCAATATTGTCTGATAGGAGTTTTACTTTCAGGTTTGTGTACAGCATGTTAATCTTGCCCGATGCAGATCTTAAATTTCCATTTGCGCTGAAATCGATATGTTGTACATCGCCGCCTTCTATTTCTATTAAACCCAGGGCTTTCGAGAGTGGGTTTAAGTTTTTCAGATCAAATTTTCCAAGGTTCCCGCTGTAGGTAAATGCACCATTATTATCGGTAAGGTTAAAATCAATTTTTACATTCAGCTTTCCGGCACCCATTAAAAGAGCGTTTAAATCTGCCACAGCATGGCTCTTTTTGCGCAATTGTAAACTATCGTTGGTTACGTTTAAAATGTTTCCGGTTAGCGCTTTAAAGTCAACCGATCCGATTTTTTTACTCGCCGGGTTAAATTCGGCATATTTAACATTAATGTTTCTCAGTTTTACCGTATCAATCAAGGTAGGCATGTTTAACCTTTTTAGGGCCATATGCGGGTAGTTTTTTCCTTTATCAAAGCCTGGAGGGGGCGGCGATTCGCGGCTCATAAAAACTTCTACATTTGCCGGGCCAATCCTCAGTGATTTTGCATGCAGTTTTTGGTCGGTGTTTAAACCAATAAAGTCAACCCCGTTAAATTCTATTTTATCAAAGCTGAGGTTATACCGGTCTTTCTGGATCTTGTATTTTCTCGCAAAAGTAAGCTCATCATACAATGGCGTTAGTTTAAATCCTTTAACCGTTATTTTTTTTGATGCAGTAGAGCCTTTAATGGTATCAACTTTCATTGAGTACATTTTATCTTTCGTTATCGATTTATAACCCGCAATCTGAAAGGATGCATCTTTTGTATAGTAAAATCTTGTTGTATCATTGCCCGAAAGTGAATCTAACAGGAAATCGTTGATGTTAATATCAAGGTGTTTGATTGAGTTTTTGGTTTTTTTTGCTGCAGTTTTGTTGATATAATCGAAATCTGCATCTACAATTTTAATGCTTTTAACGTGTACCGATTTAAAGGTTTTCGAAATCTGCTCATAAAGCGATTTTTCATCTTTTATGCTATCGGGTCTCTTGGTTACTTTGTTAAAAATCATATTGATAGATGGCTTTTGTAAAAGGATTTCATTTACATCTATCCGCTTTTTAAAGTAGGCCGTTAATATTCCAACACGGCTGATCTGCAGTTTCTTCAATTTAAGCTCGAAAGTATGGGCCGGAGCCAATTGTATTTTCCTTAAGCTGTCGAAAACGGCTGTATCGGGTGTTAGTGTAACATCGCGCAGCGCCAGGCTACCTGTAATTACGTTTAAATTAATGCTTTTAAAATCTATCCGGTATAAATGATGCGAGCCATTATAAACCCCGGCTTTAATTTTTTCGGTCAATATAGGTTTCCATCTGGCGCTTAAAAACATGGCGCCAAATGCAACAATTAAAATCAATATGCCGAATATGCTTCCTATCCAGATCCAAACTTTATTTTTATGCTGAGCTGTCATTTGTTATGGCTTATCGATATGTAACAGATAGAAGAGCGAAAGGTTTTTTGAAGCGGAACGCCTAAAGAAAAGGAATGTTAAATGCTTTATTACTAAAATTGTTTTTTGGAGCGCAAGGGCAGTATAAGCAATATTGTTTGCTCCTTTGCTGCGCTTGTACGCTTTGGCCGTCGTACCTCCTGCCTGCAGGGGTACCGCTTCGCCAAGGGCTAAATGGGTGAGGGCGGTAGCATGTAAAACCCCTCATAGTAGCAAGAACAGCTGTAATCTAAACCCGATAGTACGAATGCCGATTTTTTCTATCGGCAGTAGGGATAGCGGGGCTGCAGCCCACCATTGGCACCGGAGCCTACATTTTCAAAAACATCCTGACTTATTTTATAAAAAGGAATTATTAATTTTTTGGAGCGCAGGGGCAGTATAAGAAACACAGTTTGTTCCTTTGCTGCGCTTGTACGCTTTGGCAGTCGTACCCACAGGCCTGCAGGGTGCCGCTTCGCCAAGGGCTAGATGGGTTAAGGCAGTGGTATGGAAACCACTCATAGTAGCAGGAACAGCTGTAATCTAAACCCGACCGTAGCGGGATGTTACAATTTTTTCAATTGGGGCAGAAGCGGGGGCGGGACTGTAGCCCACCATTGGCACCGAAGCCGACATTTCCAAACTTTAATTCAACTATATAAAATATGGATTAATTAGGGCCGGCTAAATGTCTTATCATAATCGTACTGTAAACATTTAAACAATATATGTCAATTTGTCACTTTTAATTTTATTTATGTATTTTTGCAATCCCAAAATGTTTTTAAATAATGATTGATTTACAAGTACAGGATAAGACGCACGATGAAACAAGGCAAGGTGAAGCTTTAATTTTAGATACACCAGTTAAAGCCGATGCCCGTAAATTATACATTGAAAGTTATGGTTGTGCAATGAATTTTGCTGATAGCGAGATTGTTGCTTCTATTCTTTCAGAAACAGGATTTGAAACCACAGGGGATTATCACCAGGCCGATGTAATATTCATCAATACCTGTTCTATCCGCGAAAATGCAGAAACCAGGGTTAGGAACCGTTTATCGCAGTTTGGTGTCGAAAAGCGCCGTAACCCAAAATTAATTGTTGGCGTTTTGGGCTGCATGGCAGAACGTTTAAAATCTAAATTTTTAGAAGAAGAGCGTTTGGTTGATGTAGTAGTAGGACCAGATGCTTACCGCGATCTGCCTAACTTAATTGAACAGGTAGAAAGTGGGCATAAAGCAGTTAATGTACTTTTATCACGCGAAGAAACTTATGCAGATATTAGTCCGGTTCGTTTAAACAGCAATGGAATTACCGCCTTTATCTCCATTACCCGTGGTTGTAATAATATGTGTTCTTTCTGCGTGGTTCCTTTTACCCGTGGCCGCGAACGGAGCCGCGACGCCCATTCCATTATACAAGAAGCAAAAGGTTTGTTTGAAGCTGGTTACCGTGAGGTTACGCTTTTAGGCCAGAACGTAGATTCATATACCTGGACATCGGAAGATGGAACAGAAACCGTAAACTTTGCACAACTTTTAGAACAAACAGCTTTGGTTAGCCCTGATTTAAGGGTACGTTTTTCCACTTCGCATCCAAAAGATATTACCGACGAGGTTTTACATACCATTGCAAAATACGATAACATCTGTAATTATATTCACTTACCAGTACAATCGGGTAATACCCGCATATTGGAGTTAATGAACAGGACTTATACCCGCGAATGGTATATCAATCGTATTGATGCCATCCGTAACATTATCCCGGGTTGTGCAATTTCTACCGATATTATTGCTGGTTTTTGCACAGAAACAGAGGAAGAGCATCAGGAAACCCTGAGTATGATGGATTACGTAGAATATGATTTTGCATATAACTTCACTTATTCTGAAAGACCAGGAACTTTAGCTGCCCGTAAATTGGAAGATGATATTCCTGAAGATGTGAAAAAACGCCGTTTAGCTGAGATTTTGGCTAAACAACAGGCACATTCATTAATGCGTTTACAAGAGTGGGTGGGTAAAACCGTTCGTGTTTTGATTGAAGGCACTTCTAAAAAATCTGATCTGGATTATTGCGGAAGAGGAGATAGCGGAGCAATGGCCATTTTTCCTGCAATTGAAGGCGTTAAACCTGGTCAGTATGCAAATGTATTTATAGAAAAATGTACATCAGCTACGTTAATTGGTAAAATAGTTTAAAAAAGGTGGAAGGTAGAAGGCAAGAGGCGTAAGGTCTAATATCTCAAATCTCAATACTCAAATCTAAAGAATGGATACACAAAATATTAAACAGCGGTTCGGTATTATTGGCAACTCGCCATTGCTTAACCGTGCCATCGATATTGCAAGCCAGGTAGCACCAACAGATATGTCGGTGTTAATAACAGGCGAAAGTGGTAGCGGTAAAGAGGTGTTCTCGCAGATTATCCATCAAATGAGTGCCCGTAAACACGGTGCTTTTATTGCTGTAAACTGCGGCGCCATTCCCGAAGGAACCATTGATTCTGAGCTATTTGGTCACGAGAAAGGATCTTTTACAGGCGCACACGAAGCACGTAAAGGTTACTTTGAAGTAGCAAACGGCGGAACCATTTTTTTAGATGAGGTTGCCGAACTACCTTTAGGCACACAGGCACGTTTACTGCGTATTTTAGAAAGTGGCGAATATTTACGCGTAGGTTCATCTAAAGTTCAGAAAACAGACGTCCGTATTATTGCCGCAACCAATGTTGATGTATATAACCGCGTTAAAAACGGAAAATTCCGCGAAGATTTATATTACAGGTTAAATACCGTTCCATTGCGCATACCGGCTTTGCAAGAGCGTAAAGAAGATATCTATTTATTATTCAGAAAATTCTCTGCCGATTTTAGCGATAAATACCGCAGTCCTGCATTGCATTTGGAGCCAGATGCCATTCAGATCTTAACCAATTATAGCTGGCCGGGTAATGTTCGTCAGTTAAAAAATATTGCCGAGCAGATCTGTGTGTTGGAAAAAGACCGGAATGTAACCGGACAAGCTATTTTAAACTATATCCCGAACGAGGCCGGAAGTAACCTGCCAATGACGATTAATTCTCAGTCGAAAGAAGATTTTACAGAAAGAGATATTTTGTACAAGGTACTCTTCGATATGAAAAAGGATATGGTTGAGCTTAAAAAACTCGTTGCCGAAATTATTCAGCATGGCGGAAATACCGCTACCGTTTTGGCAGATAATCCACAGTACATCAATCAGCTATACCGCGATGTAGAACTGCCGGCAGGGCAAGAGCATGCCTTTACCATTCAACAACCTACACCAAGCAATAATAACAACAACAACAATAACAATGCTGATTATTTTGCACATGAGGCCGAAGAGGTAGAAGAATCTTTATCATTAGTGGATAAAGAATCAGATCTGATTAAAAAAGCATTAAAAAAACACAAGGGTAAACGTAAGTTTGCTGCGCAAGAGCTAGGCATTTCAGAGCGTACCCTGTACAGAAAAATTAAAGAATTAAATTTATAAATTCATCGCCTTTAAGAACATATTATATACTGATGAAACCATCATGAGCATACCGCTCACAAACAGAGATGAATATGCTCATGATCGCTTCATAACCGTTGAAAAACAATTATACAACTGATGAAAATAAAAATATTTGCTTTAATCCTTGTTGCTACAATACTAAGTGCCTGCTCTTATAAATTCAGTGGAGCATCAACAACAGGATTAAAAACGGTGGTTGTCCGGGTGTTTGAAAACAATGCACCATTGGTGGTACCAACACTAAGTAACCAGATTACCGAATCGTTAAAAACCCGGATCCGTAATCAGACGAAATTAATTATTTCTCCTACTGGTGAAGGCGATGCATCATTTGAAGGCAGAATAACGGGCTATGATATTAAGCCGGTTGCGCTTCAAAACAGTGCCACACCTACTTCGGGTGCAAACAGGTTAACCATAACCGTTTCGGTAAAGTATAAGAACAATATAAAAGAACACGAAAAAGAAAGTTTTGAAGAAAGCTTTACCAAATTTTTCGATTTTCCGATCAATGGAGCACCAATTCAAACCTTATTGCCTGGAGCTATCGAAAACATTAACAAACAATTATCGGAAGATATTTTTAACCGTGCATTTGCGCAATGGTAAATAAAGCAGGATTCTAAAAGACAAAATTTTCAAAACCCGTCTACATTTTTTTAACTTAGCGGCAAACCTCGATAATGGATAACAAAAAGCTACTGGCAGATTTAATTGCGCAACCTGGAAAGGTTGGACCAGAGCATGTATCCATGTTGCAGGAAATGGTGGCGCAATTTCCATATGCTCAGCCCATTCATTTACTGTTGGCCAAGGCTAATGCATCAGCAGTGCCAAAAGCAGCGCTTTATAGCCAGGGGCATGTACTGTTCCATGTATTAAATATGGTTTCAGTCCGCGAAACAGCAGAAGAAGAAATTAAGGAGGTAGATACTGAAAATATACAGGATGAACAGGTAGTTTTTGAAGAAATAGAAGAATCAGCTCCAGATCTTCAATCAGAAAACCCAGTAATCCCTATAGAAACGCCAAATCACCTGCCGGGTATTGATAGTCATCTAATGGACTTACCTGCAGATGATGATTCTTTTATTGAAAGTGTAGCTGCTACCGATTTCTTTGCCTTTGAACAGAAATTAAGTACCGATGTGGTTACGGCAGCACCAGAAATTGAAACGGTTGTTCCTGATGAGCCTGAAAGGAATTTTGTTTCGCAATATAACGACGATAAGCTTCCATACACGTTTTTATGGTGGTTGGCTAAAACCCGTAAAGCGCACGAGCAGATTTTTCAGCCTTATGCTCACCCTAACGCTGGCAAGGTAAAACCACAGCCACAGAATAACCAGCAGCAAGAAAGGGCTGAGTTTCAACAGCAGTATGTTGAGCATATTTTTCATATTCAAACACCTTTCGAGGTAGCCGATCATTTAGCAGAATATCCATCTGCTGAAATTAAAGATGCAAAGGGAGCCGAAATTATTGAGCGGTTCTTAAAAGAAGATCCAACAATCAAGCCGCCGAAGCCAGAACAGATAGACAATGAAAATAAGGCAAAGAAAAGCGCAGAAGACAATTACGACCTTGTTTCGGAGACTTTAGCGAAAATTTATATTGAGCAAATGCTTTATCACAAAGCCATAGATACTTATAAAAAATTAAGTTTGAAATATCCGGAAAAAAGCCGTTACTTTGCCGACCTTATCCAATCTATAGAAAAGAAATTTTAAAATATAATATTACCATGGTAACCTTTTTAATCATTTTATTAATTATTGCGTGTGTGGCCTTAGGCTTGTTTGTTTTAATACAAAATCCTAAAGGCGGAGGTTTAGCTACAGGCGGCGGCACCAGTAACATGTTTGGTGTACAACGTACTGGCGATGTTTTAGAAAAAGGATCGTGGGTATTGTTAACCTTAATCGTAGTGTTAACCCTTGCTGTTACTACAATTGCTAAAACCAGCGGTGGTACTGCTGCGGTTGGAAATTCAGCTATTCAGGAGCGTTTAAATAACACACCATCACCATCTCCACTTGGCGGAAACTTAAACAGCACTAAACCTGCAGCTTCTACTCCAGCTAAAACAGATTCGACAAAGAATAAGTAATACTTACCCGTATTTATAAAGCTTTCCTCAAAAGGGAAAGCTTTTTTGGTTTTTAACATTCGGTAAAAAATAAATCAACCCCTTGTCTCTTAACACACATTTAACATAAAAAGCTTTAAATTGCAGCATGAAATTAAGTGTGCTGGTTCTATTTACTGCTCTCGCCGTTGGTCTTTCCATCGGGATGGTTAATTTTTATTTTCAGCATAGCCTGTATTACATGGCTATTTCTTTTGGCGTATCGTTTCTGTGCAGTTTTTTAGTTTTTTATTACTTGCTGGAGAAATATATTTACACCAAAATTAAACTCATTTACAAGCTCATCCATAACCTTAAATTAGGTAAAGATTTAAAAGATGCACTTGGCGAGTACGTAAGTTCCGATCCGATTAATGATGTAGAGCAAGAAGTAAAGGAGTGGGCAGGCGCAAAGAAAAAAGAAATAGATTTATTAAAAAAACAGGAACAGTTTAGGAGAGAATTCCTCTCAAACGTTTCGCACGAGTTTAAAACCCCACTTTTTGCCATTCAGGGATATATTGAAACTTTACAGGACTGTTTGGTAGATGACCCGGACCAAGCTGTTTTATTCCTAAAAAAGGCAGAAAACAATGTAGAGCGGCTGAGTTATTTAATTAATGATTTAGACGTTATTTCAAAATTAGAAACAGGCGAATCGCCAATTAACTACCAGAAATTCGATTTCGTACAATTGGCGAAAGAGGTAATGGAAAATCTCGAAGACCGAGCCGAAGCGAAAAACATTAAACTCTTTTTTAAAGATAAATATACTGCCATTACATTGGTTTCGGCCGATCGCGAAAAGATTAGGCAGGTGTTAATTAACTTGCTGGTAAACAGTATTAAGTATGGCATTGATGGTGGCGAAACAGCCATTAAGATTTTTGAACTGCACGATCAGGTTTTAATCGAAGTTACCGATAATGGTATCGGCATAGAAGAAAAACATTTGTTGCGCTTGTTTGAACGTTTTTATCGCATTGATACCCACCGGGCGAGAGAAGTTGGAGGAACAGGTTTAGGTTTAGCCATTGTAAAACACATTTTAGAGGCACACCAACAAACCATTTCGGTAAGAAGTACGCCGGGCATAGGTACAACCTTTGCTTTTACACTACAAAAAGGAGGCTAGCCTCGCATTGATAATCATTCTTCCATTTTTGCCACGGAAACACGGAACACATGGAAAGTATGGCATCCGATTTCGTTCCGAAAAGCAATTTGCCGTTGTTGATAACCTATTTATTTCATTGTCAGCTACCTGAAAGTATAGAAATAAAGCACACCTGACTAAATAAGGTGAAAATTAGTTAATATAATTAAGAAATTAACATTAACTTAACATTGGGCTTGTAGCTTTGCAACATATTAAAAATTAACATGAACAATATTTTTAAGTTCTTTACACCTCAAGACAAAAAGTTTCATCCGCTTTTCGAGCAAGCAGGTAGCAATGCATTAAAAATTGCAGAAACACTTTTAGAAATGGTTAGCACAGGTGATGCTGAAAGCAGAAAAACAATTTTTAAAGAAATTGAGCGCTTGGAGCATGTAGGTGATGATATTACCCATTCAATTTTTCTTGAACTGAGCAGGAACTTTATTACGCCATTTGATAGAGAAGACATCCATGCATTGGCTACCGCCGTTGATGATGTTGCCGATTATATTTATGGTACTGCAAACCGTATGCAGATGTATAACATGAATACCATTAACGAGCCGATCGTTAAAATTGCCGAGCTTTTGGTAGAAATGTGTACTGATATTGATAAGGCAATTAAAGAATTACGCAGTTTCAAAAACATCCGTGTAATTGCCGATGCTTGTATCCGTATTAACAGTGGCGAAAACCAGGCTGATTATGTATTTACATTAGCGGTGGCCCGTTTATTCGAATACGAAACCAATGCGATTGAATTAATTAAACAAAAAGAGGTTTTACAAACGATAGAAAAAGCGACAGATAAGTGTGAGGATGTGGCGAATGTGCTTGAAACTATCTTGGTTAAAAACGCTTAATAAAAAACAAACATGGTAACTACCTTATTGGTTGTTGTTGTAATTCTGGCTATTGCTTTCGATTACATTAACGGCTTTCACGATGCCGCTAACTCGATTGCAACGGTTGTTTCTACAAAAGTTCTTACGCCTTTTCAGGCGGTTTTGTGGGCTGCGTTGTTCAATTTCGCTGCCTACTTTTATTTTACCGACCACAAAGTAGCCAATACAGTTGCTAAAACGGTAATCGAAAATTATATCACTTTAGAAGTTATCCTTGCAGGTTTAGTTGCTGCAATTATCTGGAACCTTTTAACCTGGTGGTATGGCATCCCTTCAAGTTCATCACACACTTTAATTGGCGGTTTTGCTGGTGCGGGTATGACACATGCTTTACTTACAGGCGCTAGTCCGCTTGATGCGGTAAATATGTCATATGTGATTAAAATTGTATCATTTATTGTGCTTGCACCTGTTATTGGTATGGTAATTTCTGTTGTAATCACATTAATTATTATCAATATATGCCGCTATGCAAAACCTGCAACAGCAGAGAAGTGGTTTAAACGCTTACAGTTGTTATCATCTGCAGCATTAAGTTTCTTTCACGGTGGTAACGATGCGCAAAAAGTTATGGGGATCATTGCAACAGCTTTAATCGCCTCTAAAGTTATTCCAAATTTCGAGGCGCTACCAGCTTGGGTACCTATTGCCTGTTATTCGGCCATATCATTAGGTACAATGAGTGGCGGTTGGAAAATTGTTAAAACCATGGGTTCTAAAATTACTAAAGTAACTGCACTTGAGGGGGTTGCTGCTGAAACGGCTGGTGCGGTAACATTAGGTATAACTGAGCATTTCGCAATTCCGGTTTCTACAACACATACCATCACAGGATCAATTGTTGGGGTGGGTTTGGTAAAAAGTGTTTCTGCAGTACGTTGGGGTGTAACCATTAACTTAATCTGGGCCTGGATTTTAACCATTCCGGTTTCGGCAACGTTGGCCGCTATTATTTATGCCGCTATTTATTACTTAAAATAAAAAACAAAATCCTTTAATATACTCAAGAGACCAAAGCTAATTGCCTTTGGTCTTTTTTGTTGGTGTTTGTTTTTTACCATAGATAGCATTTAGGCTTATGGTGTTTACCACAGAGGCCGCGGAGTTTTACACGGAGTAAACACCGAGCTTCTGGGCCTAATTTCATGTCTGCTGTGCTTTTTCTCAGTGGTTTTCTTCGACTACGCTACAATTGACGCTATTTTGCAGTTGCTTACTATAAGATATTTGCGGCACTACACATTTCCACCCCGCTAGGCCACAGCACCGTATCCCCGTTCCACTTAAATCCGGCCTAACAAATTTTTCGGATTCTGCTGCCCCAGCCACACCACTGACCTCTAAAGAAAAATTTTCAGCCGGCATTTTTTGTTTTTTCATATGCCTTTATGTTTTCAATGGCATTCAAGCTAGCTTTGCTGATCTTTTTGATGCCAAAAGGGAAGAGCCTTTCGGAGGCGGTGAGTCGAGGCAAGAATGAGCTCTGGGCGAAAAGGATATGCGTCATTCATATTGATTTTTATACAATGAATTATACCTCAGACTGACATGCGGCGGAATTTTTTAAAAAAATAGAAATTTATTAGGGAAATATTGGGTGCCTGAAACCTTTCGCCGAGCCTATAATAAATAGCTGAAGCTTAAAACTTAATGCTTATTTCGACTAAATCAGTTCCATTTTTAGGCAATACCCAATCCGGGCCTTCCTGAATCAGCCGTTTGGCTTCCGCATCGGCTTTTTTGTTCAGTGATTTAATAACGCTGATATTGGTTGGTCGTCCGTTACTTTTAACTTTGAAACTTAAAATCACAAATTGTTCGGGGCCTTTAGGGTTATAAAGTTTGTTGTTATTCTCTAAGTATTGACTATAGTTAATGGTAGAAACCGGAATAGGCTTCGTAATATCATCGGCCGATTTTCCATCCAGATTTTGTTCTGCATGCAGTGTAATTTTTGGTGCCGCAATATTTTCTTTCTTATGTCCGTTCGAACCTGTAATTAGGGCGATTTCGTTTAGCGATTTATTCCCACTTAAGGCATTTTTTATCGCGTTAGGATCTTGCAGGCCAGCTACAGGCAATTCTTTAAAGCCAATAGCATTAATCAATAAGTCCTTATCTTTTGCATTGCTATCGGCAGGTAAATAGAAATAACCTTTAGCATCAGTTGCGGTTACATTTTTAGAACCCGCTAACTTTACCACAGCACCCTGAACAGGTTGGCCATTGCTTTGGTCTACAACGTTGCCGCTAAACGCAATTTTACTTGAGCCTAATGCCGGAACAGGTGCTGCTGGCACTACAGATTCATTTTGTATACTTTGTTCTGCCTTTGCTTTATAAGCGGAGGCGCCGAAGCGCTCTGCTTTTGCGGCGCTAGCCCGATTATAATCTGAGGCAGCTTTTACCTCGGCCATTTGTTGCGCTGCCCGCTCTAATGCAGGTTTTGCTTTAGTGTTTTTCGCTAAATCACCTGTTTTTGCGGCTGTAATTGCCTTATCTACCAAAGTTGCCCTTGTTGAGTTTTGCGTAACCGTATCTTCTTTAGGTTTGGGTTGAACTGAAGCAATACTTGTTGTACTATCTAACTGAACCATCACACCACCCTGTTTATGTGCAGCAAGTTCTGCATTCCTGCGGTTAGTTTCACGCATAAAGAATAAAATGCTTACTGCAATAAATGCTACGGTTGCTGTTGCTGCAATACTTAACCTTTGTGTGGTAATGCCCCAAAGCTTGCGTTTTATAGGTTTTTCAGAAACACGGTCGTACAGTTGTTTTTGTAAAATAGAAAGTGTTTGCTTGCGTTTGGGCGATTGTTTCAGTCCCTCCAATGCTTCGGCAACAAAAGGATCTTCCAAAGCCTGTCTTTCTACGAAGTGCATAGCCTTAGCATCAAGTTTACCATCCAGGTAATCTTCCAGAACATCAATATCTAACCAATCGTTATTCACTACTGTTTTTCTCTATACAAATCTTCAAATTCCGCTTACCATTTTGGATATAACTCTTAACTTTAAGCATGTCGTAGCCCGTAATATCGGCTACTTCTTTGTAGCATTTTTCTTGTAAATAAAATAAATCTACGCTTTTTCGCTGTTCTTCCGGCAAAGTTTCCATACACTTTTCCATAATGGTAAGCTGCGTTTCTTTTGTGTTGTCTATATCTAGATGCACAAATTCGCTATTTTCCACAAAAGTATCGTCTAATGAGACATTATTTTGCTTGGCCGATTTACGTAGTGCCATTAAACAATGGTTCCGTGTTAAAACATGAAGCCAGCTTTTAAAATTCTGTACCTCATGTATTTTCAGTTTCGTTACCAGTTCTTCAAAAATCTGCATTACCGCATCCTTGCTTTGCTCTTCATCTTTGAAGTAGTTTAAGCAAACCCCGAACACCAAATGCATATATTTATTGTAAAGCGTACCCAACGCGTCTAAATCGCCTGTATTTTTATACTGGGCAATGAGTTTGGCGTCGTCTTGCTGGGCGTTCCCAGATGTGTTTTTTATAAACCTCAAAAAAATGGCAGCTATTTCGAATTATCTTTCAAGTATAAAAAATATTTCTGAGTGATGGCACATAAACTAATTTTTTAGGAAGGGAAGGGCCTAAATATTTTACGTTGTTCCTTATCTTTTTAAGTGGTTTAACATTGTTGCATGTGCAAAGGCTTATCTTTGAGGGTAAATAAGAATTATGGCAGTTGTTTTGCTAAACATGATTAAACACACAAAATGAAAAAGATCAATATTTTATCGGCATCACTGGCCATGCTGGTATTTGCAAGCCTAAATGTTAGTGCACAGATTAAACTGAGCGATATATTTAAAAAAGTAACCGAAAAACAGGGCACTACCACAACTGCTACCGGAACGCCGTCTACTTTTGAAATAGGACAGGGGATTAAGGAAGCGCTACAAATTGGTGTTTCTGCAGGTGCCGACAGACTTTCGCTTAAAGATGGCTTTTTAGGCAATTTAGCCGTTAAAATTTTGATGCCTCCTGAAGCACAAAAGGTTGAAAAAACATTACGTGGCATAGGCTTGAACAAACTTTGCGATAATGTGATTGTAAGCCTAAACCGTGCCGCAGAAGATGCTGCTACCGAAGCAAAGCCGATTTTTATCTCAGCCATTAAACAAATGACATTAACCGATGCGACTAATATTCTATTGGGTAACAAAGACGCAGCTACCGAATACTTTAAAAAGGTAACTACTTCTCAGCTGATGCAAAAATTTAGCCCAATTGTAACCACAAGTTTAAATAAGGTAAATGCCACCAAATATTATAGCGACTTAACTACACAATACAATCGCCTGCCTTTGGTTAAGCCTGTAAATACTAACTTAACCGAATACGTTACACAAAAAGCGATAGATGGTTTATTTGTTGAAGTCGCGAAGGAAGAGCTCAAAATTAGGGGAAACTTAAGCTCAAGAAGTACAACCCTGTTGCAAAAAGTATTCGGTTACGCGGATAAGAAAAAGATTTAATCTGTTTGATTGTGGTTCGTGAGACACGAACCACGGCAGAAAGAAATCAATTGCCTCGGCCTTCTTCCTTGGTCTGTGTCCTCACAGACTGAATTAGATTTAAGTATAGGTATTGATTTTGGCTCGTGGAGACAGGAACCAGAGCGAAGGATAAAATCGATCAACAAAGTTTGTATTAAGTAAAATATAGCTTCTGCTTCCCTTCAAAAACCGCAGACACAAAAACTATTTGTAAAATTGTACATGACGAAAATCAGCACCACATTAGTTTCTATTTTAATTCCCTGCGTTGCATTGATTATATCCTGCAATAGCAATAAATCCGAGGCAGAAAATGCGAAAGCCGTTTTAGATACGGTTTCTTTAAGCAGTAAAAATTTCGCGTTAGCCTATCAGGATGGAGATAAAATTGTAGCCACGAGTATCGACACCATGAAACAGATTTCGTTCGGCGGTGCTACCGATCCGGCTATTTCTCCTGATGGAAATAAACTGGCCTATACCCTGAGCGATTCGGTCGGGAACAGATCCATTTGGATTGCCGACATGGAAAACAAAAGCCAGGGTAAATTACAGGTAAATAGCAATAATTATTATCAGGCCATATGGTCGCCTGATGGAGGTACAATCGCTTTCAATATTTTTAACAGTAAGAATTTATGGAAGATAGGTGTAATTAAAACTGATAACTCGGGATATGTGATGCTTGATAGTGCATCTAAAATAAATGTTTATTCGCCAACCTGGAAAAATGAAAAGGAAATCATCGGACAGGATCTTACCAAACTTTACACCTTTGACCGTACCGGAAAGTTAATCGATACTAAATTGATAGCCGATTTGATTGGGAAAGAATTTTCCACTGCGAGTAGCAACCGTTTCTTTTATACAAAAGACGGGGCAAAACTGATTTTTAATGCAGGAAATTCAGATATTTTAGATGGATTAACTGGACCAAGCGAAGCAGTTTATGTTTTAGATCTGGCCAGTAAAAAAGTGACACGTATTTCGCCAAAAGGTATAAATGTTCCTTATGTTTTTCTTACAGCCGATGATCGGATTTTTTATAGCGGAGCTGAAAAACCCTTTACGCAGAGCAAAATATATGTTTCTGATTTAGATGGGAATATTAAAACGGTAGTGGATAAAGGAAACAACCCAACAGGTGCATTGAAATAATCTGTTTATTATGCCAAATAAAACAAGAATCGTTATTGTAGGAATTGGTGGGGTGGGTGGATATTTCGGGGGCTTACTGTCTAAGAAATACACCAGGGGAAATGATGTAGAAGTTGTTTTTGTTGCCCGTGGCGAACATTTAAAGGAGATCCAAAACAACGGTTTAACCGTAATAAAAGGGGGCGAAAATTTTATAACCAGGCCATATCTGGCTACTGATGATTACAATAAAATTGGTGTGGCCGATTATATCATAATCTGCACGAAAAGCTATGATTTAAAACAAACCATCGAAAAGTTGAAGCCCTTAATCAACCATAGCACGATATTATTGCCACTTTTAAATAGCGTTAGCGCAAGTGATGAAATTTTAGAAATTCTGCCCCATGCAAATGTTTTAAAAGGCTGTGCATTTATCGTTTCCAAAATTAAATCGCCAGGTATAATCGAAAATTCCGGAAATATTCAAAAGCTATCTTTTGGTATGGATGGACCAATAGGCGAAGCGGTTTTATATTTGAAAGATTTAATGCTTGATGCAGGAATCGATGTAACGGTTTCGGATAAAATCTCTACCGCCATCTGGGAAAAATTTATATTTATTTCTCCCACAGCTACTTCCACATCCTATTTCGACAGCACCATTGGAAAGGTACTGGAAGAAAATCCTGAAACTGTTCTGAAATTAATTGAAGAAGTGAAAAACCTTGCCCTGGCTAAAGGCGTAACCATTAGTGATGACATTTCGGGCAAAACATTAAATACGATGAAATCGATGCCCTACGAGGTTACCTCATCCATGCACCGCGATTATCTCAATCAGAAACCACAAACAGAAGTGGAGTCGTTAACAGGCTACATTGTACGCGAAGCTGAAAAACTTGGCATTGCTGCACCAACTTATCAAAAACTGTACGAAGGATTACTTAAAAAAGGGTCACTATAAGTCGCTAAAAATCAAGGTATTTTGATTTAAAATGGCGATTTTCTGAAAAAAATAAAGAAAATTTAAAGTAATATTGAGTTTCATCCGTTTACTGGGTTATTAGCAAAATTTAGTGCCAACAAACGAACCTCAAAATATCATCTCAACGGTTGCCAATTATGGTAAGCGCTTATTCAGTTTCATCCGTGGAAGGGTGAATACAGATGAGGATGCGGAAGATATTTTACAGGATGTTTGGTTTCAGCTCAGCAATCAACCCGAGGCAGGCGCCATCGAACAGATTAGTGGCTGGTTATATCGCGTGGCAAGAAATAAGATCACCGATAAATACCGTAAACAAAAAGAAGAATCGTTAGAAGATTTCACTTTCGAAGGTGAAGATGGCGAAATCAATTTTAAAGAAATTTTACTTGCCGAAGCTTACTCCCCAGAAGAAGAAAGTTTAAAGAAACTATTCTGGGATCAACTGTTTTTGGCCTTGGAAGAACTGCCGGAGAATCAGCGTTACGTGTTTGTTCAGAACGAATTGGAAGAGCGCACTTTTCAGGAACTGGCCGATGAAAGCGGAGAGAATATCAAAACATTAATATCAAGAAAGGGTTATGCTGTAAAACACCTGCGTAACCGTTTACAAAATTTATATCAGGAATTTATTAACTATTAAATTTGCAGACATGATGAATAGAAATTTTAATCGGCGCAAGAAATTTATTTTCTTTTTACCCGTAGCGGTGCTTATTGCAGCGGTATTGGGTTATGTGGTTATGTTTTTATGGAATTGGATTTTACCAGAGGTGGCACATGCAGGCAAACTTAATTATTGGCAAGCCCTCGGTTTACTTGTGCTGTGCAGGTTGCTTTTTGGGAACTTTAATAAAGGTGGCCATGCGGGGCATAATGGCTTCCGTGAACGTGCCCGGGGAATGCGTGCCAAATGGGATTCGATGAACGAAGAGGAGCGGGCAAAATTTAAGGAAGAATACAAACGGAGATGTGGCGGATGGCGCCACCATCGTAACAAGGAATGATTGGAAGCCTCGATTAAAATCGGGGCTTTTTTGTTTGATCTATTTCCCCGTTATTCTGAACATCTTGAAAGCCTCTCCGCAAATCATCATCTCCGTAGCAACACGGAGTGGAGAGATCTATCAAGACAGATTTCTCCATTTCGCTGCGGTCGAAATGACGATCTATTAGAAGATCCTTCGACTCCGCTCAGGATGACATAACAAAAGGATGATTAATCACTTAGAAAGATCCTTCACTGCGTTCAGGATGACAAAATCCATTAGAAATAAAAAAAAATTAAAATAATTTAAAGTAAAAATAAAGTTGCTCCGTCTTCCTATATAAATAACATAAAACAAAGATGTGTTAGTCAATTTGTTTAGGATGAATTGGTTACCGTAAAAAAAAAATATAGAGAATGAAAAAGATATTAAAAACCATAGGATTCGGGATTGTACTTGGTGCAGTCGCTTTCTTCATACCATTTGTGTTCAAATTTATATTGGCCATCATGCTGATTGGTTTTATGTTCAGGATTTTTACCGGTAGGCGTCGCCATTATTTCCATAGCCGCTTTAGCGGTTTCGAAAACATTTACAACCCAATTGTGCCGATTGATAACCAATGGTACAGGCCAACCGTACAAGGCAATGGAACAGTTAACAACATTAACGTAAATTATTAACCGCCATGAGAGCATTTAGAATATTATTGGCATTGGCTGTTGCTGCTGGAACTTTTTACAGCTTAAATGTACTGGCCGTTCAAAATGGATACCGAGATCGGTTAGATTTTAAAAACAGGTATTATCATGATGATTGCCAGCAAGAACATCATAGAAACCATAGTTACAGTCACCATAGCAGAAAAATGGATGATACCGTGATTAGTCTTGTTGATAGTGTAAACAAAGTAAATAGATAACGTTATGTCACAGGTACTTTTTTTAAGCGATCCATCTCAGGCAGATGTTAGTCCGATTTTGGGTATGGCAAACGAGCTGATTACCCGAGGGGAGAAGGTAACTTTCTTTAGCTCGGACGAATTTAAAGTTCCTATTGAACAAATCGGCGCTGACTTTAAAGCCTATAATCAAGAGCTGAATATTTTTCAAGGGAAAAAGGCGATTGATGAAGAAGAGAAACCTAAATCGGGATTGATCAGCGCGCTGCTTGAGCCAATGAAATTTATCGATGATATTTTGGTTCAGATAAGGGGGTTAAAATTTGATTACGCCGTTTTCTCGCCTTCATATCCCTATGCAAATATCATTACACAGCTATTGGGTATCCCTAAAACAGAGCAGGCGGCTTACAACTAATTGGCTTAAGCCGATAAATTAACAGCATAAATAACAATTAAAATTAAACAAAATGTACAACGAACATAGATGCCATTCGGGCAAGATGCATAGTCGCTTTGGCGCAGGAGAGGGAAGATTTGGAAGGCACTTTGGTGGTCCTTTCGGTCACCACAAACATGCCATGTTTAACCAGGGCTTTAGAAAGGTACCAGCTAATATAGAAGAAACAGAAACCAGCTTTATTATTGAGCTTTTTGCACCAGCTTTGGTTAAAGAAAATTTAAAGGTGGTTACCAAAGATGATGTATTAACCATTTCTTACCAAGCTAAAGAAGAAGCCGATTCGGCTAAAAAGTATAGCCGCAGAGAATATAGCAACGGCACTTTCGAAAGGGCTTTTGGCCTAAACGGAAAAGTTTTAGTGGAAAATATTTCAGCCAGTTACGCTGATGGAATTTTGAAGGTTACCCTACCTAAAAACCCTGAAACGAATACACCAGAAAAAGATATTCTGGTAGACTAAGTTTCGTCTATTATAATTTCCAAGCCCTGGTTGTTTATAGCAATCGGGGCTTTTTTGTTTTTATAGCTCCTAAGGCGTTACCGTATATGCCCTTTAAAATCATTTAATATATCGATATTAAAATGCGGTTTGTTATTAGCGGTATTTTAAGGTACTTTTGCTAAAAGACATAAACACAATAGATTGAATTTTAACGATTTTAATTTTAACCCCGATTTATACGAAGGCTTAATGGCCATGGGGTATAAAAGCGCTACTCCAATACAAGAACAAGCCATCCCGGTAATTTTAGATAATCATGATCTGATTGCCTGCGCTCAAACCGGTACAGGAAAAACGGCCAGCTACCTTTTACCTGTAATGGATAAAATTAGTAAAGCTGCCGATAGGCACAACAATACCTTGATATTGGCTCCAACACGCGAGCTCGCGCAACAGATTGATTTACAGGTTGAAGCATTAGCTTATTTTACCAATATCAGTTCCTTAGCTGTTTACGGCGGGGGAGATGGTATCGCTTACGAACAGCAAAAACGTTCTATGCGCAATGGTGTAGACATTATTATTGCCACTCCGGGCAGACTAATGGCACATTTATCTTCTGGTGTGTTAAAGCTCGAACATTTGCAGCATTTAATTTTAGATGAAGCAGATAGAATGTTGGATATGGGCTTTTACGACGACATTATCCGCATTATCAGCTACTTGCCAAAGAAAAGGCAAACACTTTTATTCTCGGCTACAATGGCGCCGAAAATAAGAACCATGGCGGGTAAGATCTTGCACGAACCGAAGCAGATTACCATTTCAATAGCTAAACCTGCTGAGGGGATCGATCAACAAGCTTATAACATTCACGACCAACAGAAACAGGCCTTATTAACCGATATTTTTAAAAGTGGGCAATACAAAAGCAGTATTATTTTCGTTTCAACCAAGGAAAAAGTAAAAGCTTTATATAAAACTTTTAAAGGATTGGGCATTAAAGCTGAAGCTTTTCACTCCGATTTAGGACAGAAAGAACGCGAAGATATTTTACTGGCTTTCAAAAATAGAAGATTGCCAATTTTAATCGGAACAGATGTGTTATCCCGCGGAATCGACGTAGAAGGAATCGACCTGGTAATCAATTATGATGTTCCTGGCGATCCGGCTGATTACGTACACCGTATTGGCCGTACGGCAAGAGCTGCAACCAAAGGAACGGCCATTACATTGGTTAACGGTAGAGATAAACGCAAGTTCGATAACATCGAAAAATTAATCGAGAAGGAAGTTCCCCGCATGCCACTGCCAGAAAGCATAGCTGCAATGGAAATTACGCATGTGGAGGAAAAACGGCCTCAACATAAGGGTAAGGAAAAGGTTTGGAACAAAAAGAAAAAACCAAAACCTTCGGTATAAATTATTTAAAACGCCATAAGTACATTTCTTATTGGCGTTTTTCTTTTATAAATTATCTTTACGCTAACAATGGCAAACTTCATTATTATAGGTTTATGCATTTTAGCCGGGATTCTTTTTAGAAAAAGCAAATCGCTTCCCAAAGATGCACACAAAGGCATTAATGCCTGGATTATCTATATCGCACTACCAGCAGTTTCTTTTAAATATCTGCCACACATTACCTGGACTAAAGATCTGTTCTTTCCTGTACTGGCACCAATTTGTGTCTGGCTATTCGGTTGGTTATTTATTACGCTGTATAGTTGCATCCGGAGTATTAGCAAATCCACCACTGGCGGGTTAAAACTAACCAGTTCTTTAAGTAATACTTCATTTATAGGGTTTCCTTTAATTGTGGCTTATTTTAGTGAAAAAGAACTGGCTGTCGCCATTATATGCGATCAGGTTACCTTTATGCTTTTATCTACCATTGGCATTATTGTAGCCATCCGCTCCTCGCAGAATCAAAAGTTAAGCCCGAAATTGGTGTTGAAGAAAGTCATGACCTTTCCGCCGCTTATAGGTTGTGTTTTGGCGCTGACTCTCCCACATTTTATTAACCTTTCTTCACTAGATCCATTATTCGAGAAACTAGCGGGTACAGTTGGTCCATTGGCATTGTTTTCAATAGGTTTACAACTAAAATTTGGGGGTTGGTTTAGCGAATTGAAACACATCAGCTTTGCTTTATTGTATAAACTGATTTTAGCGCCGTTGATAGTTTTGGTTACAGCACTTGTTTTAGGTATGGGTGGAATGATTACCAAAATAACGATTTTCGAAATGGCCATGCCAACACTGGTAACCGCTGGTGTGGTAGCCGATCAGTATAACCTTAATCCGAAGCTTTCTAATCTGGTGGTTGGAATCGGAATTTTATTGTGTTTTATCACCACGGGTTTATGGTGGTTGGTGTTAACTTATTCAGGGCTGGTTTAATGTTTACTTTTTTACCACAGAGCGTACACAGAGAGAAGGCACGGAGATCACAGAGGCTTGTATGTTTTAACCACAGATAAAAAGGATGGGCACAGATAGAACTTCAATTTAATTATGAGATGTCACCTTAGTGGAGTCAAAGGTCTACTTCACAAGTTGACTTTTATCTTCCATCACTTTGTGTCCCTCTGTGTAAAACTCAGTGAACTCCGTGGTTAACAAAAAAAGCCGCAAAATTTCTTCTGCGGCTCTTTGAATGATTAGGTTTAATTACAAAGCTAATTTTTTAGAAATTGCAGATGGAATACCTGCTTTGTTCAATAAAACTGCTGTTGTTTTATATTTTACGTAGTTTTTGGTTACGTATAAATATCCTTTATAATCGTTACTTGCTCCCCAAGAGTTTTTAACGATATAATATTCTTTACCTGTTTGATCTTTGGCTAAACCAACAATGTGCATACCGTGATCATCAGTAGTTTGGTAGTTGTCGAAAGCAAGCTGACGGTTCTCCTGCGTAATTTCCATCTCTGGCTGCGGACCGTTAAACATATCTGCTTTCTGTTTCATGGTCATATCAGCGAAAGGTGTTTGTGGGACGAAAGCAACACCGTTTTTCCAGCTGAAGTTTTTTTCGCTTACATCTGTAGCCCATGCAACAGTATAACCACCTTTTAAAGCGTTATCGATAATGTCAGTTAACTCGTTTACTTTAACGTTATAAACCTGATCGAAAGACCAGTTATCAGGTACCAATAAAGTAAATTTGCTATAGAAAGGATGGTCGTTGAACGATGAAAGTTCTACGTAGTTGTCGGCATTTAAACCCACCACTTCCTGAGCGAAAGTTTTTGGTGTGTATTTTTTGCCATTATAGGTAAAGTTTTCTGGTACTGTACCTAAATAAGCATCAATTACACCAGTATAAGCTTTTAACCAGTTAGGGGTTAACTCTCCATTTGCATTCTTTACAACAGCTTCTAAAATACCTTTTTCGATATCGCCAAGCTCTGCAGTTTTATTAATTTTAGTGCCATAATTTAATCCGGTATATACCTCTTGCGGAACTGCACCGTATTTTCTGTACATGTTGATTACATCGTGCAAAGCACCGCCATCGCCTAATGAAACTGCACCATGCATACGCACGTAATTTTTGCCTTTTTCTACATACGCGTTACGGGCTGAAAAAAGCTGAGATAACGTTACAGGCTGTTTACCAGCTTTAATCATTTCTGATTCTAAAAATGAGTTGGTAGAATAGCTCCAGCAAGTACCTGAAGATCCTTGATTCTGAACTGGCGTATTGGCCAGGTTAATCACTTCAGTAAATTTAAAAGAAGAAGCACTGTTTTCGCTTTGGTTGTTTTTTAAAGAATTAACGAGATTGTCTTGCGCATAAGTCGTCGATATAGATAACGACAAAGCCAAACCAATCACACTGATTTTTGTGTAGTTGATCATTTTTTTATGAATAATTAATAAAGTCAGCGAATGTAAAAATACTTGTTGATTTGGCGCCAGAAAATTTGTAATAAATCGATAACGTCGGTCATTTTATTGCAACAATGTTGAATTAACATTCTGGCAAACTGATTGGAATATTGGTTGCTAATCCTCCGTCAGATGTTTCTTTGTACTTGGCATTCATATCGAGGGCGGTTTCCCACATGGTATTTACTACTGCATCCAAACTAACTTTTGCCTTATCAGGATTGCTTTGTAAGGCTAACTGGCTGGCTGTAATGGCTTTAATGGCGCCCATCGTGTTTCTCTCGATACAAGGGATCTGTACCAAACCGCCAATCGGATCGCAGGTTAAACCCAAATGGTGTTCCATGGCAATTTCTGCTGCCATTAAAACCTGTCTTTGCGAGCCGCCTAAACACTCGGTTAGCGCTGCTGCAGCCATGGCCGAGGAAACGCCAATTTCGGCCTGACATCCGCCCATAGCGGCTGATATTGTTGCCCCTTTTTTGAAAATACTGCCTATTTCTGAAGCACAGGCAATAAACTGGATGATTTTTTCTTCGCTGTAACCATCGCAAAAGGTAATTAAATATTGTAACACAGCTGGAATTACACCTGCGGCACCATTGGTCGGGGCGGTTACCACACGACCAAAAGATGCGTTTTCTTCATTAACAGCCAGCGCGAAACAGCTTACCCAGTCTAAAGTATAATTAAAGCCATTTCCACCTTTTCTAATGGCTGCTACCCAGCTATTATAATCCGAATATTCACTTTTATCAATTAATCGTTTATTTAGCGGAAATGCCCTTCGCGCCACATTTAAACCGCCTGGCAAAAAACCTGTGGTATGACAGCCGCGATAAATACAATCGCGCATAACCGCAAAATGCTGCAGGATGCCTTTTTTGGTCTCTGCTTCAGTGCGCCAGGCCAGTTCGTTCTCCATTACGATTTCGCTAACCTTTAAACCGGTAGATAAGCACCAGTGTAAAAGATCTTTTGCTTTTTCTACAGGAAAGGGAAGGTCTACCTGTGGTTTTTTACTATTGTCTTCGCCTTCTTTAACTACAAAACCGCCACCAATAGAGTAATAGGTTTCTGAAAATGCTTTTCCATCTTTTAAAAATGCCTGAAAAGTAACCGCATTTGGGTGAAAGGGCAAACTTTCGGCAAAAAGAAAAAGCAGGTCGTTATCGTAATCAAAATCAAGAATTAAATGACCAGCAAGATTTAATTTCTTATCTCTTTGGATGCTTTCGAAAGTAGGAGTAACGGCGTCTACATCAAAAGTTACCGGATCAGCTCCGGTTAAACCGAGTAGAATAGCTACATCAGTTCCATGGCCTTTACCTGTTTTGGCAAGCGAACCATAAAGCAATATTTTTATACCCTCAATTTCATCAATCAAATTGTTTTGGGCAAGCGAAGCTGTAAACTGTTGTGCGGCCCGCCATGGACCTAAGGTATGTGAACTGGATGGGCCGATGCCTATTTTAAAAATATCGAAAACTGAAATCTGTTCCTTGATCATTATGAATATAGTTACACAAAGCTATGATTGTTTTATGATTTTGGATAAATTAATTTTGGTCCATGGTGAAAATATTTTACCTTAGAAAGATCTAATTTAAAGGCTCTAAAATGGACTTCAACAACAATTATCAAGAAATTGATTTAGAATACTGTCGGGCAACTACAGGAAAGAGATTTACGAATTATCTTATCGATTTAGTTGTTTTTTACATTATCACATTTGGCATTGCAATTATTCTCGGAATTATTAAGCCTGAACTTTTAGATAGTTTTGATGGATTATCAGGCCGTTTGATTTCCTTATTACTTTACGGTATTGTAATGTTTATAACAGAAGCAATGTCTAACGGAAGATCAATTGGAAAGTTAATTACAGGAACAAGAGCTGTAAATCCTGATGGTAGCGACATTACTTTTCAAAAAGCATTTATCCGAAATATTATAAGAGCTATCCCGTTCAATGCTTTTAGTGCATTGGGTAATCCTTGTGCACCATGGCACGACATCTGGTCGGATACAATAGTGATCGAAGAGAAAAAATTAGCCTTACAAACTCAAAAAATAAATTTATTCGACTCGGTTAAAAATCAAACTCTATAATATCATCATCCTTAAGCATACGGTCTACAAATTTCTGATGGTTTTTGGGCGTACCCGTTGCTGTCCAGTTTCCGGTGATAATATTGTCTACCAATTGGTGTTTCCCGCGCTGGGGCTTGAGTTTACTTTCGAGAAAAACGTCTTCATAACTCTCAACATTGCCATGTGTATGCTGTCTTTTAACAATGCGGTAAAGCCTTTTGGTAAAACGGCGGTCGCCAATCTCTTCTAAAAAGGGGAAAATAATCAGCGCCAATAAAACCACAATGGTTACCCCTATAGCCTGTTCGTAATAGCCTGAGCCTATGGCCATTCCAATTGCAGCAACAATCCAGATGATACAGGCCGTAGTTAGCCCTTTAACGCGGTTTTCTTCCTTGAAAATTACCCCAGCGCCTAAAAACCCGATCCCTGTAACAATGTTCGAGGCAATGCGGTCTTGACTGGTTGGACCGATTTTGATGGACAGGATGGTAAATAGGGTCGCACCCAAACCAATCATCATCATGGTTTTGAGTCCAGCAGATTTACTTCTGTACTCGCGTTCTGCTCCGATTATGCCACAAAGCAGGGTAGCCAATAGAAATTTATTGATTTCACTTTGTGTAATGAAATGGTTTTGGTCTATGATCTCGTTCATCGCCTTGAATTATCAAAGGCAAATTAATAAAAATCGTAACATCTTAGGCCATTTGCCCTGCCACCATTCGAACTATTTGGAAAATATTTTTCATAACCCACACCAATTTCGGATGTTCCGCCAGTATTGCTGTAGTTGATTTTAGAGGTTGTAGCATCGTGACTGATGCCTAACCTGAATTTTTCGCCGTTTGTTCTGCGGTTAAAAATATCGAAGATTACAGAAAAAACAATCGCATCATTTCCATTCGAATTGCCATCATTGCGGTACCATATACCTGCGTTTATGCCCGCATATTTATATTGCATCCCCGCACTGAACGATTTTACATTGCCCTGTTTGTAGGCAACAATAGATGGGATGAGGTAATTCCCATCGCGATCGTACTCATCTGGTACCAAGGTTAACTTGTAGCTTAAATTACCTGAGATACGCATCGGTAATTTGGCCTGAAAACCTGATAAGGATTCATCCGGACGGTTAAGGTGATGCACTGCTAATCCCATCATAAACTTCCCCACTACCAGGTTGGCACCTGCATTGGAATCGAAATAATACCGGCTATCTACACTTGGTCTTTCGGCGCCAGAAATGCTACCGGGAATATACCCTGTATTGATATCGATCTGATCCCCAAACACAAGTTTATCCCAGTTTAGCTTTTGGTTGGTAATGCCTCCCTGCAAGCCAAACGATAAGGCAAAATCGTCTCCACCGATGATATAGGAATAGCTCAGGGCAATATTGTTCTTTACCAGGTAGGCTGTACCCTCGCTGCTTCGGTTAAAAATTATGCCAATGCCGCTATTTAATCTCCGTAGATTGAGGTCGCCAGAAGCACTCATGTACGAAAAATCACTTGCTAAACCCGTCCATTGGTTGCGGTATAAGGCATTAAGCCTAATGTCGCCTTCAAACTGACCTGTTAAAGCCGGATTTAAATAAATCGGCGCATTGTAAAACTGCGAATAAATGTGGTCTTGCGCCGAAATCATTAACGGCAACACTAACGCAAGCCAAAATAATATTATCCCTCTCCTCATCATCTTATTAAATATATTACACCCGTTTTCTTTGGAGGAGATGAATCGTAAGTCATCCCTTTCCAATCACTGCCATTGATAAATTTTATATCTACTTTCCAGTAATAAACACCTTGCGGTTGTTCCTGTCCTTTATAAGTGCCGTCCCAGCCCTCCAGCGGTGCGCTGTCATCTAATTTGGTCGTTTCCCAAAGTAACTGTCCCCATTTGTTAAAAACAGACATTTGCCACTCTTTTATGCCGCGGCCTTTTGCTTTAAAGATTTTAATCTCGTTTTTCGCGCTTGCGGGCATAAATGAATTGGGTATATTTAAGTAACCTGGTACACCAATAATCCTTACCGATTGGAAAGTAGTGGAAGAGCAGCCTTCTTTGTTCAGCACTTTCAGGGTTACATTATAAGTACCTTCGTTGGCATAGGTATGGTTTGGATTTTGCAGGGTTGACTGCGACCCGTCACCAAAAGTCCATTCCCAGCTTACGGCATCGGTACTGATATCCTTAAAGGCAAATGAATAGTTGGGAATGGATACTTCATTGCCTGGAGTAACGGTAAAAGTTGCTTGGGGAGGTGGCGCAACATGGATAAAATCGGCTATGGTAATGCTGTTTGTACAGCCAAGTGCATTGGTTGCTGTTAAGGTAACGGTATAATTTTTCCCCGGACCATTAAAAGTGTGCGTAGGCTCTATAGCGTTGGATGTTGGAGAACCATCTCCAAAATCCCAGACATAACCTATTGCACCAGTACTAGCATTTTTAAACTTTACGGTAATACCATCACAGCCACTTGTCTTATCTGATGTGAAACTCACAGAAGGTTGTGGCAAAACTTCAACAGTTTCTATTGTTGAAGCATTAGAACAGTTGTTTGATGCGTATAAGGTTATGGTATATTTCCCGGGTTGGGTGAATGTATGCGATATAGTTTCTGGTGCAGTATGGGTTACTGTAGTGCTTCCATCGCCAAAATCGTAAACAAAAGTGCTGGCACCTTTGGTATTGTTAAAGAAATCGACTTTTAAAGGTGCACAACCTTTAAGTTGGTTGCTGTTTACTACCAATTCTGGAGTAATGTCGTTAGGTGAAACGCGGATAGAATATTGAGATTCATTGCTTCCACATTCATTGGTTGCGGTCATTTTTACAACATAATCTCTCACAGCCAGAGTGGTATAAGTATGGCTTACACTATTTTTATCGGTAACAGTTAAAGGTGCTGAACCATCACCAAAATCATAGGTATAGCTGGTATAATTTCCAGGTGAAGTATTGCTAAAGGTAACAGGCAGAGGGGAGCAGCCTGTTGTTTTATCAGGAGAAAAAACAGAAACCGGTTTTGCTTTTACTAATACGGTTGAGGTTTGCGTGGTGGTGCCGCACGTGGTAGTTGCCTTTAAAGTAACGGTATAAGTAAGATCTTTTCCTGTTGGGTCTGGCTGGTAGGTAACCGCTGGCGGTTGAGCTAAATTTGAAGTGGTGCCGTTTCCGAAATCCCAGTTAAAGGTCGCTGCTGTTAGTGAATTGGAAGTATTGCTAAAAACAACGTTTAAAGGTCCGCAGTCAGATGTTGCATTTTGTGTATAGGCGGCTGTTACATTTTGTATTGTGCTAAAAGTATGACTGGTTTCATCGTTATTACAGCCCAGGCTGCTAGTTACGACCAATTTGATAGCAACACTTTCGTTATCTGTTGCAATGGTATAGCCAGGAAAGGTAATTCCTGTGCCAATCTGTACGCCATTGGCAAACCAGGTGTAAATATTGTTGCGGTCTGTATAAGGTGTAGCCGATATATTGGTTGGCGTTAAAACAAATGGCGAACAACCTTTATCTGTATTAAAAATTAATTCTGCCTTAGCATGTGGATTAACCGTTATCTTAATCTGGTTGCTTAAATTGTTACTGCAAGCGCCGCTGGCTACCGATCGACGGTAATAAATGCTTACGGTTGGTATTGGCGGTGTAAAGCTTATACTATTTGCGCCCAATACATCGCTCCAGGCTGTTCCATTTAAACTCGATTGCCATTGGTACACATAGGTTCCGCTACCACCGCTAGGTGTAGTACCCGTTAAAGCCGCTGCAGGTGCGCCGATACAGATGTTTTGATCGGTAGCAATGGTATTGTTGGTTAGGCCTGGCAAAACGGTAATCTGTAACGAATTACTAATTGAAGTACAGATGGTGCTGTTCACTAATCTTCTGAAATAGGTTGAAGCGCTTACAATTAGGCTTAAATCTTTGTTGATGGCTGAAGGAATATTGCTCCAGGTATTTCCGTCGGCACTGCTCTGCCATTGGTAGGCGAATGTTCCTGTTCCGCCGGTTGGTGTATCGCCTGTAATGGTGATGCTTTGGCCGGCACAAACTGGTGCTGACGATGGTCCAATATTATTGGTAACAGGTGAGTAATAGGTAACCGTTACATCATCTACAGATGGCGGGCAGCCGTTAAAACCAGAAATGGTCCATCTGAAGGTATAAGTTTGCCCCGGTACTAGACCAGTAACTGGGGTGTTGTAAAGTGTAGGGTCGGTTATGTTAATGCCGGCTTGTGCTGATGTTAAAGTCCATACACCGCTGTTGGGTGAAGGGTTGTTGCCATTTAATGTAATGCCATTTCCACTGCACAAGTTTTGATCTGCGCCTGCATTTGCTGCAACGGTGCCCGGATTTACCGTGATTGTGCTTACGGTTGATATGGCTTCTGCACAGCTACCACTTTGCACTATTGCACGATATTGTGTGCTTATAGTGAGGTTAGAAAACACATAAGGATTTGTTGTTGAGGTAATTGTAGACCAGTTAACCCCGTTGTCAATAGATCTTTCCCAACGGATAATGTTTCCAACCTGCCCTGTTAAATTAATGTTTCCACCATTTGCACCCGCACATACATTTACGTCGCCAGTGGTTGTGCCACCAATACTGAGCGGGTTAACGGTGATTTGAACATCATCGCTGGATGTAGAACAGTTGGTGTCGCTTATTGTCCATCTAAAGGTATAAGTATTTCCTGGCTGTAAACCAGCAATTGTTGTATTGCCCTGCGTGTCATCAGCAAAAGTTACAGCTGTTGGCGCAGTAACGATTGTCCACTTGCCTGTGCCAACTGTTGGTGTATTTCCTTTTAAGATGTAAGCGCTGGCGTTGCAGATCGCTTCATCCGGGCCTGCATTTGGCAGTGTTGCGCTTGGCAAAACGGTAATGGTAATGCTGGCTGGTGTACCTGGGCAACCATTTGTAGATACAGGCGTAATGGTGTAGGTTACTGTACCTGCGGTGGTGCCGGAGTTGGTTAAAATATCGTTGATCTGTGTTCCTGCCGACGCTAATGCTCTATTGCTATTTCCAGTTATTGCTCCGGTTATTACGCTGGTGTAAGTATAGTTTACACCTGTTAGGTTTGTTGTTAAGGTTATGGCCGATGAAGTGGCATTACAGATGATTGCACTGGATGCAGTTGGTGTTACAATAGGGTTAGGTTTGATGGTAACCACTAAATTAAATGGCGTTCCGTCGCAGCCATCAAAATGGGGCGTGATGAGATAATTTACGCTTGCATCGGCATTAACATCGGTATTGGTGAGGATATCGTTAATGGGGCCGCTTCCGTTGGAGGTGTAGCCAGTTGCAGTTCCAGTCGCTGTCCAGGTATAGGTTACGCCCGCTACTGCAGAAGTTGGGGTGTATGCAACACTATTACCTGTACAAATGGTTTTAGCTGCTGCGCTCGTTAAACTGATGTTGGGTTTTATTTTAAGAATAATATCGTCGTCGATCTGGTTACAGGGGGCGGCTAGTGCGGTGGTAACCCTTAACCGTAAAGTAACTGTACCCGCTGTTTTTTCGGCGGCGGTTGGCGTGTAGGTTGCGTTTAAATCGTTTCTGCTGGGTGTAAATGTTCCTAATCCGCCAATCCAGGTTTGGGTTGAGGTGGCACCTGTTATGGTTCCGTTAAGCGTAAAACTGAGGTCGTTAAAACAAATGCTTTGGTCAGTACCTGCACTAATTACGGGAGCGGTGCTGAAAGTTAGGATTTGGGTATCTTCGGCCGTTCCACAATTATTTTTATGGACAACCTTTATCGTATACGTGTCATAGCTATCGAATTTTATCGATGGATATTTAGAGTTGGCGCTTGTGCCACCCGTAAAGCTATAGGTACCAGATCCTGATGGTGAAACTGTCCAGGTATAGCTATCGGGTAAATCTTTTGTGGTACCTGTTATTAAGGTTTGGGTTGGCCCTGTTGTGGTATTGTTAAAATCGTAAGTAGCGAGATTACATAGCGTGATATCGGGCGATAGTGTAGCTACCGGACTTTCATTTACCACAACAGTTTGTGGCTGACTTGTAACTATACCACAAGATGGCGTAGTAATATTTAAGGTGATGGTGTAAGTACCTGGATTAGTGAAATTGAACTCAGGTTCTTTACTTGTTGCACTTGTGCCTCCTGTAAAACCAACCGCAGGAGAAACTGACCAAAAGTAACTGTTGGCTGCATCACAGATATTATCTAAAACTGATAGATCAGAAGCTTTTAATGTTGTTCCTGCACAGATTGGATTTGATGGTAAACTAAATGCTGGCTTTGGCGGATCCTGAATACAAATTTTGTTATTGGCCGGATCGGCATCGCAATCGGTCGAAAGATTTTTGGAAGTTAATGTAACCGTATGTTCTCCATGGGTAGGGAAGCTGTATACAAAATTGTATGATTTTGGCTTGTCAGATTCTATGATTACACCATCCACATACCAGTTATAAGTAATGTTATTTGGGGTACAGCCTGGCGTATTGGTAGTTGGGTTTTCACCCAAAACAGATGTGTTAACAAATGTGATCTTCGCATTGGTACAGCCTGGTGTATTATATGCGAACGAGTTTATCGGTTTTACGACCACCTTTGCTGAAGAAGAAACTGGTGTACCCATGGTATTGCAGAAAGCATTGGATACGCGGATGGAAACGTCAAAGGCATTATAAATAGTACCGGCGCTCGATGTAGAAACACTTCCACAAGATGATCTGTCATAAAGATGCGTTACCTTCCCGCCATTAGCAATAATTTCGCAAAGGGTGTGTGTGGTTGTAGCTTGATCACCCCACGTGATGGTGTAAATATCTCCCGGAAAATTGTTTTGAATGCCCGAACCCGAGGAAACATCTACATTAAAAGTAAAATTAGCCGTAGGTAAACATAGTGCCGTATTTCCGGTGTTGGCAAAGGCTGTTATCGCTTTATTATTTATGAGTAGATAGGCCTTGGTCGCCACCGAACCATCTGGCATCACGGCTTTGGTATAAATGGTATAATGTGTCTGTTGAGCAGTAAAAGGTTGTATTGCAGTAGGGAAATTGATTAAAGTTGGTCCCCCGCCATTTACTTCGTCTGTTATGCTCGCGGTAACCGTACTATTTGCTGTAGATGCATTTGTAAGGAAGAAAGAATTATTGGCCTTACTGGTGCAGGTACCAAAAGTTTCATCATTTGCCGCATTTAACAATGTTGATGTTAATTTTGCTTCAACAGCAGTTCCTGCCTTAACCTCAAAAGGGGTAGAAGGGTTACTTGCTGTGGCCGGAGTGGTAGTTTTTACCCGAACGCGATAGCCTGTGCCGGGCGTAAGGGTTGCAGGAAGCCTACCGTTTATATAAGTGCTATAGAAGCCTGTGTAACTGCCAATAAGTGTTTCTGTTGTGAAACTTCCATTTTGATCTGATAAATAGAGCTGAAATTGATTTCCCTGTGAGATGCAGCTTGTTGGTACTGTAAAAGGAACGGCAATGGTACTGCCCGGTGTATACGGTCCTGAGTCTACTGTGCCAATGGTTACTTGTGCGAAAACATTTGACGTGAACAAAAATGCCCCAAAAAACAGGACAAAAGAAAGCCATTTCCTTTTACAACGAATCTTCATAAATCTCTAACACTAGGGAATGATTTTATTGCGTTCTGGAAGCTTTGTTAGTGAACCTTGCTTTAATCCAATCTCAGAGATGAGTATTAGACCTAAGACGCGTCAATAAATATTCGTTTGCAAAGAACGTGTTTTTAGAACTACGCTTATAAAACTTTACACCAACGTTAACTAAATGAATGGGTTATAGAATGGTTAAAGTTTCATTTTGGCCGTAAAAAGGCATAAAAAAACCCCCAAGGCGTTATGCCTTGGGGGTGTATTTTTACACGAAATCGTTTCGTTGCAGAATGGTATTACATCATACCACCCATACCACCGCCGCCCATTGGAGGCATTGGAGCACCACCTTCTTCAGGTTCGTCTGCTAAAACAACTTCAGTAGTTAATAACATTGCTGCAATAGACGCTGCATTTTCTAACGCTACACGGCTTACTTTAGTCGGATCGATAACACCAGCACCAATTAAGTTTTCGTAAACATCAGTACGTGCATTGTAACCGAAATCAGCTTTACCTTCTTTAACTTTTTGAACTACAATAGAACCTTCAATACCTGCGTTTTCGCAAATCTGACGTAATGGTTCTTCGATAGCACGACGGATGATCTGGATACCAGTGTTTTCATCTTCGTTAGCACCTTTTAGGTTAGCTAATGCTTCAACCGCACGGATAAAAGCAACACCACCACCAGCAACAATACCTTCTTCTACAGCCGCACGGGTTGCATGTAAAGCATCATCAACACGGTCTTTTTTCTCTTTCATTTCAACTTCACTAGCTGCACCTACATAAAGAACGGCAACACCGCCAGCTAATTTAGCCAAACGCTCCTGTAATTTTTCTTTATCGTAATCAGATGTAGTCGTTTCAATCTGAGATTTGATTTGGCTAACACGCGATTTAATATCATCTGAGTTACCTGCACCGTTAATTACAGTTGTATTGTCTTTATCAACAACAACTTTCTCAGCAGAACCTAAGTAGGTTAAATCAGCATTTTCTAATTTGTAACCTCTTTCTTCTGATACCACAATACCACCAGTTAAGATCGCGATGTCTTCTAACATTGCTTTTCTTCTGTCACCAAAACCTGGAGCTTTAACAGCAACAACTTTTAACGAACCACGGATTTTGTTAACTACCAATGTTGCTAAAGCTTCGCCATCTAAATCTTCAGAAATGATAACCAATGGTTTGCCGGTTTGAACAGTTTTTTCTAAAACCGGTAACAATTCTTTCATGTTACTGATTTTTTTGTCGTAGATTAAAATGTAAGGATTTTCTAATTCAGCTTCCATTTTATCTGCATTGGTAACAAAATACGGAGATAAATAACCCCTGTCAAATTGCATACCTTCAACTGTTTTAACTTCAGTTTCAGTACCTTTTGCTTCTTCAACAGTAATTACACCATCTTTACCAACTTTGCTCATTGCCTCAGCAATTAACGAACCGATAACTTCGTCGTTGTTAGCTGAGATAGAGGCTACTTGTTTAATTTTGTTATTATCATCACCAACCGCTTGTGATTGAGATTTTAAGTTTTCTACAACAGCAGCAACCGCTTTGTCAATACCGCGTTTTAAATCCATTGGGTTTGCACCGGCAGCAACGTTTTTAATACCTGTAGTAATAATTGCCTGAGCCAATACAGTTGCAGTAGTAGTACCATCACCAGCAATATCAGCTGTTTTTGAAGCTACTTCTTTAACCATTTGAGCGCCCATGTTCTCAACGGCATCTTTCAATTCGATTTCTTTTGCAACCGTAACACCATCTTTAGTGATGGCTGGTGAACCGAATTTTTTATCGATAATTACGTTACGTCCTTTTGGACCTAAAGTTACTTTTACTGCATTTGCTAGAATATCAACACCTCTTTTCAGGGCGTCACGAGCTTCTACGTTATATTTTACTTGTTTTGACATTATTTTTAAATTTTGAATGATTGTATGATAGAATGATTGAGTTTTTTGCTTTTTTCATTCTAACATTATTATTTTATTTGTTGATTTATGCTGAATTCACCTCATTTGAGGTATTCAGTCATTCACTCATTAATATTACCCAACAACAGCGTAAATATCAGTTTCGCGCATAATTAGGTAATCTTTACCTTCGTAAGGGAATTCGGTACCACCGTATTTACCATAAATTACAACATCGCCAACTTTTACACTCGCTTTTTTACCTTCAGCATCTTCTTCAGAAACAGAAACTACAGTTCCTTTAGATGGTTTTTCTTTTGCAGTATCAGGGATATACAAACCTGATGCAGTTTTCTCTTCTGCCGCAGCCGGTTCAACTATTACTCTGTTCGAACTGCCAGCAATTGGTTTAAGGTTTAACGCCATAACTTTTATTATTTTTTTATTTTGATTTGAGTTTTTAACTAAGCTTACAATTAACACTTTTTATGCCAAGAGGTTTAGCGGGACAAATTTTCACCAAACTGTCAAACTTTTTACGCTAATTGAGAATGTGGGTGTCAGCATGGCAGTAAGTTTTAGTTTTTTAGCCAGATTTATTGCATGTATATTCAGAGTTGACAACTTACGAACCAGTATGCTATTAATTTGTCAACTCTTGTTAGCTAAATTGGAACTTTCTCCGTTAAATATTTCCAATACCTTTTGGGTACATGCTGCAAATGCAGTTTGGTGTTTTTCCGGGCTACAATGTTGGCACTTTTAAAATAATCTTTCCAAAGGGTGGCGTACAGTGCCTCACGCTCGTCCATTAAAACTGGCGCAAGATTTTGCTTATCTGTACCGTTGCTAAAGCTGATTGTAATTTCTTCAACGCTTGTTAAATTATAATATAAGCCATATTTGCGCTTTAAATCGTAAATTACCCAAGGCTGATCGGCATAACGGTTTTTAAAATGATTGGATATTAAAGGCAGTACATTAAAATCAGGATCTATATTAGCATAAAATATCCCATCACCAGTTTTTTGAAAACGGATAAATGCTTCCATTCTGTGTTTTTCCCTTTCTACACTTTTGGCATATTTAGCCAGTGCAATTACGTGCGGATTGCCATAATTACTTTCTGCACCCAATTGATTTTGAAAAATGTATACGGTAAACTGAAAGAGGTGGTTGTAAGCCTCGGGTATTTCTGATAAGTAGGAGCAATAGTATTTACGCTGCCAATCCTTTTTGAGTTTCTTTTGCAGCCCTGCCCAAACCCGATCTGCTTTTTCTGCGTTGGTGCTAACTGTAAAACTTTCTGCAAAAGCTTCAGGCTGAAAAATTGAAGTAGATTTTAGCGCAACTTTTCCAGGCTTACGTTCAAACCATTCGAAAACAGCGGTTAATAAACCTTGAAAAGTGCCATCGAAAATGTAGGTCATTGGGTTTTATTTTAGTCCGTCATTCCCGCGAAGGCGGGAATCTTAATGCCGTAGCTTTGAGATTCCCAATCAAGTTGGGAATGACGATCGTAGCGTTTTTAAAACAAAATCATCTGGTTGCTATCTGTTTTTAAATATTTGCTCTGGCTTTCGGCCAAAATAAAAGCTTTAATCTGTGTACCCTGATAATCTTTTAGCTGATAGGGGCTATCCAGGCAAACAATAAAGTGTTTGGCCCGGTTATAAGCTACGCCGATTTTTTTTAATTGGTCAATCCTGAGCTTTCCGAACTTTCTGGCCTGCACAATTTTTTGGGCCGACATTACACCGATACCTGGTATCCGGAGAATCATTTTATAATCAGCTGTATTAATATCTACAGGGAAATGCTGCATATTTCTAATCGCCCAGCTTAATTTTGGATCGATATCAATATCAAGGTTTGGGTTGGCATCGTTTAAAATTTCCTGCACTTTAAAGCCGTAAAACCGCATTAACCAATCGGTTTGATACAACCTGTTTTCTCTCAGCAATGGTGGTTGTGTACCAAGTATAGGCATCCTGGTGTCATTGCTAATGGGTACATAACCAGAATAATAAACTCTTTTTAGCGAAAAATTTTTGTAAAAGGTATTCGCGGTGTACATAATATCTTTGTCGCTTTCTGGCGTGGCGCCAATAACCATTTGGGTGCTTTGTCCTGCAGGTACAAATGTCGGCACGTGTTTGATCAGTTTTTTATCGGCAGTAAACTGGCTAATCTGCTGTTGTACAAAAGCCAAAGGTTTAATTACTTCGGTGTGATTTTTCTCGGGAGCCAAAAGCTTCAATCCGGCTTCAGTTGGCATTTCTAAATTAATGCTCATCCGGTCGGCATATAAGCCGGCTTCCTTAATCAGTTCATCGCTGGCACCTGGAATGGTTTTTAAATGGATATAGCCGTTGTAATTCTGTTCCAAACGGAGTTTTTTAACGACTAACAATAGCCTTTCCATGGTAAAATCGGCATTTTTGAAAATTCCTGAGCTTAAAAACAAGCCTTCAATATAGTTGCGGCGATAAAAATTCATAGTCAGTTCTACCACTTCATCTACGGTAAAGGCCGCACGTTTTACATCGTTGCTTTTTCGCGAAACGCAGAATAAACAATCATAGATGCAATGGTTAGTCAGGAGGATTTTTAAAAGCGAAACACACCGGCCATCTTCAGTGTAGGTATGGCAAATGCCAGATGTATGGCTATCGCCAAGGCCTTTATTGGTGTTTTTTCTCGTGCCGCCGCTTGATGAACAAGAAACATCATATTTAGCGGCGTCAGCAAGAATATTTAATTTTTCACGAATTCGGTCGAACATAGGAATATATTTACTAACAAAGATAGTTTAATAACTAAAAATATTAGCAAATAGATTTGTATAACCTATTCTATTTTGGAATAATAATGTTAATTAAAAGCTGCTCGAAGGGTTAAGCCTTCTGCTTATTGGCAATTGATGCGCAATATTATAACTTTCCTGATAGTATTGCAGTTCAGAAAAGAAGCGGTCGGCTTCTATTTCGTGGTTTTTAAGCGGACTAAAGTTGGCCACGAAATCCGGATCTTTAAATTCAATCTGATAAAAGTAACCTCCATTGTGGTTATCGAACATCTCGGTTACGCTGGTTACGTTTTCCCATCCGGAAAAGAACTCAGTTCTCCGGTATAAAAACGAAGTGCTTTTTAATTTAAAGCTTATACCTTTTTCGCTGATTAAAATTTTACTATGTACAAAAATCTGCGTTTTGGTAATCCATAATAAAAGAAGTGCCATTAAAATAATCGATAGTGAAACAGATATCAAAGTGGACGTTTCGGAAAGCGATGAAGGTAAACTAAAAAGACAATACAACATTAAGGAAATGAAGAATACAGGAATGCCAACCATCGCGATTAACAAAACACTATTTTTATGGTATTTTAGTTTATAAGGATGCATGAGGATTAATTTTTGTAAAGTTAAGTCCTAATGCATGGTTTCGGAATACTTACTATTAGGTATTTTTAATGGCTTGTTGTTAATTATTTGCCATCCCACTCTTTATAAAAGTGTTCCAGGTACAGGAGCATAAAATTGTGCCTCTCTATAGCTATTGCTTTCCCTGCTTCAGTATTCATCATGTCTTTCAACAACAGCAGTTTTTCGTAAAAATGGTTAATGGTAGGCGCAGTGGTATTTTTATAACTTTCTTTAGTGAGGTGTTCTTCGGGTAAAACAGCCGGATCGTAAAGTACCCTGTTTTTGAATCCGCCATAGGTAAATGCTCTTGCAATCCCAATAGCCCCGATGGCGTCTAAACGATCTGCATCCTGTACAATTTGCATTTCTTTTGAGGTGAAACCTGTGCCATCAAAACTATTTTTGAACGACATGTTCTTGATAATCAGTTTAACATGGGCAATAACTTCAGCATCAACAGCTATCGACGCTAAAAATGAAGCAGCTATATCCGGTCCCAGTTCTTCATCACCATTATTAAATTTAGGATCAGCAATATCATGCAACAATGCAGCAAAGGCTACTACAAGTTCATCGCCATTTTCTTGTTGATTAATGGTTTGAGCGGTTTTAAAAACACGCTCAATATGAAACCAATCGTGCCCTGCCTCGGCATTAGCTAGTGTTTTCTGAACAAAATCGATAGTTTTTTGAATGGTAGCCTGCATAATTCTAAATTTGTTCCAAAGGTATTGGAATTATTTGCAGGGTAAAAAAAATGATATCAACAGCGCCTGGGGTATTAACTCGCCGCCGCTGTTCTGTTCTCATCATCAGCAATAATTTTAATTAAATCATTGTGGTTAAGGGTTAACAAATGAGATACTTCAACCTCCAAAATCGCTGCAATTTGGAACAAACGATCGATCGTTAATTTACTATAACCGAGCTCAATTTTGCTATAGGCATTTTGAGATATTTTCAATTTCGCTGCCAGATAATCCTGAGTATAGTCTCTGTATTCTCTAATTTTTCTGATATTCCCGGCAACATTCTTTGTCTTTAAAGCCAATACATCTTCCATAAAAGGGGGATAAATTTTTTTAATGTTTATTTCATTATGTACGAAGCTTTAACCGCAACAGTTTTTAAAAATATTAATTTTAGCACTATTGGGAATTACGCAAAACGGATTAATGAACTAATTGTTACAACAAAAAAATAACCTAAATGTTTAAGTGCTCTGTTTTTGGTTGATAATCAGGTTTTTGTGGTGAGTATATGCTTTAGATAAAAGGAGTGATATGATACATTTAGAACATTGTTGCGTTATGTAGCTCAAATCAACAAGAGAAAGGGTGGGAGGTAAGAAAATGTATAAAATAATTATTAAGGGTTAATATAGCCCCCAGTCATCTTCAAATTCGTCTTTTTCGAAATATTTAACCCATTCGATAAAGAGCAGACGAAATTTTTCAATTTCGTCTAAAACAATGTCTTTATATTCTGGTGTGCAGATTTCGAACATATCTGCTGCTCTCACCTGGGTTTCTAATTCACGGCAATTGGTTCGGATAATAGAGGCATTTTCCATTCTTAAAATATACATATCTGCGCCTTCTGCCCCAACAATTTTAGGACATAACATGAGGGCATTCTGCATAATTAAGTTAGCGGTCATTTCGGCCATCTCTCCTTCCAGTGTTTCGCAGAACAGGGCAGCATATTTATATACGGCTCTTGCCTGGTTGTAAAGGCTTTTAGCCCTGGTCACTTTTAGTCTGACCTTTTCTGCATCAACACTTGATAGATTTTCTTCATCCTCATCATCTCGGCCAAATCGGCTAAAATGCTCCCATTCGGGCATATGGTCCATGTCATCAAATTCCATATTCTTCAAAATTTTTTACGTTATGGTACGTAAGAGAGCGTAATATATTAATTTTCAATGAAAAAGACTAGGCCTCAATTAACGGTGCTCTGCGAGAGCCGTCATATAATTCATACTCTAGTAAACGGCAGTCTAATTTACCATTATAAAACTCAACTTTTTTAGTAGCTTTTAATCCAATTTTCTTTGCAAGATCAGGATTCCCAGTAAAAATATATCCAGAATAGCCCTTGCATTTCGTTTTCATAAAATCGCCCATACGTTTATAGGTCAATTCTAACTTGCTGTGCACCCCTAAACGCTCACCATACTCAGGGTTAAAAACAACAACACCTTTGCCATCTTCAGGAACCGGTGTTAACTCAAAATCGCAAACTTCGAATTCAATTAAGGTATCAACGCCAGCAGTTTTAGCATTTCTACGGGTTACTTCAACTGCATCTTCCGAAAGATCGGAAGCTACGATTTTAAGGTCGACATTTTTAATTACCTGGTCTTTTAAAATTCTACGCTCAGCGAAAAAATCTTCTTCGTTGTAGCCTAAAATGTGCATAAAACCATAATTCATGCGGTATAATCCAGGGGCACGGTTGGTTGCAATCAGCGCTGCTTCGATAGCCAAGGTTCCTGAACCGCACATTGGGTTAATAAATGGCGATTTCTTATCCCAGTTTGTTGCTAAAATAACACCAGCAGCCAGAGCTTCTAACATAGGCGCTTTGCCAGGTATTTTACGGTAACCGTGTTTGGCAAGGGTTTCGCCTGAAGTATCCATAAAAACATCGGCATCTGCATCTTTCCAGTATAAATGCACTACTGCTTTATTTGCATCAGATCCAGAGTTAGGGCGGATGCCTTTTTTCTCTTTCATGCGGTCTACTATTGCATCCTTTACTTTTAAATTTGCGAAAAGTGGTGTGGTAATATTTGGGTTATCAACATTTGAGGTTACCGAGAAATAACCCGAAAAATCAATCAGTTCTTCCCACTCAATGGCTGCAATTTCATTGTATAAATCATCAGGTGTAATGGCCTTGAAACTTTTAATGGCGTAGAGAATCTGACTGGCACAGCGCAAGTTCAAATTTAGCTTTATACACTCTGTAAGGGTAATATTGAGCTCAACACCCGTAGCGAAAGATCTCTCTATGGTGTAACCTAGAGCCGTAACTTCATCTTGTAAATAGGGCGAAAGGCGCTTGTTGCAGGTAATGATTACCTTGCTTTTATTGTGGAAAACTTGCATCATAATATATGCGAAGTTATCAATAAAATTATAGAGATTTGATGTTTATAGTACATTAAGTAGTATTAGATATGGAAATTAAAGGAAAAGTACACGAAGTAGGTGCCACACAACAAGTAAGTGAAACGTTTAAAAAGCGTGATTTAATAATAGAATACGCAGAAAATCCAACATACCCAGAATATATCCGTTTTGAGGCTTTACAAGATAAAACTGCATTATTAGATACATTTAAAGCAGGCGATGAGGTTGAAGTTTTCTTTAATTTACGTGGTCGCCCTTGGACAGATAAAGCAGGTAAAACATCATATTTTAACAGTTTGGTTATTTGGCGTATAAATGCAGTTGCAGCAGGTGCTCCAGCAGCTACACCAGCTTATGCAGCTCCGGTTGATGTAAGCAATGCACCAGGTGAAGATGATGATTTGCCTTTCTAAATAAAGAATCTTTTTTAAGCAAACAATTTTGAACCATGCCGAGGCTTTAGTCTCGGCATTTTTTTTGCCCCCGCATCAGAATACTAAGTTCCTCCATCGCTTAGACTTCCGAAGTGTACCCGGCCCCGTGCTTCCGAAAACTTCGGAAGTCTTCTCAGCGCTGTTAAAATATGTTAAAAACAAACACTTCACTTAGCTAATCAGTATTTTTGGTATCTGTTTAGATTTAAGAAGATTATGCTCCGGTTTTTTTAATTTTAAAACCAATCTAGTTCATGAAGAAAAAGAGTTTTTGGTTAATTACCGTTTTAATGACGGTGGCTTTGCTTGGTGTTTTTGTAATGCAGCTGTATTACATCAGGGAATCGTATAAACTAAAATCTCAGCTTTTTGATGAGCAGGTAAACCAAACGCTAACATCGGTAGTAAATAAACTACAGCGCAGAAATGTTGCCGATCACTTAAACCGGAAAGATGCTGAAAATAAACTGAAGCAGTTACAAGACTCCAGACAACGGGCATTAGACATTAAGGATTTACGGCAACAATATGTACAAGAAGCAGAGCTGCGACAAGCCGAGAGGGAAAATCAGATCGAAAGTTACCTAAACCAACAAGATAGTATTATCCGCGTATCTTACCGGGCGCCCAATGTAATCTCTGAAAGGGAATATACGTCGTTGAGTTCGAAAAACGGCGACAAACTAGATTTGCAGATGGATGCGATTATTGATATCAAGAGCCTTATTTTAAAAGGTTATAGCATGCGCTCAAAGCCTTTTACAGCGCCACCAAAAACCTTCGAATTTAAAAGCCTGCAAAGTTTACCCGATACATTAAGGTATTTGGTTTTTGATCCCAGAGATGGCACTCCTGGTTTTGCAAATGTTCCAAAGATCCCTAACGATTTACAGAAAAAATTTCAACGTGAAGATGAGATTGAGCGGAAAAAATTAGAGCTTAAAATTGCAGCATTGGGCAAAGACACTTTTTCATATACCCGATCGAGTGTAGTTGAGGATGTATCTAAAGAACTTCAGGAAACCAATGTGCCGATCTATAAACGCATTAATTTTAATTCGTTAGGCGTTTTATTAAAACAAGAACTCCTTGCCAATAATATTACACTAGAACCGTCTTACCGGATTTCATTAGCCAGAAAAGATTCGACCATTTATATGACGGCATCTAACATTAAAGGAGAATTTTTACCCGAAAATACCTATAAAACACCTTTGTTTGGAAACGATATCTTTCGCGATCCCGGGATGCTTTTCGTTAGTTTTCCGAATAAAAATTCGGCAATTATTTCTAACCTAAGTGCAACGCTCGCCTCATCTATTGGCCTGTTACTGGTACTTGTTTTTATTTTCTCGTATACCCTTTATGCTATTTTAAAGCAGAAAAAACTTTCGGAGATGAAAACAGATTTTATCAATAACATGACGCATGAGTTTAAAACCCCCGTGGCTACTATCATGATTGCGAGTGAAGCTTTGAAAGATCCGGAGGTGACAGCAGATAAGACCAGATTAAAACGCCTGGCAGGGATTATTTATGATGAAAATGTTCGTTTAGGTAATCATATCGAACGTGTTTTAAGTATTGCCCGCTTAGAAAAAGGTGAGCTTAAAATGGAGAACACCGAAGTAGATGTGAACGATTTGATTGTGATTGTGCTGGATAGCATGGAATTGCAATTACAGAAAAGGAATGCCATTATCAATGTGCATACCGATGCAGAACATGCGGTTGTATACGGTGATGAGCTGCATCTGTCTAATGTAATTTATAACCTTATTGATAATGCAAATAAATACAGTAGCGATACACCAGAAATAACCATTACTACCCGCAATACAGGTAAAAATTTAATTATCGAAATAGCGGATAAAGGCATTGGAATGACCAAGGAGCAGTCTAAACGGATTTTCGACCAGTTTTATAGGGTGCCAACAGGTAATTTACACGATGTTAAAGGCTTTGGTTTAGGTTTAAATTATGTTCAGGATATAATTAAAAAATTGAATGGAACCGTTAAGGTAAGTAGCGAAAAAGATAGAGGGACCACGTTCGAAATATCTTTACCTTTATAAACAGTTGAACATCGGTACAAAGGCTTGCTTTATCGATACATTAAAATAGAACAGGTTTAATTTAGCTAAAATAGTGGAGTATTAATTTAATCTACAACATAAATTAAACCGTTATGCATATTCAGAATCAAACTTTCAGTGTGGCCAGTGCTACACATGTGAATAAAAACAAGAAAATGAAAAAAATACTTCTGGTAGAAGACGACCCAAATTTAGGTTTATTGTTACAAGACTATTTGCAGCTAAAAGGCAAGTTTGATGTAGTATTATGCACCGATGGTGAGGATGGATTGAGAACATTTAATAAGCAGAACTTCGATTTATGTATTCTGGATGTGATGATGCCTAAAAAAGATGGCTTTACCCTGGGTAAAGATATTAGGAAGGTAAACACACAGGTACCCATTATTTTTGCAACGGCTAAAACCATGCTGGAAGATAAATCTGCTGCTTATGATTTAGGTGGTGATGATTATATTACCAAACCTTTCCGTATTGAAGAGCTTTTACTACGTATCAATGCAATGTTTAAGCGGGTGGCCAATAAAACAGATAACAACGATGAGGCTACCGAAACGCAGTTTTCTATCGGTCAATATCATTTCGATTATACCACCCAGATTATTACCGATAACGATCACCAGCAAAAACTTTCTACCAAAGAAGCTGAGCTGTTGCGTTTATTGTGCTTGAAAAAGAATACCGTTTTAACCCGCGAAGAGGCATTGCTAAGTATCTGGCATGATGATAATTACTTTAACGGACGGAGTATGGACGTGTTTTTGAGTAAGTTGCGTAAGTATCTCAGGGCCGATCCGACGGTAGAAATTATTAACGTACACGGAAAAGGTTATAAGTTGTTGGTGAGTTAAATTAACTAGACCAATCGTCCTCCTGAACTTGTTTCAGGATCTAATTCAACGAGTTATAAGAAAGATGCTGACCACGTAAGTAGCTACAAGGCAATTGAAATACTATTTCTACTTGTAAAACAAGTCCTGCATGACTTATGGCAGTAAAAAAATGTAGTTAAATATATAAATCCTCCTGAATGGCAGGGATTATATTCCGCTCTTGAGCAAGTTTAAATAAAGTATCAACTGCTTTACGGCCTTCTTCGCCGAGGTTTATGCTATATTTGTTCACATATAATTCGATGTGTTTGTACATCACACTTTCTTCCATGGCCTGAGCATGCTGGCGGATAAAATCGATCCCCGATTTTGGATGTGCGAAGGCAAACTCTACCGACTGACGGATTAAGCGGTTTACTTTTAACTGCACCTCGCGGTCTAAATTACGGTTGATTACGATGCCGCCCAATGGAATGGCGCAGCCTGTTAGTTTTTCCCAGTAATCGCCTAAATCAACAATTTTGGTTAAACCTTTATCCTGATAGGTAAACCTGTTTTCGTGAATAATCAATCCTAAATCAATCTGCCCGCTAAGTAAAGCCGATTCAATCTCTGAAAAAACAAGCTCCTGTTTGTTTTGTAAATGAGGATAAGCAATTCCCAGCAAAAAATTAGCGGTGGTGTATTTTCCTGGGATTCCAACCCTTAGTTTAGAGTCTGGCGTTTGCAGTTCAGCGTCATTTTCTCCATCGAAATGATTCTTACTGATTAATAACGGCCCAACACCAAAACCCAGGGCACTCCCAGCGTCGAGTAAAGCATATTGGTTGGCCACATAGGCAAAAGCATGGAAACTTAACTTGGTAATATCTAATTCGCCCTTAAGTGCCTTTTGGTTTAACGTTTCTACATCATCATAAGATACCTCAAATTCTAATCCTTCTGTATCAATTTTATGGTGAATTAGCGCATCGAAAACAAATGTATCGTTAGGGCAGGGAGAAAATCCAAGTGTAAGTTTCATCTATTTATTTTTTTGTTTTCAGTTGTTAGATGGGGCCTCTGACAATTAAAATAACTATTTTAATTGTGTCGGGTTCATAAATCAAAATTAAGTACTATGGTAAACTAATCAGTCATAATCAGTTCATTTCTCCAACAAAAGCAATGGCCCAATCGTTTAAGTTTTTAATGGCCAAACCAATTTTCCAATTGTCTTTATTTCTCGGTTCTACATAATTAGATATACTTCTAATCTGTAAACAATCTATATTTAACTGTTTGCTGGCATAAAAAACAGCCGCCCCCTCCATGCTTTCGGTCGTTGGGTTTAACCTCTTGATTAGGTTTTTAATGCTTTTTTCGCTTCCCGTTACACAGTTCATGGTTATCCCTTTTGCTACAGGTAGCCGAACGCTTCTGCTTGTTTTCGAGGTGTAATAGTTCTCACCAAAACCTAAATCGCTTATGGTTAAAAATTCGTCTCCATTTTCGGCACCCAGTTCGGCAAAAGTATCCTCGGTAATATTTAATACCGTACCTAAAGCTATATTCCGATCGAAGCTTCCGGCGATGCCGAAATTTACCACAAGACTGTATTTAGATGAAAGATGTTTGCCCAGGGCAAAGGCTGTTGCTACCATTCCAACACCTGTAATCAGCAAATCGAAATTTTTACTTTCTACAAAATCTCCATCAGGCAAATTAAAATGTTGATAAAAGAAAGTGAGTTCGGCTTTTGTAGCAGCAACAACTAAAGTTTTCATAACGTAAAGTTAGCAGATTGTTTTCATTTAAGTTTATGTAAGCTTTGGTCTTTAGTCTTTAAGCTTGAACCTTTATCCGTATATTTGCATTTTATTTTATAGTAATGATTTACATAACGAGAAAAGCATCCTTTAACGCGGCGCACAAATTGGCCCGTACCGATTGGGATGATGATAAAAACAATGAAGTTTATGGTAAATGTGCCAACCCCAACTGGCATGGCCATAACTATTGGTTATATGTTACAGTTAAAGGCGAAGTGAATCCGGAAACAGGTTTTCTTGTTGATTTAAAATGGCTGAAAGATGTAATGAATGACTATGTGGTAGATAAGGTTGACCATAAAAACTTGAATCTTGATGTAGATTTTATGAAAGGCAAGTTGGCTTCAACAGAAAATCTGGCCATAGAAATCTGGAAACAATTATGGGCGCCGATTGCAGAGAGCGGTGCAGTTTTACATTGCGTAAAAATCTACGAGACCGAAAATAATTTTGTTGAATACTTTGGTTAAAAACCCCAATTAATGAGCGATAAAGACGTATTGAAAGGCGAATCGAGAGACGGTTATGTAAAAATAGACCGTTACAACGAAGATAAAATTGAAGCTGTAGCTACACATTATAAAGATATTCTTGGCCAGTTGGGCGAAAATCCGGAACGCGAGGGTTTACTAAAAACACCTGAGCGCGTGGCTAAGGCGCTGCAATATTTAACACATGGTTATGATTTAAAGCCAGATGAGATTCTGAAGGGTGCAATGTTTGAAGAGGATTATAGCCAAATGGTTGTGGTAAAAGATATTGAAGTGTATTCGATGTGCGAACACCATATGCTGCCATTCTTCGGTAAAGCACATATTGCTTATATTCCTAACGGGCACATTGTTGGTTTAAGTAAAATCCCACGCGTAGTTGATGCTTTTGCCCGCCGTTTACAGGTACAGGAACGTTTAACGAACGAAATTAGAGATTGTATTCAAAATACCCTTAGCCCAATGGGTGTTGCGGTAGTGATAGAATGCAGGCACTTATGCATGTCTATGCGTGGTGTGCAAAAGCAAAATTCGGTGACCACAACATCAGCCTTTACGGGTACTTTTTTAAGTAACGATAAAACAAGAGCTGAGTTTTTAAGGTTAATTACCGCAAGTTTAGATTAATAGTATCAGGTAGAAAGTAATAGGTATCAAGATAGGGCAATAGATAAAAACGCTAGCCGCCAAACGCGATACGCCAAACTAATTATAATGAGAGCATATATTTTTCCCGGACAGGGAGCACAGTTTGTAGGTATGGGTAAAGATCTTTATGAGCACCCAAAAGCTGCAGTATTATTTGAACAGGCCAATGAAATTATCGGTTTCCGCATTAGCGATATTATGTTTAGCGGAACAGATGAAGAGCTTAAACAAACCAATGTAACCCAACCGGCAATCTTTTTGCATTCGGTTATTTTAGCCAAAGTATTGGGCGATGATTTTAAACCTGATATGGTTGCAGGCCATTCTTTAGGCGAATTTTCGGCATTAGTGGCCGCAAGTGCACTGAGCTTTGAAGATGGATTAAAACTGGTTATTGCCCGTGCAAATGCCATGCAAAAAGCATGCGAGGCACAACCATCAACCATGGCCGCTATTTTAGGTTTAGCTGATGATGTAGTTGAAAAAATCTGTGCAGAAATCGATGCTGTGGTAGTGCCAGCAAATTATAACTGCCCTGGGCAATTGGTAATTTCTGGCAGCATAGAAGGGATTGATCTGGCTTGTGCTAAACTAACAGAAGCAGGTGCTAAGAGAGCTTTAAAGTTAAATGTAGGCGGTGCATTCCATTCTCCTTTAATGGAACCTGCAAAAATTGAATTACAGGCAGCTATAGAGGCCACGCTTATTGCTGCACCAGTTTGTCCGGTTTACCAAAATGTTGATGCAAGGCCATATACCGACCCAACTGAAATTAAAGGCAATTTAATTAAACAATTAACGGGTGCTGTACGTTGGACACAGACAGTAGGGAACATGCTTGCCGATGGTGCAACTGAATTTGTAGAAGTTGGCCCAGGTAATGTGTTACAGGGATTGGTTAAAAAGGTAAGCCGCGAAGTACAAACAAGTAGTGCTGCCATAGCTTAATTTATTCAAAATCGAATATTAGTGCCAACGCCATAAACTCAGCTGTTTATGGCGTTGTTTTTTATCAATATTTAATATCTTTATCCGTAGATGAAAATGAGCTTTGGTGTAAAAATAAGATTTCTATTGCTTGTTTTGGGCTGTTGCCTCATTGCAACTTCTATTTCATTAAGTCGGTTTACAACCAAAAGTGAACTTCTGGAGCACGATGCGCAAGAGATTCAGCAGAACCTTTTGATCAAAGAAAAAGCGGTAAAAAGCTTTTTGGCCGATAAAGATCAGGTTACCAAGGCCAAACAGTTTCATCTCAGCCCACAAAATGCGATAGATTTTATCAATACCTATCGTAAAAACAACGGCATAAACCTGCTCACCTATCAAAATAACCAACTTAAGTTTTGGAGTACCTATAAAGTTGCAGAAATAGATCCAACTACAATAAAAGAGGGTAGTTCGGTCTTGTTTTTTTATAACGGCTGGTATGAGGTGATTAAAAGTACCCAGGGTAATTTTAGCTTTATTTTCTTGATTGGCATTCAATCTCAATATCCTTTTAAAGAAACTAAGTATTTTAAAAATGATATCGATCCAATTTTATCAAATACCAAAATATTAACGTTTGCGTCTTTTACCGATAAGGATGTGTATGTAATAAAAAGTTTGGATAATAAGTTTTTATTCGGACTTAAAGTTAAACCAGGATATGCAGAAACCCATTATTCAGGCATACAATTATGGTTATTTGTTGCCGGCATGTTGTGCATCTGCATGTTTTTTAATTCTTTGAGTTCGTTTATTGCCAGGCGTGGACACATTGCATGGGGTACTTTTTTGTTATTGTTTTTCTTCCTGGCCTTTCGGTTAACAGATTTATATTACGGTTGGTTTAACCACAGGTTTACCTTAGATCTATTTGATCCGAAAATATATGCCGATAATTTCCTGATGCCTTCGTTGGGCGACTTTCTGTTAAATGTAATTGCACTCACCTGGCTACTCCTGTTTATGTATAACCATAAGGAACAATATAAGTTTCCGGGATGGGTTAAGCGGAGCAAAATAATTGGAGTTATTATTCAGGCTGGATTAATGGTATTGATTGGTCGGATAGTTTGGGATACCGATGACATTTTCTTCGGATTGATTTTTAACTCAAAAATTAATTTTGATATCGTTAATATTCTCAAACTCAGTGGAACCAGCTGGGTAGGGATTGTAATTTTGTGTCTGGCTTGGTTTCAGATTTACCTGATAACCGCTGTTTCTGCAACAGTAAGCAGCCAATTAAATGTAAGCAATAAAGAGCGGTTGATTATTTTTTTAGTTGGCTTTGCAAGTGTTTTTATCTACAAGCTAGTGGCAGATTTTAATGCGTTTTTTATCGTTTTTGCCCTTGTACTATTTATCGTGGCACGGGCTGTTTATTTAAAAGAAAAGAACTTTTCAATCGGCATGTTTGCCATTGTGTTTTTCTGCCTCGCCTTTAATACTTCTATTAAATACACCAAGTATAAAGATATTAAGGAAAGAAGTTTGCGCGAGCCTTTGGCCAGAAAAGTGCAATCGTCAGAAGATCCGAATGCCATTATTGCTTTAGGGACTTTGGGTAATGAAATTGTTAAAGATAATTTTCTGACAAGCTATTTTACTCAAAACCGAAAAGGCAGTTATGCAGTGCTCAAAAATCACATCAAAGATTATTTGGATGGCTATTTAAACCGCTATGATTATCAGATCTATCCGTACGATAGATTGGGTACTGCAATAGAAAATGCTGATACACCACCGATTGATAAATATAAAAAGCTGGTCGAGGCCGGCTCTGTTAAAATTGATGGATCTAACTTTTTTTATCAGGTTAACAATACATTTGGTTATCAGGATTACTTTGGTATCATCTCCGTTGTAGATAATGGCAGTTTATTAGGTACACTCATTATCGAACTCCGCTCGAAGCCGTATAATTACAATAATCGGCTACCCGATCTCTTAGGTGATCAAAAATTGATCAGAGACGAAGATTTTAAGGGTTATTCTATTGCCTTGTATAGCAATAATAAATTGCTTAATCAATCTGGAAATTATACATATCCTTTAGATGGTAGCATCTTTAAGGGTAAAAAAGATGATTTTATAACCAGTAATGATAATGAACTTCATTACAGCCATTTAATTTATAAACCTACTGATAGCAAAATGGTTGTAATCAGCAAAGAGAAGGTAGATTATGTAGAACGTTTGGCAGCACTATCGTTTTTCTTTCTGATATTTATCATCTTCTCCTTGTTACTTTATGGATTAATATGGCTAATCAAAAACCTTGATGATGATAAGGTTGGCTGGTTTAGTATCAATAGATCTTTAATGATCAATGCCAATAAAATTTTGTACAAAACCAGAATCCAGGTATCAATCGTATTGGCCGTTGTGGCAACGCTGGTAATTGTAGGTTGGGGAACTTATTATTACATGAACAATGAGTACCGTGGACAGCAGGATGCTATATTAAAGGATAAAATAAGGAAGATTCAACAAAATTTTGAAAAGCAGATTTTTAGTAATGGCATAATTGCAAACGATGAGAATGCAGCCGCAGATTTTAACAATTTTGCTGATATCAATAACGCGGATCTGAACCTATACGATCTGAGCGGTAACCTGATCATGACCACTTATCCAAAACTCTATAATTATAAAATTATCGGTAAAAAGATGGGGCCATCTGCCTTTGCTTCTTTAGGAGGCTTGCATCGATCAGAATTTATAAATACTGAAGAAAAGATAGGCAACTTAACTTACGCTGCGGCATATGCCCCCATCAGGAACGCACAGAACAAAACAATTGCTTATATCGGCCTGCCAAATTACTCTACCGAAGAAGAATATACAGATAAACTGGCTCTTTTTGTAAGTAACCTGATTAATCTCTATGCCCTGGTATTTGTGGCTATTGGAGTATTGGCTGTATTTTTGGCCAATCAAATTACCAGCCCCTTAACTTTTATTCAGGACAGTATTAGTAAGACGAAAATAGGGCAAAAGAACGAGCCCATCGTGTGGCGTAGGCATGATGAGATCGGCTCTTTAATTAAGGAGTATAACCACATGATTGCGGCCTTAGAAGATAGTGCGATTAAGCTCGCCAGATCGGAACGGGAGAGTGCCTGGCGCGAAATGGCGAAACAGGTTGCCCACGAAATCAAAAACCCGTTAACGCCTTTAAAATTAGGTGTTCAGCTGTTAGAGAAATCGTGGAGAGAAAAAGATCCAAACTTCGAACTGAAGTTTAATAAGTTTAGCAAATCGTTTATAGAACAGATTGATAGCCTTTCGAAAATTGCTTCTGAGTTTTCTAATTTTGCCAAAATGCCCGATACCAATCTGGAGCGCCTTTCTTTACTGCCGATTATTGACCAGGCGAGAGAAGTATTTAAAAGCACGGAAAATGTAACCATTGATGTGCTTAACAAGACTGAGAAGAACATCGAAATCATGGCCGATCACGATCAGCTTTTAAGAACATTTAACAACCTGCTTAAAAATGCAATAGAAGCTATTGATGAGGAAACTTTGTGTTGCATCACCATCATTATATATGTAGATGCAAAAAATGCATATATCGAAATCAAAGATAATGGAAAAGGCATTCCGCCAGCCCTGCACGATAAAATATTTGTACCGAACTTCACTACAAAAACATCAGGTACAGGTTTAGGCTTAGCCTTTGTTAAGCAGGCGGTAGAAAATGCGGGCGGTTCGGTTAAGTTTACCTCGATAAGCGGCTTAGGAACAACGTTCTACTTAAACTTTCCGTTAGCTTAAATTAAAAATAATAGGAAGTGATTTGGTTAATCAGAAGGTGGGGCTTATCTCAGTTCCACTTGAGCCTTGCCCATGGTATTGCCATCAGCATATAAAATTACGGTATATATGCCTTTTATAAATGGTTTAGGGTTTGCCCAGTCGATAACATAGGTGCTGTCATCGTTATTGTAGTTAATAAAAATAGAGTGGCTGAACTGCATATCCTGCCCATCAGCCTCAAAATGGTTTCCCTCGTCTGCAAGCAGATTCCCAGCCGGATCGAATACCCGAAGATAAATGTTGTGATGTCCTTTTTCTGCCAATTGGTTAGGTACAACATTAAAGCGCACGCTTAACTTCTCGGCGGTAGATGATTTGGTTACTTCGACTTTTTTGCCACTTGATTTTGTTCTGAAGGCAATAATTTCGGCAGATTGAAGCTTTAATGCCGCAGCAGTTTTAACTTTCGCATTTAGATTAGCGTTTTCATTCTCTAAGTTCGATGCCTTACTGCTAATGTTTCTTAGGGTATTCTGTAAACTATCGCGGCTGTTTTTTAGGAAAATATTGTCTTTCTGCAGCTGAATAATCTGATCATTGTAGTTTTTTACAAATGTTTTCAGTTCATTAATCTGTGCATTGGCTTTGTCGAGTTCGCCCTGGGTAATCTGATTTTTTTCTAAAGCTGCTTTAAGTTCTTCGATTTTTACCCGGGCAAGTTTCTGCTCTTCAACAAGCTTCTCGTTTAAATCCAGGTTCAATGCATTAACCTTATCCAGCTCAACCTCAATCTTTTCTACCTCGAGCCGAAGTTTATCCTTCTCTGTGCTAACTGTAACAAATCTTTCACTTTGCTTTCGATCTTTAAAAAACAAGTAAGCATTTGTGCCAATTAAAGCTGCAATAACGATGACCAGGAAGTAAATTTTGTTTCTATCACCCTTATTAATCTTTTGTGGTTCCATTTTTAATAACGCTGTATCTTCTGTAAATTAATATACTTTTGTTCTCCATAGGTAAATGGGGGTACACAATTAATTTTAGCAGGGCGTAAATTAATTTTTTTAAAAACTTATAAGAGTTTTTGAAAAAAATCGTTTACTTGCTAATGTTCATTTGTATTCAAATTAACACAAACACACAGCCTGAATAAAAAAATAAGACAGAAATAATGCTTAAAAACTTCCTATACGCACTTTTATCTTTAACTGTAGTACCTTATATATTAAATGCACAACCTTTATCAAAAATTGCACCAAAAAGGGAGTTTAGAGGCGTTTGGGTAGCTACTGTTACCAATATAGACTGGCCGTCGAAGCCAGGTTTAAGCATTGATCAACAAAAGCAGGAACTGATTGGTATTTTAGAAAGACATAAAAGTCAGGGAATGAATGCAATTATTTTGCAGGTTAGACCAGCAGCTGATGCTTTTTACGCAAAATCAAGAGAGCCCTGGAGCCAATGGTTAATGGGTAAACAAGGTTTGGCACCTGCACCTGGTTACGACCCTTTAGCCTTTGCCATTAAAGAAGCCCATTTCAGGGGAATGGAACTTCATGCCTGGTTTAATCCTTATAGGGCCAGTATGAGTAGCTCAGCTGTTTTAAGCGAAAACCATGCTTATCGTAAACACCCTGATTGGTTTTTTACCTATGGTGGCAAAAAACAGTTTGATCCGGGTATCCCAGATGTAAGGGAATATATTGTTCAGGTAATTTTAGATGTAGTAAAAGGATACGATATTGATGGAATTCACTTCGACGATTATTTTTACCCTTATAAAGTAGAGGGGCAAACGATTAACGATGGCAATACTTTTTACAAATACCCCAATAATTTTTCAGATATAAAAGACTGGAGGCGCAACAACGTTGATCTGCTCATCAAGCAGCTGGATGATAGTATCCACCACTATAAAAAATGGGTAAAGTTTGGCATTAGTCCTTTTGGCATCTGGAAAAATAAAAATGAAGATCCCGAAGGTTCTGCTACCAGCGGCTTATCCAATTATGCAGAACTTTTTGCCGATAGCCGTAAATGGGTTAGAGAAGGTTGGGTAGATTACATCAACCCTCAGATTTATTTTACGTTCACCAGAAGAGTAGCTCCCTATGGCGTTTTGGTCGACTGGTGGAGCAATAATACCTTTGGTAGGCATGTTTATATCGGACAGGGTGCTTATCTGGTAAATTCGAGGGCAGAAGCAGCATGGAAAAACTTAAGTGAAATACCAAATCAGATTAGATACATAAGAAATAACAACCGAATTCAGGGGAGCGTGTTTTTTAGTTCAAAATCATTAAGTACAGTTGCTAAATCTGTAGGCGACTCTTTAAAGAACGATCTTTATAAATACCCTGCTCTGCCACCGCAAATGCCATGGCTGGATGAAGTGCCGCCAAACGAGCCCCAGGCATTAACGGCTGATGCCCTAAAAGATGGGGTGCATTTAAAATGGCAGCTTCCGGTAAAGGCAAAAGATGGAGAAACGGCCTCGGGATTTGTAATTTACAGGTTTAACGAAGGAGAAAAAATTTCGGTACTCGACCCTAAGTACATTGTTAAAATAAGCTTTGAAGATTACCTTTCATATATTGATACCAGTGTAGAAAGTGGAAAGCGGTATAGCTACCTTGTAACTGCGCTAGACCGATTAAAAAATGAAAGTGAACCGAGTGGGCCGGTTGGTGTCGAAGTTCCTTTAGCGAAGGAATAATAAGCGCTATTTATCTTTCTTGTTGGTCGATTCTCTTTCTACAACAGCCGGATCGAGCACAATATGCTCCATGTTGGCGTATGGGCTTTCCTGATTAATCATTTTCAGAAACATTTTAGCACATTCTTTGCCCATTTGCGGTGCATGCTGATCAATTGTTGATAGGTTGGGAGTAATGTAAGCGGAGAATGCTTCATTGGCGAAACCAATTACACCAATTTCAGGGGGTGTTTCATCAATCTCTTTAAGCTTTTTAATTACACCTAAGGCGGTAAAATCGTCACCAGCAATAATAGCATCAGGTTTGTTCCTGCTGCGCATTAGCTTGCCAGCGCCAAACCGGCCATCTTTAATAGATAAACCGCCAAAAATAATATGTTCTTCCATCAGCGGAAGGTTATGGTCTGCTAAGGCTGCTTTGTAGCCTTCTAAGCGATCGTTAAATATTTTAATCTGGTGAACGGTGGTTACAAATGCAATTTTTTTATAACCCTGATCGATTAAATGTTTCGTGGCTATATAACCTGCCTTAAAATCATCAAGTGTAATGGTAGGGACCTTTAGTTCCAGATCTACACGGTCGAATAAGATAAGTGGTTTATTTTGCTTAATAATTTCGGCAAAGTGCGAAACATCTTTTGTTTCTAAAGACATGGAGGCCATAATGCCATCTACCTGCGCCTCTAGTAAAGTTCTTACGCCGTTTATTTCGTTCTCTACAGATTCGTTGGATTGGTAGATAATAACACGGTAACCGCTGTCTTTCAGCCCGTCTTCTATGCAATGGATAATAGATGCGAAGAAATGTGCCTGTACACTTGGTACAATTACACCAATAATATGGGTTTTGCCAGATTTTAATGCAGAGGCGAGTTTATTTGGGCTATAGTTTAATTTTTTAGCCATTTCAACAACAGCCTTTCTGGTGGCGTCACTTATTGCCGGAAAGCCACTAAGTGCCCTCGAAACTGTTGATACGGTAATATCAAGCTCCTTGGCTATATCGTATATGGTGGTTTTCTTTTTCAATTGCAGAATGGGGGCGATCAATTATAGCGTAAATTTACTAAACCTTAATAATAATGTTCTTTTTATACATAAAATATAATAACATATAAAAACCGAGCACATAGGTTATTGCCCAAACTAAGGAAGCATTTATGGGGCTAAAAAACGGAGTGTAACAAGTTTCATAAAAGCGCACCAATAATCCTGTTTTTGTACCATCGGGTTTGGTAATTTGGATCAGGTTTAATATCCGCGGCATTAAGCCTGCTAAGAAAAAGACTGTTATGGCATTTACACCATAAACAACAAAAGGTGTGGTAAATTTTTTGTAACCCTGAACATCGATAATCCAGTAACAAAGTGCCAGTCCTATTGACGCCAATCCACCAGCATAGAGTACATAAGAACTTGTCCAAAGGGCTTTGTTGATCGGGAATTGTAAATCCCAAAGTAAGCCTAAAATAACAGCGGTTATACCTGTAGTAAATAACCAGGCTACCTTTGTTGCATTGTCTACATCTTTTCTGCGCATCCAAACGCCAACCAGAATGCCAAATAAGCAGGTTCCTACTGCTGGTAATGTGCTCAGAACCCCTTCCGGATCCCAGGTTTTGGATGAGGCCCAGGTATGTGCTTCGGTTAAAATCCCGCGGTCGATCCAGGCAGCTAAATTCGTTTCTTTTTCCAGGTTGGGGTAGCCTACTCCCGGTACAGGAATAAATGTCATTAATGCCCAGTAAAGGGCAAGGATTACGATTAAGATTTTGAATATGGCTTTGTTCGGTACTTTGATGAAAATGATACTGCTAATGATAAAAACGATGCCTATTCTTTGTAAAACGCCTAAAAGACGAACCGTTTGAAAAGCCTCCCAAATCGATCTGCCGTCTATTACGGCACTGATAATTTTCCCGAAAATAGCCAAAAAGAAACCGAGTAAATAAAGGATAATACCACGTTTAATGGCTTTTATGATAGTTTTTTGATGTGTAGGCGGATCTGTTTTGCTACTGCTCATGGCAAATGCAATGGATACACCAACAATCCATAAGAAGAACGGGAAAATTAAATCGGTGGGTGTACATCCATTCCATTCCGCGTGCGCTAAAGGCGCGTAAATATGTCCCCAGCTGCCCGGATTGTTCACTAAGATCATTGCGGCTACGGTTAATCCCCTGAAAAAATCGAGAGATAACAATCGTTGTTTAGGTTCGGTCATGATTAGCTTGTTTGGGTTCAGCAAACTAATTTAGAGTATTGTTTTTAGAATGAGAAATTACTTATGAAGTTTAGTAAGGCATGGTGCGCTTGGGAAACTTCGTAAGTCTATGGAGATGTCTAGAAAAACTTCCGAAGTCTTGCAGCGCTCGGCCATCAAGACTTCGGAAGTTGGGCCAAAGCGAAAACTCACTTCCCGTTAATCTTATGATTAGTTATAAAGCCTGCTAAATCACCAAACCATTCTAAGACTTCGGACTTACAGATTGAACTTGCTTCGTCTGATAAATATGAACTGAAAGAAGAATACTTATAATCTTCCATTTTTTTTACCAATCCTGAAGCTAATGGGTTTTGGTGTATGTAAATAATGATCCGGGTATAGTAGGCCTCAGAATCAACCTTCTTCGATTTATACCGTCCTTGCCATAAACTTCCAACCCTGTTATAGCTTTGGTTTATTGCCTTGGTATAAGAAATAAGCATGTTTTTAATTCCCTTTTCATAATTCAACCCATCATTTACCCTGATAAAAAAATGAAAATGGTTTGGCATTAAACAATAAGCAAATACATCAACTGAGAGCGAGACATAATTTTTAAATTGCCTTAAAAAGAAAATATAATTTCCATCTTCAAAAAAGATTTTACCCTTATTGTTTCCCCTGTTGTAAATGTGGTAGCAGCAGCCTTCCTCTATTTTCATATTCTAATTGATTAAATAATTAATTAGGGATGGACTAATTGAGGAAGAAGTTAAATATTTTTTTGAGAATCGAGGATGAAGCGTGTTAAAAGTTTAGCTATGAAAAGTTTATTGGACAGAAACCGAAGGTTTAATGTCTTTTGTTAAAGACCTGCGAAGTCTTGCAAGGCTCTTGCCCTTTGAGACTTCGCAGGTGAAAAAAATTAATCCACAAATTTCCAGCGTACAAAAGCTTCCATTGCTTCATATTCTGCAAGTCCAAGTTCGTCGTAGGCTTTTGCAGTATCACGGTTACGGTCTTCGGCACGCTGCCAGAACTCTCTTGAATCGTCACCAGGGAAAACCGCCCTGTCTTTTTGGCTCTGATGTTTGAAAATCGCATATTTTTTACGCTCAAGTTCCTGCGGAGAAATTGGAACTGCCATTTCGATTTCATATGTTTCAAATTCGTGCCATGCGCCGCGGTACATCCACAACCAACAATCTTGTGCCCAGGCTTCGGTTTTGCGTAAACGTTTTAATGCTTCTAAAATAATTCTGAAACAAACAATGTGTGTGCCATGTGGGTCTTCAAAATCGCCCGCTGCATAAACCTGTTGAGGCTTAACTTTTTGCAAAAGTTCAATAGTAAGTTCGATATCAGCATCCGTTACCGGGTTTTTCTGAACCTTGCCGCTTTCGTAAAAAGGAAGCGCCTGAAAATGGATATGGTCATCTTCAAGGCCGCAATATCTTGCACCGGCAATTGCCTCGCCCTTTCTGATCAGTCCTTTAACTGTTTGGATCTCTGGCGTATCTATCTGGTTTGGTTGTTTCTGCTCAATAAAGCTCCTCATTTTGTTGTAGAGATCCTTCAAATGTGTATTATCCATACCCATTTTCTCTGTAAAATCTACATTGAACTCGACAAAGCGAAGCGCATCATCATCCCAAACCGCAGTATTACCTGAGGTTTGGTAAGCTACGTGTACATCATGTCCCTGGTCAACCAGACGTAGAAAAGTACCCCCCATCGAAATCACATCATCATCAGGGTGCGGTGAGAAAATAATTACTCTCTTTTTAGCAGGCTCTGCTCTTTCCGGACGCTGAGAATCATCAGCATTCGGCTTACCGCCCGGCCAACCTGTAATGGTGTGCTGTAATTTATTAAAGATATGGATATTGATATTGTACACTGGTCCTTTTTCAGTAGCCAGTTGCGCCATACCATTGTTGTTGTAATCGTCTTCGGTTAACTTTAAGATCGGTTTTTTCAAGGTATTGGCCAGCCAGATCACCGCTTTACGGATCAATGCATCTGTCCAAACGCAATCTTTAACCAGCCATGGTGTGTCAAAACGGGTCAGTTCTGAAGCGGCAGGTGCATCAAGGATAAACTCCACATGATCAGAAAGCTGTAGGTATGTTGCCGGAACATCGCCTGAAATTTCGCCTTCAACTGCTTTTTTGATAATCGAAGCCTTTTTACGGCTCCAGGCCATTAATATAATTTCCCTAGCTTTGAAAATCGTACCGATACCCATGGTAATGGCCTTAGTTGGTACAAAGGTTTTTCCACCGAAATCGCGTGCGGCATCACGGCGGGTAAGGTCATCTAAAGTAACTAAGCGGGTGCCAGAATTTGGTGCAGATCCCGGCTCGTTAAATCCGATGTGACCTGTACGGCCAATACCTAAAATCTGGATATCAAGACCACCAAGATCACCTATTTTCTTTTCATATTCTAAGCAGAACGCAGGAATGTCTTCCAGTGCAAGCGTACCATCAGGGATGTGAACATTCTTCTTATCAATATCGATATGATTGAAAAGGTTTTCGTTCATAAACGTAACATAACTTTGTGCCGCAGTTGGCGCCATCGGATAATATTCATCCAGGTTGAAAGTAATTACGTTTTTAAAACTCAAGCCCTCTTCTTTGTGCAGTCTAACCAATTCGGCATAAACTGCAATTGGGGTAACACCTGTTGCTAAGCCCAGTACTGCAGGTGTGTTGCTTGCTTGTTTAGATTTAATGAGCTCGGCAATGCGGTGTGCAACATTAATTGAAGCAATTTTTGGATTTTCGAACACGCTTACCGGTAATTTCTCGAAACGTGTCTCCTCCAGTAGATTTAATCTAGCCATTTTTTTTATATGGATTTTAATGTACGGAGCAGTAAATATAGAGAGTTATGCCCAATTTGTAACAAAGGATATTTACTTTTATTGCAAGTATTTATATAAAATTCGATTAAAGGGGCAGACAAACGTTTGATCTTTTTAAGATAAAAAGCCAATATGAACACACTGATTGAAAAGTTGTATTCGAAAGCAGGAAAATCGGAACGCTTAATTATAGGATTGATGAGTGGTACATCAATGGACGGACTGGATATTGCGCTTTGTTTGGTAAAGGGAAGCGGTGCTGATACGGATATCCGGATTTTAAAATTTAAAACAGGCGATTATACCGATGATTTTAGGGCTAAAATAAAAGCCGTTTTTTCAAAAAAAGAGGTCGACTTACAGTTAGTGTGCCTGATGAACGAGCATATTGCAAATACCCATGCGTTACTCATAAACGAGGCGTTAAAAGAGTGGGGTTATCAAAATGAGGCTATCGATTTTATTGCCAGTCACGGCCAAACCATTTTTCATGCGCCTAAATCTCTGCATCAACTAGCCGATTATCCCAATGGTACATTACAAATAGGTGATGGTGATCATATTGCGCTAAAGACCGGGATTATTACACTGTCTGACTTTAGACAAAAACACTTGGCCGCTGGCGGCGAAGGTGCTCCCTTAGCAGTTTATGGCGACTATTTAATATTTTCGAAAGCAGGAGAAGATCGGGTAATGTTAAATATAGGCGGCATAGCAAATTTCACCTATTTGCCGGGCAGTACCGATGCCAGTGAAATTTTTTCGACGGATGTTGGCCCTGGAAATACTTTGATGGACCAGTATATGCAGAAACATTTTAATCAATTTTATGATAAAAACGCAGCTGTTGCCTTGGCAGGCGAATCTAATCCCCGTCTATTGTCTGCGTTGTTAAACTGCAGTTTTTTTGACCTGGATTTTCCTAAAACCACAGGGCCGGAATTGTTTAATCTGGAGTATCTAATCAGCGCACAAGAACAGTCTTCAACAACTGGTCTAAGTGCAGCCGATATAATGGCTACCTTATGTCATTTTTCTGCAGAAACCATTACTAATGCGATTAAACGTTGTTTTGGTGAAGATGCTAAAGCACAGGTTTTTATGAGTGGTGGAGGAATGCATAACCCCTTGCTCGTACAACTTCTTAAAAGCAAGCTACCTTTTTGCAAATTCCTAACCACTGAGGATTTAAATATTAATCCTGACGCTAAGGAAGCTGTTTTGTTTGCCGTTTTAGCCAACGAAACACTCTGTGGCAAACCGATAAACTTTGGTGATAGGCAAGGCGTGCCTTCGGTTTGCATGGGTAAAATCAGTTTACCAGCTTAGGTAAGCACAATTTTGTAAATCAGTTTGTGCAGGTTAAAAATTTGGATTGTGCGGTATTTTGTTAAATTTGTTTTAACACTAATCTTCTAACACAAAACCAAATTTTATGGAAAAAAGTTACCTAAAATGGTCACCAGGATTCTTCGCAATTTTGTTGATCCCATTTCTGCTGCTCCTATTTACAGGAGTAGCAAAGGCACAAAACAAACGGTATACTATAAGCGGTAAGGTTACCGATGCTGCAAATAACAGCCCTGTTCCAGGTGCGGTTGTCAAAATTCTTAATACTAGCCTGGCGACAAGTACGGGTTCGAATGGAACATATACGTTTTCGGTTGATTTGCCTCCAGGTAAGTATCAGGTTCAGGTTTCTTTTATTGGATATAAATCAAATACTGAATCTGTAACGCTCGGCGATAATGCCACAGCTCAGGTAAACAGTTCCTTAAGCGGCGATGCTGTGGGGCTCGATGAGGTAATTGTTACGGGTACCTCTCAAGGGACTACCCGTAAACAGCTCGGTAGCTATGTGAGTACCGTAAAAGGTGATGATTTAAACAAGGCGCCTAGTGGAAATGCGCTGGCTTCATTACAAGGTAAAACGCCGGGTGCACAAATCAGCCAAAATTCTGGCGACCCAGCTGGTGGAATTTCTGTGCGTTTAAGAGGGGTGAGCTCGGTTAACTCATCATCAGAACCACTTTACATCATTGATGGAGTAATTGTAAACAATTCTACAACCAGAGTAACCAATACATCAGCCAATTATGATGGCGGAAACTTTGTTGGAAGTATTGGGCAAAACCGGATGGTGGATATTAGTCCGGCAGATATTGATCATATTGAGGTTTTGAATGGCGCAGCAGCAGCAGCCATTTATGGCTCAAGGGCAAATGCAGGCGTAATCCAAATTTTTACTAAGAGAGGTAAAACGGGGGAACCTCAAGTGAGCTTTAGCACAAGTTTAACCATTAGTGAGCTGCGTAAGCAAATTGAAGTAAACCAGTCGCCGGTTAGGTTTGGAGATAATGCAAACTCTGTAACGCAAGATGTCATTCAAACAGTTCCACCTACTCCTGGTGCCATCCCTGTATTACAAACTGCAACAACTCCTGTTACCAGATATAACTATCAAGATTATATTTTCCACACGGGCGTGGGTACAGATAACTCCGTTTCTGTTTCTGGTGGAAACGATAATACCAAGTTTTACACTTCGGCAGGTTATTTTTCTAATCAGGGGATTATTAAAAATACTGACTTCAGAAGAATGAACTTTAGAGCAAATCTGGATCAAAAAATTAATAACTGGGCAAAGATGACAGCTGGGTTTAACTATGTGCATAGCGATGCAAATGAAAAACCAGATGGTAATTCATTCTTTTCACCAATGAACTCTGTAACCATTATTGGCAACTTTCACGATATTTTTGCAAGAGATATATTGGGCAATTTAAAAGCCGTTGGAGAACGCGGTCGTGTTAATCCGGTTTCTGTTATTGAAGATATTAAGCAGCGCCAGTTTACCAATCGTATTATTGCAAATCTAGGTTTAAAACTCAATCCTGTAAAAAACCTGACTATCGATTATACCATGGGGGTTGATAATTCCATTCAAAACGGAACAACATTTATTCCCCCTTTTACTTATAATGTGAGTACAGGTTTTTATGGTGGTGGAGCTAGTTTAGACCCATCATTAAATGGTTATGCCAGTGCGGCAAATGCAACAACTACACTGTTTAATAATGAATTAAATTTCACCTATGATGCTAAAATATCTGACTTATTAAGTTCAACAACGCAATTAGGTGGGTCTTATCAGTATCAGAAAGATTTGTTTAGTTTGTTAAATGGCAGGGGGCTGGCACCACTTATTCAAACGGTTAATGGGGCGAGTACGATACTGCCCAATAATGATAACCGCTCAGAATTCTCAATAAGCGGGGCCTATGTACAACAGAATTTTAAATATAAAGACCATCTTTTTGTTACGGGAGCAATCAGGGTCGATCAATCAACTGTTTTTGGTGAAGGCAACGGAACACAGTTTTATCCAAAAGCAAATGTAAGTTATGTGTTGTCATCTGCTAATTATTGGAAGGATCTTGGTGTTTCATCTTGGTGGAATGCATTTAAACTTCGGGCAGCTTATGGCGAATCGGGTAATTTAACCGGCATTGGTGCTTACGATCGTTTTAACGTGTATCTACCTAGTGCCTTAAACAGCAAAACATCACTGGCATCCAGTAGCACACTTGCGAATACTGATGTTAAACCAGAGCGCCAAAAAGAATTGGAATTAGGTACAGATATGTCGTTTTTTAATAACCGTTTGGGCCTAACATTTAGCTGGTACAATAAAAGCGTTAAAGATTTATTATTGGGAGTGGTAATTGCTCCAACTACAGGATATTCCAGCCTTTTAGATAATATTGGCGGATCACTTAAAAACAAAGGGATAGAGCTCATGCTTACAGGGGTACCATTAAAAACCCAAGATTTTACCTGGACATCAACACTAATCTACAACAGAAATAGAAATAAAATTGTAGGTTCAGGTGCACAGAGATTAATTTCAACCAATGCTGGCGCACCTGTTTCTATCACTGATGGTTATCCGGTAGGTGTTTTTTATGGGACATATTTTGAGCGGACAGCAAGTGGAGATATTGCAACAAACGCTGCTGGTATTCCTTTAACCGCGGGTCAAGCCAGTGGTAATGTTTTGCGTAAAGTAATTGGTGATCCAAATCCAGATTATACAGGGTCTTTTGTGAACGATTTTACCTATAAAAAATTAAGTCTGCACATTCAGCTCGATGCGGTACAAGGAGGAGATGTTTGGAACGCCGATTGGAGAACCCGTCAAGGCGTAGGTAATGGCAAGGTTGCCGAAGCAGAGCAGCTTGGTCAATTGCCTAGGGGTTATGTGGCTGGTGCATACAATGTAGAAGAATGGCGTATTGATGATGGATCTTTTGTGAAATTGAGAGAGATTTCTTTGAGCTATAATATTGGTCAAGTTAAATTTATTAAAAATTTAACTGTTAATCTTAGTGGAAGGAATCTGATTTCGTGGGATAATTACAAAGGCTACGATCCTGAGCTGAACGCTGGTGGTCAATCCACAATTTTGAGAAATATCGATTTCGGCTCTGTGCCTATTCCACGCACTTTTTCTTTCGGTTTACAAGCTAAGTTCTAATTTATTGGAAAAAATAAATCATATTAAGATGAAAAATTCAAGATCAAAATATATTCGCTACACATTTTTCCTTGCAATGGCCGCCCTTTCACTGGCTGCTTGTAAAAAGGAATATTTAAATCCTAACGGTGCTGTAGCTGATGATGTGCTCCTTTCTGCAAGAGGTTTGACCGGGATTACGGTTGGTCTTCAGAAAAATTTCTCCACAACCAGGGCAGGGCTCCTGTATGCAGCAATTACTGTTAATGGCATTACTACTAACGAATTAATTTCTGTTAATACAGGAAATACCAATGAAGACCGGCTGATGACGGGAGGGGTGCAGGTAGATGGTACAAATTCGGTATTGCTAAATGTTTGGACCAGTTCAAATAAAATCATTTTTGATGCAGATAATGTGATCAATAATGCCGCTAATCTTGCCGATAAAGGTTTGGCTTCAGGCTTAATTGCACATGCCAGTATTTTTAAAGCCTTGGCATTGGGTAATTTGTCGGAGTTTTGGGAAAAAGTTCCAAACGGAACTGGGCAGAACGTAACGTTTATTACAAGGACAGATGGTTTTAACAAAGCTATTGCAACTATTGATAATGCTTTGGCCTTAATTGCGGCAAATCCAATTAGCACCTCGTTTTTGAGCAATATCCCCACGGGAGTAGATATCCCGAATACGCTCAATGCTTTAAAGGCTCGTTATGCGTTGTTTGTCGGCAATTATGCCCTTGCCTTAAGCAGTGCCAATGCTGTTGATTTAACTAAAAGGTCGGCGCTAACTTATGACGCGCAAAATCTTAATCCCCTTTTTGAGATTGCTACCTCTACCAATAATGTAATTCAGCCAAAAAATATAAATTTAGGGCAAACTGGTGCTAATATCCCAGATGCAGGCGATGCGAGGATTCCATTTTATACAGCAATTAGCACTACAGTGCGCATTAATGGTTTTGGTGCGGCTAGCTTAACGCCAATCCCAGTTTATCTGCCTGGTGAAATGACTTTAATTAAAGCGGAGGCTTATGCCCGCCAGGCTACTCCTGACCTAGCTTCATCATTAACTGAGCTAAATAAGGTAGTAACACGTTCTGCAACAGGAAATGTGCTCGATGCTAATTATGGAATGGGCGCAGCATTGCCGGCACTAACTGGTCCTTATACACAGCAACAGCTTTTAGATCTGATTTACAAACACCGTTGTATTGAGCTCTTCATGTCTGGGCTAAAACTTGAGGATATGAGAAGATTTAATCAGCCTTTAGCTGACCGCAGGCGTAATTTTTTCCCTTATCCTTTCGCAGAAAGAGATAACAATACCAATACCCCTGCAGATCCTACTTTCTAGCAGATATAAAAAAGTCCCGGTTTTTGTGAGGCACTGAAAAAGTCTTCCATTTATGAGTCGGCTTAAAAAACGACCAAGTAAAACATGTTTTTACTTGGTCGTTTTTTTTATTTACCAAAAATCACATCTGTACAGATTGAATGTTCATCGTACGATTTGCAGGAACGAGTTATTAATATGGGTGTTTTTATGCAATTTTGAGATTAACTGATCAGTTTTAGTATTCTTTTCAAGTTCACTGTAAATATTGCTAATGCCCCTTGCATTTCCATATTCTCTATTCCATAGGAAGTTGCGCGATTATATCCGTGGACGTTCTTAAGCTCACTGTTCTTTGCTTCGATTTTATATCGTTCCTTTATTTTCTCCTTATAATATTCCGTTTCCTGAAAAGCCATCTGCTCTTTGTGGAGGTCGGATTTTATGGATACCGAATAGCTCTTGGTTTTAGCTCCGGGTTTGTAGCAGTTTTCTCTCAAGGGGCAGACCTTACACTTCTCAACGTCAAAATAATAGGTGTTCACTTGATTTGTACCGACCCCTGTCTTACCCTGTCGGTGCTTTTTTATGGCCAAATGCCCAGCTGGACACACGAACATATCCGCGTCCTTGTTGTAATTAAACAGGTTTTCATCTTTTCTACATCCTTGGGTGATGGTAGTGTTCAACTTGGCAACGATCTTGATGCCCTGCCCAATCGCTAACGCTAAGTTCTCCTTTCCTGTATAAGCCGAATCCCCGATAACTGTATCTACCTCAATTCCATTCTGCTGGCTGATTTCCAAAAGCTTTGGTAGTTCCGGGCCATCGCCTTTTTCTCCGGAGGTTACCACAGCGGCAGTAATGATACGTTCCTCAGTCATAGCAAGGTGGGATTTGTAGCCAAAGAAACTGCTGTCTGCTGTCTTGTGTCCGATCTTGGCATCCATGTCCTTGGAGAGCGTATAATGCTCCTGGGTATCCTCAACCGTTTCTTTTAACAGGTTTAATTTCTCTTTAACCGCAGG
>NZ_JBQEPM010000008.1:0-323314 GCF_052045595.1 Pedobacter sp. 22163 | reverse complement strand
TGCCATCAGGAACAAAATAGTGCTTAGAGTAGCAGCCGTCATTAAAAGTAAAACTAATTATAAAAACAACTATAAAATAGCAGCATAAAACTTGGATTAGTCATAACAATCATTGCGAGGAACGAAGCAATCTTAATGCGCACGCTAGTAGCGATCGTTGTAAGATTGCTTCGTCGGCTGAAAAAGCCTTCTCGCAATGACGATTCTTTGCAGCTTATAATACGATAAAAACCTATGTTATTAATATTGATTTTTATACAAAAAATTAATCCTCAGAATGAGAACCTTTATGTTTAAACTTATGACATCCCTCTAGAGACTGAAGCTATAAATACTGTAACAAATTCTCCAGTTTCATTCCTCTCGATCCTTTTAACAATACCAAATGATTCTGAACCGGGTTTTCCTGTAAATATGCCGCTGCTTCGGCCGGGCTTTCGAAAAATATGCCCTTGAAATTGTCTTTAAATGAATAAAAATCCTTCCCGATAAAAATAATTTGATCCAGGCCGCTTTCATTGGCTTGTTTCACAATAAGTTCATGCTGTACAAGCGATTCTGGCCCAAGCTCAAACATATCGCCCAAAATGGCAATCTTTTGATCAGCTGATAATACAGCGATATTTTTCAGTGCAGCGGTCATGCTGCTTGGGTTTGCGTTATAAAAATCGCAGATTACGGTATTCTTTTCTGTTTTGGTTAATTGAGAACGGTTATTTTTTGGCTGATAATTAGCAAGGCCAGTATTAATTTCTTCGGGGCTCATATCAAAGAAATCGCCAATACAGATTGCAGCAAGAATGTTTTCGAAATTATAACTTCCTGTTAAATTGGTTTTAACTGATGATGAAACTTCATGGTTGGTCCAGTCCACTTCGATAAATGGATCGCTGCTTTTTAATTCGCCTTTAATGGTATTGCCATTTTCTGTTCCGTAATAAATAAGTTTGTTTAAGCCAGCAGCGGTGCTCATTTCAAGCAAGTATGGATTGTCTCTATTGATAAAAGTATAACCATGGGTTTCTTTTAAATAGGCATAAAGTTCTGCTTTGCCCTTTTTTACCCCTTCAAATCCGCCGAATCCATCTAAATGTGCCATTCCAACATTGGTAATAATGCCGTGTGTGGGCTGAGCAATGGTACAAAGCAGTTCTATTTCCTTTTGATGGTTTGCTCCCATTTCGATTACCGCAATCTGCACCTCACCGGTGATGGATAAGATAGATAACGGAACACCAATGTGATTGTTTAAATTGCCGAATGTTGCAAAGGTTTTATATCGTTCTGCTAAAACAGCATTTACCAATTCTTTGCTGGTTGTTTTGCCATTACTGCCTGTTAAACCGATTACCGGGATATTTAATTGTTTTCGGTGATGGCGTGCCAGATCCTGCAAAGTGCTTAATACATCTTCAACCAATAGGCATTTACTATTTTTAGCATACTTTTCTTCATCTACAATTGCATAAGCTGCGCCCTTTTCAATAGCTTGAGCTGCAAATTCGTTGGCATTAAAAAGATCTCCCTTAAGCGCAAAAAAGATACAACCCGGGCTAATGTTTCTTGTATCGGTAGAAATAACAGGGTTTTCGAGGTAATAATCGTATAATCTTTGGGTTGTAATCATGCCTATGGTAAAAAATATGATGTAAAATTAAGCTTTCGCATCAACAAAAAACAAAATTAGTACATTAGGTAAAATTATTTCCTATGAAAAGACGCTTAACGTTCTGCCTAATCTCCCTTAGTTCAGTTTTTTTTGCACAGGCCCAGCTAAAATCTCCTGACGATTTTTTAGGATACGAGCTAGGTTCGCACTTTACTCCGCACCATAAAGTAGCCGATTATTTTAGACAAACCGCTGCAGCTTCTGCTAAAAACATGAGGTTAATAGAATATGGAAAAACCAATGAAGGCAGGCCGTTAATGGTGGCAATTGTTTCTTCGGCAGAAAATATAGCCAGACTGGAACAGGTCAGGAATAACAATTTAGCTTTGGCAAAAGGTACCAATAATAGCGTCGATTTAACAAATCAGCCTGCCATACTTTGGTTAAGTTATAATGTACATGGTAATGAGGCAAACTCAACTGAAACTTCTATGAAGATGCTTTATACCTTAGTTTCGGGTAATAATAAACCTGCAATAGAATGGTTAAAAAATACAGTTGTCGTGATTGACCCTTGTTTAAACCCTGATGGAAGAGACCGTTATGTAAATTATTTTAATAGCGTAGTAGGCAAAACACCCAATTCCGATCCATTATCAAGAGAGCACATAGAGCCATGGCCAGGCGGTAGGCCAAATCATTATTATTTCGATTTAAACCGCGATTGGGCCTGGCAAACCCAGGTTGAAAGTCAGCAAAGGTTAGCGTTATATAACCAATGGATGCCTCAGGTACATGTCGATTTTCATGAGCAAAGCTATAATGAGCCTTACTATTTTGCTCCTGCAGCAGAGCCTGTTCACCAGGATGTTACGCCCTGGCAAAAAAGCTTCCAGGTGGTAGTAGGTAAAAACAACGCCAAGTATTTCGATGCAGAAGGATGGCAATACTTCACCAAAGAGCGTTTTGATTTACTATACCCATCTTATGGCGATACTTATCCTTTATATAATGGATCAATTGGTATGACCTACGAGCAAGGTGGGATCCGGGCCGGGTTATCGGTGGTTACCAATGATGGCGACACGTTGACCTTAAAAGACCGCATAGCACATCACTTTACAACAGGGATGTCTACCCTAGAAGTAACCTCCTTAAACCATAATAAATTATTAGAGGAGTATAAAAAATATTTCCAACAAGAATTGACCAATAGTCCGGGCATTTATAAAAGCTATATCATAAAAGCGACTAATTTGTCACGCTTAAAAAAACTAGCGGAACTGCTAACCAAAAATAAAATCGAATTTGCTTTTGGCGGCGATAAAACGGGAAGAGGTTATGACTATGATACCCAAAAGGAAGAAAATTTTAGCATCGCCCGTAACGATTTAGTTGTTAATATTCAGCAGCCAAGGGCCGTTTTAGCTAACGTTTTATTAGAACCCCAAACTCTTGTAACGGACTCTAATACTTATGACATTACAGCATGGGCCCTACCTTATGTGTATGGGTTAAAGGGTTATGCCAGTAAAGAAAGTATAAAAGGAAAATTCTCGGGGATTGAAGAGCCAAAGATAACCAGTAATGAACTTGAGAAGCCCCTAGCCTGGTTGTTTGGTTGGGGAACAAGCGAAGACGTTCAGGTTTTAACTGCGTTGCAAAAAGAAAATATAAAAGTTAGACAGGCTGATCAGCCATTTTCTGTTAATGGTAAAGACTATCCTGCCGGAACCCTAATTGTGTTGAGGGCGGAAAACGAAAAACTGATCAAAGGAACGAAAGATAAGGTTGCATCGATCGCCAAAACCTTAAACAGACCAATTCTGGCAATTAGCAGTGGTTTTGTAGAAAAGGGAAAGGATTTTGGTTCTAATGTTTATCCGTTGTTAAAACAGCCTAAAATTGCCATTGTATCTGGTATGGAGGTTTCTTCTCTCGCTTTCGGCGAAGCTTGGTTTTTTCTTGAACATGATCTAAATCTTTCACCAAGTATTATTAATGCTAAGGATCTGAATAACCTGGATATTAATAAGGTAAACACCCTGATTTTACCGGATGGAAGTTACAGTGCTTTTATAGGTGATGGTTTAACCGCATGGCTAAATAAAGGAGGAAGATTGATTTTGATGGAAGATGCCATCGAAAGTGTATTCGAGAAAAAAGGATTTGATATTAAAAAGAAGGAAGCGGTTGTAAAAAAGGACGAAAAGCCAGAGGCAAACAAACTCCTTTTCAAGGATAAGGATAGAGATGATTTCGAAACTACCATACCAGGTGCAATTTATCGGATCAATCTCGATGCTAGTCACCCGTTTTCCTATGGTTTGGGCAAAACCTACTACAGCTTAAAAACAGACCGTAAAATTTATGAGCCTTTTGTTAAGGGTTGGAATGTGGGTTTAATTAACGAAAAAAGCTTAATGGCCGGTGTAGTTGGTAAAAAAGCAAGGGAAGAGCTTAAAACCGGGCTTTTAATCGGTGTACAAGATTTCGGCCGGGGCAAGGTAGTTTATTTGGCTAACGACCCTCTGTTTAGAAACTTCTGGGAGGGTGGAAAAACCTTATTTGGGAATATAATTTTTTGCGGATATTAGTACGATTTCTTTTTTGTTAAAATACTCGCTGCTTGTATTGTTTCTGAATAGATTTTTGCACATGTATGTAAAATACTTTACATATAAACTATATACATCATTTTTAGGCTTAACAAAGAAAATCTCAGGCTTATTTCGTCAAACTAAACATACTTTCTGTTCAAAAGGTGCATTTTGTTTCATTAAAAAAGCATTTTTTTATAAAATTCCACTTATAATGTGTTGCTTAAGTCATTCAAACTCAGCTAGGGAATAAAATTTAACATTCTGTAATTTGCTTGTAATCAGATGGTTGATTGTTTGTTGTGTTGATTTGTTAAAATTTGTTAAAAAAAATTTTCTATCCTGACTTTCATAACCTAAATTAGGCGAATCATTAACTAACCTATTTTTTAAATTATGAAAAAACTTCTACAAAGTTTGTTCATACTTATGTTCGTTGCAATTTCTGCGATGGCACAAGAAAGAACAATCACAGGAACAGTTATTGCCTCGGATGATCAAAAACCTCTTCCAGGCGTAAGTGTTAAAGTAAAGGGAGCACAAGGCGGTGCTGTAACTGGTGCCGACGGAAAATACGCAATCCGAGTTTCAAGTGCGGCAACCGGGTTAACTTTTACTTATCTAGGGTATGTTGCCCAAACCGTTTCTCTTTCATCTAATTCAATTAATGTTTCTTTGGTGCCAGATGCCACAACGCTAAGTGAAGTAACGGTTACTTCAGCTTTAGGTGTTAAAAGATCTGAAAGATCAATTGGTACAGCCCAGCAACAATTAACTGCTGAAAAAATCAGTCCAACCAAAATTGCTGATATCAATACCGCTATTGCCGGTAAAATTGCGGGTACTCAGATCAGTGGTGGTTCCGGTGCTAAATTTGGAACTTCAACCATCCGTATTCGTGGTATTAATTCATTAGGTGGTGGTAACCCAATTTATGTTGTTGACGGTGTAATTACCAGTGCAGATGGAATTAACCCTGATGACGTAGAAACCTTGAATGTTTTAAAGGGGCCTGCCGCAACAGCGCTTTATGGTCAGCGCGGTTCTGAAGGTGCTGTTGTAATCACTACAAAAAAAGCTTCAAAAAAAGAAGGCATTGGTGTTGATGTTAACCATTCGACAACTTTCGAAAATGTTTACATTTTGCCAAAATATCAAAATGAATATGGCGGTGGAAATGGTCAAACTTGGCTTACCTACACTGCGCCGGCTGGAAGTCCGCTTTCTGCTATTAACGGAGCAAGATACCATAGCTTTTCAATTGATGAAAGCTGGGGCCCAAAATTTGATGGACAGCCTTATGCGCCTTGGTACACGTTTGATCCTACTGATCCAGAATATGGTCAATTAAAGCCTTATGTTGCTCAGCCAGATAATGTTAAGAATTTCTACGAAACAGGTGTAGCAAATAATACATCAGTTGCTTTATCTAAAGCTTCTGAAAATTCAACAACACGTTTCTCATTTACCAATTTGACGAGAAGTGGTGTTTCGCCAAATTCGAGTCAACAAAAAAATTGGGTTGTTTTCAACAATACAACTAAACTAAGCGAAAGGTTATCTGTAAATGGTAACTTTAATTATGTTTACGAGAAAAGATTTAATATTCCTAGAGAGGGCTACGGAACACAAACGGCTGGATCTTTCAATCAATGGTTTCACAGAGATATCGAAATTGAAAAGTTAAGAAGATATGAGCGTCCAGATGGTACTTTCACAACTTGGAATATCACAAGTCCTACAAATTTAACACCGCAGTTTTGGGATAACCCATATGTAGAGGCTTACAAAAACTTATCTGAAAGTTTTATCCAAAGAATTTATGGTAGTGCTAGTGCTACTTATGATATAGGTTCGGGCTTGAAAGCTTCGGTAATTGCAAGAACCAATGTAACGAATGTTAATTCGGATGGCAGAACGGCTTCATTCACATTAAATACTCCTGCATTTAACAGTGCATCTACAAAATTTTCTGAGACTAACTATTTAGCAAATCTTGCTTACGATAAAGAATTTGGTTCCTTCTCTTTAAAAGCAGCTTTATATGGAGAGTTAATGACCCAGGACAACAATAACGTTGCAACTGGTACAGTTGGTGGGTTTATTGTACCAAATGTATATAACGTATCGAACTCACTCAATGAGAAAACTGCAACTAACACTTTTTCCAGAAGGAAGGTAAACAGTTTCTACGGCTATACTACATTGGGGTATAAGAACTATTTATTTCTGGATTTGAACTTACGTAATGATGTAACTTCAACATTGCCAAAAGATAACAATTCATACTGGTATGGTGGTGCTTCAGGATCGTTTATTTTCTCAGAATTCACGAAAGATTTTAAGGCATTATCTTTTGGTAAATTGCGCGCGTCAGTAGCTCGTGTTGGAACAGATATTGGCGCTTATTCTATTGACCCAACATTCCCATTAGCTGCAACAAATTATACAAAAGGTGGTACCGTGTTTCCATCTCAAAGTGTAGCGAATATCATTCCGAATGGTGACTTAAAACCAGCGTTATCTACCGCATATGAGCTTGGTGCAGAAGTAAGGTTCTTTAAAGATCGCTTAAGAGCTGATTTTAATTATTATACAAGACAGACAAAAGATCAAATTATTACAGTTACTACTCCAGGATCTTCCGGTTACACTGGTCGTACTATTAATGCTGGTAACATCAAAAACTATGGCTATGAGGTTACATTAGGCGGTACACCGGTTAGAAGCAAAGATTTTACATGGAATGCTGACTTCAACATCGGTATCAACAAAAATAAGGTAATTGCTTTGGCTCCAGGAGTTGATAATATTTTAGGTGGTATTGATGGGTCTGCTGGGTCATTTGGATTTGTGGGTTCTCCGACAGCTTCATTGAATGCTAAGGTTGGTGAAGCATCCGGGTTTATTAACGGACAGGGAATTGTAAAAGATGCGAATGGAAACAAATTAATTGGTGATGATGGATACTATATTTTACAAGACAATATGCCATTAGGGAGTATCTTGCCAAAATTTACTGGTGGTTTTGCAACCTCATTTACTTACAAACAATTTACGCTTGGAGGATCACTAGATTTTCAAAATGGCGGTAAATTATTGTCATTAACAAAAATGATTACTGCTGGTTCAGGATTATCAGAAGAGACAGCGGGATTGAATGATAAAGGTAATCCAAAAAGAGATGATCCAGCTAATGGTGGTGGTATCAGATTAGAAGGTGTTAATGCAACTACGGGATTGCCAAACAATGTTTATGTGGATGCGAGAGAACTTTATGAAACTAAATTATCAAACGTTTTCGAAAACTGGATCTATGATGCAACTTATATTAAATTAAGAGAGGTATCATTAACCTACAGCCTTCCTAAAACATTTTACAAAAAATTACCGTTCCAAAGAATCGATTTTTCAGTTATTGGTCAAAACTTGTGGTTAATTTACAGTAAAGTAAAAGGAATCGATCCAACGGAGCTACAGTCTTCATGGATTGATACAGCTCAGCTTCCAGGAACCAGAACTGTTGGTTTTAACGTTAAATTTTCATTATAATTTAAAGGATAAGAAAAATGAAAAATCAATTTAAAAAATATATTTTATTGTTCACGCTTAGTGCAAGCTTGTTTTCTGCTTGTAAAAAAGACTTCGGTGATTTAAATAAAAATCCTAATACTCCGCTGGCTGCTAATACAAAATATTTATTTGCTAGTGCAGTTATTGGCACAAGGGGAATTCCAAACGGAGCAGCTGGCCTTTTATACGTACAGCACATGGCTGAGTTTATCTATACGAATGAATCTAGGTATCAACAAATTCAGTATTCTTATGATGGTATCTACTCTGGGCCAGTACAGGATCTACAGCGTATTATAAAACTCAATACGGATCCTGCTACAAAATCGCTAAAAGAAGTTTTGGATAATGGAACAAATGCCAATCAAATTGGGTATGCACGAATCTTAAAGGCATTTTTGATGCTTCAGATCACCGATAGATGGGGAAATGTTCCTTACACACAGGCTGGCCTTGGTTTAGAGAATGCTCAACCTAAATTTGACACACAAAAGTTTATCTATAATGACTTATTAAAGGAACTTAAAGAAGCGCCGCTACAAATCGTTGCTGCTCAGCCAAATGACCCACTTTACGGGGCAGTGGGTACTGACTACCTTAAATGGAAGCGATGGGCAAATTCTTTAAGGGCTATTGTAGCTTTGAGGATGATGAAAACAGAAGATGTTGCCATTGCAAAAGTTGCATTTGCGGAAGCCGTGGCCGCTGGATTAATGACTTCAAATGCGGATAATGCTATCATAAATTATCAAGGAAATTCAACGTATGAAAGTCCATGGTATACCAATTATACAAGAAATGGGCGGTATGACTATGGTGTTTCACAAACAGTAATTGATAATAGGATGGTTCCTAATGCAGATCCAAGATTGCCTATTTTTTCTAGAACTGCAGGTTCTCCTGCAGTGTATAAAGGTATCCCATACGGTGTTAGCGATCAATTTGCTTATGGTGATGATGGTGCTTTGTTAGGAAGAGCTATATCTAGTAACGTTTTCCCTTTGCAATTAACTACTTATTCTCAAATGTGTTTTACTATGGCTGAAGCTGCGTTAGAAGGATGGATACCTGGAGGTGATGCAGAAATGATCAATTGGTACATCAAAGGAATTGACGCATCTATGGATCAGTGGGCTGCTATTCAGGTTTCAACAGCTGCTACGCCAGCGGTAACAATAACCGCTGCTAATAAATTAACTTACGAAGCTCAGCCTAGTGTGTTATTAACAGCGGCTCAGACACATAATCAGAAGTTGGAAAAAATTCAAACCCAAAAATGGCTGAATTTTTACATGAGTAATGGTTATGAGGCCTGGGCTGAATGGAGGAGAACGGGTTATCCAGTATTAACTCCTGCTCCTGATGCTGCAAATGCTGATAAGCAAATTCCAAGAAGACAAGCTTATCCTAAAACAGAAAGCGATTTAAATAAGGCAAATTACGATGCTGCAGTAGCAGCGCAAGGTCCTGATGCTTTAAGCACTCGTGTATGGTGGGATAGGCCATAATTTTCTTCTAACACATTTATAATATTTTAAACAAGAAGTTTCAAAGTTAAATTCGAAATTTTAAAACAGAACAAACGTTGAGACCTCTTTTTTAATTAAGGACTATTGAATAAGACGGGCAGTTTTCAATCTGAAAACTGCCCGTCTTATTCAATAGTCAATTACCTTAAATTTAATTTGGATGCCAAAGTCAAAAAACACTTGAGACTACCATTTTATTTTAAAAAAGATTGAATTTGATATAACATCATCAAATACTTGTTAAGGGAAATATTTCTTTTTATTAATTGCACAATAGAATTCTTAAAGCTGAATTAGTAGTATATGTCAAGTTTGATATATGATATTTTCTTTTTAGAGCTGCATTCTATTCTTTATTGAGGTGAGTATACTTACAAAAGTCTCAATATCATTATCTCTCATCCGCCAATAATTCTGCTCGCATTCGTACCCTGAGTTGACCACTACTTTTTTGTCTAATGTACTGTAAACTACTCTAGGTGATAGAAAAGGTGGCTGTATGCCAGGCACGCTTGTGATGGAGAAACCCGCAATGAACCGGTTCTATGGACATTACTTTAGGATTTAATTGGATAATTGGTTTTTAAATGCCTAGGAGGGGAAGAAAGAAAATCTCTCGGAAAAATGGCATGATTTTTTCTAAAAACAAGTCTTGTCTTTAATGGCTATAATTGATGTTAATTGCCTATTATAAGGTAAAATATGGTTATTTGTACTCAAAATACCTCATTATTTGAGGAAAAATTCCCCAATGCGCCTTTTTAAACAGACAGTTTTATTGTCAAAACAAAGTCATTATAGTGGCTTGTTTTGTTAAAATTTGTTAAACTATTGGCAAACTCTTTTATATTTATCAATTCAAATAACTATTTAATTTACTAACTAAAATTTCATGAAAAAACTTCTACAAAGTTTGTTCTTATTGATGTTTGTCGCAATAAGTGCGATGGCTCAGGACCGAACAATTACTGGTTCTGTTATCTCGTCTGACGACAAATTGCCCCTTCCCGGAGTAAGTGTTAAGGTTCAGGGTATACAAGGTGGGGCGATGACTGACGCAAATGGTAAATACAGCCTTCGCATTCCAGCTGGACCGGCTATTTTACAATTTACTTATTTAGGTTACGCCACACAAAGCTTAAAAATAGGTACAAGTAATACCTTAAATGTGGTTTTAGTACCTGATGCTAAAGATTTATCTGAGGTGGTTGTAACGGCTCTAGGTTTAAAAAGAACCAAAAGAGACTTAGGTTATTCTACACAGAATGTTAAAGGCGAGCAACTTGTTGATAGAGGAGATAATAACTTCCTTAACGCTTTACAAGGTAAAATTGCTGGCGTGGAGATTACTGGCGCTAGTGGTAGCGCAGGTTCTTCAACTAACATTATTTTACGAGGTATGTCTTCATTATCTGGCTCAAACCAACCATTATTTGTAATAGATGGTATTCCGATTAGCAATGATGTAGATCAAACTACCAATACTTTGTATGGTAATCAGCCAGCTAACCGCGCTTTGGATATTGATCCAAACAATATTGAGTCTTTAAACGTGCTGCAAGGCCCAGCTGCTGCTGCACTTTATGGTTCGAGAGCATCAGCTGGTGCAATTATAATTACCACAAAAAAAGGATCAGGAACGGCTGGTAAAACAGACATTACAGTTAATTCTGCCTATGGTGTTCAAAATGTTTATGGATTTCCTAAATTACAAAATGAATTTGGACAAGGTTCTAGTGGGGTATTTTCTCCAACCTCAACATTTTCATTAGGTAATAGATTTGGCACAACACCGACAGTTGCAAATGGTTTAATCGCTGCTGCAGGCACAAACCCCGTAATTAATGGCGTAACTTACAAACCTGGTGATGTATTACCCTATATTAGCTATCCAGATAACTTTAATACTTATTTCTCAGAAGGTCATACATGGGATAATAATATTTCAATAGTTAGTGGTGATGCTAAAAACAATTATGCATTCTCTGCGGGTAACTCAACAACGAAAGGTATCTTGCCAGCATCAGATTTTGATAAAGTTAATTTAAGGTTTAGTGCCGGTTCTCAGCTAACCAAAAAATTAAATCTTAATGGTTCTGCAAATTATTTCAATACTTTCCAAAACGGTGCTACAACTCAGGGTAATGGTGCAAACAGTAGTATGTTTGGGGTTTTCGGAATTACTAGATCAACAGATTTAGCTTATTACAGAGACAATTATAAAAATGCTGATGGTACCAATAACTGGTTTGTTACAGGTCGCGATAACCCATATTTTGCAGCATATGAAAATTCTTTTAAAAGTAGAGTTTCTCGTTTCTTAGGTAACGTTAGTTTAAGCTATGATGTTTTAGACTGGTTGAACGTTAGTTATCGTTTAGGTTTAGATACTTATACTGATAGACGTAAACGTTATGTAGCAATCGGATCAACTCAAGCAGCAAGTTCTGCTGGTAGCGTAACTGAAGACAACTTCTTTAGAAGTGAGTTAAATGGTGACTTACTTATTACAGCTAAAAAGCAAAATATTTTTACAAAAGGGTTGAATGCAACAGCGTTATTAGGGCAGAATATTAACCAAAGAGATTTCCAAAATGCTACAGTATCAGGTGTTGGATTAACTATCCCAGACTATGCTAATGTTGCAAACGGACAAGTTTTTACTAATTCTGGTGAAAGTACAACAAGAAGAAGATTATTAGGTTATTATGGACAGATTTCATTGGGATATAATAACTATTTATTCTTGGAGCTGACTGGGCGTTTTGATCAGTCTTCTACTCTTCCTGTTGCTAATAACACTTATTTCTACCCATCAGTATCTACAAGCTTTGTGTTTACAGATGCATTTAAAATTAAATCAGACATTTTAAGCATGGGTAAAATTCGTGCTTCTTATGCTAAGGTTGGTAAAGATGCCAATCCTTACGTGTTAGATGCTAGATCTTATTCTTCTGGTAGTTATGGAAATAATACTGCAAGTTTTAGTTTCCCTTATGGATCTATATTAGGATTTGGTGCAAACAGTTCGATTGGTAATCCTGATTTAAAACCAGAATTTACTAATTCTTATGAATTTGGGTTAAACTTAGGTTTATTTAAGGATAGAATTAACTTAGATGCAACAATCTATAAACAAGGTAGTAAAAACCAGATTGTTAGTGTAGCATTACCTGCATCAACAGGATACGGTAGCCGTTTAACAAATATTGGTGAAGTATCTAATAAAGGTATAGAGCTATTATTAAGTGGTTTAGCGATTAAAACTAAAGATGTTAGTTGGGATATATCAGCAAACTTCTCTAAAAACAAAAATAAAGTTGTTTCAATTGCTCCAGGTGTAACTTCATTTGCTGTTGCTGGTAATGCATTCACTGGACAGATCCCAACTATTTATGAAGGTTATGCTTATGGTGTAATTGTGGGTAGTAAATATCCACGTAGTCCTTCGGGCGATTTGATCGTTGATAAAACTACAGGTCTTTACAGTACTGCAACTATTCCAAACCAAGTTATTGCAGATCCAAACAAACAATGGACTGCCGGTTTAACGAATACAGTAAGGTATAAGAACTTCATTTTCTCTGGACTAGTTGATTTCAAAAAAGGTGGAGATGTTATTTCATGGACTGCAGCTACGTTAAGATCTAATGGATCATTATTAATCACTGCTGAGGATCGTGAACAACCACACATTTTGCCAGGAGTTATCCAAAACACAGATGGAAGTTTTTCTCCTAACAACATCCAGATTCCAGGACAAACTTATTGGAATGCAGGTTTTGGTGGTATCGGTGGAAGTGAGTTCAATGTATATGATGCGACAACTTTCCGCTTAAGAGAGATTACCATTGGTTATGATTTAGCTGGTAAAGTTTTAAAAACAAACGTGATTAAAAATATTCGCTTAACTGTTTACGGAAGAAATCTTTATTATTATGCCCCAAATAGCCCTATCGATCCTGAAGTCTCAACTCAAGGTGCCGGAAATATTAGAGGCTTAGAGCTTCAAAGCGCGCCTAATACAAGAAACTTCGGGGCTAGTTTAAGAGTAACTTTTTAATTAACTATCGTAAATATTTAAATATGAAAAAAATTATATTATTTGCAGCATGTGTATTGTCGATGGCATCCTGCAAGAAATTTTTAGATGTAAACCAGAATCCAAACTCTGCGTTAAAGGTTCCTTCTAAAGTTTTATTGCCAACAACGTCTATCGGAATTGGATGGGCTAATGCAAATGAATTAGGTAGATGTGCATCTATTTTGATGCAGTATAATGCTGGCTTAGCTAATCAAAACTTAACCTACGATAGTTATAATATCTCAGGTTTGTTTGATAACCAATGGAATCTTGAAATTTTTCAGGGTTGTGTGAACAACTTACGTACTATCATTCAACAATCTGAAGCTACAGATCCTGCTTATTCAGGTATTGCTAAAATTCAATTGGCTTACATATTCTCTGTAACAACAGATCTTTGGGGAGATGTTCCATATTCGCAAGCTGGTTTTGGATTAGATTTTGCGGCACCAAGGTATGATTCTCAAGCAGACATCTACCAAGGTAACTCTGGATTGGGTATTACTTCGTTATTTGATTTAGTAAAAAGTGGTATTGCTGATTTAAACAAAACATCAGCATTGAAACCAGGTACCGATGATTTAATTTATGGCGGTGTGTTAACGAAATGGAAAAGAGCTGGAAATAGCTTAATCTTAAAATTCGCCAATACGATTTCAGGTGTAAACCCGACATTGGCAAAAGCCCAGATTGATGGCGTACTGGCTAGTGCTGATGGTTATATTGATGATAATCAGTATGATTTAATGGTGCCTTTCAGCTCAGCTGTTACTAATCAGAACCCAATGTATGTTCAAGACATTTCTGGAAGTTTTAAGAATGGTGAAATGTTAAGTACGAGATTGTTAGCTTTATCTAAAAGTGTTAATGATACCATTAGGTTATCTAAGTTTTATACTAAGCCACTAGGTACAAGATTTGTTGCCTACGAAAATGGTTCTACTGTTGCTGCGCCAACGCTTGCTACACGGTCCATGTACAATACATACGTGGTTGGTACTGCGGGTGAAGCGCCGGTTAGGTTGTTAACCAATTTCCAAGGAAAGTTCATCTTAGCTGAATCGGCTTTATTGTTAGGTACAGCTGGTGATGCAAATAGCTTATATCAGGCGGGCATAAGAGCTTCGATGACTAAAGCTGGAATGACTACAGCAGAAATTACTCAATATTTTACTGATAACCCTACTGTTGTTACTTTAAGCGGTACAAATGCAGATAAGCTTAAACAAATTATCACTCAAAAATATCTTTCGTGGGTAGGTAATGGTATCGAAGCTTATAACGATTACAGAAGAACCGGATACCCAGTATTAGCTCCTGCATTAAATGCTGTTGGAGATAACAATGGAGCAATTCCTTTGCGTTATGTTTATACTTCAAATGAAGGAAACGCAAACCCAAATCAGCCTAAGCCGCTTATTAAAACAAGTGTAAAGGTTTGGTGGGGTAAATAACAAATATTAAGTGCATTTTAAATAAACATCATGAAATTAAATATAAAATCAAGTGTGTATTTGGGATTAATGGTTATTATGGGATTGACTTCTTGTAAAAAAGAAAATATTTCTAACGTTAATAATCTACCCGAAATACCAGTAACCGTAAACAATAAATACGATATCTTTACTGCACCAACTGTTAAGACCTCTTTAAGCGGGGGCGGTGCAATTCAGATTGTATTGTCAATCCCTGCTGAATCGGGCAGAACTATTAAAGAAATAACAAGGGTAGCGGCTGGAACGGCTTATGGAAGTGTTCAGGTAGCCACTGGTTTATATAATACTGCTCCTATTGCTGGAAACGGTACTACTGTAACGTTTAATACTACCTTAACCGAATACACTGCTAAAACAGGTTTAGCTGCCCCTACTGCAGCGGTAGCGGGAACAACAACTGCTGCGATTTTAGCAAGAAGTTTTTATTTCCTTATTACTCTTGATAATGGACAAACTATTGTTCCAACATACGTAAGGGTTTATGTAGATAAATAAATCGTTAAAAACGGTATAAGAGAAGGAGATTGCGGCGCAATCTCCTTTTTTTTGTCTAATATTTTTGATTTATTGTTAATCATTTATTATTTATGTGAATATTTTGGCTTTTTGATTCTTTTTATTGTTTTTTTATTTTTTTTTTTTGGTGTTTTAATCTTTATATTGAGTTATCATTGGCTAAACTAAAAATTTTATGAAAAAACTTCTACGGAATTCATTCGTATGTCGATTATTACGAATTTTGCAAGAAATTACGATCGATCTACTGCAAAAATCCATATTATGCGGGATGACTCATCACCCTTTTCTGATTTATGTGTTAAAATGAAAATACAATTGATAGAATCACCTCAGTTGTAAATACGATAACATATTTTATCATTCAACTAACAGTATTATTTCTTTTAACTTTTAAAAAAAACAAATTTTTAACAATAGGGTTAACCGCTTCTTAATAAAGACATTGGTTTACATTAAATAATGTAAATTTAAAATTGTAAAATTTGCATTACAGAATACTAAATCATATATTGGATTATTATTAACTAAACTAAATTTTTTTATGAAAAAACTTCTACAAAGTTTGTTCATATTGCTATTTATTGCCACCTCAGCAATAGCGCAAGATCGAACAATCACTGGAACAGTTACGGCTCAGGAAGATGGACTTCCTCTCCCTGGCGTAAGTGTAAAAATTAAAGGTGCAACAGGCGGGACCACAACTGGTGCAGATGGCAGGTATTCACTTAGAATTAATAGCAGTGCAACCGCGTTAGAATTCTCTTATATCGGTTTCTTAAGCCAAACAAAAGCTATTGGAGGTAGTAATGTGGTTAATGTACAGTTAAAGAGCGATTCTAAAACATTATCTGATGTAGTGGTAACAGGTTATACCACGCAATCAAAAAGAGATGTTACCGGATCAATAGCGAGCGTAAGTGGTGAAAAACTTAAAAACGTACCTGTTCAGAGTTTTGAACAAGCATTAGCTGGTAAAGCAGCGGGTGTAAACATCATTCAGCCAAATGGAGTTTTAAATAACCCTCCTGTGTTCAGGGTGCGTGGTTTTAACTCTATCTCTTTAAGTTCTTATCCATTGATTATTGTTGATGGTATTCCGGTATTTACAGGAGATCAGTCAGCCAACAGTGCGGCAGGTAATGCATTGGGCGATATTAACCCTGCAGATATCGAATCGATCGACATCTTAAAAGATGCGGCATCATCTGCAATCTATGGTTCTAGAGCAGCTAACGGCGTTGTAGTGATTACTACTAAAAAGGGTAAACAAGGGGTAACTAAAATTAATTATGAAGGTTGGGTAGGAACTACAAAAGCCCAAAACCTTACACCATTATTAAATGCCTCCGAATATGTAATGATCAAAAATGAATCCAGAACAAATAATGGCCAGGCGCCGGCATTCTTTCTACAAACAAGATCGGATGGTTCGCAAGTAGAAACCAATTGGTATGATTACGCCTATAGAACAGCCACATCTCAAAACCATGCCTTAAACTTTTCTGGGGCAAATGAAAAAACTTCATATTATGTATCATTAGGATATAGCAATCAAGAAGGTTTTATCATTGGAAACTCTTTTGAAAGAAAAAATGGCCGTGTAAATATTGATCATAAATTATTTAAAAACGTTACTATTGGAACAAACTTTTCATATAGTAATACCTTAAACCGTGCACCCAATACAGGTTCTTTACCTGGACAGGCTTTCTCAACAGTTGGTCTGGGTAGGTTGGCAATTGTACTGCCTCCAAACGTCGCGGCATATAACGAGGATGGTTCTTATAATATAAATGCGCCGGCAGGCTCTGTCGGTTTAGGTGCAAATACCATTGCATCAAACTATCCGAATGCAGCTGTATTGGTAAACGAAGATAAAAATACATCAGAAAGCGACCGTATCATCGCAAATGCTTATGCTTCGATCCAGATTGTAAAAGGGCTAACTTTTAAAACGACTTATGGTTTGGATAACCTTAAAATTGATAACAATTCATTTGTTAACCGTTTACAGGGTGATGGCTTTACTTATGGTGGTGGTGCTACAAGTAATTTTGTTAAGAATAGCAGATGGAATTGGTCTAACACATTAAGCTATAATGGTGTATTTGGTGATCATACCTTAGGTGCATTTATCGGTGCTGAAGATCAGTATTCCAAATCGCTTGGTTATGGTGCAACCAGACAAGGGGTAATCGATCCTTTCATTGAAGTTTTTCAGGGTGCCTTTGGTGCCATTACTCCTGCTGGGCTAGTGCAGGGAGATAATGCATTCCGCTCTTATTTTGGTAGTATCAATTATGATTATAAAAAGAAATATTATTTAACCGGATCATTCAGACGGGATGGTTACTCTGGATTGTCGGCAAACAATAAATATGGTAATTTTGGTGGCGCATCAGTTGGTTATGCCATATCAGAAGAAAATTTCTATAAAGACCTCGGTATCAGTAAAGTCTTAACACGTATCAAATTACACGGAAGTTACGGAGAGGTTGGAAATATTAATATTGGTAATTACCCAGCCCTGTTCCTATATAACCCAGGGTTATACGGTTCGTCACCAGCACTGTCTTTTTCACAAGCAGGTAATCCTGACTTAACATGGGAGACCAGTAAAAAAGCCGATATCGGAATTAATTTGGAATTTCTAAGCGGACGTTTCTCATTAGATGTAGATTATTACCACAATGATATCGATAACCTGGTTCAGAACGCACCTCAGGCGCCTTCAAAGGGCGTTCCGGGGAATGCAATTACAACCAATGTTGGTAAAATGTACAACAAGGGGCTTGAGTTTACGTTAAATTCAAGGAATTTTGATGGTGATGACTTCGGTTGGACAACCAGTTTCACTTTCAGTACACTGAAAAACGAGGTTACTGCATTGGGTAATAACAATGCAGATTTATTTGGCGCAACGCAATTAGAAACTGCAAATATTACAAGAGTAGGCTATCCTATTGGATCGATCTATACAGTTGAAACTGCAGGTGTTGACCCAGCAACCGGCGAGCGGATTTTCGTTAATAGATTTGGGCAAAAATTAAGGTTCAGTTTTGGCCGTGCTACCGCAGCCCGTTACCAGTATCTTGATGGCCCGAATGCAGGACAAAATGCCCCAGCAATTGATGCCGCATTAGATGCCACAATAACTGGACAATCAATACCAAAATGGTTCGGCGGTTTAGATAATAATTTCCGTTATAAAGCTTTTGATTTAAGTTTAGGATTAACATTCTCAGGTGGAAACAAGATTTACTATGGATCATTAGCAGGTCTTCGCGATCAACGTTTTTGGAACAATGAAGCAGGTGTATTGAACAGATGGACCACACCGGGCCAGATCACAGATATACCCCGTGTTGTTTATGGTGATAATACTTCTAATGGATCTGCTTTTGCACAATCACAGAATGTTTTTTCTGGTAATTTCTTGAAAGTTAGAAATCTAGCTTTGGGTTATACGCTGCCAAAAACACTTTTAAGTAAATATGGTGTTTCGAACGTTAGGGTATATGCGCAATCTAGCAACCTTTGGATTATATCAAATTATCCAGGGCCAGATCCAGAGGTTTCTGTAAATGGTAACTCTACCACAACAGGAAATAGTGGTAACCTGGCACCAGGCGTAGATAGAAACTCTGTGCCATCTGGTAGAACATTTACTTTTGGTATTAATGTTGGATTTTAAAATTACAGATCATGAAAGTTAAAATAAATAATAAAATAAAATATCTTTTTATCGCCGCTCCTTTACTCTTTGCCTCGTCGTGTAAAAAGGATTTCTTAACCACAGCTCCAGATACGGCTTTACCAATTGAAGATGCGTTTTCCAATCCGGATAGGATTTTATCGCAGGTAAACGGTATTTACGCTGGTGTTAAAACTGGCCAGTTTTATGGTGCAAGATATTTAATCTATAATGATATCCGTGGTGAGGAATTTATCGTAAATAAGCCAAATGGGGTAACAGGTTTAGATACCTGGAGATTTAACCTTGTTTCCAATACGAACGAAGTAGTAAATTTATGGGGTGCAATTTATGCCGCCATTAATAGGGCTAATCTGGTTATTGAAGGTGTTAACGCTAATGCCGCTTTGCTTACTCCAGCTGTAACGAAACAATATATTGCGGAAGCTAAATTTTTACGGGCCTTATGTTATTATAGTGCATTACAATTATATGCCAAACCCTATGTTACAGATAATGGTGCCAGCTTGGGTGTGCCTTTAAGGCTTAAGGGAGAGAAAGATTTAACTGGTAACGACTTAAAAAGGAGCACTGTTGCAGAGGTGTATACGCAGATTTTAAAAGATTTAAATGAAGCAGAACCAGACTTAGCATTAACTTTACCAACAACAGCAACATCCATAAGGGCTTCCCGAAATACAGCTATTGCCTTTAAAACCAGAGTATACCTGGCGATGGGGAATTTATCGGCAGTAGTTACCGAGGCCAATAAAATTGTTAGTGCAACAGCACCATTTAAAGCAACAACAGGTACACCTTTACAGTTAGAAGCTAATATTGCTACTGTATTTGGTGGCGCTTATACAGGTAACGCTACAGCTACCGAAGCAGCATTGTCTTTTCCAATGGCTGATTTAGATGCGCCGGGAACACAAAATCAATTGGCTTATTATTATAATGTTTCAACAAACCAGGCAGGCGGTAATGAAGAATATTTCTTAAATCCTACTGGTATTTTGGCCAATCCTGTCTTCGCTGCCTCTTCTACCGATGCAAGAAAAAGTTTGACTACAGTTTCTGGAGCTAATACCTATTTAACTAAATTTAAGAGACCATCTCCATATACAGATTATATTCCTGTAATCAGATATGCTGAGGTTTTATTAAACTTAGCAGAAGCTACGGTGGTAACCGATCCTGTAAGATCTGTTGCGCTTTTAAACGCAGTTAGACAAAGATCCAATCCTGGTTATGTATTTCCTGCAACTGATTTATTGCCTGCTAATTTGAAAAACACTATCCTTACCGAAAGAAGAATTGAATTATTAGGTGAGGGATTCAGATCTCCAGACGTAATGCGGCTCGGAGCTGGCTTCGTTGCGAAAAGTGGACCTCAAGGTAATGCTCCTGCAATTCCATTTAATACTGCAGGTTATATTTGGCCAATATCGGCTAATGAAGTTCAAAACAATAAATTAATTGTTCCGAATTAATTTTATGTCTGAATAATAAAGCCCATCGAACTTCTTCGATGGGCTTTATTATTTTATATCGTAACTGTTTATTTCTTATCCACACTATACTTACCCGGCCCAATAAAAATCAGCCCGAAAAATACAATGCCCAATTCTATTGCATGACTGGCACCGCCTAATCCATCTCCTTTACCAAAATGAACCAGCGCTGCTATGATCATCGTAAAGATTAATAATATCAGTGCCGGGCGGAAAAACAACCCCACAATTAGCAAGAAACCACCAAAGGTTTCGGTAGCGGCGGCCATAAAGCCCCAAAATATAGGTAAAAAATCTATGCCGATTACTTTCATACTTCCCCCTAAGCCAGTCCAGCCGTTTGGGCCGCCTGCAAGTTTCGGGAAACCATGAATAATAAACATTGCACCTAAACCAATGCGTATCAGCAACAAACCTGTGTTGCGGTATTTTCCTAAATTATCTAAAATTGCCATCCTATAAATATTTAAATTGAACGTTATTTGTTTCTATTTTTAAGTCCACCTCAGCACCTAAAACCATACTGAGGTTGTTATCGATATGTCCCGTTGGAAAATTAAAGCAGACTGGAAAATCATAGTCCTTAACAATATCCCAAATTACTTCATCAGCCGTTTGCCCGAAAGAAATTTTTTCTTCTTCAATTTCATTAAAGGCACCAATAATCAAACCTTTTAAGGCTTTTAGCTTACCTGCCCTTTTCAGCATACGCAACATGCGGTCTATACCGTATTCCTGTTCGCCAACATCTTCCAAAAAGAGAATTTTATCGGTAAAGTCCATTTCCGAAACCGAGCCCTGTACCATGGTGAGCAAAGTTAAATTGCCACCAATCAAAACCCCGGTTGCTTCTCCTGCCCTATTTTTAAAGGTGCTTTGGTAAGAATAGGTCTGTTTCTCTCCAAATAAAGCTCGCTGTAACGACATTAAAGCTTCTGTGGTAGATTCGTCAAAAGTATAGGGCATTTGCGCGTGCATGCACTGAATATTACATTGCGCAATCAAATGCGACAATAGTACGGTAATATCGCTGAAACCTACAAACCATTTAGGGGTCTTGTTAAATTCTGTAAAGTCAAGGTCATCAATAATCCTGATGGTACCATAACCGCCACGACCCGAAATAATTGCTTTTATAGATGGATCGTCTAAAAAACGTTGAATATCTTTGGTTCTTAACGCATCAGTTCCTGCAAACTGGTGATGACTGGCGTATACACTTTCGCCCACAATAACCTCTAAACCCCAGCTTTCTAATCGCGCTATGGCATGGTCTATGGGTTTGGGTAATTTCTTTGCCGGACATACCAGCGCAATCTTATCTCCTTTTTTTAAATATGGGGGCTGCTTAATCATCTTCAAAACACTTATCTTTGCCAAATTAATAAAAATTGTTTTGGATAATAGTAAAATTAAAAGATATACCGTAACTGCAGCGCTTCCATATACCAATGGACCAGTTCATATTGGGCACCTGGCTGGTGTTTACATCCCTGCAGATATTTATGCCCGTTATTTAAGGTCGAATAAACGCGATGTAAAGTTCATCTGTGGATCTGACGAAAATGGAGTGCCCATTACTTTAAAAGCCAAAAGAGAAGGGATTACGCCTCAGGAAGTGGTAGATAAGTACCATAAGATTATTGGCGATTCTTTTAAAGAATTTGGCGTATCTTTCGATATCTATCACCGTACCTCATCGCTTACCCATCACCAAACCGCTGCCGATTTTTTTGAAACCCTTTACAATAAAGGTGTTTTTACCGAAGAAATTACCGAGCAATATTACGATGCCACTGCAAAACAATTTTTAGCCGATCGTTACATTACCGGTACCTGCCCAAAATGTGGGAATGAAAATGCTTACGGCGATCAGTGCGAAAACTGTGGCTCTACACTTAATGCGACCGATTTAATCAATCCAAAATCGACCCTATCTGGCGATAAACCAATTTTAAAGGAAACCAAAAACTGGTTTCTACCACTAGATAAATACGAAGATCGTTTACGTACCTATATCGAAAGCCATAAAGAATGGCGTCCAAATGTGTACGGCCAATGCCAAAGCTGGTTAAATGCAGGTTTGCAGCCTAGGGCCATGACCAGAGATTTAGATTGGGGCGTTCGCGTTCCGCTTCGCGATGCAGAAGGTAAAGTACTTTATGTGTGGTTCGATGCGCCTATTGGATATATTTCTGCAACCAAAGAGCTTTGTAACTATGCCAAACTCGATGTTTGGAACCCCAAAGCCGAAGAATATTACATCAGCAGTTACGAAAACGATAAATGTGGTTGGGAAGAATACTGGAAAAGCGACGAAACCAAACTGGTTCACTTTATCGGTAAAGATAACATCGTTTTCCACTGCATTATTTTCCCTGCAATGTTAATGGCGCATGGCGAATATACCCTGGCCGATAATGTGCCGGCAAACGAATTCTTAAACTTAGAAGGCCAAAAAATATCAACTTCCAAGAACTGGGCTGTTTGGCTAAACGAATATTTAAGGGAGTTTGAAGGTAAACAAGATGTATTGCGTTATGTATTAACCGCAACCGCTCCCGAAACCAAGGATAACGATTTTACCTGGAAAGATTTTCAGGCCAGAAACAATAATGAATTGGTTGCTATACTAGGAAACTTTGTAAACCGTGTAGTGGTACTTACGCATAAATACTTTGGTGGTTCGGTGCCTACCTGCATGGAAATTACGGATGTAGACCAGGCTGTTATTGATGAACTGGCCGGATATCCTGCTAAAATTTCTGCGTCTATCGAGAATTATCGCTTTAGAGAGGCCTTATCAGAAGTAATGAATGTTGCCCGTTTAGGTAATAAATACCTGGCCGAAACCGAGCCGTGGAAATTGATTAAAACGGATGAGGACCGGGTAAGAACGATATTGAATATTGCACTTCAAATTGCCGCCAATATTCAGATCCTGATTGAACCTTTCTTGCCATTTACAGCAGAAAAGTTAATGAAGATGCTTCAAAATGGCGGTCATGATTGGGATGATGCAGGCACAGTAAGCCTATTAAAACGTGGCCACGAAATTGGCGAAGCTGTGCTCTTGTTTGATAAAATTGAAGATGCAGAGATTGACTTCCAGATTGAGAAACTAAATCAAAGCAAGGCCAGTAATGCGGCCAATAATGTAGTTGCTGTTCCGGCAAAAGAAAATATCCAGTTTGACGATTTCTCGGCAATGGATATCCGTGTAGCCACCATTGTTGCGGCCGAAAAGGTGGAGAAAACAAAAAAACTGTTAAAATTGACGGTAAATACAGGTATCGACGAAAGAACAGTGGTTTCGGGCATCGCAGAATATTATAAGCCTGAAGATATTGTTGGTAAACAGGTAAGTATGATCGTAAACCTTGCTCCACGCGAAATCAAAGGGATTTTGTCGCAGGGAATGATCCTGATGGCCGAAAACGCCGAAGGCAAACTCACTTTTGTAGCACCTGTAGAAAAGTTCCCGGAGGGTAGTGTAATTAGATAGTGTTTGCCTACCTTAATTAAGATATAAGCCATTTGATTAATTTCAAATGGCTTTTTTTATTGCTTATCCCTTATGCAATAATCCTAAAAGGCGTTTGTTATAACTTATTTTTAAAGATAATTTCCTTAGATAAATGCTTGTTAAAATGAATTTTCTTGCGACAAAACTTTTGTTATATTTGCGCAACAAATGGTCCCGTAGTTCAACGGATAGAATAGAAGTTTCCTAAACTTTAGATATGAGTTCGATTCTCGTCGGGACCACTCCTTTCGCCAGTAGTTACGTATAACTGCTGGCTTTTTTGTTTAATGGGGCTAGAAAAGGGGCGAATTTCCATGATCACAATTGGTTCAAAATAAATTACCATATTGCATATAAATTCAAGTTTATGCTTTCAAATAGTTTTGTTAACTTCTATAATAATTGGTCTGCAAAATATGACTCCATTGATGGTGAAGATTTATCTCATTTATTCGACAAATATGTGACGCTTTTCATAATTTATAATAGTCTATATACGCTCATACCAGAAACCCTGATCGCACAGGGTATCCATGTTAGACCTAATATGAATGATAATGAAATGTCCACAAAACTTGTGACCAAATTTATTGGAGCGTCAGATCTACTTTCGAGGTTAAATGAGTTAGGGAATAATCACGATATCGTTCAGTTAATAGGTCTAATTCACAATGAGGAATTTTATATAAATTTATATTATGGTCAGCGCCAAAGGAACGAAGATCTTAAAATTTTAGTAAAATTAAAATCCACAAATGATTCTCAAAAGGCGGTTGGAGTATTAGAAGTGATTTATAATGTCCGCTGTAATCTGATGCATGGGCATAAAAATTTTGTGGAGCCTCAAAGACAGTTATTGTCACCTCTTATAAGAATTCTTAAGAGCTTAAACGGAATATTGTTCGAGAGATTAAGCATATAATGGTCTTGTGTAATTAACAATGGTTATTGATTATGTTTTGTTTCAGATTCTTTGGCCAACTGATATCAAATTTAGTTGAGCACTTGAATAGCTATTTCACTAATAGTTAGATATACTTATATTTAAGTATATCGTTCACCAGTTTTTAGAATCATTGTAGAATTAGATTCTTATATGTACATTTCCAAAAAATCAAATACCAATTTTGAAAAAATTTATTTTTCCTACTATTGAAAGGGTTCAAATAAGCCATTTTAGTCTATATAAAAGAACAGATTTTTTAGATATTGACTTAACCAAAGATGTCTTTTGCCTTGCGGGTGCTAATGGTCTGGGTAAGTCAACCTTTATAACTATTATAAATTTTGGACTAACGGGAATTGTAAAAAATCCAGAAAGGCGGTTTACTTGGTATAATGAAATAACAAAGTTTTACAATCAAAGTAAAGGCTTTGCATCAACATACTTTGACGGAAGAGTTTCACAAGATGATTATGAACTGGCTGAAGTGACACTTGAGTTTACAATTGGTGATATTAAATATGCTATTACACGTGGTTTTTTTGAACCTGATGAGCTAAGAATATTTAAAAGGAGCACCGCAACCGAAAGTCTTATCGTATCAAACGAGATCAGTTCCTCAGACTTAAATGAATTATACAAAACACATTTCACTAAGGATGTAAAACTAGCTCATTTTGATCAATTTGTTTTTTTACAATCTTTTGTTTTTACGTTTGATGAAACCCATCAGCTTCTTTTTTGGGATGAAAGTGTAATGGAGAGAGTACTTTATCTAGTTTTCGGTGTTGATGCTGATAAAGCTAAGTTAGCAGATAAATATCGAAAGGAATTCAATAAACATGATTCTGATTTTCGAAATCTTCAATGGCAAATCACAAAAACACGAAATGAGCTTAGCGGTATCATGAAATCTGTTAATTCCACAAATACAGATGAGACGGATAATGTTCAACTATATGAAGATCATAAACTCTTAATAGAAAAATCAGAAGAGATAAATATAGAAATTGATAAAAAAATCGTAGAAATAAAGGAGTGTGATCTCAATATTTCTGATTTTTCATTAAAAGCATCTGCTTTAAGAAGTGAGTATGAGGGTGTTTTTAATAAATCTTTAGAAGAGGGTACTCCCTTAGAGCGAAACGGTGAAGTTATTAAGATCTTGAATGACCTAAAAGTCAGGATATATTCATCAAAAACGTTTGACGATCTTATTCAATCATTGGTTTCGTTAATTGAGAAACAAAAGAAAGATGAACAGGAAAAACAATCAGGTGAGTATTTTCAACAACTAACAAGCTTAGATTTACAGCTATCTGATATATCTCACCAAATTGCAAATTTTCAATCAAGAAAAGATCGGTTAATTCAAGAACATGATCGCCTTTTAGCCGAAAACAAGTTGTTGAGCAATAAAATCTATGATATAGAAAAAGCTAATGAGGAGATTTTAAGGCGTATACATAAGTTCAAACAAGAAAATGATTATTCAAATCTAATTAAAGGATACGAGGATCAAATTTCGCGATATTCTGCACAAAAAGATGAAAGTTCTACGAAACGTGCCCTCATTCGTGAAGAGCTTCAAAAGCTAGAGAAAGTTTTAAACCAAGGATATATAAACGCGGAGTCTGAATTTATTCCAATTTTTAATGAATACGCAAAAAGCTTTTTGGGGTTAGATATTAGTATAGAGTTATCAACTTCGACAAGGGGAGCTAATTTATCTCTTAATATTCAAAATTCTAGAAGAAAGGATGCTTTTCAGCTGTCCGAAAGTCAGCGTTATTTTATTGATATAGCTTTGCGGATGGCTTTAATCGAACTAAGTACTCAGTCAGCAACGTTTTTAGTCGATACGCCAGAAGGGTCTCTTGATATTGCTTATGAAAGTCGTGCCGGAAAGATGTTAGCTGACTTTGCGAAACCAAATCATAGAATAGTAATGACAGCTAATATTAATAGCTCCCAACTATTGATTGAACTAGCGCATATTTGTAAATCTGAAAGAATGGCTCTTGAAAGGATGACTAATTGGACATTATTGTCGGATGTTCAGCAACAAGAAAGTGAACGTATCGAAGAAGCATATTCTAATATTGAAACCAAACTTAGCGAATAGATGGGCAAGCCGGAATCGATCTTGGATACATTATTAATTGGCAGTAAACTCCAGTCAAGAATAGGTGATTTTTCTCTCTCGGAAATTCAATTCTTTGCATATTTAAGCTGCTTACTTTCATTATACGACGGTCATACGGTAACCGAATGGAATTGTGCCTTTATTAAAAGTGTTTTAGGTAGCCCATATAGCTCAGATATTCAATCATCACTAGAATTATTAGTGTCAAATGGTTCAATTCTGGAAACTGATAGAGATTTCTATCAAATAACTGAGAAAGGGACGAATACTTTAAGTTTTTGTAAAACACAAAAACAACTTAATTGGAGGTGTTCTTATTTAGAAACAGCATGTAAAAGCTTATCCGTGTTACCTTACGGAGTCATTAAAGAAGCTTTGACCCGGGAACCTGTAGTGTTTTCAGCTAGAAATTCACTTATTAGTAAAAGTTTACTTGAAAGCTCTAATCCAGCAACCGAGGCTCTTCATATTCAATTTGCATCACTAAAAAATGCTCTGGAGGGACAATATAAAAGCTTAATAGGTCCAGCTATCGTTTGGATTGAATCTTTAAATTCAAATCATTTATTAAATTATGATAACTGATCAGGCTCAGATTGATTATTTCAAAAAGATTGCAAAGTCTCAATTTGCAACAATGATTCTTGACGATTACGATGTTGAAGATGAGCTTATCTTTTTTACAGATTCAATAGCGAATATTTATAAATATTTAAATTATAATGGCTTCCAATTAGTATGTATTTATTTTGCATTAGATAAATCCTGTTATTTATCAACTTTGGCTGCAAATCCAACAGTAATTCATTCATTTGAAAATTTAGCCCCGCTTAGTGGAGAAAAAATCGTTTTAGAAATTAAGCAAAATGGTGAAATTAATGTAGCTATAGAGTATGAGATCGATTTAGCTATTGTTAGAGAAAATGGATTAATATATACATATGAGAAACATAGTGAAACAGAAAACATATATGGAAAGACTGATGTTAAAAAGCTAATTCCTATCCCAGGCGCAGATAGTCATTTTGCTGTACAAACCTTCAAAGAGCTTGATAAAGCTTTAGATTATTATAAATCTAAGATTGCTAGGCACTCAGACTGTGAAATATTAAAAAACGTCTGGTTTGATGAAAATCTGCTTTTTTTTAAGCGGGCGCCGGAACATCGTCTTAGAGACTCTTTAACACAATTTTTAAAAATAAGTTTAAGAAATATTGAAGCTAGACCAGAACAGGTTGTCGACCGTTCTCATCCTGTTGATATAAAAATAACTTGGGCTCTTATCAATAGATTGGCTTTAATCGAAATAAAATGGCTTGGGAAATCACTACATACACGAGAGAAGCAATTTACTCAAATCTATACTGATGCAAGGGCTGTTTCGGGAGCTTCCCAATTGGCAAATTATTTAGATGAAAACCTTAAGCAGGCGCCTACTTATGTTTCTAAAGGATACTTGGTTATATTTGACGCCCGAAGAGCAATGTGTAATACCAATACGGTTGACCTTAATCGAGATAATGCAATGAAGTACGAGAATAATGATATACAATATAACCCGGAATTTCATAAAACAAGGACTGACTTTGCTAGTCCATTTAGATTTTTTATGGAACCTAGATATTTAAATTAATGCCGCTAAATCAAAACTTCAACCTGAAGAATTCAGGATACTCAAATGCTGAAAATACTTTAGCAATGCCAAGGCATAGGTGGTATTATTATAAAGAGGGTTTTTCTCCTATTTTGGTTGAAAAAGCAATCGAACAAGCAAACCTTAATGAACAAGATTTAATTATTGACCCGTTTAATGGGAGTGGGACAACGACTCTAACAGCAAGTATTAATGGGTATCATTCCATAGGGATTGAAGTAAATCCATTTACTGCTTTCTTATCAAAGGTCAAAATTGAAAATGCATTAGTCTCTGATATAGAGAGAGTTAAATCCAAGATTCTTAAGGGAATAGATCAAGGGAAGCACTCCAACTTGAACGGATTTTCCACATTCACAAAAACGGAAAGTAGAAAAAAATGGCTCTTTAATAATGAGGTTCTAAGGTCTTTTGAAGGTGGTTGGCAAGCGATAAATAAAGTTCAGAATCCTAGTGTTAAAAATCTTATCAAATTATCTTTGCTTTCTTCTGCTATGGATAATTGCAATGCTAAAAAGGACGGTAAATGTTTAAGGTACAAATCGAACTGGGAGCAGAGAGGGTTTGATAAAGAAACTTTTTCCTCATCATTCGAAAATCATCTGAATAGAATCGAACAAGATATAGAGATTCAGCAGATTGGGAAAAAACCAAATATTATTAATGGAGATTGTAGAACTGTATTAGAAAGTTCGCAAGAATTCAGCAAATTTAAATTATGCATAACCTCACCCCCATATTTAAATACGTTTGATTATACCGATATATATAGGCCAGAATTGTTCTTGGGAAAGTTTGTTAATACCGGGCGAGAATTGTATGACTTGAGGCTAATGACCGTCAGGTCACACGTTCAGGCAAAATGGAATCTACCTGTAATGAAAGATTTTGGTATGCTATATTTAGAAGCTATCACGCATGTAAAAAATAATCTAAAGGATTTAATGCATAGAGATATTCCTCTAATGATTCAGGCCTACTTTGAGGATATGTTCAATATTTTATGTCAATTGAAAAAACGCGCTCAGAAAGATGCGCAGATTTGGTTAGTGGTTTCAAATTCTGCTTATGCGAATAAAGAAATTCCTGTAGATCTAATAATTGGCGATATTGGTGCAAGGGCAGGCTGGCATCTTAAAGAAATCGGTGTGTTAAGAGAGATACAAAGAAGAAAAACAAAACATAGCCCAGATATCACTCATCTTAGAGAAAGTGTTATAATTTTCAATGCAAACAGATTGCGGTGATAATTTAGTCGAATTAGGACTATATAAATAATTGATTTGCTCTTGTATAAAGCCAATTTATAGCTAAAATTTGCTTACAGGTAATGCAATGGGGCGAAAAACACTAAATTATTGCTGTTTTAGAAGTTTGCAGTTGTTAAAAGTTAAGGTATTTGCTGCTAAGGCAGAACTATATATGCCATTAATTTTGACTTCATCTCCAACCTTGAGTTTCAATAGCTTTTTTCGCCATTTATCGGTAAGGTTAACACAATTCATACAGTTTACTTGACCCACAACCTCATCATGTTCGTCTGTCATGTTGAAAACGATTACCGAACAGCCCATCAATGTTGTTTTTATTGATGAGATTGTTCCTAAGAATTCGAATGACTTTCCTTCATTCTTTTGTGTAAAAGCTAACTCATTTTTTAAATACTGACCATATATGTCGCCCACAGTGAGAGTTGAATCTATCGTATCTTCTGTGTCTATTTTTGACAGAGATTTGTTTTTTTCTTGATCTGTAGGTGATAATTCTTGTGTTGGCTGATTATCACTTGTGCATCCGTATCCGAGTGTAACAAACAGTAGAATTAGAGATGCAAGTTTCGAGAATTTATTCAATTGGAATATGTTATACCCCAGTTCCTAAAGGCAGATTATAAATAAGCAGAGGTGGAACTCTAGCTATCTGCGGAAGAGGAACTGGTATTCCCGTGCACAAATAAAACCATAGCCCACCTCATGGGTGAGCGAATAGTTGTTATCTAGTGCACGTTTTAAAAATTACCAGTTTTCTTCCGCACGATTTAACTAACGCAATGCCGTTATATTATATGTTGTTTTCTTTTTGTCTTCTTCTTATGCTATTATTTTTACAGCGCTAATATCGAAATTAGTTTTCATTAAACTAAATTCTAAGTATTTTCACCGAACAAAGTGAACACTATCCAATGGCTACAATAGTTAAAACAACAAAGTGTCCTTCTTGTAACTCCAAACCTTTAAAACATTATTCCAGAAATTCCAAGTGGCAATATCATTGCAAAAGTTGTGGAATCTATTTCACAGAAAATTCTTACCATAAAAGATTAGGACGGGATAAAGATTTTGATTTATTTATTAAAAACTTTTTAAAGAAAAATATTAAGGGCGAAAAGCTATCGATATCCCGAATGGCTAGAGAGAATCAGATATCAAGAGCTAGTATTTATAGAAATTTGGAAAGTTTAAAAATTCTTTCAACAATCTTAAGTTGGTTTGTTCAGCAAAATTGCGTTAAAGATTGGGATGTTTCAAAGGCATCTTTGGAGATATCTTTGATTGGGTTTAAAATACCTAAAATTTGGATAGAAAACTACGTCGATAAAACTCATTGTATGGTAACTTTAAAATCTAAGTTTTATTTTAACGATGTTTTCAATCAGTGTTATAAATATAAAACTTCAGATAATTTTTCTGAGATCAGCTTTTATATATTAATTCCCTTGGAGCCTGAAGAGCTAATATCCAAGCTTATTCCATTTAGAAAATTACAGCAAATTTAAAAAACTGTCTCAAATGCGGTGATTTTTAGGTTTTTTGTTTTTGCATTTATCTGATTATAAATCTTTTATGTAAAGTGTTGTCGGCTAGTTATAAAGAACAACGTTCGCGCAATTCGCGGAGGTTGTTTATATGGATACAACAAATTTATACAATGGCCAACAATATTTGGCAACCAGTTTAATAAGGGAGCCAATTGGTTACCGAAAACATGATATCGAGGGTTCTCATTCGGTTCTTCGTAAAAGCATCATTGAAAAGGGTGTTAAGTCGCCTATAATTTTAAATGAGAATCCAGATCGTAAAAATATTATAATTCACGGTGTTCAGGTTTATCGAATTGCTAGGGAATACAAAATTGAAGAATTACCAATCTGGTATGTCGATTGTTCATTAGAAGAAGAAAATGAATTACGAGTATTGCTTGATAAAAAAGCGACCGCAGAGCTTTCTTCAGATGAAATAATTGATTTGATTGGTAGTTTATCTTACGAAAAATTCTTTGCCATAGATGAGTTTGTATCACAGATTATTGATTGTGAATTATCTTCTGCTAAAGTTTCACAACAGAGCCTACCACCTGTAGAACCTAAAATAATAAAGCAGGTTCTTTTAAGATTGTCTTCAGATCAAAAGCATCTTTTTGATCATATTATAATTGAGCTAAATGCCAAAAACCAAACGGATGCGCTTCTAAAATTAATAGATTTTTATCTTAATAATTTAGGAGGTAATAATGCTTAAAACACTAAATTTTAAAAAGCTATATAGTAAAGACTTTGTTGGTAATGAAGCAAGTATTGAAGATATATCAGTGAAACTAATTGAAGAATCATGTATAGTAAATCTTGAGGGTGCACCACCAGTTGCCTATTTTCAAGAACGCCACCCAGCTTTAAATGAAATTATTGATTCAATTAATGCGTTAAGGTTCAATTCCTCTACACGGTCTGCCAATAAAGGAAGCCAAAGTATTTTGTTTGGAGCCGTAAACAGAACGATTTCTAGAATGGGATTTTGTACACATGGCGCTTTGGTTTCTAGAGATCCAGCTCTTCATCATACTCTGTGCTCCACTTTCGCAATTGTGTTTAATAATTTGTTGAAAAAGTATCTCCCTAGTCGACACAAGATTGGAGGAATAAAGACGCGCCAAAAAGATATTCTTCCAGATTACATAATGGGTGCATCTAACTTCACAAGCGGTATAATTAATAGAAATAGTGCGTTTCATTATCATAAGGACGGTTTTAATATGCTAAATACATATTCATCAATGATCGTTTATAAGGGTGGTGTATCGGGCGGATATTTGGTTCTTCCAGAATATGGTATTGGTTTTAAGTGCCCTGATCAAGCAATAGTACAGTTTTATGGGAAAGGAATTTTACACGGGGTAACACCAATTGACAAGCACTCAGATAATGCTTATAGAATTTCAGTCGTTTACTACACTTCTGATGGATTGGATAAGTGTTTGACGCCTTCCAATGAACTTATACATGCTCAAAATCTTTAATATGAAACGAACATTCCGAACAGATATCAACAAAGAAAAATTTTTAAACCACCTAAAATTTGCTGGCGGTAATATATCAATGGCTTGCCAAAACGCCATGTTATCCCGAACACAAGCTTATGAGTGGTTAAAAACCGATGAAATTTTTAAGAAAAAAGTCTTTAAAGTTTATAAATCAATGCAAGCCTTTGCTGAATGTAAACTGTTGAAAAAAGTCAAGCAAGGAGATACGATGGCTCTGCAAGCACTAATTAATAGGGTGAAATCTAAGAGTTAATTCCGTTCAATTGCCTGATAATAAAATATTTATACAATAAAATTTTGGAAAGTAAAAAACTCGCTGGAACTTTCCAGCCTAATAACAAAAGCAATGAAACTCACTTATAGTATTAAACCTGTACTTAGATTGGACAAGAAAAAATTGGATGGTTCCTGCCCAATACACTTTTCCATACGGGTTGGACCATATACAATGCGAATCTCATCAGGAAAATCTTTGCAACCTGAATTTTGGGACACCAAAGCTAATTGTGTTAAGAAAACAGATGCGTTTAACACGGCGTTGTCAGCTTACATCAACAGCAAGATCAGCAACTGGGAAATGTTTATGCTTCATCAACAATCACTAGGCAAGCCAACAACCCTAAATATTGCGATTGGTTATTTCAAAGGCAATGCGGAAGTAACGCTCTTTGGGTTTTGGGAAGAGCAACTAAGGCTTTGGGAATATGAAAAAAAGCCAGCCACAATTAAATCTTATAAATCGACCTTGAACATATTAAAGCATTTTAATAACAAGCTGAACTTTGGCGACCTTACCTATGACTGTATCCAAAAGTTCGATTTGTATTTGCGCAAGGAAAGAAATAATGCAACAAATGGTTGCTTTGTCAAGCACAAGTGTTTAAAACACATGATCAAAGAATCGATCAGCAAAGGCTTTATGGACAAATCTCCGTACGAGCACTTTAAAGTAAGAAGCACTAAAGGGACCAGGATGTTTTTAACGATTGATGAAGTAAATGCCATTGATGATCTTCAGATCTCGGGTGACAATATTTTCTTGCAAAAATCAAAGGATTTATTTCTTTTCAGCTGTTTTACGGGCCTCCGCTACTCTGACGTAGTAAATTTAACCTGGGGCAATATCAAGCAAAACCCAGATCGGATTGAAATAAAGATCATAAAAACAGAAAAACCACTATTAGTTCCCCTGATTTCAAAAGCTAAAGATATTCTTAATAAATACTCGAAACTAACCATTAAAACCGATGGTCTAAGAGCACTCCCTCAACAGGCAAATCAAGTTGTAAATCGGAATTTAAAAGAAATTATGATGTTGGCAGGGATAAAGAAAAGTATCAGCTTCCACTGTGCCCGCCACAGCTTTGCTTCCAACTTGGTGGAAATGGACACCCCAATTTTATATGTTAAGGATCTTTTGGGGCATCAGAAAATTGAACAAACGATGATCTACGCAAAAAGTATAGTCGGAAATCTCTTTGATTCAATGAACAACCTCAACGAAAAATATCATCATGTCAACAAACATGTTGGTTAGGAAATTAATACAAAATTAAACGGTGTGAATCCATGTGCTTTGGAACCAATCACTAACCATGTAAATGCTAATTCAACAATAATGAAAATTACCGCAAATCTGGATTCTATAATTCTAAAAACGCTTCAGATGTCAAATGATGAAATCCTTAAGGCCAAGATTAAGTCCTTAAATCTCAATGAAGATTTGATCGCCTTTCTTGAGGAAACCATAATAAATATCAAAGAAACTGAGCATAAAATTTTGTTTCTACACTATGCTAAAAAATTGGTGCTTCAGACCGAACGGCCTGTTGACCAAAAACATTATGAAGCTTTTCAATTTGAGTATGACCAAGATCGCCGAAGGTTTAACCCAGCCTCGTGGATAAATGCAGAGCTAGAATTCTTAAAAGTTTTGCACGAGTTTAATAGTTCAAAGAATCAATCAACAAGCTATGATAAACAACAAAATGTTAATGCGCCAATGCCGTTGTTGAGGCATGAAGACATGGAAAAGATGTACCGCTGGAGCAGGTCGACACTGAACAGAAGAATCGCTTTGGGCCTACCTTATCATTTAGATCCGGCTGGCGCAAAATTCTTTGATGTTAATGAGGTCAACGAATGGATCAAGGAAAACGCCAATTTAATGAATTAATAACCCCAAAAAACTTAGCCTGATTCTGAAATAAAGAATTAGGCTTTTTTGATGCTTTTCCTTGCCTTAGGCAAAAGAAGCCAGCGACTAATGGTTATCGAGCTGACTAAAAATAAAAAATAGCTCTCGGACAAAATTTTCATGTTAAAACCACCCGACTAAAGAATGAATAGAAAAAAAGAATACCCAAAACAACAACACTGTCCGGCCTGCAATAGATATGTTAAACATTCAACCCGCTATCCAGATTATGCTTGTGATAAATGTGTTTTAAAAGCGGTTGACAGCAAAGGAAGAGCATTGCACTTTATCAATACTACGTCCACTAGTCATGGTTGCCAACCAGTTTTAAAAGAAACAAATGAACTGACAAAACCAAAAATCTGCTTTATCAAAGGAATTAAGTTTAAAGCTCAAGAGGCTTACTTTGGAGGGGTCATTCTTTTGCCCAAGGCTAAATAATTTGAAGACAGCTTTACCAAAAAAGAGATTATTTTAACCCCAGTTAGAGAGGAAAGAGGGGTGAGGGGGTGAAAGGAGTTGGATGTTGGTGTATGATGAACTGATATCTCTCCTCGTGTTTCGCTTCCTTGTGTTCAATTAAACATCAGGTTATCTGAATAAGGATAATTGCTGTATCTTGCTCAAAACATCTTATGAGCGAGAAGAAAACAACCCCCGAATACCAAAGCTTCAAAGAATTCTATCTTCAACAGGTAATTCCTTACAAGAAAGCTTTCCCAACTCATATAAGACTAGACGGTAAGATCAATGAATCATCACAACGCATAAGCGCTTACTTTTGGTATCTGGGCCAGAAGTGGAAAATAGATTTTGATACGCACATTGATCGACTAAAAACTGCCTTTGATGAATTCGAGAAGTCTGAGACTCCGTTCATTATCAGACCAACAAAGAATAATAAAAACAAATGTTTGATCATCAGAGATCAACCTTTGAGGAACAAGAAATTTTATGTTTATCAGGTTGGGAAATAACTTGATTATCCCAAAGAAGTTTGTTTTCATCAAATGCATTTTTGCTTAATCAAAGTAATTCCTGCTTGCCCAAAGAAAACTTTTTTCTGTACGAATAAAAATATTTTTCTCTTGGGGTTTGATGAAAAAGTTCAAGTTATGTAGAATTTATTTTCAGATTATACAAGCAGTGTTCGAATTTTAAGACCAAAGTTACTGTACTTTACCCGCCGGAGGGTAAAGAACTAATATTAATTGGAATAAGGAAAGTAATAACCTCTGAGTGACGAATGAGAACAGAGTAGTCAATGATCAACAGTAAAGTTTAGGATAAGGGGTTAGCTGATATATATGTAACCTGTCCAAAAGCAATAGGTAAAGCATATTGTTGCTCAAAGCAATAAAGGCTGACCTCAAGAGGTGATTTGATAACGGAGATTGTTCTCTGCAATGATAATCAGTTGTGATTGCCAATAGACATCATCAAGCCAAATTAGAAGACATTTTCTCGGATTTAACCATTAAGTTCCTCGTTTCGAAAATTAGATTGTCGTTTAACTGACTTTTTCGTGCCTTAGTTTGTCGCTAATGGCTCGGGCCAGGGTAAGCTTCAAGTTTAAAATTATCGTTGCGCTCGGGCAATAATTTTGTTTGATCATTTACTTTGAGATAATTTCAGGTAAAAAAACATTAGTTAACAACGCATTATACTCATAAATGAGTAATTATATTGTTGCTTCTTATTTTTAAACGTTTTATTGTTAAGTTCGCCTTGAATCATTAGTTAAATGCTGCGACCTCCACTCGAATAATCAGGGGGACTATTGTTTGTTAAGATATGGTTCTTTGATTTACTATAAATGAACCAAGAAATTCAAATTTTTGAGGAAATATTAAAAGAGTTTGGCAAACAACCCAAATTTATTCCTGAGCCAACATATCTTGAGCTCTGTCGATATCCAACGAGCCGTTTCGAAGAAATTTGTACGCGTTTATTATGTTTTTATTTTGATCCAAATAATGAACATTGTTTTCATGACCTTTTCCTGGAGTCGCTATTGCAGCTAATATCCCCCTTGACTACGATTTCTTATAGAAATGACCAAGTTCAAGTGATTAATGAGCTAAATTCTGAGGGTAAAAGGCTCGACATGTTAATCAAAAGTCCTGATATGGTCATAGGTGTTGAAAATAAGATTTATGCATCAGTTTATAATCCATTACCTATTTATAGTAATCAAATTGCACTTTATGGAAAGAAAAATGTTTTTAAAGTCATCCTGACTGTTAGAAACATCAACGATATTGCAGAAAAAACATTCATTTCAGACAACGGTTTTATTGTAATTACATATTCTGAATTATTAAACCGTGTAAAATTGAATATCGGCAGTTACATTCCAAGAGCAAATCAGAAGTATCTGGTTTTTATTTACGATTTTATTCAAACCATTGAAAATATGACAGGTGAAACCTATGACAATAATAAACTTTCGCATTTCTTTTCCAATAATTCTGAGAAAATAGATAATTTGATTGCACTTTACTCAAAGTATAATGAACGAGTACTTAAGGTGCAAATTGAAGCTATAAGAGAATTAATGAAACTTGTTCAGGTTCGCACAAATGATGACCGCTGGTGGGCTTGGGAAGGTTGGGATTTAGGATATGATGCTTTTAATAAAGATTTAGGTAGTGCTCCAAGAATTGGAATTGAAGCTTCTTATGAGGTGTTGCATAATAATCCACTTGGACGCTTTAGAATCTATATTACCACTTGGAATATTAAGCACTTTGCGCCCTATGAAGATAGATTAGTTGGACTATTTCCTGATAATTATCTCGATAAAACAAACGACAATCGAGTTTATTTACACTTAGATATTATTGAGGACAACGATATAGACTTAATTCTAGATAAGTTAATTTATTATTACCAGATTATGCATAATATAGTTAAGGAGATAGCTATAGATTAAGTATCACTTTTTGAAAACTTAGCTTAGTTGTCGGTTCAGCAAAACTAGTTTCACTTTATTTCTTAATTCTAATACATTAAAGAAAATATCAAATAAATTAAGCTTTCAAATCAATATTGTAAGTAAAATCCTATTACCATTCTAAAATAAATAAATGTCAACTAACCAACCAGTAACACTAAACGAAGAGAATAGAAATAAAATATTTGGAACATTTGATGGAGAAGGTGAAAATATTGATAGACTTAAAGAATATTATTTCAAAAATGACATCTACGAATCACTTATCTCAGATCAACCGCTTAAGATTTTAGTTGGTAATAAAGGGGTAGGTAAATCAGCTCTATTTCGTGTTGCATACGCTGAAGCGAGAGAAAATAATGTCATGGCTGTAAATTTAGAGCCGGATGATGTAGCCGAAATTTGGGAAAAGCAGGAAGAAATAGATATAATTAAAGTTAGAAAATGGAAACATGCACTAACGGAAAATATTGCAAATAAAGTTCTTCAGGAACTTGAGCTTTTCGATCCAAATATTGGTTCCACAATAATTCCTTTGGGGCACAAAATTTTCACCATTTTGTCTCAATCCTTAACAGCAATAAAAAAATTAACATCAACATCAACAGAACAGATAAGCAAAATTGATAATTTCTTACGGGCAAAAAAAATAGTCGTTTTCTTAGATGATATTGATAGGAATTGGCAAAATAGGAAAGAGAGTATTAAAATAATAGTTACTCTTATAGCCGCAATGAGAAGTCTCTCCTTCGACAATCCTGGGCTAAGCTTTAAATTGGCACTTAGATTAGATGTATATCGGGCGGTTAGGACTAATGATGAGTCTGCAGATAAATGGGAAGGGGCAAAAATTAATTTATCCTACAAAGTACATGACATATTTGTTTTTCTAATCAAGAGAATATTAACTTTTTATGGACACAAAATAGATGACAAGCGAATATTAGAAACTCCTCAAGGCATATTGGCGAAAAATTTAGCTCCAATTTTCGAAGAGGTATTTAGAGGCAAGGGTAAGTGGAAGAATGTTGATATGAAAACTGTATTGACATCTCTGATTAGAAATAGACCAAGAGACTTGGTTAAACTGTGTATTGCAGCAGCAAAAGAGGCCTACCAAAATGGAGATAATACAATTCGGACAGAACATATATTAACTATACTCCCTAATTATTCAGAGAGCATAATTGATGATACTATTGGAGAATACGGTTCGGAGCTTCCGCAACTTGACAAGTTACTTTATGGAATGAAGCCAACTAAGAGAGGGAAATCTGCTGAGGATTCATTTAAGTATACCACAAAACAATTACATGATAAGTTGTTTCAAATAATGCAAAATACAAATTTTAAGTTTGCGTCAGGCGGCCCCATGACAGCTAAAGCCCTTAAGGATTTCCTTTATAAAATAAACTTTATAACAGCAAGGAAATATGCTGAGGATGGCAGAATAGAAAGATTTAACTATGAGGAAAATCAAAAGCTTTCACTTGCATTTTTGGAGGATAGTTTTGAATGGGAAGTGCATTTAGCATATAGATGGGTATTACAACCTGATTCAATCGACGATATATTTGAGAAAATATCAATCCAATAATAATTATGAGCTCTAAACTTATCATTCTTACTATCGCGTTCCTTTTGATGTTTACACATTTACAGTGTTCCGCATCTCAAAAGGTGTCTAAGGTCAAATCAGATAGCTCTAGTCTGTCATCCATCCCGCCCCATGAAAACGAATCTCAAGAGACCAATAAAGATCTATCATCAATGCCTTGGATAATCGCCCTTGTAATAGGATGTTTAACAGTTATCACAAACATTTTTGTAAGCTATAACGCCAGAAAAACAAGTTTGGAAATTAATAAAAGAGATTTCAACAAAACTGTTCTTTCAGGGAATAGGCAAGTATGGATCACTGAATTTCGTTCTTTAATGAGTGAAATAATTTCAAAGCTTTCCTATTATATTTCTAAAGATAATTTGTCAGAAGAAGAGTACATTGCGTTAAATCTATTGCTAACAAAGGCTGAGCTAATGATATCAAATGGTACAACTACTACATTGATAGATACAATCTCTAAAATCCAAGACACATGTTCAGAAGTATTGCGTAGTAATGAAGCAACCTACGATTGGACTATGCTTTTGAAGCAAATCAAATCAGAAACTATACTCGCAATCCAAAATGAATGGGAATTGGTTAAAAAGGGAGAATAAGTATCCGTCCGATTTATGTTTAATAATTTTGAGCACGATGATGTTAACGGTAAATTAAAGGGAAAGTAATTTGACTAAAATTACTTTTATGATTAGCCATAATTTATTTTAAATATGCAACCCCAAGATTTTCACCTTAGGAGTCTCTAAATCTTGTTCTATATGATTTTTAAAAAGCCTGCACTTAGAAATACCTCATCAAATCAAAATTCTTCACCAAAAGTAACGAAGAACCCTTAAAACGAAACAGGGTATCAGCTTAAACGTGGAACGCTCGGCGAGCTTCGCCGAAATTCCAATAATAGTTATAATTAAAGATATTCGGATTTCGGCAAACCTCTATTATTCTGTTTCGAACAAACGCAGTTGATTGATGTCTTCGAAAAATCTAATCCCTCCTTTGGTGTCTGCAATCATGGTGTGGACGGTATCGTAGCGGTCAGAATTTTGGTTCTTTTCCATTCTTTCGATCACGCAGTTTTTAAAAGTATAATCTCCCCAGTTCCCTTTCATGTCTGAAACTGCATATTCTGTGAAACTGCAGTCCTCAAAAAGGAAGTCTACGCCATTATCTGATACAAGGGCCATGCGGTCGGTGAAATGGCATTTGTGAAAGTGGATCTGGTTTCCTTCGTTTGCATAAATGTTACAGTAGATAAACTCACAGCCCTCAAAGCTGATTGTCCCATCGCTATCGCTGATGATTAGATTCGAGAACTGAGAATTACGAAAGCTTACATTGGTCATCGTGGTCTCTGCAATCGTGATATGGCCGCTGTAGCACTCAAGGAATTTCGTATTGTCTAAGATATCGCTATGGATCCGTAGATATGATAGCTGGACATCTTCGATGGTTTGGTTGGAAAGGCCTTTTGGACTGTAAAGGTTTATTTCCAGGCTTTGCATGGCCAAATGTGTGGCAAAGAATTTATTCACCCATGGTTTCGAACGCATGTAATCGATGAGTGGGTTGCAAGTGGTCAAGAAACGCCAGTAAAAGTTTAGCGTAAGGATGATCTTGGCCTGGGTATTTATGTCACCTATCTGAACCTCGCTTATGAAATCTTTTTCGAAAAAATAGTCAATGTGCAGTACGAGTCTCTTTGCGAGCTCTAGCTTGGCCTCGAACCCCTTTTTTTTGATAAGGTCACTTATGAAATCCCAGATTTCCGAGGTAATTTCCTGTTCTCCCAATATGCTATTTAGATAGCTGAGCATGAGTGGGCCTTTCTTGAGGATGTATTGCTTATTCTGATCTTTGTTCAGAAAGGTGTGGAACATATTCTCGGTGATGCGCTCTGCGGTAAGGTATTCTTGAAGTGACTTGTGGAAGAATTCGATACCGGCTGCTTGGTTAGACGCAGGGTCCCTGACTTCCTTGAAATAAAAAGAAATCAAGATTCCCTTTAAGCTATTGGAAAGATGACTATCTCCTATTTTCTTCAAGATGTCCTCCAACGCTTCGGCTTTTAATACCTCATCGCTGGTCAGATAACCTTTACCAGATTTGAAAATCAGATAAGCAATCTCCTGTAACATGAACCTGAGGTCTTCACGGCTTAGTTGTTTTAGGTTTTCGATCTGTCCATCCTTGCTGTATTTACGGTCAATGATCTGATCGAAAAGCAGGTTATAGATTTCCGTACGGTTGGCGGATGCGTCTACTGGTTTTTCCAGTGAGGCAATAATGTAAAGCAAAAGGGGTTGGTTAACTAATTCGGAGAGGAAGTGCTTACCATATGAGTAGGTATTGTAGCTATTAATGCCCTTTAAAAATTCTTTGTCGAGCCATGATTCGGGGTGAAACTTGCGGTACTTTTCATTCCATTCAAGCTGTTTACCAACATTAAGTGGCTTTAAAGTGAGTGCAATATAATTTTCACGGAAAAGTTTTTGAAAATTAATGTACCCATGCCTAGTGGTGATCAATACTTCCCATTGTGTATATTTCGAGGTTTCGGTGATCAAGCCTTTAACAAAGGTCTCAATATGTTCTGCATTCAGGTCATCTTTCATATAAAGCTCATCGAGGCCATCAAGTATGACGATGCTGTTTTTGAGCATTTCCTTGGTGAAGTTCTCGTCCAGCTCGGTTTCAAGCTCTGAAAGAATGACGTTGAATGGATTATCGATGAGTGAACGGGTGTCGGTGATGTTCCGAAGTTTCAAGTAAAAAACGTTCTTCTCAAAAGGTGAAGTCAGGATATCAAAAAGGAGTTTATTGCACATGGAGGTCTTTCCCTGACCTGGATAGCCCATCACTATGGTTACCCGTGCATTGGGGTGACTGAACATTTGGTTGTGTTCGGTTTGGCCGGAGAATCGTTTGTTGAGTAGTTCGTGAATGTTAAGATCAATTTTTGGGCTATGTTGTTGCTCACGGCTTGCAGACAACAGTTCGGAAGACTTGTTGGCACTTTGAGAGAGGATACTAAAATGCGGTTCGACATAAATGCTGTTTAGTGTCATTCCAGTCTGGTCATCCATGACGGTCTGGAAAAACTGTTCTTTCAGCTTGTCGTAATATTTTGTGAGTTGTTTCTGACCTACATATTCATCAAAATAACGCCTCATTAAACTAGCGACCTTAATGGTTTGCTCGATATCGAGCTGGTTACAGATTAGTCCATACAGGCCACTTAGGTCAATTAGGTCGTTTGACGTATCGAAATTAAAGTTTTTAGAAAGTGCTTTATAAATCGTTTTAAGCTTGTTTGCTAACTTTGTTTTGTCATATTTCTTATTGGCGAGTATGACAATGATCAACCTGTCGTAATCCTTTTCCAGATCGTTTTTTAGAAAGGTATCCAAGGTATGTGTAACCTTATCTGCTCCATCACTACTACTGACTTGAATCGCCAAGCGGCTGGTTTCAGAATGCAGGTCGATGGCCGGAAAGTTGGCGATCTTTAGATTGGTGTTGGTTATTTGGGTTTGGTAGAGCTGGGAAAAAATTTCGCTGACTAGGTTTTCTGCGACTTTTGTCAAGGTGAACTGTCCGTTGGAATTGGACATGATGACCATATCGTTCAATCTGGTCAAGTATCCGAGTATTTTATTTTGAGCGTTAATAAGTTCTGTCATTACGTTATTTGATCCAGGGAAAATGCGTACCTGAAAGGCGTTTCGAAATTAGTCTTTTTGATGAATTTTGTATAAAAAATCGATTGATATCTTTGGTTTATCGTAGTGATATTTGTCAAACTGTTACTAGGCCCCGTTTTGGCTGTATATTCATTGAAAGTGGTTCTTCGTCACTTTCCATGAAACTCCGGGATTTATCACCGTAGGAGTTTCTAAATCTTGTTCTATATAGTTTTTAGAAAAGCCTGCACTTAGAAATACCTCATCAAAACCATAATTCTTCACCAAAAGTGATGAAAACCGTTATATTCGTTACTACATTTCGCTTGAAGGTGACCAATCATCTCATTTTAAGTGGTTTTAAGCTTCTGAAAAGTAGGGTTGGGCTCATTCACTCTTCCAGAGAAATCGAGATGAAAGTGTTCTAATAGCCTTAAAATCAAAAATTAATTTCTTATTCTTATGTGTTTTATAGAGTAAGCTGATTTGTTTGTAAATCGTACCCTGAAGGCCGTTTTTCTTGCAAAACCATCTTCTGCGGAGGGTTGACAAATCAATATAGGAAATTGCGTAGAACAAGGTTTTGCTTCTTTGCGCTATCTGCAAGAAATAATAATTACAAAATGGTTCCAGAGTTTTTTTGCATAACATAAGTTCATGCTATTTCATTCTAATAATAAGGGTAAATAAAAGGGAAATTAATTTGATTCAGAATAATCAATTTTGAATAGAATTGATTCACTTTAAAGATGCTATACGGACGATTTTTTTATCGTCGGGACCACTAAATAAAATCGTGCGCCCTTGTCAGCTAGCCGCTTGCAAGGGTTTTATATTTCGTGACTTACAGTTTTACTTACACTTTTTTAGAACTATATATCGTTAAAGACTATACAAATTTCTAAAAGCTGTATTAAATAAATTATAATCAGATCATATTATTTGTCGCTATACCGCTCCATTGTACTTTAATTGTTTTACTTAATAAAGATCCTGCCTGCTTTTGCCTAATGTCAAGTTTCCTAAAATAAAGTCGAACATATAATTTTCTGCTTCTTCCTCTTTGCATGCTATATTTGGTGCTAGTTCGGGGTGCAACAAACTGATTTCATAGGAAGTCAATATTTTGTCGTCTTGTATTATTGCCCACTTCCAAAGCGGTGTATCATTAAATATCAATCGAAATTCGCGATTTTGGTATTTAAATTTCTGGTTAAAACCAAGTTTTATATCTACAATCGTTTCGCCGCGATCATCCGATATCAGGTTACTATTTTTACGGAATAGCCCGGAACGATTTTCAATTTTGTAATGTTCTGAATATATATTAAAAGTTGTGGGTTGCTTAGCCCAATCGTCTCCTCTAATTAAAGTTCCAATTTTCTTTTCGTTGTGGTAGAGTGCGAAAGAAATTTTGTCAAGTTGTATCCATATTTTGTTCATAAGGGCATCGATTATTTATACAATTTATGAATTCTCTTTACTTAATGTCTGTTCAAATGTAGCAACTCCATTCTGCCAATTATTAGGATCCGTTATTGGATGAATTTCTCGATATAAGTTGCATAGATTTCATCATCTTTAATTTTTCTATTATCTAAGATAAGGGTTTTCTTTCACCCAACTTTCATGCTTTTTTTCAGATTCATGCAGTCTTTCAACGGAATATTCATGTCCCTGATCATCAATATTTTTATAATAAATGCTACATAGTAAAATTAGATTATCGTATTTATCTCGCTTGTCAATAAATAAAATACTTTTTGTAGCTGCGCCTTACACCCAGCCCTGTTCTACTCCGACTGGTATCTGGAAAGCTTTCTGATCTGGTAAAAAAAACGCTCAATTAACCGTAAGTCCTGTGTTACAATTTCGGCATTTCCCTTCAACTCATTATCGAAAGGAAGTGTTTTCTGATAAGAAGTTTTCAGGCCCCTGGGAAGCACAACATCTACATAATAATTGCCTTTTTCGTCGGGCGTGAAAGATATGTTTTGCACCCTCCCTTCTATAATGCCATATTCCTGGTAGCGGTAATTGTCGAGTTTGATTAAAACTTTTTCTCCCCTGGCAATTTTTCCCGAATTGGTTGCAGCCACAAACATTCTACCGATAAGCGCCTTTTTCTGGTTGGGTAAAATAGATAAAACAGCATCGCCACGTTTTACAAATTGATTCTCGCCCCAAAACTGCTGAAAACTGATTATACCATCTGTAGAAGAAACCACGAGGTAGTTTTGTTCCCATGCCCTTAGCGAACGCCTTAACTGCTCTAGCAGCTGTAAGGTTTGCGAGGCGAAATTGATTTTATCTTTCTCTGCATTTATGGTTGCACCGCTTTTTGTTTTATTGAGGTTAAAAATGGCTTCATCTGTTTGCGATAAAGAGATATCGAGGTTTTCTAAGTTCTGTTGCGCCTGTAAAAATTTAATTTTTTCGTTTTCAAATTCCAAAGCCGAAATTACCTTTTGGTTTAGCAGCAGCTGTGCGCGCTGGTAATTTTTCTTTACCAGTTCAAATTTTAAACCTTCAATTTTTTTTTGCCTTTTTAATGCAATTATCCTGCTTTTATTGGTCTGAATATTTTGAGCTGTCGCTACATTTTCTGGCGCATAAGGTTTAAGCCTGGCAAACAGCTGCTCATCCTGAAATGCTTTGGCAAAATTATTATAATCGCCCTGTAGCTCACCTAATTTAAACCGCGAAACTTTATCAACCGGAAACGAAAACAGCCGATCGGGAGAAATGGAATCTATAATGCTTTTAAGCTGTAAAATGTCTTTATAATTTGCAGTAGATTGTAGAACCATTAATATTTCGTCTTTTTTTATCTTTTGATGATCGCTGATGAATATTTTTTCAATTTTAGAATCGGTTCTGATCTGTAATTTTTCTGGTGGATTCTGCGACGTAACCACAATTGTTGCGGGTACAAACTCCGGATATTTAATGAAATAACTCATTAGCAAAATCATTAAAAGGATGGCCAGGATAACCATACTCCCCCAGCGGAACATCCAGTGTGGCGGTTCTGATAAAATATCCTGCACACCTTCCGAGCGCAGTTGTACCTCGTCCAGTTTATCTTTTTTAGTTTCCAAGTTCGAGCTGGTTTTTTATTAATCTGTAATATTCTCCTTTTTTTGCCACCAGTTGGTTGTGGTTGCCTTCTTCTACAACCATTCCCTTATCCAGCACAATAATTTTATCTGCATGTTTAACAGTAGACAACCTGTGGGCAATTACAATGGCCGTTTTACCCTTAAAAAACTGGTTCAGGTTTTCGATAATTATCTTTTCGTTATTGGCATCTAAGGCACTTGTGGCCTCATCAAAAAAGATGTATTCGGGCGATTTATACACCGCCCGGGCAATAAACAGCCTTTGCTTCTGTCCGCCGCTAACACCCATACCTTCGTTACCAATTTTGGTGTTGTAACTTAAAGGCAGGCTTTCTATAAAATCCTGTATGTTGGCAATTTCTATTGCTTTTCTTAGTTTTTGTTTATCAATCGCATCTTCGCCAATGGCGATATTATTGGCAATGGTGTCATTAAACACATAACTTTCCTGCATCACTACACCACAATGGTCGCGCCAGTACCTGGGTGAAATATTTTTCATATCGGTGCTGCCAATTTTTATTTCGCCTCGATCGGGTTCGTAAAATTTGGTCAACAGCTTTAAAAGCGTTGTTTTTCCGCTACCACTGGCCCCAACTATAGCCGTGGTTTTTTGAAAGGGGATAACAAGGTTTAAATCCTCAAAAACAGGCGAATCGGCTCCTGTATACCTGAACGATACAGACTTTAGTTCGATGTCTTTCTGCGCAATTTCGGTGGCATATTGTTCTTCGCTGCCTTCTTCGTTGTCTTTATCATGAATTTCCTGTAACCTTTCGAGCGAAATTCTGGCATCCTGTGTTTGTTTGATAAATTCTATGAGCTGCATTAGGGGGCTGTTTAGCTGACCGATGATATATTGTACCGAAAGCATCATGCCCAGGGTGAGGTTGCCACTCAAAACCAGTTTTGCGGCAAGGAAGCTAACCAGAATATCTTTTATCTGATTAATAAAACCACCCCCTACCGATTGCCACTGCTCTAGCGAGAGTGCCTTTATCTTTATCTTAAACAACTTTACCTGTAAAAATTCCCAGCCCCAGCGTTTCTGTTTTTCGGCATTATGCATTTTTATTTCCTGCATACCATTAATCAGTTCTATCACCGTGCTCTGCTCTTGCGCAACCTGAGCAAACATTTTATAATCGAGTTCTTTTCTTCTTTTAAGGAAAAAAACAATCCACCCTACGTACAAAATCGCGCCGAGCAGGTATACGATAAATAACCGGTAATCGTAAATGAAGAGTATAATGCTAAAAATAAGCAGGTTTACCATCGAGAAGAGGGTATTGAGCGAGGAGCTGGTTAGCAATTGTTCTATCCTGTGGTGATCGTTTATCCGCTGCATAATATCACCTGTCATCCGCGTATCAAAGAAACTGATCGGAAGTTTCATCAGCTTGATAAAAAAGTCGGAAATGATCGAAATGTTAATTCGGGTAGAAAGGTGTAGCAAGATCCAGCTCCTAATTATTTCGATGCCCATTTTACCCATAAAAAGCATTACCTGGGCCAGCAAAACCAGGTAAATAAAGTTAATGTCCTGGTTTTGTATGCCTACATCAACAATACTTTGGGTAAGGAAAGGAAAAATAAGCGATAATAAACTTCCGGCTAGTAAACCAATGGCCAGCTGGATAACGAGCGATTTATATTTTAGTAAATACCTGGAGAGGAAAGAGAAGCTTGTTTTCTTTTCTGTGTCTTCGAAATCGCTGGTGTAAAATGCAGGGCTTGTTTCTAAAATAAGGGCAATGCCTTCTTCTGTATTTTCGTGGGCATTTTCACCGATCCAGTATTTTATAAATTCTGCTTTAGTATAGGTAATTAAACCATAACCTGGATCTGAAACATAAACCTTACCGGCCTTATCAATTTTATAAACTACAACATAGTGGTTTTTGTTCCAGTGTACAATGCAAGGCAATGGTGCATCGGCCAACAGGGTATTAAAATTTATTTTAACACCTAGTGTTCTAAAGCCCAAAGCCTCTGCTGCATTACTAAGGCCAAGTAAACCACTTCCTTCCCTGGTGGTTTCGGCGAGGGTTCTGATTTGCTGCAACGCAATGCTCTTCTTATAGTGTTTAGCTACAATACGCAGGCACGTTGGTCCGCAATCCTTATTGTCGGGTTGTTTATAAAAGGGGAAAGATTTCATGCTAAACAGACCAGGCTATATTAAAATGATTTGATAATTTTTGCTGATCTATAACGCATCCCGTTGCGGAGATGGCCACACCAGAATCCTTTAGGTTAATATAATTTTCTTCATCATCCCATTTTGATAAATAAGGATTGTAAGCACATTCAGCTTGATGATACCATTTTTCATCACCTTTAACAGGTACCCGGCTATCAACACACATGTACCTAAATTCACAATCGCTGCAAACAAGTGTGTTGTTTTTATTGATATTTCCTAATTCGCGAAATTTATCCGAACGGATGGTATTTAAAAACAGTTCTTTGGTTAACAGTTTTACATTGCCAAAGCTATCCGTATTATTTAAACCATTTTTAACGTTCCCTTCCCGATCTATATATACCTTTCCATAGTAATAAGAATGAACGTTGTAGGCCTCTAAAAAATGTTCGTTATTTAACGACAGTTTATCTGTTGTTAGCTTGGTTTTATAGGTCGCAAATTCTTCTTCAAAAAAATTGAAATAAATATTTTGATAGCGTTGTGTAGTTTTTGTTTGGCTGGTTGTATTGAAGAAATTAACCGAAAAAATTAAGCGGTGATTACAGATCAGCTGACGTGTTGTTTCATAACTTTCCTGATCAAAGTTTTCAATGTACAGGTAAACACTATCTATTTCGAGGGTATCTATTTTTGCTAAAAGCGCGAACAGATGATCATCTATCTGAGGCGCTATAACTGATACGTTTAAAATGTATTCATCTTTTATGAAATCAAAAAAAACAGGGTCTGTATCCGAATGCACAATTGCATTAGTGAGCAGGTTTGGTTGCTCAAAATTTCTGTTGAAGCTTTTGAAACGGTTTTTCTGATTACGGTCAGCTATTTCGAATATGATTTCTTCCTTAAGTAAAAAATCTACCAACTCCTCTTTTTCCTCCTGGTTGGTGATTTTATTAAAATTAATCACATCGTTGGTATCCAAAATAGCATAATGCGCGTTCGGGATAAAAAAATAATCTTTCCGGATAATATCATAAATAATGGCCCTATTGTAACCCATAACAGGAATACACAATTGATTTCTTAAAAATAATTTATTCATATCGGAGATTTATAAAGTAGGTCTAACTGTAAACTTTTGGTGCAGAATAGTTTAGATTCTCTGGTTTTGATTAAATACTTCGGTTTTTCTTTTTTAACCAAAGATTTTAAATGAATGGGCGCGTTTCCACTTTGAATTTCCAGGCTGATTTTTTTCATGTGATTATAGATTTAAAGCAATTTCCTTTTCCAGGTTGTAGTTGCAAGGGCTGGAAACCATTCCGAACTGACCAATAGGATTGAGGTCTAAAAAGTAATACTGCTGATCTTCTTTGGATAAAACGACATCAAAAGAAGCGCAATTCAAACCCATGTTATCCAACAAGCCTTTAATTTTCCGCTCGTAATATTCTGGAAACTGGTAAGGTGTTATTCTATTGGGTTTCGATCTGTCGTAATTTCTAAAGTCGACCTTGGTTTTACTATTACTTTGAGAAAAAATTGCCATGGCGTAAAAATTACCATTGAGGTAGAAACACCTTATTTCATAGCTTTTTAAAATGTTTTTCTGGAAAAATGTAGGGACAAATTCATTTGGCAATGCTTCAATATCAGCTGCTGTTATTTCGGTTGTATAGGTTAGATGAATAAAATCATCGGTATCAAAAATAGAAAGAGGTGCGTTTAAGGGTTTAGAAATGATATTTTTTTCCCGCTTATAAAATTCAAGTAAGGCTTCTTTATTTCCGGTAACAATAAAGTTTGGCGCCGGTAGTTTAAGTTTACTGCATAAATCCAACAAATGAAGTTTGTTTATATCTCTTGTTTTAAAATTATTTATGCCGTCTTTTTTATCGAAAGTGAAATGAATGTATTCCATTAAACTTGCATTTTCTGCCGATAGGTAATTACTGATATGTTGACTGTTAAAGTTTTTTACAAAGTCTATATCCCCTCGCCTGTACCATATTTTGGTTATTTCGTTACTATGAATTGTTTTTCCATTAATGTTGATTATAAAATCCTTTTCTGAAATCGAAATCAGTTTTGCATCTGTATCCTCATTAATGCGGATAAATTTCTTTTTCAGATGTAATAACCAGTTAATAACCATAGCGGTAGAGTAATCATCAGTAATGGAGAAAATCAGGATCATGCTTAATTGGAGTTAACTTTATGGGTTGTTTAATTTGGTAAAAAAATGGAGGCTGTTAATCCTCCATTTTTTAATCAGAGCAGCTTTAATCAGTAGAGCTGGAAAGGCCTTGTACCGTTCTTACGCTTCTCACACTTCCATCGTCATTGTAATAGGTATACTGGCCATCAGGCGAATTGGTTGTGCCGGTTCTTACCCAACATTCACTCATGCAGCCTGCGAGTTTGCCGCCATTGATTTGACTATTTTTTAAATCAATTCGTTTTTCAAATAAACTTTTCATGTTATTTATTTTATTGGTTAACGGATATTGTAATTTTTGTTTTTGGTATGATTAGCAATTGTAATCAGTACAAACCTGTATGGTTTTATAACTATCGTCTTTAACTGTGTATCTTACATCTGAACAGCCGCCCGAGCAAGTTTCGGTACGGATAGTCGCTTGCGATTCAGCTAACCTTCCTCCATTGATCTGACTATTTTTTAAATCAATTCGTTTTTCAAATAAACCTTTCATATTATTTATTTTATTGGTTAACAGCTATTGTAATTTTTGTTTTTGGGGTTATTAGCAATTGTACTCAGTACAAACCTGTATGGTTGTTTTATTGTCGTCTTTAACGGTATAACGTACATCGGAACAGCCTTGCGTACAGGTTTCTGTGCGAACTGTAGTGTTAGATTCGGCTAATCTTCCTCCATTGATTTGACAGCTTTTTAAGTCAATCCTTTTCTCGAATAACTTGTTGTTTGTTTTCATAATAAAATAATTTAGTGTAATAGATAAACTTCGCCATCTTAACCCTGGCGTTTGGGGTTTTGCTGATCAGCTATTCATGATCACATTTCTTGCACGTCTACAAAAAACATCGTGATATAAATTTTAATAGGCAGTTTATATTGGCTATTTAGTGATTGCAGCTGGTTAATTAATTTTAAAATTGGAAAGAAACTAAAGGCAATGCAAGGAGTAGTTGATATGTGACAGGGTTGAGCCAATATTCGTAAAAGTTTGATGTTTATGCGTTAAACGCCTGCTACCGCTTAGCACTTAATCGTTAGTTTTACCATATATTATAAATACAGCTTTGATGGATAGAATGGGCTTTTTAGCTTAGATAGGCTGATATTTTAGACCATTAAGCAAGTTTTTAGTTGCTGAGGTTGAGCTTTAAACAGAAAAATTTGATTAGCTGTTCCCCAGATAATTGTTTAATTGATACAAATATGGAGCGAAAGCCTGCATATATTTACCAGTAGTTTTTTTTGAAACCGACTATTCATAAATTTAACCATTAAATAATTCACGCTTAAAGGGAATAAAATACATATAATTCAATTTCTATTAATGAATACTATTGCGAAAACCCTGATTACCCTTTGTACCATTTGCTTTCTTATTATTCCCGCTTGCAGAAATAAGGAAAATCCCACTAAGGCTGAGCCTCAGTCTGTTAAAAAAACTGCTTTCTCGGATAATTTGCCGCTTATCTTGTCTTTCGATACCTTATCAGTTGCGGCGATAAAAAAAATTGTTTACCAGCAAGACAGCCTGTTGGGCAAGGACCCTAATAAAGAATCAAACCCCTATTATCATTATTTCCATGCCAGAAAATATGTTTTTCAAAAGCAAAGGGACAGTGGCCTAATGGCTTACCAGAAAATGAAAGGGCTAAACCCGAATGATGATATTGAGCTATTGAAAACCAGTCGTATTTTAACCCATAAAATGGTCGACGGATCGATGGTAGAGCCTGCTTTAATGGGGCAGATTTTTGCGGCTTTGAAAATTTCTGAACAGCGGCATAGCCGGTTAACCCATTATTTTTATGATCTGCTGGCACGGGCCTATTTTCAGAACGGTAACGAAAAAAAATCAATTGAGTACGCTGCTATTTACTTTAAGCATAATCCGTTTAACACGCACCTGGCGGTTAAACAGCGTTATTTTGATATTTCATTCCTGCTGGCATCACGTTTGGGCGATTTTAAAAAAATGGCACATTATAACGTCCAGGCCCGGCGTTTGGCAGAACAGGTTGGCGATAGCCTGGCCATGGCCCGCACTTACGATAACGAAGCACAGATTTACAGCCTGCAACAGCAAAGTGCCAAAGCCCTGGCCTGCAGTAAAATTTATTTCAACTACCTTAAAAAAAATAATGACCTGAATGGTATTGCCTACAACAACCTGGCTACCGCATTTTCTCAAAATAAACAGCCCGATTCGGCCATTAAGTATTATAAAGCAGGTATAGCTTTCGAAAAACGCGACACATCAGTCAGGCAAAAGGAAATCTATTACAACGGCCTCATCGAAGCCTATAAAATGAAGGGCGATTTTGCCCATGCACTTCAGGCTGCAGATTCTGCCTATTCTATCGAACTGCGTAACTATAAAGCCATCGAAGCTGTTAAGGTTGCCGAAATTCATGAAAAATATCAGACAGAAAAAAAAGACCAGAATATAGCAGCGTTAAATAGCCGCAATAAACTGAACGAAACCATTATTAAACAGCAGCGCTGGACACTTTTTTTAGCCCTGATCATCTTTATCAGTGTAGTTTCTTTCTTTTATAGTTTCTACCGCCAGCAGCGTTTAAGAGAAAAGAATAAATTATTAAAGTCAGAAAACCAGCGCTTAAGTGTAGAACAGAAAATGTTACAGGCGCAACTAAACCCACATTTTATCTTCAATGCCATCGCCAATTTACAAAGCCTGATTGCTTCGGGGCATGCTGACGAGTCTGTGTGCTACCTCAGGTCTTTTTCGGAGTTATTGCGCAGTACGCTGGAGCAGAACAGAAAAGATTTTATCGAAATTGAAGAAGAAATTGCTTCGCTAAACAATTATCTCCGGTTGCAGCAAATGCGTTATGCCGATGTTTTCGATTATAAAATTATAGTTGATGATCAATTGAACCTAAACGAAACGTTAATTCCCCCCATGCTTGTTCAGCCTTTTGTAGAAAATGCAATTGAACATGGTTTTAGAAATATAGGGTATAAGGGTTTGCTAGCCATATCTTTCAAAATTAAAGATGGTTTGCTGGCAATCGAAATAGATGATAACGGAAGTGGACTAGGCCCAAAGCCTATCGAAAACCCAAAGAAACAATCGCTTGCCCAGGTGATTTTAAAAGAAAGAATCGATTTGCTTTTTACTGCCAACGGGCAGCAGGCTCAATTTAAAGTAAGCAATAAGCAGACAAGTGCTGTAACAGGCGTATTTGTTGAAATACTGATCCCAATAGTTAATGATTAAATAAGATGTTATGAAAATTTATATTTTAGAAGATGAGATCCGGATTTTACAGCACATCTTACAAATTGTTAAAAAAATCGACTACCTCGACGTTGTAGGCTTTGCCGGAGAAATTGCAATCGCAAAACAAGAAATTCTGACATTAAAACCTGATATTATTCTGGCCGATATACGTTTAAAGGACGGCGATAGTTTCCACCTGTTTGATGAAATCGGTGTTACCGATTTTCAGGTTATTTTTCTCACCGCCTACGATCAGTATGCCATACAGGCACTTAATTTAGGTGCCTTTGGGTATTTACTTAAACCGATTGATGAGGTAACATTAACCATGCATTTAAACAAATGTTATCATCACCGTGAGCAGGAAACTTTAGGGCAGCAACAGCTTGCCATTGCTAAAGAACATTACCTTGCCCAGGGCGTAGCTGCCGCTAAACGAATTGCCTTAAAAAGCCTTGAATATATCGAGGTAGTAGCTATTGAAGATATTATGTACTGTAAAAGTGATAAGGGTTACACCACATTTTATTTAAATGGCGGCAGCGAAATACTGGTTTCGAAGGGCCTAAAGGAATATGAAAGTTTACTAACACCCTTTGGTTTTTTAAGGTGCCACCAATCGTTTCTGGTTAATTTTAAATACGTTAAAAAATATTACCGCGAAGGGTATTTACAAATGGAAAACAAAGAAAACATATTGGTTTCGAGCAGAAAAAAAGAAGAGGTATTACGGTACCTTGAAAATATTGCATAGTACTTAATGCGGCCGTAAGCAATGGGCATATAACCCCTAATTAAATTCTTGGATTGTTAATGTTATTGGATGGTAATGTTAATTTCTCCACTTAGAACATTTCCTGAAACTTTTGTTGTCTTATTTCTTTCAATTGGAATGAAAACGGGGATTGGAAGTGACCCTGGTGGATTAATATCTATAAAAAGCGTTCTTCCGGTTGTTAGCAGCTTAAGTTTAAATGGCCCATCGGCTGATGTATTGACCTGAAAAGTAGGCCTTCTGGTTATGCCATTAAAAGGATTATAAGTATCAAAACTTATAGCGGTAGATTCAAGGAATAGCTCTGCATTAAAAGTATGAACATCAGCAAAAGAAATTTCGACTTCGCCGATTACACGCTGCATCATCAGATCAACAGTTTTATTTCCCGTAATGTTAACGGTGTCTTTTGCCAGAAATGTATCAGTGGTTTTATATTTTTTTTCGCCCTCGAAAGGATCTGGATAAAGATACTGCATATAAGCCTGTGCAATTTGTAGTTTTACTGGCGTTGTAGCAGGCGTTTGATAAAAAAGATTAATGCCAAAAGGTGTATTTGATCCTGCTGCAACAAAAATGTAATTTGTTGATGGTAGGTTAAAGGCAATTTGTCCAAAATTTAAATCAGTTGAGCTTTGCGTTTGCCTTGCTACTTCTTCACCGCTAGAAGCATCGTAAGCAATAATGCTGAGTTGCGTAATATAGTTTTTTATCGGTTCGTTTTGGAATCCAACATTAGGCTCCCCAATAGTGTGATTTAGCCCACCAATACGAAAATTGACAGTATATTTTTTTTGATTTGAACCATTACCTATTAAATCAATAAGATCCATTTTACAGCTCATTAGTAAAATCAACTGTAACAAAGCCCATAACAAAAATAACTTTCTCATACTACGAATTTAATATTATTTAAATGTATCTCGTTGTAAAACAGATTTTTGTAAAAGTTATTTACAGGTGTAAATAAACTGTTAGAAAGGATAATTGGTTGGTTTCCTACATGATTTTGATCTTCCTGTTGGGTTAAAAATGGTCAATAAGTGTGTAACACTGTACACCTCCCCAAATTCACACCAATTAAATTAGAATTTTAAAATGTTGGTGCTGGATTATTATCGATTATACCCTATAGGGTAAGTTTAATCTACTTACGCTAAATTGTACCTTATCGGGTATACTATTTTGGTGCGTTCAAAAAATCATCCTGTTCATAATACATGAACACACAAATAAACATCAACTTCTTTCCCAATAAAGGCAAAAATAAGAAGCAGCAAACACTGGGTTTGGCAAATCTGGCTATAGAATTCGCAACGGTTCGTCTATAAATTATAGGCGTTGGTCTAGTGCTTACCAACGCTGGTATAATACCGGGTTTTTGCCTGCAACGTTTGGGGGGCAGCTGCGTCTTAATAACAAACAACAGCAAAAACCTAAAATATAAACGATATGAAAACTTTAGCAAAAACAATATTCGCAGCAGCATTAACAGCCGTATTATTTACTTCATCAGCCATGGCAACTTTTGCCGCTGAGCCAGTTAAATCAGAAACAAAAACTTCTTCTTTATCAAAGTTTGATCGGATCTGGGTAAGTGGTAACGTGAAGCTTATTTTAACGCAAGGCGATAAACAGAACGTAGCAGGTATGAGCAACTATGATGCTTCAAAAACCTCGGTATCTACTGATGGAAAAACCTTGTTCATCAATTCAATGGAAACCAGTCAGGTTACACTGAACATTACCGTAAAAGATTTGGAAAGAATCGAAGCTTATGGCCAATCGGTTGTGGTTACCAGCAATAATTTCGATGTAAAAAACCTTCAGTTATTTTTGAGCCAAAGCGCTACCGCTAAAATCAAAACCACAGCAAGCAGTTTATATACGATCGTTAAAGATGATGCGGTATTAAAATTAAATGGCACTGCTGGTGAAAGTACTATGATTGCAGGCAACATGAAAAATGTAAAATTAGCTGATTTTGCCAGTCTTAAATCTGCCTCGTATGCTTCTGAAGCGATTATGGATGCGGAACAAAATGCAATGAATTTAGCAAAATAATAAATAACGATCAGATAAGTTAAAGCTGCCCATTGGGCGGCTTTTTTGTTTAAGGGGGGATGCTATTAAATTATATTTTCAAGATTTGCCTTCGACTTTTTTTAACATAGAAATTAAAATGAAAAGGCCAATTCCAAGTGAAAATACAGGAAGCACCAATACTAAGACTTGAATAGAAGGTTTAAGTTCGATAAGAACCCAAAGACTGCACGCAATCAATATGCCTATGATCCATTTTCCGAATCTTTCCTGCTTACGATATTTTTTACTGTAACTCAGCTTATAGCTTGTAAGTACTGCATTTGTCAGTCTAAGAGAAAATCCTGCTGAAGGTCTTGCTATACCATGTTCCTTTAGTAATTCCTTTATTTGATCAAAGTCCTTATTTTCTATTTTCATAGCTCATTAATTTCATTATTTAACAACCTCGCCAACTCTCTTTCTAATTTTTCCCGGCTTCGGAGTAACCGCATTTTAATCGCAGAAGATTTCATTTTCATGATTTCAGTGATTTCGCTAATGCTTTTGCCTGCAATATAATGAAGGGTAATGATCAGTTGGTCCTGCTGTTTTAGTTTAGAGATGGCTAATGTTATATATTTTTTTCGGTCAGCTTCAGCCAGGCTATTTAGTCCGTCATTCTCATCGCTTACAAATTCACCGTATTCATCATCATCCTCCCATCGCTGGGTTAAAGGATTCTTCGATCCTCTTTTTGTCAGTGCGGTATTATAAACTATCCGGTATAACCATGTTGAAAATTTAGAGGCACGTTTGAACTGATCCAGGTACTTAAAGGCTTTGAGAAAACTATCCTGAACAACTTCCTCGGCGTCTTCTGCATTAGAGACAATCCTGATCGCTATGGTATAAGCCATATCCCGATAAGCGTTTACCATATACTCCAGCCCGGCCCGCTCTCCCCGAAGGGCGCTGTCTAGGTAATAATCGTCTGGGTTTCGGTCCTTTTTAAATAGCATCTGTTTCTTAGACCAATATACATCCCATCAGGTCACAAAATATTTTCCAAGGCCGTATTAAAAAAAATAAATGTGACCAGAAGCAGCTAACCAAAGTCTTATGGGCAAATAAAAAAGATAAACATGGAAGTTACATCAGCTGCACTATTTATTTCTATATCGCTCGTCGTGTTTGGGATCGCATATTACTTTTTTACTACGCGCCATAAAGAGCGGATGGCAATTATTGAAACTGGTCAATCTCCTGATCTTTTTAAAAAACAAGGGCAATGGCTGTATTTCCTGCTAACCCTGGGAATTATCAGCATAGGTATTGCGCTTGGTATACTTACCGGCGCCGTATTGGAACATTTGTTTAACCTGCATGGCTTTTGGATCATGTCAATCAGCATATTTTTGTTTTTAGGTCTCAGTCTGATATGTTGCTATTTCATTTTAAAATCAAAATTCAGAAAAGAAGATAATTAAATAGCCTAATAATTCTTTCAACTTATCTAACCCATCAATCGAATAATGAAAACATTATTAAGGATATTGCTATGCCTGTTTTTTAGTGCGGCAATACAATCTACAACTTACGGTCAAGCTAAGGAAGCAACATACGACTCAATAATGAATATTGTTTTCCCAGAACACGGGCCTGGTGGAGTAGTACTGGTATCGAAAGCGGGAAAGATAAGTTATCAAAAAGCTTATGGAATGGCAAATCTAGAGCTGAATGTTCCCATGACTACCAATAAGATCTTCAGGCTGGGTTCGCTCACCAAACAATTTACAGCGGTCTGTATTTTAAAACTTGCCGAAGAAGGAAAGTTAACACTTCAGGATAACCTCACTAAATTTATCCCTGATTATCCGCTAAACGGCAGGATAATAACAATCGCCAACCTGCTTAACCATAGCTCCGGGATAAAAAACTATACAAGTCTGTCAAAGTTTAATGAATCTTTGAAACGCCAGGATCTCTCTCCAAAAGAACTCATTACCTTATTTAAGGATTTACCATTGGATTTTGAGCCTGGTAGTGATTATCGGTACAGCAATTCAGGCTATATTCTTTTGGGCTATATAATAGAAGTTTTAAGTGGGAAAGCTTATAGAGAGTATGTGAGGGATAATATTTTTTTACCGTTAAAAATGGATGATTCCTATTATGACCAAGCCGCCACGCTTATCCCTGGAAGAACCTCCGGGTACCGTAAAAAAAATAATGGTTACGAAAATTCAGATTTCCTGAGCATGACTCTACCTTATGCGGCTGGCTCGCTGATGTCAACTTCCGGAGATCTTTTAAAATGGTACAACGGACTCACAACAGGTAAACTGATCAGTCAGGCCAGTCTTGAACTGGCCTTTACTTCAGGTCGTCTCAATAGCGGAAAAGAAACAGCCTATGGTTTTGGTTGGGAGATTGGAAATGTACAGGGAAGCAAAGCCGTTAAGCATAATGGCGTGGTAAACGGTTATTTTACCGACATCGTTTACTTACCTCGTGAAAAAATCCTGGTAACGATATTATCCAACTATGAAAATATAGGAAACCTGGATATTCCTGCGTCGAAATTAGCTGCAATGGCCTTAGGAAAACCTTATGCTTTCAAGGAAATAACACTTGCTCCTAAAGTATTGCAAAAGTATCAGGCCGTATACAGTAATCCCAACGATGAAGAGCACTACATAACAAATCAAAAAGGCGTGTTGATGTACTATTATAGAGGCGGTGGAAAGACGCGCCTGATCCCTTATGATCATGATATTTTCTTATTGGAAAATACACTCAACTCCATGCATTTTCAACAGGACATCAATGGGCTCGTCAAGGGGTATAGCATAAAAGGTACTGGTATAACTTCGGTTTGGACAAAAAGCAAGGAAATACCCGAGATAAGAAAAATCCGCTTGTCGGAAAAAAAATTAAAGGCTTTCACGGGCAAATATCTTTTTGCAGCTAATATGTTGTTCGAGGTCATTTTGAAAAGTGGTAAACTCTTTGGCCTGGTTGGCAAAGATCAAAAAGAGCTCATTCCGTATGAAGAGAATAGTTTTTATGCAGATGATATTGATGCGAAGATTATTTTTAAAATGAACCACCATGGTAAGGTTACCGGCCTGACTAAAATACAGAATAGTGAAATGGAAGCCAGAAAAATCGAGTGATATATAACCGCATGGTAGTTTGACAAGGCCTTTAACAGGGCGCAAAAATTATTGGTTTCTTTTCTGGGCAAAAAGCCAGTCCCATAAACCTTGAGTTTACCTACGATGTGCCAAATGCTATATGCTTAATGTATTCGTAATCAAAATTAGCCATTGTATGGCTCCCATCCACCTAGTACGATAGTGATTGAAGTAAAATGGTGGCAATTATAACAGACATATCGGGTAGTAAAATTCAGGAGAGATTGGAATGCTTACATGAAGTAATATTCAACCAATATCTCCATAATAATTATCTTTTAAAGTATCTTGGTTTAAAACGCTCAGTAAAACAAGTGAATTTCTCTTTGAGTTTATTAAGATTTAGATTACCGCGCCACTGTAAAGCTAAATTGGACTTTTATCTTTTGAATACTTTTGGTGCTCACAGAAATTTTAATCTGAAGGCTTTTCTTTTTTTATGACCTGCTATCTCTTCGTTTTTTGCAAGGCCAGTAGAATAGATATTGTTTTTAGTGCCATAGGTTGTCACCATGGCTGGAAACAACGCTTTATAGATATTTCTGAAACCTTCCCAACAACAGGTACTCCATTGTGGTGATCTCCATATGGTCTGCCTTTTCAATAGAATGGCTCATGTTTTGGTTTTTATTACTGATAATCAACTGTTTGTGGTCTATGTAGGCGATCTTATTTCGAGAGATGCTGATTTCTCTTTTACCAGAGAAAAGTTTAATGTATGAGATTTTCGATATACTGTTTTTACTAGGTATGCTACCCTGAGTTGTTATACGGTAGTTTTGTCCGGCGATATTAACTTTGCAGGCTATTTGGATTTTCCTCTGTGTCCTTAAGCTGAAGATTACGGCGAATATCAATATTATCGCCAAAATTATCGAGAGAACGGTAAGCAGGTAGACTCGGGTTGGCGTTTTGCCTAAAACTTCGATCATTTCCAGACTATGGATATTTTGATTTTTCATTTATGCAATTCTTTCGATTTCTAATTGGTTGTATACAAGCGTATGGTAAAACCCTTGTTGGCTGATGAGGGACTCATGTGTGCCGCGTTCTACAATTTCGCCTTTGTCTATGACCAATATTTGGTCTGCATGCCGAACTGTACTGAGTCTGTGGGCGACTATAATAACTGTTTTGTGTTCAAAAAGCTTTGAAAGGTTTTCGGTGATCTGGCTTTCGTTGTTTGCGTCAAGCGAATTGGTGGCCTCATCCAGAAATATGTACTCGGGGTTTTTATAGGCTGCCCTGGCAATCAGTATCCTTTGTTTCTGTCCCTGGCTAAGCCCCATACCATCTCCCCCTATTCTGGTTTCGTATGCTAAGGGGAGCGACTCAACAAATTCACTGATATTGGCCGTTATAGCTGCTTTTTTTAGTCTTTCCTTATCAACTTCATCTGTGCTTATACTAATGTTTCTGGCGATAGTGTCTGAGAAAATAAAGCCATCCTGCAGCACTGTGCCGCAGTTGTCCCTCCAGAAGGAGTGGTCCAGGTCTTTAATATTGGTATTGCCAACATAGATGTTCCCTCCATAATCTTCGTAAAACTTAAGCAGGAGTTTAAGAAGAGTGGTTTTTCCGCTTCCGCTTGATCCAACGATAGCGGTTACCTTACCCTGAGGGATCTCCAGGTTAATATTTTTAAGTATTTGACCATAGGTTGCCGGATAGCTGAAAGTCAAACCTTTAATATGTATAGACCTGGAAACGTTAAAAGTATCTTTGTAGTGTTTTTCCGATTGAATCTCCTCGGTAATTTTATGAATCTCGTTTAATCTTTCGATACTTAACTTGGTATCGTAAAAGTTTTGAAAAAGGTTTATAAGTGTAGATATTGGTGAATTTAGCTGACCGATAATAGCTTGTATAGCTAGCATAACCCCGAGTGTAAAATGCCCATGGATTACACTTGTGGCGGCTAGGTAAGTAATCATGATGTTTTTTCCCTCATTAATCAGAAATGAGCCAGATTGCTGTGTCTGTGCTACTTTTAACGAAGAAATGTTAATTCCAAAGAGTTTGGCCTGAATTTTCTCCCATGAAAGCCTTTTTCGGGTTTCAGCGTTATTGAGCTTAACCTCTTGTATTCCAGAAATAAGCTGAAGAATTGCATTGTGGTTTTGTCCGCTGTATTCAAACCGTTTGTAATCCAGCACCCGCCTGGATTTTAGCAACAGCAAGGACCAGCTTATGTAAAGCAGGGTGGAAACCAAAAACACCGAAAAAATTTTGGGGCTGTAAAAAAAGAGTGTTGTAGAAAGTACCATTATAGTCACCGTCGAAAAAAGGAGATCAAGTGCAGGTCCGGTCAAAAAGTCCTGGATCCGTCGTTGATCGTTCAGACGCTGCAGAATGTCGCCTGACATCTTAGTGTCGAAAAAAGAGATAGGTAGCTTTAGCAGTTTTATCAAAAACTCTGATAGAATGGTAACATTGATTTTACTGCCAATATACAGCAGCATCCAGCTGCGCATATACTCAATGAAAAGTCTTCCTACCAGGAGGGAAAACTGGGCAAAGAGTACCATGCCTACTATCCCAATATCTTTAGTTGAGATTCCCCTGTCTACAATAAGCTGGGTAAGAAACGGGAACATGAACTGAAGTCCACTGCTCAGGCCTATTGCAGCGAGCACGAAATAAATGTCCTTTTTGTATTGCGCATACAATGATACCAGATGCATGATACCCATTGAATTGCCAAACTCACGTTCATTTGTTAGTTGGTAGAAACGCTCGGTGGGCTCAAAAGTAAGCACTACCCCCTGTGGTACTCCATCAAGGTTATAGCTCGACCACGACCGGATGAATTCTTCCCTTGTGTAAATTCGATTACCTTTGGCCGGGTCGGAAACATAGACTTTGTTCTTTTTGATTTTGTAAACGACAAGGAAGTGGTTTTGTTGCCAGTGTGCCATAACCGGGAGCATGGTTTCCTCAAGCTGGTCCAGGGAAAGCGATAGGCCCTCTGTTTCCAATCCCAAAGATATTGCAACCTCTTTTACCCCAAATAACGACACTCCGTGTTTGCTAACTTTGATTTTTTCCCTAAGCGTATCCAGTGAAATGCTCCTACCATGGAACCTGGCAATCATTTTCAAGCACGTTGGCCCGCAATCCATGATGTAATGTTGAATATAGTTCTTGAATGCCATAAGGATGTAGCGTGTAAGTGATCTAATTTTTGGCTATGTGACTAAACTGTCTGTTTACTCATGCCTGTAATTCTCAAGACTTTGATTAAAAAATCGATCATTTCAATCTCATAGAGTTCGGCGAGTGTGCTCAGTTGCTTTAAATTAAGATTCACCCCGTCTTTCTCCCATTTCATATAAGCATTCCTGGTAATGCCCAGGTAAAAAGCGACATATTCCTGTGAATAGTGATTTTGTACACGGAGCTTGCGTATTTCTATTCCTATACCCATAATTTTGATTGCTGTTAACTTAAATAACTATGGTTAAGGTTAAGGGAAAATTTTGGCTTTATGTATTTTGATATACTAAATGGTGGGTTTGAAGGATAGAAATGTTTCAAGTGAGGATTTAGGGCTTAAATGCCTGTGAAACGAGACGAGTTTTTAGGCATTAACTTGAAAAAATTGTAAAAATGCCAATTTCTAGTTGGCAGTCGCCACCGATCGATCACTTAATTTCGATCTGTATTCACTTGGATTCAACAGCTTCGGATTTAATAAAATCACAATAATTCACAACCTTAATCAATTAAATGTTATGGAAAACAAAACAACTCCAAAACTTTCTCTAAAGAAAGAAACCATTACCAGGTTAAATGACGACCAACTTGCAAAGTTTGTAGGTGGAACTGCTGCTGAAGGCGACCGTTCATGTGAAAACGCTTCTTGTAATTCACAGGCAAATTCAGGATCATGTTCAACTGAATCATGCAACTGTGAAACTAAAACTGAAGAAGTTGGTTTAGCTTAATTTTTTGAAGACCGGCCAACCTATAAATTGGCCGGTCTATTATTTTGTTTTTATGGTTAAGGAAGATTTGTTCCCGATTGTGATGGACCTGCTTGAAGCGGTCGAAAAAAATAAGCATCACTTCTCAACGATCGGAGTATCCAATGGGATATCCGGAATAGCCTTACTTTATATTTGCCTTTACCATTCTACGGGTGAGGTATCTTATGCTGATAAAGCACGCGAAATAATTTTTGATTCTATTGAGAAGCTAAACAACGACTATGGCTCCAGGATTATTTTTCGCGAAATCGCTGAGATGGGAATCATGCTGGAACTATCGCGGAATGTGGCTTTGATCGGCGAAGACCTTGATGGCCTTCTTGCTGATTTCGATGATGTCCTTTTTAACGAGATGAAAGAGCAAATTCATCAGGGGAACTACGATCCTGTAACAGGTGCTATGGCCCAGGGTAATTATTTTTTATCCCGTAAAAATTCTGCAATTGCCACAGCGGCATTGGCACTCTTAGATGAATTTCTAATGCACTCTGCAATATGGGAGGGAAATATGGCATACTGGAAATCTAAGCTCAAAGAGAAAGAAACAGTTTATCTTGGCCTTTCTCACGGGTCTGCAGCTATCATCAATTATTTGATTACCAGATCAAAGAACGGATTTTTTAGTAAGGATAAAGAACAACTGATCTCAGCTGCTACTAATTATATTCTATCTAAAGAAATTAAGAATAATCCTGTTTTTTTTCCTGTACAAGTTGGCGAACGTTATAAGGATGACCAAGTCTATTCAAATAACCTTTGTTATGGCGACCCAGGAACGCTTTATGGGCTTTTGACTGCTTTACAATTTTTGAATCGTGCCGATGAGATGGAAATGTTGAGCAAAATGACTTGTCTTGCGGCAAAAAGAGACCTTAGCTTTCCTTACCTTTCCTCTGGCTATTCCCTTTTGTATGGTAAGGCCGGTTTATATTCGCTATATGCACATCTTTCTGAAAAGTTAGACTCTCCTGAACTCGGTAGATCTGCAGCGCGGATTTTTGCAGATTTGGTAGCTGCTTATGATGCGAAAGACGATTTCCGCGGTTACCGCGGTCACTGGAACCAACAAATCGAAACGACTAACTTTTCTTTTATTGAAGGTATTGCCGGTATTGCCGTTACACTATTATCTGGTATATCACCTATCATCGGGCAATATCACAGGGCCTATTTCAATTTGAATTAGCTCATGAAAGAGGATATCAAAAAACTCGCGTCAGCGATGATTTCCGCCCTTGAGTGGGATAAGGAAAACAATGGTTTGGGCAGTGGGCGCATGGGTATAGCATATGCTAGAATGTATTTTGGGCAATGTTTTGACGATCCGTACCAAAAGCAACTTTCTCTAACTTTACTTGAAGAGATTTTTAATGACCTTACCCGCCCAAACTATCGGATAACCGATATGAGTTTGCTCGATGGTCTGGTAGGGATACTATCTGCTACAGCTGACCTGGTTAATCATGACTTGCTCGATTTTGAACTCGAATATTTTGCGGAAATGGATAAACTTGTTTATGAGCATGCCCTTAACCAGATCATTGAAAATAATATTGATTTTCTATACGGCCCAATGGGTGCTTTAAGTTATTTTCTTTCCAGAAGCTGTAATAAAAAGGTGGCTGAATATGCTACACATATAGGCGAGCGGGTTTGTGAGCGATTGGTTTCCCCGGGTGCTCAGGGTTATCTGCTCAACAACAGTTATAACTTAAGAGATAAACGCTCAGAAAAGGAAATCAATTATACAATGGCCCATGGCATGACGGCAGTATGGCTGAACCTTTTGCAGTTATATAAACACAACGGAGATCAAAAGCTGGGATCGGCGATAAAGGAAAGTATCAATTTATTTATTAAGGAAAATGAAGGGCGAAGTTCAAATCGGGTGTGCCAGCGTTTTTTTAATGCTCAAAACAGAGAGGAAAAAAAAGCGTTCTATGTAGGCCGATTAGGTTGGTGCTCTGGCGATCTCAATATTTTACAGGTACTTTACACTGGAGCTAATGTTCTTAATGAACCTGCCTGGTCGCAACTTGCAAACTCCGAGGCCGTAAATATTGTTTCCAGATTAGATTATACTTCCAGTCTGGTTAACGATCCCTTTCTTTGTCATGGTTACCTTGGGGTATCGCATTACTACAGTCTTTTAAATTCAATATCCCAGAACCCAATATTTTATTCTGCTTCGCAAAGCTGGCTTAAAAAGGGGCTTGAGCACTTTAAACCAGTTTCTAGCGGAGATTTCACTATCCCAACAGTTAAGTCATTTCTGTATGGCAACACTGGGGCTTTGCTGTCACTCATATCTGCATATCAGCCCAGCCTTGCACACTGGGGCAAAATTATTTTACTATAGATGAAAAAAGTCAGATTCTTCAAAACTGTGGTGGTTAGAACGCCAGCTTTTGGTGTGCAAACGCTCGATACGCTGGATATCCTGGACGCCATCAGAAATAACCAGGCTTTTATTGAAGCGCTTTGTGTAGCCAATCCAGAAATATATGGCCTTTGTATCTCCTTGCTGAATGGTGAGATCACAGATCCCGGAAAAAAAAGTGCCATTACAGTTGCGTTAACAAATTATTATTTAAGGATGTCAACAAATCCTACTCCTTTTGGGCTTTTTGCAAAGCTGGGGACGGTTAGCTGGGCGGATGGGTTATCAGATTTACCGCATTCCCGCGTTATTGCCAAAACGCGTCTGGATATGTCTGCATTGCATGCGCTTCTGTCTTATCTTCACCGCGATAGCATATTTATGGCTGCCTTTAAATATTTCCCTAATAATACCATTTACGTATTTGATGGCCAATATCGCTATATCGAGAAAATTGAAGACCGATATAAATCAACATTTAACATCAGTGCAATTGCATGTTCGGATATTGTAAAAAGCATCATTGAATATTCTGCTTTGGGAAAGACTTTAGCAGAGGTGATTTTGTTTTTAAGATCAGGTGATTATTCTGATTATAGTGCAGAAGAACTCAACTCATTTTTACAGGAGATGATCTCCTCTCAGGTGTTATGCTCCGAACTTCAGCTCAATGTAACAGGCGATGATCCCATTTCTTATATTTCTGCTCTTATCTTAAATAGAACCGGAAAAGATCATCCACTCCTAACTGAAATTTCTTTGCTTTTGATGGAGGCGAACAAAGGGAGTGAACAAATCCTGGCAGCGAGGGCTAAAATCTATAATGTTTTTGAGCGGCTTGGAATTAAAGTAGAAGAAAAGTTTTTACTTCAGACTGATCTGTTCGATTCTGAAGAAGCTGAACCCGGTTTTCTGGATATGGGGATACAAAGAGAGTTGGAAAACGCCATCCAGATATTAAACTATTTTGAGCAGCCTGAATACGTACCCAAGCTAGAAACTTTCAAGAAATTGTTTTATGAGCGTTATGAGGATAACCCTGTGCCGCTTTTAGAAGCATTAGATACTGATGCAGGTATAGGCTTTGGTCACTTTACTCACCGTTCAGATAACGTACTTTTAGATGAATCTGTCGTGTTAAGAACAAAACCAAAAACGGGGAACACGAGTCTGGGACATAGATCTGCAAAGCTGTTATTAACTTCCCGGTTTATTTCCACCTTGAGTAAAGGAGAGTATAGCATGAATCTTAATATTGAGGATTTTGAACATATCAAGCCGGCAAGCAACAGGATGGCAAAGACTTTTCAGGTCATGTTCAATTTATGGGGTTCTCAGGGTGGGCTGATAAATTTTCATACAGCGGGACATGCGAGTGCAGGGAATTTGCTAGGGCGTTTTGGGTATGGCAATGAAATGATTCAGAAAACACTAAAGGAGATTGCCAACTGCGAGGATCGCTCCTATCCTGGAGCCGCAGTTGCAGAAATTGTTCACCTTCCGGAGGCGAGAATAGGAAACTTATCTTACCGGCCAAAAATCAGGGACTTGGAAATCCCCATCATTAACCATTCTACTACCAGCTGTGAGCAACAGATAGCGCTAGGAGACCTCCATCTGGTGCTTAGATCTGGAAGACTAATTTTACTTTCCAAAAGCAGGGCTTGCGAGGTTGTTCCGAAACTAACTTCCGCACATAATTATAACCGGCATACCAGTCCTGTTTATCAGTTACTTTCTGAACTACAGTACCAGGATATGATTCCCAGTATTTCGCTGAATTTAGGCGACTTAAATTACATGGGCAACTTTATTCCCCGGGTTCAATGTGGCCGGGTAATTCTAAGCCGCGCAAAGTGGGTCTTTGGGCCTAAGGAGATTGCCTTCTGGCGCAAAAATGAGCAGCATTCAGAAACAATGTCTGCATTCAGGGCAAAATGGCGGATACCCCGGTTTGTACATTTTATCGACGGGAAAACGGAGACTTTCCTAGACTGGGAGAATCCGATATTGGTGTCGCATTTTCTTGATGCAATATCAAATTTAAAGGAAGTCGTTTTTTTTGAGTTTTGTCTGGATATGGACAATAACGTATTAACCAACAAAAACGGAGAAGTTGTGCTCAATCAATTTATCGCCTTTGGCGAGAACCTGGAACGGGAGCATATCATTATGAAGCCAGAAACAGTTGGAAGTATATTAAATGGCAGCCTTGTTCCCGCTAAAATCTTCCCCGGAAATGAATGGTTATACCTTAAAGTATATTGTAGTGTTTCCTATAGTGACAAAATTCTATCATCGTTTATCGCTACAGAGCTTGTTAAACTCCGAAGGGAAGGCTTGGTCAAAAAGTTCTTTTTCATCCGGTATACCGACCCTCTTTACCATCTGCGCTTAAGATTTGAGTGCCTGGATGCTAAAGCCACCGCTGAGGTGATGGAACGGATCAGTAAATTGCTACAAGATTATCAACAGATGAATATTGTTTACCGGATAGCTCTGGATACATATTCAAGGGAAATGGAGCGGTATGGTCAGAAAAATATTCTTTTCTGCGAATCAATTTTTGAGGCTTCCAGTAATTTCTGGTTGAGTTATCTTTCGGTAGATTCCCGCTCATCTGATTATTACCTTCCAATGATTTTTTTGTATTCTCTGGATAGTTTGCTCAAAGGGATGGGGCTCACTGCAAGGGAGCAGATGCAGGTTTTGGGCGAAATGGCAAAGGGCTATGAGCGTGAATTCGGCGTTACAGACAATAAAGAACTTCAAAAGCTGGTAAACGGCAAAGAGAAGGCTCACCGAAAGATTTTGGAGGATATGCTGGAAGAAAGGGAAGGAAATATCCTTAAAGAGCCGGCCTTCAACGCAATCTCTTCAATGAAGACCAAACTTTTTGATCAGGTTTTGAAGATAACTACATCTTACGCGGTCGATAAGCAAACCTTGTTGGGTATTCTGCCCAATCTAATGCACATGCATGCAATTAGAGGTTTCAAAACCAAGCCCAGAGAAAATGAACTGTTTGCGTATAGCTTGCTATATGCTTATTATAAAAAAAAATCCTTTAAGGTAAATGTCTAATTTGGCTCTTGGAATACTTGATTTTGGTTACTTGAAAACCCCTGAGCTCTATGCTCATCAGGTAATCAACAGCCTGTTCAATGAAATCGGAGAATATGAAAGGATGAGTTACAAACGCCTGTGGCTAAGTGAACATTATTCTCCAGAATTTGCATGGTTTAATCCAAGGATGCTATTGCCGCTTCTGGCGGGCTATAGCGAACGTATCCGGGTTGGGATAGCCGGCGTGCTGTTGAACTACCACTCTTCCCTCCAGACGGCGCATGACTTTAGGTTACTCAGTGCTTTGTATCCCGAACGTATTGACCTCGGAATTGCCAGAGCTGGCGTCCCCGATGATATATCCAGATACCTCTACCGCCACCCCCACGCAGGCCAGGCTATTCAATGGGAGGCGCATGTGAATGATCTATTTGCTTTTTTAAAAGAGGATGATTCCACTAAAACCATTGTTCCTAACCTGCTTATACCGCCACATGGAACTACCTTGCCAGAAACCTGGTTTTTAGGAACGAGCGGAAGCGGTATTGAATTGGCCCTTAAGCATCGGTCCAATTTTTGTCTTTCCTTAATGCACCCTGGTGCAGATATCGAAAGAAATGCATCCGTGATCAAGGAATTTAAGAAGCTTTTTTTTGAGAGGTATGGCGTATTTCCCTTAACCTCAATACTTATCTGTGCCAGCGATACCACTGATAAGGAACAGCTAGAGCGGCTTAATGTGAATTATAACAAACTTCACCAGGCTAATCCTTTCGGCCCGATGGAGTTTATTGTAGAGTATATAATTCGTTTAAGCAGCCAGCTTGGAAGTGATGAGGTAGTGGTATTTTATCCTGAACATCGCCGCGAACTTAGAGTCGATTTTTATAATCGCCTTAGCGTGGCGATGAATTGTTAAAATGTGTTTTAGTTGCTTCTGTTTTGTTCTTCTGTTGAGCCAGCTACCCTTTTGCGTATCTTTACCTGGCTATTTCCAAAACTATAGCTGAAATTCAAGCGTACGTTCCGGCTGTCATATTTGCTGTAGGTATCGTAGTTAACATTGCCGTAGCGGGTTTCGCTGCGCGTAATGCTGCCGTAGTAAATATCGTTGATGGATAGACTTAGGCTCCCTTTGCCTTTTAATATGTTTTTTCCTGCGCCTAAATTTAGGAAGGAATATGGCAGATTAATCTGGTTGCCATAGGTTACCCTGGTCTGGCCGTATAGGAAAGCACTAATCCACCATGATTTTTTGAGCGTAAACCTGTTGTCCATGGAATAGGTGAAGGAACTTTGTGCTATTGTTACCAATTGGTTCTGGTAAGGGAACCGGTAATGGCTGTTTGAAAATCCAAAGGATACTCCAAGGTCCCAGAGTTTGAAAAACTTGTTATAGTAGCCAAAGTTGGCGCCGTAGTTTTGGTTTTCTGAAAGATTGGCTTTGGTATCGGTAATCACTTTGCTCTGGTCATCAACAGTACTCAGGTCAGTAATCACGTCCTGCGCGTTCCTGTAGGTTACTGAAAAGGTGTACTTACCCTTATAGGAATATCCGAGGCGAAAATTATCGGTATAAGAAGGAGAGAGGTAAGGATTACCCTGTAGAATGGAGTAAGCACTTCTCACAATCCTGAATGGATTTAGGTAACTGTAGTTAGGTCTGCCGATCCTCCTGGAATAGGTTGCTGATAGGGAGTGGCTTTTAATTTTATAGCCTATTGCCAGGTTAGGAAAAAGGCTTAAATAGTTCCTTTTTATAGTGCTGTCTATTGTAGGGGAATAACTATGTGTAAAGGTTTGTTCAGCACGCAGTCCTGGCTGAATGGTCAATTTTGCCACATCAAATTTCATACTAACGTAGGCTGCTGCTATAGTTTCTTTATAGTCGAAGTCATTACTTCCATTATCAAAACTGTTTCCTGCATCATTTCGCCGGAGGGAATTAAAACCATTTTCGATTTTAACATTGCTAACCTTGAGGCCTGATTCGAGTGTGGCCTTTTTTATTTTTTGACTATAATCGGCCTTGTAGCTAAGTATCCTGGTCATGGTATTACCGTCCTGGATCAGGCTATAAGGATCTCCAATCAGGATTCCGCCCGGATTGTTGAGGCGTAGCGTCAAAAAGTTATCGTCCCGGTAACTAAATAGCCCACCATCCGCATCCATTGTAATTTCCTGCTGTTTCGCCGAATCAAGTGTAAGCTTATAGTTTAGGTTAATATTAAAGCCCTTGCTCAATCGGTTGCTATTGTTCGATGATATCCTTGTCGAGTCGATTGCGTTGGCAAACGTGGCGTAGATATCAGTAGTAGATTCCCTTGATGGATTGGTGATATTATAGTAACCTGTTAGCAATACCCCAAAAACATTTTTTTTATTGAAGTAATGATCATATCCAACACGAGTATTTTGATTGGTATAAGGAGAGTTATATACGCCCAAATCTTGTAAAGACTGGCCAATGCCGGTAATACGCGTATCGGTTTTGATTTCCTGGTACTGTTTACCTTTGCTAACGCTATGGCTCATGTAAAAGTAATCATTGTTGCTGCGGTAGTTAAGCGATAGAGCGGCGTTATTGCCTGTGAGGTATTTCCATCCATGTCCTCCCGTTAGGCTTAGGCTACCGTCATATCCTGGTTTGGTCCGTTTAAGTGTTTTAATGTTAAGGATTCCCCCCTCTCCCTGTGCGTCATATTTGGCAGAGGGATTATATAACACCTCTACTTTTGCTATGTTGCGTGTAGCGGTCGAATTTAGTAGATTTATGAGGTCAGCGCCGGTCAAGCGCGTTGGTTTATCATCAATATTAACGGTAATGCCCTTTCCCTCGAAACGGATTTCGTTTCCGTTCAGCACCACTAGTCCCGGAACTTTGCGCAGCACATCTGTGGCGTTTATTCCCGCTTTTGAGTCGCCTTCAACATTAACAACAGTCCTGTCGAATTGCTGCTCAACCAATGGTTTTTCGCCCTTTACCATAATTTCGCCCAGATTAAGTTCGTCTAACTTAAGTATGATAGGTGGCAAAGCATTCCCTGTCAGGCTAGTTCGAAAGCTAAGGTAACCCAGATGGCTAACTTGCAGAATATCATTTACTTTAGCCGTGATGTTAAATTTTCCGGCTCCGTCTGTTGAAGTTTTAGCATAGGGTTTCGTATCGGAAGGTCTGTAAATGCTGATAGTGGCATTAACAATAGGACTCGAAGAAGCGTCTGAAACTATTCCGCTCAGGTTGTTGTCCTGCGCCTGGAGGGCAAGGCTTAAAAGGACTAGAATCAGCACGAAGAAGTTTTTTTTCATTTTGCTTATTTTGGTAGATTTTAAAGATATAATTTAGAATAGGTATTTGTAAATTCAATCCAAGATTGCCAACTTTTAGTATACATGCCATTCTTAACTGTATTTTTCTCAGGTAATTACAGCAACAATTGAGTGCTTAAACGACAGTTGTAAAAAATCAATGTTGCACAATGCATTTTATTTACTGCGCAAATTATACACAAAGGCAGGGAGGCTATATATAAGTGTCATTTTAAGGGATAGAAGTGATTGGTGAGAAATCGATTTGAGTACAGGCTATGCTCTGGTTAGATGAGTTCCTTTAAAGAACTTGAGCGCTTGTTTTTATATTTTGCAATGGGGATGTTAAAGTGTGGCGGAAATAGCATGAAGTTGTTTTATGCATTCCTTTGGTCAGCGGTATACAATCTTCTATTTTAGCGTTACTAATTTGACTTATTCATATGTACACGTGTATAATAATTGATGATGAGCAACATGCCGTTGACGCACTTAAAAAATATGTGGGAAAGTTGCCTAACTTTCAACTCATCGCTTGCTTCACAGATCCGATCGAAGCATTCAATTCAATACCTACATTTGGTAATATTGATCTTATCTTATTGGATATAGACATGCCTGAAATTAATGGGCTCGAACTTTCCGGTGCACTGCGCGGTAAAACGAGCAGGCTGATTTTTACAACCGGCCATAGCCGTTACGGTTATGAGGCCTTTAAGGCAGATGCTAATGATTTTTTACTCAAGCCTTATACATTCGGAGAATTTTTTTTATCCATTAGTAAGCTCTTTCCGGTCTTGAATGTAAATGATGAGCAAAAAGTGCCTGTAGGTTCTTTCTTTGTAAAAAGTAAAGAAGAAAATTCAACCATTCTAAATATTCGTTTTGAGGATATTATTGCTGTGGAGAGCAAAATGAATTACGTCATGATCCATACCATCCACAGGAAGGTCACAGCATACATGACCCTTTCAGAAATGGCGCAAATTCTTTCCAGACACGCTGGCTTTCAGCGCTTTCAACGGAGTTTTATCATTGCCGAACGCTATATCGATTCGATTACGGGCAACTGTATCCAAATGTCTACTGGTCTGCAAATGACAGTTGGAGAATACTACCGCAAGGATTTTTCCCAATTTGTCTCTAAAAAATTAATCAAGACCGGAAGGCGTTAAGCCTCCGGCCATGGTTTTTACAAAATGCCACTAACCGAAGTGGTCATCATTGTCAATGTAGGTTCTGTTGGTGTGGTTGATGGGGCTGTATCTTTTGCTTTTTTGAAGAAGAAGACCGTGCGGGCGGTAATCTTGGTTGTTGTTTTTATTGCTTTCATTGCTTTTTTTCGGCAACTTAGCCACTGAAAAAAGTGCTTAGAAAAAGTGTACATGGAAAGCGGTATTCCCTACATACACAGGTATAAAACCATGATAAAGATTACATCAAAATGGCTTCGGGAATATAAGATCCACATCATTGTATGGGCAATATTCATTGCCTACGAAACGGTTGTAATTGGATTGGTATATGGGGTATTTGGAAATCCTTTAACCTATCTTCTACACTACATCGTAATCGTAATTTTTTTCTATGCATGGTCTAACATGGGGCTTCCCTGGGCTTTCGAAAAAAAAATGGTAATTTGGTGGAGGCTTCCACTTCTTTTTCTCCTTGCACAAGCCATATATATAATTCTCCATTACCTTGCAGATCTGGCACTGATCGGACTTGGGGTAATTACCAGTGATGGCCCCTACAAGCTTTCCTATCAATTTATACTCAAAAACCTGTACCGTGGAAGTTACTTTTTGGGCTTCTCCACCGGTTATTATCTATTGAAAATGCGGGATCTGGAGAGAGCAGAGCGAGAGCGGCTGAAGACACTCAATTTTGAGACCCTTTTAAAGCAGCAGCAAACCGAAAAAGAGCTTTCTATAACTCAGAATGCATTTTTAAAAGCGCAGATTAATCCCCACTTTCTTTTTAATACGCTAGATTTCGTATACCATAATATTCATCCCAATCCTGATGAAGCGGCTGATGCAGTTATCTATCTTTCCAGGATGATGCGTTTCGCGATCGATTCCAATGATCAGGGAGAATTTATCCGCATAGCAGAGGAGATCAGGCACGTTCAAACCTTAGTGGATCTTTATAGCTTAAGAAAAAAAGACATCAATCTACCACAAATCACTTACGGTCAGGAGGTCGCTTCGCTGAATTTTATTCCACTGGTGATTCTCACCCTTGCAGAGAATATGATTAAGCATGGCCGTTTCAATGTGCAATCTGATTCTTCTTACATGAAACTGGAAATTGCTGATGGGCTTTTTGTGATTAAGACTAAGAATATGATTGATCGTCATCATAAAAAAATACAGTCTGGTGCAGGTTTAAAGAATGTAGAGAACAGGCTAAAATTTGCCTACGGAGAATCTATAAGTTTCAAATATTATGAGGATGATGATAACCATTTCCTGCTCAGTATTACCATTCCCGAGGTGCTCCTTCATACCAATACCGGATAATACCTGGTTGGTGTTACAGATGTCTTTATATATTTAAGTTAAAAAATCGTCTATTTTTCTTTTCCCTGGAAATTTCATTTCCATATCAGCCAACGGCCTTTCCATATAAATAAATCTCGAAGTAAGCAAGTATCCCTGCAGATTTGTGTGTCCCAGGTCAATAGCCAGCTTGTTCAGCTCCCGACGGTTTTTTCCGCTCTACCTTTAACAAGCCGGATGCTACTGGTTATCTGTGATTGACTATTAATCGTTAACGGTTTATGAAAAAAGAAATAAAGACTTTCCGGGAGAAAATCCTCAGAAATGCGATTATCGTAGTTGAAGACAATGATTATCTCGGGCTGCTCATCGAAAAGGCTAAAGTTGTTGTCAAAAGTGGTGGTGAGCCTTATAACACGCAAACACCCGATATGCTTGTTACCGAGATTACCCAAGCATTGAGAGAATTTGAAAGTTACAGAATCCTAAACCTGGCAACCGGAAGCGTAATTGTGCAAGATGAATTATACGACTACAGGTATTTTGAGCGTTATTTCAAATCAAGAACTATAGCTGGTAAAAAAGTACTTTCGAAGCTCGAAAAATTCATTCCCGAGGCCGCATTTATATTGGGGTCCAAAAATCAGGATATAGAAGATCCCTGTTAATTTTACAGGTGTTATCCTAACCCTAGTTTGGAAATACCTGGCCTATACCATAATTAAATACATCATTGCCCTTATCAATTTATAAATCCTAATCGACAGGCCCACACCAATATTTCCGTTCGGAAAAAGGTGGCCCAAATACGTTTTCACTTTCGAATAGTAAAAATATTATTTTACCTTTAAAACAATATTTTTCCCTATGTACAGATGTATAATTATTGACGACGAGGAACATGCTATTCAGGGGCTGAAAAAGTACCTGGAGGCAGTGCCAATACTCGAATTAGTTGCCTGCTTTTCCGATGCTGTAGTGGCGCTGACTGAACTCAAGAAACTCGACCCAGTTAACCTTATTCTTCTGGATGTAGATATGCCAGGGATTTCGGGTATTGAACTTTCCAGAGAAATCAAGGGAAAAACAGACAAACTTGTTTTTACCACCGGGCATACCAAGTATGGTTACGATGCATTTAAGGTTGGTGCCGATGACTATTTACTGAAGCCTTATACCTTAGGAGAGTTCATCCTTTGTATAGAGAAAATGTTTGGGGCGATCACAAACAAAGAGATAGGTTTTAACCAACATGCATTTCTTGTCAAGAGTAAAGAAGACAACAATAAAATTGTAAGTATAAAGTTCGATTCAATAATTGCGGTCGAAAGTAAGTTAAATTATGTAAAGATTTACACCACAGAAAGAAAAGTTACCACTTATATGTCGCTGACAGAAATGTTTGTTATCCTCAACCAGTCAAAAGGGTTTCTGCAATTCCACCGAAGTTTTATCATCGCCTATAACTACATTGAGCACATCAATGGGAATACAATTAGGATGGCAAACGGGGTAGAGATTACGGTCAGAGACCATTACAAAAAAGGTTTTTCGGAATTTGTATCCAGGTACCTCATCAAGCCAACGCGTGCACGTAAGATTGCAAACAACTAAGCTGGCTCAACCAATTTTCTTGCCTAACTATCCGAAAAACGAAGTTCATTACCGCCCTTCACGCCAATTCTCTTTAGCGCGTTTAGCCAGCGCACAATTTTTTTAAATGTTAATGGTAAATTGTACCTTATCGGGTATACTATTTTAGTGCGTTCAAAAAATCATCCTGTTCATAATACATGAACACACAAATAAACATCACTCCTTTCCCAATAAAGGCAAAATAAGAAGCAACAAACACCGGGTTTGGCAAATCTGGCTGTTGAATTGACAACGGTTCGTCTATAAATTACAGGCGTTGGTCTGGTGCTTACCAACGCTGGTATAATACCAGGTTTTTGCCTGCAACGTTTGGGGGGCAGCTGCGTCTTAATAACAAAACAATAGCAAAAACCTAAAATATAAAAGATATGAAAACTTTAGCAAAAACAATATTCGCAGCAGCATTAACAGCCGTATTATTTACTTCATCAGCCACGGCAACTTTTGCCGCTGAGCCAGTTAAAACAGAAACAAAAACTTCTTCTTTATCAAAGTTTGATCGGATCTGGGTGAGTGGTAACGTGAAGCTTATTTTAACGCAAGGCGATAAACAAAACGTAGCAGGTATGAGCAACTATGATGCTTCAAAAACCTCGGTATCTACTGATGGAAAAACCTTGTTCATCAATTCAATGGAAACCAGTCAGGTTACACTGAACATTACCGTAAAAGATTTAGAAAGAATCGAAGCTTATGGGCAATCGGTTGTGGTTACCAGCAATAATTTCGATGTAAAAAACCTTCAGTTATTTTTGAGCCAAAGTGCTACAGCAAAAATCAAAACCACAGCAAGCAGTTTATATACGATCGTTAAAGATGATGCGGTATTAAAACTAAATGGCACTGCTGGCGAAAGTACTCTGATTGCAGGCAACATGAAAAATGTAAAATTAGCCGATTTTGCCAGCCTTAAATCTGCATCGTATGCTTCTGAAGCGATTATGGATGCCGAACAAAATGCAATGAATTTAGCAAAATAACAATTTAGCTTTCTAGATTAATAGCTCGGTAAAGAAGAGCATACCAATCATTAAATCCACAGTCAAAACACATTAAAAATGTACAATTTGGCTGTGGATAAATTGCATCTTATCTTTTGGTCTAGGAAATTTCAATCCCTGTCGCAGTAGGCCTAAACCCAATTTCCCCTGTTTTTGAAATATGCTTCCTTTTTTTGATATTGCAGCATGTATACATACGCCCTCAGCTCCCTGGTTACATTCAGGTCATTATGCCTTTTTATGCGCTTTTTAACTATTGGCCTAATTATTAGCGTCCTATTAACAGGGGCAACTTCCTGTAATAAAACCAGAGATTATGCCATGGAGGGCCAGTTTTATTTTGTAAACAGCAGTTCGCATTCAATCACCTTCAGCGCGGGTTTTGAGCAGTACAACCTGGAAGCACATTCGACCAGTAAGCCATTTATGATAACCGACATATCAGACAGGGAAATTCCTGCTGATTCTTACCATCCCCCTTTTTCAAAAGAATCTGCTTTTAAGATTCGCATTGAGCCTATTGGGATAAAGTTTGATAACAGCCGCTGCATAACATTGTTGGATGATAGCGGAACGCATAACATACTCAATATTGCCAGTTACTCCAGCGAAAAACTTGGTGAACGTAAGTACAAATTTGTTTACACCTTTACCGAGTCAGATTATAACCTGGCGGTTTCTTGCAAATAACGGTGCTGGTAAGAACAGCGCGCCGTTCATGCAACCACTAAAAAAATCAAGAAATTAATTTCGGCTACCCAAAAGGAATGCAGTGTGCTTTTAGGTAAAAGAAACCCTGCCGCAGGCATGCGCCTTCATAAGCCTGTACGGAAATCAGGAATCTGCCAGGCGAAGGCCGCAATGGGCTTCGGGCTTTAAAATTGCCCAATATTTTCAGCTATCAAAACCGGTTAAAATGAGTGGAAAATTATATCTTTAGCCCATCAAATTAATGCTCATGAAACCTCTTCGCTTTGCAATGCTTTTTGTATCGATTGCTTTTGCCCTGCTTTATTATGGCTGCAAAAAAGATGAACCCCTGCCCGGTCCCGTTAAAGAAGTGATAATAGCAGATATCGAAACGGTTTCTGCTACGGCTTTCCAAGATGGGGGCGTTACTTTTGTTGGGAAAGTGAATAAAATTCCTGCAAATGTACGAACATACGGTTTCATCATTTCCAGAGACAGTCTTTTCACAAAAAATCCCCAGTTTTATCCCCTAAACAGGCCTATTGCAGTGGGAGAATTCAAAACGGATGTTAATAATTTTGGCATCCAGAAAGATTCGGTTTATTACCTTACCACCTACATCGTTGCCGAGAGTGGTTATAAACTTTTTAACGTCAAAAAGTTTGTGTCAAACGGCGCCAAGCAGATTAAAATCGACTCCATTTACCCTTCAAAAGCTTTAATTGGAGACACCCTTACGTTAAAAGGAAAGTATTTTACGGGCCATAACCTTTCTGTAAAGTTCGGCGACCGGCCTGGCGGGTGGGTTTCTGTGAGCGACAGTATAATTAAAATTACCGTTCCACCGGATCTCGGCAGTTTTAATCCCGTTATTACTTTAAACGAAGGCGTAAAAACCGATACCCTTAGTCAGGTTTTCGCACTTTATACACCAAGGATCGACGAATATACAACGCTGGGCACCTTTCGGGATACGGTGGTGATCAAAGGAAATTATTTCAGCAGATTTTTGAATGGCAACCAGGTTAGCTTTGGAAATATCAAAGCAACGGTGGTGAGTTATTCCAAACAACAGCTTAAGGTCATTGTGCCTGATGATATCGAATTCAGTAAAACGCTTATTTCTTTAAAAGCGCAGGTACAAACAGTAGCTACAAGCACGCCCTTTGTAATCAGGAAACCCGAGCTGCTCATTGTGCCGCAATCGGGCAATGTTAACGATGTGGTGATGGTAGAGGGTAAAAACTTCCATCCGGTATTAAATAAAAACCAGTTGAGTTTCGAAGGCAATGCCGCAACATTGAACACCGGTAATACCGCAAAATTTACTTTGAATATCCCTAACGGCCCTTACCCCAAGCGCACAGCAAGGGTGGTGCTTAAACTGTTGGATTACGAAATTGTTTATCCAATAAATTTCCAGGTATTGAACAAATGGATTATGGTAAGCAACCAGGTGCCGTTTGATGGCTATACCAATTCCGGTAGCTTTACCATTAATGGTACCTCCTACGTAATTGCCTCTGCAAAAGGCGTTTTTAATGTAAAGAAATATGTCTGGAAATTTAATCCTAGCGATTTTTCGTGGGAAAAATCGGAAATACCATTTGCCTTCACATCAGGGCAGGTAACTGTTGCCGGAAACAAAGCTTATCTGTATTGCGCTCAAGACCTTAATAATTTTTGGGAGTATGATCCTGCCAGTAACCATTGGGCCCAAAAGGCAACCTATATGGCCGGAATCAGGCAAAGCGGTGTAATAGTATCTGCCGGGCAGTATATTTATTTCGGGATGGGCCTGGCCCCACAGCCCTTTAGCAATTTCTTGCCAAACAGTAATTTTTACCGGTATAGTATTGCCAGCAATACCTGGGAGAAAGAAACCGATTACCCAACAGAGTTTGGCAACAATGAACGGGTGTTCCCTTCTGCATTTGTAGTTGATGAAAAAATATACTTTGGATGCGGGGCCACCAATACCGGGATGTTCCAGTTTCACAGTTATACCCCCGCAACTAAAACCTGGGCCAAGCTGGCCAATTTTCCCGATGCAAGGTTGTATGCCACCACTTTTGTATATCAAAACCAAGGTTATATTGCCAAAGGTCATACCGTTCAGGGCGCTTTAACTGCCGATGTGTATAAGTACGACATTGCCGCGAATGCATGGATAAAAATGCCAGACAAGATTGGCACCCCAGCCCTTGACCGGGGTATTGAAAGGGGATATTCCTTTGTAAACAACGGCAAAGCCTATGTTGGAGGCTCAAACGGTTCTGAAGATACTTACCAGCTTTTTATGGCCGAGGGCAGTAGCCTGTAATAGCTGGGGTAAGCAGCGTGGTTAAATGGCCCCATGCCTCAATTTAAAAAGATTACCTGTAGCCAAAACCCATTGCCAGAACAGCTTTAAAAGAAAACGGGAACCATCTTATAGACGGTCCCCGTTTTAATCTAAATTAACGCTCTCGGTATATAATACGTGTATTGGGATAAATTATTGCCTTACAGGAATAATATTTAAAAAAAAATCCATGTATCAGGGTATTCTTTTTCCAAATTAGCAAAATAAAGCCGAGTGGAAGAAGTATGCAAAGAAGATATCCGCTTTAACTTCTAATTTCCCTGCGCATAAAAAGGTAATAGGCAATGGCAAAACAGCCGGCACTGGCGGCAATCATCCCGCTTAACTGGGGCCATACAATCATCAGGCTCTCCTTTACCGGCAACGGGTTTGGAATGGCACCTGCCATTTGCTCCATGCTCATTGGGCCGAGGCTCCGTACCGATGGCATCAGCAGTGTGGTGGCCGCATCGGTATAAAGCTGGTTGGGTGCAATCCGCAGTATATCTAAAATAAATTCATTGTAACCCATTACCTGTGCCTGCGTAAGGTAGGCAGGGTCGGGTAAAAAGGCCCTTATAACCAGGTTAACCATAATCGGGTAAAAAACGGTAAAAAACAGCCATAGCCCCAGGGCGCTCAGTGCAGCAGTTGCCGGTTGCCTAAAAACAATAGAAAGCAGTATAGATAAACTTAAATAGAAAGCAACGTATAAAAGGGTTACAAAAACAAAGCCCATTATTCTAACCAGCTCCTGCGCTTCCAGCCTAACGCCCGTTAACAGCAGCCCACCACCAATCATCAGTAGAGTAAGCGAAATAAAAAGCATGCCCACTATCAGTATTGCACTACTAAATTTAGCCAGCAGCAGGTTGTCCCTGTAAATCGGCTGTGCCAAAAGCCGGGTTAAAGTTCCGTTGTTCTGCTCCGAGTTAATGGCATCAAAACCCATGCTAATGCCAAGCAACGGGGCCAGAAAACTGAGCAGCACATGGAATGGCGGCATAGAATTATCTGTCGATGTAAGCAGCTTCAGGTACATAAAAGCATGGTCGGGATCGTTTGTATTGGTAAAGGCCGTTCTAATATTGCTTACCGATACATATAAACAGGCCACAAAGGTTAACAGCACCAAGCCAACCAATACCAAAAAGCGCCAGCTTCTTATATGATCGGCAATCTCTTTTCTGATGATTACGCCAAAAGCCCGGTTTGGTTGCGATGGGCCTGTATGTTTTTTATCTTTTGTGCTGCCCAAAGAAAGCGCGCTTAAAGATACCGCTTGATTTTCCATGATTTAGATTTTCATTAAAACTACTTTCAAAATATTTCTGATAGATCTCATCCAGGCCATATTCCTTACGGCTTACCTGTAAAATGCTGTAACCCTTTTCTACCAAATGGCGAACAATGCGGGGGGTAACATCATGCCGGGTGGTAAACTCCAGCGTATCGCCCAAAATGCCAATGTCTGTAACTTCTCCCCATTGCCTCATTTCGGCCGCCAATGGCCAGGGCTGCTCAATTAAGTGTGCTGTTTTAATCGTGGTAACTGCTCCTTCTTTGCCAAATAGGTGGGCAGAAAGCGAGGCAATATCGCCCTGGGCCAGCAGTTTCCCGCCAACAAATATGCCCACCCGGTCGCACACCTGTTGTACATGGTGCAGGTGGTGCGAAGAGAGCAGCACGGTTAAGCCCTGCTGCTGGCTCAGGGTTTTAATCAGGCTTAAAAAATCCTTTACCCCTGCAGGGTCTATGCCCAGTGTTGGCTCATCTAGAATAATTACCTCAGGGTCTTTAATCAATACATCTGCCAGGCCCAGCCGCTGTTTCATGCCACGCGAAAAAATGCCGGCTTTTTTATCCATGCTGCCGCCAAGCCCCACTATATTAAGCACTGCCTTGGCGCGGTCTTTTAGCGTACTTTCGTCCAGGTTGTTCAGCCTGCCCAAATAAATTAAATTTTCGAGGGCCGTCATGTGGTTATAAAAACCCACATTATCGGGCATATAACCTACCTTTTGTTTTACTGCAATGGGGTTTTTGGTGGCATCGTATCCGCAAACATGCGCCGTGCCGCTATTGGGTTCGGTTAGCCCAAGCATCATCAATATCGAGGTGGTTTTGCCTGCGCCGTTTGGCCCTAACAATCCAAAAATCTCACCTGGGTATACGTCCAGGTTCAGCTCATCAACCGCCTTAAAGGTTCCATAGCTTTTGCTCAGGTTCCTGAGTTGTATAATAGGTTCCATCTTATTGTGCTGTTAAAGGATGGATTATCTTCTGCCGTACTTGCGTATAAGGTAGTATACACTGCCAATGGCGAGCACAATCACCAAAATACCAATCCAGCCAGAAAGCAGCGAAGTTTTAACAAACATGCGGAACGCCAGCTGTGTGTTCGCATTGGCACCAGAAAGGCTAAAGGTTGCAGCATAATCTCCGGCTATGGTTTTATCGGGCACTTTTAAAAAGGCAGTAACGGCTATACTTTTTCCGGGCTCGAGTTTACTTATCTTGGCTGGCTCAAAACGCACCTCCCAGCCGCTGGGCAGCTGGCTGCTCAGGTCCAGATCGTTCAGGGCCAGTGTGCCAGAGTTTTTAACCTCCAGTTGTATGTCTTTATGCCCGCCCGAGCTTACCTCCTCACTCAGCCTTCCACTCGGTGTACTCATGGTAACACCATACGAGCCTTTTACTACCGCTTCGAGCTTAAGTAAAAGCGTATCATTGGCCGCAACAGCTTTAAGGGGAATACTGTATTTTTTAGGTGATGCATTTGCACTGGCATTAATCTCTACTGCAATTTCCTGGCTTTTGCCCGCATCCATATTAAGCGAGGTAACCTGGCTGCCCTCTACTTTGTAACTCACCGCCCAGCCTTCGGGCAGCGCTGCCTTCAGCTCGTAAATGGCCTGCTTGTTGGTGCCATTGTGCAGGGTGGTGCTGTACCTAAAAACCTCATTTGTGGCCGCCTCAATATTAATCAGCTTCGCCGTAAAAGCCGATGGGCCAGCCTTGGCTTCGTTTAACGGTTGGGCAATAACGGCCACTGATGGCGCAAAAAAGATGATGAAAAAAAACGCAAATCTTCCTGATAAGCGAAAACGGTTAAATGGTAATGCTGATAACATGATCTAAAATCAAAAAATAAATAATTGCTCTAAAAAATGCTTTCCTGTTTGTTTATCTGATTGGAGGCTCAAAAAAAAACAACAAAATAATATTTTCAAATTCCTTTAACATTTTTTAACAATTGGCGGGGTTAAGGCAGGCCAGCGCTGTGGTTTTTACCGCAGCTATCCGGTTTGTTCCAAAGATTATACTATCAATAATTTATACCACTATTAAACTAAATGTAGCCTTAACTGTTTAGTTTTTACCATGCAAAAAATAGATCAATCTCAACCAAACACCTGGTCGGCTGCGCAGTACAGTAAATTCGAAAAAGAGCGTAACCGCCCTATTGTAGATCTGTTATCGCATGTTCCCACAAGAGAAATCAATACAGTTATCGATCTCGGCTGCGGGCCGGGCAATTCTACCGCGTTTCTGCAGCAATACTTTCCAGATGCTGTAATTACCGGGATAGACAGTTCTACGGATATGATCGGGGCTGCCCGTAAACGTTTACCCAATCTGCGGTTCGAAGTGGCCGATATTAACCAATGGGAAGGTGATGGGCTTTACGATCTCATTTTTGCCAATGCCTCATTGCAGTGGGTGCCTAATCATGCAACCTTATTTCCTGCCTTAATTAAAAAACTAACCAGGGGAGGTGTTTTGGCGGTTCAAATGCCTGATAACCTGGATGAACACACGCACCGTTTAATGCGTGTAACGGCTGCCAAAGCACCTTGGGCAGAAAAGCTGGCCGTTCCTTCAAAACGTTTGCCCCGCGAAGGTGCCGAGTGGTATTATCAAAACCTGCACAGTAGCGTAGAAACATTAGATATCTGGCGTACCACCTATTACCACCCGCTTTTTGGCGGTGTAGCAGCCATAGTAGAGTGGTTAAAGGGCACAGGACTACGTCCATTCCTTGATCCTTTAACGGCCGATGAAAAAGAAGCTTTCCTTGCACAGTATATACAAGAAATTAGCAAGGTGTATCCTGTATTTTCCGACGGAAGCGTGTTATTGCCTTTCCCACGTTTGTTTATGGTAGCGACTAATTTTAAGTAAAAAATAAATTTGAGTCTGTATCATAAATATAGAATTGTCATCGTAAGGGACATTTATTTTTGAATGTTTACAGGGCGTTTGGACAGGCCCTCCGTAGGAGTCCTTTGGGCAATCCGACAAATTCAAAGAGCATTTCAAATTATGCTGTATGCTGCCAGGCAGGAGAAATAAATAAACCCCTCAATTAAGGCATGTTAAAAAAGAGAAGCAAATACTTCCTTTTAAATCACTACAATTTTGCCATTACACAGTTACAAAGCTGCGTTTTAAGTTAATACGGTATTGCGGGGAACTATTGCCTCAAACCGTTCATGATCAATAACCGTTCGTCTAGAAATTACAGGCGTTGGTCTGGTGCTTACCAACGCTGGTATAATACCGGGTTTTTGCCTGCAACGTTTGGCGGGCAGCTGCGTCTTAATAACAAAACAACAGCAAAAACCTAAAATATAAACGATATGAAAACTTTAGCAAAAACAATATTCGCAGCAGCATTAACAGCCGTATTATTTACTTCATCAGCCATGGCAACTTTTGCTGCTGAGCCGGTTAAATCAGAAACAAAAACTTCTTCTTTATCAAAGTTTGATCGGATCTGGGTGAGTGGTAACGTGAAGCTTATTTTAACGCAAGGCGATAAACAGAACGTAGCGGGCATGAGCAACTATGATGCTTCAAAAACCTCGGTATCTACTGATGGAAAAACCTTGTTCATCAATTCAATGGAAACCAGTCAGGTTACACTGAACATTACCGTAAAAGATTTAGAAAGAATCGAAGCTTATGGGCAATCGGTTGTGGTTACCAGCAATAATTTCGATGTAAAAAACCTTCAGTTATTTTTGAGCCAAAGCGCTACCGCGAAAATCAAAACCACAGCAAGCAGTTTATATACGATCGTTAAAGATGATGCGGTATTAAAATTAAATGGTACTGCTGGCGAAAGTATTATGATTGCAGGCAACATGAAAAATGTAAAATTAGCCGATTTTGCCAGCCTTAAATCTGCATCGTATGCTTCTGAAGCGATTATGGATGCCGAACAAAATGCAATGAATTTAGCAAAATAATAAATAACGATCAGATAAGTTAAAGCTGCCCATTGGGCGGCTTTTTTGTTTAAGGGAGTAATTTAAAGAATATTCCGTATAATGCTAAACCATCAGATTGTAAGTTTTAAAAATGGGCATAGCTTGTTGATATATCCAGCCATTAACCTTGGTTTTAAACGGGTAATTATTATTTTTGACCTGCAGCGTTATATGACAAAAAATCTCTACTGCCTGAGAACACCATCAGAAAACCGAGATTAAGTTTATTCATTATAAAACCAATAATCCTGAGCTGTTCCGGACTACACCATAATATGCTATGAAAAATACAGAAACAACCCATTTGGGTAGCCTTAAGGAGGCCAGCCAGGAATCCTATAAATTGACCGCCGCTCTGGTCTTGTTTTTTTCGGTTTTCATTTTTAGCACTACCCTTGCGCAATCTACAGTGGAGGACCGGATCAGGCAGGTTGAGAACGGCCTCACCGAAAACATCCAGACCGGTGATTCTGCTCCTTTTAATTTGCTCGAGCGGATGAAACATTTTAAAGTACAGGGGCTCAGCATCGCGGTAATTAAAGATTATAAGGTCGATTTTGCAAAAGGCTATGGCTTTGCAGATAAAGAAAAGAAAATTCGGGTAAGCGATAAAACGCTATTTCAGGCAGCGTCCATCAGTAAATCGCTAAACAGCGTGGCCATATTGAAGCTTTTTAAAGACCGGAATCTGGATTTATATGCAGATATCAATACTTATCTCAAAAGCTGGAAATTCCCTTACGATTCGATTTCGAAAGGCAAAAAAATCAATATGGCAAATCTGCTCAGCCATACCGCCGGGTTGAATGTGCATGGCTTTGGAGGCTATGAGGCTGGTAAGCCGCTACCTTCGGTCATCCAGATTTTAAACGGACAATCTCCGGCCAATTCTGATGCGGTACACTCACTTTTCGTTCCTGGAACCCGCCAGGAATATTCTGGAGGAGGAACAACAATTTCCCAGCTTATACTCACAGATATTACCGGGCAACGGTACGAAAACTATTTAATGGAGCAGGTACTAAAGCCGCTGGGTATGCTCAGCAGTACTTTTGCGCAGCCGCCATTGGGCATCAGGCAGGAACTGCTATCTGCAGGATACGATGGCGATGGAAAAGAGGTGAAGGGGAAATATCATATTTACCCGGAGCAGGCTGCTGCCGGTTTATGGACAAACCCCAGAGATCTGGCCAAATATATCATCGAAACCCAGCTTGCCTACCAGGGTAAATCGGCAAAGGTTCTTGATCAGCAGCATACAAAATTACGCCTTAGCCCATACATGAATAAAAATGGCGCTGCATTAGGTGTTTTTGTGGAGGATTATGATGGAATAAAGTACTTTGGCCACGGTGCAGGGAACGCAGGATTTACTGGCGGATACTATGGTAGTTTTGAGGGGGGAAATGGTTTGGTCGTTATGGTTAATTCAGATAACGGAGAAATTGTTCAGGAGCTGATCAACAGCATTTCCACCGTATATAACTTCAAAGGCTTAAGCAAAACCAAAAAGGTTACCCTCGCTGATGTTCCTGATGAGGATCTGGATCGTTATCTTGGTAATTACCAGCTTACTCCCGAACTGGTATTAACTGTAAGCCGCGAGGGTAAAAAGGTTTTCGTACAGGCAACCGGGCAGCCCAAAATAGAAGCCTTTGCAGAAAGTGGTAACAAATTTTTCTTTAAAACCATTCAGGCAAGTATGGAGTTCGTAAAAGATCAGAATGGATTAATAAAAGAGATGATCTTTATACAAGGCCGAACCATTCATGCAAAGAAATTATAAATTCCTTGCCCGGATATTTAGGCAAGGAATTTATAACATTCAGGCGAAGGGCCATTTTCTTATTAGCCCCAGTACAACTGTCAGCCCTATGCATATCGCGGCCCAACGTGGCTTTCTGCTTTTATCAATGTGCTGCAACTTCTTTTTTACTTGTTTGCTTTCCAGGTTGCGCTTTTGGTGCTGCAGCTGATGGCCCGTTTGCCGTTGCCGATCTACCGGCATTGACCTTATTGTGGAGTGATGAACTGCATATTAGTCTGCACAGAATAAACGATCGCAGTTTCGCGAGGAAGTGAACAAGGAAACTAAAGATGCTTTTCATGCTGGGAGGAATTTTAAGTAGATTCGCAGGTTTATTCACAACACAATTAACATGTATAGAAAGGGGGACTCTACTATCTACTTTGCCAAAGCATGCTTCGTTTCCCGCCATTCCCAGGGTGCTACAGCATCTTTCTCTTGCCATAAGCCTACCTTACTTTTCCTAGCTCTTATTTCTAACTGGGCATAAAGCAAATCGCTTGAATATTTTTTATAATGCCAGGCCATGCCCTGTTTAATCATTTCCTGGTTGAGTACCTGTTTTTTGCTGTTAATCACTACAGCAATTAACCTTTTATAACGGTCGTATTTTTGGCCTTGTACGCTAACCATTTGCCCGAAACACAAATCGGAAAGTGCTTTTTTGGCACGATTACCAAAAGGTTGCGAACCACGTTTCTCAGGGCAATCGATATGTGCCAGGCGGACTTTAACGGGCTGGTTGTGGTATAATACTTCCATGGTATCGCCATCCATAATGCGGATCACTTTGGCGGTAAAAACAAGATGGTTGTAATTTATTAGTGGCTTGCTTTCGCCTGGTGGGATGAAACAAGCCTGGAGTGTTAACAATAAAACCAATAAACTTATTTTTCCCAACCGCATAATGTTTTTCCGTCTTTTTTGGCTTTTTCTATATCCACCTTTATAATTTTATACGTGCAATTGCTTAAACCGCGGCAACCGGAGGTATAGTGGTATTTTTTAGCGCCGGAACTGTTGCAAATGTACACGCTTGTATTTTCTTTACAAGTAATGTTAATAAAGGAAAAGAGGAGCAGGGAGAGCGTTTTCATGATTATGGGATTAATACAATAACTAATTTAGTTTTGACTGCTTATCAATATTGTTGATTCTAGGATTTATATAAATTGAAATTATTAATCCGAGGGCCACAATCACATCTACCACATTCCATAAGAAGCGCCCCAATGCTATTTTAAATATTGGTTGAAACAGTATTGCCAATGTTATATAAGTAATAGCCATGGTTAGATTGCCGTTTTTATTTACGTGGTAAGCCCAACATTCCAAAACCTACCATGGCTAAAAATCTAATTAATTGATAGTAGCCATAAGGCATGTTTGCCAAACAGATAATCAGTAGGCCTGCTAATAAAATTTTTATTAATGTTACCATTTGTAAAATGATGGTTATGCACTGTGAAAAATTAATTGTTATCTAATTAAAGTGTTCTAAAGCTAATCTGAGCGCCATAAGAAATCCCCGCTGAATTTATAGCATAAGCTCTAACGTAATAAGTGGTAGCAGTTTGTAATCCTGAGATTGAATAAGAAACAGTACCCGTTCCAGTCCCGTTATTATTGTACATGCTACTTGTTATTGTAGGATTTATATTAGTGCTATAACATATTCCTCTGGAGCTAATTGCCCCTCCACCATCGGCCGTTATGCTTCCACTTGCAAAGGCTCCGCTCTTCGTTATAGATGTTATGCTTATTGAACCTACTGTTGCAAGTTTTACACTTACGGTGGTAAAACTGATTTGGTTGCCATAAGCTGTACCGGCTTGATTTGTTGCGAAAGTACGAAGGTAATAAGTTGTTCCAGGGTTTAAATTGGGTATATCGGCATTGAAAGTCCCTAAACCACTTGCCACATTAATATGGCTATTTGCAGTTGTAGGTGTTGGGCTGGTATTCCAACAAAATCCTCTTGTACTTATCATTCCACCTCCTGTTGCAGTAACAGCACCAACCGCCGAAACACTGGTTAAAGTAATATTGGTTACACTATTCGTGGCTACACTAGCAAATTGATAATCAACCGTTTTAAACTGCATTTGTTCGCTATAGATAATTTCATTTTTGCTTTGAAAATAGGCACGTACAAAATAACTGGTTCCTGGAATCAGATTTGGTAAATTGACAATAAACGGCCCTTCGCCTAATCCACCACTCAGCTTTTGCGAATTGCTAACAGTCGGATTAATCGTTGTAGACCAACATATTCCCTTATCAATAATATCACCATTTAATCCCCCATCAGCTTTTGCTGTGGCAGTGGCACCAACCTGGGTAATAGCTGATAGCGTAGGTTTGCTTATTTCAATCTTGGTGCTGCTATTTATTGGAATTGATGGGTCTTTTGTACAGCTGAAGATCAAGCCGATAGCTATAAATAATAGTATATTTATTTTATTGAATACATTCATTTTTTTAAAAATTAAATCCGACACCTGCATTAAAATCTGTGTATTTAAACTGTATTGAACTAACACCTCCCATTATGTTTATAAACCCATATCTTAGTATTATTCCCGCCTCAATTTCTGCTCCTTTAAAACTGTTGTTAATATTTTCTGCATAACTAGCCGAAAGTGGGATTATGCTATCATATTGGTACTTATTAATCCCCCACAAAAGCTTTCGGTTACCATAGCCGCCACCAATGTAGCCCGAAACTATATTATTGCCAAAGAATAGGCCGGCAGTGTATGCTGTTCTTTCACTAACTGTATTTCCGTTATAACTATAATAACCTGGAACACCGTAAGCGGTTAAAGAAGTATTATTTGTTTTGAATGGGGCATCAGTAGATTTGCTACTGATTTTTACCTTTGCAAACCAGCCAACTTTTCCACCACCTCCCAAGGTAATATTAAAATTATTTGTTTTAGTTGCTGAAGAAACATCGTTAAAAACAATACCTCCGTTTATAAAGAATCGATTTTTACTATTTGTTGTATTTATATTACCTGATTTAGGTGCATTTTTAATATTTATAACTTTACTTAAAAATTCTGTATTGTTACAGTCGCCTTCTGCACGAACCGAAAAAGTATCTGGAGAATAAATTCGACCTGTATTGATGCTATAGCCAGTTCCAATCATTGTTCTGTTTGGACTACTTCCTTTGTACCATACCCATTTGGCATTAGCTGCCAGATAGCCTCCACTTACTGTTAAAGTTATTTCGTTACCATACAGGGTATTTACATCACCAATAATAGCATTTGGTATAATTGATTTATTGGTTACACTGAGTAGAAAAGATTTACAGGCTGTTTTATCGGAACCATCTTCGGCCCGTACAAAATAGGTAGTTGTTTTTATTGGCGATACATTAATGGATGCTCCTTCTCCAATCTTTTCTCCATCACAGCTGTTAGCGTACCATACCCACTTAGCAACACCTGATAATTTACCTCCCTCTACACTTAAGGTAATATTCTGTTCTCCTTCACAAATCACTGCCCGACCACGGATTACTTTGGCGGCAATACTCTTTTTATTAACATTAATTTTTGTAGAAGTACAACTTGTAATGTTTTTACCTTCGCCGCGCACAAAAATGGTGAAAGTATGATCAGGGCTTAAGGTTAAACTAGGGCCTGTGCCGATTAGTTTTGTACCACAATTCTCCTCGTACCACATCCAGGTAGCGCCTTGAGCCAAATTTCCACCTTCTAGTGTTAGTGTGGTTGATTCGCCCGAATTAAGTTCGGTACTTCCCTTTATGGCGATTGGCTCCATAGAAAGCGGAGAGCTTGGTTTGTAAAAACCTATTTCGGGTAAACTCTTCGATATTCTAATATCATTTGAAAAATTGGCCATTTTCTTAGCAAAAAAAGCGTTGTTTGGCGGCATAATAATACCCAGTTTTGTATTACTATTAATTAATACACTATTTAACTGGGTCTTTAATTCATTACTACAGTTAAAGAAATCGAACCGCCAATTGATATAATAGTTTCTTGCCTTGCCAATCTTCGTAATTCGGTACCGATAATAAGACTGATTATTATCATTATTACAGGAATTAGGTGAGAGTAAGTACTCGATTTCTACCGTGATATTTTTATCGGTATAAAGAATCCCTTTGGGTTGCCACTTTGATTGTGCGATTAATGATTTGCTAAACACGAGGCAAATCATAACGATAAATACATATTTTAACATAACAATATTGAAAATTAGATAGATAGTAAAGCTTAAAGCATTTGGAATAATAAATTCGGATTTGAGAATGAACGATTTGGCATAATCCTATTAGTAGGTATCAATATTGAGCTCGCCCGTACAAAGCGATTTGGTAAATGGATTATTTGCCGACCGCGTTGCTTCCTGTTTTACTTCATAATAGTATTGAATACTATTTGTGATTACTTTACCTCTTTTTCCTGACAATGCATATTGCCCCGGTTGGGGGATAAAAATCGATTCCCAGTCGCTCCATTCGCCGTCTTTAATTTTTGCGGTCCTAAAAAAAAGTCTAACACTATCAGACTTTACGGTGAGACTTACCTGAGTAGTTTTATTAATGCAGTTGAGAACTGGTATTTCTTTTTTGATTTTTTTTTGTTGTGGCAGCTTTCTTTTAGGCGTAATGGCAAAGGTATCGGTAATGATTACTGCAGAATCTACTGTTGAAAGCTCTTCATCTGTTTTTGCCTGTAATTCTGTTCTGGGATAAATAGAAGATAACGGGCCTGCATTAACTAAAAACAGGATCAATATCATTGCGATCGGCAATGCTGCAAATAAGCTGATTTTACGGTTTAACTGGAATTTGCGGCAAGCAATAAAACTACCAATACAAATACCGATAAAACCTCCGGTAAACCACCATGTAAATATGGATGAGTTTGCCCCAGATGCTCTTAAAACATTGTCTATAATAACAAACGTATTGTAAGTAATCGCACCAAAAAAATTATGAAGAACAACAGAAAAAAAAAGCGCTGCAATTATATATTTCCAAAGATGGCTTTCCTGGGGCTTAATAGGTTTAAATGTGCTTTTCATATCTTTTCGATCTTTTTAATTTTTGGCCAAAGTAAAATGGGAATAGCAACAGAAAGGGTAAAAATGGCGATGTAAGCTACATGATTAGTTGGAACCTGGGCACTTATATGTCTCCACACAATTTCAGGTTTAAGCCAAGTATTACCACCATTTGCAGCACTGATGAGTATCCGGATAAACCCAAAGAAAACACTTGTAAAAAAAGCATATTTTAATAAGTAGAATAAAAATGTTTTTAACGGGAAAACAGTTTTAACTGAAATAGGGATGCTTAGTGTTTGATAATTGGTTTTAATATTAAGGTTTAAGGTATATAACCTATTCTTTACCAATTTTAACGGATCTATATTTAGATGAAGGGTTATCGATTTTGCGCGTTCTAAATCAAAAAAGCTAACATATCCTTCTTCAATTACAATTCCATCTATTTTTTGATCAAGCGATACAGTTGCTTTTACAAAGCCAGTATTACTTAAAGAAATTGTGATAGGCTGAAAAAGTGGTTTGGATTCAATACCTAGAAAGCTAAGTTGATCAACAGAAACAGCAAGACTTGGTAATTCAATTTCAGGTTGGATAATTTCTATCAGTTTTTGTATCAGGCCGCAGACCAGATCGTGTTGGTTTTTTTCCTGATCAATTAAAAGTTTAGTCTGCACTTGGTAATCAACAATTATGTTATTCCTGCCTGTTCTTTCCAACCAAGTAAATAAATGCTCATCCTGTATCGATTTTAATAGAACCGGCCAAAACCCACTTTCCTTTTTCGCCCTTACCGCAATATCTTCGGGTGTAAGGAATAACTCTTGCCCGATATAAAATGGGTATTCGGAATTAAATGAGTAAATAAAATATATAAAGTCTTTAAAAGATTTTCCTCTGGGCAAAACATCTGCCAGTTCAGGAAAGCATTGTTTAATCCACAACTGTAAATGCCCCGCTACAAACTTGTTATATATGGCCTCAAAGAAATCGTAATTGTGCCAACCTTTTTGGAGAAGATCGTTAAGTGTTGTAAAGCTTTCGTGCCCAACTTTAAATGGCAAACTTTTATTTAGCTGATAAACAATTTTCAGAAACCTTTTTTCTGGATCGCGTTCAGTACTATAGATATCCAAAAACCCCATAGTAAGGTCTACATTCTGGTTACTGAGGTAATTGATATTTTCTTTAAGAAAAATATGATCCTCCAAATACCGAAGCGCTTTGATCCTATCATTAAATAGAACTTCTCCCAACTTGTTCAAACTCTTTACCTGCTGTTCAAACAAATTAACTGGAAGGCCCATCACACGGTCCTTTCCCTCCTGCTCATCCCGAAGTTTGACCCAGTTGATGCTATTATGAACTTCTTGAAGTAAAAGACCAAATTGTTGGTTATCTAAACCAGTTTCTAGAGCCCGCTTTCTGATTAAAAAAAGATCAGCATCATTAACTTCTCCCATCCGATCTACTAGCAGATCATGGATAACCTTTTTTATTTCGTGCAAATCTTCCATTTACAGTATTTATTTAAAAGAGATTTTGGCCGGTTCGATAATTTCCCACTTCCCGCCGGAGAGCGATAGCTGTCCTTCCTTTTCCGTTATAATTTGTCCAAAAGGCACTACATCATACATACAGGTTTTTTGCAGAAAATAATCGGCATTGGTTAAGGCGTATTTTTGTGCTGCTGGATTTTCACTCACCTTAAAGAATGCCTTATTGGGTGATTGTAGCCTGATCTCGAAAATAGTTTCGTTGTTTTCTTCTTCTACCAACTCTGCTACAGAAAAGCCATCAATCAGATCGGCGTATTTAGTGTAAAAGTGTTCTGGTTGTTTAATTATTTCCGGTTTGTCGATTTGCCATTCTATGGTATTTACATTACTTGGTTCTTCTGGGACTAATTCTTTTAATGGTGTTTCTTCTTTCAACCTAATTAGATTCATTTCTTCTTCCAACTTACCGTTCTTGGCCTTTAAATCCTCCAATTCAGTTTTCAATTGGGCCTTCTCCCACGTTGTATTTGTGGTTTCACTTTTCAAAAATGCCAGTTCTTTTTGCCTGCTTTTCCTTTTCTTTAAAACAATAATTAGATAAATCAATAGACATAGAATGATGATAGATTGTAAGTATGTTATATTCGTTGGGGTAATAAGCTTTGTATCGCTAAGCCCAGAAGTCAGTGACTGCGCCTTTAACTGAAAAACAGATAATACTAAGATTAAAAAAAGGTAGATGGTTCTTTTATACATATCATTATAATGGGTTAGCTTCGGTTAATATTTTAGAAAGCCTGTAAAGTGAATCTTTAAACGCAAAGAAGAAAAGCGACTCGGAAAGTTGGTTTTCACCATCCTGCTTATGGAGATCTTTCAATACTTTTTTATAACTATCGTAAATAAGCCCTTCGCCATTAAAAATATCTCCGTTCCATTTTAGCGAATCGAGTACCAGCTTGGTATTCTTAATCTTAAAAGCATAGAGAAAATCTATAATCTGTTTATTACCAAAAGTGAGTTCTAAAAATCTGTTTACATTTTTTAAAACAGCTAAATTGATTTCACTATCCAGGTTCTGTGTATCTTTAACTGCAAATTCGTTGGGAGTAATCAAGTCATCGTTGCCTGAACCGGCGTGTACAAAGTCCTGGTATTTTTTTCTTTGATCATGATCTAAACTTTCGAAGGTTTCGCCTCTAGGAACTTCAACAAACTGATCCTGGATATCGGCTTTTGCATATTCTATAACGCCATTTGCTGTTATTACTTTAGGATCTTCATTAATGTGAACTTTAAAAGAAGTTGGTAGTACTTGATTGGAATAAGTACGAAGTAATAATTTTGTAAACTCATTTAATTCATTTTCACTCCCGTTGCAAAGCAATTTTAGGTATTGGCTGCCCTTGCCTGTAAAGGAAAGATAACGGGGTAAAGGATATTGTTTGGCTGTAATGATCTGACAGATGTGATAAACAATGGCGCTATAATGTAAATATAAGACGATTGAAAGATTAGTATTTCCATCTGTAATCGAATCGCTATATTTTGATTGCTTATCATATTTAAAAAGCAAGCTAATTAAATCATCCGAACTTAAATTGTTGTCATTTTCTGCATGTTTGAAATACCGCATTTCATCGTGCTCTATATTGTTGGCGGATTTGTAGAACAAATAGTTGTTAATAAAGCCATTATTTTTCAAGCTTCCCTTATAACCACTTCCCCAGATATCGTTTCCGGCAAACCTGAATGAGGTAGTAAGATATTTGTCTTTTCTATTGCCGGTTGCATCCATAAACATCATGATATCAGTAGTACCACCACCAATGTCGATATTGATGATATTTGTCTCCGCTTGAATTCCGCTGTCATTCTTGGTAAGAAAGAAATATGGTGCGATTGACTCTTTAGTTGGAAAGCCCAATTGTGCTAGCTTTGTTATGTCAACATTATCAAACACGGTAGCATACGCCTCCTTTATAATTTTAGTTAATTCGGCCGCTGTTTGTTTATCCATAGAAGATGGAATAGACCAAAGTACATCTACCTGCTCAGGCAAACAGAAATTGAGAATAGCTTTAGCTTTAATCTGCAGCATTAACTGTGTTAGAAAAAAGCGAACCCTCGATCTGTTTGATACACTTCTGCTTACATCCGAATTGTTTTCTAACAACCACTTAAGATTAGTTGTATAAATCGAATCACCACTAAATTCACGGTCGATGTTAAAACCAATGTTGATGTGGCTAAAAAGTTCTGCTTTTTCTTTGTCCAGGTTATTAAAGGTTGATACCTCGCAGGTAGCAGTTTTAAAAGGAAAAGATACAGTTGAGTGGCCCTTAGATTTAATAATCCTCGGCATAAACTCACGGTTAACTGTCAAGGCTGCTTCCGGCATCTGTCCGAAATGATTATAGCTGTTACCTAAATCCCCAGATAACAGCGGTTCATTTAACATTACCATCTGTTGATCTGCTTCATCAATCTCGAAAGGTAGCGGTAATGGGAAACCATTTTGTTTATAGGCTATGTGGGTGTTTGAGGTACCGAAGTCAATAGCAAATGTCATCGACTTATTGAGGTTTGACTTATTAAAAACCCTACCTTCAAAATTCGGGATAATGATACCTGATATTTCAAGCTGATCGCTTACATATTTAAGCTCTAAGTAATCGAAAGACTTTTTTATCTTATAATATTTAGAAGCGGCCAATGCTACTCCCTCTGCATCGGCATAAGTTGTTCGTTGCGTAGCGGTAGATTTAATCTTATCAGCATGGCTATTGTCGGTATATACTACTCCATCATAAGAATAAAAATTAAGTGCTTCTAGTTTAAGCGTATCATTACGTTCGGCCAGCAGTACCGTAAAATCGTTTAGAAAGTGATACTTTGGATCAGATTCGTTAATCTTATAAAAAGGAAATATACCAATATCAGCTTTGCATTTAATAATCTGGTTGGTAGAATACGTTTTTACAAAAGCAATTTCATTAATACCCTTTTTATTGTTTATTGGTACTTTTAAAGTTACGGTTACGTCGTTACTTACTATTTTGATATCGAGGTTTTTTTTTAGATCCTCGAAGTTGAAAAAGTTAAAATACTCCTTTTTGATGGGAAGCAAGTATTTAAAATCACCATTTACACCGGTAAAGAATTTAGTTTTATTGATTTTAAAAGGCATTTCCATTAGGGTGTCTTCTAAAAAATCATCAGTAGTGATAAACGGATAGTTTACTGTTAAAGAATCGCCCTGAGGGAGTTTTCGTTCGAATATTGGTGTATGCTGATGAAGATAGTATCTGATTTTGGTTGTAGAGTCCCAGGCTGCATTTTCCTCCATATAATCGCCTGGCAAATTCATCCCATCTACCAGTACAAGCGGTGCTTCTACCTTTATATTATTTCCCTCCCTATCTTTTTGACTGGCATATTTATTATTGGATGCCCTGATAACAAAATCGCTGATCAACCTGATTTTTTTACGTTTTACCTCTTCACTTTGGTGATAAAAGTATATACCATTTACGGTGAGGAGTTTACCACCGATATTGGTTTTAAGCGCCAAATATTCGTTATTCAGGCTGTTGGTTTCGTTTCTACCCCAGTCCATAAATTTATGCTGAAGATCTGGAAAATGGGTTTCGATGGTTCTGTTAATGTATTGTTTCAACCCCATACACTTTTCAAATCCTTGTGGATTTTTTAGCAATACCTTATATAAATATTCCACAAACGAGCGGTCGCGTTCGAATAAGGCCTTGTAATCATCGCTAAAAAAGGTACTTCCATCATTCCCTTTAGGAAGATGAGCAATCTGTTTATCTGTAACATAGCGGTCCCAGTTTGGCGAAGTAAAAAACAATGTAAGTGGCGAGGTGCCACCCATAAGCTTATTTTCATAATAAATCAGATAAATACTTTCGGTACCCGCAAATTCTGGCTGTGCCGAATGCCCATCAAAAACAAGCGAAAAAGCTTTAGCAAGGAGTTGATGGGGGTGGTTTTTTGCTGTTGCACTAAGCTTATTCAAACTTTCTTGTACACGCCATTCTTTAAACCATATTTTCTTTCCTGGCCCGATGTCTGATTCGTTGGTATTAAATAAAAGTTGCATCATATCCAGGCAGTCCGATACCAATTGATGATAGGTAGATGAGCCTTTTAGCGTGGTTTGGTTATCTGAAGAGACCATTTGAAAGGCCGTTTCAAAAAGTTCCATTCTGGCCATCGGGGATGGGATTGATGTTCCGACCTTGGATTTACCCCGCCTGGCAAAAGTTTCGCGGATTTCAAAGTGGTCTACTTTTATCTGATTGGTAAGCGACCAGCACTTTACCTCATTGGGATTAAAACCCCCGTATTTTCTAAATGTATATGCCATATCTTTATTCTGTCATAGTGGGTAATGAATCTAAAACCTTGTAGCAATCTTGTGCAACTTGATTAAGGAGCTGTAGCAGTCTTTTTTCCTTTTCGGGGTCTGGTATCGTTTTTTTAAGTTCGTCTTCTATTTTACCTAGCCTCTCTTTTATAAAAAGCTCGCTCAAGCCCGAGTTTATGGTCACACCCAGCACTTTTTTAATTGGTATAATCTTACCCGTTATGAACGAATTAAGCTCCTCATTTAACTGAAAGGGTTCAAATCTTCGCTCGTTATCTGCCATTTCCTTAAGCCATCCTTTAAAATGGGTGCCTAGAAATGTTGATAAAGTCTGATAAAAAATATCCGAATGGATTTTATCTGCCAAAAGATCTTTATAAAAGGCCATATCTTTAAACTTGGGAAAATAGTCTAGATAGATTTTCATGGCATAAGAAAATAAAGCCAAGGGCTCCATAATCTGCTTGGAGGACCACTCGTAAAAATGTCTAAAATCAACAGCAGCACTTTCCTGGATAATGCCATAATCAAAATATTTCGTTGTGCTATTTTGATTAAGCATTTCATCGGGTTTGTTGATAAAATCGATAACTGCAGTAGCACCTATCATTTCAACTAAGTGAGCCGGATCTAGCTGTGCATCACCACCTGCATTGTAATCGTATTGTTTAATCGGATTATCCCAAACATGGTAAAGCGCATTCAGTTTGCCTGCAAGATGCTTGGAGTAATAAGTTAATGCAGCTTCTGTTTTAGCATCAAAACTTCCTGATTTTATATTACCATCGCCACCAGCTTTGTTTTTATCGGCAATTTTATAATAGGGCATTACCGTTAGTGCACCAAGTTTGATATTACGTAATCTATCGTCCCCTTTTATCAACTTAATCAATTGCGGAAATCCTGAAGAGCCTGTTCCACCAAAAATTGAGCTTACAATAAATATCCTATCATCCGGGTTTATACTCTTAACTACAAACTGGTATTCTTTGAGGTTTGATAAACTATTAAAAACTACACATCCAATATTTGGATTTCCTTTAAAACCTTCATCTAAACGGAGATTAAGTTCGGTATTTTCGAAATTGGTATGGCTCGACGGTGTATCATCATACAATGCCCTTAAAAAATCCATTGTTACATCGTTAACTAGTTCCTCTTTTGGATCGATGTATTTGATAAAAGAAGTTTCTAGATTATCGAATTTAAGCTGAAAGGAATCATCAATCTTTTCGGCACCTTCGGTCTGTAATGAACTTAAGGTATTAAGGTTTGTGTTAAAAAAACCAGTTGCAATATCCGATCCATCAACATTTTTTTGAGTGATGTAAGCTTTTTTCCGAATGGTTTTATAGGCTTCGAGTGCTTTTAGCGTACGTGTGGTATCTGCGTTTTTTGCATCAACATCTATAATAACTGGAATAACCTTGTTTGTATCGTTAAGCTTTGTACCTGCTGCCAGCAACATGGTTAAAGAACGGACTACTCTTGCTCCTGTGCCACCAATACCGAAAATAAATGTATTTCTAATCATGTCTTTTTTATTAAAATGGAGTGCGTTTGGCAAAAATGGAAAGCCTTTTCAGGATAACTGAAAGGATAAAAAACAGGATAGCAGAGAAGATACCATTCATCAGGGAGAACCTAAACATGTAACTATCTGCTTCCCCTATTACTTTCATTGCACTTGCAAAGGCAAATGCTGCTGCAATTATTGCAGTAAGTAATAGCGTAAATACCCAATGGCCAGATTTAAAGAATATGGGCTTCCACCTGCCTAATAACAGGTAGAATATTGCTGTGATAATGGAGACGATAATTAGTGTAGGTACCCCTACATTATCGTAAACTTCATCCACATAGTCGGGAACGCTCTGATGAGCACCTGAAATGAGCTGATAAAGGTCTGAGAAAATACTTAAAAGCATATTTATTATTGGTTAATTTGAAATTTTAGATCAATGAAGTTTTTATCGACATTGTTATAGGCTTCCATAACGCCTTTAACCAAGTACTCGAAAGCAAAGGTTTTTTTACCCAAGGTTTTCACGTGCTTATCATCCATGGTACTCCAAACCTGGTACCAGGTATCGTATTGTAAGGGTAGGGTGAGCTGTAATAATGCCTTATCTAACTGGATATCTTTAATCTTTACTTTAATGATATGAGTTGCCTGCGCAAAAAACATTTTCTGTTTTTTGCTTTTCAATTTATCGCTATTACCCTTTATAGATACACTAACCTCTGCAGTACAGCCACTTTGATTAAGTTTCAGGTTTTTAGCGATATAATCTAGCTTTTGAGCGTAGGGTGGCAGAGCACTTAAATCAACAGCCGCATAAAATTCCTGAGGGTTATTCTTTTTTATGGTTACTTCTTCAATACCTATGTCGCCTTTCAGGGGATCGCTTTTAATCGGCGCCCAATCGCCGGTCATGCCAAGTTGAGTAAGAATATGATATTGGTTTACCTTATTATCCATCAGACCAAAATGTAGGGATTGTTCCGGTTTGAAATTTGGGATCTTTATGAGTTTATCATCGAAAATTGGTAAAATATTATTTTTTGCTATTACCCATATATAAAATGGCCTTAACGTGCCTGTAAGCTTTGTTTTTACATTCTGGTAATCGTAATAAGTGCCAAAAAACTGTGAGCTGAAAGCATACAAACTGGCAGCCTGTTTATTATTTTTGAAATCGATAAATGTGGCATAGATATTATTTTTTAAAGTACCATTTGCCGAGGTTTTGTTTATAGTGGGATTTGCTTTTATCACTTTATTTGGAAAAGAAAGAATACAGTCGGATATAAAAATTGAAATATCTTGATTTTTAGTGTTTAATGCGATCTTTTTGAAAATTTCATGAAGCTGGGAGCTTTTATCTATGGCAAGTTTTGTTGTTGCGATATGACTACTAAAAGCAGTAGCATTGTGAGGAAAACCCCTGATTGTATCCGATATAAAGCTGATGCTAACCGGAGAAATTTCTTTATCAATCTTTACAGCGAGGTCTGTCACAACCTGTTTATATTCTGCAACACCACCAAGGTACCCATTCATGCTTGCTGATGTTTCGAGATACAGCCTTACCTTTCCAATTTTAGGTGATATTGGACAGCCTTTCGGCTTTTTCCCTTTTACATTAATGCATTGATCAACCTGATCGTTTACTCCATCGCCGTCGGTATCTTCCGGTTTGCAACTGATACATAAACAAACAAGGAATGTGTAAAGAATAAAGGATTTTACTTTTCTATATTGGGATTGAGATTCATTCATTGGGATTTATTGAGTAATAGATGGATAGAATTAATTATTTCGATTTGGAAGTAAATAGTCGAGATTTGATAAACCTTTCCGAAATTTCACTTTCCATAAGTAACTGACCGCTGGGTAATATCATCATCTTACTTTCATCCACAGAATTTTCAAAAACGTGAAACCCACTTCTACAGTTCTGATAACGATATTTTAAGGCTATAAGACCTTTGAATAAGCCTTCCTCTTTGGTAACCTGATAAACATATTTGGAGCAACTTGTTCTGAAAATGCATCTTCGTCTTTTATCTTTAGGAAATATTACCCAATAAGTCTTGATAACCAAGAGTAGCATTATTTTCATATAGAACCTTTGCTAAAAACCATCATTTGGTAGGATGCTAGATAACCTGGTTTGGCACCTAAGCCAAAACATCCTGGATCAGGTTGCACATAGGTTGAAACACTTTCTAGTCTGATGTATTCCCAGCCCTGACCATGATATTGTTTGATTAAGTTTTCTAGTTGATTGGCGACCGCGGCAGTGGTTTCATTTTTTTGATTTAAGGTTGCAGTGAAGGGTACTACTTTATATTCCATGACAAGTTTGTTTTTAAGTTTATACTTCAAAAGTATACAAGCCCAGCTGCCATACCTTACGGGAAACCGTAAAGCCGACAATTATTTAAATAATGATTTTATTGGTGTAATTTTCAGTTAAATCAATTCATTACCAGTTATTTGTAAAGCTGATTTAATGTGGTGTAAGTTGGCAGATGTTCCTTTGTCAGTTGGTTTTTGGCTTCATATAATCTTCTGATTTTTCCTTTTTCCACCAGCTATTATCGAGGCGTTTAATGGAATAGAAAGCGCGATTTACGCCAGGTTTCATGGTTGCGGTATCAAGGTGTCTGCGCCATACGTGGATAATGGTATCGGTGCCGATTACTGCCCACCAGAAAGTTTTGCCATAACGTTTTGTAGTGTATACCTCACTAATGGTTCCTTTAATTACTTTGGTGTTAAAACCAGGCTCCATCAACTGATAGGTGATCACTTTTTGTTTTTGTGCCTGGGTGTTACCCAATGTGAACGTTAATAATAGCAGTACAACGAAATGTTTCATGCCACTAAGATATTTGGGCTAAAAACGGATTCCTTACGGCTAACCTTAAGGCAAGCATATTAGGTAAAACTTTAGATAGATCAGAGGAAAACAATTGGAGCAATGTCTTTTTATAACCAGGAGCACCTTGGCTCAACCTAATCTTCACAACTTTCGAAACCTACCCTTCGACTACGCTACCATTGACATTATTTTGCAATTACTTATTAATAAGATATTTGCGGCACTATACATTTTCACCCAGCTAGGCCACAACACCGCATCCCCGTTCCACTTAAATCCGGCCTAACAAATTTTTCGGGCTGCACTGCCCAAGCCTACCTGCTGGCTTCGAAAGAAAAATTTTCAGCCGGCAGTTTTTGTTTCTTTTTGATGCCAAAAAGAAAGAGCCCTTCGGCGGCGGCGAGCCGAGGCAAGAATGAGCCTCTGGGCGAAAAAAGGATATGCGTCATTCTATTGATTTTTATCCAATAAATTATCCCTCAGGATGACAGATCACCGAGGATTTTTCGTGTTTAAAATGAGAGATTGCCAAGTCTGCTCCCAACACAGACAATAAAGCAACCTCTACATTTTTTGAGAGATGAGCGGATAATTAGTAATTTTCTATAGTCTGATGCAGCTGGTTTCTGTAATCGTAAAGCTCGTCGAGGTTTAAAAGCTGCTTTTTCTCGCCGGCATCTTTCCCTTTCTCGAAAGTTTCGATGTATTTGTTAACGGTATTAAAATGGAATCTGCAAATTGGTTTACGGTTATTGTCATCCAGCAATACGCCAAAGTAAGATTGGGTATCTCGTGCAGCAATTCTGGCAGATGGAATCTTCTCGCGTAAAATGGCCTTTACAATTTGGAAGGCTTCTAATTCTTCTTCGGTAGTTACGATTTTAGAAACATCTGGATCTTCATTAACGGGCATCACTTTGCCCTCCTCTTTTTTCTCAATTTTCTCGTTAATATTCAATGCCGATTTTAAGCGATCGCTAATGGACTCGTTGATGGAAATGGTAAGGGCCTTTTTGGCATAATCTTTAAAAGCAACCATCCGGTTTGCGGTTAGGGGTTTATCGAAGAAACGGTTAACCAATAACTTCACCATTTCGTCGGAAGGGCTGTCTATTTCTTTTTCAAATTCCTTTCTGATGGCTTTGATGTATTTTAAACCTTCGGCCGAATCGAGAATCGTTTCTAAATTATATTCGTTTTTGGTAAAGCTTTCGAGAATTTTAATGGCGTTATCTTTCAGGTCTTCGATATCGATGGTTAAGAATGGTTTCTCGTCCATAATATTCGGTTTTTCCAGATCGGCGTAAAAATTGTAAACCGTACCGTTGGTTAACACCCCAAAACGCGCTTTAGACACATGGTAGTAGCGGTGTAATTGAGAATTATGGGCATCGGCACTTTCTTTCCAATGTTTACATTCGAAGATGAGGATGGGCTCGTTGTTTTTACGGATCACATAATCTACTTTCTCTCCTTTTTTGGTGCCGATATCGCAGATGTGTTCGGGTATAACTTCTGTAGGGTTAAAAATATCGTAACCGAGGATTTGAATAAAGGGCATTACAAATGCATTTTTTGTAGCTTCTTCGGTATTGATCTGCTCTTTTAATCCCACCACGCGCTGATGAAGTTGTTCTAACTTTAGTTTAAGATCCATAACTTTTTGCATTAAATGGTTTCATCTTTTACTGATGCATTCGGCCCATTTTCTTTGACCGATTCGATACCATTATCTCTGGCATCAGCAGTGGTATACATTTGGCTGGTACCGATAATTTCGCCATTCGCAGCTTTTAAATTGAAATAGTAGGCTCCGTTTTTGGCAATTTTTCTGTCGTACCTGGCATCTGTTGGTGCATTGGTTTTTACCGATTCGATACCTTTGTTACAGCCTGCTTTTGTGGCATAGCCCTCGCTGGTTAGGATAACCCTGCCGTTTGCTGCTTCGAGATTAAACTGGTATTCGCCGTTTGTTCTTTTGGTAATGATAAATTTTCCCATAGTTATTTTTTAAGCTGCTCAAAAGTATGAGAGGAATATGGTGCATCCTTACGGGAAACCGTAGGTTGGTTCATTAGTCACTAGTTCATTGGTTGATAGTCTTAACGATTATCCATGTTAAACACAAGCTTTTTTTAAAAGGTTCGCAACGACAAAAACAAGGAGAATGCAGCAACGCAAGAAGAACCGGTTGCAGATTCTGACCTGTAGCGAAGCGGAAAGCTACGCAGTAAAACAAGTTCAGAATGACTGATTTAGGGAGGATAACCAAGTGAGTGACTAAACGAAGTTAATCTATTTATGTTGGTAGGAGATACTTTAGGGTCATTAAATGATCCCGATATCTTTACAATAGGCGATAAGTTGTTCGTTTTTGGAGAAACCCAGCACTTCTTTCATCAGGTTAAGGCGTTTTTCGATACTGCTTAGACCTGAGGGTTTGATGTTGTTCTCCTGCAAATAGTAAGGGATATTTTTTTGTGGCATTCCATCAACCAGTTGAGAGATGATTGCAATATCGAGGTCGGTAAAATCATGAGAATTATTTTCTTTCCTGGCCTGTTTTAAATCGGGCGAAAGATATTTTTTATGGTTATGGATAGCAGATATGGCTAGTCGTAAGTACTGACCGTCATGACGGGCTTTTCGCACGTATCCATCAATATGTATTTCTTTAAATAACATGTCGATAACCGCGGGCCTGTTTTCTCCGGAAAACACTAGGGTTTTTAAGTTGGGCTGTACCTCTTTTGCGGCTTTGATGAGTTCGGCACCTCCGTCGATTTTTTGCGGATTATGATCTTCTTCGAAATAGAGGTCGGTGATTAACAGATCATAAGGCCGCTCTGCTTTAACGGCATTTTTGATCCACGTAAGTGCATCATCGCAATAATATACATATTCGGGTTTTTCGGCACCCATTTCGGCCAATGTTTTTTGTAGCGAAATATTCTGTGTTTCTTGATCTTCGGCAATAAGTATTCTTTTAAACATATTTAATACAATTAGGAAACCGGAAAAGAGATTTTGATTTTGAGTCCCTTTTCTATATTGGTATCAAAGGTAATTGTACCACCAATTGTTGCAATACGGGTTCCCGTATTCGTGAGCCCGTTATTGGGTTGCACTTTACCCGAAATGCCGATGCCGTTATCGGTATAATAAATATTTATTTTTTGCTGTGCCTGTTCAAATTTGATCACCACATCGCTTGCCTTGCTGTGTTTATCCATATTCACCATTAGTTCCTGAAGGATATGTTCAACTTCATCCTTCGCCTGTTCGGATACCATTTCCCATAATGGAGGAGAGTTTCCTACGAGGATAACTCTTGTACTTTCTGAGGCGAAAGACTTTAGGGTATCCGCTATTTTTTCGTTAAAAGCCTGATTTTTGGATTTTGGTTTTTCGTAAGAGAGGTCACGCGATTGTTCGTAAAGTTCTTCTATCTCGTTAACAATAGGATTGTCTTTTAGAGTTTCCTGATTATCGAGTTTGCTCATGATTCTGTACAATCCGTTGGCAACCACATCATGCACTTTTTGGGAGGTTTTAAGCTTGTTATCGCGGATGGTATTTTGAGCTTCGAGTTCTAATCTTTGTTTTCTTTTTTTGTACCAAAGGGTACCAGCAACAATTAATAAAACAATACCAAAGATAAGTATAATGATCTGGTATCTTTTGCCTTCATTGTCTTTTTGTAGAACAAGATTATCGGCTTTGCTTTTTTCAGTGTCGTAACGGATCAGTGCAAACTGGTTTTTTGCAGCACTGCGGGCGGTTTGTACACTATCATTTAATTTTTCGTAAACATTGAAAAAATGTTTAGTTTCTTTGGGTGGACTTAGTTTGATGAGTTTTTGTAAGGCCTCTATTTGATTGTCGGGACTTTTTATCTTTTGTGCGATATGATACATCTGAGTAGCATAAAAAAGAGCCGAGTCTGGATGGCTTTTTAGGTAATAATCTGCGAGATGTGAATAGCTTGAGTTTAAACCCCAGCTATCATTTTCTCTTTTTCTAATTCGTAATGCTTCCAATAGCTCTGGTACAGCATCATATTTTTCATTTTGTTCCCATTTAGCCGATGCCAAATTTGTTAATGTCATAGCATATATTTCTGGACTAATGATTTTTTGCTGTAAAACCTGCTGAAAAATCTTAAATGACTTTGCATATTCTTTTTTGTTCTTATATGCATTTGCAATATTGTTCTTGGTTGCTAATGTAGAAGCACTATCCGGAGCATATTTTAAAGACAGGCTATAATATTTTATGGCCTGATCATAATTTTTGAGATAAAAAGATGCCAGTGCAAGTTCATGTAGATTCGACTCTAAATATGTAAACTGCTTTTTCTCATTTACATTAAAATAATGTAAAGCTTCCAATGAAAATTCCTGACCACCAAAATAATCTCCTCTATCAATAGAAATCATAGTCATATTTACCAGACATTTTGCAATACCTAAACTATCATTTTGTTGCGAAAATAATTCTTTGGCCTTATTAAAATATCGAAAGGCACTATCAGGGATTTTCTTTTCTCTGAAGTCAAATGCCTGATCGTAGTAAGGATTAATTGTTTCCTTTTCTTTTTTAGGTCTATTTTGAGAACAAGAAAAAAGAATTAATGAAGAGACGAGCGTTAAATAGCAGTATTTCAATTTATTCGGTTTTACTCTAAATTATGAAATTAATCACAGTTATTCTGATTTAAAATAACCCATTAAAATCATTAGTAGTTTAAAAAAGAAAAAGGGCGACATCATTGTCGCCCTTTAATGCTTATTAATCTCCAATTTTTGGAGGAGGTAAGTGCCCATTGTCACCGCCTGTGTCGCCATCATCACCTGGGTCGGTATCGCCAGGATCGGTATCATTGGTGCTTACTGTTGTACCACCGTTGTGGCTGCAATTGTTATTTGTATTTGTAGGCGTTGCCAATCCTAGTAGGATAGCAATAAATAATGGTAAAAACATTACTCAAAAATTTAAAGTGTGAATACTGCGCAGAGTACCCGCGACACGTCCGCGGGCCTTTCTGCAGTTTGGTATTCAGAAGGCCTTCTGAAATTTTTGGGAAGTATTTGAGTGTCTGTCGCGGGAGCTAATAACTGCTTCCCTAACCAGCTAATAACGACCGCGATTTCTACTCGTTTTTAACATTTAGTTCTTGCTTGGATTATCGTTTAAATCGTTGCCTGAATTAATTGTTGGGACAAATATCTTAGCTTTAAACCGCTAGTTTTCAGATAATTCCAGAGATTCTAAATAATTCTTTTTAAATTCCAAGGAATTCCGGAAAACCGTAGGGATTCCAAAGATTCCATTTCTATTTTTACGCTTAAATTTTTTGAAGAATGCCTGAAGATTATCAAGACTTAGTATTAGCTGCCTATAAAAAGATGAGAGATAATGGGGAGCTTTACACAATTTTACCTAAAGAAACCACTACAAGATTAAGAACAGCTTGTTTAAAAGTTTATGATAGTAGATATATTCCCAAGGAAGCTGATGTACTACCAAATGATGCTGATATACTATCAGTGTTTTTTGAAATAGATAAGATGAAGTGCGATGATTATGGGAAGGTTATTAATGATTCAGAGCCAGATGATTTTAAGGCTTTATGCAATCACATTAAAGGTGAAACAGGAAAAACTAGTGAAGAGAATACTGACCTTTTAGCTTGGTTAATAGATTTGGAACCTAGGCCGAGAAGTTCTTATTATTTGAGTCCCGATAAAACAATTAAAATAGGTGGAAAACCTATCGATCTCTTTCTCCCCCCATCAACTCCACCGGACCAGCCAGAGCCACCAACTCCCTCTAAATCATTTTATATTCCGCGCTTCTCCCCTCGCTACATCATCCTATCCTGTATCATCTTACTTTTTGTTTGCACCGCTTCTTTTGCTGTTTGGGAACGTTGGGTCAAAATTGTTAGAATGCCCGAGTCGGGCGAGAAATACATGTACTGGGATGGTGACCATTATGAACCAGTAAAAGAAGGTGAACAAAAGGCTGGTGTTCCTATAATCAAATTAAACCTTCAAGCACTGAAACGGCAACGCAGAATTAATTTACATGATACGATGACGAATTATTCGGTAGGGAAAGTTTGGCATATTAAGATTGGAAATAATCCGGAGTTTTATACTGATAGTGGAATACATCCTGTAGATACAGCCAGGCGATTAAGGCCCATGAGTTCATATGTGCATACCAAATATAATTCTTACCCAAGATATATATTAACGCATTTAGTCTGGTTTATCTGCGCTGCCTTTCTAATAAGCATCTGTGGCTTTGGGGCAAGTAGAATGAAGAGAAAAATGAGCGCTCAAAAGAATGGACAAACAACTAATGATAGTTTGCTCCATTTTTCCAAAAGGAAATTAGCCCAATAATAGCTTAACTATTACTGGGCTATAAAGCGTATTTAGCCGCTAAGCGATGGTTTAAACCAAATGCATAACCACCTGAGTTAAACCATTACCTATTTATTTTCCCCAGTTTACCTGGATGTTGTTTAGTTGGGCATAGGTTTTACCTTTTTCCATTAGGGCATTAAAATTTTGCTCAAAACGGGCGCCATATTTCTGGTCGATGCTGTTGATGATTTCATCTTTGGCGCTTTGGCTGCCCTTGCTGTCGCACAGTTTGGCATAAGCCAGGTATTCGTTTTTATAAACGGGGATGACCAGTTCGTACAATTGCTGCGAAAGGGCTTTAATTTCTTTTTCTTCATCGCCAGAGGCAGAGAGCTTTTTTACCTTTTCGAGCGATTGCTCGAGGTATAATATTTTGTTGTTGAGGTTGGTGGCGGCTTCGTTGCCTTTCTTTTTGCTAGATGGGATATCGGGATATTCTTTGGTTTCGTCGTTGATGTGGCGGGCCAGATCGGCGCTGGCAAAATCGTTGATCATGTTGGTGTTTAAGATGGCGATATCGAAAAAATGTTCTGGTGTTTCGGAACAGGCAGAGAGGAAAAGGCTAAGCAGGATTAAAAGGGATACGAATGGTTTTGGGGATAGTGCTGGTAATTTGTTCATGATCTAAATGGGTTTTCCTTATAAAATTTAAGCTTCGGTAAGAGCAAAGATTGAGCCGAGTTTTTTAGTCCGAAGTCGTGAATTCGAAGTCGATAAAACGAAATCGGCAGGCTTTTTTGCCACGGAAACACGGAATGCACAGCGTTTTTGAGCGAACTTGTACTGAGCGGAACAGAAGTGAAGGATCTTTTTGATTAACCATAAGACATGGACGATCACATAAGCTCAGGGGGCTTATATTTTCTTATATTCCTTAAATGGCGTTATGCTTTAAGGTTCGCGCCTGCGCGGGAATGACGGTCGCTTTTTACACCCGACTTTGCGGCCTTTGCGCCTGCTCTTTGCGACCTCTGCGGTTAAAAATTAGTCGTAGTTGAAAGATCTCTCCACTCCGCGTTGCTTCGGTCGAGATGACGATTTTTCTATTGGAATGTTAGTCCGAAGTCGGGTAATTTAAACCATGTAAGACATATAAGGTCCATATAAGCTCAATGCCATTATTTTTACACCCGACTTTGCGGCCTTTGCGCCTGCTCTCTGCGTACTTTGCGGTTAAAATTAGTCCTTTGGTCTACTAACCTCATTCAATTATTCTTCTATATCGATGATGTGTACCGAAATCCGGTTATCGGCCTCGAGTAAACCAAAATGATGTCGTTTAGGAACGTTAAAAATACGTATAATAGCATGGTCGGTAATAACCTCAGATAGTAGCTGTGCCTTTTTTCCGCTGATATCGTATACCTGCGCTTTTTCGCTGTTGGCTACAACAAGGTGATTGTCTGGAAGTATCTGTATACAACGCGCACTTAAGTCTGCCGCGAAAAGCGGGATACTGATGGGCATTTCTTTTAGTGTAGGGCTAACAACCAGGCAGCCATCGTTGGTTAATACCGCTATTTTTAATGCCGTATGTACACTGCTTACCGAAAAGTTGATAATGGGCGATTCGACAAATAACATTTCGAGCATTCCGGTATCAGCCGTACGCAGCAACATATCGCTCCCCGTAAAGTAGAGGTGGTTTTTGCGCCAGTACATTTTGTTCTTCTTTGAGAAAATCTGATAGGCATTAATCGATGATTTATCCCAGGTACAAGTAACAGAAGTTAAGAATTCTCCTAATACTGTATAGCTATTTAACCGGATGTCTTCACCATGTGTTAAAAGAATAGATACTGTTTTTTGGTCTGTTGGCTCAATGGCACTAATCATATTCTGGCCTAACCAGCTGATTTGATGGAGATCAATTTTCCGCTCAAAATCGTCGGTTTTTGGCAATTTGCTGTATTTGTTTTCAACGGTATCCCCACTGATCAAAATGTGGTCCGATATACCCGAATCGGCGGTTAAAGTATAAGAATCGTTAATATTGGCTTTAAACAGGTATAAATAATCCATACAGTCTTCCCACTTCATGCGGAGCAACTGCATGGTTTCATTTTTGATCCCAATACCGATCAGCTGATCGTGGAAACTACAGAAATCGACCCACTTTATTTCACGGTCCAGTTGGATATAATAATCAGCCTGCTGCTGTTTAATCTCTTTATAATGGTTAATGGCATAACGGTTTATGTCCTGAACGATCATTGGATCCTGGTGCATGAACCGATCCATCATTTTTAAGGCACTAAAATCGCCTGCTGCGGTTTGTTGGCTTACAATTTCGTAACAGATGTTTAAGGCTGTTTCTCGAAAGCTTTCATCTTCACTGTTTTCGGCAAGATGGGCAAGTACCCTTAAAAAACCCGTGCTTTTGCCCTTGCTTAGCTGCGCTGTATAAAAGGTGTTAACTGTTTTATTTAAAGCGATTCCGTTTTGTGCCGTAATTTCGAAATAGTGTTTTAAACATTGTTCTGCCTGGTTGTTGTTGTGCCAGCCCTTAAGTAACACTTCTTCACTTCTTTTAGGGTCGCCAATTTTGAGTTCGATTAGGCTTGCAGCCTTTAAATGATCTCTGGCACCCAGCGATTGCAGCACTACATCTTCATAATATTTTAGGGCCTGCTGCTGTTGCCCCGTTTGCACATACAGATCGCCAACTTTCTCATAATTGGCCAGTTCTACATATAAATTTATGGCTTCGTTTAAAAGCCCGCCTTTTTCTAAACAGTCGGCTGCCAGGTTTTTATTGTTAAGGTGATCTTTATAAATTGCTGCAGCTTCGCGATAATGTTTGCCTTCACGCAGGGTTCTTGCTGCCCTGTCAAGATCGCCCAGCAGGTGGGCATAAATATAGGCGGCCTTTTTAAAATCGCCATCTATTACGGCCTGTGTAGCCGTTTTTTCGTAACGTTGCTGAAGTTCCCATCTGTAACTGCTCAGATCCCATAGATCGGCAGCTAATCCATTGCCAAAATTCTTAAAATTTAAGTTTAAGCTTTGCCTGCTTAATTTGCCCGATGGGGCTGCGGTACCACGGTTTAAATATGCACTATTTAATGGGATGGCATACTGTAAAGCAGTGTCTTTATCTTTATCGAATAGTTTTACCAGCCTATTGAGTTCGCTATCACGCTGTTTTTCGATGGAGGCCATTTTTTGATTGATCCAGGCATCTAATTGTTGTAGAAAGCCGGGGCTTTGCATATTGGCCATTTCAATGGCCTGTTTAGGAAATAGAAAGGCAATAATTTGGAGCAGAAATTTGCCGATAAAAGCAAAGCCTAACAATACCCAAAGCCCCAGGTTGCTTAAAGGTTTTAAAATTTTGCCCCACTTATTGTTATGCTTTTGATCTTCTTCTATTGCTGGGATATCGGATAGCGGCTGTGTATTGATCAACGCTTTTAAATCATCAATGGCATTGGTAATGTGCAGCGGTTCGATCATTACCGAGCGGAGCTGAGGAAGAGCGGGTGCCAGAGGCAAATTGTGGAGCCAGTGCTTTGCTGTTGTTTCTGGTGTTTCAATCAGATCTGCCAATTGGTAACGATCTTGTTGTTCGAATCCAACCAGGCCAATATTGGGATGAAAAAACTGTACATCCCATAGTTTTACTGCACTTAGTTCGCTGTTGAGCAGTTGGGGGAAGAGCTTGGCATTTAAAGGAATAAAAAAGCCCTCAGTGAGCTGGGTATAGGGATGCCTGATCTGATCGCTTTTCTCGATAGCGGCTCCAAAAACCACAAACAAGCCGGTACAGTTGTTTTTTGCCACACTTTCTGGCACGAGATAGGCCTTGATGGATAAAAAATCTACAGGCCAGTTGGCCATTTCTGCAAACCAATCGGCAGGGCTGCCTGGTAAATAAGCGCCCCAGATTGCATGAGTAGAATTTGCCTGATAGTGGAGTTGAAGTTTCATATTATTTTAGTCCATCTACAAAAGCCTGAATATATTTTTTATAAAATTCGCTGGGTTTTAATTTCCCCGCACTGGTAATCCCTGTAAAATAGGTTGAGCCACTAACCTGTCCATCGGCGCTCCAACAGGCAGTTGGCTGACCAACGATCATGATAATGCAAATTTCGGGAATATGCAGAATACTGCTTTTTAAATGGAGTATACCTCTCGAATCCATAGTGGCCGTGCTTCCGTCTTTCCATGTAAATTTGGTAAACCTGATAAAGGACAAATGATCGACCTTTAAAATGCGTTGCGGTGGAGAAGCTAACCAGTTAACCGTGGATCTTTGATTATCTTTCCAATAAAATTTATCATTAACCAGCAGGAATTCTTTCTTATCGGAATAAATTATTCCTGTGGCGTTTACATGGATATTTTTAACAGAATTAATGGTGCTATAGCCGTTGTTGAGGTGCCTTTTTAACTGGCTTTGAAAAACCCGTGAAGCGCTCTCCTGGCGCGAGATCAGCTCATTGGCCCTGTTGTTGGAGGGGATAACCGTTCCATTACGCGGATCGATAATGCTGAGTTGTGTTTTACTTTTGAAATAAAAATAAGGCCTGATAAACTGAATATCGGTTGCTGCTTTGTGCGGAACGTTTATTTCGGTTACACTATGGGAAAGTGTCTTTGCATCGATCCTGTATATTTCTATTGCGGTATTGTTTTCGGGAATGAGCATCATAAAAATGGTATTTTCCATCTCTCCGAAACAATATTTGCCCCGTACCAACTGCACGGTCAGTTCTTTTGCGCCGAGGTTTTTATCTGGCCAAAAAAGCAGGCGCGAATCGACTGAAACGCCAATTGCGGTGCTGTTTGCTAACATGTACAGGTTACTGAAGTTAACCCTGATCTTTGAAGTAGGGTAATAAAGTGGAAATTCAGGTTCGTACAGTACTGCAGGCAGATCGGCCTGGTTAATATGTTTAATCTTTTTCTCATAGTCGTGGCTTACAAGATCGGATAAATCGATATGCGCCGCTCTGATGAGTTTCGACTGGTTTTTACTGAACTGGAACATCTGTAGGTGTCCGTCGGCAGATATGGTGATGAGGTAATTTAACCGATCTCTGATTTTTAAAAAATAAGGTGCAGGAGCAGCATCTTTTAAAAAATGGGCAGAGGTGATTAATATATACCTGCCATTTTTTTCTGCATGTGTTGCGAAAGCTTTAAGCAGCGGTTCGCCGCAGTGCAGCGCCGGATCCATTTTTTCGAGTAAGGCCTCTGTATCTTTTTTGGTTTCGAGTTCGGCTATGCTGAGGTCTTTTCCGCCCAACGACCATACTTTTAACTGCTGGTTTTTTTCTTTACTTTCTCTAAAAGCCAAAGCGGCTGCAACAGCGAATACCCGTGCAGATCCCCACATTTTCAGGGTAGAATCGATAATTATACCCAATTGCTGTACCTGATGGTTTGGTGCTGTTTCGCGTTTTAAAAAAAGGGCTTCATTGTTGGCCAACCGGGCGGTGAGCAGAAGATCGTCTTGTGCGAGTTCGCTCAGTAATAGTTTATCGTAAGTGCCTTTGTTTGCGATATCAGAAATGCCGCCCAAACTTTGTTCGTTATTTCTGTTCAGGTACATCGGGATACTTAAAGCAGCCATAATCTTTCTGGCCAGCTGGCTAACTGTATTCGTTTTTTTATCGTTTTCCAGTTCGGCCAAAAGATCTTTGCCAACAGGTTCGGGCTGAGGAATATCAATGGACCTGGGCAACGCGATAAGGCCGGTACGCTGTTTAAGCACTAAGCTTTCTACATCTTCGAAAATAGCGAGTGCCGCTGCCAATGGTGCGAGATCCTGAACCAGGTTTGTCTGTTTAAGCACTGCCTGTTCGCCAAAAATATCCTCGTCCATTTCGCCACTGTTAAATTCCTTTAATATGGGCAAAAGGCCCATGTGGTATCCTTTAACGCTTAATGCATCAAAAATAGACTGGAGCAGGAGTGCTCTGTTCATTTCTGAACGGTACTGATGTGGCAATTGGTTAACAATGCATAAAAACTGGTAGGCCTGTGTTTTAAGTCCGTGGTCTGGATCCTCAATGGCGCTATTGGTATCCGTACTGCTGTAGCGGATATCGAACAAAGTTTTTTTGGCATTATAGCGGGTTTCCCAATCATCTTTACACGCGCACAAAATCAAAAGAATAGTGCCTAAAGAAAGCGAGGTAGTTTTAGGAAGGTTTTTTAAAATATTGGATAAGTCTTCCCGGTAGCAGATGGTTTTTTGGTTGGCAAATTCGATTACCTGCCCACGTTCTGCCCACCTCCAAAAATAATTTTGATAGGCCCTAAAATAGTCGACGGTATTTTGTGAGGAGTAAGCCATATGTTAAAATGAAACCTGCCTGATTACTGCCCGGTCAGCAGGTTTAAAAAGATCAATTGGGATGGTATTTTGCCTGCCACTTTCGTTAAAAAGGATGTATGATGGTGTAATTGCTTTAAGCTTTTGGTTAAGCAGATCGCCTAAAAATGGTGGGTCGAAATTGTACCCTGCCGGAACAAGCAGATTTCCGTTTAGCCAAAAAGTTTTGCCAGGTATGGGCGGAAGCGGATCGCCAATAATAAGTACTTCTTGCGCTGCTGATGCCACAAATTTTAGCTTCTGCAAACGCACCTGCGGAGCGCCATCTACATACTTTTTCCATGCTATAAAATTGGTTTGCAAGGCATATGCGGGGAAAGGATTTTGGCTGCGCAGCAGGTTTACAGGCATTAGTGTTGCCTGTTGCGCCGGAATTGCCGATACAGGCATTTCTAGAGGCATAAATTCAGGCAATGTTTTCCATTCCATAACCTCGAGCAGGGCAACGGGGGTTAACTTTCCATCAGGAAAAAGACGGTTTTGCCCATCGAGTTTATAGCTGGCCAAAATGGGCAGAGAATCGATCAATACCTGGTGGTGTTTATTATCCAAAGGTCCCTTCAGCCAGATCAGCTCATCCTGCCTGCAGGCACTCCAGCCCTCAACCGCCCTGATATTACCAATCTGATCTTGGTATTTGAGTTCTAAAACCAGTGCCCTCATGTTCATGCAGACTGCATAATCTGTTTCCAAAGCAGATCTATCGGCTCCTGTACATATTTGCGTTGCGCTTCGTTGCCAATCCACTCGCAACGGTTATTCAGGTGTACCAATCGGTCTTTAATTGATGATCTTTCTGCCATTGCAATTTCGGGCAATGCCCATTGCTCGGTTAAATGCTGTACCTCTTTATAAATTTCTTCTGCATCAGGTTTGGTGTTTTCCTTTACCCTGGGGTGCTGGTTTTCAGAAATATCGGTAACGATGATAACATTCACAATATTGGCGATAATTTCGCGCTGCTCTTCTGTATCCCAAATGTGCTTTAATATCCAAAGATCAGAAGGGATGGCTTTATTTCGTTTGCAGATCAATGCACTTGCGGCAATCATCCGTTGCAGTTTTACAGCCCGGCGGTCGGAAACCTGTAGTCCGGCATTACGCATTTTATGGATCAGTTCGATATAGGCAGGCCTAACTTCCTGAAGGTCTACTTTTGCGGTGAGCGCTTGTAAACTGGCAATTTCGGCTACCGAGATAGCAGGTTTATCACTTCCATGTTGCTGTTCGAGTACCCAGCCTGCGTTTAATACGGCATTAAGCTCTTGCGGATCAACATTATCTGATTTTACACGGATGAGAAAGCGGTCGAAAAGTGCTTGCAGGGCTTCATCTTCGGGCAGGTGGTTACTGGCGCCAATTACCATCAGTGCAGGTAGCTTACGGGTTTCTCTTCCACGCCTGAAAATCCGCTCGTTAAGTACCATTAACAAACTATTTAATATGGCGCTGTTTGCATTTAAAAGTTCATCTAAAAAGATGAGTGATGCTTCTGGAAGCATACCCGCTGTGTTGGTTACCAAATCTCCTTCCCTGAGCTTGCGGATATCGAAAGGACCGAAAAGTTCATTCGGCTCTGTAAAACGGGTAAGCAGGTATTCAAACGTCTGTCCGTCTATCAATTTGGAAAGCTCGCGTACGGTTGCACTTTTGGCAGTTCCCGGAGGGCCTAAAATGAAAAGGTTCTCTCTGCCCACCAGGCAAATGCCCATTAGGTCGATGATTTCATCTTTGCCTACAAAAACCTTTTTTAAATGCTGTAGTACCTGCTTCAGCTTATCGATGGTTAAATGCGTGGCTAGCTGGGTTTCGTTCATATTGTTTCTTCGTTAAGGATCAGGTTTAAACCGGGCCATAGTTTTGCCTGGTATGCGCCCAATGCTTCTTTCACTAATTTTAATTCATGTTTGCTATTGATCCTGCCCATATCCTTTTTCAATATAAGCCGGTCAATGTAAGCCACCCTAAGTGAGGAGTGATCGAGTATTGTATTTCCTATGGCCACGTTTATATCGGTTATGCCAATGGTTGAAAAAGGCCAATGCCGGGCTATTGCTTTAAGTTTGTAGATTAAAGGATCTTCTGGCGATAGGCCGCTCGCAAACCTGAAAATATCGGGCAGGAAACGCAGCATCAAATCTGCTGAATATACTGCTTCGGATGTATATTGGCCATTGTAATCGACTAGTAATTGATTTAATTTTTCTTCGCCGATATCTCTGAGCAGAACCAATTGTATGGTGCTGAAAATATATTTCGCAGCCCATAAAGCTGCTTCGGGGTCAAAATCTGGGGCAGTATAGGGCATAGTTAAGGCATCTGCCCGGTAATACTCCTCTAATAAGATAATTGCTCGATCCGAGGCATCAGCATCAAAATCTACAATTTGGTTAGGTACGGTTACCTGTCCGGTTTGGATAAGATCTATTAAAAAAAGGTCAAGCATCATCCTCGAGTATTGTTAATTTAGAAAAGCAAGATATAAAATTACCGAGACAATTTTTGGCTTTGCTTGGGAAACATAGAATTTTTAGTTTGAAGTCGGGTAATTTGAACCATGTAAGACATATAAGGTCCATATAAGCTCGATGGCGCTATTTTTACACCCAGCTCAGTGGTCTTTGTGACTTCTCTTTGTGCCCTCTGCGGTTAAAAATTTAGTTCTGGTTTAAAGATCTCTCCACTCCGCGTTGCTTCGGTCGAGATGACGATTTTTCTATTGGAATGTTAGTTCGGAGTCGTGTATTTTGAACCATGTAAGGCATAGAAGTTTCATATAAGCTCATGGGTCTTATATTTTCTTATATTCCTTAAATGGTGGCACGCTTTAAGATGCGTGAGAATGACGACTACTTTTTACGCCAGCGCTGTGGCCTTTGTGCCCTCTGCGGTTAAAAATTTAGTTCTGGTTTAAAGATCTCTCCACTCCGCGTTGCTTCGGTCGAGATGACGATTTTTCTATCGGAGTTTTAAGTCCGAAGTGGGGTGATTTGAACCATGTAAGACATATAAGGTCCATATAAGCTCAATGCCATTGTTTTTACGCTTACTTTGCGGCCTTCGCGCCTGCTCTCTGTGCACTTTGCGGTTAAAATATGGAATGATGATGGGGATGGAACCAGTCAGGTGTTTGGCCTACAATTAACCGAATAAACCATTGACTAATGAACAACTGAACTACATCCCCTCCTTCAAACTATATACTTCTCCTTCATAAACTCCAGACAATAACTGCACGGCCATTTTGCTCCTTTGCCCGGTTTGGCAATAACACACTACTTTTTTGTTTTTGGGGATAGCTGTAAGCGATGCCGTTAGTTCGTATAGTGAGAGGTTGAGGCCTCCAATATTGCCGTCTTCGTGTTCGTAATCCTCGCGTACATCAATTAAAAAAACTTCGTCAGCAATTGTTTCCAGCCAGCGATCTAATGTTGTTTTATCGATTTCTGGTAGCGCTTTATCGGTTTTGGCGGGCGCTGGTTTTGCGGGATCAGCTGGTTTTTTTGAGGCAATTTTAAATACCAGCATGGCATTGTTCAATGCATTAACGGTCATCAGTTTGCCCGCAAGTGTTTCGCCAATGCCGCAGATTAGTTTTAGGGCTTCATTGGCCATGTACAAGCCTATTAGGCCGGGTAAAATGCCAATTACCCCTCCTTCTATGCAGTTAATATTTTCAGTTGGTGGTGCCGGATAAAGGTCTCTATAGTTTGCACCGCCCTGGTGGTTAAATACCGCAACCTGGCCTTCGAACTGTAAAATAGAACCGAAAATAAGTGTTTTACCTAAAGCCACACAGGTATCGTTCACGAGGTAACGGGTGGTAAAATTATCCGAACAATCGATCACCAGATCATAATCCTGGCAAATGTTTAGGGCATTATCAGTCCTGAACCGCTCGTTATAAGCACTGAAGCCCACATGCGGATTAAGCAATTGGAGTTTTGTAGCGGCAATTTTTGCTTTAGGCTGTCCAATATCTGTATGATTATATAAAATTTGCCGGTGCAGGTTGCTCAGTTCTACCACGTCATCATCTACAATTCCGATTGTCCCTATACCCGCTGCGGCCAAATACTGCAATATGGGGCAGCCCAAACCACCAGCACCAATAACCAGTACTTTGGCTGCTTTTAGCTTTTCCTGCCCGGCGGGGCCCAGTTCAGGCAGGATCATTTGCCTGTTGTAACGGTTCAGTTCTTCTTTTACTAACATGATTTTTGGATCAAACTCATATCCCAATCTTTCCAAATAGGCTCGTAACCCTGTTTTCTGATCATGGCTGCAATTTCCTGGGCCGAGCGTTCGTCAGATATTTCGAACTGCTCCAGCGATTGAGGTTCTACCTGGTAACCACCAGGATTGGTTTTAGAACCGGCACTAATGGCGGTAATGCCCAACTTAATTACCTGGTTGCGGAAAGCTACGGTTTCGCGGGTAGAAATAGATAGCTCTACTTCACTGTTAAATAAGCGGTAAGCACAGATCAGTTGCACCAATTCCTTATCGTTCATCACCACTTTAGGCTCTAAGCCTCCGCTAAAAGGCCGCAACCTGGGGAAAGAAATACTGAATTTACTTTGCCAATACTGTTTTTCGAGATAAGAGAGGTGCAGGGCCGTAAAAAACGAATCTGTACGCCAGTCTTCCAGTCCAATTAAAACACCAAGCCCCATTTTATGGATCCCGGCCTGCCCTAACCGATCGGGGGTTTCCAAGCGGTACAGAAAGTTAGATTTTTTGCCTTTAGGATGGTGCTTGCGGTAATCATCCTGATGGTAGGTTTCCTGGTAAACCAATACCGTATTTAGCCCGTGCGGAATAAGGGTTTCATAGTCGGCTACATCCAGAGGCTGCACCTCCATGGATATATGGGAAAAATGTGGACTGATGAGGTCTAATACTTTTTTAAAGTAATCGGTGTGTACACTCTGGTTGGCTTCGCCCGTTACCAGCAGCACGTGGTCATAGCCCATACCCTTAATTACGGCCACTTCCTGCATAATTTCCATTGGGTTGAGCGTTCGCCTCCTTACCTTATTATCATAACTGAAACCGCAATAAGTACAGATATTATTACATTCGTTGGAGAGGTAAAGCGGTATATACATTTGTATTACCCGACCGAAACGGTCTAAAGTTAATCGCTGGCTAATCTGCGCCATATCTTCTAGATAAGGCAATGCAGCAGGAGAAATAAGCGCTTTAAAATCTTCCAGATCGCGCTGTGTATTGCGCAATGCCCGCTCTACATCTGCAGCCGTTTTATCGTAAATACTGGCCTTGGTATCGTCCCAATTGTAGGATTCGAATACTCCGTTAAAACTCTTCATCTAAAAATGCGGTTAGTGGACTGCTTGCTGCAGCATAATGTGTTTGGGCACCCAATTTAGACTCGAAAGCCATTCTGCCGGCTTCTACAGCCATTTTAAAGGCAATGGCCATATTGGTCGGATTTTTGGCTATGGCAATGGCGGTGTTCACCAAAACGGCATCGGCACCAATTTCCATGGCTTTGGCCGCATCAGATGGTGCACCTATGCCGGCATCAATAATTACGGGGACCCTGCTCTGGCTGATGATGATCTCTAAAAAATCGATGGTTCTTAATCCCTTGTTACTGCCAATTGGAGAGCCCAGCGGCATTACTGCTGCCGTGCCCACATCTTCCAAACGTTTACATAAAACAGGATCGGCATGGATATAAGGCAAAACCACAAAACCGAGTTTAACCAGTTCTTCAGTGGCTTTTAAGGTTTCGATCGGATCGGGCATGAGGTATTTCGGATCTGGGTGGATTTCCAGTTTGATCCAGTTGGTTTCTAAGGCTTCGCGTGCCAGCTGTGCAGCAAAAACGGCTTCTTTTGCATTGCGCACACCAGAGGTATTGGGCAATAAATTAATGTGCGGGTATTTGAGGTGATGAAGGATATCATCATCCTTGCCTTTTAAATCTACACGTTTGAGCGCTACGGTAACCAGTTCGGAGGCCGAGGCAATTAAGGCACTTTCCATCTCTTTGGCAGAGCTGAATTTTCCGGTACCGGTAAAAAGGCGGGAGCTAAAGGTTTGATCTGCTATGGTTAACATATCTGTAAGTTTTAAATCGAGTGAATACTGAACTTGCTGTTGATTTCTTCAAGAACCGCAGCCGTTTGTGTTTGGTTGGTGAGCGCTGCCGAGATGGCAATTCCGTAAATTCCGGTTTCGAGTATAGCCGGAATATCAGTTGCTTCAATACCGCCTATGGCAATAATGGGGGTACTGATTCCAGCTTTTCGCACTTTTTCCATCAATTTTTGGTAGCCCTCCAGGCCCACAACCGGGCTCAGGTTTTCTTTGGTCCGGGTAAACCTAAATGGGCCGAGACCAATATAATCGGCACCCTCTGCTACCCTTTGTTGTATATGTTCGAAGGTATTGGCTGTACCGCCGATAATCTGGTTTTTTCCGATAATTTTTCTGGCTTCCAGAATGGGCATATCCTGCAGGCCCAGGTGTACACCATAACTATTTACGGCTTTTGCCAGGTGCGGAAAATCGTTTACAATAAGCTTGGCGCCATATTTTTCACATAAGGCCTGTGCTGCTTTTGCAAAGGGCAGTATTTCCGCTTCGGCCTGGTTTTTAATGCGGAGCTGGATCCACTTTCCACCAGCTTGAAGCACCTGCTCAATGGCATCGATATGGGTGCCTGTTTGAGGTGCTTGCGAGATATATTGTAAGGGCTGAATCATTATTGATATTTTTAAAACGGTTGATGGTGCGCCAGGCAATGCTGCTGTGCTTTCTTAAAATTGATTAAAGCTTGAGTGGGATCGTTCCAGATGTAGCCCAGTAGCGCAATACCATCGAAATTCATTTCTTTTACCTGGTCGATCTGGCTGAGGCCAATGCCGCCCAAAGCAATTAATTTGGTATTGTTGTTAGGCTTGTTTAAATGAAAACCTGCAGGAATAACCCCCATGTAACCTGGTTTGGAAAGGCTGTTGAATATCGGGCCATAAAAACTGTAGTGATAGGCTGCAACAGCATCAATAGCCGATAATTGGTGGATGGAGGTGCTTAATACCTGGTTTTTTGGCAGTATAGCAGGTGCTAAATTTTTTCTGAAACTTTCGGTATGATGGATTCTATGGATATTATAATCGTTGGCCAGTGTATGGAAATGGTGTAAGGCAATGCGTGGATGATATTCAGGTAAAATCCCTTCTACAATTTTACGGTATCCGGCTTCATCGGCATTTTCCTTACGTAAATGAAAAACCTGTAAACCGGCTTCGAAAAGTTGATTTACAAGATGGCATTCTTCCTTAAAAAGGGTCGGCTTGGCAATTACAATCAGTTCCATAGCGGCTTAAGAATAAATTTCGCTTCCTTTCTGGGTAAACTCTTTCGATTTTTCCTGCATGCCCTGCGCTAAAGCTTCTTCTGCTTCTACGCCTTGTTTTGCGGCATATTCCCTCACATCCTGCGTAATTTTCATGGAGCAGAAATTCGGACCGCACATGGAACAGAAGTGTGCAATTTTGGCACCCTCTGCAGGTAAGGTTTCATCATGGAATTCTTTTGCAGTATCCGGATCGAGTGAGAGGTTAAACTGATCTTCCCATCTAAATTCGAACCTGGCTTTACTTAAAGCATTGTCACGGTATTGCGCACCTGGGTGGCCTTTGGCCAAATCGGCTGCGTGGGCGGCAATTTTATAGGTAATTACACCGTCTTTAACATCTTTTTTATTCGGCAGGCCCAAGTGTTCTTTCGGGGTTACATAACAGAGCATCGCTGTGCCAAACCAGCCGATCATGGCTGCGCCAATGGCCGAGGTAATGTGGTCGTAACCTGGTGCAATATCGATCGTTAGCGGGCCTAAAGTGTAAAATGGCGCTTCGCCGCAATGGTCGAGCTGTTTTTCCATATTGGCTTTAATCAGGTGCATGGGTACATGGCCAGGACCTTCAATAATCGTTTGTACATCGTGTTTCCAGGCTATTTTAGTGAGTTCGCCAAGCGTTTCGAGTTCCGAAAACTGTGCGGCATCATTTGCATCGGCGATACAGCCAGGCCTTAAGCCATCGCCTAAAGAAAAGGCCACATCATAGGCTTTCATAATTTCGCAGATCTCCTCAAAATGGGTATACAGGAAGTTTTCTTTGTGATGGGCCAGGCACCATTTGGCCATAATGGATCCGCCGCGCGAAACAATACCTGTAATCCTTTTAGCGGTTAAAGGCACATAACGGAGCAGTACACCGGCATGGATGGTAAAATAATCTACGCCCTGTTCGGCCTGCTCAATCAACGTATCGCGGAAAATTTCCCAGGTGAGGTCTTCGGCTTTTCCGTTTACTTTTTCTAAAGCCTGATAAATGGGAACGGTACCGATGGGCACAGGCGAATTGCGGATAATCCATTCGCGGGTTTCGTGGATATTTTTCCCTGTTGATAGATCCATAATGGTATCTGCTCCCCAACGGCAGGCCCAAACGGCTTTTTCTACTTCTTCTTCGATGGTAGAGGTTACGGCCGAGTTACCGATATTGGCGTTAATTTTTACCAGGAAGTTTCGGCCAATAATCATCGGCTCGAGTTCGGGGTGATTGATATTGCAGGGAATTACCGCTCTGCCAGCTGCTACCTCTGCCCTTACAAATTCGGGTGTGATGTAGCCTTTTGGTGTATTTGCGCCAAAGCTATTGCCCTGGTGCTGGTGGTTCATTACATCGTGCCGATCGCCCAATTGCGCATTTAACAGTTCGATCTGTTGGTTTTCCCTAATGGCGATATATTCCATTTCGGCCGTAATGATGCCTTTTTTTGCATAATGCATTTGAGATACATTGGCTCCAGCCTGTGCTTTATAAGGTTTATTGATGAAATTAAAACGTAGGGCATCAAGCTTCTCATCGGCCAGGCGCTGTTGTCCGTAAGCAGAAGATAGTTCAGGAAGTTCTATCACATCAAGCCTGTCTTTTATCCATTGTTCCCTTAGGCGTGGCAAGCCTTTTTTTACATCAATAACAGCATTTGGGTCGGTATAGGGTCCGCTTGTATCGTAAACGGTTACAGGTGGATTAGGCTCGGTTAAGCCAAAGCCATTATGGATTTTGGTTTCCGATAAACTGATTTCGCGCATGGCCACCTGGATATTGTGGATCTTTCCAGGCACAAAGATTTTGCGTGAGGCCGGAAAAGGACTGCGGCTGATTACCTCTTGGTTCGGTGTTTTTTCTTGTTTCATATTGGTAGAATCAATTATTGAGTGGTTGAATGAGAGTGGGATTGAGTTATTGAATGACAGAATGATTGAATGACAGAATGATTGAATGATTGAATGGCAGCGGGAGTGAATGGGCTATACTTTGCATTCAATCATTCTGTCATTCAATCATTCAAAATTCATTCATTTCTATCCTCCCTGCGTGGCTTTTATGAGTATAACCTGATCGGCCGGATTCAATACATGGGTTGCCCAGTCTGATTTGGGAATAATGGTTTGGTTTACCGCAATGGCAAGGCCATTTGTTTCCGTTGAAAGGACAGCAGCAAGCATCTGTTCGATGGAACAGGCTTCGTTAAGCAGATAGTTTTGATTGTTTATAGTTACTTCCATATTTTAAAAAATTGGAAAAACTATAGAGATTGCCCCAAAATGGAGATCGAAAAGACAGCAATGTAAGATTGCTTTCACTTTTCCCTTCGGCAGTACTAACTGCATCAGGTTCAAAGGGTATTTCTCAGCACGTAGGCACCCCTAAAGTTTTTTGTAAATATATGCGATAAAATTTCTAATGCAAATAAAAAAAATAAATCCGGCTATGTTGTTAGAAAAGATGCACTGGGTTTTATTGTTGCTGCTTAAGATGTTGAGGTAAAATATATATAGATGAAATCTATTTGATTTTGCTTGTAATATAGAGGGTTTCCTAATATTGATAGGAAGTCATGATCAATTCCATCAGCAGCCTTACATTTTCCCATCTTTTTAACCACAAAGTGCACAGAGTGAAGGTGCAAAGGTCGCAGAGCGTGGGCGTAAAAAGCAGTCGTCATTCCCGCGCATGCGGAATCTTAAAGCTCAATGCATTGCCATATAAGGAATGTAAGAAAATATAAGCTCCCTGAGCTTATGTGAATCTTCTATGTCTTATATGGTTCAATAAAAATATCGGTGAATAACACGTTGTTCGACTCATGCTTCAGACATAACCCTCCCCATCATCCATCTTACATTTTTCATCTTTTTAACCACAAAGTGCACAGAGTGAAGGTGCAAAGGTCGCAGAGCGTGGGCGTAAAAAGCAGTCGTCATTCCCGCGCATGCGGGAATCTTAAAGCTCAATGCATTGCCATATAAGGAATGTAAGAAAATATAAGCTCCCTGAGCTTATGTGAACCTTCTATGTCTTATATGGTTCAATAAAAATATCGGTGAATAACACGTTGTTCGACTCATGACTTCAGACATAACTCTCCCCATCATCCATCTTCCGTGTTTTTTTACCGCAAAGTGCACAGAGTGAAGGCACAAAGGTTGCAGCGCTGGGCGTAAAGTTTTTACCATTTAAGGGATTTAAGAAAATACAATGCTATTAAGCTTATATGAACTTTCTATATCTTATATAATTAATTAAAAAGATCCTTCACTTTCAACTCTGCTCAGTATAAGTTCGCCTACCGACTTCGGACTAAAGACTGTGGACTAATTAACCAATCAACGCCAACCGCTTTTCGCAAAATGTAAAAATTCCTTATCTTTGCACCATCACCAAATCACCCCATACATGTAAGATTCATTTCTTTTCAGAAAATAGATAACAAGCAGAGCGGTTCCGTTCCTGCAATTATTTACCTTAAAAAAGAAATTTATGCTTATTCTACAAGGGGCTAGCTATATCCATCCCAATGGAGATTTACTGTTTACAGATTTAAATCTTACCATCAATAAACACGAAAAAATTGCACTCATTGGCCATAACGGCACAGGCAAATCGACACTTTTAAAAATTTTGTCGGGCAAACTCAGGCCAACTGCCGGCTATGTTAAAACGGAATCGGTGCCTTATTATGTGCCACAGCTTTTTGGTCAATTTAATGATTTTACCGTTGCGCAGGCCCTCAAGATTGAAGACAAACTAAAAGCGCTGAACGAAATCCTCAACGGAGAAGTAACAGACGAAAATCTGGCCATGCTCAACGATGACTGGACCATTGAGGAACGTTGCGCGGAAGCTTTGGATTATTGGCAATTGGAGGGTTTAGACTTGAACCAAAAAATGGAAAGTTTAAGCGGTGGACAAAAAACCAGCGTATTTTTGGCGGGCATCGCGATACACCGTCCGGATATTGTTTTGATGGATGAACCGACCAATCATTTGGATCTGGAAGGTAGAAACAGGTTGTACGATTATATCCGATTGACCAGGAATACGTTGGTGGTGGTGAGCCACGACCGTACTTTATTGAACCAGATTGAGAAAATTTGCGAGTTAAGTAAGCGGGGAATAACCATTTATGGCGGAAATTACGATTTCTATACCGCGCAAAAGAAAATTGAAAATAATGCTTTGAACAATGATTTAAAAGCAAAGGAAAAAGCGCTGCGCAAGGCTAAAGAAGTAGAACGGGAATCGATAGAGCGGCAGCAGAAGCTTGATGCCAAAGGGAAGAAAAAACAGGAGAAAGCTGGATTGCCGACCATTTCGATGAATACGTTAAAAAATAATGCAGAAAAAAGTACGGCAAAATTAAAGGCTGTTCATACCGAAAAGCTCGATCATATTTCTGCTGAATTAAGCCAGCTCAGATCTGCGCTGCCTGATGCAGACAAAATGAAGATCGGTTTTAACCAAGCCAGGCTGCACAAAGGAAAAAGTATTGTCGAGGCTAGGGAGGTCAATTTTGCTTTTCAGGATGAGTTACTTTGGAAGGAGCCACTTAGTTTTCAGGTTTTTAGTGCGGAGCGGTACGTGATAAAAGGCCGGAACGGATCGGGCAAAACCACATTGATTAAGCTTATTTTAGGGCAGCTCCAACCCTCGGCGGGAAGTTTAAACAAAGCAGATATTAGCTCCATGTATATTGATCAGGATTATTCGTTGATTGATAATCAACTTACCGTTTACGAACAGGCCCAGCAATACAACTCGGGTGCATTACAGGAGCATGAAATAAAAATCCGTTTAAACCGGTTTTTGTTTGGCAAAGCCGATTGGGACAAACCTTGTTCAGCCTTAAGTGGCGGAGAAAAAATGCGGTTGATCCTTTGTTCGTTAACCATTGGCAACCAATCGCCCGACCTGGTTATATTGGATGAGCCTACCAATAACCTCGATATCCAGAATATAGAAATTTTAACGGCAGCCATTAATGAATATCAGGGAACGCTTCTGGTCATATCGCACGATGAATATTTTCTTAGCCAAATTTATGTGGAACACAGCATTGACCTTTAAAATAAATATATAGCCTTATCTTCGTTATAAATTATTAAAACCAGTACACCTATGCAAAACCTGTTAGCACTACAAAGCGGCGAACTTAAAGGAGCAGTATCGTTAAAACTTTCTGAAAACCTAACCGAGTTTCCAAACGAAATATTCGAGTTGGCCGATACTTTGGAAGTGCTGGATTTATCTTTTAATAAATTAAGTGCATTACCTGCAGATTTTGGCCGTTTAAAGAAATTGAAGATTTTCTTCTGTTCAGAAAACCTTTTCACGGTTATGCCTGAGCAATTGGCCGACTGCCCTTTATTGGATATTGCAGGTTTTAAGTCTAACCAGATTAAAACGGTGCCTGCGAAATCACTGAATCCTAATCTGCGCTGGCTGATTTTAACAAACAACAACATTGCCGAATTACCAAAAGAGATTGGGCAGTGTAAACGGATGCAAAAGCTGATGTTATCGGGCAACCGTTTGGTGCAATTGCCCGATGAATTAAGTAATTGCCAAAATTTATCGTTACTGCGGATTGCTGCTAATAAACTGCATGAACTGCCCCAATGGATTGCCAGGATGCCTAAACTTTCGTGGATTGCATTTTCGGGGAACAACTTTAGTAAAACACCGGCTGTAGAAACACTTTCGTTAATTAATTGGCACGATTTGGAGATTAACCATTTATTGGGTGAAGGCGCATCGGGTATAATCTCAAAAGCAAATCGGACCATTGGTGATGAAACCCAAGAGGTAGCCGTTAAAATATTTAAGGGAAATGTAACCAGTGATGGCTTGCCGGAAGATGAAATGACGGCCTACATTGCTGCTGGTTACCATCCCGGCTTGGTTAATTTAATCGGACAGATTACCCTGCACCCAGAGGATAAAAAAGGACTGGTGATGGACCTCATTCCTCATCATTTTTATAATTTAGGTCAGCCGCCGAGTTTGGAAAGCTGCACCAGGGATGTTTTTCCTGAAGGTATGCAGCTGTCGGAAAAACAGTTGCTGAGTATTGCCAAAACCATTGCCTCCTTAGCTGCACAATTGCACGAGGCTGGGATTATGCATGGCGATTTATATGCACACAATATACTAATTGATGATGAGGGCAGTACCTTGTTCGGCGATTTCGGCGCCGCAAGTTTTTATGATCAGGCTGATGATGCGCTCGCCTTTGCGCTGGAACGGATAGAAGTTAGTGCTTATGGTTACCTGCTCGATGATTTACTTTCTTTAAAAAACGAAACGGTAAGCAGCGCATGTTTGAATACTTTGAGCGCCCTAAGAGATGCCTGTTTAGTTGCATCGCCATTAAACAGGCCTGGTTTTCAGGATTTGGTTGAAGCGTTCCAATAGAAAAATCATCATCTCGACTGTAGCGCAGCGAAACGGAGAGATCTAAGTCAAAAAATACCCTCTATATAGATTCTCGGCTGCGTTGTACTTCGCTCGAAATGACGGCCACTTTATAAAAAAATTAATTCTGCTGTTTTTTTGCCCAATCTAACCTGCGCTGATCTGGCGTGGGTGTAACCTTGAAATTTTCAAATGTGGCGTTAAAACCCTTGCCATCAGGACAGGCAGCCACAAGGCCCACCATTACAGGCGCATTATCCTTAAAATAACACGTACGGATCATGGTATATTTTTTATCATCCAGGGAGTAAAAAATCTCAACTGCATCAAGTTTTCTAACAGCTTTCATCCAGATAGATACCGGCGCCTGTGCCAATTCTACTACGCTCCAGTCGCTTGTTTTATGCGTAACCACCGCACTTACATTTTGTTTGCCATTTACAAATTCTACTCCCGCCTTAATCCATTCTTCTTCATTAATTCGGAGCATAATACCCATCTGATCGAAAGTGGTTACATAGTTGCCGGTAATTTTTACTTTTACCTCAAATTCACCACCATAAGTGGCATAATAAAAAGGGGCATCATCAACGGTAAAGCCATAATGCGAAATTCGCCAGTAATCTGTTTTGGCAGGAACAAATAAGCTAAATGTATTTTTATCCTTGATTTCCCACTTTTCAGGTTCGTTAAACCAGTTCATTTTGGCAAGGCTCTGGGCAGCTGATTTTTGTGTGTTTAATATCGCCAGTAAGGCTATGGCGGTTAGTAATTTAAGTTTCATTTGTGTGTTAGCGGTTGGTTTTGCGTGTTTGTGTATTGCAAACTTAAAGCAAGCATCAGCTTTTGGAAAGGACATAGATCACTATTTTAGCGTGATTATTATCACGTTTGCCAGATAAGGACAATTGTCCAAGGTTCATAAATCTTCAATAAACAGTACATTTGTGCATTGTATCAGAAACATGGAAACAAATTTTTTAAGGGCGCATATTGATCAGATTGTTTGTTTAACAGATGAAGAATTTCAATATGCCGAATCTTTTTTTACCAAGCGGAAATATAAAAAACATCAATATATAATTCAGGCAGGTGATGTAGCCAGTTGCGAACATTTTGTACTGAAAGGAATTGTGAAGTCTTCTTATACCGACCATGAGGGCAAAGAATACATTTTACAACTTGCCATGGAAGAATGGTGGTTCTCAGACCCGAATGCTTTTAACACCGGAATGCCGGCAACCTTAAATGTAGATTGTATTGAAGATACCGAAACCCTTTCTATCTCTTTTGAGAACAAGGAAAAACTTTGTGCCTCTTCCCGGAAAATGGAATACTTTTTTAGGAAAAAGTACACCACAGGTAACATGGCTTTGCAAAAACGGGTATTGGCGCTATTGAGTAATAATGCGGGCGAGCGTTACAAACAATGGCGCAATCAATACCCATCTTTACAAAAGAGGATTTCGAAAACCCTTATCGCGTCCTATTTGGGGGTTACCAGAGAAACTTTGAGCCGTTTATCGCTCTAGTTATCGTAGGGGGAACAATAAGGGCTTTATTTTATTTTTGGCTGCTAAAATTAACCATCCATTGAATACCGAACCTGTCTTTAAAGCTACCGAAGTAATCGCCCCAGAACATATCGTCCATTGGCATTTCGATGGTGCCACCTGCAGAAAGTCCGTTAAATAAGCGATCGGCATCTTCGCGGCTCTCGGCATTAAGGTTAATGTACATGTTATTGCCTTCTTTAAGTACATGCCCTGCAGAAGGTACACAGTCTGACGCCATTAAAACCGTATGCTCATTAATGGGTAAGGCTACGTGCATTACACGGTTTTTTTCCTCATTGGTTAATTTATCCGATTCGGGTGCATCGCCCATTTTTGCAAAGAAGGTAAATTCTCCGCCAAAAACCGATTTATAAAAATTAAAAGCTTCTTCGGCCTTGCCGTCGAAGTTTAAGTAAGGGTGCATGGTAGCCATAATCTTATTTATTTTGTTTGCAACTAAGTTACTGCACCTTTTAAGGATAAAATGGGTGTACTTGAGACAAATGTAAGGGCGTTTTCGACATCCTCAAATAATAACCTTGTATGGTTCCACCTTGTTGCGACGAGCTTATATAGGGTGCCGATCTTGAGAAAACACTGTTTTTAAATAGACTAAAATGTTTTATTCATTTTATAATAGCATTTTGGATAAGTTATTCTTATACAGATGAATAAAACTGAACGGAAATAAATCCCTGATCTTTTTCATATTTGTATCAGGGTATTAAACATTTAATGAAATAATTCTCAATCGTCCCAAAATAATTTTAGATTTGAGTAGACACGTCCGCTTTTGAGGGCGTGTTTTTTTTTGCAAAAAAAAACCTTTCATTGCTGAAAGGTTTCGCGTTTTAATCTAAATCGTCCCGTTGATTTAATTTTAACATTATAAATATAGTTATCAACATGTTAACATCAAATTAAAAGGTAAAAATACCCCTTTATGGGTAGTGGTTTTCACCACACGCGAAACATAAATTTTAATGTGGATAATTATTTGTTTGCTTCAATACTCCATTTATAAGAAGGCAAGGTTGCTAACAACAAACTGGCGGCACTTACTACGAAAACAGAATAATTAAAAGGGGCCCTGTAATTTGCAAAGATGAACATAGAGAGGGCAAAGGCAAGTGTTAGTAAAAAACTACCCATAGCCGCCAACTTAATTTTGTACCCAACGATAAGCAATACCGCAAAAACCAATTCGCCGGCGGTGGCAATAATAGCCATTACATTGGCTGCTGGCCTTACTAAAAAAGGCATTAAAGTGTTGGTATAATCTAAAAATACCGACCAATTGCCCCAGCTAACTGTTGGCGAGCCTGGTGTGCCCAGCCAGCCAAAGCGATCCATAACGGGTAGAATAAAACCGATGCTTAGGGCTAGTCGAAGAAATAATTGTGCAAAATGCGGCGTATTTTTCATCTTGTTTTAACAGCTTATTGTTGTATTCAATGTACTGCAATTTAGTACTTATGTATTACAACTTTCTTAATGTGGATTAAGAAATGAAGGCTGCCGGGCTATTTTTCCTTACGCATGGTAAGCCACCTAGAAACACTCTACTTCCCAAAACCGCAACCAGTTTTCGCCTGCCCCGAGCTTTACTATTCCCTCTTTGCGTGTTAATTCCTGATCGTGGTTAACGCCATCGGCCACGCCACACCAGGGCTCTAAACAAATAAAAGGGGCATCGGTAGCTGCCCAAATGCCAAAGAAATGGAAATCTTCAAAATGGAAATGCAGGCCGTAATCGTTTTTGTTGTTGAGCAAGCTGATGCAATTGCTCTGCAGGGTTTTAAAAACCAGCGCATCGTTATAAAACAAATCGTGTTTAAGGTTTAACCTGTGGCCGCCAAGTTCAATCAGCGCTGTTTCGTCGGCCACTAAACCCTCTTCGAGTTTCCAGAAAGTTAATTTCTCATCGGCATTAAAAGCCAGATAATAATCTTCGTAAACAGTATTGGGGGTATTGGGCACCGCAAATGCCGGGTGTGCACCAATTGAAAACAAAAGCTCGGCAGTACCTGTGTTTATTACCTCGTAAGTTAAATTCAGTTTCCTGTCGATTAGCCGGTACCTCAGTTTCAGCTCAAAATAAAAGGGATATATTTTTAAGGTATCTTCATTTTGGGTTAAGCTAAAAATGGCTTCGGTCTCACTTATTTTTTCGATATTAAAAACATGATCGCGGGCGAAACCATGGCGTGGCAGCTCATAGCTTTTACCTTGATAGGTAAAACTGTTGTTTTTTAATGAGCCAACAATGGGAAATAAAACCGGACTGTTTTTTGCCCAATATTTTGGGTTGGCATTCCATAAATATTCCAGCTTGGTTTCTTTACTAAATAAGCCTTGAAGTTCTGCGCCTTTAGCCGCCAGGCTAACTTTTATATAATCGTTCTCGAGAGTTATCATTTGCAGTCTAAATTAACAAAAAGATGTATTTTAAAAATATCTTTTTTATTAATTTTGATCACTACTAAAAGCTTAAGCAAATGAAAGCTTAAAGCGTTATTTATTTTATTACCCGCGCATTTACTTTCGCTTAAAATAAAATCAGAAACCCATGGCGATAGATTTAACAAAATTATCAAATGCAAAAGTGAAGGCCGCTATTACCGCATTGCAAAAAGGCGATGAAAAAACATGGTTTCCTTTATTTGCTATCGATGTTGCCTTTTACGACGACGGAAACCAGATGAAATTTAATAACTTCTTTAAGAAAGCGCTGGGGCATGAGCGTTTTACCAGTATAGATAAAGTTGAAAACAACGGATTGGAGGTTTATGGCCATTTCCACTCCGACCAATGGGGCGATTTTAAAACCTGCTTTAAATTTAAGGTAAACAAAGAAGGAAAAATAGCGAGGTTGGATATTGGACAAGCCTCCTATTGAGTTTGGGGGCTGGAGTTGGGCGTTTGGAGTTGGATACGGCTCCGAACTCAAAACTGCCAACTCCGAACTGTTTCAACTACCCACGCTCTTCCCAAATACAGGCAATGTTAATAATGGTTTGTACCGCTTTTTCCATGTCCTGCACACTTACCCATTCCTGTTTACTATGAAAAGCATGTTCTCCGGCAAAAATATTGGGGCAAGGTAAGCCCATGTAAGAAAGTCGCGAGCCATCGGTTCCGCCACGGATACTTTGTTGTTTTGCCACCACACCTGCTCGTTCAATGGCTTCAATTCCGTATTGTACAATTTTAGGATGCTGATCCAACACCTGTTTCATGTTGCGGTACTGTGCTTTAATATTAATTTTATAGGTAGACTTTGGGTATTTAGCCATCACCTTTTTTACGGTTTCTTCTAAAAACTGCCCATGTGAGGCTAGTTTTTCATCGGTAAAATCTCTGATGATAAACTGTGCTTCTGCCTCTTCTACCTGTCCGTTCATGCTTACCGGGTGGATAAATCCTTCTTTTTGATGTGTAGCTTCTGGTGTGAGGGTATTTTTTGGCAGTGAATCTAAAATTTCGGCAAGGATCTTAATGGCGCTTTCCATTTTGCCCTTGGCAAAGCCTGGGTGAGTGCTTACGCCATAAATTTTAAGGGTGGCGCCATCGGCAGAAAAAGTTTCATCTTCGATTGAACCCAGCGTTTCCCCATCTATGGTATAGCCAAAATCGGCACCTAGTTTCTTTAAATCGGCTTTATCTACGCCGCGGCCTATTTCTTCATCAGGGGTAAAAAGTAGCTTTATGGTTCCGTGTTTTACATCAGGATTGCGCATTAAAAAGGCAGCCGCTTCCATAATTTCTGCTAAGCCTGCTTTATTATCGGCCCCCAATAAAGTTGTTCCGCTTGCCGTGATAATATTGTTGCCAATCTGGTGCTTTAGGTCTTTGTGCTCAGACAATTTTATGATAATATTGTTGTCATCTGGCAGAATTAAGTCTTGTCCTTGATAATTGTCATGAATAATCGGTTTAACATTTTCACCGCTACAATCGGGCGAGGTATCCATGTGCGAACAGAAGAAAATTACCGGCAACTGCTTGTTTGTATTTGACGGGATTGTACCATACACATAGCCGTTATCGTCCATTTCGGCATCAGTAACGCCAATTTCTAACAGTTCCTGAACCAATTCTTTACCTAAGTTTTTTTGTTTTAGGGTTGATGGGCAAGTTGGAGAATTTGGATCAGATTGGGTATCAATCTTCGCATATTTTATAAACCGCTGCTCCAGAGATTTGTTAAAGTTGGTGTATGTGCTCATAATTCAAAGGTAAAAGTTATGGATATTCGATAAACATATTATTTTTGTAAAAAAACGATATGATTTTTAATCTGCTGAGAGCTACATATATAACCCTTCTGCTTGTTTTTATAGGAAGTTTTTCTTTTGCCCAATCTAATTACTTTAAAATGTCGTATGGTTTTGGTGGAGGAATAAACAAATCTTATACCGATGTGTACAAAGGAAGTTTTGGTTACACAGCGTATGGCGTATTCGATTATCATATCACGCCATTTGTAACGCTGGGTTTAGAAGGGCAGTATGGTAGGATTCAAGGTGGAGATATTGAAACCGATCCGCACAACCGTCAGTTTATAAACCAATATACCGCCATTACAGCCAATGTAAAGCTAATGCTTGGTGAGGTGGTGAACTACGATAAAAGCGAGTTTTTATACAATTTAAGGGGTTTGTATGTGGGTTTGGGTATAGGGATAGTTAACAACAAGATTACCGATATTGTGCGGTACAAACCAAGCTGGGCAGCATACGATCCTGGCTATGGTCCTTTCCCTGGAAAAGATAAAGGCCTTAACATGGCGGTACCCTTAAACTTCGGATTTAACTATTTCATCAACGATGGTTATGGCTATATGAGGTACGTTATAAACATTAATGCACAGTCGAACTATACTTTTGGCGAAGGTTTGGATGGTTATAACGATTCGAGCGCCAAGTTCGCGAACAATTCGCCGGATGTTTACAACGTTTATACCATAGGCTTTAAATATATGTTGGGAACGATTAAATCTTATCGTAAAACCCTTTAATAACATCATTTCATTTCTTAGATTTAAGGCATGAAAAAATTCTTTGTGTTTTGTTTGCTTTCGATGAGATTAAAAGCTGACGCACAAAAAACACCTTTCGAGCTGAGCGGAAAAATTGAAACTTCCACTTACAATGCTGCTATAACCTATTACGAAAACCTGACCAAGACTTATCCACAGGCCAAATTGTTTACCTATGGAAGTACAGATTTTGGTAAGCCTTTACATGTATTGGTTTTGTCGCGCGATCGGGTTTTTGATCCTTTGGAGATTAGAAAGCAGAATAAAAGGATTTTATTGATCAACAACGGCATTCATCCGGGCGAACCAGAGGGGGTGGATGCATCGATGATGCTTGCCCGCGATCTGCTTAAGACAGGTAAACTGCCAAAAGATGTGGTGATCTGCATTATTCCCCTGTACAATATAGATGGCAGTTTTAACCGTAGCGGAACATCAAGGGCCAATCAGAACGGACCGGTTGCTTATGGTTTTAGGGGCAATAGCAAGAACCTCGATCTGAACCGTGATTTCATTAAAACCGATTCGAAAAATTCAGCGGCGTTTCAGCTCATTTTTAATACCTGGCAGCCCGAAATATTTATAGATACACACACCAGCAATGGCGCAGATTATCAATATGTAATGACGCTTATCCCTACACAAAAAGATAAGCTGAACCCGATTCTTTCGGGTTATTTAACTAAAACATTGGTGCCTGATCTATATAAGGGAATGGAGAAGATGGGTTACCCGATGATTCCCTATGTAAACTCGATAGGCGAAACGCCAGAAAGCGGAATAACCGGATTTATAGATCCCCCACGTTATTCTACCGGATACACCACGCTGCACAATACTATAGGTTTTATGCCTGAAACGCATATGCTAAAGGCATACGATTTGCGTGTGGATGCTACTTACAAGCTTTTGCAAACCTATATTCAACTTGTAGAACGCGATGCTAAGGTTATTGGAGAGAATAAGCGGAAGGCCGACGAACTTGTTGCTGCACAAAAGGAATTTCCTTTAGAATGGAAACTGAATAAAAGCGAGGTAAACGATCTGACCTTTAAAGGCTTTGAGGCCGGGCAAAAACCCAGTACGGTAAGCGGCGCTGATCGTTTATATTACGACCGCAGTAAACCTTACACCAAAACCATTAAAGAATGGAACAAGTTCGAACCTGCGGTGTCAGTTCAAAAACCGGTTGCCTACATTATTCCGAAAGCCTGGGACCGCGTAATTGCCCTGCTTAAACTGAATAATGTTAAACTGCGGGAACTTAAAGCCGATCAGAAAATTGAAGTAGAAAGTTATTATATCGGCGATTTTAAAACCGGAACAAGGCCCTATGAAGGGCACTATCTGCACTCAGCCGTAAAATTGAATACGCTAAAACAGAACCTTCAGTATTACGCTGGCGATTTTGTGGTTTATGTTAACCAGCCTGTTAACCGGTACATTGTAGAAACACTAGAGCCACAGGCTACTGATTCTTATTTCAACTGGAACTTTTTCGATTCAATTCTGGATATGAAGGAACATTATTCGGCATACGTTTTTGAAGATACGGCAACAGCGCTCCTGAACAATAATCCAGAACTAAAGCATAAACTGGAGGCGAAAAAAGCTTCAGACGCCGAATTTGCGAAGAATGCGGCCGCACAACTTGATTTTGTATATAAAAATTCTGATTATTACGAAAAAACACACAATAGATATCCGGTAGCCCGTTTGGTTACAGACATAAAACTCGATTTAAAATAACCCCCATGGAATACTTCAATATTGCACCAGTTGCCTCCGTAATTTTCGTTTTTACCATTATTACTAGCTTATATGCTTTTTACGATCACTCCATTTACGGAAAATTTATGCTGCATCCGTATAGTGTTTCGAAAGGACAGAATGTATATACTTTGATTACCAGCGGGCTTGTACATGCCGATTGGATGCACCTGTTTTTTAATATGTTTACCTTCTATGCTTTTGCCTTTACACTGGAAAGATTAATGGGGAGTTGGCAGTTTGGATTACTGTATTTTTTGGGGCTGGTGCTGAGTGATTTACCCACCGTTATTAAACATAAAGATCATTTTAACTACAATAGCCTTGGTGCATCCGGAGCGATTAGTGCAGTGCTTTTTAGCTATATTTTGTTTAATCCAATGTCTAAAATTTACATCATGTTTATTCCCATCGGCATTCCTGCTGTAGTTTTTGGGATTCTGTATTTAATTTATTGCGCTTATGCTTCCCGCAATTCAAGAGATCACATCAATCATGATGCACACTTTTTTGGCGCGTTAACCGGATTGATTTTTACGATCATTTTTGTTCCGGGCATTTTGCAGAACTTTATAACCATGTTAACTGGCGGGAGGTAGTTTTCGCATGCGACCGTCATGCTGAATTTATTTTACAAGTAGGATAGTGTTTTCAATTGTCTTGTAGCTACTTCGTGGTCAGCATCTTTCATGCAAGATAGGCCCTGAAATGAATTCAGGGTGACGACCTGAATTTATTACCCCGCCGTAGGCAAATAAGGCTTCTCGAAGAAACTCATCGGCTCATCAGGGTTTTTTATAATCTCGAATACCACATAACCCCATGGTTTCCAGAAGTTTTCCAACACCTGGGCATATACTTTATGTTGCCAAACATCAAAAAGGGGTTTGGTCATGTTGCCCCGTAAAGGCATAGCCTCGATGTAAGTGGTGCCTTCTACTGGCATAAAAGTATATTCTGGCAAGCGGTTAAACAGATAGGCAGAGTAATAAAAACGCGCACTTAGCTCTTCAAACTGTTCGGCGGTTAAAGCTTTTCCTTTTATTTCGTTGATGATATCCTGATGATAGCGTTTATTGGTGCCATTATCCTGTAAACAGGCGATGATACCAAAATCTTTCATTTTTAACGAGAAGGTTAAAGTGTTTATCTCATCACGGAAACTGAACGGTGTTTCTTCGTTTTCTAATTTTACGACCGTGATAGACCATGGCGAAAAATCTTCAAACTCCAGGCTGGTATACAGGTTCTGCATCATGAAATTCAGATTGGCAAATTTCATCATTAAAGATTGCGACATATTTAAACCGTCGGCAGTCATTTCTTTACGTAAGGCCGAATGCATTTCGATATAGACAAAGCCATATAAAAACTTGCCGATCCAGTTAAAAAGATCCAGTTCGGGCAATGCAGAAACGGCATCGTATCCAGTTGCAAAGGCCGTTTCGATCTTGTGTTCAAGCGGGGTTAAAAACTGCTCGTTTACCTCGCTGTTTACCGGGATAACCAAGGTGTTATACGAACGGATACTCTCATCCAAGAACTGGATCTGTTCTTCGCCGCTTAAACCAGCTTGCTCTAACAACCATTTTGGTATTAACGGCACCTGAACAACAGGCGAATTAAAAGTTTTGCCGCTTAGGAAGCAGATTTTGTATAAAAAATCGAAGTTTTGGAAAGGATTGTATAAGCCGGTATTCATCACTGCAATATTAGCCATTATATTTTTAGGGCTTTGCAACGATATTTTATTTTAACGCAGGGATTACAACCACCTCACCATGTTAGCAGTGGTAGTATAGCAATGTCCTCCGTTTCCCTCTCCTGCAGGAGAGGGATGCACAGGTAGTGCGCAAAGCAGTTCCTCAAATAGGGTGAGGTTTAGTAGTTGTTGTAATAATAACTGATATCATCAACCAGCTGGTTATAAATGGGTTTGGTAAATTCTAAAAACAAAGCACTTGGTGGTGGGGGCAGTTGCTCCCTCCTTCGGGTAATGGCCAATTGCTGTTTACTCAGCGCCCTGTCATCACCTTTATAGGTTGCCCAATTATCTCTCCATACATAAGTTCCAGGGAATTTCTGCTGGCGTACCAGTTTTTTTGTGCTCCAATCGGTAATGCTCATATCCAATAATCCCGATGAAGAGATGTTCTTTTCGAAAATGCTTAAGGTGGCTTTTACTGTACCGTAAATTGGTTTTTTTCCACGGGTTTCGCCGATTACTACGCTGTCGCGTTTCAGCTTTTCTACCCTTTCTTTTACATAGGTTTGGCCTACCACAAAATCATCAAAGTTTAAACTCAATACCTGATCGGGAACAATTTTTTGGTTGGTTGCCTGAGCCTCGCCATAAAATATCACAAACTTATTTCTTGAGTAATTTCCGATAAACTGATCAATCTGCTGCTGAAAATAATCAGCGCTTAATTTGTACATGCCGCTGTTTACAATAATCGGCTGAACAACAACCCTGGTTACCGCAGCCCAATAGGCATCGTCCATTTTAGCCTTTACATCTTTATAATTTGGCTGAAGATTCTGTGTTTTCTCAAATTCGTAATATGCCTTTTTAGCCGATTGGCGGTTGTTTTCTCTTAAATAGCCCAAACCTGAATTATATCTTGCGGCAGCTGCATTGTATTTACTATCAGCAAGTTCATTGATGTATTTTGTCGGACCTGGAACAACCGTTAAACAGGCTGGGCAGCTATTGATCTCATCAGCCAATTGATTGATTTTTTGATAATCGTACATCACCGATTCCCATCTGAAAAGGTCGTTAGATGCCTTTGCCTCTTCAATTTTTCTTAAATGATCCTGTAAGGCCAAATCGTATCCTGTTTTTAGCACCTGCATGGCTTCGCTGTTTTTTGGCGAGTTTTGCAATCTGCTTACTGCTTTAGCAACCGAAGCATCGTAATCACCTTTTTGTAAGGCTTTTTTTCCTGTGGTACATCCCCCAATAATTATTAAGGATAAATAAATAAAATACCGTAATCTTGAAATGTTTTTCATGGCAGTGGTAGTTGCGTTAATAAAAACAAAGATAATTTGCAAAGCGATAATTACCTTATTTATTTAGAAGACGATTGATAATGAAGATTAGTTGCAGACAATTTGAATTAGAATTAAAACATCCTTTTTCGATCTCGAAATTTACCCGTACCAGCACCCCCTTAATGCTGTTAAAGATCGAACATGAAGGTGTTACAGGTTATGGTGAGGCCTCTATGGTACCTTATATGGGCGAGAGCTATGAAAGTGCTGCGGCATTTCTTAGCCTTGTAGATTGGGATAAAATCCAGTATCCATTCGATTTCAAAGAAATGATTAGCTATCTGGATAGCCTTGCTCCAGGTCAACCTGCCATTAAAGCGGCAATAGATATTGCCCTTAACGATATCAATGGAAAGCTGTTAAATAAACCCTGTTATGAAATTTACGGCGCAGATCCTGTTAATATGCCGGTAACTTCTTATACCATTGGGATTGATACGCCTGAAGTAATCCGCGAAAAACTGAAAGATGCCGAAGCTTTTAAAGTGATCAAAGTTAAACTGGGGAGGGATAACGATCAGGAAATTATTGAAACCATTAGGAGTATGACCAATGTACCCTTATATGTGGATGCTAATCAGGGTTGGGCAGATAAAATTAAAGCAATTGATTTAATTTATTGGCTGCATAACCAGGGCGTGGTGTTAATTGAGCAGCCTATGGACAAAAACAACCTCGATGGGAATGCCTGGCTAACAGAGCGCAGTCCGATTCCTTTGTTGGCTGATGAAGCCGTACAGCGTTTAGCCGACATGGACAAACTGAAAGGCGCTTACCATGGCATTAATGTAAAACTGATGAAAAGCTGCGGCATGTATGAAGGGCATCAGATGATTTTGAAAGCCCGTTCTTTTGGGATGAAAGTGCTGATTGGCTGTATGAGCGAAACCAGTTGTGCCACTTTGGCCGCAGCGGCTTTGGCTCCTTTATGTAACTGGGCCGATTTGGATGGGCCATGGCTCACCAAGAATAACCCCTTTACTGATCCAGCTTTCGAAAACGGTAAGTATATTTTAAAAGAGTTGCCCGGTTTAGGCTTAGCAGGTGCTACTCCTGATCTTTTTCTTTAAAGTAGAGTTATTGAATGACAGAATTATTTAGGAGCCTGGGCGCGTATGATATATAGGTTTTAGATGTTATATCATAATATTCACTCATTCAAAAACTCACTCATTCTATCATTAAATTGCTACTTCTGATCTTTTTCTTTAAAGCTTTTTCTGATGTCTTTGGTAAGTTGGTACTTAAAGTAGAACAAACAAGCCGTTGTGCCTACCAAAAAGCCAGCTGGAAGATATTTAGCATTGTTATAACACCAAACCAATCCGAAAATAGAAAGGATAATGGCCAGGTTATAAAAGATATTTAAAGCAAATTTTTTACCCACGGTAGAAATGATTGAATGACGAAATTAGAGAATGATTGAATGACAGGCTGAAGGCAAAGAAAAGATATATGAATTTTGAATAAGCGTATGCTAATAACATTCACTCATTCAAAACTCACTCATTCTATCATTAGTAAACCGGCATGCTCGGATCAAAAGCTTCTTGCCAAGCTAAAATACCGCCTTTTAAGTTATAAAGATTATCAAATCCGTATTGTTGCTCCAACTGCATTACTGCTGCTGCGCTTCTTTTTCCACTGCGGCACTGAATAATTACCGGCTTATCTTTCGCAACTTTATCAGCCTCAATTAAAATTCCACCTAAAGGGATGTTCTCGCCTTCAAGATTGGAAACCTCATATTCGAATGTTTCACGAACATCAATCAATTGAAAATCTTCTTTGTTATCGATTTTCTCTTTTAGTTCTTGTACCGATATTTCTTTCATTTTATTAAATGTATTTATGCAAATATAGGAAAATGAACTTTACCCTCCCCATCAAAAAAAGCCATAAAATTTTGTGTGAAGCTGTAACAACTTTAACCCTTAGGCGTTTAATTATAAATAGTTACAAATGGACAAACTGAACCGTTTCTTTTGGTTTTGCTCTGGCGCTCATATCCCGACACTGGAAAAGTATCCTTCAGAACAAAATAAATATACTGGCATTGGTGCCACCATCTTTTTTACAGGCTTATTTGCTGCTCTTTCTGGAGGCTATGCTATGTATTTTGTGTTTAAGGGGGATGATCTGGCGGTAATTTTTGCCATTGTTTTCGGCTTTTTATGGGGAGCGGCCATCTTTAATATGGACCGCTATATCGTATCGAGCATTAACAAAAGCGCCAGCACCAATAAACAGTTGTTACAGGCAACACCACGTATTCTGTTGGCCATTATGATTGGTATGGTAATTTCGAGGCCAATAGAGCTTAAAATTTTTGATAAGGAAATTAAAGAACGCCTAAAAGTAAGTTATTTAAACGGCCAGCGTTCTAAAATCGATACCCTGAACAAAGCTTTTGAGAAAAAATATCAGGTAGAATTTGGCAGATTAAATCAACAGAAAGCTACCAGAGATTCACTTGAAAAAGGAATTAAAACGGATAGACAAAAGCTTAATTTCGAAATTTTTGGAAACAAAACCACCGAAACATCTGGGGTAATGGGCTACGGACCCTATGCCAAGCGCAAGGAAGCCGAAATTGCACAACGCACGGCAGAATTAGATTCGTTAAAAGCTGCCATCAATACATCGGAAGGTTTTGTAGATAAACGAAAAGAATTTGATGGGCTGTTTACCGAAAAGCTGTACACTAAAAAACAGTTAGACAGTTTATCGGATATTGCTGGTTTTGCCGACCGCAACTGGGCATTAGGGCAACTTAAATTTAATGTAGATGGCACACGGGATAACAATACGGCAATTGCGGTTACTTTTATCGGGCTGCTGTTTATCTTTTTTGAATGTTTGCCGGTGTTTGTAAAACTGATGAGTGCAAGAGGGCCTTATGATTATGCTATAGCGGATGGAGATGAAGTTTCGATTTATCATTCTAAAAAAGACAAGGATTTCCATTTTGAAGTAGCCGATAATATTCATGAAACTAGGGTCGATTCCGAATCATCTAAAAAGAAGGAAATTATAAAAGGAAAAGCTTACCGCGATCTCGAAAAACACGATTGGGATAGCGAGGGCTAAGGGAAAATGTAAGAAGGAAGTTGGGAGCGGATGGTTCATAGATCATGGCTTAAACTCCTAAACTATTAAACCGAAAAAAATCAACTGTGAACATTAGGCTATCAGTTATTGACTATCAGACCATCAACTATTATCCATCGTACATTTTACCTCAAACATCTTCCATTTTTATTAAATTGCCCTTATAATCCCGATTTTATGAAGAAATTTTTAGGTGCTGCGGTATTTGGTCTACTATCGTTTCAGGCTTTTGCCCAAAATGAGATCAGTTATACGGTTTCCTTCCCAAATGCTATCCATCATGAAGCTGAAATCAGCATGGTTGTCCCAAATGTTCCTATGGGAACGCTAAAGGTTAGAATGAGCAGGTCATCTCCGGGCCGTTACGCTACACATGAGTTTGGAAAAAATGTATATCACCTGAAAGCTTTCGATGCATCAGGAAAACAGCTGGTTATTAAACAAACAGCGGGCGATGTTTATGAAATTCCCAATCATGGTTCAAGCGTAAAAGTAAACTATACACTTTTTGGAAACTGGATTGACGGAACCTATGCTGGTTTTGACGAAACCCATGCACACATGAATATGCCGGCAACTTTTGCGTTTCCGGTAGGCATGGATAACAGGCCGCGACTGGTGAAGTTCAATTATGCCGAAAAACAGGACTGGAAAGTAGCTACACAGCTTAAGCCAATGGCCAATGGGACTTATTTTGCGCCAAATCTCCAATATTTTATGGATAGTCCTACCGAAATTGCCAATTATAAAACGGCAAGCTGGCAGGTTAAAAATACCGATGGTAAAGTACAGACCATCCATTTAATTACGCACGCTAACGACGATCAGAAAACCATCGATAATTATGCTGAAATGCTTAAAAAAATGGTTGATGAACATTTTGCCGTTTGGGGCGAATTCCCCACTTACGATTACGGTAATTATTATTTTCTGGATGATGTATATCCGGAGAATGCAGGCGATGGAATGGAGCATAGAAACTCTACTTCGATTGTGCAGCGCACACCAAAAATTGCGGGTTATGAATCAAACCTCCTGGGTACTTTTTCGCATGAATATTTTCACAGCTGGAATGTAGAACGTTTAAGGCCAAAAACCTTAGAACCCTTCAATTTCGAGCATGCCAATATGAGTGATGAACTTTGGCTGGCTGAAGGCTTTACCCAATATTATGGCAATCTGCTATTAACAAGGGCGGGTTTAAAAACTGCCGACAATGCCATACAAACTTTTAACGGCATGGTAAATGCTGTTTTACTGTCTCCCGGAGCAAAAAACTTTTCACCGATTGAGGCCAGTAGGTACGCGGTGTTTGCCGATGCTGGTGTGGCTATCGATCAGACCAATAAAGGCAACATATTTACCTCGTATTATACCTATGGTGCTGCAACTGCCCTTGCTTTAGATCTTCGCTTAAGAACCGAATTTAAACTCAGCCTTGATGATTATATGCGTGCGCTTTGGAAAGCCTACGGCAAGCCAGAAATTGCGTACACCGTACCTGATTTAGAGAAAACCCTCGCAACGCTGACTAAAGACCCTGCTTTCGCTGCCGGTTTCTTTAAAAATTATATTTACGGCACCGAAAAGAACGATTATGCCAAACTGCTTTTAAATGCAGGTCTTGTTTTGCGCAAAGCAAATCCTGGTAAAGCTTTTGCGGGCTTTGGCAAGATTAACCTGCTGGATGGGAAATTGATTGTAGGGCAGACGCTGATGGGTACGCCAGCATATGAAGCAGGTTTAGATGTTGATAATGTATTGCTAACCATCGATGGTGAGGTATTAAAAGATGTTGCTGCGGTTACGGCCATTACTGATGCCCACAAACCCGGCGATGTGCTGAAGGTTACTTATCTTTACCGTGGAGCGCAAAAAACGGCACAATTAACCTTAATAGAAGATCCGGCTTTAGAGATTGTTCCCATTGAAAAAACAGGAGGAGATTTAACACCAGCCATGCAAACTTTTAGAGATAAATGGTTAACATCGCAGGTAAAATCTAAATAGCAAAACTAATACTTATTATATGAAGAAAATGTTCTTTTTTACGCTTGTCGGGATGGCAAGTTTGCAGCTTAAGGCGCAAAACATAGATAAAATCATTACCCGCGAATACACCGATCACCTGATTAAAACCTTAAGTGCTGATGATATGCAAGGGCGTGCAACCTTTACGCCTGGTATTGATAAAGCGGCTACTTTTATCGAATCTGAGTTTAAAAAGATCGGCTTACAGCCATTAGCTGGTGAGAAAACTTTCCGCCAAACCTTTAACAAATATCAGGTTACCAATCTAAGTACAAGTGTTAAGATTGATGGACAAGAAGTTGCCGCAGAAAATTTAATCGTTTCAGGCGTAACTTCAGAAAGTGTTACCCTAGATAAATCGAACACCACTGTTGTTAAATTAGATCCCGATAAAGCATTTGTACCTCAGCTAAGGACAATGATGGGTGCTCAAAAAAATCAGATTGTTCTGGTTGACAATAAATTTGCTGATCTGTTTAACCGCTATAGAAGTTATTTCGGTAAACCGGCAACCGTTGATGAGAAAGACGTTAAAGCAACAACAAGCGCTGTACAGGTTTTTGTTTTGGGTAAAGATGCCGCAACAGATTTTTCGGCAACATTTAAAAGTAAGGTAGATAAAATGCCTTTATTTAATGTTGCAGGGGTAATTCCAGGTAAATCAAAAGCAAAAGAAATTGTAATTTTCTCTGGCCATTATGATCATTTAGGCTTTTTAAAAAGTGTTGATGGCGATAGTATTGCCAATGGTGCGGATGATGATGCTTCTGGTACAACCGCTATGATTGCACTTGCCAAGTATTACAAAGCGCAGAAAAACAATGAGCGTACTTTAGTCTTTGTTGCTTTTACTGCCGAAGAAATCGGTGGTTTCGGTGCAAAATATTTCTCAGAAAAACTAAATCCTGATGATGTAGTAGCCATGTTCAATATTGAGATGATTGGTAAGGATTCGAAATTTGGCAAGAATACTGCATTTATTACCGGTTATGAAAGATCTGATTTTGGGAAGATTTTGCAGAAAAATTTAGCTGGGACCGAATTTACTTTCCATCCAGACCCGTATCCAGATCAAAACTTGTTCTATAGAAGTGATAACGCAACTTTAGCTGCTTTGGGCGTTCCGGCACATACCATTAGTACCGATAAAATTGATATCGATAAATTATACCATAGTGTGAAAGACGAATATAGTTCTTTGGACGTAGAAAATATTCTTTCCACCATCAAAGCGATCGCAAAGAGCGCAATTACCATTGTAAACGGAACGGATACACCAACGAGGATTCCGAAGTTGAAGCAATAAAAGTGGTTAAATTGGAGCTTGTATCATATAGATTTGTCATCCTGAGCCTGTCGAAGGATCTGTTAAATACGCTTTAAGGTGTTTCGACAAGCTCAACATGACAGTATCTGAGGTTCAATCTAGATCGTCATTTCGACCGAAGTGGAGAAATCTTTTCCACCAGTAAAAAGATCTCTCCATTTCGCTGCGCTTCAGTCGAGATGACGAAACAAAAAATGGCCAGTGAAATCATCACTGGCCATTTTTATTTTTTGCAGACTTTCGAAGTTCTCCTAAGCTGAGCCTTTCGAAACTTCTTAAGTAGCTTACTTACTCAAATACATTGATTTGTCTTTGTAAAGCTTGCGGAAGTAAGGATCTTCCAAATCTTTGATGAAACGGATGGCCTCACCTGTAGATTTCATTTCAGGACCTAATTCTTTCGCTACCTCCGGGAATTTCTCGTAAGAGAAAACCGGCTCTTTAATGGCATAACCTTCAAGCTTACGAACAATCGTAAAATCTTTCAGCTTCGCTACACCCAACATAATTTTAGCTGCGATGTTAATATATGGAACATCGTAAGCTTTTGCAATGAAAGGAACCGTACGTGATGCCCTTGGGTTTGCCTCGATTACATAAACTTTCTCATCCTTAATGGCGAACTGAATGTTTAATAAACCACGTACATCTAATGCTTTTGCAATTTTGATCGAGTATTCTTCCATCGCTTTAGTTACCGTTTCTGATAAGCTGAATGTAGGTAATACGGCAAATGAATCTCCTGAGTGGATACCTGCAGGCTCGATGTGCTCCATCATACCAACAATGTGTACATCCTCGCCGTCAGAGATCGAATCAGATTCTGCCTCTTCTGCCCTGTCTAAAAAGTGATCGATCAATACACGGTTGCCCGGTAAATCGCCCAATAATTTTACTACTGCTTTTTCCAGGTCTTCATCGTTGATTACGATGCTCATGCCTTGTCCACCCAGTACATAACTCGGACGGACCAATACAGGATAACCTACTTCGTTTGCTACAACGATTGCTTCTTCAGCATTCTCTGCAACACCATATTTTGGATAAGGAATATCTAATTCTTTCAACAGGTCTGAGAAACGGCCACGGTCTTCAGCGATATCCATATTCTCGAAAGATGTTCCGATAATCTTGATGCCTCTTTCGGTTAATTTCTCAGCCATTTTCAAAGCTGTTTGTCCACCCAATTGAACGATAACGCCCACTGGTTTTTCCAGCTCGATAATTTCGCGAACATGTTCCCAGAAAACCGGCTCGAAATATAATTTATCGGCCATGTTAAAGTCTGTAGAAACTGTTTCAGGGTTACAGTTAATCATGATGGCCTCAAAACCTGTTTCTTTGGCAGCCAATAATCCGTGCACACAAGAGTAATCGAATTCGATACCCTGACCGATACGGTTAGGGCCTGAGCCCAATACAATTACCTTTTTCTTGTCAGATGGAACAGATTCGTTTTCCTCTTCGAAAGTAGAGTAGTAGTATGGTGTTTTGGCCGGGAACTCCGCGGCGCAGGTATCAACCATTTTATATACCCTGTTTATACCTAAAGCTTTACGGCGGTCGTAAACTTCATCTTCAGTAACATTGCCTAACAACCAGGCGATCTGGATATCAGAGAAGCCTTTTTGTTTAAGCGTTACGAAGAAATCTTGAGGGATATTGTTTAGCGAATATCTTTTTAGTTCAGTTTCGAGCAATACCAGCTCCTGAATCTGGTTTAAGAACCATTTGTCAATTTTGGTTACCTTACGGATAGACTCCAAAGGTACGCCCATTGCCATGGCATCTTTTATTAAGAACAAACGGTTCCATGAAGCGTGCTCCAAACCGTCCATAATCTCTTCAATATTGCGCACCTGTCTGCCATCTGCACCTAAGCCTGCGCGGTTAATCTCTAAACTCTGACAAGCTTTTTGTAGTGCTTCGATAAAAGTACGGCCAATTGCCATTACTTCACCAACCGATTTCATCTGCAAGCCAAGCTCTTTGTTAGCGCCTTTAAATTTATCGAAGTTCCAGCGCGGTATCTTAACGATTACGTAATCTAAAGTAGGTTCGAAATATGCTGAAGTGGTTTTGGTAATCTGGTTTTCAATTTCATCCAGGTTGTAACCGATTGCCAGTTTTGCTGCAATTTTTGCAATTGGATAACCAGTTGCTTTACTCGCCAAAGCTGATGAGCGTGATACACGTGGGTTAATTTCGATGGCGATAATTTCATCGTTTGCCGGGTTAACCGAAAACTGAACGTTACAGCCGCCGGCGAAGTTGCCGATTGCACGCATCATTTTGATCGCCTGGTTACGCATATCCTGGTAACAACGATCAGATAAGGTCATTGCCGGAGCAACAGTGATCGAATCTCCAGTGTGGATACCCATCGGATCGAAGTTTTCGATCGAACAGATAATGATTACGTTATCATTGCTGTCTCTTAATAACTCTAACTCATATTCTTTCCAGCCTAAAACAGCTTTCTCTACTAATACTTCATGTGTTGGCGAAGCCTCTAAACCACGTTTTAAAGCGGCATCGAACTCTTCTTTTTTGTGTACGAAACCACCACCAGAACCACCTAGGGTGTATGATGGACGGATTACCAATGGGTAACCGATTTCTTGTGCTGCTTCTTTACCTTCTAAAAATGAGTTGGCAATTTTCGATTCTGCAACACCTACACCGATATCAACCATTAACTGGCGGAAAGATTCACGATTTTCGGTTTTTTCGATTGCAGCAACATCTACACCAACTACTTTTACACCATATTTTTCCCAAACACCACGCTCTTCAGCTTCTTTACAAAGGTTTAATGCTGTTTGGCCTCCCATGGTAGGAAGTACCGCATCAATTCTAGGTAAATCTGCAGAGTCGATGTGCTCTTGTAAAATAACCTCTATTGAATCAACAGTTAACGGGCGCAAATAAACATGGTCGCCGATAACCTTGTCCGTCATAATTGTAGCCGGATTAGAGTTGATAATGGAAACGGTAATCCCTTCTTCTTTTAAAGAAAGAGCCGCTTGCGAACCCGAGTAATCAAATTCACAGGCTTGGCCAATAATAATTGGTCCAGATCCGATAATCAGTACTGAGCGTATGGAAGTGTCTTTAGGCATGATAAAGCTTAAACAATAATTAAAATTCTAAAGTGTTGGTTCTTTTGAAACCCTGAAAGCAACGAGATTTTGTGCTTGTAAGAAGAAAAATCCCAACTGTTCTGTCGGGATGCAAAGATACATCTTTAGCATGATTTTTAGGCGTTTTTTTTAAAATAAAAAAGAGCACTATTTAAGTGCTCTTTTTAGATTTTTCTTTTGCGAAATGAACTATTGCTGTAATTTAATTTCGCCTAAATCTGTGGTGGCGCTATCTTTTACGGCAACCTTTTCTATAACAGCATCTTTGTATGGTGCGTTGGCTTTTACAACGACAGTATAAACGCCTTCTTTGAGGTTAGTAAAAGTAAAAACACCTTGACTAATCTGCGCTTTTAGCGTGTCTGTCGCCGCTACAAGCGAAACAGCAGAAGCCGCATCACCCGGCGTAATTTTTCCGATTATTCCACCCAATTTAATATTAGTAAAGGCAATTGAGCCTAAAGCAAATACAATTAGAAGAGATAATACAACACATAACTTTTTCATGGTATAACGTTTTAGTTGTTGATGTCTTAAATAAATAACACCATTTAGTACAAATAGTTTTAAATAATGAACACTAATTTTCAGATTGTACTATAAATTATACATGGCTGTCAAAATCAAATATACGGTTTTATTGTAAATGTTAATTAGTGTTAAAAGAATTTCGTAAAAGTGGCGCTACACGTCAGAATTAAGTCACGAAGTTGTGATATTAAAAATATTGGCAATAATGTTGTAATAAGCAGAACATATATGCGTTTTGTATATACTTTAGACAATGATCTAAAGCTTCCTCCGCGGATTAGTTACCCGCCATGAGGATTTCTTCATAAATAGTTTGTTTGGTTTATTATCCGGTTAGAGGAGCCCTCCTCAACCGGATTTTTTCTTTTAAGGCTTTTTCTTTTACATTTGACCATATTCAGAAAATATATCGTGAATAAAAATATTAAAAAGATCGCTATTGTTGGCCCGGAAAGTACGGGAAAATCTACTATATCTCAATCGCTGGCAAAATATTATAAAGTTTCATGGGTGCCAGAATATGCCCGCTATTACTGCGAAAACCTGGTTGCCGATTATACGCTGCAAGATGAAGTGAATATGTATTACGGGCAGGTAGCTTTGGAGGATGCTATTTTAGTAACTACCGAAAGCGATTTTATTATTTGTGATACGACTTTTATTACGGTAAAGATCTGGAGCGATGAAGTATTAGGCGAAACACCACAGGTAGTGCTGGATGCACTGCCTAAGCGACCGTACGACCTGTATCTGTTAATGGACATCGATTTACCCTGGCAGGATGATCCGCTGCGCGATTTCCCCGATAAGCGCGAATATTTTATGCAGGTTTGGCATAAGGAACTGAAAGCACTAAATGCGAATTATAAGGTAATTGGTGGATTGGGTGATGACAGGTTAGAAAATGCAATTAAGGCAGTAAATGAATTTCTTGTTGTATGATAAAACATACGTTAATTGATTAAATTGACGACTTTATTTTTGGCGTTATCAAAAGCTCAGTGCCACTTATTTCCAATTAATAATAAAGTGTTTTTTCTTTTTAGGAAACGGAGCGGCAGTGTTTCATAGATGCTGTAGCCCCGCCATTCGCTTTACTTCGTTGCACTACGTGTTCGCTACTGTCGGGTTTAGGTACAAGGGTTTGTTTTCCAGGCACCAGCCTAAGTAAAATAAACCCGATTGTCGGGAAGAGCTTCCGATCCTTAATCGGAACTCGTACCAAAAGCGGGGCTGAAATTGCCAAAAGCTCGGAACCGCTCATTTCCGATTAATAATAAAAATGGTTTTTTTAGGAAATGAAAGGGTAGTATTTCATGGGTACTGTAGTCCCGCCATTCGCTAATTCCGATGAAGGATCGAAACCGCTACTGTCGGGTTTATTGAACAAGGGTTTGCTACCGTGGTGCCTAAAACACGAAATGTTCCTACGGAACGAAAAAATAAAACATTTTTTTTCTACCTAGGAGTCGTCCCGTAGGAACGTTTGGTGATCATCCAGTAAATTTATACCTGCCTGGCCATTTAAACCCGATCAAAGCGGGATGCTGCCGATTTAAGCACTATTTTTGCTTTTTATGGTGTGCTTGCTTGTTTCACAGGTTTCGTCTGCAGCAGAAGCGGGACTGAAGATACCAAGCACACAGAACCTTCATTTTCTAAACCTAAAACTGCACCAAATTCGTTAAATAATACTATAGAGTTGTTATTTTTTTGCCCAATTAACCCAGAATACATCAAACAACACACTTATTGTTAAATATTTTCTACATTTGCACCATCATTAGGGGTGCCTTGTTTAAATAAACACAAAAACAGGCTGAGATCATACCCATTTTGAGGTGAAAGGTAGAAGGTAAAAAGGTAGAGGGGTAATGCCATTCAACCTTAAAACCCTCCAGCCATCAACCTCGAATGCACCTGATCCGGGTAATGCCGGCGTAGGGATTGGAGTTATGGAAGTTTAACTGAAAATCGGCAATGCCCCTTTTCCGATGGGTTTAACTAAAAACAATAAAATTGAAAAATTTACTTTTTGCAGCGCTTGTTGCAATGTTGCCTTTCTTTGCATCGGCACAGATTACTGTTACCGGTAAAGTAACAGATCAAAACCAGCAGCCACTTCCCGGCGCTACGGTTAAATTAAGAAACCAAAAAACCGCAGTTGTAAGTGATGCCTCAGGAAATTACAGCATCACTAACCTCGTTAATGGAAAATACACGATTGTGGTAAGTTATGTAGGCTATAAAACAATCGAAAAAGCTGTAGAACTTAAACAGCATACCACGCTAGATTTTAGCCTTTCGCCTCAAAATTTCCTGGCAGATGAGGTGATTGTTCGTGCAACACGGGCAACAGAAAAGTCGGCTACTACATACAAGAACATCAGCAAGGAAGAAATGCAACAGAATAACTTCGGACAAGATCTGCCTTTCATCCTTCAGAACACACCGGGAGTTGTAGTTAATTCTGATGCTGGTGCCGGCGTAGGCTACACAGGTATCCGTATCCGTGGTAGCGATAATAGCAGGATCAACGTAACGGTTAACGGTATTCCAATAAACGATAGTGAAAGCCAAGGTACGTTTTATGTAAACATGCCCGATTTTGCTTCATCTGTGGATAACATACAGATTCAGCGCGGTGTAGGTACTTCAACCAATGGTGCAGGTGCATTCGGTGCGAGTTTAAATATCCAGACAACTGCCAGCGAAACGGAGCCTTATGCTGAAGTAAACAGCACCTACGGCAGTTTCAATACCTGGAAAAACACCGTTAAGGTTGGAACAGGTTTGATTAACAACCGCTTTAGCTTTGATGGCCGTTTATCAAGAATCAGTTCTGATGGTTATGTAGACCGTGGTTCATCACTGCTTAAATCATATTTTCTCTCAGGTGCTTACCACGGCAATAAAGACCTGCTGCGCGTAAATGTTTTTTCAGGGAATGAGAAAACCTATCAATCATGGAACGGTATTCCGCAATCACGTTTGGAAAATGATGTGGTTGGAATGAATGCCTATATTGCCAGAAACGGATTAGGAGCAGAAGATGCCGCAAATCTTTTAAACTCGGGAAGAACTTACAACAGTTTCTTGTACAATAACCAAACGGATAACTATACACAGAACCATTACCAGTTAATTTATGCCAGACAGCTTTCTGATGCGTTTTCTTTTAACGGCGCTTTACACTATACTAAAGGCGAAGGTTATTATGAAGAATACAGGGCACAGGATGAACTGAAAAATTATGGATTAAATCCGGTTGTTATTCCGGGAGGAGCACCAGTTACCGAAACGGATTTAATCCGTAGACGGTGGTTAGATAACGATTTTTATGGTGTTACCTATGCCTTTAACTACGTGCCTCAAAAGAATTTAAACTTTACTTTGGGCGGTGCGTATAACGAATATAAAGGTGCCCATTTTGGGCAGGTAATTTGGGCACAATATGCTTCAAATGGGAATATAGACAGGCATTATTATGATAACGATGGTTTTAAAACCGATTTTAACGTTTATGGTAAAGTAAATTATAGCCCCGTAGAATCGTTAAGTTTATTTGCCGACCTACAGTACCGCCGGGTATATTTCGATGTTGCCGGAACGGAAAACAAACTAAACACTTTGGCTATTAACGAAACCTTGAATTTCTTTAACCCGAAATTTGGTGCAACCTATTTTATCAATCCACAGAGCAATGTTTATGCCTCATTTAGTGTGGCCAACAAAGAACCTAACCGCGATGACTATACAGATGCTGCTGTTGGTATTTCCCCAAAACCTGAGCGTTTGAATGACGTAGAGTTAGGTTACCGTTTTAAAAACGATAAATTTAATGTCGGTGCAAATGCTTATGGAATGTTTTATAAAAACCAATTGGTAGTTACTGGGAAAATAAATGATGTGGGCGGAAATTTCCGTCAGAATGTAGACAGAAGCTACCGTTTAGGGATTGAGGTAGATGGTTCTTATACCATCTCTTCTCAATTTGTATTAAACGCCAATGCCGCATTGAGCAGAAACAAAATCAAGGACTTTACCGAATATTATGATGATTATGATAATGGTGGACAGGTAGTAAACAACTACAAATTGACCGATATCTCCTATTCTCCAAATGCTGTTCTTTTTGGGGAGTTGGTTTACAAACCTGTTAGTGGTTTTGCTGTAGCCTTACAGGGCAAATATGTAAGCAAACAATACCTGGATAACACGCAGAACAACGATAGAACCATTAACGGCTACTGGGCAAGCAATGCACGTTTGGGCTACGACTTTAAATTTGCAGGTGTTAAAAACGTAAACCTGGGCTTATTGGTAAACAATGTTTTCGATAAGAAATACGAAAGCAATGGTTATACTTATGGCTACCAGGCAGGTGGAAGCAGGGTAACCGAAAATTTCTTTTACCCACAAGCGGGAACTAACTTTTTGCTAAGCTTGAATGTGAAATTTTAATCTGTTATTCAGCGTTGACAACTTTCCAGGCAAATCGCCTAAAAGTTGTCAACTCTGAATCATTAATTGTTGGCTCACTAAACAAGATCCTATTCAGATGGTCTGTGCGCCATATAACATGAAACTGAAAAAAGATTAAAGCTAAAACAGGATCGTCATTGCGGAATATACTTGCAATGGCGATTTTGTTTATATTGCCCTCCTGACCTTAGAATCAAATCATTCTTAAAAATCCTGTTCACCCAGTATGAAATATATAGAGAAGCTTCATTACATTACGCACGATATCCCCTATTTAAGCCATATCGAACAGGCACAACAGGCCTGCGAGGCAGGCGCAAAGTGGATTCAATACCGTTGCATGAGCAAGAGTGATGAAGAACTCTTACAGGAAATTAACGCGATAGCCGAAATCTGTGATGATTGGGGTACCACCTTAATCGTTACCGACCATGTTCATTTAAATGGAAAGGCCGATATACAGGGTTTTCATATAGAAAATATGGAAGCCGATTTTATCGCCCTTCGCAAACTGGTTGGCAATGATATTACCCTTGGAGGATCGGCAAATACAGTAGAAAATTTAATCAGACTTGCCCAAGAAGGAGCCGATTATGCGGGCTACGGTCCATTTGCAGAAACTGAAACCAAACCCAACAATTATACGCTTTTAGGTATCGAGGGCTATCAACAGGTAATAAAAGAATTGAAGGCTCAGTCTATCAATATTCCGGTGTTGGCTGTGGGTGGGATAAAAACCTACGATGTAGAAGCTTTAATGCAAACCGGTATTTATGGTATAGCTGTTTCTGGAGCCATTAATTTTGCTGATGATTTTATTGAAGCCTATCAAGATTTTTACACGTTAGTTAAAGAAAGCGCTGTTAATTAACATTTTATAATTTGAAGCCCACCAGATAATATTTAGTTTTGGATAAACCCTAACTAATATGTCTGAAAACGCTCTTCAAACCAATGCTCCCTGGAACAGTTATAAAAAAATCTCTTTCAGGTTTTTTTTCCTCCTCTTGTCTCTTTTCATCATCTTGAATAACAATGGAGCCTTTACGTTCCTATCAAGTGTACTGCAGTTACCAAACCTGGTATTGCACGATCTTATTCCCTGGTTCTCTAAACACATTATCCACTATAATTACGATTTTACAATTTACACCAATGGCAGTGGCGACACCTCTTATGATTGGGTATTGCTACTCTTTATATTTTTAGTATCGGTAATCGGTAGCATTATTTGGTCAGTTTTAGACCGCAAACGCAAAAGCTATAATTCTGCTTATTACTGGCTTGTAATACTGGTAAGATTTTATTTAGCCTTTACCCTGATATTATACGGCGCTATAAAAGTAATCAAACTCCAGTTTCCTGATCCTTCACTAATGAGGTTGCTTCAACCTTTCGGAAATGCATCGCCAATGGGTCTTGCATGGACCTTCCTTGGCTTTTCTAAAGGTTACAATATCTTTATGGGCATTATAGAAGTTTCTGCCATCATGCTTTTGTTCCGTAGAACGGTTGTTGTGGGTGCCTTTCTATCCTTAGCTGCAACAGCGCATGTAATGTCGATGAATTATTTTTTCGACGTTCCTGTAAAACTACTCTCAACCGCACTTGTGGTGATGTGTGTTTTTATTTTGGCCCCACATTTCTTGAAATTATATCGCTTCTTTATCAGGTATGAAAGCCAGCAGCTTGAAAAAATGTATCGTCCAAAGTTTAAAAAGAGATGGCTTTACTTTACGGCTTATGGTGCAAAATATCTATACATTACTGCTTCGCTGGTATTCTTGATATCATCATTAATTGAACAGCGAAAAACTTATGGTAGTGCGGCACCCAAACCATTTATGTATGGTATTTATAATGTTGAAAGTATGAAAGTTAAAGGTGAAACTTTAGCACCTTTAACTACTGATAGTACGCGATGGAAACAGATGATTATTAATTATTCAGGGTATGTAAGGATAAAGAAGATGAACGATAGTTCCGCTAATTTTACTACTGTTTTTGATCAGAAGAAAAAAGAATTGTTGCTAAAATCAACCGGTAAAGACTCCACTAAATATGTTTTAAACTATAATGTTATTGGGCAAGATAGGCTGATTCTTTCGGGCCTAACAGAGAAAGATTCCATATTGGTAAGTTTTAAGCGAAAAGATCTTAAAGATTTTAAGCTCATCAACAGGGGTTTCCATTGGGTGAGTGAATATCCGTACAATCGTTAATCATTTTTACCCCTAGCTGATTCTTCCTATACGGTACTTAAAGCGAAATTTCTATATTCGCAGTATGTCTTCACACCATATTGTAAAAGAAAAACAAGAGCCAGCTTTATACATCGATGAGCTTGGGAATTTTAATGAAGAGCTTTTGGGGCAACTGCTCGAATGGAGCCCAACGCTTTTGGTTAACGGAGAAAATTATGATAAAATTTTTTCTTTAGGTTTAAAGGTAGATGTGCTTGTAAACGGGAATGGACAGGAAACACAAGAGGATACAAAAGTAATTCAAGGCCCTGTTGATGCTTTAATGGTGGCTATTAATTATTTGTACGAAGAGAAATATCCCGCGGTAAATGTAATTGCAAAGAAATTTGATCTGGAGAAGTTTGCCGGATTTGAAGACAAAATTAATTTGGTGGTATTTACCGAAAGGGCAAAACATTATGCAATAAAATCGGGTTTTTCTGTTTGGAAACCTGCAGGAAGTGAATTCCTGATCCATGGCAACCGATATATCGAAGTAACTAACCTGGTGCAGAATGAAGAAGAAATTTTTACTGTAGTTAAAGATGGCTTTGTAGAATTTACCTTTTCAGGACAACCAATTTTTATTAGCGAACCAATATGATTACCCTCAGAAAAGCAAAAGAAGAAGATATAGAAATCATCAGGGCTATTGCTGCGGCAACCTGGCCATCAACCTACCTCGATATTATCGGGCAGGAACAGATTGATTACATGTTGGATAAAATGTACAACAAAGGGGAGCTCCTAAAGCAATTTATGGAAGGGCATATTTTCCTGATTGCAGAGGAAGGCGAAAATCAGTTCGGTTTTGCAGGATATTCTATTATAGGGCACGAAGAGCGTATTTACAAACTGCACAAGCTTTATGTGCTGCCATCTGCACATGGTAAAGGTGTGGGGAAAATCTTAATTAACGAGGTTTTTAACCAGGTAAAAGACGCCGGAGGAAGTGCTTTACAATTGAATGTGAACAAACATAATAAAGCCAAAGATTTTTACCTAAAAGGAGGTTTTACCATTAAAGAATCGGTAAAACTTGATATAGGCGAAGGTTACTTTATGGATGATTATGTAATGGAATATAAATTTTAATTTTTGTAATGATTTGGTCTGTGGGGACACAGATCAAGGGCGAGGTATAGTCGGATTGTCATTTCGACTGAAGCGCAGTCCCGAAGCTTCGGGAGAGAAATCTTTTAACATAGTCCAAAGATTTCTCCACTACGGTCGAAATGACGATAAATCACCCCCTAATTTTTCATCCTACCTTGTTCTGCTTCGGTACCCGTTGCACGGCGGCGCGCCGGTTTAATTTCGTTTTTACCAAAACGATAGGTAAAACTGATTCTACCAATTTGGGTTTCATTTTTTTGATGTACTGAGTAAGTTAAACCTGGATAGGCGCTTGATAAATTGTTTTCAGATATATTAAATACATCAGATAAGGCCAGTTTTAAACTTGCTTTTTTGTTGAAGAGTGATTTGCTTAAACCCGCATCCACGTAATAACGGGCTTTTAAACTTAAGGTACCGTAATCAAGCGGTGATTCGTAGCTGCCGTTTATCTCTGCAGTAAAACCATCCATAATGGTAAAGGTTTGTTGCGATTTAAATTGGAAAGAGGTTTTTCCGGTTTTTAAAGCGCTCCCGGCCAAATCCGGCGATTTGAAACTGAGGTAAAAAACATTTAAGTTATTATTGGTCTGCCACCATTTTGTAATCTGAACAGGTACGTTTAAATTGGCGTTGTAGCTAATGTTGGTGGCAATATTTGCATTGGTTTGATATAAAGATTGATTCGCTGCGTCGGGCAAAATTACCTCTGCAATTACATCGTTAATTCTGCTATAGCCAATTGAGAGCATGTATTTTTGCAATAGTGTATAACTAAGTTCAAAATTGTGTGTATACTGCGGATTTAAAAATGGATTTCCTTTACTATAGGTGAATTCATCTAAGTAATAAATAAAGGGATTTAAAGCATCGTAACTTGGGCGGTCTATCCTTCTGCTATAAGAAAAGCCCAACTGATTGTTTTTTGAGAGCGTTTGTTGAACAAATAATGTTGGAAAGAAATCCCAGTAATTTCGTTCTACAACTGTGTTTTTGGTAATCAGATTTCCTTTCGAATTGGTTTGCTCAACCCTTAAGCCAATTTGTACGCTGGTATTTTTAAACTGCTTGTTTATATTGGTATAAGCCGCATTTACATTTTCATCGTATACGAACTGATTGCTTCGTTTTACATCGTTCTGCCAGGCATTGCTTACCAACTCTTCCGCCTGAAGGTCGTTATCGGTTTTAACCCAGCTGCTTTTAATCCCGGCTTCAAGTTTAACGGTTTTGTTTAACGAGACGTTATAGTCGACTTTAAATGCTTTGATATCAATTATCGATGGCGTGTTATTCCGGGTATACCTGATCGGGCGGATGCTGTTTCCATTGGGAAACCGATAATCGTTCTCATAATTAGAACCATCGTTTCCTTTGTATTTGGAATAATCTACATCTGCCGAGATTTCTGAACCCGCGGTATCCAGAACAGACTTATAATTTAAGTTATAAGAAACATTATTGTATTTGTTTGCCTGCAATGAATTGGTTATCAGGCTCGAATCTACCTGGTTAAAAGATGGGCCAATTAAAGTGTTGTTTCCCGCAGTTTCATTTCCATGGTTAAAATAGCCATTTACCAATATACCAATGGTGTTTTTCTTATCGATAAAGTAATCTAAACCTGCTTTAAGGTTATTGTTATATTGTTTTCTTTTGCTTTCACCTACCTGCATAAAGTAAATATCGGGTGTACCATTCGAAATCCGGTCGATAGCGATCAGGTTATCACGCTCAAACTTACCATAGTTGTAGTTACCAAAAAGATTAAGTTTCTGTGTACGGTGGTTCAGGTTTAAACCCGCATTTGCCCTTAGGTTTTTACCATATCCTAAAGATCCGTTTATACTGCCGTTTGTTCCGCCGTTTTTGTTTTTCTTCGTTTTGATGTTGATAATTCCTGAGTTTCCTGAAGCATCGTATTTTGAAGACGGATTAGTAATCAGTTCAATGCTCTCAATCTCTGAGCTCTGCATGTTACGCAGTAGGTTCGCCACATCGGCACTGCTCATATAGGTCTGTTTTCCATCCAGTTGAATTAGCACGCCTTGTTTACCCATCATCGAGATCTTATCATTCTGATCTACCGTTACACCTGGTGCTTTTTGCAAAACTTCCAGCGCAGTAGAACCTGTCATAACCGAACTGTTGGAAACATTCATCACGATCTTATCCATTTTTCTTTCGATTAATGGTTTAGTTACAGCTACATTCACTTCTTTTAAGTTTTGAGTGCTTGCAGTGAGCTGGGCCGTTCCGAAATCTACCTTTTGATTATCTTCTGTTAAAACGATGGTTTTACTTTTAAGCGTTTTATAACCCATATTACTGGCTTTATAAAAATAACTCCCCTTACCCGAAACATTAAAATTAAATGCTCCATTTGCATCGGTAAATGCCGTTTTAACTACGCTCGAATCGGATGCTTTAAAGAGCACAACGGTAACATAATCTGCAGGTTTTTTGGCTTCATCTAAAATTACCCCACTAATGTTTGGTTTAGGATTTGTTTGCGCAAAACCCGCCGTAACGGTAAAAAGGAAAGTAACGATAAGTAATATTCTGTATAATGTTTTCATTTTTAGGTGTTTATTCTTAAAAAAATAGGCAAAAAGATTTCTATACCGCATGTGCATGCGCTTTCAATTTAATTGCTTGCTTATTTTAAAGTTTAGCCCGGAAACGAAAGGTTTCCGCTTGTTTAGTTATAGGTAAGACGACCGTTTTTTAAAAAGGTTACAGGGAAAGTGAAAAAGTCCGGAGTCTGGTTATTTCCATTGATCATATTCAAATACTGCGCAAAACAATACATCTGCTATTTCAAACGCTACCTTTCCTGTTTTATGGTTTTAGTTTTGCTATTATTGCTAGAAGTTTGATGAAAATTAGACTTAACATTATGAAAAAGACAATCTTCATATTTCTCAGCCTCATTGTTGCGGTATCTACCGTAAATGCACAAAAAGGCATCAACTTTAATCTTATTTATGCTGCTGGCGGGAAAATGCTCATGTGTGTTGACAGCTCAGCTAAAAATGTTGTATACTCACTGGGATTTCCAAACCAACCCTATACATCCTTTAATTATTTGCCCGAAGTAAACAATGTAAGTATCTCGATTAATTTTAGAAAGAATATTAGTGTACAACACTATCGGTACACCATTTTAGTAGACAATAAACCAATTGTGCTAAATAAGTCGATCGACATGTCGCAACTGAAAGATACCCATGCAGGAGGGGATGAAGAAATATTCCGTTCTACAACTTTTGGTATCTTCCCTATAAAAGATAAAATCATTACAATAATAACTTATGACATCAAAAAGCCACAGGATGTTTACAAAAATATTTTTTACGGAAAACCAATTCCGAGAGCAAAGATCTTATCTTTTTCAAAGCGTTTCAAAACTGACCAAGGCGTTGATTACAAATGGATCATCAATCCAAAAGACAGAACAAGAATTGCTTTAACCGAAAAGGAAGATGAGCTAACCATTGTTAAGGACATATCAGATATTGATTATCTCTACTACACCACGATAAAAGACAAGCAAACCAATAAAATAATTTTTGAATCCACTATTTGGCGATATGGCGGCATAATTAGTAAAGAACATGAGCCTTTACCTGATATAAATATTGACAAAACTATTTTTAAAAAGTCAGGAGATTATGAAATTATCATTCAGCCGCGAATTAAATGGACTGTTTCGCCAAAGGAAATAGAAAAATATATTACCAGATATACACTTTCAGTCACTTTAGCTGAAGAAAATTATACCAAAAAAGAATTTTTTATTTATACGCTTATTGTAGCTTTTGCTATTGGATTAGTATTTCTTATTGTCCTTTACTTCGTCAAAAAAAGAAATAAGAAAAAGATTGTGGAACAGGAGCAGCAAAAAAACACGGCAAAACTTCAACTTAACTCCATCCGTGCGCAATTAAACCCTCATTTTCTGTTTAACGCACTCTCTGGCATTCAAAACTTGATGAATAAGAATGAAATAGACAATGCCAATAAATACCTGTCTAAGTTTGCCCGCTTAACCCGTAACGTACTTGATGATAAAGAACTGATTAGTTTATCACAGGAAAAAACGCTACTAGACGATTACCTGCAAATGGAGCAATTGCGGTTTGGCTTTAAGTACGAAATTAACTGTTCCGAAAACTTAGATTTGGATAACGTAGAAATACCCAGCATGCTGCTACAACCTTTTGTAGAAAATGCGGTGAAGCACGGCATATCGAAAAAAGCAACCGACGGAAAAATTGTAATCACATTTACCAAGCAGGCAAATGATTTGGTGTTAACTGTTATCGATAATGGAAATGGATTTGACACAGAAAAAAAGAACAATGGTTTAGGTCTTCAATTAAGTAACAGTAGAATAGCACTCTTAAATAGTATTTATAAGGAAAATCGCTTTACTTTAGCTATACAGCCAAGCACAAACGGCAGTAAAATAAGCTTAACATTAACCGATTGGCTATAACATTATAATGAAGGCAATTTTAATAGACGACGAAATTTCCAACTTACAAAACCTGCGGACTTTGTTAGAAAAGCACTGTCCGCAGGTAACTATAATGGCAACAGCGCAAAATATTAATGATGCGGTTAATATTATTGAAAAATATTCACCTGATTTGGTATTTCTGGATATTCAAATGGGCAAGCAAACAGGTTTTGATGTACTAAAGCTGCTTCCAACCCGTAATTTCGAAGTTATTTTTGTTACCGCATACGATCAATATGGGATACAAGCAGTAAAATTTGCCGCCTTAGATTATCTTTTAAAACCCGTTGATATTGAAGAATTGATAAAGGCAGTAAATAAAGCCGAACATAAACTGGCAACACAAATACAAAATCTACAGCTTGATTTTTTACTGCAACAATTAAAAAAGCCTGAAACGAATGTTAGCAAGATTGCCCTACAGATGCAAAGCGAAATAAGATATGTTGCTTTATCAGAAATTATACGTTGCGAGGCAGACAATACTTATACCCGCTTTTTTCTTTCAAGTAATGAAAAAATTTTGGTTTCCAAATCACTTAAAGAATATGCAGATTTACTGCGCCCCAGCGGATTCTTAAGAACTCACCAAAGCCATTTAGTAAATCCAAAATATGTAAAAAGCTGGCTAAAAGAAGACGGTGGTATTTTACTATTAAGCTCTGGGGAAAAGATACCCGTTTCTAAGCCCAACAAAGACAGTGTAAAACAAGCCTTGCAGCAGCTCTAGGAGAATAAAAGCCTTTATTATTAACCAGTTTCAGCAGTAAACCTAATTTATAAAGAAAAAAGCCGCAGATAAACAAGCTTACGCATGCATATCTATGGCCTTTTAATTCCTAAGTAAAAAATCTTTTATTTCACGCCAAGTACATCAACACCTTGTTCGAAAACAACATCAACCGGAATATTCTTTTTGGTTAACCGGTCCAGATCTGTCTGAAGTTCTGTATGAATAACCGCTTTTTCCTTTTGTGCTTTTTCTACCGCAGCTTTGTCGCCGTTACCCTGAAGGGTAAGAATGAATGCGCTTAAATCGTTCATGGCAGTTGCAAATTTTTCGAAGTTTACTTTATAAGTGCCTTTAGCGGTACGCTCAAAAGCACCTTTCTCCTGAAAATAATTAAAGCATTGCATATTGGCTTTTCCATGCGCTTCAGAAATACCGAAGCGAACAGAACGTAAAATACCAGCCATAAATGTGGTGTAATAATCTTTTATGTCACCTTTCAACTCCCCCTTTTTAAGTAAGCCTGTTACCATATACAAGCCTAAAATATCGGCTTTGCCTTCTTCCAACCAGCTATACTGTTCTTTTAATGCCGCACGTACAAAACCTTTTCCGGTAATGGTTTTTTTAATGCCTAAACCATGAGCTACTTCGTGAAACATTACGTTTGCAAAAAAAGCATCAAATTTAATGTATTGTTGCTGATCGGCTTCAATTAATTCTTTTGAAATCGGTACCAGGATCTTATCAAATTTCGCCTGCATAGCATTTTTCAACTGCGAACGGCGTGTACCTTTTTCCTGTTGAATTTTTTCGTCGTTCGGAAGATTAACGGCAATGGTTTTCGATCCGGCATTACAGTCCCCTGCATAATAAACCACATCATATGCATTTAACTCAGAGTCGGTTCCAGGTGTTTCGGTTTTGTATTTCGCCGCTACCGGCAGGTTTTTCTGTAATTCAGGAAGCATTTTTACATACTTTGCCAAGCGCTTGCTCCACTCTTTATCTTTGATTAAAACATAAGCTTCGTAACTGGTACGGGCATTAAACAGTTTATCCTCGTAATTTTCGATCGGGCCGATAATAATGTCCAAACCATTGGTTTTCATATCTAACCAGGCATAATCACTTGCGGTAAAATTATCCGTTACCAACGCATCGGCCCTTAAGTTTAAATATTTTTTTAAACCGGCATCTTCAGCAATTAAAGCGGCCTGTTTTAATAACGAGCTTGCTTTTTGTAATTCTGAAGCAAATAATACGTGATAGGGTACAGTTGATAATTTGCCAGTACTGTCTTTTTGAATAACCGAATATGCGCCAAACTTATCAGCAAGGTCCGATTGCTCTATGGCTTCTTTTGTAATACCGTACGGATAAAAAAATGCGCCCTCTGGTTTGGCGCCAACACCTTCAACAAAAGGTTTATCATTATTTAGTCTATCCCAGGGACCATAATTGATGTTAACAAATTCGCGTGTTTTTTCATCTTTAATAGTAGCGAGTAAGCTATCTCTTTGTGGGTAGGCTTGCTTCCAATATAATTGATCCATAATTTCTGCTGCCTGAATTAATAAAGGCAAAATTTTACGGTCGTTAACACTTAACTCGTTTATATTAGTGGTTAATTTTACCCTTTCGTAAATAGGCAGGCGTTGTGCAACATAATTGGTCAGACTATCTTTTTCTACTACTACAGCCTTTTCATCTTTAGATTTATTATTGCCGGTACAAGACGATAAGGCGCCTACAGAAATAGCTACTACCGATAAAAACAGGGTTGATTTGTATAAATTCTTCATATTAAAGTATATGGCTGCTAAATTAGTAAAATTTGAAAGCTTTGTATAAAGTTTGATGCATTGGGTGAAGTTTAAGATAACTTTGTAACTTCAACTTGCTAACCGTTCATACCATGTTATTTTCCAAGTCATCGAAATTATTATCTATTTCCGCTTTTTCTCTTGTCCTTATTTTATCTGCCTGCGGAAGCAGCAAATATGCTGCAACGGAAAAAATCTATAAAGAAAAGGCAAAGGATTTTTCGAAAATAATCAATGCCACGCCACCAGCTGGTCAACTTTACGATTCATTAGGAGCAACAAACCAGGAATGGATTGGTTCTGTAAATTTTGGGATACGTAAACCGAATTTTGTGGTGATCCATCATACGGCGCAAGATAGTTTGGCACAGACCATAAAGACATTTTTCTCCACTAAGGCAGGTACAAGTGCCCATTATGTGATCAGCCGCGATGGTAAAGTAGTGCATATGGTGAATGACTATTTAAGAGCAAACCATGCTGGCGTGAGTAAATGGGGGAAAGATACCGACTTAAACTCTTCATCGATAGGAATTGAACTGGACAACAATGGCTTGACTGACCCATGGCCTGATGCACAGATCAATAGCCTGCTAAAGTTGTTGGCCACTTTAAAGAAAACCTATGGTATCCCGACAGCGAATTTTATCGGTCATGCCGATATAGCGCCTAAGCGTAAAAATGATCCTAAAAATTTCCCCTGGAAAAAACTGGCGGATAAAGGCTTTGGCTATTGGTATGATGATGTGCTGAAAAACCCTCCGGTAGATTTTAATACCGAAATGGCCTTAAAATATATTGGTTACGATACCAGTAATCTATCTGCAGCAATCACCGCTTTTAAAATCCATTTTATCCAGAGTGATATTACACCAACTTTAACACCGGTAGACATATTGGTTTTGTATAATGTATATGCGAAGTATTAAGTGGAGGGATTTGGCGTAGATTACACTCATGCCGTCATCCTGAACTGGTTTCAGGATCTTTAAAAGTGGAATAAGCCCGAAGTTTATAGTGCAAAAAACAAATGCTAATATTTACTAGCCCATATTCTCTTCTCAGGCATTGGAATACAAATTGTAAAAAAAACACGGATAAATCTGTGTTCATCCGTGTTTATCTGTGGTTTAAAAACGCTAATTAATTTGGCTTTTTAAATGTATCTTTCAGTGTTACTGTTCTATTGAAAACCAATTTATCTGCAGTAGAATCTCTATCTAAACAGAAATAACCTTTACGGATAAATTGATAACGGCTTTCCAGATCTGCATCTGCCAGGGCTGGCTCGATATAAACGTTAGGTAAAACCGTTAAGCTTTCAGGGTTTAGGTAATCTTTAAAATCTCCTTCTTCAGCATCTGGTGTTTCAGAAGTAAACAACCGGTCGTACAAACGGATTTCGGCAGTTTTGGCATGTGGAGCACTTACCCAATGGATGGTTCCTTTAACATTTATGCCGCTGGTATCATTCCCACTTTTTGATTCAGGGATGTAAGTACAATGAATTTCGGTAACGTTTCCGTTTTCATCTTTCACAAAATCTTCACATTTAACAATGTAGGCAAATTTTAAGCGGACCATTGCACCGGGTGCCAGACGGAACCATTTTTTTGCGGGTACTTCCATAAAATCGTCACGTTCTATCCAAAGTTCGTTGCTGAAAGGGATCACACGTGTGCCACCACCATCTTCAGCCTCTGGATTGTTTTCGCCGATTAAATCTTCTGTTCCTTTTTCGTAATTTGTAATCACTAGTTTAATCGGATCTAAAACCGCCATTACACGGTTAGCCGTTTTATTTAAATCTTCGCGGATACAAAATTCCAGTAAACTTAGCTCAATTAAATTTTCGCGTTTGGCAATACCAATACGTTCGCAAAATTCGCGTACGCTCTTCGGTGTAAAACCTCTCCTACGCAAACCACTAATTGTAGGCATGCGCGGATCGTCCCATCCATTTACTAAGTTTTCGTTAACCAGTTGAAGTAACTTACGTTTACTCATTACCGTGCTGGTAAGGTTTAAACGGGCAAATTCATATTGTTTCGAAGGAAAAATCTCTAGTTTTTCGATAAACCAATCGTACAGTTCGCGATGTGAAACATATTCTAATGTACAGATAGAGTGCGTGATGTTTTCGATACTGTCGCTTTGGCCGTGAGCAAAATCGTACATCGGATAAATGCACCATTTGTTACCGGTACGGTGATGTTCGGCATGTTTGATGCGATAGATAATCGGATCGCGCATTAACATATTCGGACTGGCCATGTCGATTTTTGCTCTCAAAATATAAGCGCCATCGGCAAATTCGCCATTTTTCATTTTCGTGAAAATGTCTAAATTTTCTTCAATGCTGCGGTTACGGTATGGGCTATCCTGTCCTGGTTCTGTTGGCGTGCCTTTTAAAGCTGCAATTTCATCTGCAGAACTCTCGTCAACATAAGCCAAACCTTTTTCGATCAGTTTAACGGCAAAACCATACAGCTCATCAAAATAATCTGAGGCATATAATTCATTTTTCCAGTTAAAACCCAACCATCTGATATCTTCTTGCTGACTGTTTACATATTCTGTTTTTTCTGTTACCGGATTGGTATCGTCAAAACGCAGATTGGTATAGCCTCCGTATTTTTGTGTTAGTCCGAAATTTAAGCATATTGCTTTCGCGTGGCCGATGTGTAAATAACCATTAGGTTCTGGCGGGAAACGCGTAACCAAAGTTTCATACTTACCACTATTTAAGTCGTTCTCAACAATTTCTTCAATAAAGTTCAATGACTTCTCTTCACTCATAAAAACCTGTAAATTAGGAATGCAAATGTAAAAAGATTGAGCGGATTTATACAATGATTATAGGTTTATTAGCCCATAGTTGATAGCCGATAGCTTAAGCGTGCATTAATTACGATTAAAATACAGATAAACAGTGATTGAATAGTAAAATGACTGAATCATTGAATGGAAGAATTGGCTCATTCAGTAAAAATAACCATGGCTAATATCAATACTTTGCACTAATTAGCAAAGGCAGGCTCATTGCATGTTCCATCAACTATTACTTACATTGCTTAATAAATTCTATACATTTACGTCAACTTAATATTCATTTATGAGCAAAGTATTAAATCGGCCTATCCGCGTTTTAGTAGCTAAAGTTGGATTGGATGGCCACGACAGAGGGGCTAAAGTAATCGCAACTTCCTTACGGGATGCAGGCATGGAAGTAATTTATACCGGTTTACGCCAAACACCAGAAATGGTGGTAAACACAGCGCTTCAGGAGGATGTTGATGCCATCGGGATTTCCATCCTATCGGGCGCACACATGACGGTTTTTCCAAAGATTATTCATTTTATGAAAGAAAAACAGTTAGATGATGTGTTGTTAACCGGCGGAGGGATTATCCCGGAAACTGATCGGTTAAAACTGGCAGATATGGGTGTTGGGGAGCTATTTCCTCCAGGTACAACAATGGCAAGTATTGTAGAATATATTCAGAATTGGGTTACAGAAAATAGAAATTTTTAAGTTATGGCATACCAGAATTTAATCTCAGAGATAAAAGAAAACATTTTATACGTTACCATCAACCGTGAAAAAGCGCTGAATGCTTTAAACAAAGATACTTTGGCTGAACTGGCAGATGTAATTGCTTTCGCAGGTAAAACCGACGAAGTAAGAGGCGTTATCTTAACCGGAGCAGGCGAAAAAGCCTTTGTTGCAGGAGCTGATATTAAAGAGTTTTCTGATTATAGTGGTAAACAGGGAGAAGAATTAGCAAAACGTGGTCATGATCTGGTTTTTAATGCCATTGAAAATTCTTCAAAGCCATTTATTGCAGCAATTAATGGATTTGCTTTGGGTGGAGGACTGGAGTTGGCCATGGCCTGCCACATACGCATCGCATCAGATCATGCGAAATTAGGTTTACCTGAAGTTACGTTAGGTTTAATTCCCGGTTATGGCGGTACCCAGCGCCTTACACAGTTGGTTGGAAAAGGTAAAGCAATAGAAATGATTACGACTGCTAATATGATTACAGCTTCGGATGCAGAAAAAATAGGACTTGTAAACTATGTTGTTCCACAGCCAGATCTAATTAACAAGGCTGAAGAGCTGCTGAATGTTATTAAGCAACGTGCACCACTGGCTGTTTCGGCAGCAATAAAATCTGTAATTGCAGCTGTAAATAACAGCAATGGTTACGCTACCGAAATTGAAGAATTTGGCAAATGCTTCGAAACTGCCGATTTTAAAGAGGGCGTAACTGCATTTGTTGAAAAGAGAAAAGCAAATTTTTCTGGAAAATAGCATGCCCGTGTAGTATTAATCCGATATATGGTGTAACGAAAGTGTTGCAAAAATTTTTCAATGCAATTTATTTTGAGTAATTATGTTAATTAATTATTAACCCTCATGTGTTTATCACTACATATGGGTTTTTATAATAATAACGCTACTCATGAAAAAGATACTCATTGTTGACGATGAAATTAGCATCGGTTTATTGCTCTGCAAGTTTTTAACTAAAAATGGATTTGAAGTTTCGAATGTAACAACTGGTAGAACGGTTTTACAAATTCTTGAAAAAGAGAGATTCGATTTGGTATTATGCGATTATCGTTTGGATGATACGGACGGGAAAGAGATTTTAATCCACGTTAAAGAAAACTATCCGGCTACCAGTGTGATTATTATTACAGGTTATTCGGATATTAAGCTTGCCGTAGAATTGATAAAACTAGGGGCTTACGATTATATTGTTAAACCGCTCTACCCGGATGAAATTTTAAATACCATAAATAAAGCCCTTGAAACGCAAGAGGCTTTAAAATCACCTAAAAATTTTGAACGCGCTGATAGTAATGTTATTTCCGATTTTCTAAATGGTCCGGAATATATAAATGGAGAGAGCGATGCATCGGCACTTTTACTGAAACAAATCCAACTCATAGCACGAACAGGGTACACCGTCATTTTAACGAGGCAAAGTGGAACAGGGAAAGAATGTGTTGCTAAAACCATTCACCAAAATAGTTCGCGTAGCAGAGAACCTTTCATCGCCATGGATTGTGGTTCTTTAACAAAAGAATTAGCCGCCAGTGAATTTTTTGGACACGAGAAAGGGGCATTTACCGGAGCAGCCTTCACTAAAATCGGTCACTTTGAGCAAGCTAATGGCGGTACATTATTTCTTGATGAGATCGGTAATTTATCATATGAGATCCAGGCAACTTTACTCAGGGCCGTTCAAGAACGGAAAATAAAGCGGATTGGAAGTACGAAGGAGATTGATCTGGATGTGCGGCTTATTGTAGCTACAAATGAAAATTTAGTGGAAGGGATTCAAAAGGGTATATTCAGGGAAGATTTATATCACCGTTTTAATGAATTTTCTATACATGTTCCATCACTGAAACACCGGGATAATGATATCCTTATCTTTGCTGAACGTTTTCTGGCCGCAGTAAACAAAGAGTTGAACAAAAAGATTAAAGGCTTTTCTGATGAAGCGATGAAATGTTTATTAGCATACAATTGGCCAGGTAATGTACGTGAGCTAAAGAATGTTATCAGACGGATTGCTTTATTAACCGATGGTGATCGCATAGAAACGCATGTTTTACCATTGGAGCTTAGAATGACTGATTATCCTAAGACACAGCATGAAAAAAAAGCGCTTCCTTTGCAGCTAAAATTAAATAATGATCAATCACTTAATTTGCGAAATACGGCTAAAGAAGCCGAATATATGGCTATTTTAGAAGTGCTAAAAGCGGTTAATTTCAACAAAACCAAGGCGGCAAAAATATTAAATATCGACAGAAAAACACTTTACAATAAAATCAAATTTATCGAGGTTGATGATGGGATATAAATTTTAAATATAGAAAACAAAATCAGCCATTTTAGCATTTAAAGAATACCCTTATGATCTAAATATGTCAGTATTCTCTTATAAACAACGCAATAACATTAACCTGGTCATTATTATTGCGCTTGGGGTGTTAATTGCGTATTCTTTGCAAAGTATTTTTAGTGCTATTTTAAGTACTTTGGTGCTTTATACGATAATGCGGCCGGCCTATATCCATTTAGCAGAAAATAAGGGATGGAATAAAAGAGTAACGGCTATCTTTCTTATCACCATCAGTATCATACTCATCGTAATGCCTTTTTATGCATTAAGTAGTATGGTTATCAGTAAAATTTCGGAATTGCGGAACAATGAAGTGTTTTTCAGGAACCTATTGGTTAAATTACAGCATCTTATTCCGGTTAAAATTAATCAGGATCTTATTCAGGAAGGATTAAACCGCTTAGGGAATTGGGCCACTCAGCTTTTCCCATCCTTAATATCGAGTGCAGTAAATATTATATTAAGTTTATTGGTGATGTACTTTTTACTCTACTTTATGTTAATAGAGCGAAGAAAATTCGAATTTTCATTAATTAAATATGCGCCTTTCAGAGAACAGAATGCACTTCGTTTTGGAGATGAAATGCGAAATACAACTTACGCAAATGTATTAGGACAAGGGCTGATCTGCCTCGTTCAGGGTTCGCTTTTGAGTCTTTCTTTTTATGTTTTGGGCTATAAAGACCCTGTATTTTGGGGGGTAATTACAACATTTATTTCTTTTGTGCCCGTTTTAGGGCCACCTGTTGTTTTTGTTCCAGCTGCGATTTTGCAGATTGCGAACGGGAATAATTTTGCTGGCTGGGCCATGCTTATTTTTGGTTTTGTAGTTATCATCAATATCGATAATGTGCTCAGGTTTATTATTGCAAAAAAAGTTGGCAATATTCACCCTATAATTACAGTAATTGGCGTAATTATTGGTATCCCTTTATTTGGAATATTGGGCCTTGTTTTTGGCCCGCTACTGTTATCTTATTTTATATTGCTCGTTAAGATTTACGAAACCAGTACGCTTGCATCAGAAAGATTGGAAAGAATTAAAACAAATAACGAGCATACGGAGTTATAAATATAGCTTAACAATAAATAATGTAGTAGTTTTATATTGTACATAATTGTTAAACCCTTAAATACATTAATTATGAATGATAACTCAAAAGTTGTAGTTGCGCTTTTAGCAGGATTAGCTGCTGGTGCGGCGCTAGGAATTTTATTCGCACCAGATAAAGGTGATGAAACCCGCGATAAATTAAGCCAGTCGCTAAAAGACCTGGGCGATTCTATCAAAGATAAAGCTGCTGATGAAATTAACAACCTTGCCAGCTTAAAGGATAAAGTGGTAAGCTCCATCAAAACGAAATTAAGAAGCGTAGAAGAAGAATACAGTGACGACGTAGAACACGCGTAATAAAATAAATATTGCATAGCCGGGCAAAGCCCGGTTAAATATCAATCTGAATTATGCAGGAAAATAAAGATAAAAGCATTGAAGATCTTGTAGACGATGCCAAGGGGTTTTTAGAGGCCAGGGTTGAGTATACAAGACTTTACCTCGTAGAAAAAGTCTCTAAAGTTTTTGCCGATTTAGTAACCAGTACGGTAGTTATTGTTTGTTTTATATTGGCCTTTTTATTTGGCTCGGTAACTTTGGCGCTTTATCTGTCTGAGCTTTTGGGTAGCTATGCCGGAGGCTTTGGTTGCGTTTCCTTGTTCTATATTCTATTGGCACTGGGTGTTTATTTAACTAAAGATAAGTATATCGAAAAGGCAATTATTAATGTAGCCATTAGAAGATACTTTGATAAGCTTGCAGATAAGGAGGAAGATGAAAAGGTATAAAGACATCCGTAACCTAGAAGACCTGCAGGCTAGAAAATTAGAACTTAAGGTTGAGTACACCCTTAAGCAGAATATGCTTAAATCGGATACGAAAGCTTATTTTAAACAATTTACCTTAGGCGCGCTGATCAAGCGGTATGCTACGCCAAGTAACCTGTTTAAAGCCGATGAAAAATTAAATATTAGTGGAACCGCCATGTCGTTGCTTTTGCCAATGTTTATGAATAAAACCATATTTAGAGGCGCTGGTTTTTTAACCAAAGCGGCTGTAGGTCTGGTTTCAGGAAAAATTGGTAAATCGCTTGATGCGGAACATTTGTCGGCAATCTTTAATTCTGTGAAGAGCTGGTTGGGGAAAAAGAAAGAGAAAAAAGAAAAGAAATTTGTAGACTACGGCATCCCGCCTGATAGTGAAACTTACTAGTTAAATGGTTCATCATTCATTTGTTCATTAGTGAGCAAGGTGCGAAAAGGACCGTAAATTTAAAAGCCTCAGAATTTAAATCCTGAGGCTTTCTTATGTGTTGCGTCACCCTGTCCCGATTTAACATCGGGATCAGCGTCTCCTTAAAAAGATGCTGACCACGCAGTAGCTACAAGGCAATTGAAAATACTACTTCTACCTGTAAAACAAGTTAAGCATGACAGATCCGCCTATAAATCTGTTTTAATTTTTAATTCTTTCAATTGCTTCTCGTCAATAGTGCTTGGACTATCGATCATCACATCTCTGCCTGAATTGTTTTTAGGGAAAGCAATCACATCACGGATTGAATCTAAACCTGCGAAAATTGAAGTTAAACGATCGAAACCAAAGGCAATACCGCCATGTGGAGGTGCGCCAAACTCGAAGGCATCCATTAAGAAACCAAATTGTTTTTGTGCTTCTTCTGCACTGAAACCTAAATGTTTAAACATTAAAGCCTGTAATGCTCTGTCGTGAATACGGATCGATCCGCCACCAACTTCAGTTCCGTTGATTACCATATCGTAAGCATTGGCACGTACGTTTTTAGGATCGGTATCCAATAAGGCAATATCTTCAGGTTTAGGCGAAGTGAAGGGGTGGTGCATGGCGTGGTAACGCTCTGTTTCCTCATCCCACTCTAACAACGGAAAATCCAATACCCAAAGGGCAGAAAATGTGTTTTTATCGCGTAAACCTAAGCGGTTACCCATTTCTAAACGAAGCTCATTTAACTGTTTGCGCACTTTATCGGTAGCGCCAGCTAAAATCAACAATAAATCGCCTTTTTCCGTTTCAAAAACCTCACTCCATTGTTTAAGGTCTTCTTCGTTGAAGAATTTATCTACTGAAGATTTAATGGTTCCATCTTCGTTATGACGCGCATAAATCAAACCTGTAGCACCAATCTGCGGACGTTTGATAAAATCGGTTAATTCATCTAACTGCTTACGTGTATAATTTGCAGCGCCTTTTGCATTGATACCCACTACCAATTCTGCATTATCAAAAACTGGGAAGCCTTTACCTTTTACCAAGTGGTTAAGCTCTACAAACTGCATCGCAAAACGGGTATCAGGTTTATCAGAACCGTATAAACGCATCGCATCTGCATATTGCATACGCGGTACTTCCGGTAAGTCGTAATTACGTACTTCTTTAAACAAAGTACGGATCAAACCTTCGAAAGTGTTTAATATATCTTCCTGTTCGATGAAAGACATTTCACAATCAATCTGGGTAAACTCAGGTTGACGGTCGGCTCTTAAATCTTCATCTCTAAAACATTTTACAATCTGGAAATAACGGTCGAAACCTGAAACCATTAACAATTGTTTGAAGGTTTGTGGCGATTGAGGCAAAGCATAAAACTCGCCTTCATTCATGCGGCTAGGCACCACGAAATCTCTCGCACCTTCTGGTGTAGATTTAATTAAAACAGGCGTTTCTACTTCGATAAAATCTAAAGCATCTAAATAACGGCGAACCGATTGTGCCATTTTATGACGTAAAACAAGGTTATTACGAACCGGATTACGGCGTAAATCCAAATAGCGGTATTTCATGCGCAATTCATCACCACCATCAGTTTCGTCGTCGATCATAAACGGAGGTAATTTTGCAGCATTTAAAATCTCTAATGCAGAAATTTTGATCTCCACATCACCGGTTGCCATTTTTGGATTTTTATTGCTTCTTTCTACAACGGTACCAATTGCTTTAATTACAAATTCGCGGCCTAATGAACGTGCTGCTTCGCAAAGCTCACGATTATCGTCCATGTTAAAAACCAACTGAGTAATGCCATAACGATCACGGATGTCTATAAAAGTCATACCGCCTAAATCTCTTGATTTTTGTACCCAACCACATAGCGTAACACTTTCGCCTAAGTTATTTAGGTTTAATGCACCACAAGTTACTGTTCTTAACATATAATGTAATCTAAATTGAGCGGCAAAAATACCGATTTTGTTTTAAAGTTTAGAGTAGAAGATTTTATGTTTTTTCTATCAAATGAAAACATCTAAACTGCTATTTCTTTTTGGGTAAAGAATCTACGACAGTAATCTTTTTGAAAAGCATAAATGAAAACAACTTATTATCATGACTTGGAGTACGATAAACACCCTTAGCTTTCAAAATATATGCTGAAATTGCAGCCATATCCCAACCATCAACAATGTCAGCAGACCATTTGGCTTTTAAAAGACTTTCAAATCCTCTCTTAATACCATAAGTTCTAATGGTTGTGATTTCTTTTTTTACATTTTCTTCTATGGAGGAGTTACCCCAAGCCCACAACCATGTATTTGATTTTAACGAAACGGATCCGACTTCCTCATAGTCAATAATAACTTTCCGCACACCCTGATCACTAAATATGAGTTTACCGGTCCGTTGGTCGTAATCCCATCTTTCATATTTACCAATTTTATATTTTTCCATGCAATGAGCTTGCTGGTTTTTAAGATACTCACATGAAATTTTTGAAAGCTCTTCAAATGAAACCGTATCCAACAGTTCGATCTTTTTTGAAGAAGTTTTATTTTTGCAGCTTGCAAAGGAAACTGCTAGCACTAAGGTATATACCTTTAATATTCTTATCATTTAAACGAGCGCTAATATTTTTCCTCCAAGGTAATTTCAATAGCGATTACTTTCCATTCGCCTTTAATGTTTTTCCAATGGTAAATTTCCTCAGTTTGGATAGTTTGTTTTTTAGAAAAAATAAGCAGATTCGGCTTTAAAATAACTGATTTCCGGGCAATTTTTTCTGTAAAAACTTCGTTTTCAAAAGAAGATTTAATGCGGTAATGACTGGTATGGATTTCCTTAATATGACCAAAATATTTTTTTAAATCAATTGTATAATCGCGTTTATTAAGCGCTATACCTTCTGCAGGGGTATAAGTTAAGCTATCATCAAACATCGCAGTATAGGCAGTTATATCCTTACTTTCTAAAGCCTGATCTGCTTTTTTGTGTATCTCGTTTATTGCTGAAATGATTAAATCGGTTTCCATGGCATGAAGTTAATTGTTTGTATCAGGGATTTCAAATTTATGATGGTTAGCTAGCTGATTTTCCACAAATATCAAAACATGAAACTGCTTGTTTTGTATTGAGTATAAATTATTTTTAGGTTTTGGAAATGAAAGGTTAGTGTTTCATAGGTGCTGTAGCCCCGCCATTCGCTAATTCCGATGAAGGATCGGAACCGCTGCTGTCGGGTTTAGTTAACAGCGGTTTGCTTCAGGGCACCAAACTTTGTCAAATAAACCCGATTGCCGGGAAGAGATTCCGATTCTTCATCGGAACTCGTACCAGAAAGCGGGGCTGAAATTGCGAAAGGCACAGAACCAATCATTTCCAAATATTATTCAAGACTTTTACATTCTGGAAATGGAAAGGTAGCGTTTCATAGGTGCTGTAGCCCCGCTATTCGCTAATTCCGATGAAGGATCGGAACCGCTGCTGTCGGGTTTAGTTAACAGCGGTTTGCTTCAGGGCACCAAACTTTGTCAAATAAACCCGATTGCCGGGAAGAGCTTCCGATTCTTTATCGGAACTCGTACCAAAAAGCGGGACTAAAAAGCCAAAAGCACAGCACCAATCATTTCCTATTACATATAAAAACATTTTTTTACCGGAATGAAGAAGTCAATTTATGCTTCGCTCCTGGGCATAACCGCACATTTGATTCTATCTTAATACTGTATTAACATATTTTTAAACTTTTTTTCTACCTTGATGCAACGTTTTAAAATCCCTTATGTCTTATAATCAGAATATTCGAAATTTTGGAAGCCGTATACATCGATAAGAACCTAGAACTAGTAAAAAAATGCATGCAGGGCAGCCGCGCAGCACAGTTTGAATTGTACAAGCTGTATGCAAAGGCCATGTATAATGTAGCGCTGCGCATTTTAAATTACGAAGAAGAGGCAGAAGATGTTTTACAGGAAGCATTTTTAGATGCTTTTACCAGAATTGTAGATTTTAGGCAGGAAACCACTTTCGGACTTTGGTTAAAGCAGATCGTGATCAACAAGTCCATCAATTATTTACGTAAACGTAAGATGGAGTTTGTAAGTACCGATGAGGTATCGGAAGTGCCTGATGAGGATAGTTTTGATGACAGTGAAGTACGGTTGCAAGCTGATGAAATTAGAACAGCCATTACCGAATTGCCAGATGGCTATAGAGTGGTATTGAGTTTATACCTTTTAGAGGGTTACGACCATGAAGAAATTGCACACATTTTAAAAATAAGTGAAAATACAAGCCGCACACAGTACATGAGGGCGAAAAAGAAGTTAAAAAGTATTTTAGAACAGAAAGGGATGAGAGATGAATAACAGATTAGAAACCTTTGTAAAGGAAAACCGTAAAGCTTTCGATGTAATGGAGCCATCGGCAGGACTTTGGGCAAAGATTGAACAGGAATTAGACAACAAAAAGAAAAAAAAGCCGGTAAAGCTGTATTTATGGATGAGTGCAGCAGCAGCTATCGTGGTGGTTTTCGGTTTAGCCTGGTTATACGTAGGAAAATTACAAAACAAAGATTTAGAAATAGCCGACGTTAGTGCTTCATATGCAAAAAAAGAAGTGCACTTCGCTGGTTTAATTACCGAAAAAAGAGATAGTTTGGCCATTTTCGCTTCTGCGAATCCAGAGTTGTATAAAAAATTTACTGCCGATCTGAAAAAGCTTGATGAAGATTACGAAAGATTAAAAGCAGAGCTGCCAACCTCGCCCAACCAAACTTTTGTGGTAAAGGCCATGGTTAAAAACCGCGAAATACAACTGCAGTTATTAAAACAACAATTATTAATTATTAACCAGGTTGACGATTATAAAAGGGTTAACCAGATTTAATTTAAGAGGAATTTTACACCTAACGTAGAAAACGCAATAATAGTAGTCAATCGGTCTCGAAACCTGATTTAACATACTGATACAAATTAGGGAACGCTCACCACATTAAATTGCTTATTGCCGGCCGGCAGGTTTTGAGCTATTAAATGTTTAACAATTAACAACATGAAAACAATAAAAATATTTTTAGCCTTTATGGCTTTAATCGCCGTAAAAACCAATGCGCAAGAAATTGCGGTAAATAGTCCATCGGAGAAGGTAATTGTCGAAAGTGCAGCGAAATCTTCAACACTGGCGATGGTCGTAAATCACGTAAAACACAATCAAACAGGAAGTGATGCCGAACGTTCTAAATCTTTTAGCAAGAGTTTTAGTGTAGATAATAACGACAAAATTAATTTAAACAATCAATACGGATCGATGACCATTAAAACCTGGGATAAGAAAGAAGTACGTGTTGATGTAGATATTAAAGCTTACAGCAGTTCGGATAATGATGCGCAAAAACTGATTGATGGGATAAGTATTGATGCGAATAAAAACGGTGATGTAGTTACTTTTAGAACGAACATGGGCGATAGAAACGGACGTTATGGCCGTGGGATGAAAAATGGAGTGACCACCTGGCGGAGAGAAGTGAAAGTAAATTATGTGGTGTATATGCCAGCAGTAAACCCATTAACGGTTTCACAAGAATATGGCAACGTAGAATTGGGTAATTTTTCTGGTCCAACTTCCTTAAAGGTAGAGTATGGCAATCTGGTTGCTGGCAATTTAAGCAATGTAAATAACTACATCAATGTTCAATATGGTAAATGCGATATCCAGGATCTGAATGCTGCAGTGGTAAAACATGAATATAATGGCCCGGTAACCATTGGTGCTGTGGGCACTTTACAACTTGATGCCGAGTATGTTGCTGTAAATATCAATACCATCAGGAGATCAGCCGATATTAAGGTAGAATATGGTAAAGGTTTAACCATCGGCACTATTGGCGGCAATCTACTTTTAAATGCAGAATATGCCAAAGTAAACATCAATACGGTTAAAGGTAATACGGTTGTTAAACAAGCTTATGGTGATTTAAATATTGCATCAGCTGGTAAAATTGCAGTAAATGCAGAATATTCTAACGTTACTTTGGGTGCGTTAAATGGTGATGCCAACATCAACATGGATTACAACCGCCTTAGCGTAAACGAAATTACACCGGCTTGTAAAAACTTCACCTTTGGTGGCGAATATGTAAGCGTTGGATTGGGCTTTGCAGATCGTTATAATGCTAATTTTAATGTTTCTACTTCGTATGCCGGCTTCAAATATGGGTCAAACGTAACATCAAACCTGGTAAGTAAAGATGATGAAACCAAAAAATATGCTGGTAAAATTGGTAGTGGCGGTGCTGCAAACGTTTCCATTAAAACAGAATACGGTTCAGTTACCTTTAAATAAGATTTTCTAAACCAAACAAATCTTGAAGTCCTGCCATATTGGTAGGACTTTTTTTATATTTAGCGCTGATGAAAATTTACCTTATTCTCCTGTTTTTTGTTTTTTCTTTCACAGCATTAGCTCAAAATGCTCCTGTTAAATGGGCAACGCAGGAAACTTTTTTTGAAGATTTAATAGGCAAAGATTTACCTCCATTTAACGGTTTAACCATCAATAAAAAACAACTCTCCAATACCGATCTAAAAAACCAGGTAGTGGTGATTAACTTTTGGTTCGAAAAATGCCCGCCTTGTATAGCCGAAATGCCTGAATTAAATAATTTAGTGGCTAAATATGGTAAAAAGGCTGTAAGGTTTATCGGGATTACCCATGATAGCCCCGCCAGTGCAAGGCGCTTTCAAAAACGAAACGGTTACAAATACGAAATTGTATCATTAAGCAAAGATGAGATTCGGAAACTGAATATTAATCACGGTTTTCCATCGAATGTTTTGGTGGGAAAAGATGGAAAGATTATTTACGCCACAGCAAATATTTCCTTTTTTGACCCACAGTTTAAGGCTAAGTCGGTACTTTTCGAAGCGCAATTAATTGGAGCATTAACAAGAAATTAACTATCCAACACCGAACACAGTGGTTATTACCTTCGGATTTCAACAGGTAATGGGTAACATAACAATTTTCACCTGCTGCAAACTAAATCCCGAAGTAGCTGTTGTATAAATCATAATGCACTTTTATATCTTAATCCTTTCAGATAAATTAAAAATATGGATTTCTTAAGTACTCCGGAAGCTTGGATCTCTCTTTTAACGCTTACTGTGCTCGAGATTGTATTAGGCATTGATAACATTGTTTTTATTTCCATTCTTTCGGGTAAGCTACCAGAAAATAAACAGAAAAAAGCCCGGCAATTGGGTTTGGCTTTAGCCATGATAACCCGAGTATTGTTACTGCTCTCTTTAAGTTGGATTATGACATTAACTGCCCCTCTATTTAATATAGGTAGTTGGTTTGGAATAGTTGATGGAGGTTGGCTTGAAAAACTGGCTATTTCTGGGCGCGATTTGATTTTAATTATCGGGGGCTTGTTCCTTATTTATAAAAGTACCCACGAAATCCACAATAAACTGGAGGGCGAGGAAGACGAAGAGGGGAAAATTAAAGTCCATTCGTTTTGGGCTACCATTGTGCAGATATTGATTTTGGATATTGTATTCTCATTAGATTCAGTAATTACAGCTGTAGGTATGGCAGATCATATTGAGATTATGATTGCAGCTGTGGTAATTGCCGTTATTATTATGATGTTCTCTGCCAGTTCTATTAGTAATTTTGTAAATAAGCACCCAACGGTGAAAATGTTGGCTTTATCGTTTCTATTGCTGATTGGAGTTTCACTTTTAGCCGAAGGCTTAGATCAACATATCCCTAAAGGTTATATTTATTTTGCCATGGCATTTTCGGTATTGGTAGAAATGTTAAACCTTAAGATGAAAAATAATGACAAAAAACCTGTCAAGCTTAAAAACACACCTAAGAACTAAAGATCATTAAATTTTATTCATCCACATTAATTCCATATTTTTCTATCACACTTTAGTGTTAGCTTATGGATTTAAAAGAAAATTTCAGGCCCTTTGTTATTTGTGCCGCTATTGTGGTGTGGTTTTCCCTGGCACTGCAATTCCGAGTAAGCTTACAGCTTTTGAATAATGATTATGCTGCAACGCTTAAGGTATTTTTATCATACTTTACGGTATTAACGAATATTATGGTAGCCCTTTGCTTTACCTGCTTATCTTTTGTTAAACGAACTGAATCAGGGCATTTATTTACTCAGGCATCTACTTTAACTGCGATAACGATCTACATTGTAGTGGTAGGTCTAATTTACAATATCACATTGCGTGGTTTGGCATCGCCTGTAGGCTGGGCCAGGTTGGCCGATGAGCTTTTGCATGTGGTAAGCCCTTTGATCTTTTTATTTTTCTGGATTTTCTTCGTTAAAAAATCAACATTACAATACAGACAGGCCATCACCTGGTTAACTTATCCATTGCTTTATGTGGTATTTATTGTGGTTAGGGGTTATCTGATTAATAAATACCCATATCCATTTATCGATGTAGTACAGCTGGGTTATCCAAAAGCTATTCTGAATGCGATTGTGATCCTGTTTGTCTTCTGGCTTTTATCTCTTTTATTCATATTTATAGGGAAGAAAACAGTTAAAGCTTAAAGCACATATTCGTCATTAATCGGCTTAACAGGCTCCGGGATCTCGTCTTCATCGAGCATCTGCAAAAGATTGATCTCTATCGTTCTCGTAATCTGGTTAAGCGGAACACCTGCTGAATTGTTCTCGAAAGGATTAACCAGGCTCATTCCATTAATCTGTGTAGATACAAATACGAAACCAATTAACCAACCTAAAAATATGGCTGCAGGCCCTGCATCCTGACTGATTACCAAAGTAAATGTTACCACAAATAACCAGATAAACACTTTAGTCAAATAGGTATAGGTAGTAGGGAATATGGTGTTTTTAATGCGTTCACTCATGCCCATTGAATCAGAAAACCGTGTTAACATCTCGTTAATTTCGATAAAGCGAAAACCATCAATGGCATTGGCTTTTGATAATTTCTGTAAATCTCTCGATTGTATATTTAAAATCGCATTATGTGTATTGTTATGTTTATTTATTTCCTTTAAATCTGCCTCAGGTAAATATTTGGTGTAAATTTCGTCTACCGTTCCCCTTAAACTTGCCTTTAAAGCATATAAAAATGCAATATGCCTGCAAATCATACGTTTTACGCTTTCCTCATCCTCATCAACATAATTAATCAAAGCCCTTGCAAAAGAACGGGAATCGTTCACCAAAGCGCCCCATATTTTTCGGGCTTCCCACCACCTATCGTAAGCCTGGTTATTGTTAAAACCAATAAAAAAGGCGATAGCTGTACCTAAAACCGTTGGAATAATGGATGGAATGGAGAAATGATGCGCAATTAAATACTCGCGTACAAAGTAAGCCGCGGTGCAAGAGGCAATCATGATCAGATCAACGTGCCACGTATTTCTTAAAATTCTACTTAACCTGATGTTTTGTATTAAAAGCATATAATCAGAATGGGAAATAAATTCGTTACGGTTGAAAATACAAAACTAAAGCCAAAATGTTTGATAATGTAACAAATTAAATGACAGACAGTACAGGTTGCCGATTGTCATTCAAATGTTTATCTTGGGAAACCAAATATTCTTATTTCTTATGAGCGACACTTTACCCAAGAACAATATTTTTAAAGTAATCGGTGCATCATCGTTAGGCACGCTGATTGAATGGTATGATTTTTATATTTTTGGTAGCCTTGCAGTTATCATTGGTCACCAATTATTTCCAGAAGATGCAGGGGCATCCGCCCTGATCAACACTTTGGCAATTTTCGCGGCAGGCTTTATCGTTCGTCCCTTTGGCGCATTGGTTTTTGGCAGACTTGGCGATTTAATCGGCAGAAAATATACTTTTTTGCTCACATTGGTGCTGATGGGTGGATCGACATTTTTTATCGGCTTAATCCCATCCTACAAAAGCATTGGTTATGCCGCACCAATTTTGGTTTTAATACTAAGGCTGATTCAAGGATTAGCCCTTGGCGGAGAGTATGGTGGAGCTGCAACTTACGTAGCAGAGCACGCACCCAAAGATAAACGGGGCTTTTTTACCAGCTGGATTCAAACTACGGCAACCTTAGGACTGTTCCTTTCATTAGGGATTATCGTAATCACGAAAAATATTTTAGGCGCCGAGACTTTTGGCGATTGGGGCTGGAGAATTCCTTTCCTGCTGTCAATCGTGCTCGTTGTGGTGTCGATTTACATCCGCATGAAAATGCACGAATCGCCAATGTTTTCTAAGTTGAAAGCTGAAGGAAATATCTCAAAAAATCCTTTAAAAGAAAGTTTTAACAACAAAGCGAATTTTAAAATGGTACTGCTGGCTTTATTTGGTGCTACCATGGGGCAAGGGGTAATCTGGTATACAGGGCAGTTTTATGCACAATCATTTTTAGAGAACACCTGTAAATTAGATTTTAACGACTCGAGGTATATTTTACTTTGGGGAATCGCTTTTGCCACGCCATTTTTTGTGGTTTTTGGTGCCTGGAGTGATAAGGTTGGCCGGAAATGGATTATGCTAAGCGGTATGCTTTTGGGTATTCTTTTCTACCGCCCAATCTATCAAATGTTTTTAGATGATACCGATTATACAAAAATTGAACAAACTGATATTTTATCTGCTAGCCCAGCTCCGGTAACTTCTGTTTTAATTGCGAATTCGACTGATAGCTTGCGAACGGTTTCTACTAAAATAATGCTTAAAAACGGTGCATCCTTTAATAAGGTGCAAACCGATACGGTTTCTGCAACCAAAGGGATCCTCTTAGGTAAAGAAGTAATAAAAGATAAAGTTTTGCCTACGCCGATATTCTGGAAATTTGTCGGTTTAATCTTCTTCCAGATTTTGCTGGTAACGATGGTTTACGGGCCAATTGCGGCTTTCCTTGTCGAGCTATTCCCTACTAAAATCAGGTACACCTCTATGTCTTTACCTTACCATATCGGCAACGGCGTTTTTGGAGGGCTTGTACCATTTATTGCAACATTAATCGCAAGCTTTTCTGGTTCTACGCCACTATCAGGTCTTTGGTATCCGATAGGTATAGCGGCATTGAGCTTAGTCATTGGCACAATTTATTTATCGAATAAAAGAGACGAAAATATTAACGACTAGATACGAAGAAGATGAATACGTTAAAGAAATTTTTAGGCTTGGTTTGGATGGTTTTAGGACCATTAACAATGACATTTTTGTTTATCCAGGCGATAGATAAAGTGGGCTTGACCCATTCGGATATCGAACGTACCAATACCATTTTGCAATGGGCAATTATCCTGTTTATTTTCCTCCCGATCAGTTTGGGATTGATGATATTTGGTTTTTATGCATGGAAAGGTGAGTATGACCGCTTGCCGGAAAGTTCGGAGCAATTGTAATTTGTATGCTGTTAGATAATATCTTTTCCTTAATTAGCCTTGCGGTTGATGTTTTTTAGTTCATTGTAAACCAACTGCGCAACTGCTTTGGCTCCTTCTGGTTGGAAGTGGGTATTATCTTTTTGACCTTTTGGATAAGCCTCATATTTGGCTGAGTCTAAATTCATAAAGTAATGTTTGCTTACAAATTCATTGCCCTTTGTCGTGAAAAAGCTCGCCGAAAGTGAGGTTAGATCTATAATGGGTGTATTTAATTCTTTGGCAACATCTTTCACCGCTTGTGGATATTCGCCATGTGCACTGCCCAATTTACCATCTTTCCAGGGGTAATTGCGGGTAACTGGTGTAATCAGGACTGGTACAGCACCTTTTGCCCTTGTTTCTTTCACATACATCCTTAAAAAATCTTTATAGCCCGGAATATCAACATAACGTTCAGGTTTATCTTTTGCGGCATCATTGTGCCCAAACTGGATCAATACCAGGTCGTTCTTTTCCAGGGTTGATAAAACTTCTTTCCACCTTCCCTCTTCAAAAAAAGTTCTGGTACTTCTTCCCCCTTTTGCTTTATCAATAACCAAAGCGCTGTCGCTTTTAATCAGCCTGTTTAATTTTTTTAAACTGTCTTTTTTTAAGAATTGCTGAAAAACCTGTCCCCAGCCTGTAATGGGATACTTTTTCTGCAGATAACCTTCGTCTAAGGTATAATCTGCCACGGTAGAATCGCCTATTAAATAAACCTTAACAGGTTTGGGTTTTACAATGAAAGACATCAGTAAAACGGTGCCAAGGGCTGCGATAGGGTATTTATGTTTTTTCATCTTGTTATTTTAATGCTTGTACACGGAACCAATCATATTCGGCAATTCCTGAATCATTGGTTTGGGTATCTCTGGCGGCAAATAGTCCCATTTTTGCGCCGATCCACTGGCCTGCGGTGGCCTGGAACTCATCTCCTACATCCGTAAAACGGGTTCCATCTTCGCTGTAACTAAACTGGCATTTTGCACCAGTAGTAACTTTAACCCTGAAATATACCGAGCCCGATTTTAGTTTGGTAATTTCCTTTTCATTTTCGGTTTTTCCCTTGTCGGCACTTTGGCAAACACCGTACATCAGGTACAATCCGTCTTTTTTGCTTTTAATGCTAATCTGCGCATAACTTCTCCCCATTACTACCAAACCCGTTTTTTCGTTCTCCAATTTTGGGTTAGGTTTAAATAAGAGTTTTGTTGTTGCCATAAATTCATCGGCAGGGAATTTCTGCATCAACAGGTTCGGGACATCCCAAAGGTTTTTGGCATCATCAGGAATTTTCGAAGTGTATAACTTTAATAAACCCCTGTCTGCATCAGTAAATAACCAGGTTGGTTGTGGATTGGCCTGCCATTGCCATTGTAAGCCTAGTTTTGGCGTGGTAAATTCATCGCTTTCTTCAGGCGTTTCTACCGGATATGTTCTGCCCACGTTTGGTTTTTTATAGGTGATAACCGGTTCGCCTTTGCCGTCGCCATCTGCATCAAGCCCGATAACTGGCCAGTTATTGATCCATTTCATAGGCTGCAGGTGCACCACGCGACCATAAGCATCTTTATCCTGAAAATGAAGAAACCAATCTTCGCCTGTTTGCGTATTTACCCAGGCACCCTGATGAGGGCCATTTACCGAAGATTTCCCTTGATCCATCGCTACTTTCCGCTCATATGGGCCGTAGATATTTTTACTTCTCAAAATTAATTGCCAGCCTGTAGAAACTCCTCCTGCTGGTGCGAACAAATAATAATAGCCGTTGCGTTTATAAACTTTTGGACCCTCAATGGTTGGGTCGAGTTCGTGGCCATCGTATACAATTCTGCCGGACTCTGTAGCTTCTGATCCGTCGCTGCTTAATGGCATAATGGCCAACACACTTTCTATGCCTGCACGGCTCCCTGCGTATGCGTAAGCGAGGTAGGCCTTGCCGTCTTCATCCCAAAACGGACAAGGATCAATCAATCCTTTACCTGCAGCGACCAATTTTGGTGCAGACCATGCTCCGGTTATGGTTTTAGCTTTTGTTAAATAAATCCCAAAGTCAGGGTCTGGATAATAGATATAAAATTCGCCATTGCGGTAGCGGATAGAAGGTGCCCAAACACCATTGCCATGCTGGGTTTTTTCGAAATGCTCAAATGGAGGCTGGCGTTTTAAGGCATGGCCGATTATTTTCCAGTTCACCAAATCTCTCGAATGCAGGATCGGCAAGCCCGGAATGGCATCAAAACTAGAGGCGATCATATAAAAATCATCTCCTACACGGATGGCATCGGGATCAGAATAATCTGAGTTGATAACCGGATTTTTATAGGTTCCGTTACCTTGATCAGAAACCCAAACTTTAGAAATGTACCCACTTTTTTTTGGAGCCGGTTGGGCAAAGGTATTTATGCTAAAGCTTAAAACAAGGATTAAACAAAATAGATGTTTCATTATACAATGATGTTTTTAATATTTGGTCAGTAATAGCTCACAAACAAGATGCTGAAACAAGTTCAGCATGACGTTTTGGGTAATAACAAGGTTAAGTCTTTTTTTATTTTTAGGCAAGTTGTTATTGTGCAATCGTTCCCGACATCGTTTGCAGTGTTTAATCTTGAAAAAACTTCTTTCTGATGGATATTAATGTTTAAAATTGTTCATCATATATTTTAAAAACACGGCTGCGTTACAAAGGTTATACTTTTACGTGGCCGATTTTAATTTAAGCCTAACCAAATTGATATGAAAGCAATCATCTTATTTTTTCTGATAACCGTTTCATCAGCAGTTTATGCCCTAGATGTTAAGCCCGATTTTGTGGTAGCGGCCGATGGAAGCGGAAACTTTAAAACGGTACAGGAAGCGATACATGCTGTGCCTGATTTCAGGAACAAAACAACCATAATTTTTATCAAAAAAGGCATTTACAAAGAAAAGCTAATCTTGGCGGCCTCTAAAAAGAATGTGAAATTTATTGGAGAGAGCCTAAACGAAACCATATTAACTTATGATGATTATGCGCAGAAGAAGAATGTTTTTGGCGAAGAAAAGGGCACTTCGGGTTCTTCCAGCTTTTATATTTATGGCGAAGGCTTTTCTGCAGAAAACATCACCTTCGAAAATTCATCAGGTCCGGTGGGGCAAGCAGTTGCGGTTTGGGCCGGGGGTGATAAATTAATTTTTACCAACTGCAGGTTTTTAGGTTTTCAGGATACACTTTATACCTACGGAGGCAATAACCGTCAATATTATAAAAACTGCTACATCGAAGGAACGGTCGATTTTATTTTCGGCGCTTCTACCGCCTGGTTCGAAAGCTGCACCATTTTCTGCAAAAAGGCGGGTTATATCACCGCGGCATCAACTGCTGATACTACAAAATTTGGTTATGTATTTAATAAATGCAAAATCAAGGGAGATGCACCGGCCAATAGCTTTTATTTGGGTCGCCCATGGAGGCCTTACGCAAAGGTTGCCTACCTCAACTGCGAACTTTCTGATTTTATCCGCCCAGAGGGTTGGAACAACTGGGGCAAGGAAAGCAACGAAAAAACGGCCTATTACGCTGAATATAAAAGTATTGGAAAAGGAGCCGATCCAAAAAACCGGGTAAACTGGTCGCATCAATTAACAGACGAAGGGTATAAAAGTTACATTTTGGAAAACGTTTTCCGTGGGTGGAATCCAGAGGCGAAATAAGTTGGTTAAGTAATTGATATACAGGTGTTAATCGACTGTTTGATTGCGATTTTTTGTGTCGTTTTCCGGTAACGATTGCATAGATTTCTCTTCTATTTTAAGTGCAAACAACGTACACTTGTTATTACAATAACCAAGTATAATTTAACAGCACAAATAATGAAACATATTTCTGGTCGTTTATGCCGTATTAAAGTAGCGCTGGCATGCTTAATTTTATCTTCTGCAAGTGCTGCCATAGCGCAACAACAGCAAAGCCTTCCCATTATCCAGCAGGTTAAATTTAAAAAAGATACCACTAGCATTATCAGTTTTGGCGCAAAGGGCGATGGGATTACCTTAAATACGCAAAGCATCAATAAAACCATAGCCAGTGTAAGCCAAAAAGGTGGTGGTGTGGTTTTAATTCCATCAGGCTTGTGGTTAACCGGTCCTATTGAGTTAAAAAGTAATGTAAACCTACACCTTAAACGCGATGCAATTCTTCAGTTTACCGACGACTTTAACCAATACAAATTGGTACAGGGAAATTGGGAAGGTCAACCAGCGTGGAGAAACCAGAGTCCGATTTCGGGTGTTAACCTCGAAAATATAGCCATTACCGGAAGCGGGATTATCGACGGGAACGGTGGTGCCTGGCGCATGGTTAAAAAAGATAAACTTACCGAAACACAGTGGAAAACCTTGGTGGCATCTGGCGGCGTAGTGAGGGCTGACGGAAAAATGTGGTACCCATCTGAGAAAACCGTTAAAGGTTCGAATACTAAAAATGCAGGCGTAATTGAGGCTGGTAAAACAGCAGCCGATTATGAAGATATTAAAGATTTCCTTCGCCCGAATCTGTTGGTGTTAACAGGTTGCAAAAAGATTCTTTTAGAGGGTGTTACCTTTCAAAATTCACCAGCATGGAATTTACACCCTTTACTTTGTGAAGATTTAACCTTAAGAAACTTACAGGTAAAAAACCCCTGGTTTGCGCAGAATGGTGATGGTGTTGATGTAGAATCGTGCAAAAATGTATTGATTGAAGGCAGCACTTTCGATGTGGGTGACGATGGGATCTGTATTAAATCGGGAAGAGATGAAGCAGGCCGCAAACGTGGCGTACCTACAGAAAATGTAATTATTCGGAATAACGTGGTTTACCACGCCCATGGTGGTTTCGTAATCGGAAGCGAGATGAGTGGTGGTGCAAAAAATATCTGGGTATACGACTGTTCTTTTATCGGCACCGACATTGGCCTGCGTTTTAAAACGACCCGCGGCCGCGGCGGTGTGGTAGAAAATATTTACATCAACAACATCAACATGATCGATATTCCGGGCGAAGCGATTCTGTTTGATATGTATTATGCTGCGGTTGATCCGGTTCCTTTGGCAGGCGAAAAACGCGAAACCATTAAAACGGTAACGGTTCCGGTAACCGAAGCTACCCCTCAGTTCAGAAACTTTTACATTAAAAATGTGGTAGCCAATGGTGCTGAGAAAGCCATATTTTTCAGGGGATTGCCAGAGATGAACATCAAAGATATCCACCTGGAGAACGTAACCATAAAAGCGAAGAAAGGCATTGAAATTATTGAAGCCGCTGGAATTTTCCTTAAAAACATAAATGTAATTACTGAAGATACCAGTCCGGTTGTAATGATCCAGAATGGTTCGAATATCAATATCAGCAACCTAAAATACCCTGATAACAGCAAGGTTTTGTTTGATGTATCGGGAGAAAAAACAAAAGGTGTAAAAATTAGCGGAACAGATGTTTCTAAAGCAAAAATGGCTTCACTTTTAGGTATAGAGGTAGATAAAAAAGCACTGGAAATTTCAAAATAACAAACATGAAGAGATCAATTCTATATACAGCAGCTGCGCTCATCGGTTTCTCTATTTTAACACAAAGTGGATTTGCCCAAAAGAAATTGTCAGAACAGTTAACCTTAACTGCAATGGAAAAACTGTTTCAGGATACTACATTGTTAAAAGGTGCCAAAGGCCCTAAATGGACTTATGACATGGGTGTGGTACTGGAAGGTGCTGCAGCGGTTTGGCGGAATACCGGCGATGGGAAATATTTTAAGTACATCCAAAGCTCAATGGATGCCTATTTGGATAAAGAAGGAAATATCAATACGTATAAACCTGATGACTTTAATATCGATAACATTAAAAATGGACGTTCGTTATTATTGTTATACAAAGTTACCGGACAACAGAAATACCTGTTAGCGGCAACCAAATTATATGATCAGCTACAAAAACAGCCGCGTACCCAGGAAGGTGGCTTTTGGCATAAGAAAATTTATCCGAACCAAATGTGGCTGGATGGTTTATACATGGGCGAACCGTTTTACGCGGAGTATGCCAAGCTGATGAAAAAAGATGCAGCTTTCGACGACATTGCCAAGCAGTTTATCCTGATGGAGAAAAATGCCCGAGATGCTAAAACAGGATTACTTTATCACGGATATGATGAGAGCAGAGCAGAGCAATGGGCCGAAAAAAAAACAGGTCGCTCAGCAAATTTCTGGGGAAGGGCAATGGGTTGGTACATTATGGCATTGGTAGATGTGCTGGATAATTTTCCGGCCAATCATCCACAACGGAAAGAATTAATCGTCATTTTAAACCGTACAGCAACTGCTACCGTAAAATACCAGGATCCAAAATCGGGTGTTTGGTTCGATATTTTAGATATGCCAACCAGAAAAGGAAATTACCTCGAAAGTTCTGCGTCGAGCATGTTTGTATATGGCTTGGCCAAAGGTGTACGTAAAGGTTGGTTGGCACCATCATTTATGGCTGCTGCAAATAAAGGCTACGCAGGCTTAATGAAAGAATTTGTTGAGCAAGCAGGAGCAGAAAGAATCAACCTGACCAAAACCGTTTCAGTATCGGGATTGGGCGGAAAACCTAAATACCGCGATGGAAGTTTCGACTATTATATCAGCGAAAAAGTAATCACCAACGATCCGAAAGGTGTAGGGGCGTTTATCTGCGCCGCCTCAGAAATGGAAATTGCCGCGCTCCCTAAAACAGGTAAAGGTTTAACCGTTACGGTTGATAATTTCTTCAATAACGAGTATATAACCGGCCCAACCGGAGACAAAATTCCCTTTCATTACGTATGGGAGGAAGATGATAATAACGGTTTTTCGTTATTCGGTAAAGTATTTAACGATGCAGGAGTTAAAACCGCTACCCTTAAAACTGCACCAACAACAGCAAACTTAAAAGGAAGTAACATTTACATTATTGTAGATCCTGATACGGAAAAAGAAACTGCAAACCCAAATTTCATGAATGCTGCACACGCCAAACAGGTTAGCGAATGGGTTAAAGCGGGTGGCGTATTGGTATTGCTATTAAATGATGTTGGCAATTGCGAAATTTCAAAATTTAACGTATTGCCAGAAACCTTCGGCATTCACTTTAACGAGGATAGCCGCAACAAGGTTCAAGGTTCGAACTTTGAACAGGGCGCAGTAAAAATCCCTACCGGAAATTCAATATTCAAAACGGCTAAAAAGGTTTACATCAAAGAGATTTCCACTATTGTGGCAAAAAGCCCTGCGGTTTCGGCCTTAAAGGATAATGGTGATGTGCTTATTGCAACAGCAAAATATGGTAAAGGAACTGTTTTCGCGGTAGGTGATCCGTGGTTTTACAACGAATATATCGATGGCAGAAAATTGCCTGCAGATTTCGAAAACTTTAAGGCAACGAACGACCTAGTAAGCTGGTTGATTAAACAGGTGCCGGGTAAAAAGTAGGCATACATAAATTAATGTTAGCCACAGAGGCACGGAAAAGGATTTAACCACAGATAAGAGGATTAGCACAGATAAATAATATTGGCCACAAAACACAGAGACACAGAAATAGCTAATGGTCTGTGGGACACAGACCATGGATAAAGAGAGAAAAATACTCCGTGTTAGTCCGTGCTTCCGTGGCAAAAAATAAGATAATCAGTGTTTGCACTTGCAAAAACTAACAAACAAAATGATGAAAATAAAAATATTGTTAACCCTGATCTGTACAAGCTTAATGCTATCGTGTTATGCGCAGCAGCCTACCGATTCTACTGCAGAAAAAATGCTTGTATATCAACTCGGCAATGGCGGTTGGCCTAAGCAGTTGGAAGATAAAAGCGTGGTTAACTATGGTGCAACTTTAACACCTCAGTTGTTGGCTAAGATAAAAGCAACTACAGATCTTCATGCCACATTTGATAACAAAGCCACTAGCAGAGAAGTGGTATATCTGGTTAAAGCTTATAAAAAAACACAGAATAAGACTTATTTAGCTGCAGCTGAAAAAGGATTGGATTATATTTTAGCTGCTCAATACGCAAATGGCGGCTGGCCGCAGTATTATCCGGATAAAACTTTATACCGTTCAGAAATTACCTATAATGATGATGCAATGATCAATGTGTTAAATATCCTACAAGATATTGCTACACAGAAAAATGATTTTGAGGTCGTGAATCCAGCTTACATCAAAAAAGCAGAGAAAGCTATTCTTAAAGGAGTTGATTGCATTATTAAAACGCAAATAAAGCAAAACGGAACGCTAACCATCTGGGCTGCGCAATACGATAAAGACTCGATGTTGCCGGCAAAAGCAAGAGCATTTGAGCCGGCATCGTTAAGTACAAGCGAATCGGCAGGTATTGTCCGTTTCCTGATGAGGCTTAAAAACCCATCGCCAGAAGTAAAAAGTGCAGTTGCCGCAGCGGTTAAATGGTTCGATACCTATAAAATTGCCGGCTATCGTTTCGATAGGCCGAGTGATCCTAAAACCAATATTAAAACTGCGGCTTTGGTTGCAGATAATACAGCCAATACCTGGGCGCGTTTTTACGATATCGAGAAAAACATTCCGATTTTCGGTGATCGCGACAATACCATTAAAACAAAATTGGAAGAGTTAAGTCCTGAACGGCGAAACGGTTATGCCTGGTATGGTAACTGGGGACAGAAATTAATTGAAAAGGAATACCCGAAGTGGTTAAACACAAACGGAAATAAATAATTATAAAAATTGTCATTGCTAGGAATAAAGCAATGATGGAGATCGCAAGGATATGATTTTAAACAAAGAAAATTTAGCAAACATTAACGGCGACAAGGTTACTAAACCAAGTGCCGAAATTTTGGCTTTACCAGAAAAAGTAATTCAGTTTGGAACAGGCGTTTTATTGCGTGGTTTACCAGATTATTTTATTGATAAGGCCAACCAGAATGGTATTTTTAATGGTCGTGTTTTAGTAGTTAAATCTACTTCAAAAGGTGGTGCCGATGCATTTTCGAAACAGGATAATTTATACACGCTTTGTGTAAAGGGGATCGAAGATGGTGTTAATGTTGAAGAAAATTCAATCAACTCATCAATCAGCCGTGTTTTATCGGCTTCGCAAGATTGGGCCGAAATTTTGAAAGCTGCCCACCAGCCAGAAATGCAAATTGTAATTTCGAATACAACTGAAGTTGGGATTGTTAAAAGCGAAGATAAAATAACTGATAATCCACCGCAATCTTATCCAGGGAAACTACTGGCGTTTTTGCACGAAAGATACACTGCTTTTAATGGTTCGGCTGAAAGCGGAATGGTGATTGTTCCAACGGAATTAATCAGTGACAATGCCGATAAATTGAAAGAAATTTTATTGGATCTGGCGATCCAGAACAAATTGGGCTGGGATTTCGAAAACTGGTTAAAAACGGCTAATCATTTCTGCAAAACTTTGGTTGATAGGATTGTTCCGGGAAAACTTCCTGAGGCCGAACAAAAAGCGATTGAAAGTGAGCTGGGTTATGAAGATGAACTCATGATTATGGCCGAACCCTTCAGACTTTGGGCTATCGAATCGTCAAGCGAAAAAGTGAAGGAGATTTTATCTTTTGAAAAGGCAGATAAAGGGGTTTTTATTGTTCCATCGATCGATAAATTTAAAGAGCTAAAACTCCGTTTACTTAACGGTACGCACACCATTAGCTGCGGATTGGCCATTTTAGCAGGCTTTAATACCGTAAAAGAGGCTATGGCGAATGAAGATTTCTCCGCCAATGTGTTAAAACTGATGAAAGATGAAATTGCCCCTGTTGTGGTAAACGAAGATATTACCTATGATGAAGCAATTGCCTTTGCAGAAAGCGTAATTGACCGTTTTAGCAACCCATCCTTAGAGCACCAGTGGCAAGCCATTACGCTAAACTTCACCTCAAAGATGCAGATGCGTAACATGCCGTTAATCAGAAGGTATTATGCTTTAAAAAATGAAGTACCTCAACTTACCGCTTTAGGAGTGGCAGCATATATCCTTTTCATGAATGTGAATAAAGATGGTGATACTTACACGGCAAGTGCAAACGGGAAAACCTTTCCGATACAGGATGAATTTGCAGAAATTTTATACGAATACTGGAAAAACCCTGAAACGGTTATAGATAATACCCTTGGCGACAGACGTCTTTGGGATAAAAACCTGAATAACTATCCCGGCTTTAACGCGGCCGTAAAATCTTACGTTGATTTATTACAGAACAAGGGTGCAAAAGAAACTTTAAGTAACTTGCATTCAGAAAGAACAATTTAAAATGGTTACTAGAATTTTAAAAATCCATCCTAACGATAATGTACTTGTTGCCCTGCAAAACCTGGCAAAAGGCGAAACCGTTATTTACGATGGGCAGGAATATATTTTACAGGATGATATCCAGGCAAAGCATAAGTTTTTTATGCAGGATATGAATGCAGGCGATCACATTATTATGTATGGCGTACTGGTAGGAAAGGCACAGCATTTCATCCTAAAAGGTGGTTTAATGGATACTGAAAACACTAAACATGCCTCAGATCCATACGAATTCCGTCCGTACCATTACGAATGGCATGCACCAGATGTTTCTAGATTTGAAGGCAGAACATTTAACGGTTATATCCGTAGTGATGGCCGCGTAGGAACTGCAAATTACTGGTTGTTTATTCCGACTGTTTTCTGCGAAAACCGTAATCTGGATGTGATCCGTGAGGCTTTGCACAATGAATTGGGCTATGCAGTAACCGATAAATACAAATCTTACGCCCATGAGCTGGTTGAGGCTTATAAAAACGGCGAAATCCTGGAAGAAGCTTATCCAGGTTCAATTGGAATTGCAAATCCATCAGCCAACCGCGTTTTTAAAAATGTTGATGGCATTAAATTTTTGAATCACCAGGGTGGTTGCGGTGGTACCCGTCAGGATGCTGCTGTATTAAGTAAATTATTGGCCGCTTATGCCGATCATCCTAATGTTGCCGGTGTTACGGTATTGAGCCTTGGTTGCCAGAACCTACAGGTTAAAGATTTTATGGATGATTTAAAACACCGCAGTCCAAATTTCGATAAACCTTTATTTATTTTTGAGCAGCAACAATCGCAGAGTGAAGAACAACTGGTTAAAGAAGCCATCAGGAAAACCTTTATCGGTTTAACCGAGATCAATAAAATTGAACGTCAGCCAGCGCCATTAAGTAAACTGGTTTTAGGTGTTAAATGTGGCGGTAGCGATGGCTTTAGTGGAATCAGTGCTAATCCTGCAGTAGGTTATACATCTGATTTATTGGTGGCTTTGGGTGGTACTGTACTTCTTGCCGAGTTCCCTGAACTTTGCGGCGCTGAACAACAGTTAATCGACCGTACAAAAGACGAAACCGCAGCACGTAAGTTCATCCAGTTGATGACTGCTTACAATCAATCTGCAGAAAATGTAGGTTCTGGATTTTTCATGAACCCATCACCCGGAAATATAAAAGATGGTTTGATTACCGATGCGATTAAGAGTACCGGCGCAGCGAAAAAAGGCGGAACATCGCCAGTAGAGGATGTTTTGGATTATACTGAGCCTGCTACAAAACCAGGATTAAACTTAGTTTGTACCCCGGGAAATGATGTGGAAGCTACTACAGGAAAAGCAGCGTCTGGAGCAACATTAATCTTGTTTACTACAGGTTTGGGCACACCAACAGGAAACCCTGTTTGCCCCACTATCAAAGTTTCAACCAATAATGCATTAACCAAACGCATGGGCGATATTATTGATATCAACTGTGGGCCGGTAATCGAAGGGGAAAAAACCATCGAACAAATGGGGGAGGATATTTTGGAATATTGCATTAAAGCAGCCAGTGGCGAAGTGATACCCAAAGCGGTGTTGCTTAACCAGGATGATTTTATTCCATGGAAACGGGGAGTTAGTCTTTAGTGAGTCTGGAGTAGTGAGTCCCAAGTCGTGAGTCTTGGAACCGTATTCCGTGGTCTGTGTCCTCACAGACCACCAAGCGAATAAAACATAAATTGAGTTCCGATCTGTGAGGACACAGACCGGGATAAATAAAAAATGAATAGATAAGCGGTTTGATCATCTCAAAACTCTTATCTCAAATCACATAGAATGAAACCTTTTTTAGACGAAAATTTTCTTTTGCAAAGCAAAACTGCTGAAAAGCTTTATCACAATTTTGCAAAATCATTGCCGATTATCGACTACCATAATCACCTTATTCCAGAGCAGATTGCAAATAACACGCAGTTTGCCAACATCAGCCAGGTTTGGCTTGCCGGCGATCATTACAAATGGAGAGCCATGCGTGCCAACGGTGTTGATGAAAAATACATTACAGGTATAGGGTCAGATTATGAAAAATTTGAGAAATGGGCAGAAACCGTTCCTTACACTTTACGCAATCCTTTATACCACTGGACACATCTGGAACTTCAACGCTATTTTGGTATAACTGATTTACTTTCTGGTAAAACGGCACAGAAAATTTTCGACGAATGTTCTGCAAAATTGCAAACACCTGAATATTCTGTACGTGGTTTGCTGGCCAAAATGAATGTAGAAGCTGTTTGTACTACTGATGACCCTTTGGATAGTTTAAACTATCACCAGCAATTGGCAAGAGAAGGCGCTAACCTAAAAATGTTGCCGGCCTTCCGCCCGGATAAAGCGATGAACAGTGACGATATTGAAGGTTTAAATGAATATATTGACAAACTGGAAAGTGTTGTAGATAAAACAATCAGTAGCTTTCAGGATTATATCGATGCTTTAAAAAGCCGTCACGATTACTTTGCGGCAAATGGCTGTTCAGTTTCTGATCATGGTTTAGAGCAGATTTACGCTGAAGATTATACAGAAGCAGAAATCGCATCAATTTTCGATAAAATTCGCAGTAAACAACATATTTCTTACGAGGAGAACCTGAAATTTAAATCGGCCATGCTGATTTATTTTGCAGAATGGGATCACGAAAAAGGCTGGGTGCAGCAATATCACCTGGGTGCATTGCGTAACAACAATGCCCGGATGTTAAGACAATTAGGCCCAGATACCGGCTGGGATTCTATCGGCGATTTTAGTCAGGCCCGGATGCTTTCTAAATTCTTAAACCGTTTAGATAATCAGGATAAACTTGCAAAGACCATTATTTATAACCTCAATCCAGCTGATAATGAATTAATTGCAACCATGATCGGAAACTTTAACGATGGTTCGGTTGCGGGTAAAGTGCAATTCGGTTCGGCATGGTGGTTTTTAGATCAAAAAGATGGCATGATCAAACAATTAAATGCATTATCAAACATGGGGCTGCTAAGCCGTTTGGTGGGTATGCTTACCGATTCGCGAAGCTTCCTTTCTTTTCCCCGTCACGAATATTTTAGAAGGATCGTTTGTAACCTCTTTGGGGAAGACATTGAGAATGGCGAATTACCTAACGACTTGGAGTGGGTTGGTAAAATTGTGCAGGATATTTCGTACTTTAACGCAAAAAATTACTTTAAATTTTAACCAAAATAGGGCTTTAAAGAGGTATTTCGTTGGAATCAAATCATTTCAATCGTTTTCCTTCCATTTTCATACCGTTGCAGAAAACAGCATGAAATATGCCAATAAGATACAAAAATGAGCACCCAAATATTCGCTTCATCAAAAAAAGGAGAAAAAGTTTTAAGCTTTGGTGAAATACTTTTGCGCATCTGTCCCGATATGGACGGCCAGTGGTTAAAGGAAAATAAATTACCATTTTATGTAGGCGGTGCAGAGCTCAATGTAGCAACAGCGCTGGCACTTTGGAATGTTCCTTCAACTTACTTATCGGCTGTGCCTGATAATTCGGTAACCCGTGAGATTGTAGATTATCTGGATGCGCGGAACATTGATACTACGCCAATGGTTTATCATGGCGAGCGCTTGGGTTTATACTATCTTCCGAAAGGGAAAGACCTTAAAAATGCAGGCGTAATTTACGACAGGGCAAATTCAGCCTATGCAGATTTAAAAGTTGGCCAGATTAACTGGGATGAAGTTTTTGAAGGTGTGAGCTGGTTTCATTTCAGCGCCATTTGCCCGGCAATCAATCAATCTATTGCTGATGTTTGCTTAGAAGCTTTAAAAGCGGCAAGTGCGAAAAATATTACCATTTCGCTCGATTTAAACTATCGCGCCAAGCTTTGGAAATATGGTAAAGATCCGATTGATGTGTTACCCGAACTGGCTCAATATTGCACCCTGATTATGGGTAATGTGTGGGCCGCCAATAAAATGTTGGGCACTGCACTTCACGAAGATTTAACACCAACTGAGGGTTATGCAAAGGAAACGTTACTGCAACAGGCAACCGATACTTCTAAAGAAATATTAAGTTTGTTTCCGGCATGTAAGGCGGTTGCCAATACATTCAGGTTCGATCATGGCAAAGGTATCAGGTATTATACTGCCATTTATACTGCCAATCAATTAACAGTTTCTGAAGAATATGTTTCTGAAGAAATTTTAGATAAGGTGGGTAGTGGCGATTGTTTTATGGCTGGCCTGATTTATGGCTTTTACAACCAATTATCAGCCAAAGAAACCTTAAATTTTGCCACTGCAGCGGCATACGATAAATTATACATTCCAAGCGATGCTACAACCAGTACTGTAGCCGATATAGAAAAAAGAATAATACGCAATGATTAGCAATAAGCACAAAATTTTAGATGCCATTTTAGAGCAGGGCATGTTACCCCTTTTTTACCAGGATAGCGAATCGGGTAGTGTAGAAATATTACGCACTTTGTATAAAGCCGGTGTTCGTGTTTTTGAATATACCAACCGGGGTAAATCCGCCCTGCCAAACTTTAAAAAGTTAAAAGAAATCCGTGATGCCGAAATGCCCGATCTTTATTTGGGTATTGGAACCATTAAAACGCCTGCTGATGCAAATGCATTTATCGAAGCTGGAACAGATTTTATTGTGGCACCAATCGTAAATCCGGCAGTTGCCGAAATTGCAAACAAAATTGGTATGCTTTGGATCCCTGGCTGTATGACGCCTACCGAAATCAGCGTTGCGCAAGAGCACAAAGCCATGCTGATCAAAATTTTCCCTGCCAATATTTTAGGTCCTGAATTTATTTCATCAATTAAAGATCTTTTCGCCGGGCAGCTGTTTATGCCGACTGGTGGTGTAGAAATTAATGCCGACAACCTAAAAACCTGGTTTAAATCAGGCGTTTGTGCTGTGGGTATGGGCAGTAAATTAATCAGTAAAGATGTGATGAGCAAAGGTCTTTACGAGGAATTATTCGACAATACAAAATTAGCGCTTGACTTAATTCAGAAGAGCAAATAAAAATTTAACACACCCTAACCAAATGAACCAACCCAAAACAAGCAAATACAGATGGACCATATGTTTGCTGTTATTTCTAGCTACGACCATAAATTATTTAGACAGGCAGGTACTTTCTTTAACCTGGACAGATTTTATTAAACCAGAATTTCATTGGGATAATAATGATTATGGAAATATAACCGCCCTGTTCTCTATTTTCTATGCGATATCGATGCTTTTTGCAGGTCGTTTGGTTGATAAACTAGATACCAAAAAAGGTTTTTTATGGGCAATAGGCGTCTGGTCTGTTGGGGCCTGTTTACATGCCTTTTGCGGCATTGCAACTGCCGGGATCATCAATGGAAACTGGTTTGTAGGATTTGAGGGTGCTAAAGAAGTTATTGCCCGTGTTAACGATACCGGATTAATTGTTTCGGTAAGTGTTACCCTGTTTATTTTTGCCCGTTTTGTATTGGCTGTTGGAGAGGCAGGAAATTTTCCTGCTGCAATTAAAGCTACGGCCGAATACTTCCCTAAAAAAGACAGGGCATTTGCAACCAGTATTTTCAATGCAGGCGCTACTGTTGGTGCACTAGCTGCACCGATTACCATCCCTTTTATTGCAAAAGCTTATGGATGGGAAATGTCGTTCATCATTATCGGTGCACTTGGTTTTGTATGGATGGGGCTATGGGTGTTTGTGTATAACAAACCAGAGCTGCATAAAAGAGTTAGCCCTGAAGAGTTGGCCTATATTCAGCAGGATGTGATCAACGATCGTAAAATGGCTGACTATGTAGAAGAGACTAAAGAAAAAGTTTCTTTTATAGACTGTTTTAAATATAAACAAACCTGGGCTTTTGCTTTCGGTAAATTTATGACAGATGGGGTGTGGTGGTTCTTTTTATTCTGGACACCTGCCTATTTAAAATCTGTTTATGGAATGGATTCTACGCAAAGTGCACTTCCTTTATTTGTACTTTACATGATTACCTTACTGTCTATTATCGGTGGATGGTTACCAACCTATTTCGTTGATAAAAAAGGCATGAACCCGTATGAAGGTAGAATGAGAGCAATGCTGATTTTTGCATTTTTCCCGCTTTTAGCCTTAGCGGCACAACCTCTTGGGCACATTACCTATTGGATTCCGGTAATCATTATCGGTATTGCAGGTGCGGCTCACCAGGCATGGTCGGCAAATATATTTTCAACCGTTGGCGATATGTTCCCTAAAAAGGCAATTGCTACCATTACGGGTATTGGCGGTATGGCAGGTGGATTGGGCTCTTTCATTATCAATAAAGGGTCTGGTTTATTGTTTGATTATACAGGCAAAAACGAGATTGTTTTTATGGGCTTTAAAGGTGAAGAAGCAGGTTATTTTATCATCTTCTCTATCTGTGCGGTATGTTACCTCATCGGCTGGACTGTAATGAAAACCTTAGTGCCAAAATATAAAGTTATCGAACTAAAATAGACTAAAGGCCGGGGCTAAAGGAGCGTAAACTATCCTGATACCCGGCTTTTTTTAAAACAATAAATCTATACTTAAACCATAGACTTAACATTAATTTAACCCTAACAACAACCCAAATTGAGTACATCGCTAAACCTCGAAAGTATTTTCGTTGAAGAAAGCCAGATTCCAGATGAATTTAGGCTTAAGGAAGAAATCAATCAAAAAGAGTTTCTTTCAAATGGAGAGATGAAGCCATGGAATGGACCATTTAATGAAGTGTTTTCTCCGGTATGCATAAAAACCCCTGAAGGCCTAAAACGAAAGCGTATTGGTAGTTTTCCTGTTTGTACAGAAAAAGAGTCGACTGAAGCTTTAGATGCAGCTGTAGCCGCTTATGATAACGGCCGTGGGCAATGGCCAACCATGAGCGTTGCCGATCGGATTAGCTGTGTGGAAAACTTCACTCATAAAATGATTGAGCAAAAGGAAATTGTTGCGAAATTAATTATGTGGGAAATCGGTAAATCTTATGCCGATTCGGTTAAAGAATTCGATCGTACGGTTGAGTATATCTATGCAACCATCGATGCATTGAAAGATATCGATAGGCAATCGTCGCGTTTTGAAATTGAGCAGGGAATTGTTGCCCAGGTACGCCGTTCTCCACTGGGTGTGGTGCTTTGTATGGGGCCGTTCAACTATCCGTTAAACGAGACTTTTACTACGCTTATCCCGGCTTTGATTATGGGCAATACGCTTTTATTCAAACCACCTAAACACGGTACTTTATTGCACTATCCTTTATTAGAGGCTTTCCGTTCCAGCTTTCCTAAAGGGGTTGTAAATACCATTTATGGCCGTGGCAATACCATTGTACCGGGACTAATGAAATCGGGAAAAATTAATGTACTTACTTTAATCGGATCGAGTAAAGTAGCCAACGAATTGAAGAAACTGCACCCTAAAGTGAACCGTTTAAGGGCAATTTTAGGTTTGGATGCTAAAAATGCTGCAATTATTACTAAAGATGCCAATCTTGATTTAGCGGTTTCTGAAACGGTTCTGGGTTCGCTTTCTTTTAACGGACAGCGTTGTACTGCGATTAAAATCGTTTATGTTCACCGTAGTTTAGCACAGGAGTTTTTAAAACGTTTATCTGCCGAAGTAGAGAAACTGAAATTTGGCATGCCATGGGAGAAAGGCGTAAACCTTACACCACTGCCTGAGCTGAACAAACCTGAATACTTAAAGGAATGTATTGATGATGCAGTTTCGCATGGCGCAAAAGTGATCAATAAAAATGGTGGACAAACCTTAGAAACTTTTGTTTATCCAGCCATTATGTATCCGGTAAACAGCAATATGAAACTATACCGCGAAGAGCAGTTTGGTCCGATTGTTCCAGTTGTTCCGTTTGATGATCTGGAAGAACCTATAGAATATTTAATTGGTTCGCCACATGGCCAGCAGGTGAGTATTTTTAGCAACAACGCTGCGGTAATTTCTTCATTGATCGATCCTTTGGTTAACCAGGTAAGTCGTGTAAATATCAACTGCCAATGTCAACGTGGTCCAGATGCTTTCCCTTTTACCGGTCGTAAAGACAGTGCTGAAGGAACACTTTCTGTAGTGGATGCATTGCGTTCGTTCTCGATCCGTTCTTTGGTAGCAACCAAATTTACAGATGATAATAAAAAGTTATTGAACGAAATTGTTAAAGGAGATGATTCGAACTTTTTAAGTACGAAGTATATTTTTTAATAAGGATAATCGTCATTGCGAGGAGGAACGACGAAGCAATCTTAACACGAAGAATTAATTGTCAATTCTAGAAGATTGCTTCCTCGAAAGGTCTGGACAGGTTCTCGGCTGAAAAGCCTTTTCGCAATGACATTTTTAAATAGTTTTATATAGTCCTCGTTTGTAACGAGGATTTGCGAGATCCGCATTTGTAATGCGGGTAATGCGCTATTTATCGGCGATACAATCGCCTTTCTCATGCATCCTCGTTACAAACGAGGACGATTTTTAAAACACCCAATTCCGTGTGTTCTGTGCTTCCGTGGCAAAAGCGTGTACTATAAAACATCTGTGTTTATCAGTGTGCATCTGTGGTAAAATTCATTTGAAAACGATTATTTACTTCAAACTCTTCACCAAGCTCAACTTTAACTCTTTAATCCCTTTTACCACTAAACCTGCAACTTGTTTAGCCCCCTCAGGGCTTAAGTGTGTATTGTCTTTCTTGCCATTTGGGTAGTTCACATTTCCCGAATCAACGTAATTGAATAATTTAATGGATGGTTCTTCACCTAAGCGGTTTAATAAACTTTCTGTTTTCACCAGCATATCGATCAATGGTACATTTAACGAATCAGCTACCAGGCGGGTTATGCGTGGATAATCGCCATGTGAATCCATCAAAACTCCATTTTTAAAGCTTCTGCGTGAAATTGGCGTAAGTAAAACCGGGAAAGCTTTTTTGCTTCTGGTTTCTTTTACATAATTAACCAGATTGATCTTGAAATCTGCTAAGGATACACCGACAGCTGGTTTATCAACTTTCTCATCGTTATGCCCGAATTCGATGAAAACATAATCGCCTGGGTTTAACTCGGCCAATATTGGGTCCCAGCGTTTCTCTGCCCTGAAAGATTTTGTACTCCTTCCGTTTAAAGCCCGGTTATCAACAGTAACATCAGCCTTAAAATAAGATTGTAATGCCATGCCCCAGCCTGTTTCCGGATACGCCTTTTCTTCTTTATTTGCTGCGGTAGAGTCGCCAATGATATAGAGTTTTGTTTTCTTTGGGATGAATGTAAAAGAAAATAAAACGACTATAGTTCCTGCCGCTAAGATTTTAAAGAAATTCCTGTTCATGTTTTTATCAATTATTTTATTTGGCGGGATTCCATTGATCCATTCCACCTAGTATATTTTTTAAAGTGTAGTTTTTTGCCTCTTTATCTGTTAATTGTTTTGTCCAGGGCAACCTTGTTTTAGGTGATGCGCCATCGCCCTTACTTTTATATTCTGCATAAAAAACGGTCAATTCCTTATTTGGGAACATCAGATCGCCTTTCCATGGATTCCAACCTTCGGGTAAAATATGTTTGCCCAGATCGCAGCTGATGAATACCGTTTTTGCATAAGGCCTCCAGGGTCTGCCGAGATAAGCCTTTGTTACAGTTTCATCTGCAATGAGCGTACAATTTATAAAAACAAATCCAAACTTTTGTGTCGCTGAGGTTGAAGCTGCGGTAATATAAGAATCGCTTAGATTTTTGATAGTACAATTTTGAAAGACTACCGTAGCCTTGCCGAAAATAAAATCAGTTGTGCCCTCAATATAACAATCCTGATAGTATTGCCGGCTATTTTCAACCGCGGCATATAGTGTATCCTGATTACCTAAAAATCTGCATTTTTTTGCTTTAAAACGATCGCCTTCTACATGTAAAGCTACCGCCTGTCCGACTCTTCCTGATGAGTTGATAATGGTTAAATTTTCAAGCTGGATATCATTTCCCTGAACAAGTACTGTGAATGAGGTATAAGTGCTGAATTTAGCATTGCCAAAAGCATCCTTACCTGATGAATTGGACTTCCCTGAGTAATCATCAAAGGTGATGATGGTATTTTCAGTATCCTCTCCGATAATAGAAATTTTGATCTTCCAGGAGGGAATAATCAGCTTCTCTTTATAGGTTCCGTTTTTAACATAAATTTTAACTGCTTTCTCGCCTAAATCCCTCACTGAATTTACAGCTTCCTGGATGGTTTTGTAATTTCCGTTGCCATCCTGTGCAACGGTTATTTCGGAAGGGTATTTAGGATCTTGGGCATGGGCGTAAAGAATAGAAAAGGTACTTATAAAAAGTAGTGTGATCAGCTTAAAACAGGATATTCTTTTCATTTTGGTCAATAAAGATCTGAATTTAATTTTATTTAACAACTCCTGGATTGTCATTACCAAGAGTCTTCATCTCAAGCGCAGTGCAACGTAGCCGAGAGATCTATCTGGGCAGATCTCTCCTCCGAAGGAGTTCCTTAGGAACACTTCGCGATGCTCCGGTCGAGATGATGATTTTTCTATGGAATCTTTAGATATATATCCTATCGAGAGATATTCTCATTAAAAAGGGCAGATTAAAACCTGCCCTATAATTTTTGTTAGTATGTCCACCTTGGATCGCCGATTGGCCCTCCGGTGCTTCCCGCACTTCTTAAAGGTGAACCAGCAGCTAAGGTAAAATCAGTAGTTGTGGTTGTCCAGCCTGTGTTTATGCTTTGATTACTGGACAAAGTTGCTGTTCCAAAAGTTAGTGCTGTTCCGCCGGTTAGGGCGCTGAACAGGTTGAAGTAATTACTGTTCGAAATCTTTAATGTACTTCCTGCACCTGTGCCCCTGATGGCAGCAGCGTTAACCGTACCCGATTTTGGTGTATTGGCAAAAATGCTGTTTAAAATGGTAAAGTTAATCGGGTTTGCATTTGCATCTAACAGGGCGTACTTCGCATTGCCACCAAAACCATTAAAGGTCGAATTCGTGATCGCAACTGTCGGGGTAACATCTCCTGTGTAAGTGGTGCTCGCTGTAACCAGACCAGGGCCTGCATTGTAAAAAGTAGATTTAGATATGGTAAGGTTATTAAACTGCATTTTATTTAGGTGAAAAGTATAATATGCAGATGAACCATTTAAGCCCATGTCGTAAACAATTGAGTTATTAACCGTAATGCCTGTGATTTTAAAATCGCGGGCGGCCGTGCCCCTATCGCCTCTTAAAAACGACGTTACGGAGCCATGTGCAATACAGTTATCCACCACTACATTGGTAAAAGTTGCTGCTGCACCATTGGCTGCCTGTGTACCAATAAAATTAAGGAAATAAAGCGATGCGCTGGCTGTTCCATCAAACTCAATACCGGAAAGCGTTACGCCTGCACCAGTACCCTCTAAATCAATTTCTCTATAATTTACCTTTGTATCGGTTGGGTTGCCTGATATTGATTTTATGGTAATGGTTTTTTGGGTGATGAAAGTGGTGGCCGATAAGGTATAGGTGCCTGGATTTAAACCAATAATTGCGCCATTTGCCGCACTGGTAATCGCAGCAGCCAGGTCATCACCAGGATTTAATTTTACCGTATATGTGGTTGGTGAAAGAGTAGTAAAAGTGGCAATTCCTTTGCTTTTCGTTCCTGCAAATAGTTCGGCGGTATATTTTGTTCCTGCTGTTAATCCTGTTATGGCTTTTAATCCTGCGGAGGCATCGGTGCTACTCAAGGTTATTGTGGTTGCGGTTCCGCTTTCAGGGCTTAAAACAATGGATGTTAAACCAACGGTTGGGGTATAACGCAGTGTAATGTTATTCTCTTTAATTTCATTATCTCTGATTGCTGCAAAAAGTTGAATTCCGGTTAACTGAAAAACGCTGCTACGTATATATTTCGATTCAGGCTGGCTTTCGGTTGCGTTGGCTTTAACCCTTGCGTAATATTTGGTTCTTACCGCTAAATTCTCTTCAGTTACCGTTACACCTGCCGTATCGGCTGTAGTGGTGTAATTCACTGTAGCAAACAGCGAATCTGTTGAGAAATCGATACTGTATTTAAAGGTTTTTCCAGTCGACATTAAAGGAACTGTCCAGGTTAATTTCGCTGAAGTTTCGCCAGCGATAATTTTTACATCGCTTGGCTTAAATATCCGTGCTGGTTCTGTTGGAATATCTTCTTCCTTTTTGCATGAAGAAATTACCGCAACCATCAATAATAAAACGACGAATTTAAACCCTAATTGATTTATAAATGTTTTCATAATTAATATCTAATTAATAACCAAAGTTTTGAGCCATGCTCGGATTTTCGATCAATGTTGTTTTAGGGTATGGGAAAAGTTCCTTTTTATTTGCTTCGAAGTAAAAAGCAATTCCCGTAGAAGTGCTAGTTATGGAGTTTTCTTCTGTAACAGCCTTTCTCCAGTTTTTAGTGGTATATCCGCTCGGCGCTGTTGAGGTGTTTAATCCTGGTGAGGCAAACACATTATTTGGTACACCACCATAGAGATCGAGTGTGGCTACTTCGTTTACGCTCGTTCCCAACAAGTAATTCCCCTCTTTTGCATAAACATAATTTGGTACACTGGCATAATCGCCCGTTCCTGCAATCAAAGCACGTATTTTAGTGCGTGTTTCTTCAAATTTACTGCCCAATAAATTCCAGCGGATTAAATCATATTTACGGATACCTTCTCCTCCAAATTCCAATAACCGTTCTTTCACAATAGCAGTAAAAAAGTTGTTTTTATCCATTGGTGTTACCGGGATTTGACCTTCAAAGCCAGCATAAGCACGTTTCTGTACTTCTTGCAAGCCCGCAACCGCAGTTGCAGATGGCGCTCCGTTAATTTCATTATCAGCTTCTGCATACATTAATAATATATCGGCAAAACGTAACATTGGCCAGTTCACCCCGAAAGTTTGAGCAGCAGAAGAATTGTTAAAAGCTGTCCATGATTTACGGAATTTTCCATCGGTCATGTTAAACAGGGTATTGATAATTTTCTTTGATGTTGCGGTAATTTCGAAAACACCGATGGTTACATCCCTGCGGCAGTCTTTGGTTACATCAAATTCGTAAAAGTAAGTAGGGATAGCATTCATCCCACCGCCACCTGAACCAAAAGTTGAGGCAGAGTTAAAGCGGATACCATTATAATAGCCTAATTTACTATCAGTAGAAGCATTGCCACCAAAAGCACCCACCTCAAACATCAGTTCGTGGGCATCATCATACCGGGTTGTGGTATGCAAGGTTTTGAATACATTTTCATAAACCGGATTCAGGCTATGCTCCGAACGGTGGTTCATGATATCCAAACACTCATCAAAAGCAATTTTATAATAAGTTAAATAATCAGCACTGCGTTCCATAGTATGGTTGGCCGATCTTAAAGAATAACCACCTCGGGCTAAGGCGATACGGGCCCTTAAACCTTTAATTGCACCTTTGGTATAACGGAAACTGCCATATTCAGAAATTCCACTTCTCCATGGCACCAGGTCCTCAGCCATCTTTAAATCGGCGATGATCCGATCATAGGTTTTATTGCGGTCTACATTTGGGCCATACAATGTTTCGGCATCTGCAGAAGGCACGAAAGACGCAGGAACATCACCCCAGTTACGGATCAGCTCATAAAGAAACTGTGCCCTTAAAGTTAAAGCCTCGCCGTAATAGCGTTTCATAATTGTTTTGTCAGCCTCAGAACCATTGGTATAAAGATTAGAAGCCGGGATAAATTTGATGCAGATGTTTGCACGTTCTACGCCCGAATAGAGTTGTAAAAATGGATTGACCAAATCGGTATTGTCTGAACTTGCACCATACATGCTAATTCCCCTGCGATCGGAAGAGCTATAACTCCCCGAGGTTTTAAAATCATCAGCGGTTAAACCAAATAGTGTAGATATACGGCTTCCGTAACCATTATCACCGCAAAGGCGGTTGTAAACCGCAATAATTGCCGCATTGGTGTTGGCTGTACTTTCAAATACAACGTCCGGACTTGAAGTAGATGGCGATTGTACATCTAAATACTTTTTACAGGAAGTGGTTATGCTCAATGCTCCAACAGCAATTACCATTAAAGCCGATTTTATAAATTTATTGTTCATTTTCTTTAATGTTGAGGTTAAAATACCATGTTGATACCAGCAAGGATATATCTGCTGCGCGGATAGGCAGCGTAATCTATACCTGGCGTAAGCGGATTCGATCTACGGGTGTTTGCTTCAGGATCATACCCTGTATAGCCCGTTATCGTATATAAGTTATTAACTGTTCCGTATACCCTTAATTTGGATATAAACCCTGTTTTTTTGATTACACTTTGTGGTAGGCTATAGCCCAGTGTTACATTGCTGATTCTTAAAAAAGATCCGTTTTCGATGGCATAAGAGGTTAAGGCGTAATTTCCTCCAGTTGGTGTCCATAAGGAAGTATTAGCATTCATTGCAGTTAATACTGCCGGATCGGTTACTTTCACCCCGTTGGCATCAAAGTTCTGCCAGCGATCGTTCATCACCGCAAGTAAATTGTTGTCTTTTACGTTGTATTGAGAGGTAAACTCTATTTTGTTGGCGTTGTACACCTTGCTTCCATAGCTAAAGTTTACAAATACAGTTAGATCGAAATTTTTATAGGCAAATTGATTGTTGAAGCCGCCAGTGAATTTTGGCTGTGCTGTACCTAAAACCGTTCTGTCGTCATCCCCGATCATCATACTTGATGAAGACGATAATTTTTGAACCTTCATGTCGCCTGGCTGAGGATCACGGTTACCCAATAATACCCTGCTATTTGCAACAGTTGGCTTAAGTGTATAGGTATAAGCACCAGTAGTTGTATTTTGGACGTAGGTGAAATCATCAACAGTATATCGTCCGTCCGAAACAAAACCGTAAAACTGACCAACCGGCTGGCCTACTTCGACTTTAAAATCGCCTAAGCTGTTTACCCAGCCTGATTGTGTGATGTATGAATTTACGCCATTTTGCAGTTCGACAATTTTGTTCTTGTTGAATGAAATGTTGAAACTGGTATTGTAACTAAAGTTGCGTGTTTTAATCGCCTGGTAATTCAATTGCAGTTCGAAACCTGTATTTTTGGTTTTACCCACATTTTGCTGTTGAGTAGCGTATCCCGTAGTTTGTGGTACATTTGCATTTAAAAGCAGGTTTTTTGTTCTGTTGTCGTAATAATCCAAATTAAGCGATAACTTGTTTTTAAATAAATCGATATCAATACCCAGGTTTTTAGAAATATTGGTTTCCCAGGTAATGTTCGGGTTAGATAAAATATTTCCTGTAGCTGTACCTGAAATTAAACCAGTTGATACTGAGCCATCTGTATCAGCATAACCACCGGTGGTAGAACTTAGGTAAAACAAAGTTCTAAATAAATCCTGACCGATGCGGTTGTTCCCTGCTGCACCATAACTAAACCTAACTTTAAAGTTATCTAACCAATCGAGGTTCATATCTTTTACAAATTTCTCTTCCGTTACCCTCCAGGCAACCTGTGCCGATGGAAAATAACCCCATTGTTTCCCTGCCGCAAATAATGAAGAAGCATCTGTTCTGAAGTTTACAGTGGCCAGGTATTTATTTTTAAAGCCGTAAGAGGCCCTGCTAAATACCGAAAACTGTCTGGTGCCAGAAATTAGTGAAGTTGGCCTATCCTGAATGGTATTTGCCGGAGCGCTGCTCACAAAAGCATCATCAGGAGAAATGTTTATGGGTAAAAATTTAAGTACTGTTGTTCTCGAATCGATATCGACCATGTTGATTTCCTGGCCTACCAATAAATCTAAACTATGGTCTTTACCGAGATTTGGTTTATAGTTAATGGTGTTGGTATTGATAAAAGATTTTTGGGCTACCGTGTCTAGTTGGATGGCAGGTAAACCCGCATTGTTTCTCGCCACATTACTTACAGGGCCATTAAAGGTGTTAATATGCCTGTTGGTTCTGTTATAACCAACGGTACTCTTTATTGTTAAGTTTTTAAGAATAGAATATTGTACATAACCGCTCGAAATTAAATCGTTGCGGTAATCATATTTCAATTCCTGGTTGGCCAAAGTAATTGGGTTAGTTAATCCGGTGGTTAAATAATCTGCGTCAAACAGATCGCCAGAATCACTTCCGCCAGAGTAGGGTTGATAACGCACCGAATTTCTTAAACGGTTAGTACCTTGCGAACCCGTAGAGCTTGTTCCTACCCCATCAATACGCTGACCGCTGTAACGGGCATTTAGGCCTACCCTGAATTTGTCTGAAAATTTATGATCCAAACGCATCGAAGCAAAAGTTCTCCGATAACCAGAATTAAGCATAATGCCATCTTCTTTTGTATTATTTACCGAAACATTGTAAGTGGTTTTAGAAGTACCGCCTGATAGATTTAAAACTTCAGTATTGCTCCATGCCTGACGGCCGAAAACTTTGTCCTGCCAATCGATATTTGGAATATTTTTGTAAATGTCCAGATCTTCAAACGTGCCATATTTTTTGGTAAAAGTATCTTTTACATCCTGATTAGTGTTGTTGTTATAGAGTTCATATTGATATTTAATAAACTCATAAGGATTCATTACATCCAGCTCGTTTACAATCTGCCGCGCACCTGCATAAGCATCAAATGAAACAATCGGCCTTCCTTTTTTACCACTTTTTGTGGTAATGATTACTACTCCATTAGCACCCCTACTGCCATAAATTGATGTTGATGCCACGTCTTTTAACACATCAATAGACTGGATTTCGTTCGGTGATAAAATCGATAATGCATTTTCAACCTGGATTCCATCTACAATGTACAATGGCGAATTATCACCCGTAAGTGAGCTACCACCACGTACTTTAATTACAATTTCGGCGCCCGGGCTTCCTTCTGTTGTGGTAACCGATACACCTGCCAGTTTACCCGCCAAAGCCTGGGCTGCGGTGCTTACCGGGAACTGATCAATATCTTTTCCGGTAATGGAAGATACTGAGCCCGTTAAGGCTTCTTTACGCACAGATCCGTAACCGATGTTTACGGTAACCTCTTGTAAAGTGTTGGCATCTTCTTCAAGTGTTACGTCTATTTTGTTTTGCTCACCTACAGCAACATTTTTTGTTTTGTAACCTACATAGGTAAAAACTAGGGTGGCGCCTTTAGCCGGAATGGTAATTTTGTAAACTCCATTCGCATCAGTACTGGCTCCAATTTTCGAATCCTTTATCGATACACTCACGCCTATTAGTGGCTGCCCATCAGATTTATCCTTTACAGTTCCTGTTAATTGTCTGTTTTGTGCTTGAGCAACAGATAATCCAAAAAAAGAGAGAAGTGCTAAAAAGAGTAAAACTCTGCTCATAGTTATTTATTTATTTGAAGTAATTTGGTTTTTTAAGATGCTGCAATCGCTTGCAGATAGAATATAATTCTATTTCGGGGTGTTATAGTTAGTTTATATTTGGTTACGTTGATGTAACAATTTTACAAACTAAAAAGCAATTGAAACCAGATTTAACTAAAAAACTGTGCAAACGTTCCCAAAAACGTAGATGTGACGTTTATTAATGTTGCTCATCCAATCCCCTTAAAGAGATATTTTTTGTAACTTGTACGCACTACGAAAATGAGATTTGAAACATCTACCATAAAGGATATTGCTAAAGCGTTAGGATTGTCAACTTCAACAGTCTCCAGGGCTTTAAGAGACCGTTACGAAATTAGTGAGGAAACCAAAAAACTGGTTTTAGCTTATGCCGAAAAGGTTAATTACCGCGCTAATCCAATCGCCAGAAGTTTAAAGGAGCGCCGTAGCTATTCTATCGGCATTATTGTGAGCGAAATTGCCAACAACTTTTTTTCTCAGGTGATAAATGGTATTGAATCCATCGCTTATGATAAAGATTATCACGTTATCATCTCTCAAAGTCACGAATCTTATAAGCAGGAGAAACTGAATGTTGAGCACCTTGCATCACGTTCTATTGATGGCTTGTTGATCGCGCTATCGTCTGAAACGCAGGATATCGATTACCTGCGGAGTTTATATGCCAAGGGCTTACCAATTGTTTTTTTCGATCGTGTGCCTAAAGATTTTGAAACCCATAAGGTAATCGCGAATAATTTTAAAGGTTCTTTTGATGCCACAGAACATCTTATTTTATCTGGAAAAAGAACCATTGCCCATCTAACAAATTCCGAAAACCTTTCGATAACAAAAGAAAGATTAGAAGGTTATAAAGCGGCACTGGCTAAATATCATATCGAATTTAGACCTGAGCTGGTTAAATATTGCCAGCATGGCGGTATGCACAGTGCAGAGCTGGAACAGGCGGTTAAAGAACTTTTGCCATTACAGCCTGATGGGATTTTTATTTCGAGCGACCGCTTAACTACCGGTTGTATTATGGCCCTAAAGAAAACCAACCCTGAGGTGGCACATAAAATCGCAATTGCGGGTTTTACAAATTCTAACCTGGTCGAATTGTTTTCACCATCTCTAACCTCGGTTAAACAACCCGCATTCGAAATGGGGCAGGTAGCCACCGAACTGTTAATCTCGATGATAGAAGCTAAAAGACCCGTAACTGAGTTTGAAACCAAGGTTTTGGACACAGAGTTGGTGAAGAAACGCTGAGCGCCAAGCGGTTGGCGATTTGTGCAAGGCGTTTAGCGGTATGCGGCCGATGCATGGCACGCTAAACTTAACCCTCAACTCCAAATTTATCATCCTTCGCTTAGCGCCAAACGCGCTACACCAAACTCCCTACAAATTATTACCTTTGCAGTATGGTAGAAATCACATTAAAAAAGGGCAAAGAAAAAGCGGCATTACAGAGACATCCATGGGTATTTTCGGGAGCATTGGAGAAAGTTAAGGGCAAACCTGAAGATGGTGATGTAGTAAAAGTTTTTGCTTTCGACAATGAATTTCTGGCCTATGGTTATTACAACAGCAATTCGCGTGTTGCCGTTCGTCTTTTAGAATGGGATGAAGTGCAAACTATTGATAACAGCTGGTACCACAACCGCTTAAAACAGGCTATCGCTTCACGTCAGTTTATTTTAGGCGAACACACTAATACCTGCCGACTGGTTTTTAGCGAAGCCGATTTCCTGCCAGGTTTAATTGTTGATCAATATGCTGATTTTCTTTCTCTTCAGATTTTAAGTTCAGGAATCGAAAAAGTGAAAGCAGAAATCGTAGAAATTTTAAAAACTGAGCTAAATCCAAAAGGAATCTTTGATAAAAGTGACGCTACCGCGCGTACCCATGAAGGTTTACCCATCGAAAACGGATTGCTCTGGGGCGAAAACCCACCAGAATTTTTGGAGGTAAAAGAAAATGGAATTATTTACCACATTAATATCGCAGAAGGACAAAAATCAGGATTTTACTGCGATCAGCGAGATAACAGAAACATTTTAGCCAGTTATACAAAAGGTAAAAAAGTTTTAGACTGTTTTAGTTACAGCGGTGGATTTAGCTTAAATAGTTTGGCTAATGGTGCTGCAAGCATTACCAGTGTTGATAGTTCGGCTTTGGCTGTAGAAACACTAAAACAAAACGTAGCCTTAAACAAATTTGATACGGATAAAGTAACAGCCATACAATCAGATGTAAATAAACAGCTCAGGGCTTTCAAAGAATCGGGAGAATTATTTGATGTGATAGTGCTCGATCCACCTAAATACGCGCCATCGCGTTCGGCATTAGACCGCGCGGCAAGAGCTTATAAAGATTTAAACCGTTTAGGCATGTTATTGTTAGAAAAGGGGGGCTTATTGGCCACTTTTTCTTGTTCCGGAGCGGTTGATATCGAAACCTTTAAACAGATCATCGCATGGGCGGCACTTGATGCTGGCAAAGAAGTTCAGATTATTAAACAATTCTGTCAACCAGAAGATCATCCTGTTCGCATTTCTTTTCCGGAAGGAGAATACCTGAAGGGATTGTTGTTAAGGGTGCTATAAATTACCCCTTACCGGTCTACTTTAAAGCACAAAGACACAAAACACCAAGGTATTTTGAATATTAACCAGGTGTTATCGTGTCTTTGTGATCAGCTGAAATCAGCATCTGGTTATCCAACCATCACTTTAGCGGTAATGGCCAGCCTGTTCCAGGCATTAATGGTAACTATAGCCATAATAATCTGTGCTAATTCCTGCTCGTTAAAAAAGCTTGTCGCTTTTTGATAAGTTGCATCAGAAACGTGGTGGCTAATCAAGGTTACTTCTTCTGTTAAAGCCAAAACAGCTTCTTCTTGTGCCGTAAATAAGGTTGTTTCTCTCCAGGCATTTAATAAATACAAACGTTGTTCGGTTTCGCCTATTTTGCGGGCATCGGTTGAGTGCATATTTAAGCAAAATGCACAGCCGTTAATTTGCGATGCACGCATTTTAATCAGTTCTAAAAGAATTGGATCTAGTTTGCTGGTTGATAAATATTTCTCTAAACCGTACATGGCTTGGTAAGCTGCAGGTTCTACTTTTGGGATATCAATTCTACTTTCCATTTTATTTGTTTTTTGATTACGATGTAAAGGTCTGCAACTTAATGAGCAAAAAACTTAATGTAGTTTAAGAAATGATTAGCTAACGCAAAGGACACATTTTTTTGCTACGGAAGCACGGATTAACACGGAGTGTTTCCAGGGTCTTTGTCCTCACAGATCATATGTTTTCTTTTTCGATACCCGTACTATATTTATCCGTGTTTTCTGTGTCTCCGTGGCCCATGTTAAATGAGGTTAACGCTGTGTGTTCTGCGGTTAACAAACGATTATTTCTTAGCCCTGATTTTACTCAAAAATTCTGGTGTAAAGCCGAGGTAAGAAGCCAGCATATACTGTGGCACACGCTGTACAAATTCAGGGAATAAACTATTAAAATGACGGTATCTTTCCTCCGCTGTTTGGCTGTACAGGAATTTTATCCTCCGTTGTGAAGCTTGATGGTTTTTTTGCAAGATCAGTCTGAAGTACCTTTCCAGCTTAGGGAGTTTATGGAACATCTCATCATAATGGTGATGTTCGATGGCAATCACCTCGGTGGTTTCTGCCGCCTGGATATAAAATTCAGATTGCTCATGAAATAGAAAGCTGGTTAGATCGGTAATCCACCAGTTTTCGATGGCAAACTGTGTGGTTTGCTCAGCGCCCTTTATATCAATGAAATAAAGCCTCAGGCAGCCTTTTACTACAAAATAATTCGCCCTGCAGGTTTGCCCTTCTTCTAATAGAAAAGCCTTCTTTTTAACGGAAAAAGATTTGAGTAGCGATGCAAGGGTTTCTTGTTCATCGCTACTCAAATCTATAAATCTATTGATATGGTTATAAAGTGCACTATACATAGCTCTACTAATGATTAGCTAAAATAGGTATTATTATAAAAACGGAATCAATATCTTAAAGTGAAAAAGCCTTATATATCGGATGTGCATATTCGCCCCAGTTTTTCATCGCGCCAAGTAATATTGCTTTTAAACCTTTGTTATCAGTTGGCTTTCCTTTTGTAGGGGGTGCTAAATCTTTCTCTGGCACGGCAACTTCTGTTACTTTAGTTGCAAACCAGGTTACATTCTCGTGGGGTAAAGCTAAACCTAAAATCATACCAGGCAATCCGGTAAAAGATTCTGGACCGCCTGAAACTGCAATCTGATTCGAATAATAAGCCACAACATAAACCGAGTCCATAATGATTGCATTTGCCCTGCGGCATTCGTAACCTGCAATTTCTCTTGTTTCGTCGGTAATTTTCCAGTTAATTTTACGCACGCTATCTTTAACCAGATAAGTATCCTCGTAAACACTTTTTTGTGTAGTACTGGTTTGCGAATCGAAATTTGTAGCAATTGTATTTTTTAAATCAGCCAGCACATCTGTTGATAACCAGTTGTTATTTACAGTTTCTTCTATAGTGGGCCATTTATATAAACTTTTATCACTGTTAAAGCTAAGTGTGCTCTTGGCAACTTTAAATTGAGGATTATTCTTCTTGTATTGCTCAAAAGCCTCTTTCATATAAGTTTCATTGTCCTTATCAATCCTCTTTTTAATCAAAGCATACATATTAGACCTTTTCTCAAATTCGATCACCCCATTTTTTACGAAGTGTATATTTTGAGCGGATAAGCTCTTGCTGATGAAAATAACAGCAAATAAAATGATATATTTCAGTGTAGTTTTCATGATAATTATTTTTGTGTTTTAATACCGCCGCCCATTTTGCTAAAATCCCATGATACCGAGAACATTAAATATCGCCTTATAGTGGTATAACTGCTTTGGCTAATGGTTGTATTGTTGGCCGAACGGTTGAAGCCGATATTCTGGTTAAGAATATCATTTACAGTTGCTGAGAATCTTAAATTTTCTGCTTTGAAGAATTTTTTACTTACTGATGCATTCCAGATAAGTCGCTCAAAACTTTCGGCAAGTACTTGTGTTTTTCCGTTGTATTGGTATTCTGCATCTGTAGATATTTCAAATTTTCCTGGTAGTTGCACATTACCTGATGCATAACCAGTCCATCCCCATCCATCACTATTCCTACCAATACTTGCTCTTGCCATATTATACGATGGGCCAAAGCGGGTATAAAAACTATAACTTTTATCTTTGTATTTCGAAATATTGATGCCCCCATTGTAGGTATAGTTTTTGGTATTATTTAAGGTTCTGCCTAAATCGGTGGTAATAAAGTTATAAGAAGAACTCCCGTTTGCATTTGCATTTAAACCTATATTTATTTCGCCAAGTGTGTTTATTTTCCTGCTTATCTGTCCATATAGATAGAAATTTGTTTGCATTTTATCATTGTAATTGATGTAACGATAAGTGCTTTTACCAACACTATTAGTGGTTACATCACTAATAATTGGATTTGCAGTAAAGCTGTAGGAGCCGCTTAACCAAACCGATTGGTTAGTTAAAACTTTGTAAGCATTATAACTCGCATTAATATTGCTTCTGAATGATGGTCTTAAATCTTGATTTCCTTCCACAACATTAAATGGATCGTTATTTATTCTAACGGGCTGAAGCTGATCAAGTGAGGGCTGATTGGTATTACCATTATAACTAATCCGTAATGATTTTTGCTGAGAAAAACGATATTGGTAAGTTGCCTGGGGCATATAATTAATAAAGTTTCTTACATAGGTTTTGTTACGGTAAATATCATCCTGCTTAAAATTTACCCCACTAAATTTCGATCCAAAATTGATAACCGTTTTACCTTTTTTATAATTGAAAATTGCACCTGCCTGGTTGATGGTCTGATTCAGTTCAAAGTTGTTACTGTGGAGCGTATCTAAAATATCATATCTGCCACTTCCAGATTGATTAAATGATAACCGATCTGATTTTCCGTTCATTAAACTTAGGCCATAGTTAATAATTACGGTTAAGGTTTTTGAAAGGGGTTCAGTGTAAGCCGCATTTAACTTAAAGGCACTATTTGTGATATCGTTAGTCTTTAACTGATTGGTAAGACTATCTATTGTTCCTGTTCCAACTGTATCCGCTCTTTTATTAAAGGAATTTAAGTACCCTTCGCTATTACTTTTGTTGATCGATTGATTTAAGTTTAATGATAATGTACGCCCTGTTTTCTTTAATTTTTTGGTGAATAAAACGTTCATGTTAAAACTTTGATCATCTACCTCATTGCTTAGCGTTCTGTCTGATGAATTAAGGAATTTATCATTATCACCGGAAGTTGAAGTTACAAAATGGTTTGAGGTATTACTTTTTTTCAAAGCGCCATCAACATTAACTTTCATGGTTAGGGTAGTATCGATTTTTAGCTCATACATCACATCCAGTTTTTGTCTGAACATGTCATTGTCAAATGATTCATTTGAGGTGTTATTCTGTACTCCCGATTCTAAATTGTTCTGATTTATTGAGTTTTTATCACCCTGAACCCTGATTGATCCAATTTTATAATTGGTGTTTAACGATTCCTTGTCTTTGTTCCATTTGTTATCAAAATGCAAGCCCCCGGTTCTGGCTACAGGTAAACCCTGACCATTATATTGTCCGTCATAACTATCAAAATCATCACCTCCACTACTAAAATACATTCCACCGTCGTCACTCATCGTCAGGCTGCTCGATCCGCTGTATTTATCGCGGTCATCCCAACCTAAACCTACTGTTCCGTTATTGCCCAAAATGCCATAGGCCGAAAATTTCTTTTTGCCCCAGAATTTATTAAACATTCCCTGCCCCTGATAAAAATCTTTTGTTCCATAACCACCCTGGACTTTGCCAAAGTAGCCGTTCTTTTTATCTTCTTTAAGTTTAATGTTAAGTGTTTTGGTTTTTTCGCCATCATCAATGCCTGTAAAACTAGCCTGATCGCTTGCTTTATCATAAAGTTGAACAGATTCTACCATATCTGCCCGAAGATTTTTGGTTACCAGTGTTGGGTCGTCACCAAAAAATTCTTCACCATCTACCAATACCTTTGGTACTGTTTTGCCCTGAGCCGTAATTTTACCATCTTTATCTACCTGAAAGCCCGGAAACTGTTTAATGAGGTCCTCAACCTTTGAGTTCGGTTCGATATTATATGCTTTGGGATCAAACTCTGTCGTATCGCCTTTAATTTTTATGGCTGTTCTGTTTCCTTTAATAATTACATCGGCAAGAATTTTGGCCATCCCTGTTAGATTAATCTTTCCATAATCTTTAACCTGAGTGGTAGAATCGAGCGTAAAATGATCTACAAAATCTGCATACTTAGGGTAAGAAACCAATAAGATAAACTTCCCGTTTTTAATTCCGCTAAGCTCGAATGAGCCATTTTCTGCTGCCCGGGTAAATTTTACCAATGTAGAATCTTTTGCATTTAATACAGCGATGGAGGTTCCAGATAAAAGCGTTGTCGATGCAGTATCAATCGTTCGACCTTTAATGGTATGGAGGCTTTGTGCTTTAGAATAAGTGGAGATAAAAACAAAAAGACACAACGAGAGTAATAGGCGTTTCATAGATAGGATTTGGTTTTGTTTGTCGAATATAAAACTAATATGTTAGTTGTGCATAATGCTTTAACCTTTTTTAACATTATTGCCTAATACTCAATTCTTTTAATCTCTCAGGTTTTACAACAAATCGTTTTTCATATAGGTTAATTCGGCGTTCATCTATAAATACAAGCTCATGGTATAATAGCGGGTAACTCGCTGAAACGTTTTTGATAAACCACAGTCTTAATTACAAAATCACCTAGTAGTTAGGTATTTAAATAAAAAAATATCACAACATAAAATATAAAGTCATGAGAACTTCTATTAAAAATTTATTCGCAGCTGCATTAGTAATGGTTACTATAAGTAGCGCAACAGTAGTAGCAAACGCTACAGAAAACAATGCAAATTATACCGCGATAACTCAGGTTAAAAATATCGGTAAAATTGTAGTATCCGGAAACGTTAAATTGATCCTTGTTCAGGATGCCAAAGAAAGTGTTGAAGTTTATGATCAATATTATACCAAAAATGCCTTGGTACAACAGCAGGGAGGAGAACTTAGAATCAGTTCTTTTGAAAAAAATACCTTAACTGTAATTGCCCACGTGAATAATTTAACTGCCATTGAAGCATCAAACACAGCAACAGTAAATACAGTAGGGAACTTTAACCTGATAAATTTAAATGTTGTTCTAAACGACAAAGCATCAGCAGATATAACAGCCAATATTGTTAACCTATCTACTACGGTTAAAGATACTGCATCATTAAAGTTAACAGGTTTTTCTGAAATACATTCAGCATTAATTGGATCGGGTTCTGAAATTAAAATGGGCGATTTTACTGCCCAGCAAAGCACGATTAAAGTAACAGATAAACCAATTTTAGTAAACAACAATAAATCACGCTATGATGATTTGCAGGTAGATTTATTAGAAAGACTATTCTAATCCTCCATCATATATTTTACCACAAATGCGCTGAATTTAAGTTCAGCGCATTTTTTATTTTAAAAGATGGTCCTCGTTTGTAACCAGGATCTACGAGTCTGCGTTTGTAATGCAGGTAAGAAATCTGACTGTGATAAAATCGCTTTTCTCCTGCATCCTTGTTACAAACGAGGACGATTTTACAAATCAAATTTTATCCCTTGTGCTAAAGGCAGCGTGTTCGAATAATTGATGGTATTGGTTTGTCTGCGCATATAAGCTCTCCAGGCATCAGATCCACTTTCCCTGCCACCGCCTGTTTCTTTTTCTCCGCCAAATGCACCGCCAATCTCTGCGCCCGAAGTGCCAATATTTACATTGGCTATGCCACAGTCAGAGCCTTTAGCCGATAAGAATTGCTCTGCCTCTCTTAAATTCAAAGTCATAATGGCCGATGATAATCCTTGTGGAACAGCATTTTGCAAAGCAATGGCCTCATCTAATGTTTTGTATTTAATCAGGTATAAAATGGGGGCAAATGTTTCGTGCTGAACAATCTTAAAATCATTCTGAACTTCGGCAATACATGGTTTTACGTAACATCCGCTTGTATAGGCATCGCCCGATAAAACGCCGCCCTCTACCACAAAATTGCCGCCCTCTTCCTTACATTTTGCAATCGAATCTAAGTATGCCGCAACCGCATCCGTATCAATCAGTGGTCCTACATGGTTATTTTGATCTAAGGGATCGCCAATACGCAACTGTCCGTATGCTTTAACCAGTTTAGCGGTAAAGGCATCATATACACTTTCGTGGATAATCAGTCTCCTGGTAGAAGTGCAGCGCTGGCCCGCGGTACCAACAGCACCGAATACCGCACCGATTAAACTCATATCTAAATCGGCATGTTCTGAAATGATGATGGCATTATTGCCGCCAAGTTCCAGCAAGCTTTTTCCTAATCTTGCACCAACAGCAGCACCAACTGCTTTACCCATACGAGTAGATCCGGTGGCGGAAATTAAAGGGATGCGGCCATCATTTGTCATGAGTTCGCCAACTTCCCTGTCGCCTAAAACCAGGTTGCAAACCCCTTCGGCTATATCGTTATCTTTAAAAACCTTTGCAATAATATGTTGACAGGCGATTGCGGTTAGCGGTGTTTTTTCTGATGGTTTCCAGATGCAAACGTTACCACAAACCAATGCCAAAGCGGTATTCCAGCTCCAAACCGCTACAGGAAAATTAAATGCAGAAATAATACCTACAATCCCTAACGGATGCCATTGTTCGTACATGCGGTGGCTTGGGCGTTCGCTGTGCATGGTTAAACCGTAAAGCTGCCTGGATAAACCTACTGCAAAATCGCAGATATCGATCATTTCCTGTACTTCACCAAAACCTTCCTGCAAACTTTTCCCCATCTCGTAAGAAACCAGAGTGCCCAAAGCATCTTTATTTTGGCGTAGCGCATCACCAAACTGGCGCACAATTTCTCCTCTTTTTGGAGCCGGAACCGTACGCCATGTTGTAAATGCTTCCTGCGCTTGATGTACAACAGCATCATAATCAGCAGCACTTGCAACCTTTGCCGAAGCAATCAGTTTGCCATCAACAGGAGAAAAACTTTCTAATGTATTTACATTAAGTTCCCCGCCCCAATTGCTGCCTGTACTATAGGCGGCATTGCTTGTATTAATACCCAGTTTGTTTAAAATGGATTGAATATCTGTAGTCATATATCTAACGATTTACACAAAAAAACAAAAAATTAACAGAACGGAGGTCAAATTCTGGTCTTTAAATTATTTCCATAATCAATATTTCCCTTTAAGCATAATCAGGTGTAAATAAGGCTATAAATTGTGCTCTTTGCTTTGCAACATAAATAGCGTAGTTTGCCATAAGAATAATGATATCAATTTAGGCTTCAGTTGTTATAAAATAGAAAGATGAAAATAAAATTATTACTCGTTGCTTTTTTAGGGTTCAGTATTACCCTTTCGGCACAAACAAAAAAGGCAACTAACTCGCTCTTATGGGAAATTTCTGGTAATGGATTAAAAAAGCCTTCCTATCTATTTGGCACCCATCATTTAATAGGGGCCAAATTTGCTGATACGATGAAGGTTCTGCAGGAAAAATTTAAATCGACCGATGCAGTAGTGGGTGAGATTGTTATGGACAGTACTACGCAAACTAAAATGGCGCCGTTTTTAGTGATGAAAAATAATACGCTGGATAGTTTATTAACAAAATCAGAATACAAGGAAGTAGAGGCTTATTTTAAAAGTAAACAACCCGGTTTTGAATTAAAGCAACTGAACAATTTCAAGCCCGCAATGATAGCAATAATGATGATGCTTTTTGAGAGTCCAGATATGTTAAAAGATATAGGTGAAGGTATGGATGATAGCTTTCAGAAATATGCCAAAAAAAATGGGAAATCATTATATGGTTTGGAAACAGCCGAATATCAGGGCGCACTTTTATTTGACAGTGATCTGCAAAAACAAAAAAAAGCATTGCTGAAATCGATCCGGGAAGTGGATAAAAGCAAACAAAAAATGGAGGAACTGAAAACTTATTACATCACTCAGGATATAGATAAATTAACCGAACTCTTTAAAAATCAGGATGAAGAATCAAAAGAATTTATGACTGAGCTCTTAAAAAACCGAAATAAAAGATGGTTAGATCAGTTGCCGGCCCTAATGCAGAAGCAATCGTTATTTATTGTGGTTGGAGCGGGTCATTTAGTGGGTACTGAAGGTTTAATAAAAGGGTTGCAGCTTAAAGGTTACATTTTAAAACCGGTAGCGACCAATTAAATATTTCAATGTGTTTGTAAAAAACAAAAGAAAGGGAGCTACATTTGCGTTTTTACTTTAGCACAAACATCCGTGTTCAAAATAAAACTAATTTGTAAAAACATAAAAATGAATAAAAAAATTATTGCCTGTGGCTTGATGCTGGCTTCTGCTTTTATGGCTAATCCACTTTTTGCACAGGAACAGCCCGTAGAAAAATCGAACAACTTAAATGTTTACCGTGTAACTGCAACTAAAGTTAACGATCTGGTGCATACCAAACTCAATGTATCTTTTGATTATGCAAAGCGATACCTGTACGGTAAAGAATGGGTTACTTTAAAACCTCATTTTTATCCTACCGATTCTTTAACCCTCGATGCGCAGGGAATGGATATTAAAACCATTGCATTGGTTGGCGCAAAAGGAAATACCCCGCTTAAATATGTTTATAAAGATAATAAGCTTTACATCACCCTAAATAAAAAGTACACCAATACCGAAAAGTACACGGTGTATATTGCTTACACCGCTAAACCCGATGAATTGAAAGTAAAAGGGAGTGCGGCCATAACCGATGCTAAAGGTTTATATTTCATCAACCCAGATGGTACCGATAAAAACAAACCAACGCAGATCTGGACCCAAGGTGAAACAGAATCGTCTTCGGCATGGTTTCCAACTATCGATAAACCTGATCAGAAAACCACTGAAGAGATTTCGATAACGGTAAAATCGAAATATACAACGCTTTCTAATGGAAAACTAGTGAGCCAGAAAGCCAATGCAGATGGAACAAGGACCGATACCTGGAAGATGGATCTGCCACATTCGCCATATTTATTTATGATGGCAGTGGGCGAATTCAAAATCACAAAAGATACCTATAAAGGTAAGGAAGTGAGTTATTACCTGGAGCCAAAATTTGCGCCTTATGCCAAGCAGATTTTTGGTAAAACGCCTGATATGATCCAGTTTTACAGCAATCTGTTAGGAGTAGATTATCCATGGAACAAATATGCACAGGTGGTAGCCAGAGATTACGTTTCGGGCGCAATGGAAAATACTACGGCTACTTTACACGGCGAGCAGGTGCAAAAAACGGATCGTGAGTTATTGGATGAAAATGAAGAAGGAACCATTGCTCATGAACTTTTTCACCAGTGGTTTGGTGATTATGTAACTGCAGAGTCGTGGTCCAACTTAACCATGAACGAATCTTTTGCCACCTTTGGCGAAGTGATCTGGCATGGGCATGATGCCGGGCAGGATGCAGAAGATAAATCACGTTACGATAAATTACAATCTTATTTAGGATCGACCAAAAAAGGAGAAAGCCCTGTTTTAGCCCGTTTTTATTATGGCGACAAGGAAGATATGTTCGATAACATCAGCTATGCTAAAGGATCGATTATCTTATATGCCCTAAAAAATCAAATGGGCGATGCCGCTTTTTACAAATCACTTAACCGCTACCTCACCACCAATGCCTTTAAAAATGGCGAAACACATCAATTGCGTTTGGCTATGGAAGAGGTTACCGGGAAAGACTGGAGCCCTTATTTTAATCAGTGGTATTACAATGGTGGCCATCCGGTTTTAAGTATCGATTACGGTTACGAAAACGGCAAGGCAACAATTAAAATTAAACAAACACAGGATTCGGGCGTGCAGATTTTTACATTGCCGATCAAAATTGATATTTATGCAGGAGGCAAAAAAATCAGAAAAGAAATCCTGATCAATAGCCGAGAGCAGAACTTTAGTTTCGAGGTAAGTGCTAAACCCGATTTAATCGATTTTGATGTAGATAAAATTTTAGTTGGAGAAACCAACGACAATAAAACTGCTGAAAACTATTATTTCCAATACAAAAATGCGCCTAGTTATGCCAATAGAATTGAGGCCCTGCAATTTATTATGCAGAGCAAAGCCAAAAGTGGCCAATTGGTGTTGCTAGAGGGTTTAAAGGATAAATCTGCAGATTTACGGGCTTTAAGCGTTGATGGCATTAACCTGGATGATGCTCAGATTAAAGCAGCAGCTTTACCGGTTTTACTTCAGATTGCCAAAACAGATAAGAATACCGAAGCAAGATCAGCTGCAATTGTGAAATTAGCTGAAACTGGCGATCAGGCTTATAAAACTTTAGTGTTAGAAAGCTTAAAAGATCGGTCGTATAGGGTAATTGCTGCAGGTATTGATGGTTTGGCCAAACTGGCTCCACAAGAGAGCATTGCGGCTTTAGCATCGTTAGATGAAGATACGAAAGCGCATATAGCACCTTCTATTGCAACGTTATATATCAACGAACCAAAAGATGAGTATCAGGCATTTTATGATAACATTATGCTTACAGGTGACAGGAATAGGGTTTTTGCAGTAGTTGGTCAGTATTTTCAGTACCTGAGGGCCAATAATAATCCTGCAGTTACGGAAAAAGGCATTGCGAACATTGGTAGCGCCATTGAAAGATTAAAATTACAGACCTATTTAAACAAGCAACTTGCTGGTGCTTATACTGCAGCTGCGCAGGCTAAAACCCAACAGGCTGCCGCAATAAGCGGAGAGGTTAAAACAAAGCTGATCAAACAGGCCGAGTTATTTAAAAAAGGCGCGGCAGATTTAGTAAAGGAGTAATATTATTGCCGCAACCAGCCATTGTGTTTTAAATATAGGATTAAAGCAAGAGGCCAGTTTGATTTATCAAACTGGCCTCTTATTGTTTGTAATATGTTGCTAATTATCTGGCTGATGTATAGGTAAGCGTATCAGTAGCCGAACGGCTTATTGGACTTGCTCCCCATTTAAAAGAGATATAAAAGGTTTTGGTAGCTGGATCGTAGCGGTTATCATAAGCCGGATCATTAGCTAAAGTTGCATTACCCTTGCTTTTCATCGTTACCTTGTTGGTTGTGGGATCAACATTAATGGTTAATCCATCAATACCGCCAGCTCCACCACCGTCTGCCCAGATTTGAGCAAAATTGACAGCATTTGCACCATTACTTGACAAATCTTTACTTAAGCCTTTATAAAAGCCAGTTAAGCCGCCAGTGTCACCTTCTCTAAAAACATAGCCTTTTAAGGTGTATTTTCCATCATATTTGTTTCTAACCGCTACATTAATAACCACAGCGCCAAATTTATTACTGATTACTTCTCCAGAAGCATCTTTGATAATTACAGGTAAACCGTAACCAACAGCTGGATCAAGTGCCGTACTCACAAACTTTACCGGAACCTGTACCCTGCGTTCATTCGCAGGAATCGTAATTGTTGTTGGCATTATAAAAGCATTCGATGGCACTATTGTTAAAGGTGCATCAGTATGAGCCGCATTATAAGCAGCAAGTACAGTCGGATCAACCGATAAAGTTACCTTAATATCAGTAGGCTTCGTACTTGAGGCCGCGTAATTGATATAATAATAGTAGTCAGTAGGCGTATCTTTTTGAATAAGTGAAGTGCTCAACGAGTTGATTCCACCATCGCCAACGGGCGAACCAACAGGAATTTCTACAACAGGTGTTGTTGATGAGAAATCAGGTTGCTCATTTTTGTTCTTCAAACAAGAAGATAGACTAATTACGCATAATGCTGCAATAAATCCTTTGAATATATTTTTATTTTTCATTGTTCTAATTGTTTTATTTAACATCCCAGAAAACTCTAGAAGTAAATTGGTTAATTGTTCCTTCTGCAATTACATTTGCCGAGTTGGTGTTATATTCTCTTTGTGGATATAACATTCTTACCGGGATCTTTTTGGTAGTTACCGTAGAAGAAATAGATATTGGCATATCTGCAGGAAGCTCTAAACGTCTGTAATCTGTCCAGGGTTCAATATCATTTGTACCGTTCATTGCTGCCCATTTCTGTTTAATAATCAAGGCTATTTTATCAGTATTGCTGGTCCAGTTTGCAACAGGTTGATCATCAAGATAGGTGGTTGCTTCTGCTTCAGTTAACCCAAGGTAAACAAAGTTAGCTTTTACAGCGGCCTCATAATTTTCTTTTGCGCTGCTTGGTAGGTACCCTCTTTGGGCCGCTTCAGCCTGAAGGAATAAACTTTCAAAATCTGTCATGATGGGCTGAGATTGATCAAATGATTTTAGCACACCTTCACCAATGCCAGAAACTGTAGTAAGTGTTTGATCGAAATTTACATCCTGTCCCCAAACCAAGCTCACATAGGCGTTTCCTGCTCCATCATTAACTGTGCTGTAGAACTTACCTAATCTTGGATCACTATTATTCTTAAGGAAATCCATACCGTAAGTACTGGCCAGCATATAGGTGTGTGATGCAGTTTTGTCGCCATTGGCAGCATAACCATATACTCCCCAGAATGGATTTTGCTTGCCGGATGTATTTAAATATCCTGGATTGTTAAACATTCCCTCTCCAGCTCCAATATATCCAAATCCATTTGCCGTAATTTTTGCAATCTCATCTTTGATATATTGTTCCCTTCCAGGCATTTCCGATTGACGCAAAAGAATCCTAAGTTTTAATGTATTCGCAAATCTACCCCATTTTTTCACATCTCCTTTGGCGTAAATATCTGCTGAAATGTCCGATGGACTTACATTTGCTGTTTTAAATAAGTTTGCTGCTGTATCTAATTGCTTGACAAGATCTTCGTAAACAGCCTGTGCTTTGTCGTATTTTGGGTTAAGAAAGAGAACCGATTTTGATGCCTGCGTGTAAGGCACATTGCCATAAAAATCTACCAGATATTGGTAATCCCAGGCTTTCATTGTTTTGGCTACAGCCACAAAGAAATTTTGCCCTGTCGCTTTACCCTGTTTTTCCAGGGAGGCGTAATCGTTAAGGTTATCATAAAGATTGCCCCAAAGTGTTGTGGAACCACTCCAGTTGGTAGTAAAATTGTATGAACGCTCTTCATACCATCCAGAAACACCACCAGGTGTCATCCAATAATTCATCCATAAGGCTGCAAAACTGTAAAAAATAGAACCGCCAGTAGTGTACGCGGCAGTATTGTTTAAAGCACCCGTTAATATTAAAGGAGGCTTAACATTTGTAGCGTTGTTAGGATTGTCATTAATATCTAAAAAACCCTTTTTACAGGCACCCAGCATTAGTACTGCCGACACCATAAACACATATATTAATTTCTTTTTCATGTTTTTTTGTTAATTGTTAAAAGCCAATTGTAGCGGTAAAACCATAAATTCGCGTAGGAGGCGTTTGATTCAAATTATTCACACCCTGTGCATTTCCTGTTCCAACGTTAATCTCCGGATCTGTGTAAATGTTATCGCTCGGTCTGAACATAAATAAGTTTCTGCCTACAAAAGCAATGCTCGCATTTTTAATGAATTTGGCGTTGCCTTGTAACCACTGTGTTGGCACTTGATAAGCCAAAGAAAGTTCCCTGATTTTCCAGAATGCAGCACTCATTACATAGTTAGATGCTGTATTGTTACGGATACCATCAGCCCAAAAAGATCCATTACCCTGTATAGTTGTAGTATTGATATTTGGTACAAATACGCCTGGTGAAGTTTGAATTACTGAATTTGGATAAACAAAGCGCTCGCGTCCGGCCTGTGCAGAAGTATAACTAACACCCGCAAAATCTAGTGTACTTGCAAAACTATTATAGAAAACATTACCGCTACGGTATTCTGCTACACCCGAAAGGGTAAAGTTTTTGAAAGTAAAACTGGTATTAATTCCCAATACACTGCTTGGGTTGGTTTGTCCGAAGTCTTTGTTAATTGGGTTTGAAAGTGGTAAACCTGTGTTAGCATCTACAATAACACGGCCCTGAGGGTCTGTTTGGTAGCTGCTTACCTGTAATGAAGGGAAACTCTGGCCTACTACGATATAGTTGTTATCGCCAATACCCAATTGATTTTGACCTTGATATAGCGATAGAACTTTATTGGTGTTGTATGAATAGTTTACACCTACATTCCATCTGAATCCATTTGAAAAACCAATTACCGGTGCTGCGTTTAAGCTAAACTCAATCCCTTTATTTTGGCCTTCACCAGTATTAATTACAGCACTTGTATAACCTGTGGTAGCAGATAAATCTATCCCGTTGATGATTTCCTGATCTTTGGTATTCTGCAAGTAAGCCGAAGTTTCTAAGGTAATACGGTTATTTAAGAAACCGATATCCACCCCAATTTCTTTTGAAACCGTTTGTTCTGGCTTCAGGTTAGGATCATACACAGCGTTATCAATAGAATATCCTGCAGTACTACCATAAGGGAAGTTCCCTGCCGGACTGGTAGTAGAAAGCAATTTATATGGATCGATCTGTACCGCGTATACTTTAGAAATACCTCCACGGATTTTTAAGTTACTGATGATTTTGCTTTCTTTTAACGCAGGGATTGCATCTGTAAGTGTCAAAGCTGCATCAATGGCTGGATAAAAGAAAGAGCGGTTACTTTTCGCTAATCGAGAATCCCAGTCATTTCTACCAGAGATGTGAATAGTTAAGTAATCATGATAAGTAGCGGTTAAATCTCCAAACAAACCCAACTGACGGGAGTTGCGTTCGTTTTCAGAACCAACAATTTCACCCGAACGGTTATTAAGGTTAAAAAGATTATCTACCACTAAATCATTTCCAGCTTGAGTCATGTACTTATAGTTCTTCTGAATCACCTGCGCTCCACCAATTAACGTGAATTTAAATTGGTTAAACGTTTTAGTAGCTGTTGCAAGAAAATCACCTGTATACCTGCTTTCAAATTCATTGTAATCACGTACTGATGATTTTGTGTATTGGTTAGCTGCTATGCCTTTGCCAGAGTTATGTGCAAAATCCGAATAAGTGTAAGCATAGTTCTTGTCTTTACCTTGAGTATTTTTTGTGCTCAAACCACCTCTCGCCAACAGGCTTAACCAATCAACAGGCTTATAGGTGAATGAAACATTACCCAATAAATCATCTCTTCTTTCATTGTTGCGGTTCTGTTGCAAGCCGAAATAAGGGCTATTATAATAATCATTGTAGTAATCGTTAGGATTACCATATTTAGAGTTTAAATCACTATACTCCGTCAATGGTACGTTTCCCGGTGTATTAATTACGTTGTTATATACCTGATTAGTACTCTTATCGTAATTTCTCTGGGTATAGTTAAATGAATAATCAGCTAAAAATTTGTTCAGTTTACGGGTTCCGTTAATACGGATTGCTGTTCTGTTAGATTTATCTCCCGGTACATAACCTTTACTGTTCACACGCTGAAGGTTGATATAGGTTGTTCCGTTTTCATTTCCGCCAGAGTAAGTAAGGTCGTTCTGCTCATCAATACCTGTTTCGAAAAAACTTTCTTTCTCGCCCTCTTTGTAAGTATAGGGTACCATTTGGTAAGTGCCATCTTCTAAAATACGGCCCAATGGTCTGATAGATCCATCAAACCGCTCGCCAAAGGTTTGGTTCTCAAAAGGAGTATACAACCCAAACCCAAAATCATCCTGCGTTGTTCCGCCGCCAAACTCAGTTTGCAGCTTAGGAAAGTAACTTAAACGATTTAGTAAAGTGGAATTAGTAAAAGTTATGCTACCTCCATCAGCAGATCCCCTCTTGGTGCTCACAATGATAACACCGTTGGAAGCATCTGATCCATAAAGCGCTGCGGCATTTGCACCCTTTAAAATATTTACATTATCAATATCATTTGGGTTAATAGAGTTTAACTGACTTAAAGGCACAATTATACCATCCAATACCAAAAGCGCCTGGTTGTTTCCGGTAAATGATCTGTTACCACGCAATACCACCCTAACCTGGTCGCCGGCATCAATCTGATTATTCGCCTGATTAATCTGTAAACCTGCAACTTTTCCTGATAAACCAGTAGCCAAGTTGGTTGGCCTGCTCGAGGTTAATGCTTTACCCGTAACCTGTTGCGTGGCATAACCAATTTCTTTTGGCTTACGCTTAATACCAAGGGCAGTAGAGATGGTTACTTCGCTTAAACTTTTCGAGTCTGGCGCTAAGCTAATGTTAAGCGTAGATTGAGTACCTACGGCAACTTCTTTACTTACAAACCCAATATAGGAGAACTGAAGCACCTCGTTTGGGTTAACACTGATGGCGAATTTTCCATCCGACCCGGTTGATGTGGCCTTTTTCGTGTCTTTTACACGGACACTAACGCCTGGCAGAGGTAGCCCATCATTTGATGCAACTACTTTTCCGGTAATATTTTTACTTTGGGCATCTGCTTGTACAATGCCACAAAATAAAAATATGAATAAACACAGTACGAGTTTTTTCATAGTTTTTAATCTTGGTTTAAGTTAATAATTCCGCGAAGTAACAATCTTTTTTGTTAATAAATCAAAAAAAATAACGTTTATGTTAAAAATGTTATAAATTGCGTGTAAGCATTAACTAAAATGTTTTAGTAATTTGATTTTATCTTAAATTTTTATGGTAAAATCACCTTCTTTTTAGCTTGTTTTTCTATTTGTTTTAGTTTTGATTTTTGAATAGCGATTTGTCAAAAAGAAACCAATCGAAAAGAGCTTAATTTTTCTGATTTTTATAAAAAAACGCAATGAAAAAACTTTTCTTAGCCCTTTTTCTCTTCAGCATTTCCGCTTACGCTTTTGCCCAGAATGTTACCGTTGGTCCAGGTGCAAAACCTCTTTTAAAATCAATAATTAAAACCCCAGTAGAAGGAAGCCCTTATTTTAACACCAAGTATGTCAATGGAAGTATAAAAACCGTTAGCCAGAAATCCTTTGACATAAAAAATGTAAGATATAATTTGGAAAACCAACAATTGGAATACACCGAAAATGATAACATGTATGCCATTCAGGATTCTGTCCAATCATTCACCCTGCTCGATTCGGCAGGCAACGTGCACAATTTCACTAAACTGAAGTCAGATCAGTCAAACGGGTTTTACGAAACCATGGCCGATGGCAACGCTGCACTTTTAAAACAATACACTGTGAAAAAAGAAATAGTTGAAGACTGGTTTACAAAGAAGAAAACCAACAAGTTGATACAGCATACAGTGTACTATATCAGTAAGGGAGGTACATTTCAAAAATTCGTACCCTCAGCAAAAAACATTGCCACAGTTTTGACAGATAAAAAAGTGCTTATAACCGCTTATATCAAAAACGAACAGTTGGATCCAAAACAGGACGATGACCTCATTAAAGTGTTTAAATACTACAATACTTTAAACTAATACACTTAATTACACCCCGTTTTCCTTCTGGTGTCTATAATATAAACAATCTGCCAGCCCTTATCTCCTTTTACCAACTGAAAGGAATTAACCCCACAATGACTAAATTTTTCGCCCAGATAAAATTTATAGTCTGTCCAAACAGAAGCCAAAGGACCATCGATTAGTATTTTGGTAAACACAATACGCTCATCATATTTTTCCTGGTGCGGAGTGCCGATAAATTTGATAAAGTCGTTGACAGATTCTGTACGTATACCCGTTTTACCTTCTTTGTTCGTAATGGTTTGCATAATTGCTGCTGGTGCAAAAGCAGTTCGGGTTAAAGTGCTGTCTCCAGTCTTCATACCGGTAAAAAGGTTATTTATGGTTTCTTTGATGGCACTTTCTTCATCGCTTTGCGCAAAGGTGTTTGTAGCAAAACTTAGTAAAAACAGGGCAAAAATGACTAATCCTTTCATGACTTCTTAATTACGTATATACCATAAATTTATAGTATTTTTGTCAAAGAAGGGAAAAGGAACCGCGATGTTGCAAAAAATCTATAGATTATCCACACATCTTAATCACAGTCAATACGCTTTATAGTCAGTCATTTACGCTGTTTTAGCCTATTGATGTTAATAATTATTTTAAAAACGGATAATTAAAACTTGTAAACTTATAATGTGTTTTTCTGCTAATTGGCACGGTTCTTTAATAGTATAATATATGGAAGAAGAATTCTTTTTTGAATCCAACGAAGATGCACAACGCTCGGTAGAACGTTACGAAGAAATGCTCCGCAACCAGGATCAGTATTTCTTCGATGCAGGGGCATTCGAATACATTGTAGATTTCTACATTGAGAAAAATGATCCGGTCAAAGCTTTGCAGGTTGTTGATTTTGCAATCAGTCAGCACCCTTATGCAACAGTATTTTTAATCAAACAAGCTCATCTTTACATTTTAACCAACAACCACGAAAAAGCTTTTATTGCTTTGCAAAAGGCCGAGCTTTTAGAACCGTCAGAACCAGATATTTATTTGCTTCGCGGTAATATTTTTCAAAATACCGAACGTTTTGACGAGGCTTTGGAAAATTATGAAAAAGCTTTAGGGCTTGCAGAAAGTACAGATGAGATTTTATTACAGATGGCTTATGTTTATCAGAGCATGAGCGATTATGAAAGCGCCATTACCTATATTAAGCTTAGTTTAGAGCAGAATATGGAGAACCAGGATGGTTTATATGAGCTGGCTTTCTGTTACGATGTGTTAGATAAACAAGAAGAAAGTATCAAGTTTTATCAGCAATATATCGATACAGATCCGTATTCTTATGCAGCATGGTATAATTTGGGCAACAGTTTCCATAAATTGAATCTTTTCGAAAAAGCGATTGATGCTTACGATTATGCGATCCTGATCAAAGAAGATTTTAGCTCTGCATATTTCAATAAAGGTAATGCGCTGGTTCAGCTCGATAAATATGACGAGGCGATAGATGTTTATAAACAGACTTTCGAATACGAACAGCCTAACGCCGATACTTATTGTGCCATTGGCGAATGTTACGAGAAACTGGAGAAAATGGACGAAGCCCGTTCTTACTATAAAAAATCGGTAAAAATGGATCCCAAAATGGCAGATGCCTGGTTTGGGATTGGTGTTACGCTGAATTTTGAAGAACGTTATTTCGAATCGCTACACTTTTATAAAAAAGCAATCGATTTAGAGGCCGAGAACCCTGATTTCTGGTTTGCAATGGCCGATGCTTATTATAAATTAGGCCAGATTGATGAATCGATCGAAGCTTACGAAAAGGTATTGGAGTTTAATCCTGTGGATATCGAAGCCTGGTTAGATTTTAGTACTGTGCTTTATGAGCAGGGGAAATTGCTGGAAGCATCAGAAACGATGGCAGAGGCGATCAAGAACAATCCGGAAGCAGCAGAACTGTATTACCGGATGGTAGCCTATCTTTTTGCCCAGGGGAATTATAGCGATGCGCTGGGATATTTGGAAACGGCTTTAACAACCGACCCTGATAAACACTATATTTTATTTGAATATTTGCCACAATTGCAGGATAATAGTGCCATTTTGAACGTTATAAACAGATATATTAGGTAACGACCTTGTGAGAAAAATTTAACAAATAAATCTCAAAATTTTTTTCACTTTTGTACGCATATGAATTATCCATTATTAAACGTTCCCGAACGTCCAGCTAAACCACGCCAAAAAGGCTTAACAATGGTTATGGATAAGGGATTGAGCCTACGCCAGGTTGAAGATTTTATTGAAGTTGCCGGCGTACATACAGATATCGTAAAATTAGGTTGGGCAACATCACACGTAACACCAAACCTTAAAGAAAAATTAGCTTTATATAAAAGTGCAGGCATTCCTACCTATTTCGGAGGAACGTTATTTGAGGCCTTTATCATCCGCGACCAGTTTTCAGATTATCAACGTGTTTTAGACCAGTACGGGATGGAATATGCAGAAGTTTCTGATGGTTCTATTGAAATTGAGCACGATAAGAAATGTGAGTTTATCCGCGAACTTTCTAATCAGGTAACCGTAATTTCGGAGGTTGGAAGTAAAGATGCTGCTAAAATATTTGCCCCATATAAGTGGATTAAATTAATGCAGGCTGAAATTGAGGCGGGATCGTGGAAAGTAATTGCCGAAGCCCGCGAAGGCGGTAATGTAGGTATTTACCGTGGAAGCGGCGAAGTACGTGAAGGATTGGTTGATGAAATTTTAACCCAGATTCCTGAAGAAACCATTATTTGGGAAGCGCCTCAAAAAGAACAGCAGGTTTGGTTTATTAAATTAATCGGTAGTAACGTAAACCTTGGTAATATTGCGCCGGCAGAAGTAATTCCTTTAGAAACCATTCGTTTAGGTTTACGTGGAGATACTTTTGATTATTTCCTGAACCAAACTAAATAACTCAACCCGCTATTGCGGGGTGCATAGTTAAATAAACCTTGCAGGTTTCAGAAACCTGTAAGGTTTGCTTTTTTATATAAATAATGAAAACATACGGCTTAATCGGATACCCACTTTCTCATTCTTTCTCGAAAAAATATTTCACAGAAAAATTTCAAAATGAGGGAATAGCCGATCATCAATATGAGCTTTTTCCTATTGCCGATATTAAATCACTGCCCGATCTGCTGACTGAAAATCCATCACTTTGTGGGCTTAATGTTACGATTCCGCATAAAGTTAACGTGCTTTGCTATTTAAACGACGTAGATGAAGCTGCGGAAAAAGTTGGGGCCGTAAATTGTATTTCGATCAAAAGTTTTGAAGGTGCGACCTATTTAAAAGGCTATAACACCGATGCATACGGCTTTGAAGAATCGCTAAAACCATTGTTGGGGCCGCAACACACCAAAGCACTGGTTTTTGGTGATGGTGGGGCAGCGAAAGCGGTAAAGTACGTTTTAGAGAAATTAAATATCCAATATCAGGTTGTGGTACGAACGGCTGTTCCCGGTGCTATTCTATATTCGGAAGTTACGCCAGAAATTTTAGCCTCGCACCAGTTATTGATCAATACCACGCCCCTGGGGATGTCGCCAAATGTGGATACCTTTCCCGAAATTGATTACAGTTTAGTTGGGCCAGGGTATTTAGCTTACGATTTAGTGTACAATCCGCTGGAGACAGTATTTTTGGTTAAAGCTGCCGAGCGCGGTGCAGCGATTAAAAACGGTTTGGAAATGCTGTACAAACAAGCAGAAAAAGCCTGGGCAATTTGGAATAAATAATTTAACTTATCGTCATTGCAAGGAGGAACGACGACGCAATCTTTGATAAAATGTTATGAAACTAAAACAACTGATCTGCCTTCCCTTTGTACTGCTTTTGTGTATAACAGCTTGTCAGAACCACGATTATAGCCCAAAGCCCAAAGCTTATTACAGGATAGTATTCCCTAAAAAAGATTATACCACATTTATCAAGCCTGTTCCCTTTACCTTCAAATACCCTACTTATGCTGTGGTAGAACAAGATCAAAGCCGCGATGCCCAAAAGAACTGGTACAATTTGCACTTTAAGCAGTTTAATGGCTTTTTGCATTTAACGTATTACGATGTTTCGGGTAAAGGTGAATATGATGAAATGGTAGAAGATGCCCGAAAACTGGCTTTTAAACATACCATAAAAGCCAGTGCGATTGATCAAAAACTCATCAATTATCCCGATCATAAAGTTTATGGCATTTATTACGCTATAGAGGGGAATACCGCATCATCAGTTCAGTTTTTTTTAACCGATAGTGCTAAGCATTATTTCAGAGGGGCTTTATATTTTAATGAACGCCCACAATACGACTCTATCGAACCCGTTGTTAAATTTATTAAAAAGGATATCGATACCTTGATTTCTACCTTTAGGTGGAAAAATTAATTTATTATTTTGTCATCCTGCTCTTGGAAACAGGATTTTTTCTAAAATTTTTATGATTACAGTAAAAACCTTCACATTTAACGCCTACAGCGAAAATACCTATGTGCTTTTTGATGAAACCAAAGAATGTGTCATTATCGATCCGGGCATGTACGAAGGTTTTGAGCAAAATGAATTGGCAGCTTTCATAAAAAATGAAGGGTTAAAACCGGTCTTATTGCTCAATACACATTGTCATCTCGATCATGTTTTCGGCAATAAATTTGTGTTCGAAACCTATGGCTTAAAACCACAGTTTCATGCGGGCGAACTGCCAATTTTAAATGCAGTTCCCGGTTATGCACCGTCAATGGGTTTTACCCGTTATGATATATCTCCTCTGCCCGATACCTTTTTGTCTGAAACGGGGACAATTTCTTTCGGTAACAGTACACTGACCCTAATTTTTGCCCCGGGGCATTCGCCGGCACACCTGTGTTTTTACAGTGCGCCTGATCATATTTTAATAGGTGGTGATGTACTTTTTTATGGGAGTATTGGTCGTACCGATCTGCCTGGAGGTAATCATCAGCAATTAATCCAAAACATTTCCGATAAACTTTTTGTCTTACCTGATGAAACCAAAGTTTATCCTGGCCATGGACCAGCTACAAGCATTGGTTTTGAAAAACAACATAATCCATTTTTTTAGCAGGATTAAAGGTTCATAATTGTTAAAGGCTTTACAACCTGAAGCCTTTTGCCTTAAAACCCTAAACCTTTTATTTATCTTTGCCGCTGTGAATACATCGTTTTATATTGCCAAAAGGTATCTTTTTGCCAAAAAATCTACCAATGCCATTAACCTGATATCGGGCATATCCATGGTAGGTGTTATGGTTGGTAGTGCTGCATTGATTATTATCCTTTCGGTATTTAACGGTTTAGAAACGGTAGTATTGAATATGTTCGATACCATTACCCCACAAATTGCCATTACACCCGCTAAGGGGAAAACTTTTGATCCGAACACAGGCTATTTTAATCAGCTTAGAAAAAATAATGATGTTGCCGCTTTTACCGAGGTGCTGCAGGAAAATGCTTTATTAAAATACAACAACAAACAAGCTGTTGGAATGGTTAAGGGTGTAAGTTTAGACTATTTGAAGAACATCAAATTAGATAGTACCATAAAAGAAGGTCATTTTATCCTGCACAACAGAAGTGGCGACAATGCGGTAATTGGTTCTGCCCTGCAGAGTTATCTGGCCGTAAATACTGTCGATCCCTTTACAGAACTGGAAATCTATTCTCCAAAGAAGGATATCGCTGCAAATAGCTTAAACCCTGCCGACGATTTTGTGGTAAAGAACATTCGGGTAAGTGGTGTTTTTGAAGTGCAACAAGATTTCGATAATGGTATTATTGTGCCATTGAATTTTGCCCGCGAACTTTTAGGCGAAGAGAAAAATGTGTCTGCAATAGAGATCAATCTCCAGCCTGGTGTTGATGTAGATGATTTTCAAAAAGAGGTAATCGAAAAAGCTGGAAAAGATTATGAAGTCAGAAATCAGGCCGAGCAAAATAAATCACTCTACCACATTTTAAATACCGAAAAATGGGCGGTATATATTATTCTTACTTTTATCTTGATTATTGCTATATTTAATATCATAGGGTCGTTAACCATGTTAGTAATCGATAAAGTGAAGGATGTAGCCATTCTGAGCAGTTTAGGCGCAGGCAAGAAATTAATCAAACGTATATTTTTATTTGAAGGAATGATGATCACCATGTCTGGCTGTGTGCTGGGCTTAATTATCGGCCTTATATTTTATTATTTTCAGCACACTTATGGTTTTATCAAAATGGGTGATGAAGTAAATAAAACACTGGTAAGTTCTTATCCGATCGGATTAAAATGGAAGGATTTTGTTTTAGTTTTTGTTACAGTAGGCATCTTCTCATTTTTGGCATCTGCTTTGTCATCCAATTTAAGTGTTAAAAAGATAGATCAAATTAATCAAACTATATAAAATGAAGTTATTTAAACAAGCAATTGTATTTGTTGTGCTCCTTGGCGTAGCCGCTACAGCTTGTAGAAACGATAAAGCCGAGGGAGAAAGAAGTAATCTGAAAACAGTTAAAGGTTTGTATAGTTTTGGCCCTGAAATGAAGTCTTTTACCTTATGTGAGGATGGACGCGAGTTTTGGGTTACAGACAGTGTAAAAAACTTAGAGCTCTCTTACAGCAACCTGGGCTTCGAGAAGCCTTACGAGCCCGTATACGTAGAGTTAGAAGGTTATTTCGAAAAGTCTGATACCGCTACGGTTTCACCTGATTTCGATTCTACCCTGGTGGTGATGAAAGTACTTAAAATCAGTAAAGAAATCCCTGACGGGCCTTGTTCACAGTAATTTATTCAAAACCTACAGGTCGTCATGCTGTCAAGAATTTTCGGCATCAACCGCCTTGGTTCGTGTCTCCACGAACTAAACAAAAGATATAGATAAATATTATAAGATTGTTAGATTCAAAGGCTAGCGGTGAAATAATCCCCTTCATTTCCTGAAAAACGTTTTGTTATTAATGGGAAATGAGTGGTTCTGCGCTTTTGGCTTTTTCAGTCCCGCTTTTGGTACGAGTTCCGATGAAGGATCGGAAGCTCTTCCCGACAATCGGGTTTATTTGACAAAGTTTGGTGCCCTGAAGCAAACCGCTGTTAACTAAACTCGACAGGAGTGAACATTCAACGCCTTGGTTCGTGTCTCCACGAACTAAACCAATGGTATAGATAAAATAACTTATACAATTGTTAGATTGAAAGCCTAGCGTTTTAAAATAGTTTTTTCTTGAAGCGCAATTGCAATGCTAATCGTTTACGGCATTCTGCTTTCCGTTACAAGTCCTCACCCGATGAAGGATCGGGTTCCGGGCTTTACACTTCAATCAGGGCTAATTTTCAGCGCTTTTACCGCTATTAATGATTTGAAGCGCAATTTAGAATGCCCTACAACCACAAATAGTAGCACCTTCTCTGCCACCTAAACCTGATCGGAGTGGTTCTGATCCTTCATCAGAAAAAACGCAGAGCAGGACGATTTTCTCCTAGTTGCCACTGTATCTGCTTTCCAAAAAAGATAGCAATTTTATTTTCGGCACACGCTAGCCAAACTTGTCTAAACAAAAAAGCTTTCCTGTTTCCAGAAAAGCTTTAGAAATTATAATAAAAGAATATCGTCTACCAGTATATACTGTAAAGGGCTACCAATAAACCGATAATGATCAATGAACCAACAGCGAAACCTGTAGTGGTTTTGAACATTTTCGAATCAATTTCCAATCCTTTTGGATTAACACCGTTTTTGTTTTCGAACAAGCTGATAATTACCATACCGATAATACAGAACACGAATACAATACCCATTCTATCTAAGAAAGGGATTTCGTAAATACCAGTTGCATTTTTAACCGAGAAGCCTACTCCCGATAACCAGGAAAGATCGGTCCATGTAGGAAGAACCTTTAACAATAATGATAATCCGAAACCACCAATTGTTGCAAAAAGTGCTGCATTTGAAGTGGCTCTTTTCCAGAAGAAACCGAGAATGAACATGGCAAATATACCTGGAGAAACAAAGCCTGTATACTCCTGGATATATTGGAATCCGCCTTTTTTATCGATACCCAAGTATGGTGCAATAATAACGCCCAATACCATGGCTACAACTACCGCAATTTTACCTGTAAAAACAAGATTCTTTTCAGAAGCATCGGTTTTTAATACTTTTTTGTAAATATCCAGCGTGAAAATGGTTGCAATACTGTTTGCTTTACCGGCTAATGAGGCTACAACCGCTGCAGTTAATGCTGCAAACGATAAACCTTTTAATCCGGCAGGTAATAAATTTAACAGTACCGGGTAAGCACGGTCTGGATTAACAGCTCCGTCCTGCAGCATTTCCGATTGGAAAGCACCGTCTTTATATAGTACATAAGCCGCAATACCTGGCAATACCACAATAATTGGCATTAATAACTTTAAGAAAGCAGCAAACAAAATGCCCCCACGGGCAGTTTTTAAATCTGCACCTAAAGCACGTTGCGTGATGTATTGATTACAGCCCCAATAGTTAAGGTTTACAATCCACATACCGCCAACCAATACGCTTAATCCCGGTAAATCGATATAATTCTCATTTTCAGGTTTTAAGATCATGTGGAAGTGTTCTGATGCTTTTGAAGTCATAAGGCTATAACCTTCAAAAATGCCTGAGGTTCCATAATGGGTAGAAACCAGGTTTAACGCCAGGTATGTTGTGGCCAAACCACCCAGAATTAAGAAAAATACCTGAATAACATCGGTATAACCAATTACTTTCATTCCGCCCAGCGTAATTACAATAGCAAAAGCTGCAATGGCATACATACAGAAAGTTAAATCGAATCCAGAGATACTACTAACAGCTAAAGCACCTAAATAAAGAATTGATGTTAAGTTTACCACTACGTACAACAATAACCAGAACACAGCCATAATCATGGCAACGGTTCCGTTGTAGCGTTGGTGTAAAAACTGCGGCATTGTGGCGATCTTGTTTTTCAGGTAAACCGGAATAAAAAAAACAGCAACAATAACCAGGGTAAGGGCAGCCATCCACTCGTAAGTTGCAATTGCCAATCCCATCTTAAAGCCCGATCCGCTCATGCCGATAAACTGTTCTGCAGAAATATTCGATGCAATTAAAGATGCACCGATTGCCCACCATGTAAGTGAACCTTCAGCTAAGAAATAATCTTTTGAGCCTGTGGATGCGGATTTTTTCTTATTGTAGATGTACAGACCGTAAGCAGCCACAATAACGAAGTACACCGCAAATACAATGTAATCCTTCGTGTCCAATAAATTGTTTTTCATTAATATAATAGTGGTTATTTGGTTTAGAAATCTAAATGTAGTAAAATCATAAATTAATCTCTGCTTTTTTTTAAATTAAAAAGTGTTAAAGTAACGTTTATTAATTTGGGCTGCTAAAAATTAACAGCTATTCTACTTTCCACACGTAGCTGGGATGGTTAAATTAATGGAGGTCGCCCCGCTTCTCATCCATGGCCTGTGTTCTCCACAGATCATGCTAATTAAATCAAATGTAGTGGTCTGTGAAGACACAGACCACGGAGATTACATTTTATAAAAATACATTAAATATACCTGTTAATTAAGTTTTCCAGATATTCTTGCTTTCCGCTGCGTACCTCTGGTTCGCCGTTTTCTGCAGCGTAATTTCTCAAATCTTCCAAACTTAGTTTGCCTTGTTCAAATTCGGCACCCTTTCCACTATCAAATGAAGCGTAGCGGTCTGTTCTTATTTTTTTGTAATCAGATTTTTGAAGAATGGCATCTGCAGTGATTAATGCCCTTGCGAAGATATCCATGCCACCAACGTGTGCATAGAACAGGTCTTTGGGATCTGTAGAGTTACGGCGGATTTTCGCATCGAAGTTTACACCCCCGCCCTGTAAGCCACCACCTTCTAAAATGATCAACATGGTTTCCGTTAGTTCGTTAATATCATTTGGGAACTGATCAGTATCCCAGCCATTTTGATAATCGCCACGGTTTGCGTCGATAGAACCTAATAAGCCATTATCTACTGCAACCTGTAATTCATGCTGGAAAGTATGACCGGCCAAGGTAGCGTGGTTAACTTCTAAATTTAATTTGAAATCGGCAAGCAGATCGTATTGTTGTAAAAAGCCTTTCACTGTTGCCGCATCGTAATCATATTGGTGTTTAGAAGGCTCACATGGTTTCGGCTCAATGAAGAATGTTCCTTTGAAACCCTGTTTGCGTGCATAATCTTTAGCGGTATGTAAGAATTTTGCCAAGTGTTCCTGCTCACGTTTCATGTTTGTGTTCAATAAACTCATATAGCCTTCTCTTCCTCCCCAGAACACATAATTTTCTCCACCAAGGGCGATGGTCGCATCTAAAGCTGCTTTAACCTGTGCAGCTCCGTGTGCCAGCACATGGAAATCGGGATTGGTAGATGCACCGTTCATGTAGCGCTTATGGCTAAATAAATTCGCTGTTCCCCAAAGTAATTTTACACCGCTATCTGCTTGTTTTTGCTTGGCATATTCAACTAGGGCCTGTAATCTGCGCTCGTTTTCGGCAATATCGTCGCTATAATCTACCACATCCACATCATGGAAACAATAATAAGGGATCTGCATTTTAGTGATAAATTCAAATGCTGCGTCCATTTTATCTTTTGCCCTTTCTACTGCATCTTTTTTTTCATCCCAAGGGAAAATGTGCGTTGCGCCACCAAACGGATCTGCACCGTTGCCGTTAAATGAATGCCAATACGCACAGGCAAACTTAAAATGTTCGTTCATGGTTTTGCCTGCTACTACTTTGTTGGCATCGTACCATCTAAAGGCTAATGGATTGTCGCTTTCAACGCCCTCGAACTTAACCTGTTCTATGCCTTTAAAAAATTCTTTTGCTCCTGTTACTACTTTTGTCATGTTTTTTTGTTTTTTGGTTGGTGGTCTGTTGGTCAATAGTTCGTCTCAATATGAACGATCAACCATTAACCAGTTGCTAATTGTTTCTCTAATATTTTTTTCCAATCCTGATAAATGGGTTCGTATGCTGCCGAATGTTGCGGAATTAAAGTTTTAATTACTTCATGGTTGTTAAAAGCTTCTTCTGCGTTTTTAAAAATTCCGGCACCTATACCTGCACCTAAGGCTGCGCCAACACTACCGTCGTTTTCGTAAAGTTCTACCGGAATGCCCGTAACGTCAACAAAGGTTTGTGCAAATACATCACTTAAAAAGAGGTTGGCCCTCCCAGCGCGGATTACTTTAGGTTTCATGCCGTTTTCTCTCATAATATCCAGTCCATATCGGAAAGAAAAGGCAATCCCTTCTTGTACTGCCCTAAAAATATCTGATTGATTATGAAGATTTAAGTCGATGCCTAACAACTGGGCTCCGGTATATTTGTTGTTTAACATCCGCTCGGCACCATTTCCGAAGGGAATTACTTTTAAGCCATTGCTACCTATTGGCGCTTTTAAGGCCAGGTTATTCAGTTCAGGATATGTAGATTGTGGTGCGAAATTGTATTTTGCCCAACGATACATGCTGCCAGTGCCATTAATGCAAAGTAAAACGCCGGTGTGTTTTTTCTCCTCCGAATAGGTTACGTGGGCAAAGGTATTCACCCTCGACTGTTTATCGTAGGTAAGATCGTTGCTTACCCCGTAAATTACACCTGATGTTCCGGCCGTTGCAGCAACTTCTCCAGGCTTTAATACATTTAAAGAAAGGGCGTTGTTAGGCTGATCGCCGGATTTATAAGCTACAGGGATACCGGCTGACAGGCCTAAAGACGCTGCAACATCAGCTTTTAAATAACCGTGTTCGGAAAATAAAGCTTTCACCTGCGGAATAACGTTGCCTGAGATTCCGTAATAATCCATTACATCTTTGGAAATTTCATGATTTTCAAAATCCCAGAAAATGCCTTCAGATAGTGCAGAAATACTTGTTGTAATTTCTCCTGTTAATTTCATTGAGATGAAATCGCCCGGCAGCATTATTTTATCGATGTGGTTATAGATCTCTGGCTCATTTGCTTTTACCCAGGCTAATTTTGATGCAGTAAAGTTTCCGGGGGAGTTTAACAGGTGTTTTAAGGATTTCTCCTCTCCAATGGCCTCAAAAGCACCATTGCCTAACTCAACGGCCCTGCTATCGCACCAAATAATACTATCACGCAGTACGTTTTGGTCTTTATCTACTACAACCAGCCCATGCATTTGGTACGCAATGCCAATGGCTTTAATCTCTTTAGGGTCAAATAAGCCGGTGGCATTTAATTTAAAGATTGCCTGTTGAACATTTTGCCACCATTCATTTGGCGATTGCTCTGCCCAGCCCGATTGCAAAGATTTAATTGCTGTTTCCTCTTCCGGGTATTGTGCTGTCGCAATGTTTTTCTGTGAAGCTACATCAACAACTGCAACTTTTATAGATGAGGTTCCTAAATCAATCCCTAATAAATACATGGTTTTAAATTATTTTAATATTTGGTTATGCAAACGGTTGCATAAAGATAGTGCTTAAAATATAAAACGCAAATTTTTGTTACATTTATTCCTTTTTATGCAATCGGTTGAATTGAATTTTCTTTCCTAATTTAAACTGCAATCGAATTATTTTAATTTATATTTTTGCAACAACATTTAAAATTAAGTTATGGAAGAGATTACCTGGAATGATTTTGAAAAGGTAGAATTGAGGGTAGGCACCATTTTAGAGGCCTTCGAATTTCCTGGAGCCCGGCGACCTGCTTATAAAGTTAAGGTAGACTTTGGCGAATTCGGTATTAAAATGAGCAGTGCGCAGATTACCAAACATTATTCTTTAGACGAATTACCCGGGAAACAGATTGTAGGGGTGATCAACTTCCCTAAAAAACAGATCGGCAAATTTATGTCCGAATTTTTGGTAACAGGTTTTGCCGACGAAAATGGTGATATTGTATTGGCTGCCGTACAAAGTAAAGTTCCTAACGGGAGTAAACTTGTGTAAGGTTTGTAGGCTTCTGAAGTTTTGCTTGCCCCTCAGCCCTTGAAAACTTTGGAAATCTGCGCGTTATTTGTTTACCATTAGCACAGGTTTTGTTCGATAGCCCTGATTGACGCGTAAAGCCCGCATCCCGATTCTTCATCGGGAGAGGACTTGTAGCAAAAAGCAGGACTGAAGCAACCGATTAGCGCTGTAACTGCGCTCCAAAAACCTAATCAGAAAAAATTACCTACAGACTTCCGAAGTTTCGCCTGACTGTTACCTTTGGAAACTTCGGAAGTCTTACCCTATATTTGCCACATGAGTTTTTACAACTTCGAAAATACCGACCCTGAAGAAGAGGATATCCATTATATGAAATTGGCTTTGGAAGAAGCAAAAAAAGCTTTGGCTGAAGATGAAATTCCAATCGGCGCAATAGTGGTTAGTAAAAACAGAATTATTGGCCGGGGCTACAATTTAACTGAGCGCTTTAATGATGTTACTGCGCATGCTGAAATGCAGGCGTTTACCTCTGCAGCGCAAACGATAGGCGGGAAATATTTAAGGGATTGTACCTTATATGTAACCATCGAGCCTTGTGTAATGTGTGCCGGTGCAAGTTACTGGACACAGATTGGCCGCATTGTGTATGGTGCCAGAGAAGAAAAAAGAGGCTTTATCTCCAAAAACGCGAACCTGCTGCATCCGAAAACGGTGTTAAAAGGAGGAGTAATGGCAGAGGAATGTGCATTATTGATGAGGGATTTTTTTGCAAAGAAAAGGTAGAGGTGATAAATTAATGGCTCATGGTTTATAGTTCATTGGCTAGCGGCTATTTTACTATTGGCCATCAACTATTGACTAAATAGTAAATTTTTTCATTAAAACTGTTTGGCTATCGCCCTGAGCCTTACAACTTTTAAACCTTCCAACTTTACAACAACAGTACAGAAAACGATTTGATGATAATAACATGAACAAATCTTAACGTTCTAATGTTATATTTGCTACAAGAAACATTTTTAAATCTTTAAACATAAAACATTATGGCTTTTGAATTACCTGCGTTACATTACGCAACCGATGCATTAGAACCGCATATTGATAAAACTACCATGGAAATCCACCATGATAAACACCATCAAGCTTACGTTACCAACCTAAATAAAGCATTAGAAGGTAAGCCAGAAGCGAGTTCTAGCATCGAGGAAATTGTAAAAAACATTTCAAAATTCCCAGCTGCTGTGAGAAACAACGGTGGAGGTCACTATAATCACTCTTTGTTCTGGAACATTTTAGGCCCAAATAAAGGTGGTGAGCCAACTGGCGATTTAGCTAAAGCAATTAACGAAACTTTTGGTTCGTTTGCTGATCTTAAAACTAAATTACAAGAAGCTGGTGCTACCCGTTTTGGTTCTGGCTGGGCTTGGCTATCAGTAGGTGCTGATAAAAAACTTCAGGTTTCTTCTACACCAAACCAGGATAACCCTTTAATGGATGTTGCTGAAGTTAAAGGAACGCCAATTTTAGGTATCGATGTTTGGGAGCATGCATACTATTTAAAATACCAAAACAAACGCCCTGATTATTTAGCGGCAATTTGGAATGTAGTTAACTGGGATGCAGTTGCTGAGCTTTACAAAAAAGCTTTGTAAGCTAAACATTCAATAAAATTTAAGAAAGTCCCGATGCAAATCGGGACTTTCTTGTTTTAAGATAATTAAGTAACTTCGCAGATATAAAATGTTCGAAATGAAAAGGCTTGTAATTTTATTTTTAATTATTGTTGGTGTAAATGGATTGGTGCGTGCACAGCAAAATAAAGTACCTACTCCAGGGGAAATTGCACAGAAGAATGTGGAGGATCTGGATAAACGATTAAAATTAAATGGAACGCAAAAAAGCGTAATTTACAGCTTTACCTATAACCAGGCGAAAGAACAGGCTGATTTAATCAAAAGACAACAGGCAGGCAACTCGCGCGAAGAGGATGTAGATAAATTTTATAAGCTACAGAACGAAACCTCAAAAAACATCCGTAATGTTTTAAGGCCAGAGCAACAAACCGAATATGATAAAATTATCGAAGAGCGTTTAAGCGGTAAAGGCCTTAAAGCAAAAAATAAGAAAAAGAAAAAAGGCGAAGAGGAAGAAGTGGAGAGCGATATTAAAGGATTGTTATCAGCACCTCCGGTACAAAAACAAGATCTTTAAACAAGCTAGTGCTCTCGTAATCGATTAATTCAATAACAAATGCCAGAGATAATCGTAGGTACTATTGTACTCGGACTACTATTGTCGCCGCAGTTACTTGCAGGTTTTTTGGCTAAGCGAACAGGCCGGAATTTTTGGTTCTGGTTTTTTATTTCCTTTTTAATCCCCATTGTTTCATTAATTGTTTTGATCTTTTTAGAAGATAAAAATCCAGCTGCATCAGGCTATAAGTTGGCTGAGCATGTAGATAGAGACCGTGAGCTAATTCACGAAGTTTAAATGATTCTTTTATTGATTTAGGCTCTTACTGATTATCTTCCCAGCTGTTCCTGTTTTACATCTCTTTGTAATTGGCTTTAATTTGTTGGGCTGGTTATCGGAAAAAACTAGGCTTTGCATTTGTTGGTTGCCATGTACCCTTTTCTGTTAGACTATAATTGAGACCAATGGTTCGGTATTTACTATTGCCCATAACCGATTGGCCGTGGCAGATTAAATTTTGCAGCCAAATTTTTTCAAACTAATTTTAATGCAGATTTGATCAATGTGTTAACGCTCGACTTATTCTTAATTGCAATAGGCACTTCTGTGTGGCTAAGTTTTTTTAAAAGAAAATGATTAATTTCACACCTAATATGATGAAAAAAAGATTTGCATTATCGGTCGTTTTAACTTTATATACAGTATTTAGCTACTCTCAGGGCATAGCAGATGTAAAGGTAGAACTAACCCCTTTCATCTACGATAAAATCTTTGAAATCAATCAATACAAACCAGTGAAGTTAGTTACCTATCTTGAAAATGTTTATTATAATGATGCCATTGTAAAAAGAGATACCCTTTACCAAGAGCATTTAACGGCGGATAACAAGAGGCTTTCTTATACTAGTTTTAATAAGAACAAAACAAAGTTAACGGCATTATATAAATATTTTCCTGAAAAGCATTTTCAAGAATGGAGAGATCAGGATCTAAATGAAATTAACTATAATCGATTGATAAAAAATCGTTTAGGTAAGAATCTAACTTTATACCAAGCTAGAGTTTTTAAGGGCGATACCACTAGCCGTACTTACACTAAGTTCTCTTATAATTCTGATGGTTTACTTGTGAAAAAAAGCTTCGAAGGCAGCTACGGAGCTAATAAACTTGGAACATCAGCTACAACTTACGATTACGTAAATAAGAATATGGTTTTGACCAAATCTTATTATGATACAAGCAAATCTAGTTTTTATCAGGCGATTGCTTATAAATACAATGCTGAAAATCTACCAGTTGAAAAAAAAGCTTATCAGGTTCGTAATAATATGCCCGATACTCCGGCACTATACACTTATTATACTTATGATAGGGGGTTATTGGTAAATGAAAAATATGAAGATTTTAATGACAAAGCAAAAAAGATAGCAACAACTGTTGATTACTATTACAACTCAAACAAACAATTGATTAAACTCCATACCAAGTCAGACACTTTATTTAAAACTGTCGTTTATGAGTATGGCGGAGAAAAATTAAAAAAAGTAACCATTCAGACAAATACATTAATTGGACTTAATAGAGAGGAGCGCGTTTATGTATATGACAAATCCAAACTACCTCTTACCTTTGTAAGGCTATTTGAATATGATGAATTCGGAAATGTAATCAGATTAAAATATTTTCTAAATGGTCAACGTCAGCATGAGTTCGTTAAAGAGCTTGTGTATTATTAACTCTAGATTCCTACTACGTCTTTTTTCTTTTTTTGCTTCATGGCTTTTGGGATAATTTCTAAAATCTCATCTTTTAAAGCATTAAGCATCCGTTTTTTAATAAAGTTTTTATGGGTTACCAGGCTGATCTCGCGCACAGGCTCAGGTGATTTAAAATGTCGGATTTTACTAGTCTGTTTTGCATTTAATTCTGCTATGGCCAGCTCGGGCAATAATGTTGCGCCACCGTTTAAATCAACCATACGCACCAGGGTTTCTACACTGCCTGTATTGTATTCCAGTCCCTGTAATCTGTTGTTTTTTGTAGAGCGGCAAATGTTCAATACCTGATTGCGCATACAATGACCTTCGTTCAAAAGCCAGATGTTTTCATCGTTCAGATCTTCGGCATCAACGGCCTTCTTTTTATAAAGCTTGCTGTTTTTGCTGATATAGCTTACAAAGTTTTCGTAATATAATGGAAGTTCGGTAATGTTCGGATCGGTAAGTGGCGTGGCTAAAATACCACAATCCAGTACACCTGTTTTGAGGTGGTGAATAATATCTTCGGTGGTATATTCCCAGATTAAAAGTTTTAATTCAGGATATTTATCCAGCATAGCAGAAATTACTTCGGGAAGCAGGTATGGTGCAACAGTTGGAATAACGCCTATTCTTAGTTCGCCTAAAACATCCTGCTGCTGACTGCTGATCAGTTCTTTTATTTTTCCACTTTCCTGTAAAATAATCCTGGCCTGGGCAATAATCTGGGCGCCAATTTCGGTCGGGCTTACCGGTTGTTTGCTCCTGTCGAAAATTTTAACGCTGATCAGTTCCTCTAGTTTTTGCACCTGCATACTTAAGGTAGGTTGCGTTACAAAACACTTATCTGCAGCGGTAACAAAACTTCTGTAAGTATCTACAGCAACGATATATTCTAGCTGAACTAAAGTCATATAGTTAAAATTTATTTATAATACCAAATATATCAATTTTGACTATAATAGAAAAATATTTGAGACACTGATGGATGGGTAATTGAGCTGTGAATGATTTGGATGAATAAGATTCTCCGTTAAATGAGACATTTAAACAAAACGTTGAATAGAATATTTAAGTAGGATTGATTTAATTAGTGATAATCCAAATCATCACCGGTTTTCGAGATTAATTAGGTATTTTAGTTTTATGAACAGAATCGCTTTACGCTTTGTCCTTCTTGTTATTTCTCTTCCGCTGGCCTTTGCGGCAAATGCCCAAAACCAATTTCCCGATTGGGCATTAGGGCCATTTATACGACCGGAAAACGTTAATCCCATTATTTCGCCAAAAGCCCAAAGTGTTTTCTTCGACCCGATGAGTAAACAAAAAATAGCTTGGGAAGCAGGCGATGTATTTAATCCTGCTGCTACTGTATACAAAAATAAAGTATATCTGCTCTATCGTGGAGAAGACAGGTCAGGTAATGGAATTGGTATGCGGACTTCCAGAATAGGTATTGCTGAGAGTAGCAATGGCATTACAATGAAGCGGAATCCAGCGCCTGTGCTCTACCCTGATGAAGACAATCAGAAAGCATACGAATGGCCGGGTGGTTGCGAAGATCCGCGAGTTGCGGTTACCGCAGAGGGTATGTATGTGATGCTGTATACCCAATGGAACAGAAATATATTCCGCCTGGCTGTAGCCACTTCCAAAGATTTAAAACACTGGACCAAACACGGCCCTGCGTTTAGTAGAGCCTATAATGGTAAATTTCAAAATCTCAAATGCAAATCTGGTTCAATTGTAACCAAGGTGGAAAATGGAAAACAAGTGATCGCCAAAATAAATGGCAAATATATGATGTACTGGGGCGAACGTTTCATGAATATTGCGACCTCGATCGATCTTATCAACTGGGAACCAGCTTTAAATGCAAAAGGTGATTTAGATTTAATTGTGAAACCCAGGAAAAAATATTTCGATAGCGACCTGACCGAGTGCGGTCCGCCGGCAATTGTAACCGATAAGGGTATTTTAGTTTTATATAATGGTAAAAACAGGAGCGATGCAGAAAGAGATACCAACTATGTAGCCAACACCTATTCGGCCGGGCAGGTGTTGTTCGACCTGAAGCATCCTTCAAAAGTGATCGCACGGCTTGATCAACCTTTTTTCGTACCTACAGCGCCTTTCGAAAAAAGCGGACAATACCCCTCAGGTACGGTTTTTATCGAGGGACTGGTTTATTTTAAAGAGAAATGGTTTTTATATTATGGCTGTGCCGACAGCCGGGTAGCAGTAGCCATTTATGATCCTGCCGCTAAAAATAAGCCATAAATAAAATTGCGCAGGATAACATCCTGCGCACCATTGTAAAACTTATTTAGTAACGGCTTTCGAAATCCTGATAAGCCAGGGCAATACCTTCGCGAAGTTCTATTTTATGTTTCCAGCCTAAATTATGAAGTTTGCTTACGTCCATTAATTTACGCGGTGTTCCATCAGGTTTGCTGGCATCGAATACCAATTCGCCTTCAAAGCCCAATACATCTTTGATTAATAAAGCTAAATCTTTAATGGTTAAATCGTGCCCTGTACCAACATTGATCAAATGTGGTTCGTTGTAGTTTTGCATCAGGAAATAACAGGCATCCGCCAGATCATCTGCAAACAAAAATTCGCGCATGGGTGAACCGGATCCCCAAACCACAATCTCTTTTTCGTTATTTGCTTTTGCTTCATGTACCTTACGGATCAAAGCAGGTAAAACATGCGAATTTTGAGGGTGATAATTGTCATTAAAGCCATATAAATTTGTTGGCATTACCGAGATGAAATTACAGCCATATTGATCGCGGTAGGCATCGCACATTTTAATCCCCGCAATCTTTGCAATCGCATAAGGTTCGTTGGTATGCTCTAAGGTTCCGGTTAAAAGGTAATCTTCTTTCAAAGGTTGTGGGGCCATTTTAGGGTAAATACAGCTCGATCCCAAAAACATGAGTTTCTTAATGCCATTTACATAAGCATTGTGGATCACATTATTTTGTATAGCTAAATTCTCGTAGAGGAAATCGGCCCTGTATGTATTATTGGATACAATGCCACCTACCTTTGCTGCGGCAAGAAATACATAATCTGGTTTTTCTGCTGCAAAGAAATCGGTAACCGCCTGTTGGTTGCGTAAATCTAGCTCGCTCGAAGTTTTGGTTATAATATTCTCGTAACCCTCTTTTTGCAGTTTGCGGTAAATGGCCGAACCCACCATACCACGATGACCTGCAACATATATTTTAGCGTTTTTTTCCACGGTGTTTTTTATAGGTTACAAAAATACGATTCCTAAATAAGAATGACATTAATCTTTCTGGCAAAAGAAACTTCGATTATTGATTTAATTGTATTTTTGCAGAAAAAAAACTTTTGGGTAAAGATAAACTTAGGCGTTTTGCAGAAATTGAAACATTTGCAAACGTATATCAATTAGAACAAGGAAAAACTTTAAAGGGAAACTGGGCTTCAGAACATTTTAAAAATACGAATCCCATTGTACTCGAACTGGCCTGTGGAAAGGGCGAATATTCGGTAAACTTAGCCAGGTTATTTCCTGAAAAAAACTTTATAGGTGTTGATTATAAGGGTAACCGCATTTGGAGAGGTGCAAAAACAGCTATTGAAGACGGAATTAACAACGTTGCTTTTTTAAGAATCCAGATTGAAAATTTATTGGATTATTTCAACGAAGGAGAAATTGACGAGATTTGGATCACTTTCCCCGATCCGCAACCACAGGATAGCCGTGAGAAAAAACGCTTGACTTTCCCTGCATTCCTGAACCGTTATAAACTTGTTTTAAAACCAGGTGGCAATGTTAATCTGAAAACGGATAACGACCAATTGTATGCTTATACTTGCGAAAAGGTTGCAGAATTAGGATTGCCTGTACATAAAAATACCGATCATCTGTATACTTCTGAGCTGGTTGATGAAGTATTATCGATCAAAACCTATTACGAGAAAAAATACTTGTTACACGATAAAAATATTAATTATATTCAATTTTCTTTTGAATAATGGATACCAACTTTTACGAACAGGTTTATGAGATTGCCCGATTAATTCCGAAAGGGAGGGTTACATCTTATGGAGCTATCGCGAAAAGTTTAGGTGCAGCGAAATCATCAAGAATGGTTGGACATGCCATGCTCTATGCCGGAACAGCCCATCCTAATGTACCTGCCCACAGGGTGGTAAACAGTAGTGGTTTGCTTACCGGAAAGTTTCATTTCAAACCGCCTGAGCTGATGGAGGAGCTGTTAAGGAAAGAAGGTGTTGAAGTGAAGGACGATAAGGTTGTAAACTTTAAAAAAGTATTCTGGAATCCACTCGAAGAAATTACAATATAACGGGCAAACTTCGTTTATAATCAGTAAGGGTAAAAATAATCAGAATCAATAAGCCTAAACAGGCATAGAAAATTTCGTCAGTTAAATTGCCTTTAAAAATTGTAAATGCTAAAATAACAAGAACAATACTAACGAAAAACTCGATTAGACCGTGTAGTTTAAGATTAATGATTTTAAAAATACCACCGCTAAAACTTGTAGTTATCGTTAATAAAAAATGAATGATGCCCAATGCGTATGCCAGCGTTGAGGCGGTTTTAGAAAGGCCAAAAATATCAGGCGAAGCCAATAAAAGCATTACCAATAGGTAATCTAAAACGGCATGAAATTTTGGAGATATCATTTTCATAATTAAATGTTTATATCACTAACAAATAACAGTTAAAAAAGATTTTAAAATATGGGAAAGCTTGTAGAAGAATTTAATGGTTATCGTGAAAAAATGAACGATAGAATTATGGAAACGGCTAATACAAATATTAAACGATTTTTTGCGCTCGATACAACCTCCTATGCCGACGGAGCATTAGATGTTAAAACGAAAGAGATGTTAGGCCTGGTAGCCTCGATGGTTTTACGTTGTGATGATTGTATTAAATACCATTTGGGCAAGTGTTTCGATGCCGGTGTAAGCCATGATGAGATGAACGAAATTTTTATGATCGCCAATCTTGTAGGCGGTAGTATTGTAATTCCACATTACAGGAGAGCTGTGGAGTATTGGGATGAGTTGAGTTTGGAGGCGGGAGTTTAGAGTGATATTTCCTAGAACAATCACAATACACAAGCCGTCATTTCGAGCGGAGTGCAACGCAGCCGAGAACCACGTAGTGCTCAGCGAAGCTAAATCTGCCTAGATAGATCTCTCTCCCGAAAATTCGGGACTGCGCTTCAGTCGAGATGACGACCCCATTATATAAATCAGTCATTGTTAAATTATTTCAGCATCTTATCTAAAAATGTTGAAATAAAATCTCACTTAAATACCGTATGCAAGACTCAATAACCCGCTGCGCCTGGGCAGGATCCGATCCACTTTATATCAAATATCACGATGAAGAATGGGGAAAGCCTGTTTATGATGATAAAATTTTATTCGAGTTCCTGATCCTCGAAGGTGCGCAGGCTGGTTTAAGCTGGATTACTATTCTAAGAAGACGGGAAAACTACCGTAAAGCCTTTGCCAATTTTGAGGTTAACAAGGTAGCCGCTTTTACCGAAAAAGATGTAGAACGGCTGATGAACGATGAAGGTATCATCCGCAATCGTTTAAAAGTTAACGGAGCCATTACCAACGCCAAACTGTTTATCGAAATCCAGAAAGAATTTGGAAGCTTTTCTAAATACATGTGGAGTTTTGTTCCTGATGGTAAACCGATCCAAAATCAGATCGAAAAAATGAGTGATGTTCCGCCAAGAACCGAACTTTCCGATCAGATCAGTAAAGACATGAAGAAACGTGGCTTCAAATTTTTCGGCACCACCATCTGTTATGCACATATGCAGGCAACCGGCATGGTCAACGACCATTTATTAAACTGCTGTGCGAGGTAATGTTTGCTTCAGCTACAATACACACGGATAGATTTTTATTGAGGCAATTTTGTTCTGATGATCTGGCATTTGTTTTTGAAGGATTATCCCATCCGGATGTGATTCGCTATTATGGTGTGCGCTATGCAAGCCTGGAGGACACCAATGAGCAATTGGCCTGGTTCGATGACCTTCAAAAAAATGAAACAGGTATCTGGTGGGCAATCTGTGATAAAGAAAACCTTGGTCGCTTAGGGGCCATAGGGTTTAATGATTTAAGTAAAACGGATCAAAAGGCTGAAATCGGTTTTTGGCTGTTGCCCGAACATTGGGGAAAAGGCATCATCAAAGAAGTAGCAAATCCCATTTGCAATTATGCCTTTGAGAAATTAGGCTTAATAAAGATCGAGGCTATGGTTGAGACTCAAAATGAAAACAGCAAAAAGGTGCTGCAAAAACTTGATTTTGATTATCAGAAAACAATGGAGAACTGTGAAATTAAAAACGATGAGTTTATCAGTTTAGCCATTTATATAAAGTTAAAGCGTGAAGATATGAGTTAAACGATCTTGCAATCCTGATTCTATTTCTTTGTGGCGTTATATTCCTTAACCCATTCAATTACATCTCTGCTATTAAAATCTGTCCCGGCTTCAACTTTAGCTTTTAAAGTAGGTTGGTCGCCCATTTTTTGCAATAAAATATTTTTAACTTCAGTTTTTTTGGTGTCTTCGGTTATCGCTTTCATCGGCACTTCCTGTAAAGGACCAGCGCCTGGTTTTTCAATAAAGTAACGAACAATAGGCGCCCCTGCGGGTCTTTCTGGTGCAGCATTACGGCCACCACCAATGCTAATGCCTCCACCCATACCCATGCCGCCATAACCGCCGGTTCCTGTTCCAATACCAATTGATGGCCTGAATTTTACTTTTTTCTCTTTTACTGCAGGAACTAAGGTGCCTCCGCCAAAAGAATAAAGATTAACCGTTCCCATTTCGATTACTTTAACAAAACGGTATTCGAAATTGCGCCCATTTGCAAAACCCTTGCTCACAAAGCTATCACCGTTCCAGAAGAAGTTCTTAACATCCTTTGCCGGTAAAATCACATCGGCTTCATCATTGGCGCTAATAAAAACCGAAAAATAATCGGTGCCCTTTATCGTTCCACGGATGACATCATCGTTGTTTTTAACAATAAAATCCTGGGCTGAAAGTTGATTTAGCGTAAGTAAGAAAAGAAAAACAGATAATAGAAATTTCATATGCTCAATTGCTTTTCACAAATAACGTAACTTAATTCCAAAACATACTAATTCAAATTAATTTTGATATTTCCAGTCGCAACATCAGAATGTTCTTTTTGAAAATTGATAAATGATTCTTTCATTTTATTTAAAGCATAAGCCTTTGTATTGACAATATTCTTGCCCAATGCATAAAACTTATTCAAAACATAAAGCTTAAACAAATAATTCTTTAGCTCTGGATCAGCTTGGGTATCAGTCATCACTTTACGCAGATTTTCCCGATCAATAAAATTAACCAGTCCGATATTACTGGCAATGTAATTGGCGAGCTTGTTTATGTTTTCCTGCTCGTTGCTAAAAGCGTCTTTAGCGGCGTTAATATCTTCGATTGATTTTAGCTGTATTGCAATTTCTTTTGCCAAAACTTCTTTGCTGACGGCAACCAATCCCTTTGGAATATAAAATGTAGAATCGGTTTTATAAGGATCAACAAAGAGAAATAGCGTATCTTTTGTAGTTGGATTTATCAAAGTGTAGCGATCTACAATACCCGTACTCGAATGCTCACTACTTCTTTTCGTAAAGTCGATTTTTGATCCATCAGGCCAGCGGTAAGAATTTTCGAGTTTGGCCATTCTTACCCTTAAGTTATCCCGATCTGCGATGTTTTTAAAGGCACCACTACCTATTGGGCGATTAATTGATGCGCCATAACCATCATCAGATCCTTTTAGGTTTTCGAAAGTGATGTAGGTAATCAACGTATCGGATGGGAGCTGAGCCTTGGTTAAGCAGGCAGTCATGCAAAAAATTAAGGTAAAGAAAGTTTTCATAAAAGCGTTTTTTATAAATGATGCTTAAAGTAAGAGATTTCAATAAATAATTTATTTTTTTTGTTGATAAAGCATTTTAGTGATATGACTAACTTTGGTTACTTTTATCATCCGATAAATCTATTTGTCGGTATAATCATTAATCGGTGTAATCACATGAATAAAAAACTCTTTCTCCTAGATGGTATGGCGCTGATGTACAGGGCGCATTTTGCATTAAGTAAAAACCCTCGTTTCACCTCAACAGGCATTAATACATCGGCAGTAATGGGCTTTACCAATACTTTGTTAGATGTTTTGAAGAAAGAAAAACCAACACATATTGCAGTTGTTTTTGATACCGAGGCGCCGACTGAAAGGCATACTTCTTTCGAAGCATATAAAGCACACCGTCAGGCTATGCCCGAAGATCTGGCTGCTGCAATGCCTTATGTGATTAAATTAATTACAGGTTTTAATATTCCCGTAATTACCTCTGATGGTTATGAGGCCGATGATATTATTGGTACACTGGCTAAAAAGGCCGAACAAAAAGGCTATCAGGTTTACTGTATGACGCCAGATAAGGATTTTGCACAATTGGTTTCCGAAAATATTTTTATTTATAAACCTTCCCGCATGGGTAACGATATGGAAATACTGGGTGTAAAGGAAGTATTGGCCAAATGGGAGATCGAAAATGTGTTACAGGTAATCGATATTTTAGGATTATGGGGCGATGCGGTAGATAATATACCGGGCATCCCAGGCATAGGCGAGAAAACGGCAAAAGCTTTGATCAAACAATACGGCTCTATGGAGAATATTATTGCAAACTCCCATGAGCTAAAAGGAAAACAGCGTGAAAATGTAGAAAACTTTGCAGAACAAGGTTTAATCTCAAAAAAACTAGCTACTATTTTATTGGACGTTCCGGTTGAATTGGATGAAGCCAGTTTGGAACTCTGCGATCCAAGCCGCGATTTATTAGAACCGCTATTTACCGAATTAGAATTCAGGACTTTAGGTCGCAGGGTATTTGGCGATGAATTTTCGGTTACTACAGCACGCTTTCAGGAAGGTACGCAGACAGATTTATTCGGAAACCAAACTGGTGAAGCCATTCAATACACCAATACACTTGAAGAAGAACCAGCAGAAAAGCTTCCGGCTAAAACCATCGAAAATACAGAACACGATTATCAGTTGGTTGATACTGCTGCGCAACGTGCAGATCTGATTAAATTATTGCTTGCCGAGAAACGGATCTCATTTGATACAGAAACTACCGGTACCGATGCAAACATGGCCGATTTAGTTGGTTTATCTTTCTCCATAAAACCGGGCACAGGGTATTACATTCCGGTTCCGGCAGTAAGAGAAGAGGCTCAGCTTATCGTCGACGAATTTAGAGTTGTGTTGGAAAATGAAGAAATTGAAAAAATTGGGCAGAATACCAAATACGACATTTTAGTGCTGAAATGGTATGGCGTTCAGGTGAAGGGTAAACTTTTTGATACCATGCTTGCGCACTATTTAATCGACCCTGATACCCGCCATGGCATGGATGTTTTATCAGAGAACTACCTTGGTTATTCACCAATTTCTATTACCAAATTGATTGGTGCAAAAGGCAAAAACCAAGGCACCATGCGTGATGTGCCTGTAATAGATGTGGTAGATTACGCGGCCGAAGATGCTGATGTAACATTACAGTTAGCGCACATATTTGAACCAAAATTAAAAGAGCTAAATGCAGCGAAACTAGCCGAAGAGATTGAGAACCCTTTGGTTTATGTTTTGGCAGATATAGAAAAAGAAGGTGTTCGCATTGATATTGAAACCTTAAAAGCTTATTCCAAAGAGCTCGAAACTGAAATTATCAAGTTCGAACAGAATGTTTACGATAAAGCAGGAGTTAAATTTAACCTCGCCTCGCCAAAACAATTGGGAGAGGTTTTATTTGATAAACTTCAGTTAGATCCGAAAGCAAAAAAAACGAAAACCGGTCAGTATCAAACCGGAGAAGACGTTTTAATGGCCTTAGCAAGCAAAAGTGATATTGTACAGGATATTTTAGACTTCCGCCAGTTACAGAAACTTAAATCAACCTATGTTGATGCATTGCCACTAATGGTTAACCCTAAAACAGGTAGAGTGCATACATCCTACAATCAGGCTGTTGCAGCAACAGGAAGATTAAGTTCTAACAATCCGAATTTACAGAATATTCCGATCCGTACCGAGCGTGGCAGAGAGGTGCGCAAAGCCTTTATCGCAAGGGATGAAAACCACATTTTGTTATCTGCCGATTATTCGCAGATAGAATTGCGCATTATTGCCGAAATCAGCAAGGAAGAGAACATGCTCGATGCTTTTAACAAAGGGATCGATATCCACACCGCAACGGCAGCTAAAGTGTATGGCGTAAGCATCGAAGAGGTAGGTGGAACCCAGCGAAGAAATGCCAAAGCCGTTAACTTCGGAATTATTTATGGTCAGTCTGCTTTTGGCTTATCCCAAAATTTAGGTATTCCACGTAAAGAAGCTGCCGAAATTATAGAACAATATTTTGCACAATACCCAGGCATTAAACGCTACATGAGCGATACCATGAACTTTGCACGCGAGAACGGATTTGTAGAAACCATAATGGGCAGAAGACGTTATTTAAGAGACATTAACTCTGCCAACCAAACCGTAAGAGGTTTTGCAGAACGAAATGCCATTAATGCACCCATTCAAGGTTCTGCGGCAGATATGATCAAGATTGCGATGATCAATATCCATAAAGAAATGAAAGCACAGAATTTACAGTCAACCATGACCATGCAGGTACATGATGAGTTGGTGTTTGATGTAGTGAGATCGGAAAAGGAAGCGATGAAGGCAATTATTCAAGATAAAATGGCCAATGCCATTAAACTTGCTGTACCCATTGTGGTAGAAATTGGTGAAGGAGATAATTGGCTGGCTGCACATTAAAAAAATAAAAATATTCGTTATCTTCATTAAAACTTCATATCAATTAATCAATTTTATATCAACAAATAACGAGTAAACAAAAATTAAAGATTATGAAACCTCTGAGTGAAACGAAGAAGCTTCATGGTAATTAAAAAAACAAATCTAAAAAACATGAAAAAATTATTGAGTTTAATCGCAATCGCAGCATTTGGTTTAACAACAGCATTTGCTCAGACACCAGCTACGGCTACTAAAGCTAAAACTGTTGCTAAAAAAGAAGTAAAAACTACAACTGCACCAGTAAAAGCAGGTGTAAAACAGGAGGCTAAAAAAGTAGAAACTAAAACAACTACTACAGCTGCTAAAGTAAAAGCAGATGGTACACCAGATATGCGTTTTAAAGAAAATAAAGCAAAGGCAGTAACTAAAGTTGCTGGTCCAACTAAAAAAGACGGAACAGCCGATATGCGTTACAAAGCAAATAAAGCTGCTGCTGCTAAGAAGAATTAGGTTCAGGTTTATAATTTGAAGGGTCTCCAATGAAAATTGGAGGCCCTTTTTTGTTTTAATGGCTACGATTGATAGACTTCAATAAAAAAGTCGTCATTGCTTCGTCGGCTGAAAAAGCCTTCTCGCAATGACGACCTGTTGAAACTATAAACTTATCGTCTCACCAATTTCTGGCAACAATAAGATTTTGTTTTCTCGTTTAAATTTATCCAGGGCCACTTTGGTATCAATTTCGATTACCGGAAAAGTATTATAGTGTACGCCGATTACATTGTCACAGTCGAAATATTTAGTCGCAACCAAAGCATCATCAACATCCATGGTATAATTTCCGCCGATAGGTAAAATGGCATAATCCAGGTTGTAAATATCAGCCAAAACCTTCATCTCGATGGTTAAACCTGTATCGCCTGCAAAGTAAATCTGTTTGCCATCTACTTCAAGCACAAAACCTGCAGGGTTTCCACCATAACTTCCATCCGGTAAACCCGATGAGTGGGTTGCAGGCACCATGCGTACAGTTCCCCAATCGAAAGTAAATTTGCCAAAATTCATTCCGTGTACTTTTTCTACACCTTGTTTACTTGCCCAATCTACTACTTCTGGCATAGCAATAACAGTAGCTTGGGTTTGCTTTGCCAGCGCTACCAGATCGGCCACGTGGTCGCTATGGCCGTGGCTAACCAGGATATAATCGGCCTCAATGGCTTTAATATCTATATTTTTGGCTAATGGATTGTGTGATATAAACGGATCGAACAATAATTTTTTGCCGGCTGCTTCTAACAGGAAGCAAGATTGGCCGTAATAAGTGTATTTCATAATAATAGTATCAAGATTTGAATCTCAAGTAGCAAGATCGATTCTTCTTAAGATGAACAGTTTAGTTAACTAATGGTTTTATTGTCCAAACATACCGCCTAAGCCTCCAAGCATATCTTGCGCTGATGCCTGCATTTCGGCGGCACTAACTTGCTCAGCACTTGCCATAGCTTTATTAATAGCTGTTAATAAAAGTTCTTCTAATTCTTCCTTATCAGCATTTTTCAAAAACTCCTCATCAATAGAAATTCCGGTGATGGCCTTGTTTGCTGTAGCAGTGATTTTTATTGCACCATTTTCAACTTCGCCAAATACCGAAATGGTATCGAGGCGTTTTTTAATTTCTTCGGCTTTTTGTTGCGCCGCAAATAATTTATCGAACATAACTTGTTGTTTTTATTATAAAACTAAATCCGGCCTAAAATCGTATTGGCTTCATCAAGAAATCGCTCAATCCTTTTAGTACCTGTAAAGTGTTTAAGGTTTAAGGTGGCTGTTTTGTTTTTGGCTGGCAGTAAAATTTCTGCCCTAACTTCAGTACCTGAATAAATAAGATTGGTTGTTTTACGGATAATATGAAAACGGACCAGGTCATCAAACGGATATTCTTTTAACACGCGGCCAGCAAAAGTGGAACGGATAATTTTCCGCTGGCTTTTATCAAAACGGATGTTGGAGGTTGCTGCAAAAAGAAGTGCTAAACCAATAACCGCCGGAAAATAGGTGAGTAATATTTTTTGAAAAGAACCTTCGTTTGTTAAAAAATCTGGGTTAAGCAATATCGCAACGGTAACTCCTATCAAAATCAATCCAATGATTAAGCTGCCTATCTTATTATCGCGCAATAGGTACACGCCACCCTCTTCTTTAAAAAACTGAAAGTCGTAAATAGTTTGTTTAGGAATTACCGGTGCATTTGCAAAAACAAGTTCGTCGATTTTTGGAAGAACTTCCTGTTGAAATTGAATCAGATTCGGATTGTTGGCTTTGCTATAACCGCTTGAGACGATTACACCCCTGCCATGCCGGTTACTTTTTTTAAACAATCTGTAATTATATCCACTACCCATGATTTCATAAGCCTGTACTGAAGCAATATCCTCAAAGGGGATTGAACCTGTTGGCAAAAAACCGATCTTCTTATATAGAACCCTGCTGTTGCCATCAAAAATTACTTTTGTTTCAGCAATAAAAATCAGTAGTAATGGAATTAATAATAGGCAGCCATAATATCCAAGAGTGAAACCGGCAGAATAGCCCTGTACTGATCTCGATAAAAAGAAAATAAAGGCCGCAATTAATACAAAAAATATAACACCAACTATCCTTAAATTTCTTTTCGGATAGATAATCAACTTGCTTGGCTCAATAATCCATTTAGTTTTTGCCATAAAAATTAATCTTCATCAGAACCAGGCAAACTTCCGTTGCCATGGTAAGCCCCTTTACGGATAACCGGCATATTGAAATGTTTGTAAAGCTCATCAAGATGCATCAAACTTCCATTAGTAAGGTTACCTAAAAATATGATTACAATGTTCTTGTTTAAATCCCGCACATAAATATGGCGGAAACCATGCCACCAACCCGTATGATAAACTACTTTGTCCATATTTTCGCCGTCGAACATCCTCCAGCCATAGCCATAGTTAAAATGCCCGTTTATAGGTTTATTGCGACCTACATACGCTGAATCGAGACTCTTTTTGGTCAATAATCTTCCGTTTTTCAAGTATTTATCAAATAATACCAGATCGTGTACCGTGCTATAAATGCCTTTATCTCCAACAGGACCATCTAAAAAATTCTGCGCAACAGAATATCTGAAACTATTGCGGTCATGACCAACCACATCAACCGGAATTTTTTCATATTCAGTGGTGCTATACACATGCGTGTGCTTTAATCCAGCTGGTTTAAATACATGCTCCATCATGTATTGCGAGTAACGTTGTCCGGTTACCTTTTCTATAATGGCACCCAAAACCATAAAGTTTGAGTTATTGTAGTGAAAACGGTTATCGGGTTTAGTATATGGATTTGGTTTCCGCTCGGCAATAACATTCATTACTTCCTGATTGGTTACACCTTTTTTCATGTTGCGTTTTTCCTTACGCCAGATATCGTCAATGAAATAAACATAGTTCATCATGCCGCTGCGGTGAGAAAGCAATAATTTCACTGTTATGCCCTCGTATGGAAAATTAGGATAGAATTTCTTTACATTATCGTTTAAGGAAAGTTTTCCGGCTTCTACCAATTGCATAATGGCTGTACCGGTAAAAGTTTTGGTAATTGAAGCCAACTCAAATTCTGAGTTGATGGTTAAGCTATCGCGATGCAGGTAATCGGCCCATCCAACAGCTTTTTCGTAAAGAATTTTTCCGTCTTTAGCTACCAGCATATTTCCGTTGAAATTGAATTTCCGGTGTAGGTTATCTACAAAATCAGCAATCCATTTATCACCTTTTTGCGGATTATAAACCAATAAGAGGCTATCGGCTTTATCATCGTCTTTGGTGCGGATTTTTTTTTCAGCGGCCTTTTTCTCTTCAGATTTTTTGCTTGAACATGCGGTTAGTAAAGTTACAGAGAGGGCTAATGCTGAACATATATATCGAAAATTCATTTATATTAGGGATAGTGTATTTAAAACCCGAAAATTAAAGAATTTTAGACGGTTAAAACGAAAGAGTTTTACACATTTTCGCAATTTTGATTGTACCAGCACTCAAACAAGTGACCTTTACTTCCATAAACGGGATCGCTGTCTGGATTTTTCACTTTGGCTATGGTTTCATCTGCTTCAGGCCGCTCTTCGGCTTTGCCATATTTAATATCGTAGTCTGAGCCATTTGGATATGCACCAACAACAGTGAAGTCATCGGTTGAGTTCAGTTTTTTATGTGCTACACCTGCAGGGATGATAATTACATCACCTTTATCAAGCTCTATACAAACGCCATGCTCACCTCCAAACTGTACATCGGCCTTGCCACAAAATACGCCCATTACTTCGTGCGTATTGCTGTGGTAGTGGTGGTAATCAAAAATACCATCAACCCAGGCATTGGTATACCCGTTCTGTGCGAAAACTTTCTTAATTACTTCTTCGGTATCATCAGGATGCAACCTAAATGTACCTTTGTAAATCATTAACGGTAAAGTAGGATTGTTTGGAAAATTACCATTCTCCTCTATTTTATGTGCAACCAAGTAGGCTTCTTGTATCAATTTTTCTTTGTCCATGATTTGGCGGTGTTTTAATAGTAACAAAGTAATGGGCAAAGGGTTTAGAGATCGCGATCTTTTCTCCCGCAGATCCAAGGAGATTATCGCAGATTGTGGTTCATTTATTTATCCGCGTCCTTTGCGATCTCTGCGGGAAACAATTGCTACTTGGGTTTTCTCCCGCAGGTTTAAGAAGATAGACGCAGAGCTGCTCTCTTTTTTAAACTGATTTATATTTTGATAATTACAGAGATTATAATATTTTTAGTTAATCATCCTCAGTTAAGAATACCCATTAAATTTTTCTACATGGATGAGAACGATATCTCCTATCAAATAAGGGGTGCAATATTTACAGTTTACAATGCATTAGGCCCAGGCTTATTAGAATCTGTTTATGAAACGGTACTGGCTTATGTTTTAACCGAAAATGGCTTAGATGTTAAGCAACAGGTAAAATTGCCAGTTGTTTTTGAAGGTATAACCCTCGATGCCGGCTATCGGATAGATTTATTAATAAACGATCTGGTCATTTATCGAAATAAAATCAGTAGAAACACTTGCGCCTGTTCACCATAAGCAGGTACTTACTTACCTGAAGCTATCTGGCTTACGGCTTGGAATGCTTGTTAATTTTAATTCTTCAAACATATCACAATCAATCTGGAGAAAAGTGAATGGCCTTTGATAAGTGTTTCCTGCCGATCGCTACGAAAAACGCTGAGATGAATGATTTATCTGCGTTCTTTGCGAAATCTGCGGGAAACACTTTCTAGTATCAATAAAAAGATATAAACTACTTCTGACTTTCGGCCCAGGTATCCATCTTCGCTTCAAAAACAGACAATGGGAATGACCCATCTTTTAAAACTGCAGTATGAAAAGCTGCCAGTTTAAATTTAGGGCCTAATTCTTTTTCATATTTGGTTCTCAATTCCCTTATTTTCATTGCACCTGTTTTATAGCCTAAAGCTTGTGCAGGTATGCCCATATAACGTTCAATTTCTGCTGTTGCACCCTCTGTACTAATGGCCTCATTGTCTGTCATGTATTTTATGGCCTCTTCTCTGCTCATGTTTTTGGTATGGATGGCCACATCAACCACTAAACGGATGGCCCTATGCATCTCATCGCCCAAAGCACCCATATGCTGGTAAGGATCCTGGTATAGGCCTAGTTCTTTACCTAACGATTCGCAATATAATGCCCAACCTTCTACATAAGCATTATGTCCGCCAAAACGGCGGAAATTAGGAAGTGATTTATTTTCCTGCGTTAAAGAAATCTGATAATGGTGACCTGGAATTGCCTCATGTAGAAAAAGAGATTCCATGCCCGAAGTGGTGTTAAATGTTTTAGCATCTAAAATCGGCACATAAAAGATCCCTGGACGCGATCCGTCTGCTGAACCCTGATTGTACTCTGCACTGGCCGATGCTGCTCTGAAAGCTTCTGTTTGGCGGATTTCGAAAGGTGTTTTAGGCTCAACATCAAACATCTTTTTCAAATTTGGTTTCATGCGCTGGTGGATATTTTCAAAAGCAGCTAAAACTTCTTTTGGTGTTTTATAAGGCATGAATTTTTTATCTGTTTTCATGTATTCGAAAAAAGCCTTCAAATCGCCCTTAAAGCCAACTAAGTTTTTGATGCTATCCATTTGGCCCTTAATCCTGGCAACTTCTTTTAAGCCCGTTTGATAGATCTCCTCGGGCGTTTTGTTGGTGGTTGTTTGTTGTTTAACCAAATAAGTGTACCAGGCCAAACCACCTGGCATGGCAGAATAGCCTGAGGTAGCTCTTGTTTTTGGCAAATATTCGTTCTGCAAATAATCGCCCAGTTTTTTATAGGTAGGGATAATTACTTTAGTGATCGAATTGCGGTAAGCTTCTGTCAACTTTTGTTTATCAGCTGCAGAAAAACTTTCAGGCATTAATTTGATTGGGCCATAAAACAAACTTTCTTCAGGTGTGGCCACAACCATACTCTGCATTTGAGGGATCATTTTAATCACCAATGCTTTTGGCAATACAATACCGTCAGCAGCACCTTTTTTAAAATTGCCAATGGCGGTATCGGCCCATACCGAAAATGCATCAATACGTTTTAACCAATCTTCATAATTTTTTACCGTTTTAAAAGGCTGGATGCCCGTTCCAGCGCCAAACTGACCAATGGTTAAAGGCAAAGCAAACATCTGGTTAAAGGGCAGGTATTCGAAATGATATTTAAGTCCTTCGATATTAATATCCAACTGATCTTTTAAATAATCGAAAGATAATTTGTCGTTTGCACTTAGGCTTTCTCTATCGTATTTGCCCAGGCTATCTAAATAACGTTCATTATAGCTTTTAAATTCTTTTATATAAGCTTGCGACCCATCATTAGCTAAAAGGTCATTATAACGCTCGTCGCCGATATAGGTGGCGTTAATGGGATTCAGTTTTAATCCTTCCTGATAGTATTGTTCGCACAGGGCTGCAAAAGCCTTGTTTTCGGAGCTATTGTCTGAACTGCTTTTTTGCTTACAGGCAGAAAACGCTGTAATACAGGCAGCAAAAAGAAATATCTTTTTCATTTATTTTGGGTTAAGGTTCTAATCAAAAATAGCAAATTATTAGCCATATACGAGTGGCGCTCCTTAACGCAAAAAAGCCATCCCCTTTTAAGGATGGCTTTAATATATAATCAGTACTAAACTGAAAACTGCGAATTGCTAACTGATTATGCTAATAACCTGATCGGCTCTTCCAATAAACCTTTTAATGTTTGTAAGAACTGTGCCCCGGTTGCACCATCAACCACACGGTGATCGCAACCTAAAGTCAATTTCATTACGTTACCAGGAACAACAGCGCCGTTTTTAACAACAGGAACCTGTTGTATAGCACCTACTGATAAAATTGCACCGTCAGGAGAGTTGATAATTGAAGTAAACTCATCAATACCAAACATACCTAAGTTAGATACGGTGAAAGTAGAACCTTCCCAGTCTGCTGGTTGTAATTTTTTAGCTTTTGCTTTAGCACCAAAGTCTTTTACTTCTGCAGAGATGTGTGATAAAGATTTGCCATCAGCGAAACGCACTACCGGTACTAATAAACCATCTTCAACAGCCATAGCTACACCAATGTTGGTATGTTCGTTAAATCTGATTTTATCGCCACCCCATGATGAGTTAACAGCCGGGTGTTTTTTCAATGCAACAGCAACCGCTTTAATCACGATATCGTTGAAAGAAACCTTAACCGGAGCAACAGCGTTGATTGCCGTACGGGCAGCCATTGCATTGTCCATATCAATGCTGATGGTTAAGTAGAAGTGTGGAGCAGTAAATAAACTTTCTGCTAAACGTTTTGCAATTACTTTACGCATCTGCGAAACCGGAGCTTCGGTAAATTTAACTTCACCAACAAATTGAGGAATAACTGGTGCTGGTGCAGCAGCTTTCTCTGCAGCCGGAGCTGATGCAGATTCTGATTTTGCTGGTGCTGCAGTTGGTTTGAAGTTTTCGATATCTTTTTTAATGATACGGCCACCTTCCGCGCTACCTGCAACCTGTGCTAAATCGATTCCTTTATCTTTGGCAATTTTCTTAGCTAAAGGAGATGCTTTAACACGGCTATCTGATGAGCTTTCCGCAACTGGAGCAGATGCACTTGCATCAGCAGTTGTAGCTTGTTTTTCTTCTTTAGGGGTCGCAGCTTTCTCTTCGCTTTGGTCTTTAGCCTTTGGACTTTGAGCTCCTCCAGCTAAAATTCCACTCACGTCAGTTCCTTCAGGGCCAACGATGGCGATAATTCCGTTCACTTTTGCAGCAGCGCCTTTCTCTACACCAATGTGTAATAAAGTTCCGGTTGCATAGCCCATTACCTCCATAGTTGCCTTATCGGTTTCTACATCAGCAAGAACATCATCATCTTTTACTTTATCGCCAACTTTTTTATGCCATTCAGCAATAACGCCTTCAGTCATGGTATCACTTAATAAAGGCATACGGATAACCGTAACACCTTTTGCAGCTAATTCTTCTTCGCTTAAGCCACCACCCTGAGCTGGTGCTGCCTCTTCTTTTTTCTCTTCAGCTTTTGGGGCTTCCTCTTTGCTTTCAGACTTCGGACTTCCCGACTCCTGACTTCCCGACTGTTCTGCCTCTAATGCTGCCTTATAATCTTCGCCTTCTTTACCAATAACGGCCATGATTGCATCAACGGGAACAGCTGTTCCTTCTTCTACACCTACGTATAAAAGAGTCCCATCCCAATAAGATTCCATATCCATTGTTGCTTTGTCAGTTTCTACTTCTGCTAAAACATCGCCGCTTTTCACTTTATCGCCCACTTTTTTATGCCACTTCGCCAAAACCCCTTCGGTCATGGTGTCGCTCATTTTGGGCATTTTAATTACATCAGCCATTATATCTAATTAATTGAAATCTTATTAATATTAGTCCATTACGTAAGGGTAGTCCTGTTGCATATATACATCTTTGTATAATTCAGATGCATCAGGCCAAGGAGATTCTTCAGCAAATTTTACTGCCTGATCTACAATTGCTTTTACTTTAGCTTCTACTTCCTCAATCCAGGCTTGATCTGCATACTTTTCTTTAAGAATCGTTTCTCTTGCATGCTCAACAGGATCTTTTGCCTTATAATCTTCTAATTCTTCTTTGGTACGGTATTTTGCCGGATCTGACATCGAGTGACCACGGTAACGGTAAGTTCTCATTTCTAAGAAAGTAGGTCCTTCACCTTTACGTGCACGCTGGATCGCTTCGTCCATTGCATTGTGAACAGCAACCGGATCCATACCATCAACTGGTGCACATGGCATATCGAAACCTAAACCTATTTTATAAATATCGGTCATGTTGGTGGTACGTTGTACTGAGGTACCCATTGCATAACCGTTGTTTTCGCAAACAAAAATAACAGGCAATTTCCAAAGCATGGCCATGTTAAAAGTTTCGTTTAATGCACCCTGGCGCACAGCACCATCGCCCATATAACAAATGTTAACATTATCAGTTCCTTTGTATTTTTCTGCAAAAGCAACGCCAGCACCTAATGGAATCTGACCGCCAACAATTGCATGACCGCCGTAGAAGTTATGCTCTTTACTGAACATGTGCATTGAACCACCTTTACCTTTAGAGCAACCTGTAGCTTTACCGTACATTTCTGCCATAATACTATCAGCACTAACTCCCAAAGCTAAGGCATGAGCATGATCACGGTATGTTGTAATCATTGAATCACCTTTTTGCATCGCAGATATTGCACCTGCAACTACAGCTTCTTGTCCAATGTATAAATGACAAAAGCCACGTATTTTTTGTTGTCCGTATAACTGGCCAGTTTTTTCTTCGAATTTGCGCATAAGCAACATCGACTCAAACCACTTTAACCAGGTATCTTTATTTATTTCTACTGCACTCATTTTAGGGTATTTGTTTTTTGCGACAGCAAATCTAATTTTTTTATTGTAATTTTTGGCACTTTTTAGTGTAAAAACATCATAGTATTAGGGTTGTAATCAGATTTAACAGTTGTTTTACAATTAAATATAAACCTTGGCCGCCGATATTAATTTAACAGCGATTTCTTATAATTAAATCAACACCCTTTATCATAATATGGAATCAATTTATTCTGAAATTTAATTCTGTATATATGCTTATTCTCATAATTTAAAATAAAATTGGTTTGCTCCTGTGTTGCGGATTGAAGTAAATCGTTTTTCAGAAAAAATGAATTTTTTAGGAGGTGTTTATCACAAAAAATGAAGGCAGAAAAACAAAAATGTTAATAACTTTCGTTTTTTAACGTCTAACATTTGGATAACATTTGTATAATTAATACTTTTGATGACCAACAATAAGCCCATGTGGTGTACGTTAATGTGTAAGTGAATACCCAAACATAACTGTATAACATGATTAAAAAATTTTTGTTTTCTACTCTAATTGCTATTTGTACGCTCTCAGCCGCATTTGCGCAAACAAAAACAAAAGAATCTGGTAAAGAATTAAATGATCCCGACAACCTTGCGTCACAGTATTTTTCTCAGGTTATGGGTGTTGCGGTAGATGCAACTTCGAACTTAAAACTGTACAAGTTTATTTACGAATGGATCGGAACGCCTTATAGTTATGGCGGAAACACCAAAAGAGGGATCGATTGCTCGGCTTTCACTAAAGCGATTTACGATAAAGTTTTCAACACCACGATCAGAAGAAATTCGCGCGATATTTTTAGTATGGTAGATCCACTGTCTAAAGAAGATTTAAAAGAAGGCGATTTAGTTTTCTTCAAGATTAAAAGCAGAAGTATTTCACATGTTGGTATTTACCTGGGCGATAACAGATTTGCACATGCATCAAGTTCTCGTGGTGTAGTAATCAGCAACCTGAACGAGCCTTATTACAGCCGTTATTTTTACAAAGGCGGCCGCGTTTTAGAATCGTTTAAGAAAGAATTTACAGTAGAATAAATCAGTTTGACATTTTTCAGTTAACAATTAAAAACATACACAATCCTCCTAAAGAAATTTTGGAGGATTTTTTGTTGAACCAGCATTTTCTCTCAAGCGATCGTCATCCTGAATTTATTTCAGGATCTTTCTCGCTATCTTTCTATTTTTTATTTAAGACGGCGAAAAATATTTTAAAATAAAATTACTAATGAAGCTCATCAACACCATCTTAGTCCTTCCTTTTGTCCTTATTGTCACAATCAGTTGCACGAGCAATAATGCCCAGATTATTACTACACCCCTAGTCAAACAGGATACAGTACCCAGAAAAATAAAAGATACCATCTCCATTACTGCTGTAGGAGATATTATGCTCGGCTCCGCTTTTCCGTCTAAAACCAACCTCCCTCCTGATGATGCTGTAAACAGTTTCCAGGCAGTTGATAGTTTATTAAAAGGAGATATTGTTTTTGGAAACTTGGAGGGCTGCTTTCTCAACTCAGGTAATTCGAACAAATGTAATGGCATTAACCCGAACAACTGCTATGCTTTTAGAATGCCGGAGCGCTATGCCGGGATATACAAGGATGCAGGATTTAATGTTTTAAGCATCGCCAATAACCATGTTGGTGACTTTGATGCCAGGGGAAGAAAAAATACAGCAAGGATTTTAGATTCACTGCAGATCCATTATGCCGGGCAGGTAAACAAACCTTTTGAAGTTTTTGAAAAAGATAGTGTAAAGTATGCGTTCTGTGCCTTTGCACCGAATGAGAATACGGTATCGATTAATAAAATCGACAGTGCCAAGGCTTTGGTTGCCCGTTTAAAATTGATGGCCGATATTGTGATTGTTTCTTTTCATGGTGGCGGTGAAGGTGCAAGGTTTGAACATGTTCCCCGTAAAAATGAGATTTTTTATAAAGAGAACAGAGGTAATGTTTATGCCTTTGCTCATGCAGTTATAGATGCCGGTGCAGATGTAGTACTTGGACATGGCCCTCATGTAACCCGTGCTGTTGAAGTGTATAAAAATAAATTTATTGCGTACAGTCTAGGTAATTTTTGCACTTACGGTATGTTCAGCTTAAAAGGCAATAATGGTATTGCGCCCTTGCTTCAGCTAAAAATAAATGCGAATGGCGATTTTCTATATGCAGATATCGTATCAGTTAAACAGGATAAAATTAATCGCTTAACCCTGGATGAGAATCATGGTGCCTTTAAAAGAATTAAAGAATTGACAGATATTGATTTTGTTGGCCATCAGCTAAAATTCGCCGATCACAGAATCAGTTTAAAAGATTAATCTTCTGCGACATCAATTTCAATTTATTTCAGAATATTTGCCTTATGAAACCATCATGATTTTTTCAAATCACATAATGGGATGAATAAACGGCTCAAGCCTTCCTGAACACCGTTACAACATCTACATTGGTGAAAAATCTGATAGCTTCATCACCTTTGAAAACAAACCGGGCTTTTGCGAGCTCATTAACTAAGCGGAGCGTTCTCTTGAACACCATTGAGGAAATAAATGCAAGTGAAAAATGCCATTGAAAACAATGAGCAATAAATTAATAATTATATAACGATGAAAAAAGGATTAATACTTCATTATATTATAGGTATTGCAGCTGCAATTTTAGTATTGGCAGCAGCCTACTACATCAACCAAAATCCCGATAACCTGTTGTCAGCAGGTATTATTATCCTGGCGGGTTGCCTGGTTGCTTTTAGCCAATACCAGATCATCAAACACAAAAAGAAGCAATAGTATGATTGCCATTATCCTACATGCTACAAAGGCTGATAACTTTAAAGATGGGATCTATCTTGGTTTAGCGATCGGAGCTGCAGTCGTATTGTTTGTGCTATCTAAAAAGTTTAGGAGAAAAGCTTAGGTTAACTTTCATCCTTTGTGTTCTTTACCAGGCCAATTCCCGATACAAAGAATATAAGTCCAATGATGCCATAAACCATTAATCCCCGTGTATTTTCGCTGTGGCTTACAAAACCGTAGCCTGCGTATATTAAACCAATTATACCAAGTACGGTTAAGATGGTTCCGAAAGTGCGTTTTACATTCATAAGGTTATCTATTAATAAGATTAAGACAAAATATTGCAGTTTTTGTTTTAAGGAAACAAAGAAGTCCATCTCATTGACTGAAATGGACTTCGTTTATTAAATGAAAGGGTAACTTACCAAACACCTAATCTGTTTGCCGGAGTTATATACATTTTTGCTGTTGTAGGGATGTTGAATGCTTTATAAAATGCTTCCATATTATAAACAGGGCCGTTTACCCGGAACATCTCGGGGCTATGCGGATCTGTTTTTAACCTTACACGCATACTTTCATCGCGGTTTTTGATTCTCCATACCTGGGCAAAGCTTAAAAAGAAACGTTGGTCAGGAGTAAAACCATCAATCTTTTTATCGCCTTTTCCTTGCTCAGTTAATTTAAAGGCATCGTATGCAATGTTTAAGCCACCAATGTCGGCAAGGTTTTCGCCCAGCGTTAAAGAACCATTTACATGCTGATTATCCAACAATGAGAAGTTATTATAAAATGTCTCTACTTTACCGGCTTTAGCTTTAAATTGATCGGCATCGGCTTTTGTCCACCATTCTTTTAAATTACCTACTGCATCGTACTGGCGACCCTGATCGTCAAAACCATGCGTCATTTCATGACCAATTACAGCACCTATTGCACCATAGTTAATGGCATCATCTGCAGCAAAATCAAAGAATGGGAACTGTAAAATCCCTGCTGGGAAAACAATTTCGTTGAAAGACGGATTGTAATAGGCATTAACGGTCGGTGGAGTCATTCCCCACTCGGTTTTATCAACATTTTTGCCGAGTTTATCCATCATTTCTTTGTAGGCATGTTTGCTTGCCGACTGAAGGTTTGCATAATAAGTGTTTTTCGAAACCTCAACATCATCGTACTTTTTCCATTTGTCAGGATAGCCGATTTTTTTGATAAATGCATTTAGTTTTTCTAAAGCTTTCTTTTTGGTTTCAGGTGTCATCCAATCTACCTTCTGAATTCTTTCTGCATATACTTTCTGTAAATTGTTTACCAGGGTTAACATACGCTCTTTAGCCTCAGGCTTAAAATACTTTTCGGCATATAACTGACCTAAAAGCTCACCTAAATTACGATCGGTAGCATTTACAATGGCTTTCCATCTTTCTGTTGGTGCTTGTTGACCATATAGTGTTTTGGAAAAAAAATCGAATTTAGCATCTCTGAATTTTTTGGTAAAGGCGTTGGCTGATCTGTTTAAAGCATCAAATTTTAATTTTTCTTTCCAGATTTCGATGGGCTGGCTTTTCACCAGGGCTGATAAGGTTTGATAATATTTTGGCTGCCTCACAATAACGGTATCGGTACTTGCCCCCAGTTTACTCAAAACAGATTTCCACTCAATGTTCGGCGTCTGCTTTTGAAAGTCAACCACAGTCATTTTGTTATAATTTTTCTGCGGATCGCGTAGTTGAACAGGAGTAGAGTGCGACTGCGCAATAGCCGTTTCCAGCTTTAAAATATTATCGGCATATTTAGCTGCGTTGGCAGAATCGCCTGCCAGGCTAAAAATTTTTGTGATGTATTTGATGTACTCGGCTCTGATTTTTTTTGCCTTATCATCTTGTTCTAAATAATAACTGCGATCAGGCAGGGTAAGGCCGGCCTGCGAAAATGATAAAGCATTTTTAGTACTTAATTTATCATCTGGTTCTACACCAAAGCCCAATAAATCTCCCTCACCATCTTTATAGCCGTCGGCAACAAAATTGATTAAATCTTTATCATTTTTAATCCCATCTATTTTGCTTAGGAGCGGCTTTATAGGTTCGATACCCAATTTCTCAATGGTAAGTGTATCCATTCCACTGGTATAGAAATCGCCAACTTTCTGTTCGGTACTTCCTTTGGTTGCATTGGCTTTTGAAGCATTTTCAAGAATACTTTTCAGGTTTTTCAGGTTATCGTTATATAAAGTATAAAAAGAACCCCAGCCTGTTTCTGTTTTAGGAATTTCAGTGTTTTTCATCCATTTCCCATTGGCATACAGGAAAAAGTTATCACCAGGTTTTACAGTGGTATCCATGCCGGCTTTATCGAAAAATTCGGTACGTGCATTCGCCACATCTGTATCTTGATGGCTTTTATTCTGGCAAGCAGCAAAAAGCAATACGCCGGCCGCCGGAAGAAATAATTTAGTTTTCATTGTATATAAGTTAGTTAGAAAAGCTTAAAGCTACAAAATGCCTGATGTAGTTTGTATGAATTTTTATAACTTCATAAAAAAATCTAATTATGCAATACACCATTTACATTATAGCTGCCGTAGGATTTATTATCCTGCTTAGCTCGTTTGTTACTGTTAAACAGGGGACTATTGCGGTGGTAACCGTTTTCGGCAAATACCGCCGCCAGTTAAGGCCAGGCTTAAATTTTAAAATCCCATTAATAGAGCAGATCTATTCTCGCATTTCCATTCAAAACCGTTCTGTAGAGCTGTCGTTTCAAGCGGTAACACAAGATCAGGCCAATGTATATTTCAAGGCCATGCTATTGTATTCTGTGGTGAACCAGGATGAAGAAACGATCAAAAATGTAGCTTTTAAGTTTGTAGATGCGACCAACTTAATGCAGGCACTAATCAGAACGATTGAAGGTTCGATCAGGGCATATGTGGCTACGCAAAAGCAGGCAAATGTACTGGCCCAACGCAACGAAATTGTGCTTCATGTTAAGGAACAGATCGATCAGGTTTTAGATGGATGGGGTTACCATCTTCAGGATCTTCAATTGAACGATATTACCTTTGATGAGGAAATTATGCGTTCAATGAGTCGTGTAGTAGCTTCGAACAACTTAAAAGCAGCGGCTGAAAACGAAGGCCAGGCATTATTAATTACTAAAACCAAAGCTGCCGAAGCCGATGGTAATGCGATTAAAATTGCCGCTACAGCCGAGCGAGAGGCTGCACAACTTCGTGGACAAGGTATTGCTTTGTTTAGGGAAGAAGTTGCAAAAGGTATGACCAATGCGGCCCATGAAATGCAACAAGCTAACCTTGATACATCGGTAATTCTTTTCACCATGTGGACAGAAGCCATTAAACAATTTGCAGAGTATGGCGAGGGTAATATTATTTTCTTAGATGGTAGTACCGAGGGAATGAATAAAACCATGAAAGAAATGATGGCCATGCAGCTGAGCCAGAATCCTCCGAAGAAGGACTAGAAGTGTTTTTATCATACAAAAAAGACTGTTGCGGGTTTGCAACAGTCTTTTTTTTGCATTAACTATTCGTTTTGGCTAAATGAAGAATTGATTAGCCTAAATTGTTTCTATAAAATTAATTGAATTTTGAGTGATGATAAAATGCGGTTGATATCAGATCGAAGCATAATTGTTGTACACTATTTAAGATTAATTATAATGAAAATTTTTGTAACAGGCGCAACCGGATTTGTCGGTTCTGCGGTAGTAAAAGAATTAATTAGCGCAGGCCACGAGGTTTTGGGTTTGGCAAGGAATGAGGCGGCTGAAAAAGCGCTTGTGCTCGCTGGGGCTCGAGTACATAAAGGCGATTTGGAAGACGTAAAGCGTTTGCAGGAGGGCGCAAAGCTGGCTGATGGTATCATCCATACTGGCTTTATCCATGATTTTTCCCGATTCGCAGCAGTTTGCGAAATTGATAGACTTGCAATAGAAGCCATTGGGAACTCAATTGCAGGAACCAATAAACCTTTTATTGTAACTTCTGGAACTCTCGTGGTTAATCCCGGCATATTCGCCACAGAAGATATGTTGCCCAATTATAATGGCGGGAATCCCAGGTTAGCTTCGGAAAAGGCAGTTGACGCCCTTGCTTCTCAGAATATTCGCGTATCAGTGGTTCGTTTATCGCCATCTGTACACGGTGAAGGTGATGATCATGGATTTGTACCGATGCTGATCAATATCGCCCGCAAAACGGGTTCGTCGGCTTACATTGGTAGCGGAGAAAACAGATGGACAGGTATTCATCGGTTGGACGCCGCGAAACTTTATAGGTTGGCTTTGGAACAAGCTACACCAGGAGCACGTTTTCACGGGGTAGCCGAAGAATCAATAACCCTTAAATCAATAGCAGAGGCCATTGGAGAACAGCTCGGTTTACCTGTTGTTTCTATATCTAAAAACGAAGCAGCTGCACATTTTGATTGGTTTGAACATTTTGTAAGTATAGATGGACCGGCTTCTGGACGTTTAACCAGGGAACGTTTAAATTGGGAACCTCAATATTCCAGTTTGATTCAAGATTTGGAGCAGGGAGTTTATTTTAAGTAAATTGTACCATGGAACCTTCAAACCGTTATCGTTTTAAAACAATATCAGAATACCATAAACTTGCAGGATTGCCTCAACCAGGTCATCCTTTAGTTAGTATCGTTAATATGGAGGAGGTTAATATGCCATTCGATGGCCGATCAAAAACAATAATTTTTGATTTTTACTCCATTGCGCTCAAACGTGTTCCAGATGCGAAAATTAAATATGGGCAACAAATGAGTGATTTTGATGATGGTGTATTGTTTTTTATGTCCCCAGGGCAGGTTTTTACAGTCGAAATTGATCAGCATAAAACCCATCGCCCAACTGGCTGGATGATACTATTCCACTCCGACTTACTTTGGCAGACACATTTAGCCAAAGCAATTAAGGATTATGAGTTCTTTAGTTACTCGCTATTTGAGGCTTTACATGTTTCTGAAACTGAAGAAGCAGTGCTTAATTCGATCGCCCAATTGATTAGAAATGAAACCAATAACAATATCGATCATTTTACTCAAAATGTGGTGATCGCGCAAATAGAACTACTGCTAAACTATGCACAACGTTTTTATGGCCGTCAATTTATTACACGTAAAGCAATCAATCATCAGCTGCTCGATCGATTAGAGCATGTTGTTAGCGACTATTTTGAACAGGATGATCTTGGCAATAGAGGGTTACCAACTGTAACTTACATCGCCGAAAGGCTCAATGTTTCGCCAGGATATCTATCCGGATTGTTGAAAACACTTATCGGACAAAATACCCAACAATATTTACATCAGAAACTGATTGATTTAGCAAAAGAAAAACTTTCTACAACAAATCTTTCTGTAAGTGAAATTGCTTATGCCCTTGGCTTTGAACATTTACAATCCTTTACTAAGTTGTTCAAATCCAAAACAAACCTTACACCTTCAGCATTTAGACAATCATTTAATTGAAAAAGGATAAAAAAAAGCGAGCTATCTTATTTAGATAGCTCGCTTTAAATATATTTCTTTTATTAAAGTTTAGGTGCCATTACACCCAGATTCATTACATAGTTGCCAGATTGTTGCATAAAATCGCCCATTACTTTTAACGATTCATCTTCAATAAAATCGAAAGCATCTTGTTTGGTAATTTTATCTCCTTTTTTAATGGCAGGTAATCCCCTTAATGCTCTTAATTCATTCTGTCTGGCAAGTGTTTTAGCTTCCTGCGCATCGCGCTCAGCTTTAAGTTTTGCCTCATTTAAGGTGACAGAAACTTCATTGTCACGTTTTTTAAGATCGGCAATATCTTGTTTCAGGTATTTAAAATCCAACGAGTTTGCGATACGCTGCTCACTGTTTTTAACCAACTGTGCTTTAACAGGGGTCAAATTCGCAACTGCTTTAAAGCTGGAGCTCGGAATAACGTCCCATGGTAAGGCAGATGATTCAGTATCTTCTCCAATTTTATCCATCGGATAAACTGAAGGGAAAACAACATCAGGCGTTACACCTTTATGCTGCGTGCTGCTTCCTGCTACACGGTAAAATTTAGCCATGGTTAGGTTAATCTGACCTAAGTTAATATCAGCCGGGCTTGCTCCGCTTGGAGATGTGCCAACGGTTTTATCTTTAGAAATTAATCCTGCTACCCTTTGCAACATACTTGGATTTACCAATTTGTTTAAATCGATAGAAGATTGAACGGTACCTTTACCATAGGTTTGGCTACCCATAATAATACCACGGCCGTAATCCTGTATTGCACCCGCAAAAATTTCTGATGCAGATGCACTTAAACGGTCTACAATTACACCAAAAGGCCCATCCCAGGTTACACCGCTATTTTCATCCTCGTCTACTTCAATTTTACCGCGTAAATCTTTCACCTGAACTACTGGTCCTCTATCGATAAATAAACCAGTTAATGAGATGGCTTCAACCAATGAGCCTCCACCATTTCCACGTAAATCCATTACGATAGCATTTACCTTATCGTATGTTTTTAACGAGTCGATTAATTTTCTAACATCGCGGGTAGTGCTTTTGTAGTTTTTATCACCTGCATTTGCTGCTTTAAAATCAGCATAGAATGCTGGTAGGGTAATAATCCCGATTTTATAATCTTTACCATTACTGTTAATGGTTTTAACTTTTTTCTTGGCAGATGTTTCTTCCAAAACAATTTTATCGCGAACCAATTCGATAATAATCGGTTTAGAAGACATTTCTTTTCCAACAGGGATAACTTTTAAACGCACCTTGGTTCCTTTAGGGCCCTTAATTTTCGATACGGTGTTATCCAATCTCCAACCCACTACGTCAACAAATTCTCCATCACCCTGGGCTACAGCAATAATACGATCGCCAGCACTCAGTTGTTTTCCTTTAAATGCAGGTCCACCGGCAATAATTTCAGAGATTTTAACCACCTCATTTTCTAATTGTAAACGGGCACCAATACCTTCAAAAGAACGGGACATATCTTCGTTAAATGCTGCTGCATTAGTTGGGTTAAAATAATTGGTATGTGGATCAATAGATTCGGTAAAAGCATCCATCAAAATCTGGAATACATCCTGATTATTGGTTTTTGAAGTTTGCGACTGTAGGTTCTGATAACGTTTAGTTAATGTTTCTACGTTTTTGGCTTCAGCTGTTCCAGCTAAATTTAAATTGATTAGTTCGTATTTAACACGTTTTTTCCAGGTATCATTTAATGCTGCAGAAGAAGTTGCCCAAGGCTGTTTCTCCCTGTCATATACATAATTGTCGGTTTGATTAAAATCGTATTTGGTTTTAATCTGTGCTAAAGAATAAGTAAAATATTCGTTCAACCTTTTGGCATAAACGTTATAGATGAAAAACGGCCCGCTTAAATCGCCATTTTTGAAATCATCATCCAAAGTATATCTGTATTTTTCAAATTCCTTGATATCTGAAGCCAAAAAGTAATTTTTGCCCTGATCTAAAGACTTGATATACTTATCTAAAATGATTGAAGATATAGAATCGTTGATCTGAATTTTTTTATAATTATAACTCTCGATCAAATTTACAACCTCTTTTATAACAAGTTGCTGCTGCTCATCAGGTTTTACGTTGGTAACACCCTCAACCATTGGCTGAGTTTTAGGTGCAGCATGACAAGCAAGTACTGCCGCAGTAAAAATTACAAAAAATATTCTCTTTAACATCTCTTTAAATGATTTAAAATCCATTTCCAATTCTATATAGCCAATATGATACCATTTTAGCAAAAAAACAAAAAAGAGACAGCATTATTACCGTCTCTTGTTAAAACTTTATCAAATCTAACTAAAAGCTTTTTATTTAACAATTTCTTATGTAGAACGTTGGGCGTTATTTTTTGTTTTGATCGGTAATCAAAATTTGACCAATTACAGACCTTTAATGGCTATATTGTTAGTGATGTAGGAAGATTTTAAAAAAAACAAGTACCTAAACTAGCTTGGGTTTACCTTTTTACTGGTGGTTTTGCTGGCGATCATTTCCCTGGCATCTTTGATCTGCGTTTTGTATTGGGTGGTTTTGATCGAATTGGCAAGCCATTCGGCCGATTTCAGATCTCTCAGTGCAAGTGTAAAATCTTTCTTTTTAATTTTAACCTGAACAATGCCTAAAATAGATTCGATGTAAGCGTTGTTGCTTTTTAACTGTTTTGCCAGTATACCTTGCTGGGTGTAAAACCACATCGATTGGGTATACTTGGTATTGGCCAGATAAACTTTGCCTAAAAGGTTATAGGTGTTCATTACGCCAGCTCTGTTTCCGGTTTTAGAATAATTTTTTAAAGCTACATTTAAAAGAATCTGCTCAGCATCAGTAAAACGGCCAAGTTGATAATGCATACTGCTCATCTTAATAACTGCCTGTCCGTACCTGTTGAAGTTTTTTATGGCATTATATTCGAAAGCGGCTTTGCCAAATAAGGTGAGGGCTTCGTTGTAATCGCCTTTTCGCTCTAAATCTTCTGCTTCCTCAAAAAAAGAATTCCCATCCTCCAAATCAAATTTAGATACTGCTATATTTATAGCGCTACCGTTAGGTTCTTGGATCTCAGATTTATCTATATTTTGAGCTTGTAGTTGTAATGATGCAAAAAGGCTTATTAAAGCCAATACAATCTTGGTCATGCAACAAAAATAATACTTTAAATCTAATTCTAGCTAAATACCTGTAAATTAACATCAAAAGATGCCCAAACCATGTATGGATGCGAGTCGCAATGGTACACTTCGCCTGTTGCAGAAATGCCTACAACGCCTGCAAAGCCATCAAAAGCTTTAAGTTCGGCAAAAGATTTATCTGATGCTTCCTTTAAAGAAAACCCATCGGTAACACGGGTTACAATTTTTGCGGCTAAGGCACCGCTTACAATATCTTCACCTACTCCGGTACAAGAAATACCTGCATATTGATTGGCATAGTTGCCTGCCACGGTTGCGGAATCGCTCACACGGCAAGGGATTTCGAATCCTTTTCCCCCTGTGGAGGTTGCAGCTGCTAAATTTCCATCTGCATCGAGTGCTACACAGCCTACCGTTCCTTTATTGTTCTTTTGGTTTAATTTAGCTTCGTATTCTGATTGTCGCTGCGGGGTAATCGGATTGAAATATTCAAATCCATTTGATCTTGCAAATTGCTGGGCACCATCACCGCTTAATACCCGGTCATCATATGTTAACAAGTTCTGCGCAATCTGTATGGGGTTTTTAACATCTTCTACATTAATTACACCACTAAATTTTTCTGTTTTACCATCCATTAGGGCAGCACTTAACCTCACTTTTCCATCGCTTTGGATCTGCGAACCGATACCAGCGTTAAACAGCTCGTTATCTTCTAATAGCGCAACAGTATATACCACGGTTTCTAAAGCAGTATGTGTTTTTAGATATTCGTGTCCAAGCATAACAATCGAAGCCAAAGCATCTTGTTTAGCCTTTTTCGTTTCCTGGTTGGTAGACGATTCGCTGAAGAAACCGCCATGTATAATTAGTTTCATCTGTTATTTGAGTATTGAGACATTTGATATGAGACTTGGGCCTTAAACCCTCGATCCTCCACCTTAAACCTTTAGGCTATCGGAACAACCTTTGGATGATGGATCACTAAACTATGGTCTGTTAAATCATAAACGTCGCCATCGCACATTACATGTACCACCATGTTTTTAATAGAAACAGGCTGGCCCATTTCTACATCGGTTAAATTGGTATCGGCCATATTACGGCCATCTACTAAAATTACCATGCCAGAACCAATGGCTTCCATCGTATGGCCATCAGAAATGAAAAGCCCGGTATCTTCACCCAGACCAATCCCTAGTATACCAGGATTGCTGGCAGCAGCATATAACAAGCGACCAATTCTTCCGCGTTGAACAAAATGTGTATCAACAATAACATCATCAATAAAGCCTAATCCACCAGTAATTTTAACCTCTCCTTTAAGTAAAGCATCTTTGCTGCTACCCTGATAAATCATGTTTTTAGAGCTTGCTGCGGCTCCGGCTGAAGTGCCTGCAATTACCACAGGCTCGTTTCTATATTTCTCTAGTAAGATCTGATGGATTTTTGTTCCGCCAAAGATTGAAGAAAGACGGAGCTGATCGCCACCAGTAAAAATAATTACCTCTGCTGCTTTGATACGTTCATAATTTTCATCAGAATTGGCTTCTTCACGGTTGGTAATATTAAGAACACCCACATTGTGCACATCTAATTGTGCATAAGCCTTGATATATTCTTCACCAACCTTTTCGGGCATTAATGATGCCGTAGTGATGATCTCGAAGCGAGATTGAGTATCTCTTAATGATTCTGTAGTAATCCGTTTTAAAATTCCACGCTCAAAAAAATTCATATTCTCAGGCAGTCCAAATTGCGTTTCTGCGAAGCTACCTGTGTTTATTGCGCCACCAATGATGATGAGTTTACCTTTCGGAACCATTCTTTGTGTATTATAATTGTATCAAAAAACCCAAATATATAGGCTTATGATAAAAAACACGACTTTTTTTGTCAAGAATATTCAATTTATTAACAAACGTTAAAATATTATAACCTAAAATTAACAGGATTGTGCTTGAAAATAAAACAAATACACCTTAAAATTGATTTAGCTAAATGGAACGTCTAATTTCAAAATAAATGCATAATTTACCGTCATCAATTTTATTCTAAAAATTGAGTTAAAAAGGCTGTCCCAAACGCTTGTTTAAATAAAAAAACGAACAAAACATTACATGAAGATATCAAACATACAAGTATTAAGAGGGCCGAACATATGGTCAATTAGCCGAAAAAAATTGATCCAGATGCGTTTAGATCTGGAAGATTTAGAGCAAAAACCAACCAATGTAATAGAAGGATTTAGCGAAAGGATTGAGAAACTCTTGCCTAGCATGTTTACACACCGTTGTTCTAAGGGGGTTGAAGGAGGTTTTTTCACCCGGGTAAAAGAAGGCACGTGGATGGGGCATGTAATTGAGCATATTGCTTTGGAAATCCAAACATTGGCCGGAATGGAAACTGGTTTTGGCAGAACACGCCAAACTAAAACTGAAGGTATTTACAATGTTGTATTCAGTTATCTGGAAGAAAAGGTTGGTGTTTATGCTGCTGAAGCTGCAGTTAAAATTGCCGAAGCCCTGATTAATAACGAAGAGTACGATTTGGAGCACGATATCCGAAGGATGAAGGAAATACGTGAGCTGGAAGCTTTGGGGCCAAGTACAGGATCTATTGTGGAGGAAGCCGTAAGTAGAAGTATTCCATGGATCAGATTGAATAAAAGCTCTTTGGTGCAATTGGGATACGGTAAAAATCAGGTACGTTTTAGGGCTACCATGACCGAAAAAACCAGCAGTATAGCCGTAGATATTGCCAGCAACAAGGAAGAAACCAAACGTTTGCTTACCGAAGCTGCCATCCCGGTAGCCTCTGGAGTAACGATTTCAAATCCTGATGACCTGGAAGCATCGGTTAAAAAAGTGGGTTTTCCACTCGTTTTTAAACCACTTGATGGCAACCACGGTAAAGGTGCCACCATCAACGTGAAAACAATGGAGGATGCGGTTGCGGCTTTTGAATATGCCAAAACCTACTCGAGAAAGGTTATTATAGAAAAATTTATTACCGGATACGATTTTCGTGTGTTGGTAATTGATCATAAAGTTATTGCTGCCGCACAACGCGATCCTGCGCACGTTAAGGGGAATGGAATTCATACGATCCAAGAATTAATCGATAAGGAGAATGAAGATCCACGCCGTGGTTATGGTCATGAAAATGTGCTAACAGAAATTGCTGTTGACCGGGATACTTTGGATCTACTGGCCAAAAAAGAATATACCTTAGAAACTATTCCCGAAAAGGGAGAAGTGGTTTATCTAAAATCTACTGCAAATTTAAGTACAGGCGGAACATCTATTGATGTAACTGACATTGTACATCCACAGAATATTTTTATATGTGAAAGGATTTCGAGGGTAATCGGATTGGACATCTGCGGTATCGATATCATGGCGCAGAACCTTACCCAACCCTTAACCGAAAACGGAGGTGTGGTTTTGGAAGTTAATGCAGCACCAGGATTCAGGATGCACCTTGCACCAAGCGAAGGCTTGCCTAGAAACGTAGCTGCATCGGTTATTGATATGCTGTATCCGCAGGGAAAATTATCACAGATCCCGATTATTGCTGTAACCGGAACAAACGGAAAAACTACTACTACACGGTTAATTGCGCACATTATCAGAAGTAATGGTAAACGTGTAGGTTTTACCACCAGTGATGGTGTGTATGTGCACAACACGATGCTAATGAAAGGCGATACCACTGGGCCGGTAAGTGCTGAGTTCATTTTAAAAGATCCGACAGTTGAATTTGCGGTACTAGAAACCGCACGTGGTGGAATTTTAAGAGCAGGACTGGGATTTAATGCATGTGATATTGGCGTAATAACCAATATCCAGGAAGATCACCTGGGTATATCTGATATCCATAATCTTGATGATCTGACACGTGTTAAAGCGGTTGTGATTGGGGCGGTACGCCGTAAAGGTTGGGCAGTATTGAATGCCGACAATGGTTATTGCGTTCGCATTGGCAAAGATGCGCGCTGTAATGTTGCTTATTTTAGTATGGATGAAAATAACCCTGTGATTAAAGAGCATTGCAGAAAAGGTGGAATTGCCGCCATTTATGAAAACGGATACATTACCATTAAAACAGGCGACTGGAAATTAAGGGTAGATAAAGCCACGCACATTCCTTTAACTTTCGGCGGTTCTGTGAATTTTATGATTCAGAATGTGCTTGCGGCAACGCTGGCCACCTATTTATGGGGTTATAAACCTGAAGATATCCGTTTATCGTTAGAAACATTTATACCTTCTGCAGCACATACCCCAGGAAGGATGAATATTTTTAGGTTTAAAGATTTTAAAGTACTGGTCGATTTTGCGCACAATCCTGATGGATTTAACGGCGTAAAAGGTTTCTTACAAGGTGTAGAGACCACCGAACATGTAGGTATTATTTCGGCAACAGGCGATAGAAGAGATGAGGATATTATCGAAACAGCCCGCATTTCTGCTCAGATGTTTGATAAAATTTATATTTGTCAGGAGAAATATCTGCGTGGCAGACAACAACAAGAACTGGTTGATCTGCTGGTAAAAGGCATTAAGGAAGTTGATCCTGATAAAGAAATTATCATCAACAATAAAAGCACGGAATGTTTGCAGATCGCAATCGAAACTGCTAAAAAAGGCTCTTATTTAACGATTCTAAGTAACACGATCGACAATACGATCCAACGTGTTACTGAACATTTAGATAGGGAATTGGAAGCGTAATTCTTAACTGATTTAGTTCCTAAGAGATCGTCACCCTGACCTGTAGCGCAGCGGAAAGCTACGCAGTAAACCGAGCCTTAAGCGAGCTCACCGAAGGTAATTTATTTCAGGGTCTTTAAAAAAAGATGCTGACCACGTAGTAGTTACAAGACGATTAAAAATGCTAATCTACTTGTAAACAAGTTCAGCATGACGGAAATATAAAAAAACCTCCTCCGATAATAAATCGAAGGAGGTTTTTCTGTTTTATATCTCAGTTACTTATGCCTGAGCATCACGTAATCTTTTAATTTCATCATGCGATACTCTTAACGATGCTTTTTGATCAGAGATTAAATCTCTGATATTTGAAGGAAGATCTTCTTCCTCTAATGCCATTTTATATGCATTTTGTGCTGCATCTTCTCCAAACTCACAGTTGTTTAAAACAGTTTTACGGTCGTGGCCGGTAAATAATGCCTTAACATCCATCCATGCCCTGTAAATTTTTCCCGAGTTTGTTGTTCCGGTTTCAATGTCCTCACCCAATGCAGCTACCTCTGCAGCCAAAGCCATTTTATATTTTTGACTCTCGGCGATCATATTTAAAAATAGCGTTTTCAGATCGGCATCTCCATCCTTTAATTCTTGACGGGCTTTTTCATAACCTTCAATACGATCGTTATTAATTTGAACCAGATCGTTTAATACCTCTGCTGTTGCTGTTGTCGTTTTCATGTCTTTTATTTTTATAGTTTCGATGTATAAAAGCAACATGCTCAATTAAAAAAAGGTTTGTCATTTTTTTTAATTGCTTACAACAGTTAGCTATATCAGCTGATTATTTCTTTGAAAAGTATTGTGCCAGCTTTTCTTTTACAAAGCGCCTAACACGGGTTACCATATTGCCTTTCCGTTTAATCAAAAAGCTTTTGATGGCCTTATATGCGATAGGGTCTTCGGCTATTGTGGTCGGAAATTCGACAATAGGTTTGGGGTTGATAACCACGTTATAAATATCATTTATTCCTGAATGCACGCCAGTGCCATCATGGCCAATATTATTAACGAGTGATTGCGATGGGTTAAGTGTTAAACCTCCTTTTAAAAAGATAGAAGCATACCATCTAATGGCCCAGCTATTGTTTTTTCCTTTCTTAAACGCTAACATCTGCTTCCAAAAGTTCATTTTATTATCGATGGAAAATGCAGCTCTTTTCTTTTTATCAAACTGTTTTATAAGGATGTCGATATCCGGTTCGAAGTTTTTCCATGCCCTTCCCCATGTGGCCCAGCCCCAACTTGTGGCTGCCCTGTAGAAAAACGATTGCGAAAGGTTATCTAACTTTAAGGGATACATATAGGCCCCTATATGCATTACTCTTTCCTCTTCGCGGTAATGGTTTAAAGCATTGTTGAAATAGGCTAAAGTATGGGGAGAGGTAACCAGGTCATCTTCAAAAACAATTACCTGATCGTATTCTGCTATTAATTGGGTTACACCTGCAATTACCGAATTGGCTAAGCCAGCATTAGCTCTACTTTCGATTACTTTAACCGATTTAAAACCATCTGCTTTTTTGATGATTTTTCTTACAGCAGCAACTTTTTCTTTATCCTGGTCTGTTTTGGCACCATCAGAAAAGATATGCAAATGGCTCTGTGCTGCCAATTCATTTTGTTGCAGGAATTGTAACGTACGCTCGGTGTGCTGCGGACGGTTGTATACGAAAAGTGCTATTGGGGCAAGGTTTTGCATTTTTGTTTTACGATTGAAGCTTTATAGGGTTAACCATAATAATGAGTTGGCTACACCTTTCACCATATAAGAAATTTAAGGTTCATATAAGTTAAAGCAAAAATATACTAATAAATTGATTCATATATCTCGTTTACGTATGTTTTTTGCCCTTCTGAAAAGATATGCAAACAATTAAAATTTATCATCAGTCCAAGAGGCAATTTTAGTAGTTTCATATAAGTTAACAGTTGGGCTATATGGATTGGTGCAACGTTTTCAATAGCTTTAAATTCAACGACTAGGGAGTTTTCAATTAATAAATCACACCTTAGTTCTGAATCAATTATTAATCCTTTATAATCTATTGGGATGGTTAACTCAGATTTGAAATTAATATTTCTGATTTTTAGCTCGTGAATCATGCATTTATGATAAGTGCATTCTAAAAGCCCTGGACCCAATGTTCTGTGAACCTCAATAGCTGCTCCGTTTACCTTGTAAACCAAGTCCTTTAAATAATTTCTAGTTAATAACATTCCTTTTTTATATTTATTAAATATTTAATTAGGGATGTACTTTTAACAGAATTTAATTTCTATTGCAATATATTAAATTAAAGTTTGGCGAAAGAGCGATACACTTATATTTTCTTCTATTCCTTATATGGTTATGGTCAGAATAAAATTCCAATTATTAAGATAACAGTATATCGAGTTACAATTTCACCATATAAAAAGTTTAAGGTTCATATAAGCTTGGATATATCTTGCATTCTATATATCCATTTAATTACCTAAAATATATGTAGATTATGGTCAGATTTTTTGGTTAACACGGTATAGGCATTGGAAAACTGTTCTTGCTTTTTCTTCCCAAACAAATTGCCCAAGGTTTTTTTAATCCGGTATTCCAGTTCAATTTTTAAGTTTTTAGCCAATGTTTTAGGTGCTTTTTTATTGATAAATTCATTAAACTTTACCGTTTCTGGTGCAGTCATCGAAACTTTATCTTCCAGGATTTCTAAACCCTCACTCTGCAGTAAAAACCTCAAGGAAGTTGGGGTATACATGTTAATGTGTCCATAATCCAGAAAATGATTCATTCTTTGGTCTACACCAAAACGATAATCTTTAGGTACTTCTACTACAATATATTTTGCTACCCTTTTCAATTCACGGATCAGGATCCTTTCGTGTTCTACATGTTCTAGAACGTGCGCAAGAATAATCAGATCAAAAGCATCATCTTCATAAGGGATTTTATACCCATCAAAAGTTTGTGCTTCTTTTAAACTGGCCAGGTTGCGGTCTTTTATAATATCGACACCACTCTGTGCAATTTCTAAAGCATACAGCTCTGGTGCGAAATGCCATTCATTTAAAAAATGTAAAATACTGCCATCTCCGGCACCAACCTCAAGCACTTTTTTAGGCTTTAACCCTTTACAAACATCAACAATGTTCTGTGCTTTATATTTTGCGCCAAGCATTCTCCATGCTACATCGTTATTGGTATAAAAATTATCGTAGGCTGTTTTTACTTCTTCGCTTAACATTGGGCTTTGTATTGTTAATTGCGATAAAAATAGTTAAAATTAGCAAATACCATCTATGCATACAGAAAACAGTTCATCTGGTAATGCCAAGGTTGCTAGGGACTGCATAAAACTTAAATGATTATATTTCTTTAAAATGATGGATTAAACTCCTTTATAATTACTTTCAATTACATTTCCGCTGAAAATATCTTTTAACGGAAATGCTACAATACAAACAGCAATCTTTTACTGTAGCACCATAATGCTTCCATTATAAACAGAATTATATTTATCCTTAAGTTCAATAACGTAGTAATACACGCCAACAAGCACTAGCTTACCTTTATTCGTTCCGTCCCAAGCTGCCAAAGTATTTGTGTTTTGATACATCAGCACCCCGTACCTGTTGTAAACCGATATTTTAGAACCAGGATAATTTAAAATGTTTCCAATGTTCCAGCTATCGTTAATGCCATCGCCATTTGGTGAAAAGCTTTTCGGAATATCTATTGTGTTTAAAACAATTACCTCTATCGGAATTGATTTACTGCAATTAAGTCCATAATTAATTTTTAATGTATAAGTGGTATTTTCTCTCGGACTGGCATCGGGGCTTAAGCTATACTGATTTTTCAAACCAGTTTTGGGTAACCATTCGAAAGTGTAGGGTTCGTCCCCTAAATCTGTAATTACATTTAAATTAACCACTTTACCATAATCTATGGTGAGCTTGGCAGGGGCGGTTACAGAAATGTCACGGTATGAAATGATTTCCACTTCATCTTTAGTAGTTGTATTACAATTATTGTTTGCAATTTCCCACTGAAGAACAACCTGTTGACCGGATGGAAGATTATTGATAACAGCATTAGGATTATTAATATTTGCAGCAGTAAATGGATTAAAATTTACGGGCGAAATAACAGACCAAGTGCCCACTTCGTTCCCGCCAGGTTTATTTCCGCTTAAAACAATAAATGATTTTCCACATAAACTCAGATTTTCTCCGGCATCGGCAATGGTTGGTAGTGGATTTAAAGTAATTTTTAATACGTTACTTAGTGATACACAGGAATTACTATACGTTGTTCTTCTAAAATAACCTGTTTGTGTTAGGCTATTCAATACAATATCTTTCCCAGTTTCGCTACCGATAATACTCCAGTTTTCCCCATCATTGCTCAATTCCCACGCATAACTTACGGCTATGTCAGCTGCCCCAGTGGGATCTGAACCCATAATGCTGAGCGGTACTGTTGGCTTGCCGCAATAATTTAAAGTTTCGGTACTAATGATGTTATTTCGCGTATGTGGAGAAGTGCTTATCTCATATTTTGAGTCGAAATAGCTTGTACCTCCCGTGGTAATCATCCTTCTGTAAAGCATAATGATGGGCGTGTTTTCAAAATGCTCAATGGTTTTTAAAGAAAAATCTGCATTGTTACCGTTCTGGATATTTACCCAGGTTCCAAAATCAAAAAATTGCCATTGAATAACTGGGCTGCTTCCAATAAAAGCTTCTCCTGTAAGCTGCACTGTTTCGCCTGAACAAATTGCAAGTTTAGTTGTTTTATCAATACCGATTCTAATATCTTTCTCAATAACACAGCTATTTCCATAGGTAATTTTGAGGTGGTAGACCGTTGTTTTATCAGGTTTCGACGTAGGCGTTAATACATCAGGATGATCAAGACCGGTGCTTGGGCTCCATGTAAATGTGTAGTTATTAATAACAGGCGTTATTGTGGCAGGAATTTTTACCGATTGACCTTCGCTAATGGTTATATTACTGGGTAAAGTTAAAATGGCCTCACTGTAATTGTGGATGGTAATAGTAGATGACGAGGATGTTGAGCATATATTCTGGCTGATTGTCCATTTTAAAACCACATCAACATCAGCTGGTATATTGGTAATCTGCAGGCTAGGATTATGTTCATTAACAGCATTAAAAGGATGATAACTTGCCGGGCTTACCACCTGCCAGGTACCAGTTTCGTTCATGGCAACCGCATTTGCATTTAAGGTAACCATATCGTTATTGCAAAGGGCAATATTATTGCCAGCAATCGAAGCCGTAACCTGTGGTTGAACTTCAATTTTTAATGTATTGCTATAACTAATGCAACTTGCAGAGAAAGTAAGTCGTTTAAAATATTTGGTTTTGGCAACGCTAACCGAAAGGTCTATCCCTGTTGCGTTATTTATATCCCGCCACGTTAACTCATCATCACTTTCCTGCCATTTATAAACCGCGGTTTCATTTTCTGCACCTTGTGGAACTGTTCCGGTGATTACCACATTGGATGCACCACTACATAGCACATTTTCCGTTGTGCTGATTAAATTATTAGTGGTTGCAGGATGGATTATAATATTTATGTCCGGTTCAATAAGTTCGGTATTTGCGGTAAACACCTTCCGTCTAAACTGATAGGTTATATCCTGATTGGTAAAATTGGTAAGCCCTTTCAGTTCATAATCGATACTCGCACTAGCGTTGGGTGCAGCTATCCAATTGCCAGCCGGATCTTTAATCTGCCATAAGTAGGTGTATGATGGCCTGGTATTGGCCGCAACACCTACCAAAATCTGCGTAGCCCCTGAGCAGATTGTTATTTCGTTTGTTTCTTCTGCCTGTACGGTAACCAACCAGGTATAATCCTGGCAGTTGGATGTAATGATATATTTCTGTGGCTGGGTAAAATTGTTGGCTACGCCCGATAATGGTGCAACAACGCCTATATCGGTTGTTAACGTTGGTTTAAGTGCCGTAACATTGGTTCCGGCCCTTACCTTAATGGTTATCGTTTTATCCTGTGTGTTTATTAATGCAGGTGCTGTTTGTTCTGCTAGCTCAAAGGAAATAATGTTTGCATCACCGGTAAACTTAATCTGGTTATATTTTGAGATGTAACCATCTGATGTCCCATTTTTTGCAGTAATCTTTAATTCGCATATTCCGGGATTAAAATCTACAGTGCTACAAAATGAGCCGCCAAGCAAAACATTTTTTTTCGAATCAACTGCAATTTTATGTCCGAAGTTGCCCGAGCAGCTACTGCCAAAATTAAATGCCCATACATATTTGCCCGTTCCTGTATATTTTCCAAAAAATGTATCCCTTACACCGTGGAAGGTTAGTGTTTTATTTAAACTGGCATCACCAAAAATCAGGGTTCCATCAAAGTAACCTCCAATGTATACGTTGTCATCTATATCAGCGGTAATATAATAACTGTAAGGCGTTGAGCTGTTGCCGCCGATGTTTTTGCCCCATAATGCTGCACCTGCGGAACTGTACTTTCCAACGAACAGATTTTTCCCTCCCGTTGATGTTAAGGCAACATTGTTTGTGGGAGAACTGAGGGTTACCGTACCACTATAAACACCGGTTAAGTAAATATCGTTGTTTGGGCCTGAGGCTAAAGATGATACAACAGCAGTAGCCCCATCAATTTTGTCGGACCATATTAGCTGACCAGTTCCTGTGTATTTTGCAATAAAGTAATTTGGTGAAGTGCCGGTAATATTGTTGGCCGGACCTTTGGGATTTAAATCGATGCCGGACGAAAAATATCCCATTATAATAATCTCGTTGTTGGTATTGGTTATTACATGCCGGATCTCATCTGTACCGAATGAACCGAAACCATAAGCCCATTGAATATTTCCATTTTTGTCATATTTGACCATAAAGCCATCCAAACCTCCTTTGGGTAGCAGGTTAAAACCGCCAAGGCTTATATTAGATGAATAGGAGCCTACAAATATAACATTACCCAAACGATCAGCGGCAACAACATGCCCATATTCGGTAGATGAGCCACCAACATTTTTTGCCCATTTAAAATTGCCATCCAAATCTAACTTTACAATAAAAGCATCATTTCCGCCAGCATTGTTAAGATTGAAGGTGCCTGATCCTGGATCACAATCCATGCTAAATGAACTAAACTGGCCGCCAAAAATTACATTTGATTCATCATCAACTGTTAAATTATTCACCTGGTCAAGCTCTGACCCACCAATGCTTTTTGCCCAGATTAATTTTCCATCAGGTGTATACTTAGCAATAAAAACATCATAATCACCGTTCGATGTCAGACTAACCGGAGCAGAAATGCCCGATAAATCTACAGTGATCGTACTTCTAAAGTTTCCAGCAATGTAAACATTATCAAATTTATCAACAGCAACGCCGCTCACCTTACTTTCCCCAAAACCGCCAATATCTTTAACCCAATCTGGAATGGGCTGCTGTTGTGCAAAACTGTTAGAAGGAAGGATAAAAAATGCTAAAAGATATAATAACCTGTAAAATAGCCGAATTTTATTGTGCATTATAAGAGCGGTAAAACAGTGTGTTTAGATTCTGTAAAAAATAAAAATAATACAAATCTACAACTAATTAAAATAGCAGGTTAATTATCGCTTAATGATTTTTTTTGTTGATTTTTCTTACTGCAGTAAATTTTTCTTTATCCAGATCGGTTTTGGCACCATCAGAAAAAATATACAAATTGCTTTGTGCTGCCCAACTCATTTTGTTGCAGAATTGTAATGTACGCTCGGTATGCTGCGGACGATTGCATGCGAAAAGTTCTATTGGGCAAGGCCTTGTATTTTTATATTTTATAAATAAGCGGGCCAGGTATTTTTTACCATATAAGATGTTTAAGGTCTATATAAGTTTGGATATATCTTGCCCTCTGTATTCACATTTAATCACCTCAAGTACTTTTTTAGGTTTAGTCCTTTGCATACATCAACGATGTTCTGGGCTTTATATTTTGCATCCAGCATTCTCCAGGCCACATCGCTATTGCTATAAAAATTATCGTAGGCCGTTTTTACTTCTTCGCTTAACATATAAGTTATTATGCATAAATATAACTTTTGAGAAATAAATACCTATCACTAATAATAAATCAGAAATATAAAAGTTTTATGCTGTCTATACATTAACGTGTTATTAATAATACTTTAACGTAAAAAAAATTTGTATTGATGTAAAACTTTAGTTTATTTGTATGTAGATTTTCGCAGCATAATGTTTTCTTAAAAAACAGTATACGTTTGTAATCTGATTAATTAAAATAAAGAAAAACTAAAAATTCTTCTGATGCTAAAATGAATGCTCAGTAGATATAATTATCTATAAATCTAAATTAACCATTATGAAAAACAGAAAAATGATTGTGAGGTTGCTCATGATCTCCGCTATTTCTATCTCAATTTTCGCCTGTAAAAAAGGAGAAAGTAATGTTAGCCAGGAGGAAGTAAAAAAAACAGATGCTGTTTACTCCTACATTAGAAGCCTAGGTTTCCCAGCATCAGCTATTAAAGATCTCGGCAAAGAATATCTTGTAGAAGAAGATATTGCCTTCTCAAAGGATATGATTATCCCTTCAACTTCAGGGCCAAAAACAGAACAGTATTATACTGGAAATCTCGTGAGTTCTGCTAACAGAACCAATATCAGAATTTATGTTGATGCATCTATGGCATCTTTAAGTGCGGAAGTCAATTCTGCAGTTAATCAATGGAATACAGTACCAAGTTCTAACATTCATTTTAATCTTGTAACAAGTGGTAGTTATGATATCCTAATTATGGATGAAAATTTAGGAAATGGTTATTGCGGTGTTGCCCGTTTTCCTATTAATGGAAATGCCGGAGGATTAATCAAGATTAACAAGACTTATATCTCTGGAAATAGTTTTGACCAGAGACAGCGGACAATTGCCCATGAAATAGGCCATTGCGTTGGATTCAGGCACACAAATTGGTCCGCAAATGGCGAACCACAAAACGGTACTGATGATATTGGAACTCCAGCAAGTGCGATAGACGTTCCGAATGTTGGTGGCACAGATCCATCCTCTATAATGAATGGAGGTCAATGTGGTATCGGTGCTGCTTATTTCTCAGTTAAAGATAAACAAGCTATTGCTTCATTATATCCTGTAGTAACTTCAGGTCCATCAGGAACATTAACCACAATGGCGGGGATAGACATAGGCGTAGATGATGGTGTATATTTTTGGGGTTTATCTGGTTTAGTTACAAAAGGTAATTCTACATCAATAAATGGCCCTACTCAGCAATATTTTCTGCCTTCCGGTAAAAACTTCAGTGATGTTATCGATATGGCTATTTCTAATGCTGGCCGTGGTTACGTTTGGTACAAAGATGGTACAATGTCTGTAGGCCAAAGTATTGGTAACTTTGGAGATTATATTCTCCCTAAAAGTTATGTCCTTCCTGCTGGCAAAACACCTCTGGATATTGTTGGGATTGCAATTTTAAAATCTAACGATCACTGTTTTGCATTTTATAGTGATGGTACATTTTCTGAAGGAAACTCCACAGACCTTGGTGCATATGTTGGGCTTCAAAATTATGCACTTCCTCCAGGAAAAAATTATAATGAAATCGTTGATATAGGTATTGCAGCTAGTTCAGGGTGGTTTTATGCATGGTATTCTGATAATAAAATGTCTGTTGGAACATCAACTGATTTAAACTATTGGATCCCACTAAAATCTATGGATTAAATCATTGATTTTTTTCAGTAACATATCTTATTCAAAGATAAAATAGTGCAAAGTTTAATTAAACGAATGAACTCGATGTATTTCGGGTTCATTCTGTTAAGTTTATGTAGATACTAATCGAGGTATAAAAAAGTTATAAGTTAATTGAAAAGGTTATACTTATATTATAGAACGCACACCTAACCATGAAAAGCTAGGATTTAGTAATTTTTAAGCAGTATTTAAAGCATAATGCTTTTTTAGTATCAAAAATTTAGGGCTTTCGACATGCCACCACTGACGTTATTTAACAATCAGTACTTTAGCTGCTTATGTGTCCAGATCCAGTTAAGCCCATAGCACAGTATCCTCATTCTACTTAAATGCGGCCTAACAAATTTTTCGGACTCCACATTCCTCGCCCTGCTGCTGGCTTTGAAAGAAAAATTTTCATTCGGCGTTTTTTTGGTTCTTTTTGACGGCAAAAAGAAGAAGTCCATCGGCAGCGTCGAGCCGAGGCAAGCTACTTGCCGTAAGGGCAAAGAAATCAATATACGCCACTCATATTTATTTTTAAGAATAAATTATCCCTCAGATCGGCATAGTAATTATTTTTTATTAAATTTTAAACAGGCTCTTAGTTTATATTTATATTTTTATCCATGATTAAATCAATAAAAAAAGCACTATTAAAATACTTACCTGTTAATTATTTCGCCTACAGTAAATCATACTCACAAGATGGTGAGGACATGATACTTAAAGCGATTTATGAGCAGAAAAAAGGGTATAAAGGCTTCTTTGTAGATGTTGGCGCACATCATCCCGTAAGATATTCCAATACCAATTACTTTTATAAACGTGGATGGAAGGGGATTAACATTGAACCTACACCATCGGCTATTGGCGCTTTTAATACCTTTAGAAAAAGAGACATTAATTTAAATATTGGTATAGGTCCGGAAAAAACCAAACTTAAGTTCTACTGTTTTAACGAGCCTGCATTGAATAGTTTTTCTGAAGAGGTTTCTAAAAGGATCGACGCCGAATCCGCTAAATATAAAATTATAAAAGAACTTGATATTGATGTACTGCCTTTGGGTGATGTTTTGGATCAACATCTGCCAGCCAATACCACTATCGATTTTTTGAGTATTGATGTGGAAGGTTTGGATTACCAGGTTTTACTTTCCAATAACTGGGATAAGTATAAACCAAGTGTTATTTTGGTAGAAGAGAATGTTAATGTTGATGAGCTGAATAATTCGCCGATATACAAATTTCTAAAGGATAAGGGTTACGCCTTTTTTGCAAAAACCTTACGCACCTGCGTTTATCGCCTATAATTATTTGTTAAATATTTTTTGGAACGCGGTAATAAGGAACAGTGATTTTAACATCATCAAGCCTTGTTGCCGCGTTTTTTTGAATAGCAAAATAAAAAAAGTAGAACAGAAATAAGCAATTACCGTAGCTATAGCCGTACCGATCATACCCATTTTTGGGATCAGCATTAAGTTTAATACAATATTAACGGCTGCTCCAAAACCCGTACGGATAAAGGTAAGACGGCTAAATCCCTCCGCAATCAGATACTGACCACTCGCTACACCTAAGAAAACAAAAATGCTCCCCCATACATGTAAGGCTAACGCTGGCGCGGCAAATGCGAATTCAGGGTTATATAACCTATAAATATAGGGTGCAGCAAAAGTTACAAATAAGGCAAATGCAAGACTTAGCCAGGCCATTAAATCGTATAAATTTTGAAGCCTTTTTTGATAACGTTCAGGGCTATCTCTTCTTGCATTTAGGATGGCGGGGAAAAGCGAACTTACAATTGCCACAGGTACAAAGTTTAAGGCTTCGCTTAAGCTAACCGCGGTTGCATAGGCACCAGCCTCTGCAGTTCCCTTTTGCCCCATAATTTCTTTCAACATCAGCAGATCTATTTTCATGTAAACCGAAACCATGATCCCCGAAATAATTAATGGCCACGAAAAATGGAGCAATTTGAGCGCTAATTCTTTATTAAAAGACCATTTAAAAATGTTTCTGCCCTTCCGCTGGTAAACGTAAAAATAACCTATTGATAGCAGGGCGGTATCAAAAAGAAATGAATACACGAAATAGATCAGGTTAGCAGAAAATACAATCAGCGCAATTTTGGTAAGCGCTGATATGACATTTCCAACAATCTGTACCTGCATAATGTATTTCGACTGTACTTCGGACTGGAAATAAGAATCGATTACGGTTAAAGATTGAAATAAGCCCGTAAAAGATAATATTAAAATAATATGATATGGAATATCAGAAAGCGGGCGGATGGTCCAGGCTAAAAAAATAGCAGGTATGCAGACCAGACCAGCAATAACCTTTAATAAAAATGCAGTTCCTAATATGGTATCTCTATTTCCTGGAAACTGATGAAGCTCTTTTACGATGAACTGATCGAGGCCAAGGCCTGCAATAGATGCAAAAAGATAGGTATATGTAATTGCACTTGTTAAAATACCATTGTTAAAGGCAAGCAGGTAGTTGGCTACCATAATGCTAACAGCCATTTTAATAGCCAAACTGCCAACTCTGCCCAGCATTAACAACCCCGTATTTTTTAAATACTTGTTAAATGCTTCTTCGTTAAAACCTTTTATGGCGGGTAATTTCATTAACGCAAAGATGTAAAAAAATGTGCGTTAAGTTAGGTGCTGAAAATTCAAAATATTAAGTACACAATATATACTATTATTTCCCTTCGCTTTTGGTCTCCAGTGTTTTTGTTTCTGAAGTTTTAGTTTCAGGAGCTGGTAGAGGAACTGTATTTACAGCTTGGGCAGGCTTGCTATTTAAAGGCGCGCCAACAGCAATATCACAGCGATGGTTGGGCTGGCCGTGAGGTGGGTTCAAACCCTTTCCTGTTTTTATCGCTACAGTCTGCTTTACTGCAGGCTGTGTGGTAACTACTTGTGTTGGCTTGCTGTCCAGCGGTGCGCCAATAGCAATATCGCATCTGTGGCCGGGCTCTCCGTGTTTAGGATTAAGTTTTTTGCCTGATGTATTTACTGCAACGGGAGGCGCCGGAACAGTTACTGGTGGTGAACCAGCACTTTTTTGTGGTTGAACGGCAGCTGTTTGATGTAAGGGCGCGCCAACTGCTAAAGCACAGGTATGGCCGGCATCGCCATGTGGCGGATTGAAAATAAGGTTAGTTTTAGCATTTTGCGCTGCGGGTTGAACAGCGTTACTTTTTTGAAGTCCCTGTATTCCTGTAGGTGTTGGGATAACCGCTTGAGCAGTTTCTTTCTTTTCGCTATTACAGGCGCAAAGTACGGTTAAGGCAAACAGATAAAAAGCATGTTTCATGGCGCTGAATTTAATTTATCCAAATATGGCGAAATTAATTTATGTCTAAAAACTCTCTTCTATCCTTTCTAACTGCTTGAGGTGATGTTTTAAATGAATTTCGATAAACCTTAGCCATTGCCTGGCATTTAAGTATCCTAGTCGTGGGTGTTTAGTTTTGCAATCGGCTTTTGCATGGGCAATTATGGTATAATTATCGTCAAGACCTTTTTCAAACTCTAAAATAAAATCGAGCGCTTCTGTTTTGCTGATTTTTTTAACACGCTCGGCCAGTCTTTTCGGAACTTTATATTTTTTTGACGGCGGCAGGCTGCCTAAAAGCAAAATCAGTTTTACGATAAAATGTGTGGGCTTGTTTTCGCCTTTACCACTTGCTGCGCGTTCGAGTGCAATTAACGAGAGCAGGCTTGAATCGAAAATATGCGAATATACTTCGCTGTAACTCCATCCGGCAATGGGTGGCGTGGTTTGAAAAATATCCTCAGAATAGTGAGATAATTTCGATTTATAGGCATCGACAATTTTATGTATCGATGCCTTTATTTTTGCAGCCGTCATTTAATAAAGATAAGTTGAATTACTGTTTCTCCAAATATTTTAAGAAGTCGTCTTTATAGTTGAAAAATTCGAATGTTTCGGCGATTGTAAAATAATTTTGTGGATCTACAACCGTTTGATAGAGGTTTTTGGCAGTTTTTAAACGTTCAGTATCGAAAGTAAATGCTTTGAGTATGAGTTTGCATTGACTACTGGAAAATGAAGCTTTCTTATTTACAGCGTTGATGAGTCCCACCCTTTCATTATCAAAACTTGATTTTTTATAGCTGGTATAAAATTCTTGAAAAGCTTCAGGCGATAATAGCCTATAGTTTAGGTCAGCTAGAGTTGGTTGAATAGGCCCCGTATTGAGATCTCCCATATAATCATAAAAGTCATCAAGAGCGTATTGATTGTTGCGAAACAGGCTAAGTTGTTTAATTACATTCAGCCTGCCGTTATCGTACCCTAAAATGAGACGCTCCTGTGCATTTACGTTAATCTGCTCTCTTAGGATTAATCTATCGCCCTGCATTATAGACAGCTCGGGTTTAGAATTATGTACATCGTAAAAACGAAATCTGCCCGTAGCTGATCCCACTACTTCATCGTCTAAATATACTGTATACTTACCTGGTTTGGTAATTTGCAGAAATACTTCGGCTGTACTACGGTTGTTTTGAGCGAAACTTAGGGTAGCAAAAAGCATTGCCAATCCTAAAAAGATGGTTTTCTTCATTTTAATTAAGGTTTCATTTGTGTGTGTGTTATGCTAACACCAAACGAATGCCAAAACCAAACAAAAAAGGATTAAAACTAAAAAAGTTTCAATAATTCTTCGAGATGTACAATTTCTTTCTGCACATCATTAGGTTTTTCTTTTTGTAAAGGATTGAAAAATATAGCCTCCATACCAAAATTTAAAGCACCATAAATATCAGCTTCAAGACTATCGCCAATCATAATGCTTTCAGCCTTTAAGGCTTTGGCCTTATCTAAGGCATATTCGAAAATAATTGGATTGGGTTTGTTTACACCCACATCTTCTGAGATAATTATATTTTCGAAATATGGGTTAAGATTGGAAAGGTTCATTTTGGTTAAGGTTGTTTCCTTAAAGCCATTAGAAATAATATGCAGGGTATATTTTTGCTGTAGGTAGCCCAAAACATTTTCTGCCCCATCGAACAAATTGGTTTTGGTGGGTGAGATACTTACATAATCGTCCTCAAATTGATGAGGTACCGCATCAGGATGAATACCTAATTGAATGAATGTTTTGTTGAAACGTTCCGATCTTAAAAAATCTTTGGTAATTTTTCCCAAATGGTAATCGGCCCAGAGCTGATGATTGTTTTCGGTATATGTTGTAATAAAGTCCGCACACGATTTTAAGCCAAGTTCCTCTAATTTATAGGTTTGGTATAGCTCATTTAATGTTTCTTCGGCATTACGGTCAAAATCCCAAATGGTGTGGTCAAGGTCGAAGAAAATGTGCTTTTTCATCATTATATATATTAGCTGCAACGGTGATGAAGCTATCAGATTTTTCTAATCCCCTACGTGATTTGAAAAATCATGATGGTTTCATGAGTGATTATTTTCACAAAGGTAGCCTAATGATTTTTGATTTATAAATAATCGGCAACTCTTGCATTTAGTTCTTCAATAAGTTCTTCATCCATATACTGATAATCATCCGGGATATGAAGCGTAATAATTTCCTTATCAGCGGTTTCTTCAGGGAAACGTTCAATGATCCTTTGTTTGTGCTTTTTCTCCATCACAAAGATGAGATCGGCCCAGATGATTAGTTTTTCATTGATTTTAATCCTGGCCGATGGCGCTGTTCCTGCTGACCTTACCTGATGATCGGGATGGGTTTTGTAGATATTTTCGGCAGTGGCACTACGCCATTTATTTCTGCTGCATATAAAGAGGATGTTCACTGACTCTGGACTTAAGACTAAGGACTTTGGACTAAAAACTAAACCTTCTCTCCGTAGGCCAGATCGCCAGCATCGCCAAGTCCAGGTACGATATAAGATTTACTGGTCATTTCTTCGTCGATTGCTCCAAGCCAAAGTTTTGCTTTTGGCAGATTAGCACGTACATGTGCAACACCTTCTGTACTGGCTATTGCGGCAACGATATGAAGTTCTGCAATTTTGTAGCGGTTAATCAGTTCTTTACAGCACATCACCATGCTTTGTCCGGTTGCCAACATTGGGTCGGCCATAATCAAAACTTTTCCTTCTAAATCCGGGGTAGAAATGTAGTCCATCTGAATCACAAAATCGCCACTTTTCTTTACTTTTCGGTAAGCAGAAATAAAACAGCATTCGGCTTTGTCGAAGATGTTAAGCAAGCCTTGTTGAAGTGGCAACCCAGCCCGGAGTATAGTAGCTAAAACAGGCTGCTGAGTTAAAACCTCACAAGGCGATACACCTAAAGGCGTTACGATTTCCTGAATGGTATATGCTAATGATTTGCTGATTTCGTAGGCAAAAAACTCACCAAGCCTTTCCATGTTTTTACGGAAACGCATCGGATCTTTTTGGATGTTCTCATCCCGAAGTTCGGCAATAAAGGTATTGGCGATAGATTTTGTCTTGCTTACATCAAAAATCATAATGCTTCCGGTATCTTACAGGTTTATTCAAGTGGGACGTTTAATTACTAAAATTAGCAATTTTAAGCCGGATAAGTTAAATTAAAATCAATTTCCGGCGTATTCGAGCATTTCTTTAAACAGCAATTTTAGTTTTTTGTATTTTGCATTTGAAGATAGACTTTTCAGGCTCCAACTGCTATAAAAGGTGCCATTTACCACCTTTACTGCATCGATATATTGGTGTATTGTTTTAGTGGCTGCCTCATGTGTTAAAAACTGAAGGATATAATCGGTGAAGCAATAAGAATTAACGATTAAAGGGGTTACTTTTTCGAGCTGAAGATCGTACCAGTTAAATGGCGTACAGGTTCCGGCCCTAAAGCCTGGTACATTACTATAACCCATAGAATAATCGGAAGTAATACCGGAATTAAGAATATTTAAGTAACAAATGGGGAATTTTAATATTTCTAACTGCTGACTGCTTACGGGCGCAGGATTTGGGTTGATTTTTTTGAGCTTAACCAGGCCTTCTTTAATCTCGAGCATTTTTTGCTTGTCGCTGGCACAAGGTCTTAATAGTCCAACTGATTGATTACTGAGTATTTTTGAAATGCCATTTATCCTGATGTAATTTATCGGCACGTCAGGGAAATCGACAAAATAAAGAGGATTACTTTTTTTTGAAGAAAATAACTGGTTTACCTCATCTAAAACCTGCTCATTATTAATCCCTACCCCTGTTAACCGGTCAAATTTCGAGCTCAGGTAATTGTTTTCTTTTTTAAAGATGGCACTGAAAATAAATTTGGTCCTATTTAATAATCCCTCAGGTAGGTTGGGCAAAATATTAAAGTGAACGGTTGGCTGGTGCTGAAAATTCTTTTCGTGGAACTTAAAATGTGGATGCTTTTTTTTGATCAGACTTTTAATGATCAATGCCCATTCATCAATAACCGGTTTATCTAAAATCTTCCATTTATGCTGATGGCTTTTTGATGGCCTAAATTCCTCTTCGTTTTTTTTTGGATAAAAATATTCCTCATAACGGCTTAGTATAAAAAATGAGGCAGCAAAAACATCAAATGGCAGGGCTGATTGTGCAACCGGGAAAGGAGCCTGATATTCGCCAAAAAGAATGGTTTTTGGCTTAATTTCTTCTAATTTGTTGGAGAAGAGTAAAGCGGTACGTTTAAAAAAAAGTTCATCACCTAATGGTTCCTCACCATAACTGATTTTAATGTGCTCGTTTTGTAGAAAATATTGGCTATTGCCCGTAAATTCCAATTCTGCTTTAAGAATATCTTTAAAAATAAAGTTAAAGATATATTTTATCCGAGGCGTTAATATATTAGAGAAGATGATTAGATGCATAACTTATTTTAACAACACGGTATTTAAAAAAAGATTACAAGAAATATTTCTCAGCAGATATTAACTTAGATAATATTGCCTTCTAAAATTAACGGTAATTTAACATTGAGCCGTAATTTAATACAAAAATTACAATTAAAAGTTTGCTGTGAACTTTTTTTCAGGGTAAAGGATTTTTGTGCTTTTACGGATAGGAGCTTTTACAATATGTACAATGCTCATCTGATCGTCAAACATATCATATAAAATAGTGTTGCTCACCTCAACAGATTTTACAGACGGAATTTTCTCCACCTCAAGATAAATATTGGTAGCTTCATGATCAATCTCAAATCCGATATAGTTCATTGAAGCCGCTTTGCCATTGGCTTTTAATTGTAAATGAGAAAGCAGGTATTTTTTTACCAATTCATCCATTGCCTTCTTCATATTCGGATTGCTCAGATCGGTTTTCTGTTTATATAATCTGGCTAAAATTGCTTCAAAGTCATCTGAAAAGATTTTACAGCTTACTTCTAAGGTTTTATCCTTTGCATTAAAGTTTACTTCAGTTGTGCTTACATGCAAAGGGTGTTTTATTCCTGCTCCAACAGAAAAAAAAGCAACACACAAAAGCAAAAAGCTATATTTTAATTTACGCATCAACATATTAAATCCTTCCTTAAAAGGGTAAAGTTAACACATAATTAGTCTACTTGTTAAATGTAATTATGGTGTTATGTCCACATTGTTCTAAATGTAAGTGCCTGAAATTTAAGCGGGCAAATATTCTGCTTAGTTTCTTATGGGATGGATGGACATGTGTAAGCTTAATATTAAAATTTTCATTGAGCCAGAAACTCATTTTAATGGCCAATTTTCTAAAACCTGATTCTTTTGCAAGTTCTTCACGAAGAAATTTCTCATTGTTAACTACAATAAAACCATACCCGTTTTCTTTGATTAAGTTGTAGATACAGTTTGCAAAACGGTAATCGTTAATGCAATAATACCAACATATTCGGTTAAAAATAATATCGAACTTGCCATGGGCTTCTTCTAAATAGCCCAATGAAAAATTTACGGTTACATTTTCATCCTTAGCTTTAGCTTTGGCTATTGTTAAATAATTCTGGCTAATGTCGTGCCAGGTTACTTTTGCGCCCCTCCTGGCAAATTCGATACTATATTGCCCGGGCCCGGCACCCAGATCAAGTAAAGTTTTGTTTTCGAAATCACCTAAGTGGGTTTTTATAAAATCTATTACCTTGCTGTCAATTTTTTTATATTCATTAGCCGCATATATTTCAGCAAAAGCTTTTGGAACAGGATCGAAACCTTTTTCTGGTTTTTGTAAATAATATTTTAGCCAAAGCATAGTGTTGAATAGAAGACAAATAGTTATAAGCACCAAGTTACCGTATTGGCTATGTACATTAAACAACAATTTTGTTTACAACTGTAAACTCAGTTGTTTGCGATAAAACTTCGCCAAAGCACTAAATAACTTAAAGAATAGTAACAAATTTGGTATTTAGGCTTTTGTTTACAAGATATTTGGGGTTTTTATAATTAAAAATATAATTTTAGCTATTGTAAACTATTTTATTCTCAATAGTTAGCTTATTATTCATGCCGTTACAAGATTTTATCTTTTATTTTAAATTGGGATGGGCACATATCATCAGTGCCGATGCTTTAGATCACCAGCTGTTTGTTTTGGCACTGGTTGCCATTTACAGTTATGTCAATTTAAAACAGGTGCTCATATTGGTTACGGCTTTTACCATTGGCCATTCCTTTACCTTACTTTTAAGTGTATTGGATATGATCAGGTTTGATAGCAGGTGGGTAGAATTTTTAATTCCCTGCACCATTGTAATTACCGCAGTCAGCAATTTGTTTAGAAAGAATTTCTCCTTAAAATCAATTAAGATCAATTATTTTTTGGCACTTGGCTTTGGTCTTATTCATGGAATGGGCTTCGCAAACTCCATCCGGATAATGCTGGCCAAAGATCAGAATATTGGCTGGGGCCTGTTTGGGTTTAATGTAGGCTTAGAAGCCGGACAGGTTTTTATGGTAATCATTATTCTTTTAATTACCTTCTTAATTTTTAATTATACCCGCATCAAACGCATGAGCTGGGTTTTATTTATATCAGCAGCCGTATTTAGCCTGGCTTTAAAAATGGCTTTAGAACGAATTCCTTTTTAATAAACCATATCATGAATAAACTATTTACTTTAACCGGCCTGCTGTTCTTTTCTGGTAGCTTGGCTATGGCCCAAAATACGCAGAATAACCCAGGGAGTAACCATGGGAATAAGTTTGAGCAGTTGGGTACCATTTTACCAACACCTAACGAACAACGTACAGCCAGCGGAGCGCCCGGTGTTAAATATTGGCAGCAACGTGCCGATTATAACATCAAATGCGAGCTGGATGAAAAAAATCTGTTGTTAACCGGATCTGAAACAATCACTTACACCAATAATTCTCCTGATCCGTTAACTTATATCTGGTTACAGCTTGATGAAAACGAGCATAGCACGGATAAAAATGCCAATTACCAGGATGCGACTAAAATGCCTGCTACCGGAACCACTAAAAATTTAGATCAGTTAAGTGCAACAGGAAATAATGGATATGGCATAAATATTACCAAATTAACCGATGCAACAGGTAAAAACTTACCCTATACGGTTAATAAAACCATGATGAGGGTAGATTTGCCCGTAGCGCTGAGAAGTGGACAAAAATTTATCTTCAATATCGATTGGAACTATAAAATTTCTGACCGGATGAGTGTTGGTGGCCGTGGAGGTTATGAGTTTTTTCCAACCGATGGGAACTACCTGTTTACCATGACCCAGTGGTACCCACGCTTATGTGTATATAGCGATTTTCAAGGGTGGCAGAACCATCAATTTACAGGTAGAGGTGAGTTTGCCTTAACCTTCGGCGATTTTAAAGTTCAAATGACTGTTCCGGCTGATCACCTGGTGGGTTCAACGGGGGAGTGTATCAATTATAGCGCTGTTTTAAATCCAACTCAATTAAGTAGGTATAATGCTGCTAAAACTGCTGCTGCTCCGGTAGAAATACAAACCTTGGCTGAAGCTAAACTGGCAGAAACCAAAAAATCTACAGCTAAAAAAACATGGGTTTTTAATGCGAACAATGTCCGCGATTTTGCTTGGACATCCTCACGGAAGTTTATCTGGGATGCGATGCCTCAAAAAATTCAGGCCAATAACAATACCGTAATGTGTATGAGTTTTTATGGAAAAGAAGCGTACAACCTTTACAGTAAGTTTTCTACCCGGGCGGTGGCACATACCATTAAAACCTATTCAGATTTCACCCTACCATATCCTTACCCTGTTGCACAAAGTATCGAAGCTGCAAATGGAATGGAATACCCAATGATCTGTTTTAACTATGGCCGTACAGATACCGACGGAACATACAGCGAAAGCACAAAAAATGGGATGTTAGGTGTAATTATTCATGAGGTTGGGCATAACTTCTTCCCGATGATCGTAAATAGTGATGAACGCCAGTGGACCTGGATGGATGAAGGACTAAATTCTTTTGTTGAGTATTTAACTGAAGAACTTTGGGACAACAAATTTCCAAGTAAAAAAGGACCGGCATATACCATTGTTGATTACATGAAACTGCCTAAAGATGAGCTGGAGCCAATTATGACCAACTCTGAAAATATTACCCGTTTCGGTCCGAATGCGTATTCGAAACCTGCTACCGGTTTAAATATCCTTCGCGAAACCATTATGGGAAGAGAACTTTTCGACTACGCATTTAAAGAATACTCGAGAAGATGGGCTTTTAAACATCCTGAACCTGCTGATCTTTTCCGTACCATGGAAGATGCCAGCGGCGAAGATTTAGATTGGTTTTGGAGAGGTTGGTTTTACGGGACCGATCCATGCGATATCTCTTTAGATAGCGTGAAATTTGCGAAAGCCGATTTTCCTAAAGATTTACCAGAAGCCAAATCGAAAATGGTTAAAATTGATAAACCCGCTGTTAATGCCTTTGAAGATATTTCAAAAATCAGGAATCGTGAGGATAAGAAAATTAATTTTTACGTAGATAAAACGCCTGCAGCACAAGATTTCTATTATAAATATGACAGGGGAATGGTTACAGTTGATACCACTGTTGCTACTAAAACAGAAACTGCCGCAGCACTAGAAGCTGTTCCGTCTGCAGAGCAGGACCAATATAGCAACAAATTTCTTTACGAACTGAGCTTTACCAACAAAGGTGGCTTGGTAATGCCTATCATTGTTGAGTTTACCTATAAAGATGGAACAAAAGAAATAGACCGTATTCCAGCTCAGATTTGGAGACATAACGAATTGAAGACAGCTAAGTTTTATGTTAAAAATAAAGAGGTAGCCTCTATTTTGATAGATCCGTTGCGTGAAACTGCAGATATCGACACCTCAAATAACACTTGGGGCGGTAAAGCAAAAGAAAGTAAGTTTAAGGTATATAAAACTAAAGTTGGTGGAGCCGTAAGAGGCCAATCGGTCGGTAAAAATCCAATGCAGGCCGCAGCGGGTAAATAGTAATACTAACCTTCATACCGGAAGATCGTCATTCCCAACTTGATTGGGAACCACGTAGTGCTCATGAATGCCTTTGAAGAGAAGAAAGCTTATGAATAATCGTACTGCCTTGGTGGGGTTTGTAGGTTGCATTAAGATTCCCGCCTGCGCGAGAATGACGACTGCTCTTGGAATCTGTCAATCGTAGCTTTTAGAAAGGACTGTATAAAGCTCATATGTGATAAAGACCCTGACCTGTAGCGAGCGGAAAGCTACGCAGTAAAATGAATTCAGGGTGACGACACAGGAGAAGATCTCCGTTGGATTTCAACGGGGATCTTATTGTATCTGAGGTAAAATATTCACTAAGAAATTTTTCAGGTTGATTACTGTTACATCATTTGATGTCAGATAAGTTTCACTTTTTGGAGTGATAATATATTTGTACTTTGGTTCAAGATCTTTGGTGCAGTTTATAAAACCTTGAGACACTGTTGGTGCATTTGATAATTTAATTTCGATACATGCGAGTGGGGTAATTCCCTGTACAATAACCAAATCGCATTCTGCCCCTCTTTGAGTCCGATAAAAAAAAAGTTCTGTTTGTTTTTCTTTTACTTGATAAATCTGTTCAACTACATAGCCTTCCCAAGAAGCTCCTATTCCTGGGTGGCCAAATAAATCACTATAGTTGGGGATATTTAATAGCCTATGAAGAATTCCTGTGTCTCTAATATATGTTTTTGGCGATTTAACCAAACGTTTTTTTGCATTAACAAACCATGGTTGTAATCGTCTGATCAAAAAACCTCCCTCTAAAAAATCTAGATACCTGTTAACGGTTGGTGCGCTAACTCCTAACGACCTTGCAAAGGATTCGCCATTAAATAGGTTCCCGTTTAAATGGGCAAGCATACTCCAGAAGTTTCTTAGCAGAGTTGGTGCTAAATCTACATTAAACATCTTTGCCAAATCTCTTTCCACATAACTCACAATAAAATCGTTAATCCATTCTTTGCTTTGGAAATCATTTTCCGATAATAGTGATTCAGGAAACCCTCCCCGAAACCAATGCTGTTCAAAACTTAATTCATCTGGCAACTCAGTTAATCCGATGGGACATAATTCATTATAAGAAATTCTACCTGCCAGCGTTTCAGAAACCCCTTTAACCAATTCAGGTGAAGCAGATCCTAATAAGATAAATCTTCCTGGTGTTCTTTTAGCATCAATTAATGGTCGTAATAAGGAAAACAATGTTGGCAATAGCTGTACCTCATCAATAATTACAGTATGATCTTGCAAACCTTCTAAAAATGTATAGGCATCGTGTAACTTTGCAATATCCCTTGGGTTTTCCATGTCCAGATAGATATAGTCATTACTTAAACTTTTTGCCAAAGTTGTTTTTCCAACCTGCCTTGGGCCAAGGATTGCAATTGCTGGCGATTTTTTTAAGCGACTTATTAATTGTGCTGCAAGATTTCTGGTAACTAACATATACAAATGTATACTTTTGTGTTGTAAATCAAAAGTATAACTTTTGATTTACAACATTGACATCCATTTTTTAGAGTTTATGGGCAAATTTTTGTTTTACGGCTTATGAATTTAAATAATAGATAAAAATGCATAATTGCCAACTTTCATGACTTTCGCCTGTTTTATTCTTTGCAGCCTAAATCGTATATTTCCTCCCAGCCGTTTATTCTTTTTATAAGCGGAGGAGAGAACATTAAAATTGATTTAAAGATCAATTTTAACTAAGTTTGATTTACTCATGAAATTTAAAATCACCTCAGAATATCAACCCACCGGAGATCAGCCGAACGCGATAAAACAATTGGTAGATGGCGTAAATGCCAATGAACATTATCAAACTTTACTAGGCGTTACAGGATCGGGAAAAACATTTACGGTAGCTAATGTGATCGAGCAGACGCAAAAACCTACCCTGATTTTGAGTCACAATAAAACTTTGGCAGCGCAGCTTTACGGCGAGTTCAAAAATTTCTTTCCTGAAAACTCGGTGAATTATTTTGTCTCTTATTACGATTACTATCAGCCAGAGGCATTTATCGCATCAAGCAATACTTATATCGAAAAAGATCTGAGCATAAACGAAGAGATTGAAAAACTCCGGTTACGCACCACCTCTTCGTTAATGAGCGGTAGGCGCGATATTATCGTGGTATCATCCATCTCCTGTATTTATGGTATGGGTAATCCAGAAGATTTTTCCAGGATGGTTTTCCGTTTCGGCGTGGGCTTAAGGATTTCGAGGAATGCATTTTTGCATAGCTTGGTTGAGATTCTATATTCCAGAACTACAACAGACTTTAAACGCGGAACCTTTAGGGTTAAAGGCGATACCGTTGATATTTACCCTGCCTATCTTGATCATGCTTACCGCATTTCTTTTTTCGGTGATGATATTGAAGAACTTTCTGCAATTGACCCGGTTTCTGGAAAAACCATAGAGAAATTAGAAGATATGGCCATTTACCCGGCAAACCTTTTCGTTACCCCGAAAGATAGATTCAATTCTTCGATCTGGGGAATACAGGAAGAGCTGGAAATCCGTAAGAACCAGTTAATTGCAGATCGGCATTTGTTGGAAGCAAAACGTTTGGAAGAACGTACTAACTTCGATATAGAAATGATGAAAGAATTAGGTTATTGTTCTGGTATCGAAAACTACTCCCGTTTCTTTGATGGAAGGCAGCCCGGCATGCGTCCTTTCTGTTTGTTGGATTATTTTCCTGACGATTATTTAATGGTGATTGATGAAAGCCATGTTACCGTTCCACAGATCAGGGCCATGTATGGTGGAGACAGATCGAGGAAATTATCTTTAGTTGAATATGGCTTCCGTTTACCGGCCGCACTGGATAACCGACCTTTAAACTTTAACGAATTCGAAGCGCTTGCTCCCCAAACCATTTATGTAAGTGCAACGCCGGCTGAATATGAATTGGAAAAATCAGAAGGTGTGGTCGTAGAGCAGGTAATCAGACCTACAGGTTTGTTAGATCCTGTTATTGAAATTAGACCTGCCATTAACCAGGTAGATGATCTTCTAGATGAAATAGATATTACCATAAAAGAAGGTGGACGTATTTTGGTTACCACATTAACCAAACGTATGGCTGAAGAGTTAACTAAATATCTTGATCGCTTAAATGTCAAGACCAGGTATATCCATTCTGAAATTAAAACCCTCGAACGTGTAGAGATTCTTCGTGGTTTACGTTTAGGAGAATTTGATGTGTTGGTTGGAATTAACCTTTTGCGTGAAGGTTTGGATTTACCAGAGGTTACTTTGGTTGCTATTTTAGATGCGGATAAAGAAGGTTTCTTACGGTCTGAAAAATCGCTGATCCAAACCATCGGTCGTGCGGCCCGTAACGATAAGGGCCGTGTTATTATGTATGCTGATAACATTACGGATAGCATGGAGAAAACCATATCAGAAACGAACAGACGTAGGGATATACAGATTGCTTATAACCTTGAACATGGCATTACGCCTAAAACTGTTGGTAAATCAAGGGAGGCAATTTTAGAGCAAACATCTGTCCTTGATTTCTCTCAGAAAGCAAGCGATAACAAAGCCAGGGCTTATGTAGAAAATGCCGAAATCAGCATTGCCGCCGATCCCATTGTACAATATATGGGTAAAGCAGAGCTGCAAAGAGCAATTGATACCACACGTAAGGATATGCAAAAAGCCGCAAAAGATATGGACTTTTTGCAGGCCGCAAAGCTGCGTGACGAAATGTTTGCCCTAGAGAAAATGTTTAACGAAAAATTCGGCAAGTAACGATTTGGTTTTATAGCATGATTTTTAGATAATTTAGCCTACAATTGCTTTAAACAAGTTATCTAAAAATCATTCAAATGAAATCTTTTAAACTATTAACACTGATCGTACTCGGTGTAATGGGGCTAAAAAGTCATGCCCAAAATGCTACAGCAATTTCCCTCCCACTTGGAGGTAATGCCTACAGTTCTTTACATCAGGATTCAGAAAGAACATTATCCAACAGGGGAATTGTAAACTGGTTTAACCCAAAAGAATATTTTACAGCTTATTTTCGGGTTTCTAAACCTGGTACCATAACGTTATCATTAAGCGATAAACCAGTGGTCGATGGGCAATCTGTTCTGGAATTCGCAATTAACAATCAGTCCAAAAAGGTGAGTTTTGATGAAACCAAGCCATTTGACGGTAAGATTGGTGAATGGACCATTAAAGATACTGGCTACGTTGCTTTAACCATTAAGGGAATAAGCAAAAGTGGAGCGAAATTTCCTTCAATACAAACCTTATCCATTAGTGGAACAGCCACTGAAGGCAAAACGGCTTACGTTAAAAACAACGAAGGCAACTTTTTTCACTGGGGCAGGCGTGGGCCATCGGTTCACCTCAACTATCAACAGCCTGAAAATGTAAATGCAGCGTGGTATTATAACGAAGTAACTGTGCCAAAGGGCGAAGATATTTTAGGCTCTTATTTTATGGCGAACGGGTTTGGGGAAGGCTATTTCGGTATGCAGGTAAATAGTCCAACCGAACGGCATATCTTATTTTCGGTATGGAGCCCTTTCAATACCGACGATCCTAAAAGTATTCCAGAATCGCACAAAATAAAAATGCTAAAGAAAGGAGAAAACGTACATACAGGAGAATTTGGGAATGAAGGTGCCGGAGGTCAGAGCTACCTAAACTACATGTGGAAAGCAGGAAATACCTATAAATTTCTGTTGCATGGTGTGCCTGGAAAAGATAGCCTAACCACGTATACTGCCTATTTCTTTGCTCCCGAAATCAATAAATGGCAATTAATAGCCAGTTTTACAAGGCCGCAGACTAAAACCTATTTAAAACGCTTCCATTCTTTTTTAGAGAACTTTTCACCAGTACAGGGAGACCTATCGCGAAAAGTTTTGTTTAATAACCAATGGATCTGCGATGATAAAGGAACATGGACCGAATTAAAATCTGCACGTTTTACTACCGACAATACAGGGGCAAAAGGATATCGGATGGATTATCAGGGAGGAGTAGATAAGGGCGCCTTTTATTTAAAGAACGGTGGCTTTTTTAATGATTACACCACACCAGGAAAAATATTTACCAGAAGCACTAGAGGTAAAAAACCTGAAATAGATTTCAGTAAATTACCGTAACACTCAAAATAATTATGGAATTTTGAGGCTTTAATCATTATTATATTACAGCACAAATGGACGGGCAAAACAGAAAAGACATATATCCGGGATTAGAAGTCGGAATTATTTTGAAGAAAGATCAGCGGTCAGGAAATATCACTTATGGCATAGTGAAAGATCTGCTTACTTCATCTGCATTTCATTCCAGAGGGATAAAAGTGAGGCTCGAAGATGGTCAGGTAGGCCGCGTAGCTGAAATTATTGAAGATTAATAAGGAGATATTAAAACCTTTATAGCCTTATTTGCGTATTATATTTGTAATCGGAATGCAATTAAAGGCCAAAAAAGTAACAAAATAAATTTTGTGACGTCTATATTTGTAACAACAGTAATTTAAATAATGGTATTAGGTTTAGTAAAATTCATTTTTATCACAATATTGGTGCTTTGGCTGATCAGGATGTTGATTAGGTTAGTTCTGCCAATGTTGTTTAATAACCTGGCTAGCAAAATGCAAAATCAGGCTACAGGACAGCAACAACAAAGACGGTCAAAACCTGAAGGCGCTATTTCAATTGATTATATGCCTCCAAAGCCTGATCAAAGTAAAACAGATAAACTCGGAGACTTCGTAGACTACGAAGAAGTTAAATAAAACTAAACCCTGAACTTGATTCAGGGTTTTTTGTTTATATGAGGCTGTATCAGATTGTAATTCAATCGAATTTGTCACGTTGCCTGTCGAAACGCCTTGTAGGACACTTAAAATGAGGCCTCCGACAAGCTACCATTAACACACTCCAGTAGAATGGTCGTCATCTCGACTGTAGCGCAGTCCCGAACTTTCGGGAGAGAGATCTTTGTACTAAGTTATTGAAATCAAATCTCAAAGATTTTGTTTCGCAGAGCCTTGGGGTTCTCCACTGCGGTCGAGATGACCATTTATCTTACCTGTCATTTAACTCCTTTGTTTTTTGTTAGAAACTGGCCCCTCAGGATCACAATTCTATTTAGGATGCAGACTCTTTTTTGTTTGAATTCAAAAAGCAATAATTTAAAGTATATATTTAAACCTCAACCCGAAAACCAAAACTATACCCGCAACTATGAAATATTTTATTGTTTTTATCTCCTTGTGGATGGTAAGCTCGAAATGCTTTAGCCAAACAAAACAGGATAGTTTAGAAATCAAACGTGCAGTCCTTGATTATATAGAATCGCAGCATAGCCCAAACGCTAAACAAATGGAGCTGGCTTTACACCCTAGGCTGGTTAAACGCACATTTTGGACGGATAAGGAAACCAACAAGGATTATGTTCGTGAAACCTCTGCAGAATCAATGGTTATCCTAGCTGAAAGTTATAACCGCAAAAAAGATAAATTCCCTGCTGTTCCTAAAAAGGATGTAAAAATGCTTGATATTTCAGAGAAAACTGCCTCAGTTAAACTAATTGCAGATGAATGGATCGATTATATGCACCTTGTTAAATTAAATGGCTCCTGGAAAATTATTAATGTGCTCTGGCAATTTAATGATAGTGCGAGGCACAAATAGCGCATATTACCATTCAGCTTGAAATTTAATTACCTCATTTCTTTTCTCAATTAGTTTCAGCATATAATTTTTAAAAAATATTTTTTCTACAAGCCGGCCTAACAAGCCAAGTGGCGCCTGAAACTCAAAAACATCAGTCATTTCTGTCTGAGAACCAATTATTTTAAACTGGTGTTGGTGGTGGAGTTTTTTAAAGGGGCCTTTAACCATCTCGTCGACAAAGAATGTTGGGGATTCCATTGTACTAATCTTATTTGTCATTTCGAACGGAATGCCAAAATGTTTGGCTCGCCAGGTAACCGATTCATGTAAACCGATCAATCCATCTTTCTTCCCGGCGATGGCTTGCTCACCAGAACTTTGCATCGATTGTACATGAAGGTCGATACTTCTGGCCAGATCGAAACAGCGTTCAATCGGTGCATCAATCAATGTTTTTAAGATAATGGTAGGCATACACTTAACTTTGGGCGTTTTTTCTATGCTTTCTGCTTTAACCTGTTCGATTAACCCTACTGTTCTCTAGTAAAAAATGAAAGTTTTGGATGGAAATAAAACCAAACTTAAGGGCAAGGCTTTTTAGGGGTTAGCGTTTAGGATGAATATGTCTTGATACTCGATACTTACTACTTGATACTCAAATCATGCTACTCAATATTTCCCTCTCACATCTCAAATCTCCTGTCTCTTATCTCTATTTAAAAACTTTCAACACCGAGCCCCAGAACCAACTTTCTTCGGCTTTAAGCATCGTTTCTAAAGTTTTATCTACATTGACAGCAAGTTTGTTAATATCGCTTACCGATTTTTTAAAGGTTTTAAATTCAGGATCTTTTTCATCGCCAACTACCGTTGATAGTTCATTCAAAACTTTTAAAACAGGCTCTAACTCTCTTTTTTTACGCTCTTTAGCTACCTGACGGGAAATATTCCAAACATCCTTATCGGCAAAAAAGTATTCTTTGCGCTCGCCGGCTTTGTGTTGTTTTTCAATTAAACCCCATCCAATTAAATCGCGCAGGGTCATATTGGCGTTTCCCCTGGAAATACTGAGCGCTTCCATAATTTCTTCGGTGGTAAGCGCTTCAGAAGAAATTAACAATAGCGCATGTACCTGGGCCATGGTGCGGTTAATTCCCCATTCGGAGCCTAATTTGCCCCAAGCTTCTATAAATTTTAATTTTGCCGCTGCTAGTTCCATACACAAATATAAATTTATTTTTAAACTTTCAATAGTTATTGAAAGTTTATTTGTTTCGGAGGCTATTTACTTTCGCGTTGTAGTTTATCCAATACCATCTGCCAGCTGTTATCATTGTTATTCACTTTTTTTAACAGATCAGCCTGAGCCCTATCGAAATAGACAGATAGTTTTAATACCGGTAAAGCCAAATCTGGTTTAAACATCGTTCCGGGAGCAAATCCAGGCTCATTGTTCTTTGCCCGGTCGCGGTCGAATTTTACGGTTGTATTTACATATTCTTCGTGTTGTTTTTCTCCATTGATGTAGGGAATTAACCATTCAACAGATTTTTTGATTGAAGATCCTTTAGGCGACTCGTAGGTATAAAAATTGGTGCCTTTTGCTCTGTCGATCATAATGGCCAACTTTAACATCGGTTCCAAATCGTAAATGTGGTAATGCATGGCATCTCGCTCTTTAAAATCCAAACTGGTGCCATCTGGATATAAATTGATATTGATGTGGCTTTTTAAATTGTCGATGGTCCACTTAATAAAATCCTGATTGTTTAAGGTGTAACCAATTTCGCCAACTTCTTTTAGCCGGTGCGCATTCCAGTTATTAATGGCGGTAGCTCTCCCCGTTTTCATCCGTTTGCTGTTAATTTCTGCCCAAGCCGTTTCGGTAAGCCATTGTTCAATCTGTTTTTTATCAGCCGTTGGAATATCTTTTTTAATCAGGTCGTAAGCTTCAATGGCTTTATCCAGATTGGTATCGTCAATAGGATCGCCATTGGGTTTATTGATTTTGGCCCATGCCCCAAGAAATTCTACACATTTGTTTAAATATTTTTGATCATCGGTAATCCGATATTGTAAGGCCATTGCAAACATTTTGTTCATATCTGCCAGGGCTAATCTGGTTTTTTCTTTTTTTGGATTTCCCTTTAATAATCCTTCAGTTCTGATGGTATCAATTGGGTTGGGTTGTTCGCTTAGATAATTTAATGCTGATTTTTCAAAGCTCAGGTATAGTTTTTTGGTTTCCCCATCATTTTTGATCTGGGTTTTCAGCTTTTTAATTTCATTGGCATTTAAACTTACTAGCTGCGAAAACGAAGAAAAAGATAATAAAGCAAGAGCGATTGTAACGACAAACTTTCTCATAATAAATAGGTTGAATTTTTATTCTTTGATACAAATCTAATTTTTTATTCAGCATGCATTTAATTTATTACTTTTTTATACCGCCCAATTTTTTATTTTTGACGTTCGTTTAAACTTAAACAAACCTTAATGAATAACTGGTTTAATAAAAATGGCGTACACCTGGCCATTATTGCATTTTTTGTAGTCATCACTTTTGCCTACTTCAGTCCTGTTTTGCAGGGTAAAGCGCCACAGCAGGGCGATGTTTTGCAGGCTAAGGCCATGCAGAAAGAAATTATGGATATTAAGGCGAAAGATGGTAAGGGCCCACTTTGGACCAACCAGATGTTCGGTGGTATGCCAGCTTACCAAATTTGGGTACAGTATCCCCTCAATATTACAACGTATGGTATCGATGTAATTAAAGGTATTTTCCCAGATCCTGTTGGAACAGTTTTGTTATATCTTTTAGGCGCATACTTATTATTTTGTGTATTAAAAATAAACCCATGGCTTGCTGCAGCGGGTGCAATTGCTTTTGCATTTACCTCATATAATTTTATCATTATTGCTGCGGGGCATAGCAATAAGGCCCTTGCCATTGGTTTCTTCGCCCCTATTTTGGCTGCCATTATTCTCATCCTAAGGGGCAGGTATCTGGTGGGAGGCAGTTTGCTGGCGCTGTTTATGGCGCTAGAGATCCGCTCGAACCACATCCAAATGACCTATTATTTATTTATAGTGTTATTTATTCTAGGCTGTATAGAACTTTACCATGCCTTTAAAGCAAAACAGCTTCCGGCATTTGGTAAAGCTGTTGCTTATATTGCTGCGGGTATTTTCCTATCGGTTCTGGTAAATGCAGGTACCCTGTGGACAACCTACGAGTATGGCAAAGAAACCATCCGTGGTAAATCGAACTTAACTACCGATAAGGCAGAACCTGCAAATGGTTTAGATAAAGAATATGCCTACCAATGGAGCCAGGGTGTTGGAGAGAGTTTCTCATTTCTGATTCCGAATATTTATGGTGGTGCAAGCAGTATTGACGAAATTATTAAACCTGAAAGCAATACCTATAAAGCAGTTGAAAAAAATCTTCAAGGCGTAGATCCAAAGCAGGCCATTGGTTATGTGGCTCAAAATCTGGGTACCAACCAGTATTGGGGCAATAAACCGGGTACTTCCGGTCCGTATTATTTTGGCGCCATTATCTGTTTCTTATTTGTTTTCGGACTGTTTATTGTAAAACACCGCTGGAAATGGTGGATACTGGGATCGAGTGTTTTATTGTTGGTTTTATCTTTTGGTCAAAATCAATATGGAGATAAGTCAAACTTATTATATACGGGATTTTTCTTGAAAATTATAATAGCCTTGTTATTTGCGTATTCTGGTTATTTATTTAAGAAAAAAGAAAAATACAAATGGGGAGTATTAGGTTTAGCAATATTTCTACTGTTTTTAACCGCATCAGTTAGTCTTTCTGTCACTTTATCGGATCTGTTTTTTGATTACCTGCCGGGCTATAATAAATTTAGAGCGGTAGAATCGATATTGGCCGTTGTAGGTTTATTGGTACCCTTGCTGGCTATACTGGCCATTAAAGAAGCACAAGAAGGAAAATACGATCAAAAATATTTAGTGCAGCGATTAACCTGGTCAGCAGGTATTACCGGTGGTTTTGCTTTAATTATTGCCGTGATTCCTACGGCGTTCTTCAGTTTCACGCAGGCCAATCAGGCACAGGTTTTAGATGCTTTAACACAAACCTTGCAGAACAACCGCGGTGCTGCAATGGAAATTTTAAATGGCATTGTTGCCGACCGTGTGGCTTTAGCACGTGCTGATGCTTTACGTTCTTTATTGTTCGTAGCCATCGGTTTTGGAATTACCTGGGCCTTCATTACCAAAAAACTGAACATGCAATTGGCTTTTGGTTTATTGGCATTATTTGTTTTAATTGATTTGTGGCAGGTAGACCGCCGTTATTTAAACAACCAGAATTTTGTAAGTAAATCCGATTTAGATAACCATTATCAACCCAGGGATGTAGATAATTTTATTGCGGCTGATAAAGATCCAAACTTTAGGGTTTTCGATTTATCGTTGGGCGATCCGTTTAAAAGTGCTGAAACGTCTTATTTTCATAAAACCGTTGGTGGTTTCCACTCCGCGAGGTTAAAACGTTTTCAGGAGTTGGTAGATAACCAATTAACTAAAAGTATTAACCAGGATGTGTTGGATATGTTAAATACCAAGTACATTATTACACAAGATCCTCAGAACGGATCGTATAAAATGCAGCGTAACGCAACGGCTGCGGGTAATGCCTGGTTTGTACAAAGTGTTCAGTTTGCCAAAAACGCCGATGAAGAAATGAAGGCCATTAGCAGTTTTGATGCTAAAAAAGAAGCCATAGTTGACGAAAGTTTCAAAAATTCGATCGATACCAAACGTTTAGGAACTGGTCAGGAAGGTTTTATTAAATTAACCAATTATAACCCTGATCATTTAACTTACGAATACTCAACCGCTAAAGATGTAATCGCAGTGTTTTCAGAGATTTATTATAATAAAGGCTGGAAGATGTATATCGATGGTGTAGAAAAGCCATACTTCAGGGCTGATTATGTTTTACGTGCAGCACAATTAGAAGCAGGCAACCATAAACTTGAGTTTATTTTCCACCCAACATCGTATTATACCGGAGAGAAAATCTCTTTAGCTGGATCGATCTTGTTATTGGCCGGATTAGGTTTTGGGTTTTACGCAGAAGAAAAGAAGAAAAAGAAAGCAGTTAAAGCTTAATATTTCTTTAAATAGATTTACGCCCCTCAAGATCAAAATCTTGCGGGGTTTTTTGTTGCCAGAATTTTTTTGCAACGATTTCTTGCCACGGAAACACTGACTATCCCCTCGGCTTGTCATCCTGAAGGGGTAATTTATTGTATAAAAATCAATATTAATGACAGGAGAATTTAAAAAATTAATCTCCTCAGATTATCGTCCTTTAGATTTGTATAATGGAATTATAGTTTATTTTTATCTATTAATAATATACAAATATTACCTAACTCGGTAGCGGCTCATTAACAGATCGTCAAGGTTTTTATACCTA
>NZ_JBQEPM010000007.1:0-401642 GCF_052045595.1 Pedobacter sp. 22163 | reverse complement strand
GGTGAGCTAGCATCGGATACCTTAAAATCTAATTTAAGATACAAAAAAAAGAGCAGAGAAACCAAGGTTATCTGCTCTTTTTCAGCCCAATTATTAAGAGGACTTTTTCAGTGCCCTCGATTTTCTGGGGCATTTTTGTTGATATGTAATTTTAATAACCTGGGTTTTGAACTAAGTTTTTGTTTGCGTCAATTTCCCTTTGTGGAATCGGGAAAACTAAGCTGGTAGAGTTCCAGGGTATGTTTCCAATATTGGTTTGTGTTCTTTTAGCGTCGTGTAATGAAAATCCTTCAAAAGCAAATTCAAGTTTTCTTTCATTAAGGATATCTGCTAAAGTAGCAGTAGTTGTGGTTAAGCCAGCCCTATCTCTAACTGTTGTTAGATCTTGTAGTGGTGTTATGCCGCCAATTGGCGCTGCAGGTGCTAAGCGTGCATTAGATTCTGCCCTGATTAAATACATTTCTGCCAACCTAATAACCGGTACATTCCCGAATTGATTGCCGAATTTTGCAGTAAACATGTCGTCATCGTCATAAAAAGCATTAATCCTGTCATCATCTGGAGCATAAGTCTCATCAATCCAATCTTGTGAAATTACGGCATCACCGCGGCCACCAAATGTAGATGAACCATAAAATTCATTAAAACCATTAAAACCAGTCAAAGTAGTTACCTGCACGGCAAAAACATCTTCAGTAGTATTGTCTCCGGGTTTTGCGGGTCTTCCACTTTCTGGCATTTTAGGGAAAGCACCCAGATAAGTATCTGTTAAATGATAATTTCCAGAAGTAATTACCCGGTTTGCAGCTGTTCCTGCTGCAGTATAATTACCCATTTGTAAATAAAGTCTCGCTAGCATTGCAGCTGCTGCAGATTTAGTTGCGAAAAAACCATTAGTGGCCGGAAGTTTAGCTTCTGCTTCTGTTAAATCTGTTATAGCCTGATTGTAAACGGCAGCTACAGTGGCCCTGCTTACATAATTCGCTTCGCTTATGAGGTTCGTTGGTGTTAACACAATTGGCACGCCCAAATTCGTGCTCGGAGAGCCATCATTGTAGGCTTTTGCAAATACCCTAACGAGTTCGAAATATGCCGACCCCCGGATAAATTTAGCTTCTCCCTCTACTCTGTTTTTTTTCGCAGGCTCTACTTTATCAAGGGCAGCAATTACATTATTGGCATCATTAATTGCGGTATATCCGGCTGCCCAAACATTATCTACAAATACATTTGTTTTTAAAAGCTGTTTATTGATGGCCTGGCTCAGTTCCTCATATGTTCCGCCCCATTCAATGGCATCAGTATTCGCTAAGAAATCGGTTATTAAGAACGAACGACCGCCAAAAAAATTGCGGCTACCGAGATCTGAGTAAGCACCAACTAATGCTCCTTCAACATCTTTTGATGTGAGTAAAGCATTCTTTTGCTCAATGGTATCAACAGGATTTATATCGAGTGCTTTCTTGCATGATGATAAAGCCATCAAAAACACGCAAGCAAATATGATATTATTTATATATGTCTTTTTCATTTTGATTTCTTTTTTAATTATAGGCCAATGTTAATACCTAATGAGATTACCCGTGGTTGTGGTGCTGAGTAAAAATCTACGCCTTGATTAATGTTTGTTGATTGATAATCTGCATTAACCTCAGGGTCCCATCCTTTGTAACCGGTTATGGTAAGCAGGTTTTGCGCCGTAGCATATAACCTTAATTTGCTTAACTTAATTTTGGTTAATACCGAAACTGGAAAAGTATAACCAAGCGTTAATGTTTTTAAGCGGACATAAGAACCATCAGATAAATATCTTGTTGAGTTGCCGATGCCATTACCAGCAAACAGACGGGGCTCCGGAACAGCTGTAATATCGCCTGGTTTATCCCAATAACTCATCTGATCTACAGTTTGGTTATCATAACCGTTTGATGCATTGGCGCTCATATACTGGCCGCCAGCATTGAAGATTTTATTGCCTTTTACGCCTTGAAAAAATATACCTAAATCAAAATTCTTGTATGAAAAAGTGTTGTTTAAGCCGAACGTATATTTTGGGTTTGGGTTGCCTGCAAAAATCCGTTGTGCATCATTAATGTTATTTGTTGTACTCCTGTCTACATTGCCGTCAACTACTGTGTTTTTGTAATAAATCGCATCACCATTAGCTGGGTTAACCCCTGCATATTCTGGTAAATAGAAAACGCCGATCGGTTGCCCTGAAATAGCCGCATTTATTTCATTGCTATTTAAAACCTGCCCTCCTAAATTTGTAATCTTATTATTGTTAATTGCTCCTGTTATTGCAGTTGACCATTTAAACGCGCCTACAAAATTTTCTGTATTAATACCCAATTCAAACCCAGTATTTTTTAGCGAGCCTAAATTTTGGGTTTTAGTAGAGAAGCCTGTTGTTTGCGGGATAGGCACATCTAACAACAAATCGGTGGTGTTTTTTTGGTAGAAATCAAAAATTCCTGTAATTCTATTCTTTAAAATACCAAAATCAAAGCCGATATCGAGTTGTTTCGTTTTTTCCCATGTTAAATCCGGGTTGGCTATCCGCGAAGGAGTCTGCCCAGGCAAACCACCATATGCCCCTGTTCCAGCGAATAAACCACGGGCAGAATAATTACCAATTTCGGCATTACCTGTTAAACCATAACTCACTCTAAATTTTAATAAACTGATGGTTTCACTTTGTTTTAAGAAATCTTCTTCAGATGCAATCCAGGCCACTGAACCTGCCGGGAAATATCCATATCTATTATTGGCCCCAAAACGTGATGAACCATCAGCCCTTACACTAAAGCCCACTAAATAACGGTCGTTGTATTTATAATTGGCCCTAAAGAAATAAGACAGAAAGCTAAAAGCACCTTCATTACTGGTTGCAATCACTTTAGTTGCAGCAGAACCTAATTTAATGTAAGAATCGCTTGGGAAATCCTGTCCTTCAATGGTGCTGTACTTGGTGGTTGATTTTTGATAACTTGTACCCAAAATAACATCAAAAGCACTTTTGCCGATAGTTGTATTATAACTGAAGAAATTATTGGTATTGGCATTAATTACAAAAGTTGAAATATTTTGCCCATACCCGTTTGATGTGCCTGTATTTCTAAAAGTTAATGAACCATAATAACTTTCTTCGTTTTGATTTAAGTTATCAATAGAAAAATCAGTGCTGAATTTTAATCCCTTAGCAATGTTTATATTTGCAAAAGCTTTGCCAATTGTTCGGTATACTGTTGCTTTATAAAAAGCATTATCGACACTAATGAATGGATTGTAATATACTGGATAATTTGAAGCGGCTCCAGGTAAAGTTCCGCTTATTAAGCCAGACCTTGGATCTATAAAAGGCGTGATAGGAGAGAGTGCTACAGATTGTAACGGACTTGAAAAGGCATTATCATTTGATAACCTGTTATTAATACTATTTGAAAAATTAAGGTTAATACCCACTTCTAAAAAATCAGTTACTTTATTGGTCAGGTTTAATCTGCCGCTGTAGCGTTTATAACTGTTGCCTATCACAATTCCTTGTTGATCTAAGGCTTGGCCACCGATATAAAATTTCGTTTTTTCATTTCCCCCTGTTAAATTAAGGTCGTATTGTTGCGTAACAGGTTTGTCCTGAAAAGAAGCAGCTTCCCAGTTAGAATTTACTTTATATGTTTGATAATCGTTGTTGCCAGCAGAATACCGGTTTAAACGCGCCTCTACACTTGCGCTATAATCATCTAACGCTTCTTGCAGGGTTGCATAATCTCCATTGAGAAAATCCTGATTCGCCTGGCCTTGCCCAGCTCTACGCTCTATTTGAACGTATTGTTCTGCGTTTAAAAAATCCCTATGGTTAGAAGGGGAGCTTATTCCGCCCAGTGCATTAAACTGGATAAGTGTTTTGCCTGCCTTACCCTGTTTGGTTGTGATCAATACCACGCCGTTTGAAGCTCTTGCGCCATAAATTGCCGATGCCGATGCATCCTTTAATACTTCTATAGATTCGATGTCATTGGTGTTTATATCTGCCAAAGCACTCGTAGGCGCAGTAGTACTCGAAAAATCCCCCGAGGTAATTGGTATACCATCAACAATGTAAAGTGGCTCGCTACCTGCAGTTACTGATGCAGCGCCCCTTACCCTAACGGTTATACCTTGTCCTAATTTTCCATTTTGAGCTGCAATCTGAACACCTGCTGCTTTTCCTTGTAAAGCCTGTTCAAAACTCGTAACCGGTAAATTTTCAAGGTCTTTAGATTTAACTGAGGCTACAGATCCTGTCACATCCCGTTTATTCTGCGTACCATAACCCACCACCACCACATCCGATAGTGTATTGTTTTCCTCGTCAAGATTTACGTTAATCGTTTGCCCTGTAATAGGCACTTCTTTGGTTTTGTAACCGATAAAGCTAAAAACAAGTGTTTTGGCATCATCCGGAACGGTTAATTTAAAAGCTCCCGAGGCATCACTCTGTGTGCCGTTAGCTGGTGAGCCCTTTACAAATACGCTAACGCCCGGAATTGGTCCGGAGGCTGACGTAACTTTCCCGGTAATTGCTTTGCCTTGTGCGAAAGCAAATGAAATTACACCGAGATACAAAAGCATACTTAAGAGTAGTTTTTTCATCAAATAGGTAGTTTAGTTAGTACTGTTTAAATGTTTGTTTAAATGATTTTTTAATATACCTAAAAATATCTGTAAAACCTTGTGGAGTAAAGTAAAATCAGGGCGTTATTTGGTTTTTTGAGCTTAAATCAAAACAAAAAACAGTAAAAAATGTTGATAGATATGAAAAAGCATATTATTTACCACAAAAAAACACGAGCATGGATAAGTTAGAATTAAAAGGGAAGTGGAATGAAATAAAAGGAAAGGTTAAACAAGCTTATGCCGATTTAACTGACGATGATTTAAAACATGAAGAGGGACAAGACGACGAATTGTTGGGGAAACTGCAACAAAAGACAGGAAAAGGAAGAGATGAGCTTGTAAAATGGATTAATTCATTATAACATCAATTCAATAGAAAAACAGGCGGCCAATTTTGGTCGCCTGTTTGCTTTAACACCATTTTTTATGGCTGATGTTGCACAACGGTTTATTCAAAACACAATACTTTACCCAAAAGATTTAGTACCGAGTACAGCGAGCCTGGAAATTGCATGCCTTTTAAATCGTGGTGTTTTTTACCTTTCAAAATAAAACGTGGCTTTTGGTGCGGGTAGCGGAACGGCGAGAGCAAAAACAAGGACTTATTTCTTTTCCGGTTTTAAGGAAAAACGGCATCGAAATTATCGAGATAGCGGAGGCAGATCCTGCTTTGGTAGATAATAATCCAAACGAAGCGGAGTACAATAAAAAGGCCCGGGCCGAGAGGTTCTGGACAAATGCCAAACAAGAGGGGATGACTAACGGCCAGGAACAGCATCTTCAGGGAAAACAGTTCTAATCTATTCCTTTTTAGGATTGGGTGAGTTATATTCTGGTCAGCATGTTGTTTTATTTTAGGTGAGGGATGAATAGCATTCGGACGGGATTTGTTTTCTTCTGATCTGGCCCCACTCAACAATTTTCTGTCCTGGTTGTTTGAAGAATATGGACATAGCCTTTGAAAACTATTACTCGGGTACCAGCGGGCTACTGTTACCGGTTCCTAATAAATTGCACTACCCGAAAGAATTCCAGGAGAAGAGCAGGCTGTGCTATTACGCCTCGCTGATGGATTCTATCGAGATCAATTCTTCCTTTTATAAGGTGCCACAGGTTTCCACGATGAAAAGGTGGGCGGCGGATGTGCCCGAAGAATTTCGTTTTACTTTTAAGCTTTTCAGGGAGATTACCCATAACAGGGACTTGGCCTTTGATCCAGAAGTCGTGTCCAGGTTCTTTTCGGTCATTTCGCATGTTGAGGAGAAAAAGGGTTGTATTTTGGTACAGTTCCCACCGAGCGTAAGGATTTCTCATTTTGCGCAGCTGCGCTTTCTGATGTCGGTGCTTAGAGATAATGATCCTTTTTTTGAATGGAAGATCGCTTTGGAATTTCGGCATGCTTCTTTATACATAGATGAGGTGTATGAGCTTTTGGAAGAGTTTGAGCTCGGTATGGTGGTCCACGATAAGTCGCCTGCCAGTTCTCCTTTGCGAGAAAGCCATCCTGATTTTATCTACCTCAGGTTCCATGGTCCGGGAGGAAATTATAGAGGAAGCTATTCTGACGACGTATTGTATGAATATGCAAGCTATGTGGCCGAGTGGCTTTCGGAGGGCAAAAAGGTGTTCGTATACTTCAATAATACCATGGGAGAGGCGCATGCCAACCTGAATATGCTGCGCCAGATCGTTAGGGATACCTATTAGTATTTGCTGGGCATTTGCCGGAAAAGCAGGCTTGGACTGCCTTTATAAGATCAAAAGGCGAACATGGATATTGCGCAGTTACATTAGGGTTTGTAGTGAGCATAAATATCTGTTCGAACTGAGCGTGTTTTCAATGCCTGGAGAATTTGAGTTGTTAAAAATCAGGGGCAGAAAATCGCTTGTGAACAGTAATGAGGACCTGTTCGGATTGATCTTATTGCTTTTTTGCTGGCTTGAGTTTAGTAGCGGTGTTTTTATTAAGCTTTTTAGGTGCACGAGTTGCACTTTTTGGCGATTTGCTTATAGGCTTTTTGGATGAGGTTTTCTTCTTCCGTGCATTTTTGATACGGTATTCAAGCAGGTACAGCCTGGTCTGCCATTTCTCGATGATGGTGTCGTCGCTTTTAGGAAGGCCTGTTGGTTCCAAAAGACCGAGTACATGGGCCAGTTCCCGGGTGCTGTCTGCCTTGGCCCGGTTTTCTTTCAGCCAATCTTGTTGTTTGGTTTCTTGAGATTTCTGGTATTCGGCTATGGCCAATTTGATGAGCTTAACCTCAGCTTCTTTTGATTTGGCTTTGCGCAAAAGTACCATCTGCCTGTTCCATGCGTGGGAATTAGCAGGATCTGTCATTGCGGATTTCTGGTAGAGTTTTAATGCGGCAGCATTATCGCCCGCTCTTTCCAGTTCGAGTGCAGCAGCAAACTGCTCCTTAGACCGTATCTGTTTTCTTCTTGACATGACTGATTTGGAACAATTAGCTCGGGCTATTGTTTGCTGAAGGGTAGTAGAGGTTATGACTACGCGATGACCTTTGCGCTATAGGAGTAATGGTAACTTTGGATTTAGCAATTAATGAAATGAAGAAAATCGGATTTTTATCGTTCGGGCATTGGTCGGAACATCCCTCATATCAGGCGCGTACTGCTAGTGATACTTTGCTGCAATCCATCGACCTTGCCGTTGCGGCCGAAGAAATCGGCCTTGACGGAGCGTACTTCAGGGTACACCACTTTGCAAGGCAATTGGCATCGCCCTTTCCGTTGCTTTCGGCGATTGGCGCAAAGACTTCTAAGATCGAAATCGGAACGGGCGTTATCGATATGCGCTATGAAAACCCTTTATATATGGTTGAGGATGCTGGTGCGGCCGACCTCATCTCTGGTGGCAGGTTACAACTGGGAATCAGCAGGGGTTCGCCCGAGCAGGTAATAGAAGGCTGGCGGTATTTCGGTTTTGCACCAAAGGATGGGGAGAATGATACTGATATGGGAAGGCAAAAGGCTTTGGAGTTTCTGGAAAGACTGAAAGGCGAAGGTTTTGCAAGGCCCAATCCAAATCCAATGTTTCCCAATCCTCCGGGACTGTTAAGGTTAGAACCATATTCCGAGGGACTACGAGAGCGCATCTGGTGGGGAGCCGCTTCCAATGCGACAGCTATTTGGGCGGCAGAGCACGGAATGTACCTGCAAAGCTCTACCTTGAAGTTTGATGAAAACGGTAAGCCGTTCCACATCCAGCAGGCCGAGCAGATCAGGCTGTACAAGGAAGCCTGGCGAAAAGCAGGGCATGATCGCGAGCCAAGGGTTTCTGTCAGCCGTTCAATATTTGCGCTGATGAACGATCAGGACAGGTATTATTTCGGGCAGCAGGGGAAAGGAGCAGATAGTTTTGGCTATATCGAACCAACCCAAAGGGCGGTTTTCGGTCGGGGATATGCCGCAGAACCCGATCAGCTAATAAAGGAACTGGCTGCCGACGAGGCGATACAGGAAGCGGATACCGTATTATTGACCATTCCAAATACCTTGGGCGTAGATTACAATATCCATGTGCTATCTGCCATTCTGGAGCACGTTGCACCGGGACTTGGGTGGAGATAGATTCGTATAATTTTTTTTAAATCGCACAAAACATATTGCCAGCAATGGCGTTTATATTCTGAGAGCGTTAATTTAGATGAGCGGGAAGAGCCTTTGGTTTTTCCCGCTTTCTTGTTTTTATTCCCTATCGTAATCTTTCACTTGAAAACGGAACGGTCAGTATGGTTAATGCCGCATTGATATATGAAAAGCAACATTACTTTTATTCTTTTAAGTAACAGGTTCTTTGGCAAGATCCGGATTATCCCTAACAGGCAGGTTCCTTTGCTTTTTTTTAAAAAGGGAATGCACATTAAAAACAATAACCGATACGAAAATGATGCCGTATGCCGCCATTTGTAATGGGGTAATGGGCTCATGAAATACCAAAACTGCTATAGCAAATCCAATAATTGGGTTAATGTTAAGCAACATACCCACTGTTGATGAGTTCAAGCCTTTTAAGGCATATAAATTCAAAAATAGTGGAATCACTGTAAAACCAACTGCTATAACTTCTATCAGTAACCAAAATTGCGTTGCTGTAGGTATCGGTCCGCTGTAGGTGGGATAAAAGGGCAGCAACATCAACGCAGAAAGTGAAATGTGAAAGGTGAGCAGGATGAACTTATCAAAGCCAACAGTTTTTCGCTGACTTACCAGGTAGGCGGCATACGTAAACCCAATAACAATGCCGTAAACCATATCCATCATATTGGCAAACGACAGCATCAGGCACCCAAGTATACTTAACCCAACGGCCGTCCATTGTACTTTATTGAGCTTCTCGTGCAAAAGCCAGCAGGCAAGCAATGTGGTAATAATGGGGCATACCAGATAGGCAAGGGAGGTAGCCTTAATGCTTACTTGGTTAAGCACGTAAATAAACGAGAACCAGTTGATATTTAAAAAAATACTTCCCCCTACATTCAGCAAAAGCATATTTCGTCTCTGCTTTAGGGGTAAGGCTTTAAAATTAGAAAAGGTTTTAACCAATTCGCCACGTTTAAACAGGGCGGTAATAAATAACATCAGTATCGCGCAGCTAAAAATGCGGTAGAATAAAATATCTACCGAAGAATATCCGCTCAAAGGTTTTAAAACTAAACTAAAAAAGCCCCAGGTCGCATAAGCGAATATAGCGGCCAGGTAATATTTTGCGATTTTCACAGGATGGTTACTATAATGTTGATCTAGCAAATATCATAAAATCTTAGGGTTTATTAAGCCACACAACATAAAACACTAAAGAGCCACTTATAAAGAAGTACATTGGGTTTTTAATCTAATTTAGTAAAAATCACTGACACGCCTTGCCGCTGCGGTTAGCAGATTCCAAATCCATCGTTTGGCTACCGACTTAAACAATAAGCCCCTAGGCAATGAACCAATGAACTAATTAACCAAACAAAAAAGCGATCCCCGTTTCCGGGAATCGCTGGTAATTTTGATATTAAAGCATCAGGTTTTTACCTTAAAACCCTCCGCCTTCCTACCCTCAACCTTATTAATATCCAAAAATCTGCTCCAGGCTTAATTTAGTTACCGGACCGAATTTTGCTAAATCGGCCATGTTGATTTTTTTCTCTGAGGCTACGATACAGTAACTGTAAGGTTTGCCAGAAAGATTGGTCTGGTGGAATGATTTTACATCATTAAAAGTTAATGGTTTTAAGTTGGCGTATTCATCAACTCTCGAGTCGTGATCGAAACCTAATTTTTTATCTGCCAAATAGCTATAAATGATTCCATCTTTGGTAATACGGCTGGTTTCTAAGCCATTTAATGAGTTGGTTTTTGATAATGCAAATGATTTATCAGACTCAGGTAAGGTGGTTAATAGCTCATTCATACCGGCCACGGCCTCATTCATTTTATCGGCCTGTGTACCTACATAAGCAATAATGGTATTTTCTTTTTCTTTGGTATTTGGAGAAGAATATACTGCAAAAGTAGAATAAGCCAAAGCTTTAGATTCGCGGATGGTTTGGAATACAACTGAGCCCATGCCGCCGCCAAAATAGTTGTTAAATAAGGCAATTTTTGCTGCATTGGCCGGGTCGTACAGTCCACCATTACGTACCCAACGGATTTCTGCCTGCACCATATCGTAATCGGCAAAGTAAACTTTGTTCGAATCGGTTTTGGTGTATACAAATTTCTTAATCGGCGCCGCATCAGTAAATTCTTTGGCCAATGGGTGTGCTTTTACAATATCAGCAGAAAATGCTGTTAAAGTTTTAGGGCCATAATAAGTAATGGTGTGTTTGTAATTGGTAAGGTTATGTAAGATATAGATCAAATCTGCCGATTTCATGTTTTTGATCTCATCATTGGTTAATCCATAATTGAAAGGATTATCGGCACCATACTGTGCATAACTCATTAAACCACCAAGAATTGATGATTTGTTTAATTTTGCGTTATCTCTCGATTTTAACAAACGGCCTTTTAAATCTTCCAAGGCTTTTTCGTTTGGTTTGCAATTTGCCAGTACATCTTCTACCAAGGCAATAGCTTTATCAAAGTTTTCTTGTAAACCGCTAATGGAAACTGTAGTTACATCGGTGCCTACGTTTATGCTATAGCTACAGGCAATGTTGTAAAATGCTTTACTAATGTCCTCTGCCGAATACTTATCAGTACTTAAGAATGCTAAATATTGAGCAGCATAAGGCAATAATTTATAGTTGTATGAGCCCATATCGAAACGGTAGCCCAAGCGGAAAATTCCGTTTTCGGTGTTTTGAACCGAAATTACATCAGCAATGCCTGCTTTACCGAAATTAAGATCTTTTGTATAATCTAAAAACTTAGGAGCAATGGGTTTTACCGGCGCAGCAATAATGTCTTTCGTAAATGGAGAAACCTCATTAACATTGGTTTTTACAGCGGTAATGGCTGGTTTTTCTACTTTAACGATACTTTTATCTTCGCCTTTATGTTTTAAGATAGAGACATAGTTGTTGACGAAAAATTTGTTGGCAAAATCTACAATTTCCTTTTTGGTTACTTTAGCCATTGCATCGGTTGATGCCAGGGTTTTATCCCACTCTTTACCACGGTTTTGGATAAAGGCATTCATCGCAAAATCTGCACGCACATCGTTATTATCGAAGCTTTGTAACTCCGCTAATTTGATGTTTGCAACAGTTGCTTTAATCAGGCTTTCGTCGAATTCGCCTTTTTTAAGCAGTTCTACCTGCTCTAGCAGTAATTTTTGCGCTTCTTCTAAACTTTGCCCGGCTTTAGGTGAGCCAGATAAAATGAAGATTCCATAATCTTTCATCGAGTTATAACCGGCGCTCGCCCTCAACATTTTTTGCTGTTTATTGATGTTGATATCCATTAAACCCGCTTTACCGTTGGCTAAAATGCTACCGATTAAATCTAACAATAAACTTTGGTGCGTATTTTGGGCAAAACCCCTGTAGGCGACATATAAATTTTCGGCACTTGGGCCATAAATATCAACCGTTTGAACCTGTGTTAATGGTTTTTCTGGTGCAGGGTTATAAAGCGCGAATGGTTTTGGAGCCATATAGGCAAAATCTTTGTCGATTTTTTTGATCAGCTCATCATAATTAATATCACCGCTCATAATTACCGCCATGTTATTTGGCACATAATACTTGTTGTAATATTTTCTGATTTCGACTAAGGATGGATTTTTTAAATGCTCGATGGTACCGATGGTGGTTTGTTGTCCGTAATTATGCGTCGGGAACAAAGCATACAGCATTTTCTCATACATTTTACGGCCATCGTTATCCATACCGATATTTTTTTCTTCGTAAACAGCTTCTAATTCTGTATGGAAGATACGGAAAACAGGCGCACGGAAACGTTCTGCCTGTACGGCCAAAAATTTATCAATGGCATTTGATGGAAGATCCTCTTCGTACACGGTTTCTTCTACCGCGGTGTGGGCGTTGGTAGAATTACTCCCGATCGATTTCATCATTTTATCGTATTCGTTTGCGATAGAATAATTAGAGGCTTCGCCCGAAGTTTTATCAATTTCCTTATAAATCTCTTTACGTTTAGCCGGATCGGTAGTTTTGTTGTACGTTTCGTAAAGTGCCTCGATCTTATCCAAAAGCGGTTTTTCTTTGGCATAATTTAAGGTTCCAAATTTATCCGTTCCTTTAAATAAAAGGTGTTCTAAATAATGCGCCAGGCCGGTATTGGTACGCGGATCGGTATTACTGCCCGCTCTTACCGCCATTTTATAGGTAATATTTGGCTCTTTATTGTTCTGAGATAAAATTACAGTTAAACCGTTTTTTAGCGTGTAAAAACGTGTTTTGGTCGGATCGTTGGTTACATACTTGTAGCTAAAGCCACCGGATGTTCCTGTTTTCCATTGATAGGTTGTTTGCGCCTTCGCTAAAGAACCTGTAATTAGAAAACAAGCCAAAGTAAATAGTTTGAATTTCATTGAATTGGTTTTGGTTTATGATAATGAGTGCGTACCTGTTGGTTTAAGCATGATCTCAAATACAGCCTTCATTTTTAATAAGTTATTTATCCAAATATATATGCTTTATGGCAGGGAATGAAATAATTTTGATTTCAAAACTAAAAATCTAGGAATAAATGATTTTAGCATATAAATGATGGTTTATTGTGCCTTGAATTTATAATCTGTATTTTTACCGGCATGACAAAGCAGGGCACAAAACCAAATATTTTAGTTGTAAATGACGACGGGATTACAGCTACGGGCATAAAGAATTTAATGGAAGTAATGCAGGAGCTGGGCAATGTAGTGGTGGTTGCACCAGATAGTCCGCAAAGCGGAATGGGACATGCCATTACCATAGGCAAACCGATCCGTTTTGATAAAGTTGATCTTTATGCAGGTGTAGAAATGTATAAATGCAGTGGAACACCTGTTGATTGTGTTAAAATTGCTGTAAATAAGATTTTTAAAGGTAAAAAACCTGACTTGTGTGTATCAGGAATTAACCACGGACTAAATAATTCGATTAATGTACTCTATTCAGGTACCATGTCTGCTGCAGTAGAAGGCGCAATAGAAAAAATTCCATCTATTGGTTTCTCTTTAGACGATTTTGCAGCCGATGCCGATTTTAGTCATACCAAAAAATACATCAAAAATATCTGTGAACAGGTTTTAGCAAATGGTTTACCAGAAGGAACTTTATTGAATGTGAATTTTCCAAAAGGCGATCAGCTAAAAGGTGTTAAAGTTTGCCGTCAGGCCAATGCAAAGTGGATGGAAGAATTTGATGAAAGAACTGATCCTTACAAACGACCATACTATTGGCTAACCGGTGTTTTCGAAAATTTTGATAAGGGAGAAGATACCGATGTTTGGGCATTGGAAAACAATTATATTTCTATTGTTCCGGTCCAGTTTGATTTAACGGCGCACCATGCGATACAAGCAATAAACAGTTGGGATTTTATTGGTAAGAATGCTGCTAAATCTACAAGTGCCAGCACTAAAGTTTCAGCGCCAGATGGCATTAATTTAGGTTAAGCGCTTGCCATTATGATTGATCGGTTGAAAAGATTAAATAATTCTGTTTGGGTAGGTTTGGGCATTGGTTTGCTTGTGCCGGCAATATTTTGTTCCATTGCCTGGTACATCATTAACCATGTGGCTTCCCTTGCTAAAGCAGATTTGTTATATATTGGTGGTATTGCTATAAATGCTTATACCATGCAGTACTTTTTTAAATACAATAAGGAAAATATTGGCAGGGGCATATTGGCCGCAACGTTTTTATGCGCTTTTGTGTTTTTTGCATACAAAGTTTTTTGATGAAACGGGCGTCATTGCGAACTGAAGAAGGGGATTGTGCGCTGGGGTGAAGCAATCTTTCCAGAACAACGAAGAATTAAGGAACAGACAATAACATAAAAGGTTGCTTCGTCGTGCCTCCTCACAATGACGATTTTTGTTATAACATAAGAAAATATGAAATACTACCTCGTAGCAGGAGAAGCCTCAGGCGATTTACATGGCGCCAACTTAATGAAAGCCTTAAAAGCTGAGGATGGCGAAGCTGTATTCAGGTATTTCGGGGGGGGTAAAATGCAGGCCGAAGGAGGTGAGCTGGTTAAACACTATGCTGATATGGCTTTTATGGGTTTTACCGAGGTGATTTTAAATTTACGCACCATTTTCAGAAATCTCAAAGCCTGCAAGGATGATGTTTTAAAATGGAAGCCCGATGTGCTGATCCTAATCGATTTTCCGGGTTTTAATTTAAAAATTGCGGAGTTTGCGAAAGCCAATGGCATAAAAGTATGTTATTACATCTCACCTAAAGTTTGGGCATGGAACCAAAAACGGGTGTTGAAAATCAAAAAAGTTGTGGATCATATGTTCTGTATCTTGCCTTTCGAAGTAGATTTCTACAAAGAATGGGGCATGCAGGTAGATTATGTAGGCAACCCCTTATTAGACGAAATTGCGCAATTTACACCAGATTTAAATTTCCGTGCAAACAATCAGGTAGGTACTGAAAAAATTATTGCCTTATTACCTGGTAGCCGCAAGCAGGAAATAGAACGTTTACTTCCGGTGATGTTAAGCATAACCGAAAATTATCCCGATTATATATTTGTCATTGCAGCTGCACCAACTTTTACCGAAAGTTATTATCGCCAGTTTACGGGAGATAAAAAAGTTCATCTTCTCTTTAACAGTACCTATAATTTATTGCACCATGCCCATGCCGCAATTGTAGCTTCAGGAACAGCTACGTTAGAGACTGCTTTGTTTAAAGTGCCGCAGGTAGTGGTTTATAAGGGCGGAACCATTTCAATTGCCATTGCCAGGATGTTGGTGAAAATTAAGTTTATTTCACTGGTTAATCTTATCGTAAATAAAAAGATTGTAACCGAACTTATCCAGGAAGATTGTAACACCCAAAAGGTGAACGAAGAACTCGAAATTATCTTAACAGGGGAGGGCAGGAACCAGATGTTAAAACATTACGACGGGCTACTTTTACTTATGGGAAAACCTGGCGCTTCGGCAAAAACGGCCAGATTGATTTCTAAATATCTCCACTAAATTTATATTTCCACAAACGTAACATTTTAAGGTTTTTTCATTTTTTTTAAAACAAAACCGCGTTTAAGGCGTTACTAAATCGTTTTGCGGAAATCATAACTATAACTAATTAATCTCATAGCTCTTATTAATTTGGTGAAATTTGGCCGCATTGCGTAACTGATTATAAACTAAGCTAGTGAGTGCCAATGAAAAACATTTTACTCAGGACGACAGGATTCCTATGCCTTGTCCTACTTTCAAGCCCCCAGTTGTTTGCGAAAATTACGAGCGAGAAAAAGAATTTTAATCGCTACTATTTTCAGCAGGATACAACTAAAAAACAAGACACAACAAAAAAAGTTCCGGTGGCCAAACCTGCTGATTCGGTAAAAGTACCACCGAACCCGCTTGGTGGTTCGCGCCCGGTGACCGCGCCTACAACAGCGCCAACTACAGCAGCGCCTGCTACTCCGGCGGGCACCGCTCCTGCAGCATCAGCGGCCCAAAAAACAATTACGGGTACCGTTGTAGACGAGCAGAAAATCGGTTTACCTGGCGTTGGAATTAAAATTCAGGGCAAAACAGGGGGTACTGTAACACAGGAAAATGGTAAATTTAGTATAAATGTTACCGCCCCTACCGATGTGCTGGTATTTAGCTATATCGGTTACCAGACTAAATCCGTTCCCGCTGGTAATGGAGCAACGCCATTAACCATCAATTTAGTCCCCTCGCAATCTCAAAAATTAGATGAAGTAGTGGTGGTTGGTTACGGTACATTAAAAACAAAAGAAGTTACTTCATCCGTTGCCCATGTAGATACGGCTCAATTTAGGCAAAGTGGGGCCCGAAATCCACTCGATCTGATCCAGGGTAAAGTTGCCGGTTTAAACCTCACCCGAACGAGTGGTTCAAATCCAAATTCTGGGGTTAATGTACAACTACGTGGGGCAGTAACTGTAACAGGAAGCTCTAGCCCTTTATTTGTTATCGATGGTATCCCTGGCGGTAACCCCGATCTCTTGCAGCAAGATGATATCCTTTCGGTCGACGTACTTAAGGATGGTTCTGGAGCTGCAATTTATGGCACCAGTGCAAATGCGGGTGTAATCCTGATTACCACTAAAAAAGGGAAACCAGGTGCGCCACAGTTTAATTATTCAACTTATTTCCGTAAAGAATACATACAGAACAGGTTAGATTTTTTAACTACTGATGAATTTAGGCAAAAAATTACTGCTGGAACTTTAGATGCTCAGGATTATGGCGGAAATGATGATTTATATGGAAGCTTGATCAATAAAGATAACCTGTCTCAAAACCATAACCTTTCATTATCAGGCGGTACCAACAATACCAATTATCGTGCGAGTTTAAACTACCGCGATTTACAGGGTATCGGTTTGGAAAACGGAAGGAAAGAATATACCGTTAGGTTAAATGTAAATCAGAAAGGCTTTAATGATAAGCTTAATATTCAAATGAATCTGGCTTCGAACTTTAACAATGCAAATACATTAGGTGGAAGCGGTTGGGAAGAAGAACTGGTTAAAAATCCAACCAAAAGAATCTTCAATCCAAACGGAACCTTTTATTTTGATAACCAAAGTACAAACCAATATGCCAGATTACAACAAGAACGCAGTAGAAGAAAGCAGCAAACAAGCTCGGCCGATATTAAAGCGGATATAGACCTGGCAAAAGGATTAAAAGGATCGATTTTTGGATCTGTTCAACGCGATAGTTACACCGATGGCGCATGGGCATCTATTTTTTCCGAACGTTCGGTAGAAGATGCAGATTATCCGGGAGGCGGTTATGCAAGTAAAGGAAATTTCTTATCGCAGGCTTTCGCAGTTGAACCTACCTTGCAGTACAACACCATTATCAAAGAAAAACATTCAATTTCTGCGGTTGCCGGTTATAGCTATCGGTATAATGTTGAAGAAGGTCAGTCGGCCAGTAACAGGGGGTTCATCAATGATCAATTCCATGAAGATAACCTGACTACCGGTATTGCGTTAACAGACGGAAGAGCAACAGCAACAAGTTTTAAAAACGACAATACATTGATCGCTTTTTTTGGAAGGATCAATTATGCTTTCAACAATAAATACCTATTACAGTTGATTTTAAGACATGAAGGTTCATCCCGTTTTGGTATAAACAATAAATGGGGGAATTTTCCAGCTGTTTCGGTTGGATGGAACATTTCTGACGAAAATTTCATGAAGGATATCAAATGGATTAATTACTTAAAATTACGTGCAGGTTATGGGGTGACGGGTAACTCTGGTTTTTCAAACAATGCCTCTAGGGTAGTTCTAGGTGGTGGTGGCAGATATATCTATCCAGACGGATCATACCGCGAAACTTATGGTCCAACAACGAATGTAAACCCTGATTTGAAATGGGAGACTAAAAGGGAATTAAACATTGGTGCTGATTTTACCTTGTTTAACAATAAACTTAAAGGTGCCTTAGATGTTTTCAACCGTACAACTAAAGATCTTTTGGATCAATATACTACTCCTCAACCGCCGTACGTACTGGCAAATATTTATGCTAACGTTGGTACAATTTCATCAAAAGGTATAGAATTGGCTTTGAGTTACGAAGCCATCAAAACAAAAGATCTGACCTTTAGTATGGATTTTACCGGAAGCACTTTAAGCAATAAGCTGGTAAGTTATTCGAACGATATTTTCGATGTCAAATATAAAACATTTGGGGGTATAGGTGGTTCAGGCGATTTGGGCGATGCCATTACCACTTATGAAGGCGCCCCGCTTGGCGAGTTCTGGGGCAAACGTTTTGCAGGTTTCGATGCAGAAGGAAAATGGTTATTCTACAATAGAAATGGTGTTGCCGTGCGTAACGATCAGATCAATTATTCAAAAGATCCGAACGTTACCGATTTAGCACGTATTGGTAATGCGATACCTAAATATTATGCATCATTTACGGCGAATTTAGCGTACAAAAACTGGGATTTCAGAATGTTTGTAAGAGGAAAGTTTGATTATCAGATCTTAAACACAACAGCACTTTCATATGGCAATCCGTCCATCCAGGGAAGCAACTATCTACGTTCGGCATTCGAAAAGTTTAGCCAGATTAACGATACCTATCAATACTCTGACTACTATCTGGAAGACGGAACAAACCTCAAAATCGATGAGATTACGATCGGCTATAGCTTTAAGTTTAAAACTAAGCTGATCCGTAATTTAAGGGTTTACGCTACCGGGCAAAATTTAGTTACGCTAACAGGCTACACCGGAAATGATCCAGACTTCGTACTCGATTCAGGCTTGGGTCCCGGTGTTGATAATAGAAATGCTTACCCAAGTACCAGGTCATTCTTGTTTGGTCTAAATCTTGGCTTTTAACTTAATATCATGAAAAATAATATAAAATATATAGTAATGTTTATGCTTGTAGGACTAGGGTTCTCCTGTACTAAACTAGATGAAAATGCGTACGACCAGATTCCTGCAGACGTTTTTTATACTAATAAAAATGAAGTTTTATCTGCCGTACTGCGTCCGTATACCCATGCCAATGCCTGGGTAGCTCCAGCTGGGCAAAATGGTTGGTGGCGCATGGCAGAACTTTCTGCTGATCAGCTGGCTTGGCCAACTAAAGGTCCGCATGGTGAAGATGGGGGACAATGGAAGAGGTTGCACTACCATAGCTGGACTGTTGATGAAGCAGGCTATAACAATGCCTGGAACCTGATGTACTGGGGAATGGGATTATGCAATAGCCCAATACAAAATCTTGAAAACAGAAGTATTTCGGAAATGGGCATTACACAGGCTGAAAAAGACGCGTATATCGCGGAATTGAAACTCCTTAGGGCGTTCCATTATTTAAAACTGATGGACTTATTTGGAAATATCCCCATTAGCCTCAACGTACCTACAGGTAGTGTGCCAACTGAGCAGTACCCTGCAACATCGAGCAGAAAAGAAGTATTTGATTTTATCGAAAAGGAAATAAGAGAAAATATAGAAAAAACACCAAAACTTTCGCGACAAATGCTGGGCAGGATGAGTCAGGCAGGTGGTTATGCAATGTTGGTGGAGCTCTATCTTAATGCAGAAGTTTGGACAGGTACGCCACGTTGGGACGACTGTATTGCCGCTGCCGATAAATTAATCGCCAATCAAGGCGGAGGACAAAATGGTGCAATGGCTTTAGATAAGGATATTCTAAGCCAGTTCAACACAACCAACGACCTATCAAAAGAAGTGATTTTTTCCATAGCCTATGATTACAAGCGTGCTAATTTTGAACCTGGTTTTGCAGCAGATTTTTTTCACTTTGCACAAAAAGACATTTATGGAGGTGGTAGAAACGGTAACGATGGCGTGGTGGTAATTCCGAATGTTTATAACAAATATGATGATGATGATCAGAGAAAAAAACAGTGGTTGTTGATTGGCCCACAATTCAAATTTGCAAACCCTAAGGATCCTGTACTGGGAACTGTAGAATATGCAGGCAAACCCCTTGTTTTTGTTGATAATATTCAAAAAAACACAAAAAACTCTACAGTTTCTACCATGAGCGAAGGTGAAGAAAATAGTGGTGTCCGGTTTAACAAATATCGGTTGGGAAATTCGATCGCTGGTTTTGTTGTTAACGGAATAGATACTATTGCCGTTCAACCTGATCCAAATTATAACAATACCGATTGGAATATTTATCGCTTAACCTGGATTTATTTTGCTAAGGCAGAAGCTATAATGCGTAAAAATGGCGGTGTAGCTACTGCTGATGCCGTTACTTTAATTAACGATGTTAAAAAGAGAGCCTATACTGCGGCAGCCTGGCCAAGTCGCGCTTACACTACAACCACCCTAACTTTAGATGAATTGTTGGCTGAAAGAGGAAGGGAATTCATTTTCGAAGGTTTTAGAAGAGACGATCTCATCAGGTTTGGCAAATTTACAACTACAAACTGGTGGGACCACTCTCCGTCATCAGCGCACAGGAATTTATTCCCAATCCCACAACGACAGATAGATTTAAATTCGAAACTTAAACAAAACCCAGGATATTAATTTTGATACAAAAGGCGCCGGATCAGCGCCTTTTGCTGTTTTAAGCCTTCATATTTATGCTGTGCCGTCCTTTAACAGGCTTTTCTAAACGATTAATATAAAAATGTTAATTTGAGTTTTTATAACAGGCCAAAGTAGGAGATGATTTCGCGGTTATCACATATAATGATCATGAAGCATTCAAACTGCATACCCCTGGTATTCTGCTATTCACCAGCCCCCGGAGGAAATAGCCGAAACCATTATTAACTCATTTTAAGCCAGCTTTCTTCAGAAGGTAAATCACCTGCTGAAGAGGTAATTATCCCCCGCTCGTTTAGTCTTAGACTAAGAGAAAATCGGACTCTCGTTCGATTGTAATATTTTTTTTACTTACTAAAACGTTTTATAATAGTCGAAAATTCTTATAATTGATTGACTAAAACGTTTTAGCTTAGCCGGTCTATTTATTATGAGCATTACAGCAACTCCTTACTGAATTTTAATAGTTTTTACCAAACGTAAAAACAGACTAGGTCGTGCGAGTTAGTTTCTGTCATGATCAGATCAAACCTTTAACCCAATAAACGCTTCAAATGTTCGACAGCTAATCAAGTGGGGCATTTCCATCACAGATAAAAAGATTACCAGGGAAACAAATAACTAATCAATTTATAATTTAACAAAACCGCTAATGAGAATTAATTTACTTAAAGTTACGGGGCTGTCTGCTGCAATTGTATTGCTAAACAGTCCTGCGTTTTCAATGAACGCAAAATTGGGAGCTGCAGGAGGGCGCTTAAACGAGAGCAAGATATTGGAGCATGCTCGGGTACAAAAGGTCGTTTCGGGGGTAGTTCTTGATGAGAATAGCCAGCCTATCCCAGGCGTAGGTATTAAGAATGTAACTTCTGGCAAAGGCGTTGTAACCGATGCAACTGGAAAATTTAGTATAGAAGCAAATGTAGGTGATGTGATAAGGATCGGTTATATAGGCTATACAACCCAGAACATCACAATTGCTAACCAAACCACATTAAATATCAAATTAGCTGTGTCTGCTGATACTAAACTGGATGATGTTGTTGTTGTTGGTTATGGTAGCCGTAGTCAAAGAGAATTAACATCTGCTATCACTAAAGTAGACACCAGTCAATTCAGACAAAGTGGTGCTAGAAATGCGCTGGATTTATTACAAGGTAAAGTTGCTGGTTTACAAATTACCAGAAGTAGCTCAAACCCAAATACCGGCGTAGCTATTCAGCTTCGTGGTGTTACCTCAATTTCAGGTACAGCGAGCCCGCTTATCGTAATTGATGGAATTCCTGGTGGTAATTTAGATTTACTGCAACAAGATGATATCGAATCTTTTACTGTATTAAAAGATGGTTCTGCGGCAGCAATTTACGGTACCAGAGCTAATGCAGGTGTTATTTTGGTTACAACAAAAAAAGGCCGTAAAGGAGCTGCTCAGTTCAGTTACAATGGTTACGCAAAACATGAAACATTGTACGAGCGTCCTGATTTCATGAGCGCAACTCAGTTCAGAGAAAAAATTGCAGCTGGACAATATACTGCTCAAGATTACGGCGGCGACTTTAATTATTTCGACGATCTTATCAATAAAGATAATTTAACGAACTATCAAAATTTATCGGTTTCTGGTGGTAGCGATAAATCGAACTACCGTGGATCATTTACTTATAATAAGTTAGATGGTTTTGCAAAAGAAAACAGCAGAGAACAGTATCAATTTAGAATGAGCTTAACACAAAAGGGCTTTAAAGATAAAGTTACTGCGATGTTTAATGTTGCCTCGAACATCAATAGAGCCAATTTATTAGGTGGCGGTGGCTGGGAAACTGTTTTAACCAAAAACCCTACTGAATCGTATTATAATCCTAATGGTTCTTATTTATTTACCAGAAATATTACCAATGAGATTGCTCGTTTAGCACAAGAGACAAATAAAAGAAATCAGCAAACTTATTCTGTAGATGGTAAAATCGACATTGACATAATGAAAGATCTGAAAGCATCAGCATTTGTTGCTTATCAGAGAAATCAGTTTGTTGATAATCAATATCGTTTACTTGGAAGTCAAAATTCTGTAGAGAATGGTGACGCACCAGGTGGTGGTTATGCCTATAAAGGGACTGAGTTAAATGAAAACTTTAACTTTGAGCCAACAATTGAGTATAGCAAAACGATTAAAGATAAACATCGTTTAACAGGTATGATCGGTTATTCTTACCGTTATGAAGTAAACGAATCTTTCAGCGCAAACAACCGCGGCTATACAAACGATATTTTCGAAGAAAACAACTTGGGCAGTGTGCCAGTTGCAGTAAATAGAATCGGTATTGCCAGTAATAAAAACGATAATACGTTAATAGCGTTATTTGGTCGTGTGCACTACACTTTCGATGGTAAAGTTAACTTCGAGGCTGTATTAAGAAGAGAGGGATCGTCAAAATTTGGAGCGAACAATAAATGGGCAAGTTTTCCGGCAGTTTCTGCATCATGGGAAATTACCCGCGAGAAATTTATGGAAAATGCCAAATGGCTTAATTTCTTAAAAATTAGAGCAGGATACGGCGAAACCGGTAACTCTGGCTTTGCAAACTATGCATCTTTAGTAACCTTAAGTCCAGGTAATCTTTATCCTTTCCCTGGAAACCAATGGTTACAAACTTATGGCCCATCACGTAATCCAAATCCAAATTTAAGATGGGAGCGTAAAAAGGAATATAACTTAGGTTTGGATTTTGCCATGTTCAACAATAAATTGAGTGGCTCGGTAGATGTTTTCAAACGTGATATTGAAGATTTACTTTATACTTATACCTCTCCACAACCTCCATATGTTGCAAGTACTATCTATACTAACGTAGGTACAATTTCTGCAAAAGGTATTGAATTGACATTGAGTTATGCAGCAATAAAGAATAAAGACTTTTCATGGAATGTTGATTTTGCAGGAAGTACAATTGATAATAAGCTAGTAACTTTTTCAAATGATGAATTCAGAAGAGATATGGAACCATTTGGAAGTATCGGTGGTGCAGGTGCTCTCGGTAACGCGTTCCGTACATACGAAGGTCGTAACATTGGCGAGTTCTGGGGTAAACGTTTTAACAGTTTCACACCAGATGGTAAATGGTTATTTACTAACCGTGCTGGTCAAGCGGTGCCAAATGCACAAATTAATATGTCTCCTTTCCGCGATCAAACCGATTTGCAGGTTATTGGAAATGCAATTCCTAAGTATTACCTGTCGTTAGGAAATACTTTTACTTACAAGCAATTTGATTTGAGAATTTTCTTAAGAAGTAAATTAGACTTTGATGTATTAAATACTGTTGCTTTATCTTATGGAAACAAATTTGGAACACAGGGTAACTTATTAAACAGTGCTTTTACTAAATATGCAGAAATCAATGATACGTATATGTATTCTGATTATTATCTAGAAAACGGAAGTTTCTTAAAAGTTGATGAGGTAACTCTAGGTTATACATTCAAATTTAAAGATAAGGCATTCAGAAGCTTACGCGTATACGCCGTTGGTCAAAACCTGGCATTGTTAACTGGTTACACAGGTAACGATCCTGATTTGATTCAAGATACGGGCTTAGGTCAAGAAATTAATGGACGTAGTTTAGGTATTGATACCAGAAGTCCTTATCCAACAACCAGAAGTTTTGTGTTCGGCGTAAATTTTGGATTTTAATAATAAGAAAAATGAAAACATATAAAAAAATTATTCTATCTGTGCTCTTAGTTTCACCTGTATTATTTAATGCATGTACTAACTTAGACGAGAAAATATATAGTCAGCTAATCACTGATAATTATTACAATAACAAAAACGAAGTTATATCTGCAGTTTTAAGACCATATACTCATGCAAATGCTTGGGCAACACCATCAGGTCAAGACGGATGGTGGAGGCCATCAGAACTTTCTGGCGATCAGTTGGCTTGGCCAACAAAAGGAAGACATGGAGAAGATGGTGGTAAATGGAAACGTTTACACTATCATACCTGGTTGGTAGATGATGGACCATTGAATAACGCTTGGTCTTTAATGTACGGAGGTGTTGGATACTGTAACGATCCAATAGAAAACTTAGAAAAGCGTAATCTAGAACAAATGGGCATAACCCAAATAGAAAAAGACGGTTATATTGCTGAATTGAAGCTTTTAAGAGCATATCACTATCTGAAATTGATGGATCTTTTTGGAAATATTCCGATCGTAACCCAAGTGGGTACTCCTGCAAAACCAGAGACTAGACCGCGTGCTGAAGTTTTTGCTTTTATCGAAAAAGAAATCAAAGATAATATTGATAAGGCACCAAACTTATCAAGAAATATGATTGGCCGAATGACTAAAGCTGGTGGTTATGCCATGTTGGTTGAGCTTTACTTAAATGCTGAAGTTTGGACAGGAACTGCTCGTTGGGATGATTGTATAGCTGCTGCTGATAAATTAATTAACAATGAAGCTGGTGGACAGAATGGAAATATGGAACTTGATGCAAACATTACCGATCAGTTTAAAAGCACAAATGATTTATCTAAAGAAGTGATTTTTGCTATTGCTTATGAATTTAGAATCGCTAACTCACAGCCATCATGGACAGGTGAATTCTTCCATTTCCAACAAGACAGAATCTATGGTGGTTCTAGAAATGGAAATAATGGAGTGGTAATGGTTCCAGGTAATTACACAAAGTATAACAATGATGATTTGAGAAAAACAACTTGGTTGTTACAAGGCCCTCAAGTTAGATTTGACAATGGACAACAAGCACTTGCTTCTGGTGGTAATGAGTACGATGGTCAACAAATTAATTTTGTTGATGAAATTCGTCGTGCCAAAGTAGGCTCTACAGTTTCTAACATGAGTGAAGGAGAAGAAAACAGTGGTGTTCGTTTTAATAAATATAAATTAGGAAACAACGTTGCTGGTACAGTAGGTGGAATGCCTGTTGCAATTGATCTTAACTATAATTGTACAGACTGGAATTTATATCGCTTAACTTGGGTTTATTTTGCAAAAGCCGAAGCATTAATGCGTAAAAATGGTGGTACAGCAAATGCTCAAGCAGTTCAGTTGGTTAACGATTGTAAAAAACGTGCATTTACGGCTGCTACCTGGCCTGCAAATGAATATACAACTGCAACTTTAACACTTGATGAGTTATTGAACGAAAGAGGTAGAGAATTTGTATTTGAAGGTTTCCGTCGCGATGATTTAATTCGTTTTGGAAAATTTCATACTCAAAGTTGGTGGGATCATACTCCTTCTGCAGCTTTCAGACAAATATTCCCAATTCCTTTAATTCAGAGAACATTAAACGAGAATATTAAACAAAACCCAGGATATTAATTTTGATACAAAAGGCGCTTTAAATGGCGCCTTTTGCTGTTTAAGCCTTATAATTGATGCTGTGCTGTCCTTTAACAAGCGTTTCTAAAACGATTAACATAAAAAATGTTAAATTGCGTTTTTATAACAGGCAAAAATTTAAAAGCTGCAATTTTTATTTAGCTTTGAATTGATTAACTCAAAAGACATCCAACCAAATGAAATCGCTTTCTATCAAAGATATAGCCGTAAAAGCAAATGTATCCATTACCACAGTTTCATTCATTATTAACGGTAAAGCAAAAGAGAAATCGATAAGCGAAGCAGTAATAGAGAAAGTAGAAAAAATTATCGAAGAAAGTGGTTATAAACCCAATCAGATCGCAAGAAGTTTAAGAACCGGCAACTCCAATATCATCGGCCTGATTATAGAAGACATTTCCAATTCTTTCTTCTCCAGGATTGCAAGGTTAATCGAGGATAAAGCCTATAAAAGAGGATATAAGATTATTTATTCCAGTACAGAAAACAGTATCGACAAAGCGAAGGAACTAATCAACATGTTCAAATCGCGAAAAGTTGATGCCTATATCATCTCGCCAATAAAAGGAATAGAAGAAGATATTCAGATGCTTCTTGATGATGGAAATCCGGTAATCCTGTTCGATAGAAATTTGCCGGAAATTAATACCAGCTATGTTGGAGCCGATCATTTTAATGCTTCATACCAGTCAATACAGCATTTTATCGATCAGGGTAAAAAGAATATTGCCTTGGTTACTACTGATATCAATGTAGAGCAGATAATAGAGCGTTATGATGGTTATAAAAAAGCATTAGAAGATAACGGAATCAAGTATGATGACAACCTGGTTTTAAAGATCCATTTTAATCAGGAAGAGGGCGAAACCATTGCTCAGATTGAAGAACTCTTAGAAAACAAAAAAATTGATGCAGTATTATTTGCAACCAATTATTTGGCGATTAGTGGCTTAAAAGTGTTGAAAAAGATCAAAAAGAAAATTGGCGACGACTTTGCCATTATTGCATACGATGATCATGAAGCTTTCGAACTGCATACGCCTGGTATTTCAACAGTTCAGCAACCACTCGAAGAAATTGCAGAAAATGTAATAAGGCTAATTCTTAAACAGCTGTCAACCAAAACTAAGCCAGAGAGTCAAGAGATTATCATTCCAGCTAAATTAATTATCAGGGATTAATGCCGGTAACTTAAATGTTACGCTAAGCTATTTTAATATGATTTTTATTTCTCTAATATTGATATTAGTAAAACGTTTTACTTTATACAGTCTTTTACAAGCATAGAACAATTTAAACCAGCATTATCTTTCGTAGCTTATTTAAGCCATGCTTAAGATATTTAGTCGATAAATTGGTAAAACGTTTTATTAACTGCAGTGAAAACCAAATATTAACTTATGAGAAAACTTTCCTTAGTAGCACTTTGTCTTTTTTTTAATTTGATTACAAAAGCACAAGATAAGGCACCTGCTTATCCCTTAATTACACACGATGCTTATTTCAGTGTTTGGTCTTTTGGCGATGGGCTTAACCAATCGGTAACTAAACATTGGACAGGAAAGGAGCAATCTTTGCTGGGTGTTATTAAAGTAGATGGTAAATTTTATCGGTTTCTAGGCGAAGAAAGCCAAACTTTTAAAGAAATACTCCCAGCTGCTGATGTTTTAAAATATCAGGCCAGTTACAGTTTCGATAAACCCGAAGCAGGTTGGGAAAGCAACAACTACAATGATAATAGCTGGAAAAAAGCCGAAGCTCCTTTTGGAGACGATAATTCTGCCAAAACAAAATGGAATAGCGACGATCTTTACTTTAGAAGAACCTTCAATATAACCAATGTATCGGCTACAAAAAAATACTTAAAACTCAATCACGATGATAATGTAATTGTTTATTTAAACGGTAAAATAATTTACAAAAAGAATGGATGGGTTTCTGATTATATTTATGTGCCCATTGAAGACGAGTTATTAAAAACAGGGAAAAATGTATTGGCCATCCACTGTAAAAATACAGCTGGCGGCAGGCATTTAGATGCCGGGCTTGTAGAAGAAGCTGCAGACAATGTAGAAATTGCTCCCGCCACTCAAACCAATGTGTCCATAGAGGCCACCACTACCAAATATACTTTTAGCTGTGGCTATGTAGAACTCCAGGTAGCTTTCACCTCCCCGTTGTTGCTTAACGATATTAAATTAACCGCCAGGCCAATCAGTTATATCAATTATACTGTAAAATCTACTGATGCCAAGCCGCATAGTGTAGATATTTTCTTTGGTGCATCATCAAACCTGGCTGTAAATACACCAAGCCAAAGTGTATCGGCCTGGAAACGTTCGAAGAACAATCTCTCTATCTTAAAAACGGGGACTGTAGAACAGCCGGTGTTAAAGAAACGGGGAGATGATTTACGGATCGATTGGGGCTATTTATATGTAGCTGTTCCCGCCAGGTTTAATGCCACTCAATTTATTGGTAAGCAGAACGAAAGCTTAAAAAGTTTCGTCAATTCCAAATATCCTATACAAACAGAGGTTTTAAATTCAAAAAGCCTAAACCTAAGCAGTATTATTCCTTTCGGTTCGGTTTCTTCAACCCCGGTAGATAAATATATGATGCTGGGCTATGATGACCTAAAATCGGTTGAATACTTTGGCGAAAAGCTGCAGCCCGTTTGGCGACAGGCTGGTTCACAGCAATTCGAAGATCAGCTGGCTGAGGCGAATGCCCAATACCCTTTGTTAAAAACCAAGTGTGCCATTTTTGATGCCAAACTATACGCCGACGCCGAAAAGGCTGGGGGGAAAGAATACGCTGATATGTGTAAATTAGCTTATAGACAGGCTATTGCAGCACACAAAATCGTATATGCCCCAAATGGAGATATCCTCTTCCTATCGAAAGAAAATTTTAGTAACGGATCAATCAATACAGTGGATGTTACTTATCCGTCAGCACCACAATTTTTGGTGTACAATCCCGAATTGTTAAAAGGAATGCTTAATGGTATCTTCTATTATTCAGAAAGTGGAAAATGGAAGAAGCCATTTGCAGCACATGATTTAGGTACTTATCCTTTAGCAAACGGTCAAACTTATGGTGAAGATATGCCGGTAGAAGAAGCCGGAAATATGATCATTTTAACCGCTGCCATTACGAAGGCAGAAGGAAATGCAAAGTACGCCGAGAAACATTGGGAGGTAATGTCTGTATGGGCAAACTATCTGCTAAGAGAAGGTTTCGATCCGGCAAATCAATTATGCACCGATGATTTTGCAGGCCATTTGGCCCGGAATTCGAATTTATCGGTAAAAGCTATTGTAGCTTTAGGTGCTTACGCACAAATGGCGCAATTATTAGGCAAGGCCGATGTAGCTACAAAATATAGAACAGCTGCCTTACAGATGGCCCAAAACTGGATGAAACTTGCAGATGATGGCGATCATTACGCTTTAACCTTTAATGACAAAAATACCTGGAGCCAGAAGTACAACCTCGTTTGGGACAAACTTTTAAAACTTGATCTTTTTCCTAAAGAAGTATACAAAAAGGAAATTAACTTTTATTTAACCAAACAAAAAGATTTCGGATTACCGTTGGACAGCCGTAGAACTTACACCAAATCTGACTGGATTATGTGGACAGCTACCTTGGCTGATAACGAAGCCGATTTTCAAAAATTTATCAGTCCGATATATCGTTTTGCGACCGAAACGGAGAGCAAGGTGCCATTGAGCGACTGGCATGAAACTACCAATGGGAAAATGACAGGCTTTCAGGCGAGAAGTGTGGTTGGCGGTTATTTCATCAAAATGTTAGCCGATAAATGGAATATTAAATAATCATATAATCAGCGTTTGCAAGCCTATAACTGCGCTCACAAATGCCGGTTTTTAAAAAAAATATACAGTTTGATTTTGGTTATATCGGCTGGAAAGAATAAACACACAAACAAATGAAATTTAAATTAATCGCATCCATTTTATGCTGCCTTGCTGCCAAAGGTTTATTGGCACAGCAGAAAGATTGGGTTCACTATGTTAACACACTTCAGGGCACAAACTCCAAACACGAACTCACCAGAGGGAATACCTATCCAACAACGGCATTACCATTTGGCATGCATACCTGGACCCCGCAAACCGGTAGAAATGGCGATGGTTGGAAATATCAATATTTTAAAGATAAAATCAGAGGCTTTCAGCAAGCGCATCAATGCAGTTCGTGGACGAGAGACTATGCCGTATTTTCTTTAATGCCAATGGTTGATGAACTGATAGTAAATGAAGATAAACGCGAAACTAAATTTAGTCATCAGGACGAGATTGCTAAACCAAACTATTATAAGGTAACATTCGAAAATGATATTACCACCGAAATTTCACCATCAGAGCGTGGCGCGCACCTCAGGTTCAGCTATCCAAAAGGCAAAAGAAGCTTTTTGATTTTAGACGGATACAACAGATTGAGCGGCGTTCAGATCTATCCTAAAGAAAATAAAATAACGGGTTGGGTAAACAATGGTGAAGGTTTTAAAAGAGGTTGGAAAAGTTATTTCGTAATCCAGTTCGATCAACCGATTAAATCGTACGGTACTTGGGAGAATAAACGTAATACCATTGCAAAAGATTCTATTTCTGCTGAAGGATTGGGAAAAGGTGCATTTGTACAGTTCGAATCTGGCACAAAAGTACAGGTAAAAACAGCTTCGTCTTATATCAGTTTACAACAGGCCGAACTCAATTTAAAAAGAGAACTGGGCAATGATAAGACCTTGGAAGATACCAAAGCCCATGCTGCTGCGGTGTGGAATAAATCGCTTGGTAAGATAGAAGTAGAAGGCGGATCTAAAGCAGATATGGAAACTTTTTATTCTTGCTTTTTTAGGGCAAGCCTGTTCTCCAGAAAGTTTTATGAAATAAATGAAGCCGGAAAACCATATTACTTTAGTCCGTATGACGGTAAAGTGCATGATGGATATATGTTTACCGATACGGGTTTCTGGGATACCTTCCGCGCGCAATTTCCACTAAACACACTGGTACAGCCAGAAATGCATGGTCGTTATATGCAGGCCATGCTCGATGCCTATGCGCAATGTGGTTGGTTGCCATCGTGGTCTTTTCCCAGCGAAGCTGGAAGTATGATTGGTAACCACGCTATTTCTTTGTTAACCGATGCCTGGGCAAAAGGAATCAGAACGTTTGATCCGAAAAAGGCGTTAGATGCTTATTATCACGAAGCAATGAATAAGGGGCCGTGGGGTCCTGCAAATGGTAGGGACGGTGTAACAGAATATAACCAATTGGGGTATGTGCCTTATCCAAAATACAGAGAAGCTACAGCCAAAACACTAGAGTATGCCTACGATGACTATTGCGCTTACCATTTGGCAGAAATGATTGGAGATAAGCATTATATGAAGGTTTTTGAGAAACCCATGTTCAATTATAAAAATGTTTATGATCCTTCTACCCGTTTTATGAGGGGTAGGAACGCAGAGGGAAAATGGTCGCCAAATTTCGACCCAACGGAATGGGGAGGGCCATTTACCGAAGGAAATGCCTGGCATTGGCAATGGTCGGTTTTTCAAGATACCAAAGGTTTAATTAATTTGATGGGAGGGAAAAGCAATTTCATCGCCAAGCTCGATTCTGTTTTCAGCGAACCTAATAAAGTAAATGTGGGTTCGTATGGCGGGATGATTCATGAAATGACCGAAATGGTAATGGCCAACATGGGCCAATATGCACATGGAAATCAACCGATACAGCACATGGTGTATTTGTATAATTATGCCAACCAACCCTGGAAGGCACAATTTTATGCCCGTAAGGTGATGCATGAACTGTACGATGCCACAGAAAACGGTTATCCTGGAGACGAAGACCAAGGGCAGACTTCATCGTGGTATGTTTTAAGTGCATTAGGGTTTTACAGCGTAACGCCAGGTACTGGGGAGTACGTTTTAGGAAGTCCAATGTTTAAAAAAACGACTATTAATTTAGAAAACGGCAAAAAATTCGTCATTGAGGCACCCGCCAATAATGCTGCCAATGTTTATATAAAATCGGCAAGCTTAAATGGTAAAAATTATACCAAAAATTTTATAAACCATAGCGATTTGTTAAAAGGAGGGGTGTTAAAATTAGAGATGAATGTTAAACCTTCGTTAAATAGAGGATTATTAGAAGAAGATAAGCCATTTTCAATCAGTAAATAGATATTGAATTGCTACTTTTGGCGAATTAATTCAGATTATAAAGAATAGATAACAGAAATATATATAGAATGGAAAAGCCTGTTGCATTAGGTGTAGATATTGGCGGCTCGCATATTACGGCCGCATTGGTGGATTTGGAAACAAGAACTTTGGTTAAGGATTCTATCAAACGTAGCCCTGTGAATTCACAGGAGAGTAAAGAAGTGATTTTATCGGCATGGTGCGATATCATCAATAAGGCTTTTAAAAATATTAAAAACGGTGCCCGGAATGTTGGAATTGCCATGCCTGGTCCTTTTAATTATAGTGAAGGCATTTCATTAATCAAAGACCAGGATAAGTTTAAATCACTTTACCAGATCAATGTAAAAGAGGAATTGTCGAAGAGGTTAGATATCCCTACAGAGCATATTCACTTTATAAATGATGCAGCCGGTTTTTTACAAGGTGAGGTTTTTGCTGGCGCTGCCAAAGGAAATGCCAGTGTGTTGGGCTTAACGCTTGGTACGGGCCTTGGCTCATCGCTTTGTCTCAATTATAAAGCTTTTGATGCTGACCTTTGGAACTCCGAATTTTTAGACGGAATTGCGGAAGATTACCTTTCTACGCGCTGGTTCGTAAAACGTTTTAACCAGCTTAGCGGCAAAACGGTAGATGGCGTGAAAGAATTGGTGGAAATGGTAGAAACCGATCATTTTGCCACCCGGGTATTTATGGAATTTGGTTATAACCTTGCCCAGTTTTTAATTCCTATTATCAGAAAGCATAAAATAGATATGGTTATTGTTGGTGGCAATATTGCGCAATCTTTTAGTGCTTTTGCACCCGAATTAATTGCAACGTTAAAAGGCAATGAAATAGATACTGATATCAAAATTTCAGAATTAAAAGAACATGCAGCATTGATTGGTGCTGCAAGTTGCTGCGATTTAAGCTTAACTTAATAAGGAGAGGACTGCGGGTGACCTAACATAATTAGTCCTGCAGTCTGTTCCTCTTTTGTCTTTCTCTACAGCATAACGCCCTTTTTCATGGCAATCCTGTTTGTCATTCGTGTATTTTAGTTATTGATCTTTTTGCCTCTATTTATCAAAAAAATGGAATTAATTTTTCATCTGCGATATTATGCCTATTATTGTTTAATAAAACGTTTTAGTATAACGTTAAATCACTTTTAAATTTTAAAATATTTCAATTAAAAATACACACCAACAAACCATGATTAAGAAGCTTTTAATAACCGCGTTGCTGGCGAGCGCTATAAGTACCTTTGCGCAGAATAAAGGTTATGAATTAACCTTCAACGATGAAAGCAATGTTGCTGACGCTATAACCAAAGCCAGATTAGATACTGCTTTTATCCACATTTACCCAAAATTTGCCATGGCCGATGGGTACCGTACCAAGAGAAAGGTTGAGCTAACATTTGCCAACAACGAAACCGAAACCATTAAAGCCAAAGCAGGAGAAATTAAGGTTAATAGCGGTTGGGTAAAAGGTAAATCGCAATCTAAGATCGATAAAGAATTATTTAATGCACTTTCAAAAAACTGGGTTTCTTACAGTAAAGAAAAACACAAAGGTTATGAATTAACATTTATAAGTAAAGACCCAAATTTAGATCCAACCGTAAGAAAGAAGTTAATTGCTACTTATTTCGAAATCTATCCAACCCTGGTTAAAACATTTAACGATAAATCTACGCACGATGTGTTATTTGTGGTTGATACAGCTTACAAAGCAGTTGCAGAAGCAAGCGGAAACAGAATTTTGTTTAGTGCTGCTTACATGAAAGCGCATCCAACCGATATTGATGTGGTAACACACGAAACCATGCACATTGTTCAGGGCTATGGCTATAGTGCTGGTCCGGTATGGCTAACCGAAGGTATTGCCGATTATGTGCGCTATAAGTATGGTGTTGATAATGTGGGCTCGAAATGGAGTTTGCCAGATTATAATACAAAGCAGAGTTATAAGAATAGTTACCGTATTACCGCAAGGTTTTTTGCATGGTTAGAGCAAAATGTGAAACCTGGCTTAATTGCTACTTTAGATCAACAGTTAAGAGCACATCAGTACAACGAACAATCTTGGGCAGCTCTAACCGGAAAAACTGTCGACCAGCTTTGGGAAGATTACAGTAAAGAACCCCAAAAAGTAAGCCTTACTTATAGCAGTAAAAAGTAAAAAATTTATCTACATAGAATGGTCGTCATCCCGATCCGATAGCTATCGGATAAAACGCAGTGGGATGGAGCGTCCATCTAGACAGATGTCTCGACTCGTTGCACTGCACTCAACGTGACGATCCGCTGTTTTGTAAAAATAATCATCACCAAAGTAAAATTTTTGATCATTTACTAAATCGTTTTACATATTATATTTATTTTGCAGAACTAAACATGCTAACCAAAGTAAAAATCCATCACAATAAAAATATAATCAGATGAAAAAAATATTTACTTTTTCAATCTTCCTAATGTTTGTTTCGGCCTTTTCAGCCCATTTAAAAGCCCAGGAAATCACAAAGAAAAGTGGTTATACCTTATTGTTCGAGAGCAATTTTAAGGAATTAGACCCTCAATTAAAGAAACGGTTAATCAAAACTTTTTTCGAAGTTTACCCAAAACTCGCCAAAGAATATAATCCATCCACCGTAAAAGAAGTTAAATTTTTTGTAGATACGGCTTACAAAGGTGTGGCGGCAACTGCTGATGGGAAAGTAACCTTCAGTTCGATCTGGATGGAAAAACATCCTGAAGATATTGATGTAGTAACCCACGAGGTGATGCACATTGTACAAGATTATGGCCGGAGTGTTGGCCCGGGCTGGTTAACAGAAGGCATAGCCGATTATGCACGCTATAAATTTGGCGTTGATAATGAAGGTGCCAAATGGTCGCTCCCGGCTTTAAAGCCAGATCACAGTTATAAAAACAGCTACCGCATTACTGCAGGTTTTTTTGCCTGGATGGAGAAAAGTGTAAAACCGGGTATTATTAAAACCATTGATGCATCTTTAAGAGATCACACTTATACCAAAGATATCTGGACAAAATTAACGGGTAAAGGTTTAGATGCACTTTGGGCAGATTACGTTAAAAATTCGGAAGTTTAAAATAAATACAAGCATATAAAACACAAACACAACAAATGAAAAGATTATTTATCGCTTTATTGAGTGTTGCGGCGTCAACCAGCTTCGCGCAAACAATAGGCAAAATTACAGATCCGGTAGATTGGATAAACCCTTTAATGGGAACGGCATCCAAGCCATCATTATCTAACGGAAACACCTATCCGGCAATTGGTTTGCCCTGGGGAATGAACATGTGGACACCACAAACAGGTAAAAGCGGCGATGGATGGGCTTATGTTTACGATGCCGACAAAATCCGTGGCTTTAAACAAACACATCAGCCTTCGCCCTGGATGAACGATTACGGCGCTTTTTCTATTATGCCCGTTACTGGCAAATTAAAATTCACAGATGACGACCGTGCAAGCTGGTTCAGCCACAAAGCAGAGGTTTCTAAGCCATATTATTACAGTGTTTATTTAGCAGATGCTGATGTAACCACCGAAATTACGCCAACAGAACGTGCTGCCCAGTTCAGGTTTACCTTCCCTAAAACGGATAGTGCTTATGTGGTAGTAGATGCACAGAATAAAGGTTCTTACATTAAAATTATACCGGCAGAAAGAAAAATTATCGGTTATACCACTAAATATGCCCGTGGTCCGCTGCCTAAAAATTTCAAAAATTACTTTGTAATCTATTTCAACAAAGATTTTAAATTGGCTAAAACCTGGGATGATAAAAAACTTAACGATAAAGATTTAGAATTAACTGTAGATCATGCCGGTGCTGTTATTGGCTTCGCCACACAAAAAGGCGAGCAGGTAATTGCAAAAGTGGCCTCTTCATTTATCAGTTTTGAGCAGGCCGATTTAAACCTAAAAAGAGAATTGGCCAATGATGGTTTCGATGCTACGAAAGCAAAAGGTAGAGCAACCTGGAACAAAACGTTAAGTAAAATTTCAGTTGAAGGGGGTACGATAGATCAAACGCGTACTTTCTATTCGGCAATGTACCGTACCTTGTTCTTTCCCAATAAATTATATGAAATTGATGCACAGAACCAGATTGTACACTGGAGTCCTTACAATGGGCAGGTTTTGCCAGGATACATGTTCGCTGGAACGGGTTTCTGGGATACTTTCAGGGCATTATATCCTTTTTTAAACCTGGTTTATCCTTCAATAAACAAGGAAATGCAGCAAGGCTTAATCAACGATTACAAAGAAGGCGGTTGGTTGCCAGAGTGGAGCAGTCCGGGTTATGCAAACATTATGGTGGGTAACAACTCTGCTTCGGTAGTTTCTGATGCTTATATCAAAGGCATGCGCGGCTATGACATTGAAACGTTATGGCAGGCTTTAAAACATGGTGCAAACAACGAGGGCCCTATGGAAGCCGTTGGCCGCGATGGTGTTAAATATTACAATGAATTGGGCTATGTGCCTTTCGATGTGAAAAAGAATGAAAATGCCGCTAAAACCTTAGAATATTCTTATGACGATTTTACCATTTATCAATTGGGAAGGGCTTTAGGCAAACCGGCTTCGGAGATCGATATTTATAAGAAAAGAGCAATGAACTACAAGAATCTTTTCGATCCGGCTTCGGGTTTAATGCGTGGCAAAAATCAGGATGGAACGTTCCAAAGCCCATTCAGTCCATTTAAATGGGGCGGTGCATTTACCGAAGGTAATAGCTGGCATTACACCTGGTCTGTTTTCCAGGATGTTGATGGTTTAGCCAAATTAATGGGTGGCCATAGTAAATTTGTAACCAAATTGGATTCTGTGTTCTCTATGCCTCCGGTATTTGATGAGAGTGCCTACGGTGGTGTAATTCACGAAATCCGCGAAATGCAGATTGCAAACATGGGCCAGTACGCACATGGTAACCAACCGATCCAGCACATGATTTACCTGTATAACTACGGTGGTGCGCCTTATAAAACACAATATTGGGTAAGAGAAACCATGAACAGAATGTACAAACCTACTCCTGATGGATATTGTGGTGACGAGGATAACGGGCAAACTTCTGCCTGGTACGTTTTCTCGGCAATGGGCTTTTATCCGGTAACACCTGCGGTTGATCAGTATGTTTTGGGTGCTCCTTTGTTTAAAAAGATAACTGTTACTTTAGAAAATGGTAAAACTGTGGTGATTAATGCAGCTGCCAATAGTGATAACAACCGTTATGTTCAGTCGTTACAGATGAACGGTAAACCATACTCTAAAAACTGGATCAGCCATAGTGGTTTGCAAAAAGGTGCAGTGTTAAATTTCAATATGACAGCAACGCCGAATAAAACCAGAGGTTCAAATCCAGCTGATTTCCCTTATTCATTATCAACAGAAAAATAGAAAAAATAATAATCCATCGGGTAAAGCCATTTATCCGATGGATTTTAAACGAAATCTAGCTTTAGGCTAAAACTAACAAACCAAGTATATGAATATTTCAAAGACGGGTTTTACAGCCATTTTCTGGCTTTGCGGAACCCTGTTGGCGTTTGGCCAGCGTATTGATCTCAAAGATCTTTCAGCCTTTAAAAACCCTTCAAATTCATGGTCACTCGCCCAAAATGTAGTGGCCGACCTAAACGCCGAAAATGTTTTAAAAACAACCAAAGGCGAAGGGATATTGATCAATCAATCTACAGCAAAAAAAGCTGGTTCCGATTTATACACCATAAATGAATACGGTGATGTAACAGTAGAATTAGATTATTTAACTGCAAAAGGAACAAATTCTGGTATTTATCTGCAAGGTAACTACGAAATTCAGATTGATGACGCGTGGGGGCTGAAAAACCCAAGTTCATCAAACAATGGTGGTATTTACCAACGTTGGGATGATAGCAAACCCGAAGCCGAAAAAGGATTTGGAGGTGTTGCACCCCGTCAAAATGCAAGTAAAGCGCCAGGTTTATGGCAGCACATTAAAATTATCTTCCAGGCACCAAAATTCGATGCATCAGGTAAGAAAACGCAGAATGCTAAAATCATCAGTGCAGAGCTAAACGGTGTACTGATTCACGAAAATGTTGAGCTATTTGGTGCAACGAGAGGAGCTGCAGGAGCTGAAAAAGCAAAAGGACCTTTACGTTTACAGGGCGATCACGGTTCGGTAGCGTTCAGAAATATCCAGATCAACGAATTATCAGAAATTCCAAAACCAAACCAAAACGGTGGGGCAGATCCAATTTACATTGAAGCGGCAAGCAACAACATGATCAGAAGTTTTGTTGATGTTGCGCCAAGAGTACGCTCGGTACATGCTATTTCGGTTGGCGGGCCAGAAAAAGTTGCTTATAGCTACGATTTAGATAATGGTACATTATTACAGGGGTGGCATGGCGATTTTATCGATGCTACACCAATGTGGGATGGCCGTGGAAACGGTACCTCGCGTGCCTTGGGCAGTGTTACCCGTTTTACTAAAAAGCCAATTTTGGCCATAGCAAAATTAGCGAACGATCAGGATAAGTGGATTGCTGATACTACTGGTACTGGTTTCAGAACCAAAGGTTATGTAATGGATAAACAAGACCGTCCGGAGTTTAAATACATCATTAACGGAACAAATGTTACCGATGCCGTTAAGGTGATGGAAAATGGACAAGGTTTAACGAGAGAGATTGCTGTTGATAAACCATCAAAAGATTTATATTTCCTATTGGCAACTGCTTCTGATATAGAGGAAGTAGCCAAAGGTTTATACCTGATTGATGATAAATCTTACTATATCCAACTTGCTGAAGGAGCTGCTAAACCAGTAATCAGAGAAGTTGATGGCAAGAAAGAAGTTATCGTAGCTATTGGAACTAAGTTAAATTATACCATTTTGTTTTAATTGGAATAACAATGAGAAATACATTTAAAAAATTAGCAATACTGGCATTAAGTTTTAGCTTTACTACAGTCTTTGCACAAGAAACACCGAAAGAAGAAGATTTTTTCAAGATAAATAAAGTACGCTTACCAGAAGGCCCTATTTTAGAAGTTGGTGGTCTGGTTACCTTACCTAATGGCGATTTAGGCATTTCTACCCGTAGGGGAGAGGTGTACATTGTAGAAAACCCTACAAGTGCCAAGCCTTACTGGCGCAGATTTGCATATGGCCTACACGAAATTTTGGGAATCGCCTATAAAAATGGTGCATTATACGTGGCACAACGCGGCGAGTTGACTAAACTGGTTGATAAAGACCAGGATGGCAAAGCCGATGTATACGAAACCATTTATGCGTGGCCTTTAAGCGGCCATTACCACGAATATAGTTTTGGACCGAAGTTAATGCCTGATGGTACTTTTATGGTTACCGGAAATGTGGCCTTTGGCGATGAAGAATGGTGGAGAGCAGAAAGCCGTGTGCCGATGCGTGGTTGGGCCATGAACATTACCGAAGATGGTAAAATGAGTCCTTATGCTGCGGGTTTCCGTTCGCCAGCCGGGATTGGCACTATTGATGGCCAGTTTTATTATACCGAAAATCAGGGCGACTGGGTAGGTTCAGGTGGTTTATGGAAAGTAAATAAAGGTGATTTTATGGGACATCCGGCCAGTTTAAGATGGACCAACTTACCAAACTCTCCGGTTAAACTGCAGTCAGATTTCTTTTACTCGCAAATAGACGAACGTAGAACCAAAAACGAACAAGGAAGATACATTAAACCAGAGAATAGGGTAAACGAAACATTCAAAACCTTATTCGAAATGAAGAAAGTATTCCCTGAATTACGTTTGCCATCGGTTTGGTTGCCTTATGGTATTTTGGGAATCTCTTCCGCAGAACCTGTTAAAATTCCTGCAAACACATTCGGCCCGTTCGCTGGTCAGATTTTAGTTGGCGATCAGGGAATGAGTATCATTTCGAGGATTTTTATGGAAACGGTGAAAGGTGAGGAACAAGGCGCTGCTTTCCTTTTCCGTAAAGGTTTCCGTTCTGGCGTATTGAGGTTAGAGTGGGGCACTGATGGGTCGCTATTTGTTGGCGAAACCAACCGCGGTTGGGGATCGGCAGGTGATGCTAACGAAGGTTTAGAAAGACTGGTATACAATAATAAAACCCCTTTCGAAATGAAAGCCGTTAGAGCAATGCCTGATGGTTTTGAAGTGGAGTTTACTATGCCTGTAGATCGTAAATCGGCTGAAGATTTAGCTTCATATGATGCAGAAAGCTTTATTTACAAATATCACCCTGTGTATGGTTCACCTCCAGTAAACACCGAGAAACTAAAAATATCTGGGGTTAAAGTCTCGGCAGATGGTTTAAAAGCCAGAATTATTGTACAAAACCTTCGTCAATATTATATCCATACCTTAACATTAGATGGTTTAAGATCTCAAGATGGTTTTTATTCTTTAGTTCACCCGGTAGCTTATTACACCTTGAACCAAATTCCCGATGGAAATAAACTTTCTACCAGTGAAGTGAGTACCAAAAACTCGGCGGCACCGGTAAATGCTCCTGCGAAGAAAACAACTGCTCCAAAGGCAACAAAAGGGAAAGCGCCTGAAGCAAAAGGAGCAGCTACTCCAGCTAAGCCTACAGCTACGGTTAAAGCACCTACCTTTAAAGAAGTTGAAGGGTTATTAACAAAAAATACTTGTCTGGCCTGCCACAATCAAACCAAAAGACAAATTGGCCCGCCATTCGTAGAAATCGCAAAACGTAAATATTCAGCAGAGAAAATATTTCAGTTGATTCACAATCCACAACCACAAAATTGGCCGGGTTACTCAACAGAAATGCCTCCAATGCCGCAGGTAACCAAAGCAGAAGCTTTAAAAATTGCAGGATGGATAAATTCTTTAAATAAATAAGTGAGTTTAATTGTTAGGAAACGGTTGGTAGAAATACCAGCCGTTTTTTTGTTATAAAAGAAATGGGGATTCCACTATTGCAGAATCCCCATCATCTAAATTAACGCTCTCAGATATATAAACGCTGTAAATAAGATTTATTGTATTGTGCGTAAAATTTTTTCCACTTTGATTTGTGTGGGAGTAATTCAGTACAGATTACAATATCGTCCTCTCGATCCGATGGCTATCGGATGGAGTGCAATCCCGAAGTTTCGGGAGAGAGATCTTTGAAGCAAATTATTGAAATGAAGTTAAAAGATTTCTCCTCCAAAGGAGTTCCTTTGGAACACTACGGTCGAAATGACGATACTTTGAGACCGTTTATCTCCTTAAAATTCACTGTTGATTATATTGATTTTTATAAAATAAATTATCCCTCAGAATGACATAACGTATGGGAAAAAGAAATGGGGATTCCACTATTGCAGAATCCCCATCATCTAAATTAACGCTCTCATATACATAAACGCTGTAAAAACGATTTATTGCATTAACAGTAATTTTTTTTGGGAATGGTTTTGATAATGCCTAGGTATCCTAGGCACCTGCTGGCGGAGAGCATCGGCCCTGACTCACCGAAGAAAGCCCCAAAGCAGCGCATGGCTTTACCTTTTAGGTAACCAAAAGGTAAAGAAAAGGTAACCCTGGGGTTAACCTGGGGTTAACTTGGTAGCAAGAAAGGGTAAAGGATAGGTAAACGAAAATCGTTGTTTTTTTTTGAAATTTCTCCTTGTCACATCGCAACGGGATTGCCATTAACGACGTTTGTGATCATTCTATTAGAATATCATCTAAAAGAAATGGGGATTCCACTATTGCAGAATCCCCATCATCTAAATTAACGCTCTCATATACATAAACGCTATAAAAACGATTTATTGCATCAGCAGTAAATTTTTTTTCGTTTTTGCGATGTTTACCATTTAAACCTATTTTTACTTTATGGCTACTATAGATAAAACTCAACAAGACGCAGAAAAACTGGCAGCTGCCCTGGCTGCAGTAAAATTTGTTAAAGATGGTGATATAGTAGGCCTGGGTACGGGATCTACTACAACCTTTGCCATTAAAGAATTAGGTAAACGTGTAAAAGATGGACTTAAGATAAAGGCTGCCGCAAGTTCCATCCGGACAGCAGAACTCGCTAAATCTTTGGGCATCGAGATTCTTGATCTCGGGCGTTTAAGCAAAATTGATATCAGTATCGATGGTGCCGACGAATTTACAGAATCACTCGATCTGATTAAAGGTGGAGGCGGGGCACTATTTAGAGAAAAGATAATTGCTTCACTGAGTAAAAATGCCATCATCATTACGGATGCTTCTAAAAAGGTTAAAAAATTGGGTGCTTTTACTGTTCCTATCGAAGTAATTCCATTGGCCTATCAATATGTGTTCGATCAGATTAATGAACTTGGTGGAAAGGGCATATTGAGGTCTGTAGCTAACAGAACATTTATTACCGATAATGGTAACCTGATTATCGACGCCGATTTTGGTCTCATTGATGATCCTGCAAAATTATCTGCTAACCTGAACCAGATTAACGGATTATTGGCTCATGGATTATTCATTAACATTACTTCAAAAGTAATTATGAGCGAAGGAGCTAATATTATCATTTTCGAATGATAGTTAGTTCACTGGTTCATTAGTCATTGGTTTATTGTTTACATAGATTAATCGACTTCGGACTCAGGACTACTGACTTCGGACTAATAACATTTTCACCGATAAATCCGCCCTCCCTTAAAATCTCATAATTTTTTTACCGACAGTTTTATTTCACTCACCGATAAAACATCACAACTGAGGGAAAAGCCATTCCCCAGCATTGGTATTCGTGATACATTTGAATTATAAAAACAAACAGTCATGGAAAATTTAATCAAAAAAAATCACGCAGATAAACAATTTGGTTTAGGTGTTTTAATTATAGCAATCGGTTCGGTGTTCTTGTTAAGAAACTCAGGAATAGATGTTCCACACTGGATATTGAAATGGCACACCATTATGTTAGGTGTAGGTTTGTGGATGGGTTACCGTAAAAATTTCCAGGGCAGCAGCTGGTTAGCCTTAACTATAATAGGTGGTTTATTTACCCTTAAAGCGATAACCATTTTTGATTTTGACCTGTCACGAATCAGTACAGCTTTAATACTAATCGGATTAGGACTATATGTAATTCTAAAACCTAAAAAAGTGGAAAACTTCGATCAGTATTTTGAAAAGAAACCAGTTGATTTTACTGATAAAGAAAGCTAAAATTCTTAACTCCATCATATATCTTAAAAAGGGACATTTTTTAACAATGCCCCTTTTTTGTGCTTAATGGCAGAGGCAAGGCGCTTCGAGTTTCAATCGCTATGGGTCTATGCCCTTTGCGTTTTTGCCAAAAAAGAAACGGGGATTCCACCCTTAGGCAGTATCCCCGTCATCTAAATTAACGCTCTCACATACATAAACGCTGTAAACAGAATATATTGTGTGCAGCTTAATTTTTTTTTATTTTTTTCTGCAAATTTATTTAAACCTGCAAAACAGGTAGCGCTTTATGGTATTTGTTCCGGTACTCAATCGGTGTTAAACCGGTAATTTTTTTGAAAACATCTCTAAATGATTTTGTGTCTGTATAACCTACATCAAACATTACCTCAGTTATGTTTTTTCTGCTCGATTCGAAACTTCGTTTGGCCGCCTCAATTTTAACCCTTTGGATGTACTCGATTACTGTATTTTTGGTAGCACTTTTAAATCTCCGCTCAAAACTTCTTCTACCCAATGCCAGCATATCGGCGAGTTGATCTACCGTAATCCGGTCCTGGTAATTGCCATCAATAAATTCCTGCGCTTTTTTAATCTTCGCATCTTCATGCCCTTTTTGTCCCTGGAACATCATAAAAGCCAGCTGACTTTCGCGATCGATATCAATAGCAAAGTATTTTGCCGCTAAAATGGCGGTATCTCTATCTGTATATTTTTCAACCAGGTATAAAAGTAAGTTCCAGTAAGAGTTTGCACCACCGCTAGAATATAAACCCTGAGTATCGGTAATAATACTCCCATCAACCAGCTCTACTTCAGGAAACATCTCTCTAAACTGGTTGGCAAACAGCCAATGCGTAGAACATTTTCTGCCATTTAACAAACCGGTTGCAGCCAGTAAAAATGCACCCATGCAGAGCGAAGCTACTTCTGCACCTTTAGCATGCTGTTTTATAATCCACGGCAGCAGATCCTGATTGGCTTCCATCGCATAACCTATATTGCCGCTAATGGCTGGTACAAATATAAGGTCGGTATGTTCAACCTCATGCAACAGTTTATCGGCGTGCACAGAAAAAAGGCTGTTGTTCAACCTCACCTCTTTCGTCATCCCTATAAGCTCAACTTTAAAAAGCGGGAGTTTGCCCGATGCCTGTAAAAATTCGTTAACAGCGGTAAATAGGTAGCGGGGATCTGCAATGGCTTCAATCACGGCAGTCTCTGGAATTAAGATAGATACATGTTTCATAACTCAAATATAACGAGGCTATTTGTCGTAAACAACCCCCGCAATTGTCGTTTCCGCATATTTAGCTTGTTAATTTCTGCCCGTATGTTTGTGTTGTTAATCGTTTACAGTTAAATTTTTAAAACGGAAATGCCGATAATGGACAATGGAAGAGTATATTTTAAATGAGGATATTAAGGTGATGTGCATTACGGCCGAATCTTTCCCCAATGGCGTTTTAGCGGCCCACCAAAAACTTCATGCCCTGTTTCCGCTTGATAAGCAACGCAGGTATTTTGGAATAAGCAGGCCTAACGAAAAGCGGGATATTATTTATAAGGCTGCCGTTGAAGAAATTACAGATGGTGAAGCTGAAAAATTTGGTATTGAAGCCTTTAACCTAAAGAAAGGAACATTTATTAGCGAACTGGTTCCCGATTTTATGACAGATATTAGCCAGATTGAGAAGATCTTCGAAAAATTGCTCAATCAACCTAACATCGATCCAAACGGCTATTGCCTCGAAATGTATATTAACGAAACAGATGTGCGCTTAATGCTAGGCATCAAAAAATAAAATCAATTGGCAAGTATTAATTCATATCTCACTTTTAACGGCAATTGCCGTGAAGCAATGACATTTTATCAGGAATGTTTGGGTGGAGAATTGACCCTCGAAACCATTGGAGAATCGGTTATTGTTGATAAAATGCCCAATATTATGAAGCGGAGTATTATGCATGCTGTTTTGGCTAAAGATGATTTGGTGATTATGGCAACAGATATGGTAGAAGAACGCGGATTAATTAAGGGAAATTCTATTTCTATGATGCTGAATTGCAATTCGGAAGAAGAGGCCCAGTCTTTTTACCGTAAACTTTCAGCAGGAGGGAAGGCCTCTCATCCACTACAGGAAACATTTTGGGGAGCACTTTTTGGCGATTTAACAGATCGCTTTGGAAATAATTGGTTAATAAATTACGATAAAAACAGCTAAATATGAAGAAGCTAAAAACGTGGTATTGGATTGCCACCATTATTTTTGCATTAATGATGATTATGGATGGTGTTGGCGGAATTACTCAACAGGAAGCAGGCAAAGAAGTGTTTAAACACCTCGGTTATCCGATGTATCTGCTCATCATTGTTGGTATTGCAAAACTGCTCGGGGCGGCGTCCATCCTTCAAAATAAATTTACAACCATTAAAGAATGGGCCTATGCAGGTTTTGCCATTAATTTTATTGGTGCCTTTGCCTCCAGGGCATTTGTTGGCGATGGTATATCGCTTTTAATCCCGCCACTTATTGCCTTGGTAATTATGTTTATACCCTACATTTTATGGAAGAAACTGACATCAAATGTTAAAATTAGTTAAAACTAAACGGCTAGTTTAGTTAGCGGCTTTTCAGAACCAAATATTGTTAACTTTGGGTTTGTAAACAACCAAACACAATACATGATACCATCATGATTTTTTAGATCCAAAAAGGATGAATCATGAAATCTCATTACCATTAAAACAAAAATATACGGATGAAAAAGAGCCTTTTATTCATAATTGCTTTATTATTTACAACCACTGCATTTTCTCAAAATGTGATCCAGCTCTTTAACGGTGCGAACGACTTTTTTAAACTGTTGCAGGAAGAGAAATTTAAAGATGCCCATGCTTTCTTTGATGATACTTTAAAAACGAAATTAACAGAAGAGAGTTTAAAGAAACTTTGGGGAGATATTGGAACAAAATATGGGAAGGCAGAATCGTTAGATGCCGTTCAAAGTAAAGCGCAGGGCGAATTTTTCGCAGTAACGGTAGAAGGTAAATTTGCCAACGGGGATCAGAACTTTATTTTAGGTTTTAATAAACTACAGAAAATCGTCGGAATCTTCCTTGCCCCGTCTCGAAAAGCAGCCACTTATTTAAAACCAACTTATGTTGATACCAGTTTATACAAGGAAAAATCGGTATACATTGGGCCGGCAGGAAAACAATTGGCTGCCATTGTCACCACGCCAAAGAATGCTAAAAATTTCCCTGTAGTGGTTTTTGTACATGGCTCTGGTCCGGCCGATATGGATGAAACAGTTGGTGCGAATAAACCCTTTAAAGATTTGGCTGGTGGTTTAGCCTCTAAAGGAATTGCTTCTGTTCGTTATGTAAAACGAACCTTAATCTATCCGAACGAATTTAATAAAGCATTTACAGTAAAAGAAGAAGTGCTGGATGATGCAACTGCAGCTATCGCACTCGCAAAAACTGTTGTTGGCGCCAATCCTAAAGCTGTTTATGTATTCGGCCATAGTTTAGGCGGAATGCTGGCACCTAAAATGGCTACCACTACGCCAGATTTAGCAGGGATTATTATGGCAGCAACACCTGCCAGAAAACTAACAGATATTATTGTTGATCAGAATAAGTATATGTTCGATCAGGCTAACGATACAACAGCTGCCTTTAAAAAACAACTGGCAGATGCTTACGTGGAAATTGATAAAAGTAGAATTTCGCAGTTGGGAACTACCATAAAGCCTGATTCTTTAATTTTAGGACTACCAGCAAAATATTGGACAGATTTAAATACCTACAATCAGGTTGCTGTAGCAAAAAGCCTTTCGAAACCTAAAATATATGTATTGCAGGGAGGAAATGACTTTCAGGTAGGTAAAGTAGATTTTGATTTATGGAATGCTGCCTTGAGTAAAAAGAAAAATGTGGTGCTTAAATTTTATCCAGATTTAAACCACCTCTTAAGTTCTCAAACTGAAAAGGGTACAATGGCCCAATATCAAGCAGCGGTAAGTGTGTCTGAAACTTTAGTTAACGATATTGCCTCATGGATTAAGGCCAAATAATAGAAAATCATCTAATTGATAAAGAAAAAGCTCCGACCAAAATCGGAGCTTTTTTTGTGCATTTGGTTTCCTTACATCCTGTCTTCGTTAATTAATTAACAAACAATTCAAAAAATAAGCGGTTTAAGTTTAGAGCATCTCATCTTAAATAGTTTGTTTATGGCAAAGAGTAAAATCACTTTAAAAGGAATATGGGGCATTTTAAAAGCATCGTTTACAGGATTTAATGATCATAAGGTAACGAAACTTAGTGGCTCATTAGCCTATTATACGGTGTTTTCCATGGCACCGCTGCTCGTGGTAATTATTTCTTTGTGTGGTATATTTTTAGGGAGAGAAATAGCTGAAGGACAGGTTTATGCCCAGCTTGAAGGCTTTTTAGGTAGAGAATCGGCTGTTTCCTTACAGCAGTTAATCAAGAATGCTTATCTGGATGGAAAAAGTACCATCGCTTTAATTATTGGGATCATAACCCTGTTAATTGGGGCAACTACCGTTTTTGGCGATATCCAGGATTCTATTAATACCATTTGGGGTTTAAAACCGAAGCCGAAAAGAGGATGGGTAAAAATGCTCCAGAACCGGTTCTTGTCCTTTTCGGTAATTATTAGCCTGGGTTTTGTACTGTTGGTTTCGTTAGCGGTTACATCTGTACTCGATGCCTTTAGTGATCGCTTGCAGGCCCGCTTTGCCGAAATATCTGTTATTGTATTTTACATCCTTAATCAAATTGTAACCTTGGCTGTTATTTCATTAATATTTGGCGTAATATTTAAGGTATTACCTGATGCAATTATAAAATGGCGTGATGTAATTGCTGGTGCAGTAGTTACCGCTTTACTATTTATGATCGGTAAATTTGCCATTTCACTTTATATAGGGCAAAGCAATGTTGGTAGTACTTATGGTGCTACAGGATCATTGGTAGTTGTGCTTTTATGGACTTATTATTCTTCTATCATTTTATATTTTGGTGCCGAATTTACCAAGGCTTATGCGGTTGCTTTCGGATCTGAGATTTACCCTTCTCATTATGCGGTTACCACAAAAGAAATTGAGATAGAAACGGGGAGTAAATCCATTCAGGATAATCATCCTGAAATTAAAAAAGAGGTTAAGAAAGCTTAAAATTATTTATTCACCCCAGGCTGTAATGATTAATCTTCTTTGGCCGCCATGGTTGCGGTGTTCGCAAAGATAAATGCCCTGCCAGGTACCAAGCGCCAATCTACCGTTTCTAATCGGAATGGTTACGGAACTACCTAAAAGTGCTGACTTTAAATGCGCAGGCATATCATCGGAACCTTCATAGTCATGTTTATAATCGGGATCATTTTCCTTTACGGTTTTATTAAAGAACATTTCAAAATCAACCCGAACTGTAGGATCGGCATTCTCATTAATGGTGAGCGAAGCAGAAGTATGCTGAATAAAAACCTGGCAAACGCCAATGTTAATCTCGTCAATTTGGGGCAGGGCATCCTCAACCTCATCAGTAATGATATGGAATCCTCTTCTTCTTTCTCTAAGGGCTAAAGCTTGCTGGTATATTTTCATTTGAATTAATTCTCAATAATTTTAATGAAATCCTTTTCGCTAGGTAAAACAGTTAAATACTTACTTGCGAAAATTTGTTCATTGTTTTCCGGAAGCGTATATCTTACTACAGATTCGCTTTTATCCTGACAAAGGATAATACCGATGGTTTTGTTTTCATCCTCAAGTTTTACTTCTCTATCAAAATAGTTCACGTACATCTGCATCTGGCCTATATCTTGATGTTTTAGTTCTCCGATTTTTATTTTCGAATTAGTCAGACACTGTCTGACGAATTGAATATGTAAGGTAAAATACCTCATTTGTTTTAAATTTGTTTCAGAAAGCCCTTGCCCAACTCTGAAATTAGCTTTTCTGAAAGCTCACTCAAAATTTGTTTGCCATATTCGGCTTTTTCTTTGCCGTCCTGTTCCTCTTCAACAATCATCTTACCGATTTCGTAGTAGGTCATAGCCATTATATTATTAATGGTTTGCGATACCTTTTGTCGAGACTGGGCTAGCAGTTCAACAACCTTACTATATAGACTTTGGTTGTTTATTTCCATTTTAAAAACCTTTAAAAATCGATGCCTAAATGCGCGCTTATAATCTTCCTTACTTCAAAAACTCTACATTCCATATCTTTTCTGCTTTTCTGCCAATCAGCCAGAAAGACGCAGCCAGTACCGAAAAGAATAAAGCTTTATGCCAACTGTCCCAGAAGTATTCGAAATAGCGTGTATAAAGGTTAATAAAGAGAAAAGTAATGCCAAATTCGCGGGCAATGTCATCACGGTATTTTAAACCAAATAAAGTACTTGCTACACAGACAGCTCCTGAAATTAATGCCCAATAAAACAAGCTTAACTGCCTAACCTTATACCATTCTTCTAAACTGGCAAAATTGCCAAATACTGATAAGGCCCAAAGAGAGATGAACAAATAAACCATCCCTGCGATATAAGTTGCCTGAAAGAAGTTTTGTGTTTTGGGAAAAGCTTTCATGATGAAGGATACTGCGGTTAATGCAGCGCCAAAAACCACAAAGCGCAAAGGGTAATTCATCCCAAGGAAATAATAATTCCAACGGCTTAAATAACCTGTTTCAGTACCAAACCAGGCACCTAAAGAAATCAAAGCAAAAATCCAGATTAAACGCGAATTGAATATATAACCTAAAGCACCATAAATGAAAACAGATACTAAAATCAGGATGGAGAAATTGCCAGATCCATTGTCTAGTGCCTTCCCGAAATAAGCGATGGCATTGGCGGTAAGTAAAATGGCTGAAAAAACGATAGCTTCATTACTAAACTTTAAATGGGCCAGTTTCTTTTTTCGCTTAAAACCTAAAATATAAAGCCATGCTGCCAATCCGCCAGAAACAATGGCAATTACAATGTTTGGTGTATTGTAAACCCGTTTTAAATAGTTTAAGATCGAATTATCAATAAGGAGCGATCCAAGTGCAATAAAACCGCAAGCCAGGGCTACCCAAAAAGCATACTGTGCCAGGCGTAACCAATCGAAGTTTTTGGCTTCATAACTTTTGCGCAATTTATCGCCGGTTTCATTGTTAATTAAGCCGTCACTTTGCCATTGCTCAATCATATCATCCAGAAACTCACTCTTTTCTCTATCAACTTTCATAGGTTAGGTTATATACGAAGATAGTTTTTTTAGTGCTTAGTCAAAAGTCCCGGGTCAGAAGTTTATATCGACTAAAGACTGCTGACTAAGGACTTCGGACTAACTAAATAACCTCCTTAATTTTCTTATTATTGCCTACAATCCAAATTACATCACCGTTGTCGAATACAAAGTCTGAGGAAGGATTCAATATCCGATCAGTACCTCTTTCTATGCCAACAATTAATGCCTGTGCTTTTTCTCGGATACCTGCATTTCTAATACTTAATCCATAAACCGGCGATTCGGCATGCACAACTACCTTTTGCAGGGTCATTTCTTTATTCGGGAAATTATTTTCTTCAGCTGTTTCTGGAGCATCTACTTCTAAAAGTGCTTTAACAGCAGCCAATTGATCATCAGCACCAATCAATAGCAGTTTATCGTTTGGATAAAGCCGCTCATCTCTTCCTGGTGTTGGAATGTTATTTCTTCCACGTTCTATTAACGCAATGTTAACGCCATATTTTTCCCTGATCATTAATTCGGTAAGCGTTTTTCCAACTACTTCCGATTCAGGGGAAACAGTGAGTTCGGTTAAGTGGGTATCCCAAGGCAAAATATCAGGTTTTTGATGTTCACGTGCATTTAAATTCAACATGAAACGCCTTTCCAGTTTATCATAAAAAGACTGTAGTTTCCTGGAGAAGATGACCATGCCTAAGATAATCAGGGCTAATGCGATAACAGCGGCAATCCACGTATCAAAAAACTCATACATTAAAAAACCTACAAAGAAAATACCTAAGGCAATTCTGAAAAACTCGATTGCGATTAACGGGCCCCGGGTATATTTTTTATTCAGCCAAAGGTGAGAATAGGCTGTTCGCTGGATCCTTCGGATAGATAATGCCCATAAAAATGGCGACATTAAAATGAAGGAAACCACTACGCTGATAATAATAGAAGTTAAACTATTGGCAATATTGCGCACAATAAAAGGCTGAACATACCTGTAGGCTAAAAAGATGATTGCAATAATAATTACGGAGTGGATAATGGTATTAAAAATATAAGACCTCAATAAAACCTTCCAATCGCTTAACGTTGTAATTCCTTCGGTACTGGAACTGTATCTTTCGATTCCATCTAACCATTTTTTAGGTAAAACACGGTTCAAATACCAGTAAAAAGGTTCAGATAGTTTAATCAGATATGGCGTAGTAAATGTAGTGATCGCTGCTGCCGCTACTGCAATAGGATAAAGGAAATCGCTGGTTACTTTAAGGGTTAATCCTAATGAGGCAATGATGAATGAAAACTCACCAATCTGCGCCAAACTCATGCCCGATTGTACCGAAGTTTTTAACGGCTGACCCGATAATAACGCACCTAAAATGGTAAATATAATTTTCCCTAAAATAATCACTAATGTAGCAATGATAATCGGTACTGCGTACTTAACCAGCATAGCAGGATCGATCAGCATACCAACCGAAACAAAAAATACCGCTGCGAATAAATCTTTTACCGATTTGGTTAAATGTTCGATTCTTTCTGCCTGTGTGGTTTCTGCCAAAATGGAGCCCATGATAAATGCACCCAGGGCAGGAGAGAAGCCCACTTTATCGGCCAGTAATACCATTACCAAACATAAGGCTAACGATACCACCAACATGGTTTCGTCGTTCATTAATTTCTTGGTTGCTTTAAGAAATGAAGGAACCAGAAATATTCCGCCCAAGAACCAAAGTACAAGGAAAAAAGCCAGTTTTAAGATGGAATACAGCATTTCTGTACCTGCCGATTGCTGACTAACAGCCAGGGTAGAGAATAATACCAGCAACAAGATAGCCACCAGATCTTCAACAATTAAAACCCCAAAAACCAGGCCTGCAAACTTTTTATGTTTTAAACCAAGTTCTTCGAAAGCCTTAATGGTAATCATGGTTGATGAGATGGACAGAATTCCCCCCAGAAATAAACTATCCATGTCTTTCCAGCCCATTGCTTTACCGACCAGATAGCCCGCCAGAATGATAAAAAGGACTTTTACAATCGCCGTGATGGAGGCAGAACCGCCAACTTTAACCAGTTTTTTAAAACTGAATTCTAAACCTAAGCTGAATAAAAGGAAAATTACGCCTATCTCGCCCCAAATATTGATGCTTTTTGTATCGGTAACGGAAGGAAAAAAATCTAAATGTGAGCCAACCAACAGGCCGGCCAGTATGTAACCTAAAACCAGGGGTTGTTTAATTCGTTTAAATATGAGGGTTGTTATCCCTGCAGCAGCAAGGATTAATCCTAAATCGGCAATTAAATCGGGTAAATGCATCTATAAAAAATGGGTATTGATGATTAAATAATTTATTTCCAAGTATTGTTACTCGGCATTTTATTGAAAAATCCACATTTGTGGTTAAAATGAAATTACTTACCAAAAAACATGTTTTGGATAGAGCATCTTAAACAGGCACCAATAATTATATTTTAATCTCTTGATTACAACTTTTGTATTGATGGTTTTGTTCCTGAAAAAAAGGAACAGCAAAAAAGTGATCAGTACAAAGGCACTGGATGATATTTTTATAATTGAACTGTTAATGAAATCTTTTTGCAGACTTTCGCTATCCTGATTGAAACCGGAATTGGATCTGATGTTTTTTTTGCATGAAATGAAACTTATTCTGGTGTTTTTTAATGGTACATCATTTCTTTTTTCCTGCGATGCGAAGGCCGCAAAATTAATGGAGATAGACAGAAAAAAGATGATGTAAAAAAGCCTCATTGCCGCTAATATAACGAAAATGAGGCTTTTTTGAAAGGAAAATCTGATTAAAATTGAGACAGTCTTTCGGATATAATGCTTATTGGCTACAAATACAAGGCATATTATTATAAGAAATATTGATTAAATTTGTGTGTAGATGATTAATGAACATTGAAAAAAGTTGAATCTAATGAAAGAAGTAACGATTAAATATAAAAGCAATAAAACTTTGGAAGCACTTAAGGAATTAGGCAAATACTTGAATTTTTCTGTTGCGGATCATAAAGCTAAAACAAAGGTTAAAAAAGAAGCAAGTATTAATGGTATTCCTGTAATCGTTGGAGACGGATCGATTGATATCTCCGAATTACATGATGTTTTTACAGGAAAGGATTTAAGCGCAGAGGAATTAAGAAATACTGCATGGCAAAGGAAAAAATAATTTGCGATACAGATGTATTGATAGACTATTTTGATAAAAATAAAAGTAGGAATGCATCAGCAACAGCGTTACTAGAAACGGATATAGAATTAGATAATGTTATCATTTGATCTGTTACCAAAATGGAATTATTGTTTGGAGCCACTAATAAGTTAGATCTTAACACTATCAATAAAAAACTGAGTAGATTTAGTATTATATTAATTAACGAAAGAATAAACTTAACTGCGATTAATTTAATGCAGGGTTTTAAATTAAGCCATGGACTTGCAATACCTGATTCGTTAATTGCCGCAACAGCGATAGAAACCAAGCTAAAACTGTTTACTTATAACCTAAGAGATTTTAGATTTATTAGTGATTTAACTTTGTATTCAGAACAGTAATTATCGATTAAAATAGGCTAAAGTAGCCTCCTTGTCTTTTTGTAACTGAACAGTTAAAGCTTCTAATCCGGTAAATTTTACATCATGACGAAGGAATTTCAAAAAGTTCATCTTAATATCCTGCCCATAAATTTCCTGGTTAAAATCGAAAATATTCACCTCAATATTTCTGGTCATTCCGTTAATGGTTGGGCGTTGCCCGATGTAAGCCATTCCTTTGTAAGGTTGGAGGTTTAAGGTTGAGGGTTTAGGGTTTAGAACTTCGGACTCCGGACTCGGAACTTCGGACTCTATTTCTACGGTAACCGCATAAATGCCATCGCCCGGAATCAGTTTATAAGTTTCTTCTATGAAGATGTTAGCTGTTGGGAAACCTATTGTTCTTCCGATTTTATCGCCTTTAATTACCCTTCCAAAAATAGAAAACGGATAACCCAGATAATCGTTGGCCAAGCTTACATCGCCCGCTAAGAGTGCCTGGCGGATTTTGGTCGAGCTTACGGCAACATCATGAATATCCTGCTCCATAATTTCTTCAACACTAAAACCATAATGTAAACCTGCGGCCTTTAAATCGCTTAAATTTCCAGAACGGTCTTTCCCAAAGCGGTGGTCGTAGCCAATAATAATGTGTTTAGTGCCAATGTTATTCACCAACGTGTTTTTTATATAATCTTCAGGCAGTTGATTAGAGAAATCTCTGGTAAATGGTGTGATGATTAAATGATCTACACCTAACCCTTTTAAAATTTCGGCTTTTTCATTAATGGTATTGATCATTTTTAGCTCCTGGTTTTCAGGATCTATAATCATTCTGGGGTGGGGAAAAAAAGTTAATATTACGCTTTCTCCGTTATCGGCTTTTGCCTTTTCTACCAGTTGTTTAATAATTTTTTGGTGACCAAAATGTACGCCATCAAAAGTGCCAATGGTTACAATGGCGTTATCTAATTTTTTAAAATCGGAAAGGTTATGATATATTTTCAATGGTAAAATCTATTTTATTGATCTGGGTTTTGCATGAGGGATGGAAGCGGATTTAGCGTACAGCCCGACCCTTTGCATAGCTTAGGGCATGCCCAAATTTATTATTTATTTAATGTAAAGCATGGCGTTTCACTACCCCACCTTTTAAATCTGCAATTTGTTGTTGTATTACAAAGGCATCCGGATCAATCTGTCGTATTGCAGTTTGTAATTTGCTCATTTCTAGTTTGGTAACTACGGTAAAAATAATATCGATATCTTTCTTTTCTCCGTAACCACCTTCGCCTTTATAAATGGTCACACCGCGTTTCATTTCGTTAATGATGAACCCTTTTATATCGTCCTGGTGCTCTGAAATAATGGTAACACCCGTATATTGTTCTATGCCATTTACAATGAAATCGATAGTGCTTGATGCAGATAAATACGTTAGAATTGCATATAGCGCAGTTTCGATATTTAAGAAATAAGCTGCGAAGGCAAAAATAATGATATTTAAAATCAGGATGATATTTCCAACGGTTAAAATGCTGTTTTTACTGATGTAAAGCGCTAAAACCTCTGTTCCATCGATTACACAGCCACCGCGCATGGCCAATCCAATTCCACCACCTAAAAATAATCCGCCAAAAAATGCGATGAGCAATTTATCGTGGGTAATGGGCTGAAAGGGAAGAAAAATTAGGGCCAACGAGAGCGCTGCAATGGCAATAGCGGTTTTAAGGGCAAAGCCTTTACCAATCTGCCTATAACCTAAAATTACAAAGGGAATGTTGATAATTACAATAAGGTATGATAAATTCCATCCTGTTAAGGTGCTTAACAAAAGGGAAATACCCGTAACACCGCCATCAATAAAATGGCTGGGCATTAAAAAGCTTTTTAAGCCAAAACATGCCGAAGTTACACCTGCAATAATTAAAAGAATTTCTTTTATAAACCTGATGTTCTTGTTTTTAATGCGGTTCATGCCTCTGCTTCAGTTTTAGCTTCTTCTTTCTTGCTACGAATATAATTAACAAGTTCTAATACCTCAAACGCATCTTTAAGCAAAAAGTTTCCGCTACGGGTACGGGTAAGTTTAGAAAGATAAGCCCCGCTGTTTAAAGTTTTGCCAAAATCGGATATTAGTGAACGGATGTAAGTACCTTTACTGCATACAATTCTAAAATCGATCTCTGGTAGTTCGATCCGTGTAATTTCAAATTCCGGAACACTTACAAAACGTTTACGCAGCTCTACCTCTTCACCCAATCTTGCTTTTACATATAAACGCTCGCCATTTACCTTTACTGCGGAGTGTGCAGGTGGATACTGTTCTATATCGCCAATAAATGGTTTACATGCAGCGTAAATTTCGTTTTCGGTAATGTTACTGATGTCAAAGGTTTGATCTACCTCAGTTTCCATATCGAATGATGGGGTAGTAGCACCCAAAATCATGGTGCCTGTATATTCTTTCTCTTCAGCCTGAAAAGTGTCTATCTGCTTAGTTAATTTACCTGTACAGATGATTAGCAAGCCTGTAGCAAGGGGATCTAAAGTGCCGGCATGACCAACCTTTAGTTTTAGCGGTTTTAAAGAATTACGGATTTTGCCCACCACATCAAATGAAGTCCATTTGTATGGTTTGTTAATTAAGAGCAATTCGCCTTCAGCAAAATTGAAGTCTTTAAATTTTGAATTTTCGGTACTCACAAATCTTTTTTGCGCAAAGATACGGATTAGTTTATATCAATATGATATCCTGATAAGAACAATGCTAAGATGATAATTCCCAAAGCAATACGGTACCAGCCGAAAACTTTAAATCCGTGTTTGGTTAAAAAGCCAATAAATGATTTTATAGCGATTATGGCAACAATAAAGGCAACAATATTACCCACTAATAACAATTTAATATTTTCTGTATTTAACAAATGATAGCCTTTTAAAAGCTTGTATCCTGTTGCTGCGCACATTGTAGGTACAGCTAAAAAGAATGAGAATTCGGCTGCTGCGCTTTTAGTTAATTTTTGGCTCATTCCTCCTAAAATGGTTGCAGCACTTCTGCTCAAGCCTGGAAAAACAATTGCCAAAACTTGAAATAAGCCAATTTTTAGCGCAATGCCATTGGTAATTTCTTTTTCGCTATCAATGGTAGGGTTTGTAAACCATTTATCAACCAATAACAGGATGATACCGCCAACCAGCAATACCACCGAAATAAATATCGGGTTACCAAGGGTATTATCAATGAAATCGTTCAATAAAAAACCGAAAAACAGGGCTGGAATCACCGCGATGATCAGTTTTAAATAAAATTTCCAATCAGAGAAATTGAAGAATTTTTTCCAGTAAACAACAACTACTGCTAAAATTGCACCCAACTGAATGGCAACTTCAAAAAGTTTAACAAAATCATCTTTGCCAATTCCCATCAGAGCAGATGTTATGGCCATGTGTCCGGTGCTCGATACGGGTAAAAATTCAGTTAAACCTTCAATAATTGCCAGAATAATGGCTTCAAAATAGTTCATACGTTTTGATTAATGGGCTAGCCCCACTGTAATTTTACTTGATAGTTTTTTAATTTTTTATCTCTTGATATTAAAGTTAAATCTTCAGAGATGGCTTGTGACACAATAATTCGATCAAAAGGATCATTGTTGAGAAAATCGAGACCTAATAATGTAGTAAGATAGGTTTCATTGATAGCAATTATTTCGTTTTCATTTCTTTCTGCAAATCGAAATAATTCTTCAAAACCAATTTTTAAATCGAGTTTTCCGATTTGTTTTTTGATGGCAATTTCCCAAAGTGAGGCAATGCTCAAGAAACAAGATTTGTTAATATCAGATAGTTTTTTCTTAACTGACACAAGCAGTTGATCGTCTCCTGCTACAAACCACAAAAAAGTATGGGTGTCTAATAAATATGCCATTAAATGTAATCAGCAAACATTTCTAAAGGCTCATCAAAATCGTCAGATAATTTGATTTTACCTTTTGCATACCCAAATTCACGAGATTTTAATTTCGGTTTGTTTTTGTGTTTTGTTTTTAAGAATTCAACAAAATCTGCAACTTCCTGCCTAAGGTTTAGGGGAAGCGAATTTATTTCGATCTGCAAATTTGTTGTTGTCATATTATAAAGTTAAAAAAACACTTTAGCTAATACAAGAAATTATTTTTTTAGGATAGCATAAATGCCAAAAGCAAAACCCGCTAACACCACTATTGGTGCCAGTAAAGTTCTTCTAAAGTCGTAAATATTGCCTTCAGTACCCATCATTAATATAAAGCCAACTGCTACAATTGCAATACTGATTAACAATAACTGGTAATTTTTTTTGGTAAAAACCAATTCGCTTTTAACGTCCTTTACAACCGGACCTGTTTTTTTTTCTGCCATTATCTATAAAGATGATAAGATTTTAAACGTAAATATCTGCTTACTGCAAACCATGTACTAATTCCTGTTATAAAAATACCCACAATTAAAAGGCCTATAAATACGAAGCCAAATTCCTGGTAGTTATTTAAAATAATAATCTCAGGTACCTCTTTGCGGGCGTAAATTAAAGTTGCCAACAAAATTATGATGGCAATAAATGCAGCAATTAAGCCATGCAAAGCAGCATATAATAAGAAAGGACGTCGAATAAAGTTTTTCGTTGCACCAACCAGCTGCATACTTTTAATTAAAAAGCGTTGCGAGTAGATTGCTAGTCTTATAGTGTTGTTAATCAGTGCGATAGAGATGATTAATAGTAGTGCGGCAAAGGCTAAAATAATTAAGCCAATGGTGCTGATATTTTTGTTCACCATATCAATTAAAGAGCTTTGGTAAACCACTTCTTTAACAACAGGGTTTTTAGAAATGCTTGCTTTTAAGGCATCGATGCTTTTATTGTTCGCATATTCTGCTTTTAAATACACATCAAAAGTAGAAGTTAGTGGGTTGTAACCTAAAAAGTTAACAAAATCCTCACCTAAATCCTGCGTTAAATTTCTTGCGGCAAGCTCTTTATTTACATATTGAGTTTGCTTTACCGCAGGATTTGCATTTAACTCTTTCTGGAAAGCTAAAACATCGGCTTCTTTTGCACCTTCATCAACAATAATGTTTAAAACGATGTTTTCTTTAACGTAGTTAGACAGGTTTTTGGCATGTACAAGTACCAAACCAAGCAGCCCCAGCATTAATAAAACCAATGCAATACTGATTATAGTGGAAATATAAACGGTTTTGGTTTTCTTAGATGCATCACTTACTTCGAATTCTTCCATGTATTTCATTTTTGTTTCTGCGAAAATATAAATTATACCTGATAAACACCAATTAATGATTGCTAAATGAATATTAACGGAAAGCTTTTGCTTTTAGTTTGAGTATTAATTCTTTAATTAAATTTACTTTTTCTGAAAACGCGGTACGAAATTTGTTGAAACGGCGTTAATTATGGATATCTTAAAACTAAATTTACTATGAAAAGACAAATTACTATTCTAAGCCTATTCTTACTTATCGCCTCTACAATTATTTCCTGCAAAAAAGATGATACTTCATTAAAAGCCCAAATGTTAGGCCGATGGACATTAAATAAAATAGTAACTTCTGGTTATACTGCTGAAGAAACATTGAAAGATCCAAAAAAGATTAATGGGACTGTTACCTATGGTACAACAAGTGATTATGTTGACTATAAATCAAATAACGATGATCAGGTAGAACTGAGTTTATCGGGTAACAGAACAATCGGAACTTATGTAATTATTTACTCTGATCAGTTCAGTATGGATATTAATGATGGATTAAATTTTTGTAAAATAAACAGTATTACTGCAAACAAATTAGAGTTTACTGCTAAAATTGATAAAACAAACGTTACTAAAGTATATTCTTTATCGAGATAAGATCTTAATTCCCGATTATTTGCTGCGCCATTGGTTTTTAACATCAATGGCGCATTTTTTCGTGGTGGCCTCGGATATTCCCTTATTTAAGTAATCGATAGTCAGATGGTAACATCTGACTACACAAAGGCACCGATGTTTTACCCTTAACCTCTTCTAATTCTGCATTTCTGCTGGCAAAATATTATCATTAATCTCCTTTTTTAAGCCCCTTAATTTCCGTATTTTTGCCCCTTTAAAAATTTAAAACTTGCAATGGATTACCAATTCAAAGAAATAGAACAAAAGTGGCAGAAATTTTGGGCAGATCATCAAACGTTTAAAGCCGAAAGCAATTCTGATAAACCAAAATATTATGTGTTAGATATGTTTCCTTATCCATCAGGAGCAGGCCTGCACGTTGGTCACCCACTGGGTTACATTGCATCAGATATTTTTTCAAGATATAAACGCCTTAAAGGCTTCAATGTATTGCATCCAATGGGATATGATTCGTTCGGATTACCGGCAGAGCAGTACGCCATACAAACCGGACAGCACCCCGCTATTACCACTGAGGCAAACATTGCAACCTACCGCAGGCAGTTAGACCAAATTGGTTTTTCTTTCGATTGGAGCAGAGAGGTGCGCACCAGTGAGCCATCTTATTATAAATGGACACAGTGGATTTTTATGCAGTTGTTCAACTCGTGGTACAATATCGAAAACGATAGGGCAGAAGATATTACCACATTGATCGAAAAATTCAATGCTTCTGGAACAGCTGACGTTAAAGCAGTTTGTGATGAAGATACTAAAGAATTTATGCCGAGCGATTGGGCAACCTTTACCGACGAAGAGAAACAGATTGAATTGTTAAAATACCGCTTAACTTATCTTCGCGAGAGTACTGTAAACTGGTGTCCGGCTTTAGGAACCGTTTTGGCGAATGATGAAGTTAAAGATGGTTTTTCTGAGCGTGGCGGTTTTCCCGTTGAGCAAAAGAAAATGATGCAATGGAGCATGCGGATTACCGCTTATTCTGACAGACTTTTGCAAGGTTTAGATACCATCGATTGGCCAGAACCGATTAAAGAAATGCAGCGCAACTGGATTGGTAAAAGTGTTGGAGCATCTGTAAAGTTTGCAGTTGACAATTCACAGTTAACAGTTGAAGATACTGAAAACTCCAAACTGAAAACTGAAAAATATATAGAGGTTTTTACCACCAGAGTAGATACCGTTTTTGGGGTTTCTTACCTGGTTTTAGCTCCAGAGCATGAGTGGGTTGCTGAATTAACTACTCCTGAACAAAAAGAGGATATTGCAAACTACATCGCCTTAACTAAAAAGAAATCAGAATTAGACCGTATGGCCGATACCAAAACGGTATCTGGTGCTTTTACGGGTACGTATGTAATTAACCCTGTAAGTGGCGAACGCGTGCAGTTGTGGATTGCCGACTATGTGTTGGCAGGTTACGGAACTGGTGCCGTAATGGGCGTTCCGAGCGGCGATCAACGCGATTGGTTATTTGCCACACATTTTAATTTACCGATTATCCAGATTTTGGATGGACAAAAGGATATTGATGTTCAGGCAGATCCAACCAAAGAAGGAAAATACATTAATTCTGGTTTCATAAACGGAATGACATATAAAGAAGCTGTTCCATTTTTGAATAACTGGTTGGAAGAAGAGAAAGTAGGGAAAGCAAAAGTAAACTTCCGCCAACGTGATGCGATTTTTGGTCGCCAGCGGTATTGGGGTGAACCGATTCCGGTTTACTTTAAAGATGGATTGCCTTATTTGGTAAAAGAAGAAGAATTGCCATTGTTGCTTCCTGAAATTGATAAATATTTACCGACAGAAACGGGAGAACCACCTTTGGCGAGGGCTGAAGACTGGGTTCCAAAAGATGGCGGACATTACGAATTAAGCACCATGCCAGGTTGGGCTGGAAGCAGCTGGTACTGGTACCGTTATATGGATGCCAATAACAATAACGATTTTGCTTCAAAAGAAGCTGTTGAATATTGGAAAGATGTGGATTTGTACATTGGTGGTTCTGAACATGCAACTGGTCACTTATTGTACAGCCGTTTCTGGAATAAATTTTTGAAAGATTTGGGTTATACCAAAGAAGAAGAACCTTTCAAAAAACTGATCAATCAGGGGATGATTCAGGGTAGAAGTAATTTTGTTTATCGCATTAACGATGAGAACGGAAAGCCTACCAATACCTATGTATCAGCTGGATTAAGAAAAGAATATAAAACCTCGGCATTGCACGTTGATGTGAACATTGTTGAAAACGACACTTTAGACATCGCTAAGTTTAAAGCCTGGAGAGAAGAATATGCCAACGCAGAATTTATTCTTGAAGGCGGGAAATACATCTGTGGTGTTGAAGTAGAGAAAATGTCGAAATCAAAATTCAACGTGGTTAATCCCGATGATCTGATTGAACGTTATGGTGCTGATACTTTGCGGATGTACGAAATGTTCTTAGGTCCGTTAGAACAGAGTAAACCCTGGAATACGAATGGTATTGAAGGCGTATTTAAGTTCTTGCGTAAATTCTGGCGTTTATTTCATAACGAAGAATGGGCTTTCCATGTAAACGATGCTGTACCTACAAAAGCCGAATTAAAATCGCTGCATAAAATCATTAAAAAGGTGCAGGATGATATCGAGCGTTTCTCGTTCAATACTTCTGTATCGAGTTTCATGATTGCAGTAAACGAGTTAACCGATCTGAAATGCAAAAACCGCCAGATTTTGGAAGATATGGTGATTATTCTTTCACCTTATGCGCCACATATCTGCGAAGAGCTTTGGGTGTTGTTGGGTAATGAAGCCGGAACTTTATCGTACACGGCTTTCCCGACATTTAAGCCTGAGTATTTGGTAGAAGATGAGTTTGCTTATCCGGTTTCAATTAATGGTAAAATGAAAATGAACCTGAATTTGAGCTTAACTTTAGCCCAGCCAGAGGTGGAAAGCATTTTATTGGCTGATGAGCAATTCCTGAAATTCTTAGATGGAAAACCAACCAAAAAGATCATTTTTGTTAAAGGAAAGATTATTAATGTAGTTGTTTAAGGAGGTAAAAGGCGGAAGGTTTAGGGTAGAGGGTTTTCCTTGCGCTTGCCTTAGGTCAGAAATATAAAACCCCGATTTGCATTTTGCAGATGGGGGTTTTTGTTGAAAATTATTGGGGAATTGGGTTTTCAGACCTTAAGCCTTCCTGCCTTAAACCTTCTACCTTTTTTATCTTTCGCCTCTTTTTCTGTTTCCACCAAATCTTCTGTTGTTGCTGGCGTTGCGTGGTTTGCCGCTCATATTGCCATCGCCACCTTTTTTAGCACCACCACCGCCTTTAGATTGGGCTTGTGGTTTACGTTTAACCTGGTTTTTGGCCAGCATACTTTCCCAGCTTAAAGGATAAGGATGATCATCAACAACCGGAAGTGTAATTTTAATCAGTTTCTGGATATCCAATAAGTATTCGTTTTCTTCTGCATCGCAGAAAGAAATGGCAATCCCGTTTGCACCAGCGCGGCCTGTACGGCCAATTCTGTGTACATAAGATTCAGGAATATTCGGCAATTCGAAATTGAAAACGTGCGATAACTGATCAATATCAATACCACGTGCAGCAATATCGGTAGCTACCAAAACGCGGATTTTTCTATCTTTAAAATCAGTTAATGCCCTTTGTCTGGCATTTTGCGATTTATTGCCGTGAATGGCAGCAGCTTTAATACCAGCATGGGCCAGATCCTTAACAATGCGGTCTGCACCATGTTTAGTACGGGTAAAAACCAAAGCAGTTTCGATCTTTTTATCCTCAAGAAGGTGGATCAATAATTTCTTTTTATCAGGTTTGTCTACAAAATAAACCGATTGAACAATCGTTTCGGCAGTAGAAGAAATCGGGGTAACCTCTACTTTTGTCGGACTAGATAAAATCGTATTTGCCAACTTCTGGATTTCATCTGGCATGGTAGCCGAGAAAAATAAAGTCTGGCGTTTTGCAGGCAATTTAGCCACCACTTTTTTCACATCGTGAATAAATCCCATATCGAGCATACGGTCGGCTTCATCTAATACGAAAAGTTCGATAGTGTTTAAGCTAATGAAACCCTGGTTCATTAAATCTAATAAACGGCCTGGTGTTGCAACTAAAATATCAACGCCTTTTCTTAAAGCTTCTACCTGCGAGTGTTGGTTTACACCACCAAAAATTACTAAATGGCGTAAATTTAAATGACGGCCGTAAGCTTTAAAACTCTCTTCAATCTGGATGGCAAGCTCACGTGTTGGCGTTAAAATTAAAGCCTTTATGTTTTTGGTTGCCTTGGTATTGATGTGCTTTTCGTGCAATAACTGCAACATTGGGATGGCAAAGGCAGCGGTTTTTCCGGTACCGGTTTGCGCGCAGCCTAATAAATCTTTACCTTTTAATATTGTTGGGATGGATTGCTCCTGTATTGGTGTTGGTTGTGTATAACCTTCGGTCTCAAGGGCCTTTAAAATTGGCTCAATGAGGTTTAATTCTTTGAATAACATGTATGTTTCTGTGTAATATTTATCGAAGAAGCTAGAACAATCAATTGTTGAAGGACTAACTTGCGGAGAGAATATGCCATTCAGAATGGCAAGCCCTTATTCCTGCTTCGGCGGCAAAGATACAAAAAAAAGTATGAGAATTTACAATTTGATAAATGTAACCTCAAATCGTTATTTATTACACTTGTTTGTTATTGATCAAATGCATTAATCCTTTTAGTTAGTGTTTTATAGTCTATTTGTGCATGTATTTTTTTGTAGTATTAATATTTTTATATGTATATTTATTTTTAATCAAGTGTAGATTATACACTAATTCATTATTTAACTAAAAAAGATCATTATGTAAATCATCAATAAAAATACCTAACAACCTATCTAACCACTTACTTATGAGAAAAAATCTACTACTTTTCAGGAGAAATCCATTCTTCTTGCATGCCTGCTTTTTTTTGTGCATTGGCATAATCCAGCAAAAAACTAAACCACTTAAACGCCCCGTCATAACAGACGGAGATAACCTGATACTGCTAAGTTCATTAACCTAGAAGTACATCAGTTGTATTGAGTACGCATTATTTCACCTAATCATTTATAACCTATGAAACAAAATCTATCTTGTATCAAGAGGAGCTTTCTTCTCTTGTGTTTGGGGATGTTATTTGCCCTCTGCGCAATGGCCCAATCAAAAATCACTGGTAAAGTTATTGCCAGTGATGATAAACTGCCTGTGGTAGGTGCCACTATCAAAATTAAAAATGGTAGCGGTGGTACCTCTACTGATGAAAATGGCGCCTTCTCACTAAGCGTAAAACCTACTGATGTGTTGGTTATCTCCTTTGTAGGTTATGGCAGTAAAGAAGTAACAGTGGGTACCCAAACCAACGTTTCAATTGTATTACAAGCCAACAATAATAACCTTACGGAGGTTGTTGTAACTGGTTATTCTTCTCAGCGGAAGAAAGATTTAACTGGCTCTGTGGCTGTAGTAAGCATGGAACTGTTAAAGGCCCAGCCAGCCGCAAGTGCTGTAGAAGCGTTGCAGGGAAAAGCAACAGGCGTACAAATTGTAAATGACGGGGCTCCCGGTTCAACACCACAAATCAGAATCCGGGGTTTTAGTACCATTAATAACAATGACCCACTCTATGTAATTGATGGAGTTCCGTTTGAGGGAAAACTATCCTGGCTTAACCAGAATGATATCGAAAGCATGCAAGTATTGAAAGATGCTTCTTCAGCTTCGATCTATGGTTCAAGAGCAAATAATGGTGTGGTAATCATTACCACTAAAAAAGGATTGGCTGGAGCACCAAAAATTACGCTCGATTCTTACTATGGCACACAGTCGCCAAGAAAAAATAGCTTCCCACAAATGATGAATCCTCAACAATATGCACAATATGTATTTAATGGGTATACCAATGCCGGAAAGCCTGTTGCCGCTGGAGATAACTATGGTTCGGGTACAGTACCGGTATTGCCCGAATATTTGGTGGCAGGTTTAAAACTTGGTCAGAATGTTACTGCTGCAGATGCCGATCCTTCTAAGTACAACTATAGCCGTGATCCAAATCTGTTTTATCAGATTACAAAAGCAAATAAGCAAGGCACCAATTGGTTTGATGAGATAACCGAATCTGCACCAGTTCAGAATTATAATCTTAGTGCGCTGGGTGGTTCAGACAATGCAACCTATTCTATTAGTGCCGGTTACCTGAACCAAAAAGGAACGATAAAATACACAGGTTTTAAACGTTATAGTTTTAGATCGAATACCACAATATCTGCTTTTAATAAAAGGGTGCGTTTCGGAGAAAATGCACAATATAGTTACTCTGAAGGTGTTGGGTTTGGCGTTAACCCAAATACTCCCGGTGGTTATCAGGATCAGGGAAGTGCTTTAGGATGGGCATACCGGATCCCAACAATTATCCCTGTTTATGACATTGCCGGAAACTTTGCCGGTAGCCGTGGTAGTCAGTTGGGAAACGCAGAGAATCCACTCGCATTTCTATTCAGGGCAAAGGATAATGTTAATAAAAACAACTTCTTTTTTGGGAATATCTTCGGTGAGGGTGATATTATTCCGGGTTTAGTATTAAAAACCAATTTTGGGATACGTTACGAGAATTACAATAGCTTATCTATGCGTTATCCAAATTTGGAATTCTCGGAAGGCAATAATTCAAATAATTTAAGCGAAATCCAAGGATATAATACAGAATGGACCTGGACCAATACTTTAAATTATAACAAAAAATTTGCTGAAAAACACAGTTTAAATGCATTAATTGGTACGGAGGCAATCAGATCCAGAACCAGACAATTAACTGGAGGAAGAAATGATTTCTTTCTTTTGGGAAATCCGGATTATTATTATTTGAATACAGGTTCTTCAAACATCAGCAATGCGAGTACCGGAGCAATAGGGTCACTATTCTCGGTGTTTGCAAAGCTTGATTATTCCTTTAATGATCGTTATCTCGCCAGTTTTACTATCCGTAGGGATGGTTCATCTAATTTCGGTTCTGCTAATAAGTACGGTAATTTTCCGGCAGCAAGTGCGGCTTGGCGGTTATCGGAAGAGGAGTTTATGAAAAGTATCAAATGGATTAGCGATTTGAAACTTCGTGTTGGATACGGACAGACCGGAAACCAACGGATACCGGGGTATCAATATGTCAATAGATTTCAAAGTTCTATTGTTAATTCAGCTTATGCGCTTGGTGGCGGTAATGGTCTTACAACGGGTGTGCGACAAAATGCCTATCAAAACCCTGATATAAAATGGGAAGCTGTAAACTCCCTAAATATTGGTCTTGATTTTACTTTGTTAGGCGGAGCTGTTGATGGATCAATAGATTGGTATAACAAAAAAACGACAGATATGCTTTACCCGGTACCGCTACCGGCAAGCATTGTAGGAATGGGAAGTTCTCCTTTTGTAAATATTGGTGATATGAGTAATAAAGGGGTTGAATTTAATGTCGCTTATCATTATGGAAGAAGCGCTGATAGCCCTTTTAAATTTGATATTGGTGCAAATTTCTCAAAAAATAACAATAAGATCGTAAGGTTGGCACCAGGTATTCTCAATCAGGTTTATGGCAATTATAGGAGCTTACAAACCAGTGTTTTACAAGAAGGTGCGCCACTGGGTTCGTTTTTTGGATATAAAACTGCAGGAATTTATCAGAGTACTGCCGATATTCAGAATAACCCTTCTTATTCGGGTGCCAGGGTTGGTGGATTACGTTATCAGGATATTAATGGTGATGGTATTATTGATCCAAAAGACCGTACCATTATTGGAAGTCCACATCCTGATTTTACCTATGGTATAAATTTGAACGCATCTTACAAGAATTTTGATATTTCAGCTTTCTTATATGGTGTAAAAGGAAATGACATATTTGAAGCTACGCGCTATTTTACAGATTTCCCATCCTTTGATGGAGCAAAAAGTGTTAGATTACTTGATGCCTGGAGTCCAAGCAATACATCAAGCCTGATTCCTTCTGCTTATGCCGGAGCCTCCGATCTGGAGTTTGCTTCTTCGAGTTATTACATTCAAAACGGAAGTTTTTTAAGGTTGAAAAATTTGCAGATTGGCTACTCCATCCCAACAGCTAAAGCTTTTGGACCAAATTCTGGCATCAGTAAGATTAGGGTGTATGTTAGTGCAACCAATGTATTTACCATCACTAAATACACAGGATTGGATCCGGAAATAAGTCAAATTGTAGATGGCTTCTCTGCTCCAGGAGTAGATCAGGGTGTTTACCCTTCACCACGTCAGTTTTTAATAGGTATTAATGTTGGATTTTAATTAAAATTTATCAAAATGAAACATATAAAATATATTCTTCTTTCCTTATTAATTTGCAGTACTTTTTCCTGCAAGAAGGAATTTTTAGCATTGCAACCGCAGGGCGAACTCACCGAAGAACAGTTAATGAGCCAGGAGGGAGTTGAAGGACTTTTAATAGGCTCCTATAGTTTACTTAATGGCAATTTAGACGGAACTTGGGGTAATTATGGTGCAGCACCAAGCCAATGGTTATTTGGCGAGGTTGCATCTGATAATGCCCATAAAGGGAGTAGCACAGGAGATCAGCCGCCTATGAATGCCATTGAACAGCATGCGCCAACCAGTACAAATGATAATTTATCGAATATCTGGACTAGATGTTTTGAAGGAATTCAACGCTGTAACCGTACTTTAAAAGTGCTCGCTAGCTTACAGGCAGGTTCAGGGTCGGCCAAATTTGATGATGCCCGTGCAAAAGAAATTCAAGGTGAAGCTAGATTGTTACGTGGACATTATTATTTCTTTTTGGTTCGTATATTTAAAATGGTTCCTTATGTTACCGAGGCCAATAGTGGTGCTTTTGTTCCTAATGATAAAGACATTTATCCTAATATTGTAGATGATCTTCAGTTTGCTGTAGCCAATTTAAGTACAACCAAACCAAAAAATCAAAAAGGTAGGGTAGATAAATATGCCGCTCAGGCTTATCTCGGAAAGGTACTGTTATATCAAAAGAAATATCCTGAAGCATACGATTTGTTGAATGCCGTAATTTTGGCGAAACCAAGCCTGGTTGATATGCCTTATACCGATAATTTTGACATTACCAAAGAAGACGGACCAGAAACCATTATGTCTGTTCAACATTCAGTTGGAACTGATGGCACAGGCGGTGATAATGGTAATGTAGGTGATATGCTTAACTTCCCGTACGGTAATGCGCCGATTAACTGTTGTGGTTTCTTCCAGCCAACTATAGACCTGGCCAACTCCTTTAGGGTAAATGCCCTTGGTTTACCACTACTGGACGGCAGCTATCGTACTAATCCATATAAATCTGATTATGGATTAACCGGAACGGATAAAACAAATTATGCAGTAGATCAAACTTTACCTTTAGATCCACGAATTGAATCGACAATAGGAAGACGTGGCGTTCCATATCGCGATTGGGGTTTAATGCCTGGTGATACCTGGATTCGCGACGCCAGCAATGGTGGTCCTTTCCTGGCTGTTAAGAATACCATTGATGCTTCGCAGATTTCGAGTGGGACAGCCCCAGGCAGTTCCAATGTAACCGGATTAAACGTAAACCTGATCCGCTTAGCTGATGTTTACCTGATGGCGGCAGAATGTGCAGTGGAAAAAGGCGATTTGGGAAGAGCTTTAATATTGGTTAATGCAGTAAGGGCCCGTGCTGCTAAAATTACCCCCCGGGATATAAATGGGGCTCCGGCGGCGGCTTACAAAGTTAGCCAGTATACTTCATTTCCGAATGATGCCTATGCAAGAAATGCGGTGCGTTTCGAACGCAGGTTAGAGTTGGCATTGGAAGGTCATCGCTTCTTCGATCTGGTACGCTGGGGTGTAGCAAAACAAACGCTGGAAAGTTATTTTTCTTTTGAAGGTGGGTACTTCAATTACTTAAAAGGCATTACCATCGAAACCAGAGATGATTATTTTCCTTTACCGCAAGATCAGATTGATAGAAGTAACGGTACCTTAAAACAAAGCCCGGGTTATTAATTCTAATTTGCTTAAATTAAAACGCATGGACAGGCATCAGCCATCCATGCGTTTTTTTTTCGGACGGATTATTTCTCCTCCTTAAACCTGCTAAAAAACAACAGCGCAATCAAACAAAGTGCGAAGCCTACAATTCCGTTCAATCGTAATCCGAAATCGTTACCGGGGTCCTTACCGTAAATGGTAAGCATGGCAAAAATAGCAATACCCAATGTTTGCCCAAGTTTTACAAAAAGGTATTTTACTGCGAAGAACATGCCTTCGTGGTTTTCGCCTGTTTTTAAGGTATCTCTTTGGGCAATATCCGCCAAAATAGCCGTTGGTAAAATGCCAAGTGCCGCTAATGGAAACGAAGCGGATAGTACCAGGATGTAAATCTGTGTATGTGGACCAAATGGTAATTTGCCTAAAAAGAAAATGGTGACGAAGATTAAGCACAACACGCCAAACGCAAGTAATACAAAAGGTTTTTTGCCGATTTTAGCCGAACCGAAATTAACTAACGGGTAAAATAGCAAGGACGCAAAAACCATGGCAGCCATAAACTTTCCGCCTTCCGATTCTGGCAGGCCCAATAAAACCGTACAGAAAAACAATAAACCGCTTGAAATAATACTCAGGGCCGTATAAAAGGCGAAATCAGATATCAGGTAATATTTAAAATTGTTGTTTTTAAAGGTGCTTTTAATTGCTGGCCATAAGGGTATATGGGTAGGCTTCCCAGCCGAGAATTCCTTTTCGTTGATGAAAAAAATCGGCAATAACATCACCAGTCCGGATAAGATACACAAACCCCATATCGCAATCTGAATGGCTTCGCTGCGGTTGGCTACATGAAAATGAGCCTCAACCAGATCGGCAAAGTTGTTGGTACAGGCCGATAAAATGATTCCGATTACAAAACCAACCTGCTGATAACTGGATAACTTAACTTTTTGCTTTGGTGTGTTGGTTACTTCGGCCAGCAGCGCGTTATATGGAATAATATAAGTAGTAACCGATACAAAAGATAAACAAAGTGTGATGGTTAACCACCAGGCATTATGCAGGCTCTCGGTCTTTTGAATTGGATAGAAAACCAGTCCGCAAAAAAGCATAGCAGGAACAATTGCCCATTTCATAAAGGGCATTCTGCGACCGTTTTTATTGGTGCATGCATCACTTTTCGAAGCAATAAACGGATCGTAAATGGCATCAACCAATCTTCCTGAAGCGGCAATAATAGAAAGGATATTAAATGCACCCAATAAAACGAGTTGCGGTACCAAGGGTGGCAGGCCAGCGTTGCTCGGGGGAAGATAGAAATAGGGAAGCATTACGATGATAATGTTTGTCATCGTGCTCCAACCAATCATACCAGCAGCGTAAGCAATTTCTTGTTTTAAGGAGAGTGTTTTGTTCATTAATTATTTTAAGTTCTTTTATGTTTTTTGTAAAGCAGGTTTCTGTGTTAATCGGTTAAATCAGTCCTGCTTTCCATTTTATTCCGTTGCGCTTCTTGTTCATTCCAATCAGGTTATGCCCTTAGCAAATTGCAAAGATCTGGCGTCATTCCCGCGCAGGCGGGAATCTTAAAGCTTATTGCATTAGGATTATCTTCGATGAGCACTGCGTGGTTACCAATCAAGTTGACGATCCGCGAACATTATTTCTTATTAAACCATCTGCTTGCAAAATAGATTACCAGAAAGCCAACAAAAATATATAAACCATTAAGTGCCGCATTAGGGTCGTCGGCATAAATGCTAAAGGCCACGAAAGTATAAGCAGCAATAAAAATTATAGGCAATATAGGATATAAAGGAACAGTATAGATGGTTTTTTTATCAAGATGTGCCGTTCTTTTCCGGAGGATGAAAATCGTAGCTGCCGAACTGGCCATGCTAATGCTTTCTAAGAAAATAGTATAGTTTAAAATCTTGTCGAACGTTTTGGCATAAAAAATAATTACCACAGCAATTATTGTAAAAACGGTTAAGCTAATGGTAATTACCTCTGTTTTTTTGTTCATCCTGCTAAATATTTTTGGCAGGGCTCCTTCTTCGCCCATGGCAAACATTGCTCTGGGATTGCTCAGCAGGTTTACATTTACATAGCCCATTACCGAGAAAAAGATAATTACAGAAAGAGCATTAAATCCGGCAGGGCCAAATATCTTCGAAGCCAATATCGCGGCTATGCTTTCTGCTGATTTTAATTCTTCGAAGCCGATCACCTTTACATATACATAGTTGATGGTCAGATAAAGAATTACAATAATGGTTAAGCCGATAATAATGGAACGTGGAATTACTTTTTTGGCTTCTTTAACTTCGCCACCAAAGTTGATGGTCTGCGCATAACCTGCATAAGAAAAAGAAACCGCAATTAAACACAAGCCTAAGGCTTTTCCATAATCAGACCAGGTTGGTAAAGCACCCATTGCTGTTTTGAAAATTGGGGTAACGGTTTGTGTTTGTCCGCCGAAAAATACAGCGCAGATGAGTGTTAAAATCATTCCGATTTTAATTACCGTTAACACATTTTGCGTTTTAGAACTCGCTTTTAAGCCTAACAGATTAATGAAATAAAACACCAAAATGGTGGTAATGGCTATAGCTACCCGATAAGTTTCATTCTGTTTATCAACAGGTAAAATAATTTTACTGAGGTATTCTGCACCAATAATCGAAATAGCCGCTACGGATGCTGCACTTGAAATGATCACAATACAATTAATGGCAAAGGCAATGGATGGATGATAAGCTGCTGAAAATATTTTATAGTATCCTCCTGTTACCGGAAAACGGGAACCAATTTCGGCATAAGTTAACGCACCACAAAAGGCTACAAAACCACCGATAAACCAGGCCAAATAAAACAGTTCGGGAATTTGTGCCTTAGCTGCTACGTTTACTGGCGTACGGAAAACGCCCATGCCAATAACCAAACTCACCACAATCATGGATAAATCGAATAGCGAAAGTTGCTTCTTTTGTTGCATTAAGTAGAATTATGAATATTGGGTTGAAGATAGGGAAATTTGAATGATTGATGGAGAGAATGATTGATGGAGAGAATGATTGATGGAGAGAATGATTGAATGAGGGATGTAAGATGAAAAAGAGACGATGAACAATAATCAGTTAGCAATTACCAATTGGCAGTTTTCAGAGGCAACTAAACACGTAAGCAAATGAACCAATGGCTAATGAACTAATGAACCACTCGCCATCCATTGTTTACATGTGGAAATTTTCTTTTGCGAGCCTCACAGAATAAATCTATTATTGTATAATAATTCTGAAGAACGTTTTGAGAATATTTTTATTTCAATCATCAGGATTATTTCTACAAATTCTTCATTGCTTTGCAAACCAAAAAATGCAGGGTTTTTCATTGAAGAACAGATAAATACAGTATGGCAGAAGTAATTTATAACGACGATAGTATCCGTTCATTAGATTGGAAAGAGCACATCAGGCTTCGTCCGGGGATGTACATTGGTAAACTTGGCGATGGTTCTGCACAGGATGACGGTATTTACGTTTTACTAAAAGAGATTGTAGATAATTCGATCGATGAGTTTGTAATGGGTACCGGAAAAACCATCGAAATTACTGTTTCCGAACAAAAGGTAAATATACGTGATTACGGTCGTGGCATTCCACTGGGCAAGGTAATCGATTGCGTAAGCAAGATCAATACCGGTGGTAAATACGATAGCAATGCTTTCCAGAAATCTGTTGGTTTAAATGGGGTAGGTACTAAGGCTGTAAATGCACTTTCTACCAGTTTTATGGTGCAGTCGTACCGAGATGGAAAAACGAAAAAAGTAGAATTTTCTAAAGGGGAAATTGTAAATGAGCAGCCAATTATCGATACCACTCAACGCAATGGTACGGCAATTACTTTTTATCCGGACGAAACCATTTTCAGGAACTACCATTACATTCCTGATTTTGTTGAGAGTATGGTATGGAACTATGTGTTCTTAAATACAGGCTTAACCGTAAATTTTAATAACCAGAAATATTTTTCAGAAAGGGGTCTTTATGACCTGCTTTCTAAGTTTAATAAGCCAGAAGAAATTCGTTACCCAATTATCCACATGATTGGACCGGATATCGAAATTGCGATGACCCATGGCCAGCAATATGGTGAAGATTACCATTCATTTGTAAACGGACAGCACACCACACAGGGTGGTACACACCAGGCTGCTTTTAGGGCAGCTGTAGTGAAAACCGTTCGGGAGTTTTTCAAAAAAGAGTTTGATGCGGCCGATGTTCGTTCATCCATTATAGCAGCAATTTCTGTGCGTGTACAAGAACCCGTTTTCGAATCGCAGACCAAAACAAAATTAGGTTCGCAAAATATGGGACCGGAAGGACCATCGGTAGCTACTTTTATCAACGATTTTGTTAAAAAAGAACTGGATGATTACCTGCATAAAAATCCGGATGTTGCTGATGCCTTGTTGAAAAGAATTATGCAATCGGAGCGCGAGCGTAAAGACATTGCAGGCATTAAAAAACTGGCAAACGATAGGGCGAAAAAAGCCTCTTTACACAATAAAAAACTGCGCGATTGTAAGGTGCATTTTAATACCACACACGAGAAACGTTACGAAACAACCTTGTTTATTACCGAGGGAGATTCGGCATCGGGTTCGATCACAAAATCGCGCGATGTAGATTGCCAGGCGGTGTTTAGTTTGAAGGGTAAGCCGCTTAACTGTTATGAGCTTACCAAGAAAGTGGTTTATGAAAATGAAGAATTTAACCTGCTACAACATGCTTTAAATATCGAAGATGGTTTAGAAGGGCTTCATTATAACAATATTGTAATTGCAACAGATGCCGATGTGGATGGTATGCACATCCGTTTGTTGATGATGACCTTCTTCCTTCAGTTTTTTCCTGATCTGGTAAAAGCAGGCCATGTGTATATTCTACAAACGCCGCTTTTCAGGGTAAGAAATAAAAAGGAAACGATTTATTGCTATAGTGACGAAGAACGTAAAAATGCGATCGAAAAACTGGGCAATAAACCAGAAATTACCCGATTTAAAGGTTTGGGAGAAATTTCTCCTGATGAATTCGGTTTGTTTATCGGGAAAGACATCAGGTTAGACCCCGTTATTTTGAAAGATCAAACGATTAAAAGTTTGCTGGAATATTACATGGGGAAAAATACGCCTGATAGGCAACAGCACATCATCCGTAACCTAAGGGTAGAAAAGGATGAGGTGACTGAACAACCAAAAGTGATTACTGAAGAAGTAGCTTAGAAATATCCTTGGTTCGTGTCATCACGAACCAGCTTTTCTCTACGACACAAATAGGAAGTCAAGCTTTTTAAAGCTTGACTTCCTTGGTTATAACCGTTTTATAGCCTTAAATTCCCGCCTGAGCGGAAATCTTAAGGCCGCATTTTCGAAAGATCCTTTGACTCCGCTCAGGATGACAATCGCGTTTTGGCTAATTGCTAGATCAATCGTGGCTTCCTGCTGAACTTGTTTCAGCATCTATCTTGTTGTGCCTTGGTTTATGCGTCTAAAAAATCAGCGTCATCTCGACCGAAGCAACGCGGAGTGGAGAGATCTTTGAATTATGTTTATTGGATAGTTCAAAGATTTCTCCACTGTGGTCGAAATGACGATTTGTGGAGAATCTGTCATTCATTACGCTTTAGGGACATTCACCGTATCTTCCGGGTGTTGAGGTGGCAATACATCTACTTTTTTCTCTACGATGGTAATTTTTGTAAATACGGCATACTTACTTGGTGAAATGCCATTATCATACTTTTCGGCATAGGCTTGTGTAAATTCAGCGCCGAAGTAGAGTATAATCGAGGTATAATAAATCCATAATAAAATAACGATGATCGAACTGGCTGCGCCAAAGGCCGAACCCGGGTTACCTTTTTCGATATAAATCCCGATCAGGTATTTACCTAAACTGAAGAGAACAGCGGTGAATAAGGCACCGATTATTGCCGATTTCCATCGGATGATAACATCAGGTAATACTTTAAATATAACAGCAAATACAGCTGTAACGGCAGCAAGGGTTATTACATTGTTTAAAATATAAATTAGAATGGCCATTGTATCGTTTGCAACAGGGATTACGTCATCTATCTTACTTTGCGAAAGTAGCTGGCCTAATTTAGAACCCAAACCCACTACTACGGTGTTAACCACCAGAGAAACAAGCAATAGAAAGCCCATCGAAACAATTAAAGAGAAAGACAATAATCTGTTAGAAAGCATTTTTATCCAGCCTTTTTTGGGCACAGCCTTTACTTTCCAGATCATGTTGATACTATCTTGTATCTCAATAAAAATAGCGGTTGAACCAATAATCAATGTGCCAATCCCAATAATTAAACCAATGGTAGATTGCCCGGATTTGTTGGCATGTTCTACAAAACCTTGAATTTGTGTAGCTGCCTCATTGCCAACCATTTTGGTAACCTGCCCATAAAACTGACCTCTTGTTTCCTCATTCCTTTTGTCGCCAAAAAATAGGGTAGCGGCAGATAGCATGATAATGATGAGTGGGGTAAGTGAAAAAATGGTGTAATAGGCAAGCGAAGCACTCAATTTAGTTACCCTATCTTCTACAAAACCTTTTCCGGCAGCAACGAAAAGATGATAAAGTGCAATGAAGAAATGTTTAATCTTATGGATAACTCTCATAGAAAAATTAAAACGGATATCCTATCCCAATGTTAAAAATTAAATTCTGTTTACGCCAATCCTTACTACCGAAGGCGATATCATCGAACACCCATCTTTGTCCTTCTGGTAAATAAGGTTTACGTACAGGGAAAGCCACATCTAAGCGTACTACAAAAATGCTGACGTCTACCCGTAAACCCGCACCGGTACCCACGGCCAACTCGTTAAAAGCATTTTTTAGCTTAAAGCCAGATCCAAGTCTTGCCGTTTCAGGTTTGCCAGGTTCACCAAGATCTTCTTTCCTCAACCAGATATTTCCGGCATCTACAAACAATGCTCCATAAAGTACACTCACTATTTTAAAACGCAGTTCTGAGTTCAACATTAACTTAATATCACCACCCTGATCGGCAAAAATTGCATCATCTGGAACTTTATAGGTACCCGGGCCTAAAGTTCTGGCTGGAAAGGCTCTGATATCGTTACTGCCGCCTGCAAAAAACTGTTTAACAAATGGGAGTGAGGTAGAGTTGCCGTAAGCATAACCATAACCTAAGTTTAGCCTGTTTGCCCAGATTAAGTTTCTGGTGATTTTAAAATAATCCCTTAAATCGGCTTCTGCCCTGATAAACTGCGTTAATGGTCTGTTAAAGATAGATCGTTGGCCATTTTCGTCCTTAGGGGTAAACAGGCCCCAAACATTACCCCCGGTTTCTAACCCTCCAAAGAAATAAGTGTTATTTCTTCGGCTATCTTCCATCTGGTTGGTATAGGTGAAATTATAGTTACTGCCAATAATAAACTGACTTTCTAAGGTGGTTCTTAATAATGGGTTTTGTATGTATATATTTTTTTCTACGGTTGTATCAGGAAAACTGGTTGATACATAACTTATTGAAATAGGATTGAAATTATGCTCCTTGTACAAATTTTCCTTAAAGTTGTAACCGTACTGCCCCTTAAATGCATGTAAAGTATATTCAGAACCACGGTTTAACATCTGGTAAGAAAGCGAGGCAATGGTTTTCGGGATGAAAGCATTGGTGCTATTCGGTTTGTAAAAGGGAACAATAAACCTGGGGAAGGTCAGTTTTCCTTCGGCAGTTAATGACAAGGAGTTTTTGCCTAAAGAAGTTCCTTTAGTTTGCGTTTCGAAACCACCACTAACACTCAAATCTAATTGTTCTGCATTTCTAAACAAGTTTCTGGTGGTTTGCGTTACTTTAACCTCCGAACCAACGAAATTGTTCGATTTACTCGTTCCTACAACCGAAAAGGTAAGTGAGTTTTTCTTTAAAGGGGTTAAATAGATATTCAGGTCGAGCTGATTGTTTTTGAAACTATCAACGGGTAAAAATTCGGCCCTTACATCCTGAAAGGCACCCACATTTACCATTCGGTTTAACGATTGGTTATGATCTTTGCGATTATAGCGCTCACCTTTTTGAAAAAATACCAAACGGTCAAAAAGCCTTGGTTTAAAAGTGTTCCGGTCATCGTATATATTGAAATCGTTATACTGGAGTGGCTTAAGTTTTCTTAATGTACTATCCCTCCTTAACGAATAGTTAGGGTAGATGTTAATGTTTTTAATGGTATAAGGTTTTAATCCTGCATCAGGAGCAATGTCTTTTACTTTAACCGAAACATTAACCAGATTTTTACCTATGGTGCTATCTACCTGCATAATTAAATAATCGGGACTGAAATAGAAATAGCCATTTTCTTTTAAGTCGTTATCAATCCTGATCCGTTCATTTTTGTAAGTGTCGATATCATAGTAATCGCCAACTTTTAACAAGGTTTTATCTTTGTTGGCATTAATGATTTTTGTGAGTGCGCCAGTATCAGGAGGAAAATTAATTTTGTTGATTTTATACCGCTGCCCGGTAACTGCAGTATAAATGGCCTTACCTTTTTTTTCTTTTACAACGGTATCGCCGGTAACGGTTGCCTGTAAATAGCCTTCACTAATAAGATAACTCGATAATACATCATTATTGTATTTCAGTTTTACATCGTTCAATAACACTGGCGCTTCCCCTTGCCTGCGTAGCCAATTTCTAAAGCCTTTTGGCTTTTTGGGTTCTCCTGCAAGATTGTAAATGCCAAGCTTATATTTTATACCCAAAATCGACTTATTGGGACGTGGTCTTGTTTTGGCTTCCAGATCGGTTTTAATCTGTTTTTCATTATCAATTTTCCCTGATGAGTCTGGATTGATTTTTACCTCGGCACCGGTATACAAAATCTGTCCTGGTTTTAACGATTTGGTACTGCTGCAAGCCGCCCAAACTAAACAGGCCAATAAAAATAAAAGCGGTCTAGTTAGTTTTCTCATCTTGTGCTTTCTGTTCAATGTTTCTTATTCTTCTAATTCTTTTCTTTTGAAATATCTCTCTAAACTTATTATAATCTACCACCAGCGTAAAGCCTAAACCTGTTTCAACAATCTGTCCCTGTATAATCATATCGTTTTGATTTCTGCGGTAAGCCCTTAAGCGGTACCGTCCATCGGCAGAAAGTGCATACTCAACATTTACATTTCCGGCAATATTGGTCGATTTTTCTCCTGGTGCCTGTGGTCCTTCTAAAGCAAAAGAGCTTCCTACGCTAACGGTTAACCTGTCGTTTAGCAGTTTTTTAGATAGGCCAACCTCCAGATCCGTTTTTTGCTGCATCGAGCCCGTTGAATAATCTTCAGATGAGTTTACGCCGAAGTTAAGGTCAACGCCCTGAATCAAATCGGAAGTTAGATTATTCAATTGCTCGGTTAACAGTCTGCTTACGCTTGAGCGGGCAAGGGTAGAAACACCACCGCCACCGCCGGCCAAACTTTGGAAAGGATTATTGGCAATGAACCTGTTTAGAGCAAGTAAAGAAAGAACCTGTTTGTTCAACTCACTTTCATCACGGTTTACATTAATCAATTTAGTATAAACCTGGCCATTTAAAGCGCCACGTTCATTTTCCGGCAGATCGAGCTTAAATGAGATAGTTGGCTTTAATAATTCGCCTTTTATCATCAAATAAACCTGAAAAGGCAATTTGGTTCTGGCTTCGTAAAGATCTGGCTGATTTAAGAGATCGATAGGCGCAGCGTTAACTTCGTATAAAGCCGTAATATTTGCAGTAGCTGAAGTAGGTTCACCTGTCCACACAATGGTACTGCCTTTAACCAGCTTAAATTCTTTTTTTACAACAGCCAGCGTTAAATTGTATGAACCATCAACTATTTCATAGCGACCGGTCATGCTGATTTTACCGCTTGGATCCATCGTTACATTTAAATCTGCGTCGCCCCTAACTTTTAAATTATCGCCAGTAGATGCATCCACAACCACATTCAGTTCGGCCTCTGGATCTACTTTTACAGCCGCTACGAGGTTTAGGCCTTTAATTGGTGATTTACTGATGCTATCAACCTTTAAAGCTTTTTGTCCGTTAAAAGGAGGTGCATCGGCATCAATAAACTGCACTATACCTTCCTGATCAATAATCGCTGGGTCACTTGAAGGCAATGCGAAGAAGAATTTCGTGCCTTTGTTCACATTGATATTCATGTTTACATCAGGCTGGTTTAAATCTCCGCGTACTTTAATATTGCTGGTTAAGAATACCGTCCCGTAAATCATATCATTATCAACTGCGGTCGAATTAATAGCCCTGAAATTGTTCATTCTGATATCTAAACCAAAACGGTAATTTTTAAAATCGGTGGTGTAAACTTTTCCGTTTACGGTTGCTTTCTGGTTTAAGGAATCAAGCAGTGTAAAATTGTTAAAACTGATGCCTTCGTTTGTGAATGAGATTTTTTCGTTAGGCATACGGAAATATGAATTTACATAAGCCACATTAAAGCCTGCATTATTGAAAGTTAAATCGCCCAGTATTTTTGGAGTTGTTAGTGCACCTTTAACCGTTAATGCTCCTGTTAAGGTCCCGGTACCACGTTTAAGCTGACCAGCAGATAAACTTTCGATGTTTTTCATTTCAATCTTATCTATGTTTACCGTAAGATCTAAAGCGCTTTCCGGTGCAGTATAATAAAAGCCGTTAACCCTTAACTCGTGCACGCCGGTTAAGGCAACATTTACCTCAAAGGCATTTTCGGTATTGTTGTTTACGGCCAGGCGTAAAGTGCCCAGTTGATCTTTTTGATAACGCAACTGATCGATGGTTAAATTTGCCTCGAATTTTGGTGTGCTGGCCAAATCTTTAACATTCGCCGTTCCATTTAAACGGCCACCAATCAATGTGGTATCGGTTTCTGCAAATTTGGTTAAAGTTTCTAACTGAAAATCTTTAAATTCTACTGCCAAGGGCGCATTTGGTTCGGTAGGATTACTGTTGATGGAAAGCGATTGACCGCTGTTACTGATCTGGAACTGGTTAACCAATATGCCTGATGCACCAAACTGGATGTAATTATCTTGCGAAACTACCCATTTTTGATAATCGAGCAATAGTTTTTGCGGATCTAAAGTGAATTTGAAATCCTTATTAATCGATTGGAAAGTACCCCCAATTACATATTTATTTTTAAGCTGTCTATCGCGCAGGAAGATGTTAACGCCTAAATTATTATTTGAAGCATCGCCACTTACTTCTGTATTGAAAAGCGCAATGGCCGGACTTTGAAGACTCTTAACGGTTAAACTATAGTCTAATTTATTATTGTCGTTATTGATGTTTAACACGGTGGTATCTACCTTGAAATCGCCATACACTACCTGTGGGAAATTGCCTTTAATCTGAAGGCTATCTTTTTGCGTATCGATCAATCCATAAAACTGCGATTGCTTGAATACGGTTAACTCGGGTACAAACTCCTTTAACAATTTCGAATCATAAACCTGTACAAAAAACCTTAACCTTTGATCAGGAACTTTAGCAACGGTACCAAAGGCGTAGTATTTATTAATTTCATTGATAATGGCATCGCCGACTTTGGTGAGCTGGTATTTGCCATCAATTTTTGCTGATAGTATTTCAGATCTTAAGGTCAGCTCGTTTTCTGTTGCGGTTGATTTAGCCCGGATGGAAATCGTATCTACATTGATTTTTTGTTTGTCTTTTACCAATTGTAAGCCCGTAATATCAACCGATCCATTTAAATAGTCAGCATCGGCGGTAGCGAGGTCTACTTTAACTATACCTGCTGCACTTAATACCGTTGGACTAAAGTTTAATGCCTGCAGGTTTACCTGCTTTAAGTTTAAGTTGGCTTTTACAGCAGGATATTTTCCTGCCAGATTCACTTTAGCATCTAAATTAAAGTTGGCATTGCTATCGGGCATGTTACTCTTAATGCTGATGTTCTGATTGCTGTAATTCCCGGCAAGATTTAAATTGCGGTAAGTGTATTTGTTATAATAAGCACTAATCACTTTGGCGTTAAACTTTGCATTAATTTTTTTAGGATCGAGTCCTGTGCCTGCCACATTTGCCTTAACTGAAATCCTACCCAGTTTGGGCTGCATTTTTAATAGCCTGCCTACGTTAAAATTGTTTAAGTTAATGTCGGCTTTATAACTTTCTTTACCTTTTGGTCCTTTCATGCCTGCTACCAAAACCGCACCACCCATATCGGTGTTGATGTTCAGGTTAGTGTTGAAATCGGTCATTGAACCCTTAAATGTGCCTTTCGCATCAACTACATTTGGCAATTCGATCGTAGGTGGCAGAGATTTTTTGGGTACTACCACCAAAATATCTCCTTTGGTTAGATGAAACTTTTTGATATTTAAATCGAGATAGGTTTTTTTGATATCAGGTAGGCCTTTCGCTTTACCACTGATATCTATCTGCGTATTTTTTAACCCACTGATCTGCAGTTTTGGAATATTCAGGTTATTCAGATAGCCATTAACATCTGCTGTTAGTTTTATTTTTTCATCGCGGTAATTTGCTGGAATGGCATCGCTGAAAAAAACAGCATCTTTTAGGCCGATGGTGGTGTTCTTAAAGGCCAAATTCAATTTTACGCGTTCAGGATGTTTGGTTAAATCCTCCATTGACGTAAAATTTAGCTCTGTAGCATTTTCAATTGAGGTGTTGGGCGTTTTTAGAATGAAATTGCTCAGTTTGATCTGTTTGTCGTTATACACCGCATCGCCTCTCAATTGATCCAACACAAAGCCGCTTTTTTCCTTTAACGATCCATTTTTAACATTGGCTTTTATACCAGCGGCGCTATAACTTACATCACTTGCGCCTAAGTTTAGCTGGTTAATTTTTAGGTGGTTAAAGTCCATGCCTTTAGTGACAGGTTTTGCCCCAAGATTATCAAATTGTACATTGTTATCGGCCAAACTGATGTTCTTAATAATTAAACCCAAAGTCGATTTTTCGGGAACTACTGTATCTTTAACTTTCTTTAAATCATTGCTTGGTGCAGGTTTAAAAGCAAAAATGATATTCGATTTATTTAAATGTGCATCATCAACAGCATATTTACTGTTGGTTAAATCTACTTTCAGGTTCACCAGGCCCAGATCGTTTACATCGGCAACGGCTTTGGTAGTCGATAACTGATCATCGTAATTTACCTTTACCTTACTAAAAATGAAGTTCTGCACTTCTATCAATGGCAGTTTGCCCTGTTCTTTCTCATTGCTATCAACACTGTTTGTAATGTGCTGCACCAGGTGAACCAATGGTTTTTGCTGCAGATAACGTAAAGAAGTGTTCACTAAACTTAATTCTTTAATTACGTAATGCTGATTGGCCAAATCGAAATCTTTGATTTTGGTTTTAAAGGCACCCAGGTACAATTTCACATCATTGCCTGCCACGTCATCACGATAGTTGATGCCTATATCTTCAAATGAAACTTTATCGACAGAAAATTTAAGGGTAGAGGTGGTATCTTTTTTTACTTTTTCGTCTGGTTTTTTCTGATCGCTTGCAAAGGCATCAACCAGAAATGAAAAATTGAATGTTGTATCGGGAGTGATGCGCTTCACATTGGCGCGTACATTTTTTAGCTCAATATTATTGATCTCGATGGTATTTTTTAACAGTTTGAATAAGCTGATATCAACCGCAAGTTTTTCAGCATATAATAAGGTATCGCCCTTACGGTCTTCAATATAAAATTTGTTCAAAACCACATCTTTTGGCAGCGCAATTTTAATGCTCTCTAAACTTACCTCTGTTTTGGTTTTGTTTTTAAGGTAGTTTATAGCTTTGTCTTTAACAAAATTCTGAACTGCCGGAATATTTAAAGATAGCGCCAAACCAACAACCAAAATGATGATGGAAGCAATTACCCACAATAAAATTTTTAGACTTTTGCGTACGTATTTATTCAAAGCTAAGCGTGTTTGGTGTTTGATAAATGCCAAAAGCATGCCATTAAAATTAATTTTAAGGCATGTTTTACTAAATAATACAAAAAATAACTTAAATTGTTCGCCCGCTATAAAAATTTAATATTGGCGGTTTCCTAATTAGTTACAAATGAATTCAATAAATCTAAATATAACTTTTGAACAATACGAAAGTATTACAGAATTAACAGTGGCAGACAGCGCGCTATGCGAACTTGCAGCAAAGGCTTTAAATACTTCATATTCTCCTTATTCTAAATTCAGGGTTGGTACGGCAATCCGTTTGGCCTCTGGCGAAACGGTATTAGGCAGCAACCAGGAAAATTTAGCCTACCCATCAGGACTTTGTGCAGAGCGTGTTGCCCTTTTTACCATTGGTGCCACCTATCCAAATGCAGTTATTGAAAGTATGGCCATTACTGCCCAAACTGATAATTTTGAGATTTTAAAACCCGTTACTTCTTGTGGAGGCTGTTTGCAGGTGATGGCAGAATTTGAGCGTAAACAAAATACGCCGATTGAGGTGATTTTTTATTGCTTAAACGGAGAAGTATTAAAAGTTCCGAGCGTGAAGAGTTTACTGCCTTTTGCTTTTGTAGAGGATCGGTTGGAGCGATAGGCGGGGAGGCATCTCTCGACAGGTCGTCATTGCGAGAAGGCTTTTTCAGCCGACGAAGCAATCTTAATGCGGTCGCTATAACCCCATAATTGTAAGATTGCTTTCCCGAACATTCGGGATTCCTCCCCGCAATGACGACTTTTAGAACGTAATTCTTCCTTCCAACTCCGGCCTCGGACCTCCGGCTTTTATGCTTATATTTGGTTTTTTAACCATAATGAAGCAACTCTACATCCTTATTTTCTCCATTTTTATTTCTTTTAACTTACAAGCCCAGGCCGTACTTGAAAATAATGCGGTTTATAAAATAGTTTACTTCCGCTCCGTTGATGGAAAGCCGAAAGAAGACCGTAATCCAACTGTGGTAGTGGCTTCAGCAAGCCAGAATTTAATTAGCAATACTGCTATTCTCGATCGTAAAGCAAAGTATCCTTACGAACAAAGCATTGTTAAGAAACCTGCACAAATTTTGTTTCAGGTTGCCGATTTAGGCATAGATAAGCAGATTGTAACAGCCGATAGCCTTGCAATTGGCAAGCAAACCTTTGAGTTGAGCAACGAAACAAAAGTAATTTTGGGTTATACCTGCAAAAAGGCTACTACGATTGTTAATTCCAATACAATAGATTTATGGTATACAACCGATGCCGGTATAAAAGCTGCACCAACCAGTTTGGGCCAGAACCTTGGTTTGGTTTTAGAGCAGGTGCGCAATGGCAATAGCTTTGTAACGGCTACAAAAATCGAAGAAGTTAAAAATTCGAAACCGATAGATCTGCAAAAAATAAGTGCTAAGCTTACCGATGCATTAACGTATAAAGATTTGCTTTGGAAAAGCAGGTTTACCACGTTAAGTGTTTTTAATAACGAAACGATCAATTTTATAGATAAACCACAATCGAACGATTCTGTATTCCGCTTTGCGGGAGGGACCGTGATTGCCAGGAAAGTTAAATTTCCTGAGCTTCAGTCCAGCCCCAATGTTTTTGTCGATTTAACCGAACAATCGAATGGCGATGCCTACGATAGAACAGGATCGGTATTTATCATCCCAACCGATAAACAGATCAGTTTAATGGATGCACTTAAAAATTCTGTTAAAGACCTGCCGGTTTACGACAATGGTAATGGAAAGAAATACCAGGGTGTTGTGGCTACAGCAAATTATAATCCCGTTATAGAGTTAATGCGCTTTTTTACCCCTTTCGGTGTTGGTAAATACAATAATTTAAAACTGAAGGATAAAAATTGGGCGGAGAAAGTTTATTACAGACAGGATGTTTCAGAACTGTTCCCACTCGTAAATGGAAAAGAAGTTTGGATAGCTGTTTTTGTTGGTAACTATGATAAGGGCGGTCATAAAGTTTCTTTAAATATAACACTGCACAATGGAGGAAGACAAAAAGAAGGCAAAGAAGTGATTTTGCCTTTATTTAATTCGACCAATGTAATGGAAATGGCTGGACAAGAATATGCAACTATGTTTAGCAGCGATAAGGGTCTGGAAGTTTCTTTCACTTTAGCAAAAGACCTAAAAGATGCAAAACTGCGCTATATTACAACCGGGCACGGTGGCTGGGGAAATGGCGATGAGTTTGTGCCACGGAAAAACACCATCTGGCTGGATGAAAAAGAAACATTCGCTTTTACGCCATGGCGCCAGGATTGCGGTTCATACCGATTATCGAATCCTGCCTCTGGAAATTTTGAAACGGGTCTTTCCTCGTCAGATTTAAGTCGTTCTAACTGGTGTCCAGGTACAGTTACCAATCCCGAATTGATAAGTTTAGGTGATTTAAAAGCCGGGCCCCATACCATAAAAGTAACCATCCCCATGGGTAAACCTGAAGGCTCGAGCTCAAGCGCATGGAATGTTTCGGGTTTGTTGTTGGGGGTTGAATAATTAATCAATCTGTCATCCTGAACGAAGTGAAGGATCTTTTTCTTGTCTCTTTTTTACCATGTAAAACATATAAGAGAATATAAGCTCAAATCGCCATATACGCTATTCCTTATCAAACTATCCAGCCCCTCCTTATTTTCAAGGAGGGGCTGGGGGGTGGTTCTATGCATCCTGCAACCCCTAAATAGCACCGCAAAACTGTTTTCTAAACCGGATTGAAGGGAAGATCCTTTTTTGCTGCCCTGAGCCGAGCTGGGGAGCAAAAAAGATCGTATCGGAAAGCCGGAGGAAACATTAAACAAAACCTACGGAACCCGCTTTCCAAAACCTTAAAAACGATTTTCGATTTTCCACAGGCTGCAAATGCCTGCCCACAGAGTCGTGGAGAGCGCTTTGAACCAAATTGTTTAATTTGAATTTAAAGATCTCTCCGCGACGGTCGAGATGATGAAATATACTCCGTGATTTCCGTGCCTCCGTGGCTAATACATAAATCGTCAGGTCATTAAAAACAAATTTCCCATCTCGAAATGTGAATAACCTCTCTTCATTCTATGAAATCATTTTTATTATATTTACGGCTGCCAATTTTTGTAAATAAATGAGTGAAGAATTAGATCAAAACGTAAACGAAGAGCACAAACATACCATAACCCCAATCAACGGTTTATACGAAAACTGGTTTCTCGATTATGCGTCTTATGTAATTCTCGATAGGGCAGTTCCGCACATTAACGATGGACTAAAGCCTGTTCAACGGCGCATTATGCACTCGCTTAAGGAGATGGATGATGGACGTTTTAATAAGGCGGCGAATGTAATCGGTAACACCATGAAATATCACCCGCATGGTGATGCATCTATTGGCGATGCGATGGTGCAGATCGGTCAAAAAGATTTATTGATTGATATGCAGGGTAACTGGGGCGATCCGGTTACTGGCGATAGTGCTGCGGCACCACGTTATATCGAGGCACGTTTATCAAAATTTGCCAACGATGTGGTATTTAACCCGGACACTACCGAGTGGCAGTTAAGTTACGACGGACGTAACAACGAGCCAATAACTTTACCTGTTAAATTTCCTTTGTTATTGGCGCAGGGTGCTGAGGGTATTGCCGTGGGTTTGGCTACGAAGGTAATGCCACACAATTTTATCGAATTGCTGGACGCCTCGATAGATGCGCTGAAAGGTGTGCGCCCCAATATATTGCCCGATTTCTTTACGGGAGGTATGGCCGATTTCTCGAATTATAATGAAGGACAGCGTGGGGGTAAAATCCGCGTTCGCGCAAAAATAACCGAGAAGGATAAAAAGACTTTGGTGATTACAGAAGTTCCGTTTAGCACCACAACGGGTTCTGTTATTGATAGTATTTTATCGGCCAATGATAAAGGCAAAATCAAGATTAAAAAGATTGAGGATAACACGGCGGCCAACGTAGAAATTGTAGTGCACCTGGCACCCGGTATTTCTCCTGATGTAACCATTGACGCGCTGTATGCCTTTACGGCCTGTGAGGTGTCTATTTCGCCAAATACCTGTATTATTCAAGGGGATAAGCCACTCTTTTTGAGTGTGAACGATATCCTGATTGAAAATACAAAACACACTAAAAATTTATTAAAAAGAGAGCTTGAAATCCGCTTGCACGAGCTGCAGGAGAAGATTTTCTTTAGTTCTTTACTTAAAATATTTATTCAGGAGGGGATGTACAAAAATCCTGAATATGAAAACTCAACCAATTTTGATACCGTAGTTGAGGTATTACACATTTTATTTGATCCGTTTAAGCCATCGCTTTACCGCGAAATTTTACCTGAGGATTTTAAGAAGCTGATTGATAAGCCAATGAGTAGCATCACCCGTTTTGATGTGAAAAAGGCTGATGAGCAGATGAAAAATCTGGAAGATGAAATTAAAGTGGTTAAAAATCACTTAAAACACCTTACCGATTATGCCATTGCCTGGTACCAGAAACTGAAGGATAAATACGGAAAAGGAAGAGAACGTAAAACCGAAATCCGTTTGTTTGATCGGGTAGAAGCATCGAAAGTTGCGTTGGCGAACGTAAAATTGTATATGAACCGCGAGGATGGATTTATTGGATCGGGTTTACGTAAAGATGAGTTCGTAGCAGATTGTTCGGATATAGACGAAGTAATTGTTTTCCGTGAAGATGGAAAATGCATCATTACCAAGGTAGCCGATAAAACCTTTGTAGGTAAGGGCATTATACACGCCCAGGTATTTAAGAAAAACGATGAGCGTACCATTTACAACATGGTTTATAAAGATGGTGCTAGTGGTACTTCGTATATTAAAAGGTTTGCTGTAGTTGGCGTAACACGAGATAAGGAATACGACTTAACCAAGGGATCGAAAGGTTCGAAGGTTTTATATTTTACAGCCAATCCGAATGGAGAAGCTGAGATAGTGAATGTAGCATTAAAACCGCACTCTAAATTGCGCAAGCTTCAGTTCGATCAGGATTTTGCAGAAGTGGCCATTAAAGGACGTGGCTCGCAGGGGAATATCATTTCGAAATATCCGGTTAAAAAAATCATCTTGAAGAGCAAAGGTGTTTCTACCTTATCAGGACTTAAAATCTGGTATGATGACTTATTAAAACGCTTAAATGTTGATGGCCGTGGAAAATACCTGGGCGAATTTGATGGCGACGACCGCATTTTGCAGGTACATAAAGATGGCTTCTATGAGTTGAGTTCTTTCGAATTGAGTAACCATTTTGATGACGGCCTGATCTTGATCCAGAAGTTTGATCCGGAGAAGATTTTTGCTGCAGTCCATTTTGAAGGCAAGGCACAAAATTATTTTATTAAACGTTTTGTATTCGAACTGCAAGCTAATGGTAGGAAAACCATTTTCATTAGTGAGGAGCAGAAATCGAGGTTGTTGTTCCTTACTTCAAATCCGGGAGCAAAAATTATTGTTGATGTTTTAAAGGGGAAAACCCAAATTCCGGAAACATTGGATTTAACCTTAGCAGAACTGATTGATGTTAAAGGACTAAAGGCAAATGGCAATAGACTGTCGCCGCACGATGTTCAAAAAGTAGTATTAGAAGAGCCTGAGATAGAAATTGAAGCGGTTGAGGAAACAACAACTAACGAGGGAGAGGGTACTGAAGAAGCACCAGATGAGGTGGTTACAAGTGAAGAGACGACTGCGGACGAGGAAACCGTAACAGAACCGGAAGTGCCGGTAGAGGTAAAAGAAAAACCTGTTGTAGCGCAGCCAAAACCAAAGTTCGAACGCAAAGAAGAACCTAAAGAAGTGCCTGTGGTGAAGCAAGAAAAACCAGAGGTAAAAGAAAAACCTGTTACTGTAGAAAAACCTGTGGTAGAAAAATCAAAGCCAGAAGCTGAACCTGTTAAAAAAGAAGAAGTTAAAGCCGGAGATAAACCCGAAGTGGAAGAAAAACCTATTAAAAAGATAGATTTCGAAATCACCAATCCAGATGATATCGATATTGATGATAAAGGTCAATTGGGGTTATTTTAGATAATAAACTTACCCTAACTAAAGTGTTTTTAATTTTATTCTGGTTAGGTTTTCTAAATAAACTTTGGATGGCAGACCATTTTTTTTAGCAGCACTTACCGCCATTTCCTGTATTTTGGTAGCCTTCTTAAAATCTTGCATGGCATAAAATAAATGCGCAAGGGTGTCGAAGTTATTTGGATTTGGATCTAGTTTAATGGATCTTTTACTCCATTTTATGGCTTTTAAAAGTTGCTCGCGATTTTGGGTGCCGGATGAATAAAAGTTCCAAGCCACCTCATTCAATCCATCTGGGAATGATTTTGCTTTCCATCCTGGCTTAAAACGTAATGTACTATCTGTTTTCTCCTGTAGCTTTAAATTTTCAATACTATCGATCCTAATGCTCATATAATATTTATCATAATGATCGGTAGCAATTCTAAAATAGTTGACGGTATCTTTAATAGAATTATAGTAAAAAAGCATTTTTTCATTATAGATTTTTTGGCCGTTATATTGGTTATTTTGCCATTGGTTTTTATGGAAATTGGCTGTGTTTTGGGCATCAGCTAAACAAATCGTTTTTATAGCAGTAACCATTGTATTATTTGAAATAACATTCAATATAAAAGCTCTTTTTGGTCCAGGCTCCTTTCTAAATATGCTATCTGTTATAACCCTATTTGCAAAAGCTTTTCTATAAGCAATTCCGTTAATGATTGGACCTGCTTCCAATATATATAGTACTGTTTGATAATCATCAAAAGATGCCGGACTTAATTTTTTAGCATATTGTTCAATATAATATGCATTATTCGTTACGCCCTGTTTTTTAAGTACATCTATCAATTGTTTTAATTTAGTTATGTCTGAAGTATCTTTTAGATAATCTTCTTTTGCTTTTTTAATGGTTGTTTGTTGAGCGGCTTCTTCTGCATTTTTCAATATATCTAGAAATCGTTCCTTTGATGCATCAAATTCTAAGCTTCTGTAAAACAACTCCATATTGCTATGTAAAAAAATATAGGTTGGGCACTCCCTGATATTGTAATAGTTAATTATAGCGCTTAAAGCTGTGTCGGTATAGTTTGTCTCGTATGTAACAAAAGCCTTGTTTATTTTATTTACCACTTCCGCATCATTAAAAAGTAGGTTTTGCCTTTCGTTGTTTGTGTTTTCTGAATTTATAATCACGAAAACACCTTTCTTTGAATATTGAGCCAAAAGTAGGGTGCTTTTTAATGATGGGTTGTAATTTAGTTTCTGTGCAAATAAAACAACAGGAAGTAAAAACAAAACAAATAGAGTGCGCAAAATTTTCATGATAATTATTTTCATAAAGATAATGATGTGGACTTGAAAAAGAAATTGATTAATTTATTAGCATTTTTAAACCTATATTTGCCTTGCTCAAAGGGGTGCTTTTTGATTCTGCAATTTCTGTTGCCATCAATTTGCTGAGATTATACCCATTTAGAGGTTTAAGCCAAAAGGTTTAAGGTATAGGTTTAACCTTACACCCTATACCTTAAACCTTACACCTTCTAATGAACCTGATGCGGGTAATGCCGCCGTAGGAAGAGGTTAAAATTTACAAAACTGTTTCGCCCCGAAAACGGTATCTAATTATTTTTACCGGCCGTAAGGCAAATTATTGTAAATGAATTTTCAAGATTGGTTTAAGCTTTTTCAGGAGCAGATTTTACACACCTCATTAATCGAATGGCTGGCTGTGGGTTTTGGCGTATCTGAAGTTTTACTGGCTAAGAAGAATAGTATCTGGCTTTATCCAACAGGAATAATTTCGATCCTGTTATCGATGTTTCTACTCTTAAATGTAAAGCTGTACGCAGAAACCTTATTGAGCATTTATTATCTGGTGATGAGTGTTTATGGATGGATAATCTGGAAGAAAAGAAAACAGGACGGAGAAAACCAGGTTTCATGGTCGAGCAATAAAGAATTAACCATTGCTGTTTTAATTTCTGTGATTGGTTTCGGCGTACTTTATCTTGTATTGAGGCATTATACCGATTCAGATGTGCCTGTTTTTGATGCCTTTGTATCTTCAACAGCATGGGCAGGTATGTGGTTGTTAGCCAAGCGTAAAATAGAAAACTGGATATTCCTGAACATTTCGAATATTGTGGCCATTCCATTGCTGTTTCATAAAAAGCTGCCACTTATGGCCTGTTTAACTACGTTTTTATTTACTGTAGCCATATTTGGGTTTTTAGACTGGAAGAAGATCATTAACAAAAGCAGACTCAAATTGGCTTAATTGCCTTCCTACGCAAAGCAAAAATAATCATGCAAGAAACATTAAATACTACCTGGCAGGAAAAAGTAAAAGCTTATGCAGCAATTTCTGAAGAAATGGGCAAACTTCATCCCGAAATTTTAGAACTTGCCTATCAGGAAAACTGGTTTAAGCTTTTTGTACCCAAAATTTATGGCGGACCAAACAAAAAACTTCCTGAAATTTTAAGATTGGAAGAAGAATTGGCTGAAGCTGATGGAAGTTTAGGCTGGACCATTACACTCTGTGCAGGTGCAGGCTGGTTTGCAGGGTTTTTAAATCCTGAATTGGCTGCAGAGATTTTTGCTGATCGTGAAGTTTGTTTTGCCGGGAGTGGTGCTGTAGGTGGTGTAGCCATTAAAACGCAAAGTGGGTATCTGCTTAATGGAAAATGGAGCTACGCCAGCGGAGCATTGCACGCTACTATATTTACAGCCAACTGCACGCTTAAAAGCGAAAATGGCGATGACATTTTGGATGAAAACGGAGAACCTGAAATAAAATCATTTATCCTTAAAAAGGAAGAAGTAAATATTTTACCCGGGTGGTCTTACTTTGGTTTAATTGCAACAGGCAGCCACGCTTTTGAAGTTTGCGATTTAAACGTTGACGAAAATAGGACCTTTAAAATTAACCAGCATATTGAAGTAGCAGATTCTGGCTTTGATTATCCCTTTTTGCAGCTCGCAGAAACCACGTTAACAGTAAATAGTTTAGGAATGACCAATCATTTTGTTAAACTGGTAGAACAATCTTTTTACTCGCGTTCTGGATTAGGGAGGTATAGCGAGGCACAAATTTTGTTTTTTAATAGCGAACTTAACCGTTGTAAAGAAGAAATACTAAATCTTCGTGCCAAATTCTACCATGCATTTGAGGAGTCCTGGAATCAGTTAATGGGCGATGGCGAAATTAATGAGGATACCTTAATTGAGGTGAGTTCAATCAGTCGTAAATTGGCCCATGCCTGTTGGAAATCGGCAGCTACTTTATTCCCGTACTGTGGTTTAGAAGCTGCAAAAAAGGAATCAGAGATTAATAGGGTTTGGAGAGATATTCATACGGCAAGCCAACATGCCCTACTTACTTTCGAAATTTAATTATTCCGAAAGCTGTGGTTTAATTTTATCTTTAAAATCAGTAGCAAACTTATTAAGTTTGGGCTGTATCACAAATGCACAATAAGGTTTTCCCTGATTATTATTAAAATAGTTTTGATGATAATCTTCAGCTTCGTAAAATTCTGCTATAGGAGAAACTTCTGTCGCGATGGGCTTATCGAAAATATGTTGTTGGGTTAAATCTTCGATCATTACCTCTGTCTGCTTTTTCTGATCTTCATTTTCATAAAAAACCACCGAGCGGTATTGCGTGCCAACATCATTACCCTGCCTATTTAAAGTTGTTGGATTATGGGTTTTAAAGAATACCAATAAAAGCTCATCGAATGAAATGATAGTTTCATCGAATGAGATCCGAATTACTTCTGCGTGTCCGGTATTGCCATTACAAATTTCCATATAGGTAGGATGCTTTAAATCTCCCCCCATGTAGCCTGATGTAACCTGGCTTACTCCATTTAACGTTTGAAAAACGGCTTCGGTGCACCAAAAGCAGCCTCCGCCAAATGTTGCTGTTTGCATATATATAACCTATCCAATTTTTAGATCAATCAAAAAAAGACATTTTTTTGATATTAAAGATTGGTTGAATGCCGATTATTCCTGTAAGTTTTAAGTAGGTGCTGTTTGGACAGCACTTTATGTTAATACTTCAATGTTCCTTAAGATTAGGTGATGTTAATTAACCACAGATAAAAAGGATGCACACAGATATAAATTGTTGTTTACCTGTGTGCATCTATGGCTAAAACTTGACTAGACAAAATTGATAAATAGACAGCAGAATGTATCTATAGCAGGAAAATAATGGATTCGGACTAAAGCGTTTTGGCTTTAATTTTCTTCAGCTCTGATTCAAGATTAGCTGTAGCGGTTTTTTCAATCTTTGCTTTATCTATTGCCATTTCTTGTGTTTTAATTGCCTCTTCAATATAGCCTAAACGGTAAAGAATGTGTGCTAAAGTATCATAATATCCTGGAATAGGGTTCAGCTCGATAGATCTTCTACTCCAAATCATAGCCTTACTAAGATAATTAAGATTTTTAGTGCCAATCTCATAAAACTTCCAGGCGGCGTTATTTAATTCGTTGGCGTATGAGTTTGATGGAGATCCAACACTGACAAATGATTGCGTGATTACTTTTGCCCCTTTAATTTTTTGCAAACTGTCTAATTTTTGTTTAGAAATGGTGTTTTTATGGGGACTGGAAGCTATATGTTTTTGGGTTAAGGCTTCACGATCTTTAGCCTCAATCTTTTTTATACTGTCGGCACTAATATTCATATAGAAATTATCGTAAAAATAACTGGCTGTTCTTACGTAGCTTGTGGTATCTTTTACGGTGCTGTAATACCATAAAATCTGGGTATAGTATACTTTTTCTCCTTGTGTGTAGTTTTTGGTCCATGTATTTCTTGCGAAATTAGCTGCAGAAAGTGCTCTGGGTGTATTTTTGTTTTTTGCAGCGTCAGCAATTGTATTCGAAATAATGGCATTATTGATTGCCGATCTTTTTTGGGGTAGTTCAGTCCTATATAAACTGTCAATAATCTTTCTATTAGTGTAAGCCAGTTTATAAGCACTTCCATCGCTATATGGGCCGGCTTCCAAAATATATAATACATTTTGGTAGTCGTTAAAATCGCCTATTTTTAAATTGTTTGCATACTGTTCAATAAGTTGTGCGTTGTTCGTAATGCCAAGTTTTTTCCTGGTGTCGATTAACTTTTTTAACCACACATTATTGCTCTTATCTGCATTGTATTTAGTTTCCAAATCAGAAATAGATTCTTCTTTTGCGGCCAATAAGGCATTATTAACCATTGAGATGTATTTTTTCTGATCGGTAGAGTTTCCGAAATCTTTAAAAAAGATGTCCTTGTTTGAATGCAGGAAAACAAATGCAGGAAAAGATTTGACGTTTGCCGCTCTAATGATCGACCTAATACTGGTATCGGTCATTGTAGTTTTATAAACGATAAAGTTTTCATTAATTCTGTTTGTAACCTCAGGTTCTTCTAGAGCCGATTTAAAATTAACTTTTACATTAGAGGGCAAATTGGCTGGTCTTGATATTCCGCTTACATTTATAATTAGCAGTACAGGCTTTTTGGATAAGGACGATTGTTCAAAAGCCGTTTTTAAAGATTTTGAGGTTTTAAGTTCTTGAGCTAGACCTGAGGTACAAGCTACGAAAAGGGCGCATGCAAGCGCAATAAGGTTTTTCATTTTGAGAGCGGATTATGTGGTTAAATTAATAACGCCCGCAATTTTGGTCGCGGGCGTTTGGTATACTATTGATATTGAATGTATATCGGTTTTGGTGTAAGCTTTAACAGTTCTTCTGGAGTCATCAAACGTTTCGGATCTTTCTTTAAATCATTTTTGTAAAACAATTTAAAGCCTGTAAACTGTACAGGTTCTCCCTGAATGAAATGGCGATAGGTTCCTTTTTTCAATTCCGGTTCACCCCATCCATCCATATGCATTACCACCTGCACTTCAGGGCGTAATTTAATATTAGGCGAATTGGTTACCATCTTCTTCGTAAAACGGTGCAATACAAATACTTTTGGAGGCAAATTATATTTTTTAACAATATCTGCTAAATATCCGGTTACATAATTAATATCGGCAGCATCGTAGGTGCCGATCTTTCTACCTGGTAATGATCCGTCTTTCATCGAAAATTCTGGATCGATACCTAAGTGAACGTATGGCAATTCTAGGTATTTTGCAATATGAGGCAATTCTGCTTTTATCGTGCTTAAAGCTACCTGAAGATCTAAAAATACAATGGTGTTAGGTTGCATTTTGGCAATTTTTAAAACAGAATCAATCTGTTTATTGCCCATTCTGTTGATGTATTTTCCATCTTTCCCCGGTGTTCCACTTGCTACTGCAGCAATATAGTGTAATCCTGGTTGTACAGGGGTAGAAGGATCAGCTTTTTCCCAATGTTTAACCTCCGCATTTAAGCGCTTCCACATTTCTTTAGGTGCATATTCGCCAAGCGCACCCATTTTTTTCGAATGCAGGTTTCCATAATAAACAACTATGCGTTTAAAAGGTAATATGGCTCCTGCTAAAGGATATGGTTGTTTTTTTACTGGCCATCTTCCGGTAGTATCTCCGTTTGCCAGTTTTTTTACTAAAGAATCGTAAAGCTTTGGATCAACCGGTTTCATTACGTTTACAGTTGAGTCCATTTTCTTTTTAGTTGAATCAGAAGAAAAGATTTTACCGATACCGCCACTGCTCTTACCGTCTGAATTACAGTTGGCAAATAAGCTGATTGCGGCAAAACCAAGTATTAGTGTGCCTGCTAATTGAGGAAATTTCATAGATATTATATAGATAATTAAAGTTTAGACAGTTTCCGAATCTGTTTTGATGAAAGTAGGGTGGAAATCTGGTAGTTTAAAATAAAGTAATCAACATTTACACATTACAGAATTTGCCAAAAACGCCCAATGGCAATTTAATGCCTGAAGTAGCCTGTAGAAACAGTTCTCCGGTTTCGAGGTTTTGAACAGATGGGAATGAGGTGCGGATTAAGTTTTCTACAATTACCGACGAAAACCCCAATGAATAAGTATTTAGGATTAAGAAATGTTCTTTTTCATCCAGCAGCTGTACCACATCCTGCATCATTTCCTGGATATGATCTTCCAGTTTCCATTTTTCGCCATTAGGACCATGGCCATAAGCAGGAGGATCTAAAATGATCCCGTTGTATTTTTTGCCTCTTTTTAATTCCTTTTTTACAAACTTTAAGGCATCTTCTACCATCCAACGGGTGTCTTTCAATCCCGAAAGCTCTTGATTTTCGTTTGCCCAGGTAACAACCTGTTTAATCGAATCTACGTGGGTAGTTTCTGCACCTGCTGCATTCGCAATTAGCGATGCCGCACCAGTATAAGCGAAAAGATTTAAAACTTTAGGCTGTGGTGTTTTAAATTTTTTAATCGATGAAGAGATAAAATCCCAGTTTACTGCCTGCTCAGGGAATACACCTACATGTTTGAAAGAAGTTAAGCCTAAGCGGAGTTTAATGGCCACTTCATCATTTTTATATTCTACATGCCAACGGTCTGGAATAGATTGATTTTTCTTTACCCATTCGCCAGAAGTAGCCGAACGGCCTCTGAAAGTAATGTTGGCCGTTTTTTTCCAATCCTGTTCTGAATATGTTTTTTTCCATACCGCCTGTGGTTCAGGACGGATAAGGGTTACATTTCCGAAACGTTCTAATTTTTCAAAATCCCCGCAATCAATCAGTTCATAATCTTTCCAGTGGGTTGGGGCAAGTAATTGTATCATGTATTAAATAACTTTAAATTTGGGTAATTTATAATGTACTGATCGTCAGTTATCAAAGTGAGCTTGTCTGCTAATGCCTGTGCAATAATCAATCTGTCAAATGGGTCTCTGTGGATCAAAGGTAAAGCCAAATACTCGTCAAGATGTTGTTTTTGGATATTCAATACTGATATACCGAAATTGCTTATTACTTCATACATCTCTTCTAGGTTTCTGGTAACAATCAGTTTTCCTATGTTAAGCTTTATAATGATTTCCCATAAACTAGCAATGCTTATAAATTTTTCATTTTCAGAATTAATAATGCTGTTTATTGTTGACTGATCAAGATTATGATCTTCGTTAATTAATGAAATGAAAATATGCGTATCGAGTAAAAGACGCATTACATATAATCTTTTAAATCGTCTATTGGATCATTAAAATCTTTAGGGATGATAAATAAACCTTTGGCAGCGCCATATAAGCTTTTTGGCTCCTCTACAATATTTGTTTTTTCACTTGCCGATTTAGGAAAGCTCTTTAAATGTTTAGCTTTTAAAAAATCAATAAAATCTTCTACCTCGTTTACCATGCTTTCAGGTAAGGTTTCCAACTTGTTAATGATATTTTTTGTAGCCGTTGTCATAACTAAACAAATATAAGAATTTTCTTAAAACTTATCTTTTGCTGCTTTCATAAAGCGGCTGGCGAATACAAAATCGTTCAATTCTTGGATATCAGTATGTGCAATTTCTTTGTTGCTACCTTCCCAGAATTTTTTTCCTTCATGTAGGAATAAAATATAATCGCCGATACCCATAACCGAGTTCATATCATGCGTTACTACAATAGTTGTGGTTTTGTATTCTTCGGTAATTTCCTGAATCAATTCATCAATTACAATGGAAGTTTTTGGATCTAACCCCGAGTTAGGCTCATCACAGAACAGATACTTCGGGTTCATGGAGATAGCACGTGCAATACCTACACGTTTTTTCATTCCACCCGATAACTCGGCCGGGAATAATTTGTTTTTACCTGCAAGGTTTACCCGTTCCAAACAAAAATCAACTCTTTCAAGCTTTTCTTTTCTGCTCTGATCAGTAAACATGTTTAAAGGAAACATGATGTTTTCTTCAACAGTCATACTATCGAACAGGGCAGAACCTTGAAACAACATACCAATTTCTTTACGCACCTCAATCCGTTGCTCGTAGGTCATTGGTGTAAAATCGCGGCCATCGTACAAAACCGAGCCCGAATCTGGCTGATGTAAACCCACCATACATTTCAACAAGGTTGTTTTTCCAGATCCTGAACCACCGATAATTAAATTGGTTACACCTTCTTCAAACTTTCCAGAAATACCTTGTAATACATCATTTCCGGAGAAAGATTTATAAATATCTTTAATTTCGATCATTACAATAAAAGTTGAGTAACTAAATAATCGCAAACAAGAATAGAGATACAGCTAATTACAACTGCTCTTGTACTGGCCTGCGAAACTTCTAAAGCACCACCACGAACGTAAAAACCTTCGTAGGCCGGAACTGATGTAATAATGAAACCAAATACAAATGCCTTTACCAAAGCAACCGTAATGGTGTAAGGATTAAAATCAGTTGTTATACCTTGAATATATTCTGCAGGCGTAACAGCACCCGAAATAGAACCGCCAATATATCCACCGGTAATACTTAAAAACATAGAAATGATTACCAGCATGGGTACCATGGTTATGCCTGAAATAATTTTAGGGAGGATGAGGTAGCCTGGTGCATTTATACCCATAATTTCTAAAGCGTCAATCTGTTCGGTAACACGCATCGAACCAATTTCTGATGAAATGGCCGAGCCAATTTTTCCTGCCAGTACTATTGCACTAATAGTTGGACTTAACTCTAATATACTCGAGTCGCGATTTACAGAACCGATAATTGTTTTTGGAATAAAATCGCTAACCAACTGGAAAGCAATTTGTAGCGTCATTACTGCACCAATAAAAGTAGAGATAATAGCAATTAAACCTAAAGAGCCTACACCAACATAATCCATTTGTTTGGCGATTTCTTTCAGGTATATTTTCAGTTTTTCCGGCCTTCTGAATACAGACTTGAGTAGCAGGATGTATCTGCCGAAATTGGTAAAATTCATTCCGTATGTATTTGCTTAATTTAAATGATCGTTCTATACTACTACAAAGAAACAATAAAAATTTGGAGCGCTTTGCTAATTGTAAAAATATTCGTGGTTTTGAATATAAATATGGTTTTTTGTTAACAAAAATTAAACCATAAATAATGAAAGCTGTAATAACCGGAGCAACTAAAGGAATTGGTAGAGCTATTGCGACTAAATTAGCCCAAAATGGGTACGATTTAGTTTTGGTAGCAAGGGGATTAGATGAACTCGAGAGGCTTCGACAGGAATTAACCCCTTATGGGAATGCTATTTTTACCCAGGTAGCAGATTGTTCTATTAAAGAAGAATTGTATGCTTTTTTAAATTCGACCGCTGTAGATTTTGATAATGTAGCCGTTTTAGTAAACAACGTTGGGATCTTTTTGCCTGGCAGCATGCTTGATGAGGATGACGAAACCTTCGAAAAACAGCAGCACATAAATACAAATGCCTGTTATTACATGGGTAAATTTTTTGGAAAAAAAATGCGTTCAGCCAAGCGAGGCCATATATTCAACATCTGTTCGGTGGCCAGTAAAGCACCTGTGAAAAATGGAGGCAGTTATAGTGTAACAAAAGCAGCGATGTTAAGTCTTAATCATGTATTGCGGCAAGAGTTAGCACCTCACAATGTTAAAGTAACTGCATTTTTGCCGGGCTCTACTAAAACTTCATCCTGGGAAGGAACAACAATTCCGGATGAAAAATTTGTGCAGCCTGAAGATATTGCAGAAACTTTGTTTACCATTTTAAACTTAAGTAAAGGGGTAAATGTAGACGAGGTTTTGATTACTCCGCTTGATTTTTAAACACAAAATGAACAACGTTATGGAAAAGAAGCTTTTTAGAAACGAACACGATAAGATGATTGCCGGTGTAGCTTCGGGACTTGCAGATTACATGCAGGTGGAGGTTACCATAATTAGGTTATTGTTTGCATTATCGGCTATATTTATGGCCGGAGGTGGCTTAGTTGCCTATATAGTAATGTGGATTATTGTTCCGGTTAATAATGATCCGGCTGCAAGATTTTCTAAATTTAACGATTACTTTGGCAAGAAAAACCCAAATGCACAACCCTTTGGAAGTGCCGATCCTTTTGCAGGACCAGCGAACCAGGGAAACCAGAATTGGACGCAACCCGTTGATGGTGGACAGAAAACACCTTTCGAAACGCAGCCCAATTTCGATAAATTCAATAAATCTAACGATACTGGCCGCACCATTGGCGGATTGGTATTGCTAGTGATAGGATGTTTTTTCCTGATGCGCGAAATGGATTTTATACCCGATTGGTTTAGTATCCGCAATTTATTCAGGTACATGTGGCCATTGATATTTATTGCTTTAGGTGTAAGTATTATAGCCAAATCAAAAAGAAAGAACGACTGGGCAGCTTTTCAGCACCAACAGGAAGCTGAACAACAAAAAACAGCTGATTTTTCTGAAGCCGTTGTAGAAAATGAACCTACAGCACCAGTTAACAAAGATGATAATTCAACATCCGCTAACCCTCAAGTATAAATAAAATGAAATTAGATAGATTAATTTGGGGTATTATCCTGCTTTTTATTGGCGGTGTACTTCTACTCGAAAACTTTGGCGTAATCAATTTTTATTGGCGCAACGTTTGGAGCTTTTGGCCAGTGTTCTTAATTATAGCAGGTTTAAATATCCTGTTTAATAAAAACAATTCGCAAACAGGCAGCATCATTTCTATTGGTGTTTTAGTGGTTGCTTTATCGTTCCTTTTTTATAAAGGACAGCAAGTGCCCGAGCGGGGCAACTGGTGGGGGCACCATTTCAAAAAAGATATCGACGTTAATATCGACGATAATGAAGGCGACAACGACGATGATGATAACGATACCTCATATAATCACTTAAGTTTATCTGAGCCATTTGTAGCTGCAGACAATGCGAAAAAGACGGTATTGAATATTTCCGGAGGTGGCATATCATTTAATCTAGATGGTGAAACAACTGAGTTGATTAATGCCGACGTAAAGAAAAGACATGGTAACTTCTCTTTAAAGAAATTGCTTACCGATAGTGCTACCGTGCTTACTTTCCAAATGGACGATAAAAAGAACAAATGGAATTTTGGTGATGGCGGTAACGATGTTAACTTTAAATTAAATAAGGAAGCCAACTGGGATATTTTAATGAAACTGGGCGCTGGCGAAGCAAATTTTGATTTTGCCAATTACAAAGTGCGTACCTTCCGCTTTGATGGTGGAGCAGCAGCTTTGGATATTAAATTTGGAGATTTATTGCCAATAACCGATGTAATTGTGAAATCTGGGGTGGCCGATGTGAAAATTAAGGTACCTGCCAATTCAGGTTGCCGAATTAAAACCAAAACAGGTTTATCAGCTAAAGATTTCGATGGTTTTGAGAAATTGAGCGATGGTGTTTACGAAACGTCAAACTATAAAAGCTCAACCAAAAAAATCTTTATCAATTTAGATGGCGGATTGAGTAACTTTGAAGTAAGCAGATATTAAAAAGGCAGAAGGTTTTAAGGTGGAGGGTGTAAGGCTTATCTTGTAGAAGAAATTTTTATAAAATGCTGATCTACAATCCTAAAATCTCTTAATCCAGATCCAATCCAATGAATCCCTGAAATAAAGGCAGAAGGTTTTAAGGTGGAGGGTGTAAGGCTTTAGTCGGTCTAACTTTTATAAAACGCTGATCTTGAAATCTTATAATCCCATGAATCCTGATAAAGAATATATAGTTGTAATTAATGGAAAGCCACAAGGGCCGTATAGTTTAACCGAACTGGAAGATTTAAACATCAGTGCGAATACTTTTATACGTAAGCCCGGAATGGACGATTATAAAGAAGCTCATGCAATTCCCGAATTGCGTGAGCTTTTGGGTTTTAGTTATCAAAAAACAGCACCCCAATATTTTGCAGCTTTCGATCAAAGGTTGTTGGCATCGGTGATTGATCATTTTATTATTTTTGGAATATATAGCATTATCATTTTAACGAGCTATATTTTTATAGAAGGTAAAGATCAGCGGATTATGGCTTTTCTAGTCCCATTTCCATCCATATTTATCATTAAACTCATTTATGGTAGTATTGCCGAAGCATCAGCTAGTCAGGCCACTATAGGTAAAAAACTCCTCAACATTAAAGTAACAGACTTAGAAGGCAGCCGGGTTTCTTTTGGTATTTCGCTGGTTAGAAACTTCTCAAAAATCTTATCAGTAGTCCCTGTTTTCTTTGGTTACCTGTATAGTTTTCTTAATAAGAAAAACCAGTGCTGGCATGACATTGCAGCCAATACGCTGGTGATAAAAGACAGGTTGATATAAGTTTGAAAAGCACAGTCAATACAACTATTTTCGTTACCCGGGCTGTAAGCTATATCTTTGGCTGGCCTTCGAATACGCTCAGGCTAACAGCCAAAGGATGTCGCTTCCATCCCGTTTATAAACCTGGGTCTGTGCAATGATGCCAAAGCCACCCACCTTTAAAAAATAAACCTGATTGAAGCGAACACGGAGTGCAACGGAGTAAAGCAGAAAGCAGGGCTGCATTTGCCAAGTAACACCGCTCTTCCGTTTCCGAAAAAAAAACTTTGAATTTTTGCCATTAGGATCGGGCGATTTAATTACAACATTCCAACATTAAAACATTCCAACAATCCTTATCTTTGCAAACAGATGGAAAATATATTGGCAAAACATGATCTGGCTGGCGGATATTGCAACAGTTTAACAACTTATTCGAGGTATTTAACCCGAGAAGTTAACATAGGTGATATTGCTTTAGGTGGGCATAATCCGATCCGGATTCAATCGATGACCACTACCGATACCATGGATACTTTAGGTACTGTAGAACAGACTATCCGCATGGTAGAATCTGGCTGTGAGTATGTTCGTATTACCGCACCGAGTATTAAAGAAGCCGAAAATCTGGCCAATATTAAAAAAGAACTGCGTTTCCGCGGTTATAATGTGCCATTAATTGCCGATATCCATTTTACGCCTAATGCTGCCGAAATGGCTGCGCGTATTGTAGAAAAAGTAAGGGTTAACCCAGGCAATTATGCAGATAAAAAGAAATTCGAGAATCTAGAATACACACAGGATGCTTACAATGCAGAGTTGAGCCGGATTTACAAAAAGTTTATCCCTTTAGTTAAAATCTGTAAAGAGTATGGCACCGCCATGCGTATTGGCACTAACCACGGATCTCTTTCTGACAGGATTATGAGCCATTATGGCGATACTCCCCGTGGAATGGTTGAATCGGCCATGGAGTTTATCCGCATGTGCGAAGACCAGAATTATTATAACCTGGTGATCTCAATGAAAGCCAGTAATACCCAGGTGATGGTTCAGGCTTACCGTTTGCTGGTAGAAACCATGACTAAAGAAGGGATGAATTATCCTTTGCATTTAGGCGTTACCGAAGCAGGTGATGGAGAGGATGGCCGCATTAAATCAGCCGTTGGTATTGGAACCTTATTAGAAGATGGACTGGGCGATACCATCCGTGTTTCGTTAACTGAAGACCCTGAATTTGAAGCACCAGTTGCTAAAGCCCTGGCAGACCGTTATGCTTTAAGGAGTCCGAAGTCTGAAGTTGGAAGTCCCGAGTTGATTACATTACGCTCTACGCCCCAAGCCCTGCGCTCAACTTATAATCCTTATGAGTATAATCGCCGTATTACCACTGCTGTACAGCATATTGGTGGGCATCACCATCCTGTTGTAATGATCGATGTTTCGAAAGAAAATTTAAAAGATCCTTACTTTTTAAGTTCAGTTGGTTACAATTATAGTACGGGTTTAGATAAATATAATCTGGCTGATCAGGCTTGCGATTTAGCCTTCTTAGGAGATAATTTGCCATCTTTTTCTTTTCCCGGGAATTTAAAGCAAGTTTACAATTACGAGACCTGGTTAAAACTTAAAGATAAAAACAACTGTCATCCTTTACATACGCTCACAGAATACGGTTCTGCGGATGTTAAAGACGAATTTTTGAATTTCGTACAGCTTGATTCAACACAATTCAGCAATACAACAATTGCACAATTGGATAACACGGTTGTTTTAATTCTAGAAACATCTGCAACACACGGAATGGCCGAGCAAAGGGCATTTTTTGTTGCTTTGCAGGAGAAAAATATTCAGATCCCGGTAATTATTAAGAGAACTTATACGGATGTAGATGCCGATCATTTGATGCTTTATGCTGCAACTGATATTGGTGCCTTATTTACCGATGGTTTTGGAGATGGGGTGTGGATTGATGCAGAAGGCCAAAACCTTTCGTTGATTAATTCTACCAGTTTTGGGATTTTGCAGGCTACACGAACACGTATTAGTAAAACAGAATATATTTCTTGCCCAAGCTGTGGAAGAACACTTTTCGATTTACAAGAAACCACTCAGTTGATCCGTTCACGTACCGACCATCTAAAAGGAATAAAAATCGGTATCATGGGCTGTATTGTTAATGGGCCAGGCGAAATGGCCGATGCCGATTACGGTTATGTGGGCACCGGGCCAGATAAAATTACCCTGTACCGTGGCAAAGAAGTGGTAAAGAAAAATGTAACTACTGCCTATGCGCTTGATGAATTGATCGATATCATCAAAGATGATGGCAACTGGGTAGAGAAGGTTTAATAATTAATACTGCACGCCGTGGTTTGTGTCCCCACAAACCACTATACTGTCATTCTGAGCGCAGCGAAGAATCTACATCCTGGTAGCACCGAATTACAAACTACTGCGCCATTATCGATACTAGCTTATTCTGTGGTCTGTGTCCCCACAGATCACAATTATAATTACTCGTTTATTTTCGGTCTGTGGGGACACAGACCGAGGATTTAGCAGATTCTCTATTACATTCAGAATGACAAAGACCAGAGCACCATTAAATTTTCTGACCAATAAATCCTAAATTGCCTTGATGAACATCCCGCAGTTTCAATCCCTATTTAATGAACTTAGAAGCTGGCTCGCTGGCAAAGGCCTTGCTGGTGGCGAACTCATTTATTCTTACTTTTTTATCGGGTTGCTTGGCGTTATTCTATTTCTGTTCATCACCATATTTTTAACCCGACAGCTTTTTATCGGCGTTGTAAAAAGTGCAAAAACAAAGTCAGACTGGCAAAAAGCGTTATTCGAATTTAGGGTTTTCAGGGCTTTTGCTTTAATATTTGGGGCATATATCATCTATAATGCTGTTCCTTATCTTTTTATCGATTTTAAAAACGGGTTATTTTATGCTTTAATATTTGCTAAAATCTACATGGTTTTAGCCGTAATGTTTGCCGTTAATGCATTCCTGAATGCTTTGGTATCCATCATGGAATCATCAAAGAAATATGCCGATAAACCCATTAGAAGTTACAAACAGGTAGCCAAAATTGTATTTTATATTGTTGGTTTTGTGCTCATTCTGTCTATTATTCTTGGCGAATCGCCACTTTATGTTTTTGGTGGTTTTGGCGCAGTTACCGCTGTTTTTATTTTGGTTTTCAGAGATCCGATTTTAGGTTTTGTAGCTTCTGTACAAATGAGTGCCATTGATCTGGTTAGGGTAGGCGATTGGATTACCGTAGAGAAATATGGTGCCGATGGTGAAGTAACCGAAATTAATTTAACCACCATTAAAGTGCGGAACTGGGATAAAACGGTAACCATTGTGCCGAGTTATGCCATTGTGAGTGAGTCGTTTAAGAACTGGCGGGCAATGGAGGAAAGTGAGGGCCGAAGGATTAAACGCCACATTAACATCAAAATTTCGAGTATTAAATTCTGTGATGATGAACTGATTGGAAGGTTGCAGAGCATCGATTTTCTCAAAGATTACCTGAAAGAAACGCAGCAATTTATAGAGAGATATAATGCAGAAAATACGGTAAATCCCAATAATTTGGTTAATGGCCGCCACATGACCAATATTGGCACTTTTAGGGTTTATGCAGAGAAATACCTGGAGAGTAACCCTTATATCAACACCGACTTAACTTTTATGGTGCGCCAGCTACAGGCCACAGAAAACGGATTGCCGATTGAAATTTATGTATTCTCGAAAGAAAAAGGCTTAAAACGTTTTGAAGAAGTTGCCGCTGATATTTTTGATCATTTGTTGGCGGCTGTTCCTTACTTCGACCTCGAAATTTTTCAAAGCCCTAGTGGCAGCGACATGCGAAATTTTGTGAGGAGAGGGGATGATTAGTATTGAAAAAATTAGAACTCCCATAAATAATTTCCACCAAAGTAGTTTCTTAGGAAAACCAAAGAAATGATAATCAAAAAGACTAAAATTCCTTGAAGGGTAACGTTTTGCGCTAATTTACTGTTAAAATAGAGAATTATCGCTAGCAAAACACCTAAAGTACTGGTAACTAATCCAAAAAAATCACCCTTAAAAAACCGGGTTTTACAAACAATAATTACATCAGGTTTCCTTAAACCATAATAAAGGATAATGCCGGTTATTTTTGATCTATAGATTAGCAGGGAATCTTTCTCGTTTATTTCATTGAAAAGTTTAGGAGGGATCCTATATTTTTCATGAAGGGTTTGAACACTAAAAATGCGTTCTTTTCCGTTTTTGGAGCGATAGCCCTCAAAATCAACAATAAATTCAGCATTTGATTTTACGGGCGAGAAATTACTGTCAAGAAAAAGGATAAAACAGAAAAATAATGTTAATCCAATTAAGATCTTCTTAAATAGAGCTTGATTGAAGCCTGAGAAGTTGATTTTATCTTGAGCCATAATTTATGATGGCCCAAGATAATTAATTTATACCTCACTTATAAAAGTGATTACTTTTTCACAAACCTTAAACAAAAGCGGTGGTAAAGTTTCGCCAGTATAAGGTTGTGTAGCGCCATAAACATGGTTGGCACCTTCAATTTTAACTAATCTGCTGCCAGGGTTGGCTTCTGCCAAAGTTTGCGCTGTTTTAAAAGGAACATTTACATCGTCATCGCCATGGATAATCAACCACGGAATGTTTACCCGTTTTGCAGCAGCTAAAATATTCAATGCTGCTGCATTCTCTTCCAGATCTTCCAATAAACCAACATTTAATGGCATCTGTTCTTTCGTTCGGGCATTGGTAACGAAGATTTTGCCATTTTTTTTCCATTCGGCTTCCTGTTCTTCTTTCCACAGACTGGCAAAATCGCCAATGGCACTCCAGGTAATCAGTTTGTTGATCCTTAAATCGTTCGCCGCCTCAACAATTGATAAGCCACCGCCGCGGCTATGCCCTATCAGGTTTACCTTTGTGTCTTTACCATAGGCTTTTTCGATAAAATCGAGTACCGCATTTAAATCAAAAAGCTCTTTTGATACCGTATTGTTTGCAAAGGAATCCATATCTGTTACATCTTTAGGATCATCAACTGGCACACCGCTATGCGATAAATTGAACTTGATGTAACGGTAACCATTACTGGCAAAATGCCTGGCCACTAAATTGTGTGCACCCCAATCTTTAAAACCCTTAAAGCCATGAACAAAAAGTACAATGGGCGTATTAGGGTTTTTCTCATCGAAAGTAATATCGCCGATAATTAATTTTCCGTCAGCACCGCTAAGGCTAAAATTGCTTTGTGTAATCATAATTTAAAGGAATTGGTATAAAATATAAACCTACGAAATCTAATTTTGTTGTGTTTTTTTGATAAGAGGCTTTATTCTACTGTAGCACAGTCCCGAACTTTCGGGAGAGAAATCTCTTTATTTATAAAGATTTCTCCACTGCGGTCGAAATGACGACTCATCAAAACAACAATTGTAAAGGCAATTTTACCATAACGGAGTGACCAGTATTTTACTAAATATGAACCGAGTCGTCTGGATCATGTAGATATGCCTGGATAAAAATGCGATCAACTTCAGTATAATTAACCCCGCTGCAAACTTTCTTGTCTTCTTAATCGACAATAAAACCCAAAAACGATTTTTAATATTCCGGAAAAATAAATTAAAAAGCCTGATGAAGGCAACCATTTTGGCATAATCACGTAATATACTGTAGTGGATAAAAGTGGTTACATCCAGCCAGAATGTAGAAGAGGGCGTAAATACAGAGAAAAATTTTACAGATTGGTTTATTCATATAAATCAATATGGTTTAATTAATCTTAAGTCCTTTATTTAAAACCGTTCTAAATTAATGTAAATTACAGGTTAATGACAGTCACATGCGTTCACCCTGTTACTTTTGTATCCCGATAATAGTTAATAACGGAAGCACTTGGAATATTTAAAAGTAATAGCTTTTACGCATCACCACATCGACCTGAAATCTTTAGGGAAATTAGTTATTTGTGATCAGAGTTTAGATAGCAGGTTGAAGAATGTTCAAGCGGAACTTCCCGTTAGTGAAATTTTCTATATCGGAACCTGTAACCGTGTGGAGTTCGTTTTCCTTACCAAAGAGAAAACCGACAAGGAATTTGTAACCAGATTCCTTACTGTTTTAGACATGGGACTACCTCCTGAATTTATGGAGCGTTTTCTGGATAATGTTACGGTATACGAAAACGAAGAGGCTTTTAACCATTTGCTCAGAACATCCTGCTCTTTAGAGAGTTTGGTGGTTGGCGAAAAAGAAATTCTTGCACAGATCCGTAAAGCTTATGAAAACTGCCGTGATGCAGGTTTTACTGGCGATTACATGCGTATGATTATGGATCGTGTGGTTAAAACTGCAAAAGAAGTTTATACGCACACCAATATTTCAAAAAATCCGGTTTCTGTTGTTTCATTGGCCTACCGTAAGCTAAAAGAGTTAAATATGTGTGGCAACTCACGTATCTTGATTATTGGCGCCGGCGAAACCAATCAGAACATTGCAAAATACCTCAACAAACATAAATACTCCAATTTCTCGATTTTCAACCGTACCTTTTCTAAGGCCGAATCTTTGGCACAAGAACTAGGTGGTAAGGCTTATCCTTTAGCAGCCCTTGAAGATTTTAATGAAGGATTTGATGTGATCATTACCTGTACCGGCTCAACCGAGGCCATTATTAATGAAGCCTTATACGCCAAACTTTTAAATGGCGATCAGGGAAAAAAGGTAATTGTAGATTTGGCCATCCCGAATGATGTTACGCCAGCAGTAATTCATAACAACCCTGTACATTATATCGAAGTAGAATCTCTGAAAGAGGTAGCACGCAAAAATATCCAGGAACGTTATAACGAACTGGTTCATGCAGAAGAAATTATCAGCAACAACATTATCGAATTTTTCTCTGTTTTAAAACAACGCCGTATTGAACTGGCGATGCAGGAAGTACCAAGAAAGATTAAAGAAATCAAAAATACAGCCATAAATGGTGTATTTGCTGATGAAATTAGTCAGATGGATGAAGCCTCACGCGAAGTTTTAGAGCGTGTAATGAACTACATGGAGAAAAAATACATCAGCGTTCCAATGGTAATGGCCAAAGAAATTTTGGTAAATCAATCCTAATTTTACCGCAAAGATCGCTAAGGGCAGGCGCCAAGAACGCCAAATCTCGTTTCTATCATTCTTTTTCTGTCATTCTGAACGCAGTGAAGAATCTTTTATCTTTAGATAAATCCGGAAACCAATTCCCTTGTCGTCATGCTGAACTTGTTTCAGCATCTTTCATGCAATCAACTTAAATGGATTTACATTCCTTATATGGTTCAAACGCCATCTAACATAAAAAACATTTGAATTTTATTTATGGGGAGAGTCGTGTCGCTTAGCGATTCTTCGCTGCGCTCAGAATGACAAGCCGTACGCATAATGTCACAGAAATCCTTTAAATTCCCTATTCTGTAACCTCACTGTCTCATTTTTAAACAATTCATGGTATAAACCACTAATTAAATTAAATTTGCAACTCATTTAACCTTTATAGTGAAGAAATTAACCATTGGAACACGCGGTAGCGACCTGGCTTTATGGCAAGCAAATCATATAAAAGATGAATTGGCTGCGATTGGAATACAAGCAGAAATAAAAATCATTAAAACGCAGGGCGATAAAATCCTGAATTTAAGATTAGATAAACTGGAAGGCAAAGGCTTTTTTACCAAAGAATTGGAAGAAGAGCTTTTGGGTGGAACAATTGATCTGGCTGTACATTGCCTTAAAGATTTACCTACTACACACCCTGAAGGGTTGATTATCGCCGCTTTACCACCACGTGAAGAAGCAAGTGAATACCTGTTGATTTTAAAAGATTGTGTAGATGTTTCGCAAAAGCTTTCGTTAAAAAAAGGCGCAATGGTTGGCACTTCATCCAATCGCCGCAAAGCTCAGCTATTGGGTTTACGTCCCGATTTAGAGGTTGAAGATTTACGCGGAAATGTACCCACCCGTATCCAAAAACTTCGTGATGAAGATTATGATGCCATTCTGATTGCAAAAGCTGGTGTTAAGCGCTTAAATCTTGATGTAAGCGATTTGCATGTGGAAGAATTAGAAACTACTGAGTTTATTCCGGCACCCGCTCAGGGCGCTTTGGCTATTCAGATCAGGGAAAATGATACAGAGCTTTTTGATGCACTGCAAAAATTGCACGACCCAGAAACGGCAGAGACAGTAACCGTAGAACGTAAGGTGTTAAACCTTTTCGAAGGAGGTTGCCACATGCCTTTGGGCTGTTATTGCAAAAAAGAGAACGGAAAATTCGAAATATGGACTTCAAAAGCCGAAACGGCCGATCATTTTCCTGAGCGCTTGTTTTTACGCGCAGAAAGTACCGAAGGTTTGGCAGAAAAAATTGTGGACAAGTTTAATGCAGAAAGGAAGAAACCAGCAAAGGTTTTCATCTCACGCGAAATTGGCGAACACAGTTATTTCCGCAGGGCATTAGAAAATAGTAATATCGAAATAGAAGGGCGTTCGTTGATCCGTACGTTCCCAATAGTAACGGTTTTAGATCAGTTTATTTTAAGGCATATAGACTGGGTTTTCTTCAGTAGCCGCAATAGTGTAGAATATTTTTTCAACTTAAAACCGGTACTGCCAAAGAAAACAAGGTTTGGCGTGGTAGGAAGAGGATCAGAAGATGCCTTGCGTAAATTTGGCCATATTGCCGATTTTGTTGGCGAAAGTGGCGATATTACCGAAGTTGCCGAAGATTTTGCGCAATTGGTTGGCGGTCAGCAAATACTGTTTCCAAGAGCACAGGATTCTTTACAATCGATTCAAAAATCATTACCAGCTGATGCTAAAATAATCGATCTGCCGATTTACGAAACAGTAATCGAAGACGATATTGACCAAAGTTATGCCGATGTACTGATTTTTACCAGCCCATCAAATGTTGATGCCTATTTCGCTGATAATTTATTGGAGCCAGGCCAACAGGTAATTGCCATTGGAAACTCTACCGGTAAGAAATTTGATGAAATGGGTGTGAAATATGCTTTACCTTATTCGCCTGATGAAATTGGGTTAGCAGAAGCAGTGTTTGGGATTGAGATTAAGTAAGGTTTAAGGCATAAGGTTTAGGGCGTAAGGTAAAGGGCAGAAAGCGTAAGGCCATTTATGAAATCCAAAAATCTGTGTAATCATTCAATCTGTGTAATCATCCCGTAAGGAAAAAATAAAAAGATATTCAGGTCTCGATACTTGATACTAAATACTTGATACAAATAAAATGTTAAATCGTCCGCGTAGATTAAGGAAAAACCCATTGGTGAGAGAGATGGTAGCCGAAACCCGGTTATCGAAAGATATGTTTGTGTACCCTTATTTTATAGTGCCAGGCAGTAATGTTACCCACACCATCGATGCCATGCCAGGAGTAAACCATTATTCGGTTGATACCTTGGTTAAAGATGTAGAGACCGGAATGAAAAAAGGACTCAACAAAATTATGCTTTTCGGTGTGGGCGATGAAAAATCTGAAGACGCGAAATCGGCTTATCATGATCATTCCTTGGTTCCAACTGCCGTTCGTGAATTAAAAAAACAGTTCGGTGATGATTTATATGTAATTACCGATGTTTGCGTTTGTTCTTATACTACCCATGGCCATTGCGGTATATTAGAAAACGATTATGTTCAAAATGATAAAACAGTAGCCGTAATCGCTAAAATGGCTTTAACGCATGCCGAAGCTGGTGCTGATATGTTTGCCCCGTCTGACATGATGGACGGAAGGATTGAAGCCATGCGTAATCTTTTAGATGAAAACGGTTTTGTAAACGCGGCTATTATGAGCCATGCCACAAAATTTGCTTCTGCCTATTACGGCCCTTTCAGAGAGGCTGCAGACTGTGCGCCAAGCAAAGGTGATAGAAAAGCTTACCAGATGGACTTCAGAAACCCTTTAGAGGCTTTACGCGAAGCCGCTTTGGATGAGCAAGAAGGTGCTGATGTGTTAATGGTGAAACCAGGTTTAGCTTATCTGGATATTATCCAAAGGTTAAAACAAGATACCAATTTGCCAATTGCGGTTTACAATGTATCAGGTGAATACTCAATGGTTAAAGCAGCTGCAGAGCGCGGTTGGATAGATGAACAAAAAGTAGTAATGGAAACCATGCATGCCTTTGCCCGTGCAGGCGCAAGTATTATTACCACTTACCATATTAAAGATATTTTAAATAACGACTGGCTTTAAAAAGGTGAAAGGTAAAGGGCTTAAGGTATAGGGTTTCCTTGCCATTCTTTATCTACACCATGTTAAAAATATAGGTAAATGTAATATTTGGTTCTTTGGCGTATGCTATTAACCTTAAACCTTACGCCTTTTGCCTTATACCTTAAAAAAAAATGTTAGATTCATTAAAGAAAATGTTTTCAGGCAACGAAGCTGATATTCCGGTAAATACAGGTAGTAAACCTGATATTTCGAGGGTAAAATCTGCCGAACTGTACGAAAAATCAAAAACGTATTTCCCTGGTGGGGTAAACTCACCCGTAAGGGCTTTTAAATCCGTTTACGGTACACCGCTTTTTATCGAAAAAGGTGATGGCTGTTATATATGGGATGCCGATGGTAATCAGTTTATCGATTTCTGTGGCAGTTGGGGGCCATTAATTTTGGGACATAACAATCCTAAAATCCGCGAGAAAGTTACCGAGGTAATGCAGAACGGAATGAGCTTTGGTGCGCCAACGGCCTTAGAAAATGAATTGGCTGAGCTGATTATCAAAAACAACCGTTTTGTTGAGAAAATCCGTTTTACGAGTTCAGGTACCGAAGCGGTAATGTCGGCCATTCGTTTGGCAAGAGGTTTTACCGGTCGCGATAAGATTTTAAAATTCGAAGGCTGTTACCACGGGCATAGCGATTCGCTTTTGGTTAAAGCCGGTTCTGGTTTGGTTACTTTTGGTGAAACCTCTTCTGCAGGTGTGCCAAAATCTTTTGCTGAAGAAACCATAGTGGTTCCTCTAAATGATAAAACAGCTATTGAACAAGCTTTTGCTCAGTTCAAAGACCAGATTGCTGCGGTAATTATTGAGGGCATTCCGGCAAATAATGGTTTGATTATTCAAGATGAAGAATATATTCATTTCTTACGTAAAATTTGTACGGATAACGGTTCCCTTCTGATTTTTGATGAAGTTATTACCGGTTTCAGGGTAGGTTTTGAAGGAGCTGCAGCGCATTATGGCATTACACCTGATATTGTTACTTATGGCAAAATCATTGGTGGTGGCTTACCTGTTGGGATGTATGGTGCACGTGCTGAAATTATGGCACATATCTCTCCTGATGGTGGTGTGTATCAGGCAGGTACCTTGTCTGGAAATCCGGTGGCTATGGCAGCAGGCATTGCAACATTAACTGAACTGAACAAATCAAGCTTTTACAAAGATCTGAACACCAAAGCGCAAGAATTTGTAGCCAGTATTCAGCGTTTTGCAACCGCACGTAACTATAAATTTAAGGTATTTACCATTGGTTCTATCTTCTGGTTTGCTTTTACCGATAAAGATAAAATCCAATCGGCTGATGATATTGATGCCAGCAGCATGGAGAAATTCAAAATTATGCACCGTGAGTTACTGAATAGAGGAATTTATTTAGGCCCATCGGGATATGAAGTTGGTTTCGTATCTTCAGCACATACTAAGATCGAATTGGAGAAAGCAAAAAGAGCTATTTTTGAAGCATTAGATTTAGTATTTAAGAAGTAAGGGTTTTTTTAAGCTAGGACATAATGATGGTTCGTGGAGACACGAACCATGGGAAAAATAATCTGTGAAATCCAAAAATCTGTGTAATCAACCCGAAGGAAAAATCGACGAATGAAGAAATCTATAATTATATTTTACGCATTATTGCTTTATGCACTGATTCAACTCATTTCGTGGGGAACATTGGTGGTGCGTTTGCAGCCGAGCCGAATGACCATGATTATGGGCGAAGGTTCGGTATTTTTGTTCTTGCTCTGTATTGGCGGCTATTTTCTTCATCAATCGTTAAAACGTGAAGATAAATTAAGAGAGCAGCAGCAGAACTTTCTAATGTCTATTACTCATGAGCTGAAATCGCCTTTGGCGGCAATAAAACTTTCTATTCAAACTATTGTTAAACGTGATTTGGATAAAGCACGCCAAACTTCATTGCTTAACAATTCGTTAAAAGATATTGAGCGTTTGGATGATCTTGTTGAAAATATGTTATTGGCCACCAAGATTGAAAACCGTTCCTATACTTTTCCGAAGGAAGAATTTAACTTCTCGGAGCTGGTATATAAGATCACAGATAGGTTGCAGGTTCATTCTTGTGGATGTGAGCAGATTATAAATGCTAAAATTCAGCCAAATTTGCAGGTAATGGGTGACAAATTTGCCTTATCGTCAGTAGTGACCAATTTAATTGAGAATGCGGTGAAGTATTCGAACCCGTGCGATGAGATAAATGTGCATTTAAACAAAGTTGACGGGCATATTCAATTAAGTGTAATGGATCAGGGGCCGGGTATTTCAGATGCCGAAAAAATGTTGATATTTGATAAGTTTTACCGCGTTGGTAACGAGAATGTCAGAAAAGCGAAAGGAACAGGTTTAGGCTTGTTTATTGTGAAGGAGGTTTTACAATACCATGATGCAGATATTACAGTAAAAGACAATCTGCCCCAAGGAAGTATTTTTGAAGTAACATTTAGTTAATCTCAATTATGTCACAAAAATTAAGAATTCTATTGGTAGAAGACGAGGATCACTTGTTAGATGCTATCAAATTAAACCTCGAACTTGAGGGTTATAAAGTTCACGCCGTTAAAGATGGCAAAACCGCTCTTAAAATTTTTAAAGAAGAACGCTTTAATCTAATTATTTTAGACGTAATGTTGCCTGAAATGGATGGTTTCCAGGTTTGTGAAACAATCCGTTTAGAGAATGCAGAAGTTCCGATTATGTTTTTAACAGCTAAAAACACTTCAGAAGACCGTGTTTTAGGTTTGAAAAAAGGAGCTGACGATTATTTGGTTAAACCTTTCAACTTAGAAGAATTAATTCTTCGTGTTGGTATTTTGGTTAAACGCAGTTTAAAATCTGATGATTTAAAAGAATTGAATTCTTACAAAATCGGCGATAAAACAATCTATTTTAACTCTTTCGAATTAAAACACGATGATGGTACCATAACGCCGTTAACCAAAAAGGAAACGATGTTGTTGAAACTGTTGATCGAGCGTAAAAATGATGCGGTTTCAAGAGAGCAGATTTTAGAAACTGTTTGGAATTATGATGTTTATCCTTCAACAAGAACAATCGATAATTTCATTTTAACTTTCCGTAAGTATTTCGAACCAGATCAAAAAAATCCAGTTTATTTCCACTCGATCCGTGGTGTAGGCTATAAATTTACTGATAGTCATTAATGTACAATAATAAAGGCAGATATGCTTTAATGGCAGTTTTCGTGCTGGCTGCGTTGGTTTGTATTTTTTACAATCAATACCAGTTAGCCGCTGTCTCAGGGCTTTTATTTGCTTTTGTTGTTTGGAGCCATTTTAAACATAGTTCAGTTTTGATGGCATCGAAACATTTCAAAAACAACGAATTCGGTAAAACCAAAGCCTTATTGGCAGAGGTGGTTAAGCCAGAGCGCTTAGCTAAAAGTCGAAGGGGTTATTACGAATTTATGCAAGGCAATATAGCTTTGAAAGAAGAAGACTACGATAAGGCTGAATATCACTTTCAGTTGGCGAGTCGTTTTCCGGTGGGCGGAAAAAACGAGAAATCGTATGTGCTGATCCATTTGGCTAATCTCGCTTTGCGGAAGAAAGATAGAGAAAGGGCAGAAGCTTATACGAAATTGGCCAAAGAACTTGCCGAAACGCAACGCTCGAAAGACATTATCGTTAAAATTGAAAAAGAAATAAGCAAGTTATAATATTAATATTGTCATTTTGAATAACGAAGCACCAGTTTAGGGATAAAAAGGTACTTCGTTTTTTTTTTATTTAATACCTTTGCGCCCGATTCGTCATGCTGAATTTAGTTCAGCATCTTTTTTACAATAAGACCCTGAACTAAATTCAGGGGGACGTTGACTAAGGAACACCAATTACAAATCATGAAGAATAACTTATTTTTAGACGCAGCATTTTCAAAACAAACCGAACGCCCACCAGTATGGATGATGCGTCAGGCAGGTCGTTTTATGCCACAATATTGGGAAATTAAAAACAAATACTCTTTTTTAGAGATGTGTAAGACTCCAGAAATTGCAGCAGATGTGACCATGTTACCTGTTGATTTGTTGGATATTGATGCCGCGATTTTATTCTGTGATATTTTGGTAACTGGTGAGGCTATGGGCGGTGACTTAAGTTTTACACAAGGTGTTGGTCCTAAATTTGCAAATCCGGTACGTACCGCTCAAGACATTGAAAACTTAAATGTTGATTGCCTGGACGAATTGCAGTACGTTGCCGATGCGATTAAAGTGATTCAACAACGATTGGATAGCAGAATTCCATTGATTGGCTTTGCAGGTGCACCATTTACGGTGATGAGTTATTTAATTGAAGGAGGTTCGTCTAAAGATTTTAAATTAACCAAGCTCTTTATTCACAATCAGCCAGAGCTGGCACACAAACTTTTGGCTAAAATTGCTAAAGTAACGGCTGACTACCTGAATCTTCAGATTGCTGCTGGTGTTAATGCTGTTCAGATTTTCGACAGTTGGGCACTTGCTTTATCATGGAATGATTATCAGGAGTTTTCTCACCGTTATATTGAGGAAATTATTGCTAACCTAAACAGAAAAGATATTCCGGTGATTTCTTTCTGTAAAGGAAGTTCGGTTTTTGCTCCGATAATGGCAGAAGCCAAACCAGACGTAATTTCGGTTGATTGGAACGCTGATTTATTGAATATTAAAAATGCTTTGCCAAAAGGTATTGCCGTACAGGGAAATTTAGATCCACATATTTTATATGCAGATAAAGCGGTAATTAAAGCACAGATCCATAAATTATTCGAACGTATGCGTGGCACTGAAGGTTTTATCTTCAATTTAGGTCATGGTATTATGCCAGATATTCCTTTCGATAATGTGAAGTATGCAATTGAAGTGGTAAAAGAGTTTAGGTATTAACCCCCTAAATCTCATAAAGGGGGCTTTGAACGGTTGCTGTAAATCGTTATATTTGGATATGGAAACACTTATTATAAACATTCCTGAAAAAAAAAGCGAATTGGTAAAACAGCTTTTAAAGGAGCTTGGTGTTACTTTTAAAAAGGAGAGTGCGGGTAAATCTGTACCCAATTCAGTTACGCAAAAAACTATCGATGATGCACACAAGGGTATTGGGATAGGCGAACCGATTAAAGATATAAATTCGTATATCAATTCCTTGTAGATGTTTGTTCTAAAGCCTACCAATCAATTTGATAAAGATATTAAGCTAATGAAGAAACGTTCTGCAAAGAGCATAAATCTCATTAAGGATTTTCTATTTAAATTAGAGATTGATGGTGCCAGTGGAATTGATAAGAAGCATCGCCCGCATAAATTAGTTGGAAACTATAAGGACAATTGGGAAGCTCATATTGAGCCTGATTTATTGATCATATGGTTTGAGATAACCGACGCAAAAGAAATAATTCTATTAAGGGTCGGAACACATTCTGATTTATTTTAAATAAAAGGCTTTATTCTACAAACATTCAATGATAGAAACCTTATTGCCATATTACCAATATTTCAAAGCAGTACATATTGTATTTGTAATTAGCTGGATGGCGGGACTGTTTTATATCCTGAGTCTTTTTATTTATCACACTGAGGCTAACGATAAGCCCGAACCTGAAAAAAGTATTCTCCAGAAACAGTTTGTTAAAATGGAGGCTACATTATGGAAAATTATTGCTACCCCGGCCATGATCATTTCTGTTTTGGCAGGTATATCTATGTTGGCTTTAAATCCAGACTTGCTTAATGCCGATTGGATGTGGGTAAAGCTAGGTTTCGTAGTGGGCTTACTCATTTATCATTTCATTTGTCAAAACATCGTTAAACAGCTTAAAAACGATCAGTACAAACTAACCAGCTTTCAGTTGAGGTTGTGGCGCGAGTTGGCGACGATTTTTATGATTGCCATTGTATTTGTGGTAATCCTGAAAAACGCCATTAACTGGATTTACGGTTTAATAGGGATAATGGGCATAGCAATGGCCATTATGATTGCGGTTAAACTATACAAGAACTATCGTAAAAAACGTGGCGAATAATCTTTATACCACAATTCACCAGGGCACCGAGAATATTGTTTTTAATTAGAGGTGTTAATAAAAACTTTGTGTCCTTTATACCTTAGTGGTCGACTCGTAAATCACTTTGTTTCCTTTGCGTAAACTTCGCGTGCCTCGCGGTTAAATAAACCAAAAACTATTCTAAATTTGGGCGATAAAATCAAAGCGCATGTTTACAAATACAGGTCTGAAAAAGACCTTACTCTTAATACCATTTCTTTTTAGTGCTTATTTCGCTTCGGCACAGTTTAATCAATCGGCCTTCGAAAACAGGATTCGCCCCGATAGCAGCTTAACCAATGAGGTTCACTTCAATTTCTACAATTTAAATTACGTCCGTAATTACGAGTATACCAACGATTTTCATGATGGTTATACTTTGTACGGAACGCAATTGCAGCCGCAGATCGTTTATTATGCACATCCAAATCTGGCCATTACTGCAGGTGCTTTCATCAGAAAAGATTTCGGACGGAACGGAATTTCTGATGCCAAACCATTGTTTAGCGTAAAATACCATAAGCGTAACCTCACCTTAATTTTTGGAAGTTTAGAAGGAAACATTCAGCATAAATATATTGAACCTTTATACGATTTCGAAAGAACCATAACTACACCAATTGAATATGGAACGCAGTTATTGGTTGAGCGTAAGAAATTTACCTTAGATGCCTGGATTGCCTGGCAAAAAATGATTTATAAGGGTGATCCGGCGAAAGAAGAGATTATTGGTGGTTTATCAACCGAAAGTTTTTTAATAAAAAATGACGACTGGAAATTGAGTATTCCTGCACAGTTTTTAGCTTTCCACCAGGGCGGGCAAATTGATGTGTTAAAAGAAATCCCGATTACCACCATGTTTAATGGCGCAACTGGTATAAAGCTGCATAAAGACGTTAATTCCAATATTAAACAGGTATATACTGATAACTATATTGCCGTTTACAAAGATTTCTCTCCTGACAAAAGAAGGGCTTACCAAGGTGGTTTTGGTTTATGGTTAAATGCTGGTGTAGAAAGTAAATGGGGCAGTTTAGTGGCCTCTTACTGGAAGGGCAATAACTTTATTTCGATTAAAGGCATGCCACTTTATGAATCGGTATCAGATAACCTCTACAGTCCAGGCTTGAGACAAAGTTCAAGAAACATTGTTTCGTTGCGTTATGCGTATCAAAAAGAGTTAATTCCACATTTATATCTTGATGTGCGTTTCGAACCGCATATAGATTTAGACCATACCGATAAACAACTTCAGTTTAACCATTCATTCTTCTTAACTTATAAACAAGATTTCAAATTGTTTAAGGTGAAGAAAGCTGAGAGGTAAAAGGTATAAGGTTTAGGGTAGCTAAATTCATATCATTTCAAACCCCAAGGTATATAAACCTTCGGGGTTTGTTGTTTTAAGCCCTGCCATTGTTTCTAAACCCGATAGCAGCGTAAAACACGAAGGTGAGGAACGAACCGAGGCTTTGAAGCGAATAGCGGGACTGCTGCTCCCGATGAAAATGCTGCACGTTCATTTTCAAATAAAAAATCTATATCTTTCTTAAAAAAATATTTTAAATGTATCTCATTGATAATCAATAGATATTTAGCTGTTTTTAACCTTATTTAACTTTTTTTCTCTCCTCATGCAACCATTGTTTGTAATCTGCCATCTTCTATATACAAACACACAATGAAATTGACGCGAAGCTATACGATAAACGATTTGATGGAAGGCTGCAAAGCTGGCGACCGGAAGATGCAGGAGCTGCTTTACAAGCAAACGGCATCGAAAATGTTGGCCGTTTGTATGCGCTACGCCAAAGATAAAATGGAGGCAGAAGACGTGCTGCAGATGGGATATATTAAAATTTTCCAGAAAATAAAAGAGTATAGGGGCGATGGTTCTTTTGAAGGCTGGATTAGAAGGGTTATGGTGAACACTGCCATTGAAAGTTACCGTAAAAATTTACGCAGCTTAAATGTGGTAGAAATAGATGAAGCTTACGAGCAACCATCAACCGGATTTGATTTTGGTACTTTAGGAATGCAGGATTTAATGAAGGTGATACAAAAATTGGCAGATGGTTACCGCATGGTTTTTAACATGTACGTAATAGAAGGTTATTCGCACAAAGAAATTGGAGAAACACTTGGAATCTCAGAAGGCGCGAGTAAATCGCAACTGTCGAGAGCAAGAGCAATATTAAAAGAAGAAATTATAAAAATGGAGGGATTTGGTTATGCAACCTATACGGGATAAGGATTTTGATCAGCTATTTAAGGATGCTTTTGCTGATGCGGAAGTAACACCTTCAAGGGATTTATGGAGCAATATTGAAAGCGAAATAACACCTAAGAAAAAAAGAATCATACCGATTTATTGGTTGTCTGCGGCCGCTGTGTTATTGATCGCTACTATTGGGGTTTTGGTTTATCAACAGCAAAATATAAGCAGCGGAGGTAAACAACTGGCCAGTAACACGATTGAAAAAACGAAACCACTGGTACAAGAGCCAGTTGTTAAAGATTCTTCGGCTACAATTGTTGCCCCAGTTGAAAATATAACACCAGTTTTGCCAGTTCAACCTAAAGCGGTAAGTGCTGTTGCCAAAACAAAGGTGAAACAAGACGTTAAACCTGCTGCGGAGCAACCACGGATAGTTACGGCGCCTGAAATGCAAAAACAAGAAACAATTGTAGCTAAAGTAGAAGAACCTAAAAAGGATATTAAAACAAGAATCGAAGAGGCGATTTTACAGCCAAAAGAAGAGGTTGTAACTGCGCTTGTTGCAACGCCAGTTAACACGGATGAACCTGTTAACGATAACGAACAGAGCAATAGAGGTATCCGTAATGTTGGCGATGTGGTAAACCTCATTGTTAATAAAATGGACAAAAGAAAAGATAAACTGATCCAGTTCCGTACGGATGATGATGATTCTTCTTTGGCATCAATTAATATCGGCCCGTTTAAAATAGGTAAACGAAATAAGAAGTAAGCCAGGATTGTTCAGGATTTACAGATTTTAGGATTCAAACCATTCACTCATTCAATAATTTACCCATTCAATAATTCACTCATTCGATAACTCAACAACACACACATATGAAACGTCTAATTTATACAACACTTTTGGTAAGCGGGCTTGCCGGTGTTATGGCTCCAGGTGCTTTTGCACAACAAGATAGTACCAAGAAGAAAATGGATTATAGTGAAGGACATGGTATCATAATTAAAACTAAATCTGCAGATTCAGTTAAAAAAGGCCGTTTTGTAGGCGGGATTACTTTTACCAGGGTTGATTTAGGTTTCTCCAGGTTAATCGATAATGGCAGTTTCAACTTATCTCCAAACAACGATTTTTTGGATTATAAAGATGGCAAAACCAGTACTTTCTCTTTCGATGTTTTGCAATTTGGCTACCGTTTCAACTCTAATTTTAAAGTTTATGTAGCGGGTGGGTTCGACTGGACATTGATCCGCTTACGAAAAGATATTACCATTGCTAAAAACTCTAATGAATTTGTATATACTGACCAGGCGCCTGTACATTTCTCTAAAAACCGTTTCTCTAGTAGTTATGTGCACATTCCTTTAAACTTCGAATTCCGTACCAGCGAAAACAAAAACAGCAAAAGATTTTACCTGGTTTTAGGTCCGGAGGTTAGCTTTTTGCTAAACGGAAAAATTAAACAGATAAGTGAAGAGCGGGGTAAAGAAAAGCAATATGATAGCTACCACTTTCAATCGGTTCGTTATGGAGGTACAGTTAGGTTTGGCTATGGTGGTATAGGATTATTTACCAAGTATTACTTTAATGATATGTTTACTACCACTCAACAAGCTGGCTTAAAAAACATGAGCTTTGGAGTTACCTTCGGATTAAATTAACGCCCCTAAATCCGCTGAAGGGGACTTGATGAAACCCTCCTGAAAATGTAGGGCGTCAACAAAACAAATAAACAGATCCTGTTTCGGTTAGGCGAGACAGGATTTTTTATTTCGTCTCATATTTACCTTAAACCTTTCACCTTAAAACCCTCTACCTTTTTCTTATCTTTACCACGTGAGCAATACCATAATCAGCGTTAAAAACCTAACCAAGCAATATCAGGCAGAACAGGCCGGAGGTATTAAAAATGTAAGTTTCGAAATTAAAAGAGGCGATGTAGTGGCCATAATCGGAGAGAGTGGAAGTGGAAAATCGACCTTACTGAAATCCATTTATGGATTACTGAAAACCGATGAGGGTAAAATCTTTTTTGAAGATCAAAGGATTAAAGGCCCTGATGAACAACTTATCCCTGGCCACAAACAGATGAAAATGGTTACGCAGGATTTTTCGTTAAATATTTACGCGAAGGTTTACGATAATATTGCTTCACAGCTATCGAATACCGATCTTAAAACGAAAGCTGAAAAAACGCTCCAGATTATGGAGCATCTTCGGATTTCGCCACTCCAGAATAAAAAAATCATCGAACTGAGCGGGGGAGAGCAACAGCGTGTGGCTATAGCTAAAGCCATGGTTGCAGATACGCAGGTTTTACTTTTAGACGAACCTTTTAGTCAGGTTGATGCACTACTTAAGAATCAACTGCGTGCCGATATTAAACGAGTAGCCTCCGAAACTGGTGTTACTGTGATTTTGGTTTCTCACGATCCGGCTGATGGTTTATTCCTGGCCGATCAGTTACTTATAATAAAAAATGGAGAATTACTGCAAACAGGAAAACCGGCAGAAATTTACCAGCATCCTAAACACATTTATACCGCTCAGATTTTAGGCAATGCCGTGGTTTTATCGAAAGCCGATGCCGAAAAAATTGGTTTAAAAACGGAAAAAGAATTCGTTGTTTTTTACCCCGAATGGGCTGAAATAAGCAATAGTTGGAGCAGCAGGCGCTATGAGGTGAAGGATGTGTACTACAAAGGTTTTTATGATGAACTGCTTTTGGAAAGAAATAGCGTGAACATCCGCGCCTTGCAGCTGAACAGGGGAGAGCATAAAAAAAACGACCACGTTCAATTGAACATCAGTCGTTTTTTAGAGTTTTAATACTTATTATAAATCGTTTCCAACAAGAACTATTTTTACCCTTACTGTTGATGTAGGTTTTATCGGAGTTGTTGCCTGGTAATCTGAACTTTGTACGTCGATAGATACTCCACCTTTATATACTTCGAAGCTGTAAGCATCAACATTATAAACAAATGGTAATGCAATATAACTTGCACCGCTATTGTAAGAAATGTAAACCAAAGTTCCTTCATTGTCTACATGATACTGGTCTATTTCAGGAATAGAAATATCTGCTGTAAATGTTTTTTGGTCATTGCTTAACACCCATGCATTAGGAGATATATCTTTAACTACAGTTAAAATGGCATTTGCTGGTTGAACAATCGTGTCTTTTTTGCAAGAAGCCAGACCTAGTGTGGCAATGCAAAGCATTAAGATGGTAAATTTTTTCATGTTGATTAGTTTTTATTTGTGTGTGTGATATTGGTATTACAAATCTGTTGCCAAAAAAATATAATTGTGGATTAATGGATTAATTATTGTGCAACAGATTAAATACACAAATGTTATCATCCTATTTTTTTAAAATATGAAGCTCTTTTTTCGCCTCTTACCATGGTTAATTTTAATCGTTTCGGGATATTTATTTATCTCTAAAAAGTTCAGTATCAATACCTCTGTCGAGAGCAAACATCAGCTTCTGGTAGAGAAAATTGAGGCTATTGGCAAATTAGAACTGGTAAGGTATCAGATCAGCGATGTTTTAGAACACAAAAATAAAACAGACTTTTTACCCGAAGCCAGTGTTTTATTGATTGTTAAAGCCGAAGCAGTAGGCTGTATCGACTTAACAAAAATTACGCGTGAAGATATTGATATTGATGCGGACACCGCTGTAGTAAATTTACCACAGCCCGAAATATGTTATGTAAAAATCGACCATAAAAACTCCCGTGTTTACGATACGAAAATGGCTTTCTTTCGCGAAGCGGGTTTGGTAGATGAAGCGTATAAAGCGGCTGAAAGACAGGTAACTGCTGAGGTTAAAAAATCGGATATTTTAACACAAACTAAAACCAATGCTACAACCGTACTTAAACCGATTATAGAAGGTTTGGGCTATAAGAATGTGAGGTTTACTTTTGAGTAGGGTTTAAGGTGGAGGGTTTAGGGTGTAAGGTTAAGCGATCGTCATCCTGATCCGATGGCTATCGGATTTAGTTCAGGGACTTTGTGGAAAGGTAAGAAATTCTGCAGGATAGATGCTGAAATAAATTCAGCATGACGACTTAATCAAAATTTACTTCAAAAAATCTTCCCTATGCGGATTAAAAATATCGATCAACAATCCGGCTTCTAAACAAACCACGCCATGAAATACATTTGATGGGGCAAAGAACACATCTCCCTCGTTTAATATCTTTTTATCATCACCCATAGTTACTTCAAAACTTCCTTTGGCTACATAACTCATTTGTAAGTGAGGATGATTGTGAATGGTACCAATAGCGTCTTTTTCAAACTCTACCTTAACCAGCATCAACTGGTCATCGTAAGCCATAATTTTGCGTTTAACGCCTGCGCCTAAATCTTCCCAATCTATGTCACTGTTAGAAATTAATGCTTTGTTGCTTAAGTCTTTGAAATTCATTTTTTTATAAGTTGTGTCATGGTGCAAAAAATCGTCATCTCGACTGCAGCGTAGCGAAACGGAGAGATCTATAATAGATTTCTCGACTTCATTGCACTCCGCTCGAAATGACGAAATTATTTTGGCGGTTAAAGAACTTTAAACCAAATATTCAAACAGAGTCTGATCCTGGTTTAGCTCAATAATTTCAAACTTAAAATCTTTCATGCGTTGCAATAAACTTGCATAATCGTTTTTATTAGAAAGCTCGATGCCAACCAAGGCAGGACCATTTTCTTTATTTGTTTTTTTAATAAACTCGAAACGGGTAATATCATCCTGTGGACCTAAAACTTCATTCACAAATAACTTTAAAGCACCTGGTCTTTGTGGAAAACGTACAATGAAATAATGTTTCAGGCCTTCAAAAAGCAAAGATTTCTCTTTAATCTCCTGCATACGCTCAATATCGTTATTTCCACCGCTTACGATACAAACTACCGTTTTACCTGCAATCTGGTCTTTAAGCTGATCTAATGCAGCCACAGACAGTGCTCCGGCAGGTTCAACCACAATGGCATCTTCGTTATACAATTTTAAAATGGTCGTACAGATTTTTCCTTCAGGGATTAAATGCATCTGATCAAGCAGTTCCTTACAATATTCGTAGGTGATATGACCAATTCTTTTTACAGCTGCACCATCCACAAAGCGGTCTATTTCTTCTAAAGTAAAAGGACCGCCATATTCCATTGCCGTAACCATTGATGGTGCACCAAGTGGTTCAACACCAACTAATTTCACTTCAGGTTTAACGGTTTTCATGTAAGCGCTCACGCCTGATGCCAAACCGCCGCCACCTACAGGCATTACGATGATATCCAGATCAGGCAGATCTTCGTAAATTTCTACACCAACCGTTGCTTGTCCTTCAATTACTTTTTCATCATCGAAAGGTGGGATGAAAGTGGCTGACTTTTCGGCACTGTAAGCTAAAGCTTCTTTTAAACAATCATCAAAAGTATCGCCTACTAAAACCACTTCAACATTGTCGCCACCGAACATATAAGTTTGTTTAACCTTTTGTTTCGGCGTAATCTCTGGCATAAAAATAACCCCCTTAATGCCGAGTTTTTTACATGAATAGGCCACACCTTGTGCATGGTTCCCCGCACTAGCACAAACTACACCGTTAATTAATGCGTCTTGTGGCAAGGAGCTAATTTTATTGTAGGCACCACGCAATTTGTATGAGCGTACAATCTGCAGGTCTTCTCTTTTTAAATAAATATTGGCATTGTAATGAGCAGAAAGTCCGGCATTAAACTCTAAAGGCGTACGCTTTACCACCCCTTTTAATCTTTGCGATGCAGATAAAAAATCTAGTGTATTCGGTGTTGTAGTATTCATAATTTAGTATCAAGAAGAGAGATATGAGTATCGAGACTTATATTTCACTTGTATTTTTTTGTAAAGCAGGGTTTGGTGTTCCATCGGTTGCAGCTGTCCTGCTTTACATTTTATTCCGCTGCGCTTCATGTTCATTCCAATTAGGTTTAGGTGAACTAAGTTTGTGTTTCAAACTTAAATCCTCCCCCTGCCCCCTCCAAAGGGGGACACCCCTCAAAGTTTTTAAGGCAATTCGCCGATCGGTTTTAGCTTTAGTCTTTAACCTTTCAGCTTTTACGCCAAATGCAAAGCAACCAATTGGTTTAAATCGTAATCGTTAATGCCTTGTTTGCTATCGGCTAAAACCAAAAATTGTTTGTAAACAATATCTAAATGATCTTTTTCCAATTTATGGCCTAAACGGTCTAAATGGTGTTTTAATGCATGACGTCCACTTCTTGCTGTTAATACAATGGTTGCATCAGGGAAACCAACATCTTCTGGTTTAATAATTTCATAGTTCTCACGGTTCTTCAAGAAACCATCCTGGTGGATGCCTGAGCTATGTGAAAATGCGTTTCCACCAACAATTGCTTTATTTGGTTGTACTGGCATATTCATCTGGTTCCGCACCATATGGCTCATTTCATAGAAACGGGTAGCATCAATTTGGGTGTTTAAACCTAAAATCTTGTGCGTTTTCAAAATCATGACGACTTCTTCCATAGATGTATTGCCTGCACGCTCTCCGATGCCGTTAATGGTACATTCTACCTGGCGGGCACCATTTTGTAAGCCTGCGATAGAATTCGCTGTAGCTAAGCCTAAATCGTTGTGGCAGTGCACAGAGATAATGGCTTTATCGATATTTTTGACATTCTCTTTCAAAAAAAGAATTTTCGAGCCGTATTGGTCTGGTAAGCAATAACCGTTAGTATCTGGAATATTTACCACGGTGGCACCAGCAGCAATTACTGCTTCAACCATTTTGGCTAAAAATTCGATATCTGCACGGCCAGCATCCTCTGCGTAGAATTCAACATCTTCCACAAATTTTTTCGAATACCTTACAGCTTCAACAGCACGTTCTAAGATTTCTTCGCGGGTACTGTTAAATTTATGTTTAATGTGGAAATCGGATGAACCAATCCCGGTGTGGATACGAGGTCTTTTCGCGTAACGTAAAGCATCTGCAGCAACATCGATATCATTTTTATTTGCACGGGTTAATGCGCAGATAATAGGGTTGGTAACCGCTTTTGATAATTCAATTACACTGTTAAAATCTCCTGGACTGGATACCGGGAAACCTGCTTCAATCACATCAACACCTAAAAGCTCAAGTGATTTAGCGATTTCTACTTTTTGGTTTGTATCTAACTGGCAGCCTGGAACCTGCTCACCGTCACGCAATGTCGTGTCGAAAATATAAACTTTGTTCGGGTCGTGAATCATAATCTTAAGTTTAGGAAGTGATTAATTTTTGTGATAAGAATTTAAGAACCAATTTGCCCATTTCGGCTGTGCCTAAAACTTTAAACCGGTTTGTATTTTGGTCGGCAATGTCATGTGTTCTAAAACCTTCTTTCAATACCTGGTCGATGGTTTCAACCAATAATTTGGCTTCTTCTTTTAGTCCGAAGCCGATTTCTAACATTAATGCTGCCGATAGGATAGAAGCCAATGGATTAGCTAAATCTTTACCTGCAATATCATGTGCAGAACCGTGGATCGGCTCGAAGAAACCTGTGCTTTCGCCAACAGATGCCGAAGCCAGCATACCCATTGAACCTGCAATCTGTGAAGCCTCATCTGTTAAAATATCTCCAAATAAATTCGCCGTTAAAACCACGTCGAATTTTTTAGGGTTTTTGATCAACTGCATGGCTGCATTATCGATAAACATATGTTCAGTTTCTACATCAGGATATTGTTTTGCAATTTCCTGAACGGTTTCGCGCCATAAGCGAGAACTTTCTAAAACATTGGCTTTATCTACAGAACATAATCTTTTGTTACGTTGTTGTGCAGCCTGGTAAGCTTTATGCGCAATGCGTTCTACTTCATAACGGTGATAAATCATTAAATCTGAAGCCGTATTACGGTCCTCTGAGCGTGTTTTTTCGCCAAAGTAAACATCGCCGGTTAATTCGCGGAAAAATAAAATATCGGTCCCTCTTAAAATTTCCGGTTTGATGCTCGATGCCTGAAGAAGTTCATCAAATAGTAATATCGGACGGAGATTAGCGAATAAACCCAGTTCCTTACGGATTTTTAACAGGCCTTGTTCCGGTCTAACTTTTAAACTTGGGTCGTTATCATATTTGGCGTGGCCAATGGCTCCAAAAAGGATAGCATCACTTTGTCTTGCTTTTTCTAACGTTTCATCTGGCAAAGGCTCGCCGGTAACTTCAATAGCCGCATGGCCCATTAAAGCTTCTTCGAACACAAATTCATGGCCAAAAATTTCGGCAATTTTTTCTAATGCTGCTTTTCCCCAGGTGGTAACCTCGGGCCCAATACCGTCTCCAGGTATTACTAAAATGTTCTTCTTCATTGTTGACTCCTCTTTTGCTTTACAATTGCTTATTGGTTGCCACGGAAGCACAGAAATCACTGAAAAATTTTGTTTCCGTGGTTATCGTCTTTCCGTGGCTAAGCTTGCATCAGCTTAATATTTCTGTGTTTAAACTTTCGACGACTTTTACCTCGCCTTTTTCTAACAATATTCTTTTTTCTATGCAGGTTGGCAGCTGCGATTCAAAATGGCCAACGTAAATTAAGGTCATACCGTTGCTGCACAGTTCATCAACCAATTGGTTAAAATGTTTTGTTTGCTGTTGGTCTAAACCCTGACAAGGTTCATCCAGAATTAATAGTTCCGGATTTTTTATAATTGTCCGCGCTAACAATACCAATCGTTGTTTACCAAGTGGAAGCGCGGTTAATAATTCATTTTTGTTTTCGGTTAATCCAAAATATTCAATCAGCTCATCAACTTGTGCTCTTTTGCTATAAGGCAATTGCTGAAACAGGCCCACGGTATCGTAAAAGCCCGAAGCAACACATTTCCAAACGGTTGAAGTGGCATCGAAGTACCAATGAAACTCGGGCGATATTAAACCAATGTGCTGCTTAATATCCCAAATGCTTTCGCCAGTTCCACGCCTGTTGCCAAATAAATAAAGCTCGTTGGCGTAAGATTGGGGGTGATCGCCGTTTATTAAACTCAATAAAGTAGATTTTCCTGAGCCATTAGGGCCTTGCAATAACCATTTTTCGCCAGCTTTAACTTCCCAGTTGATATTTTTTAGCACCTGTTTTTCGCCATAGCTGATGTTGACATCAACCATCTTTACCATATCAGTTGATGAGTAAATTGGCGACTCCTTTAAAAAAGCAGGGATTTTCCTTTTATGTATTTCGGGTGGAAGATCTCCAATTTCTCTTGAAAATGAGCTTACAATCTGCCCGTCTATAATCTCCGCAAAAGAATCGATGCTTTCTGGAAATTCTAAATCATTACAGATTAAAATTAATTGTACACCTTCTGCTGTAATCTGGTCCAAAAGTGTATTCAGGTTTTTGCGCGATGCTTTATCTAAACCGGTATAAGGCTGATCGATAATTAACAATTGGGGTTTTAACCATAAGGCTTTAACCAACTGCAGTTTTTTATGTTCGCCACTTGATAATTCGATTAGCTGTGAACTGGCAAAAGTAGCAAAGCCCAGTGCTTCTAAAATGGGTTCAACCAGATCGAAATGAAGTCCTTTTTCTTTGCCATAAGCTACCAGTTCTGCATGTACTGTTAAAGTATCATTGGCCTGTAAACTGGTGTAGCGTTGCTGATAATAAAAGTTTGCAACACCTTCGAGATTTTTAAACTGATACCAGCTTTCTACAAATAAAACTTCGGCCGGTAATTTACTTTGGGCGTCGTAATTGATTTCAATGCTACCCTGTGAAGGAATTAAACCAGCAATCGCTTTAGCCAAAGAAGTTTTTCCGCTCCCACTTTCACCCCATAAAACCCAGTTTTGGCACACATTTACTTCCCAATACAAATCCTTTAGCACCGCTTTATTGCGGTAACTTAAGTTCAGGTTTTGTATATAGACAAATGGTTTAAGCATTATTTTGCCTGTTCAAATTCTTCAATTAATTGTTTCTGGTTTAAAATGAAATCGATATCATCATAACCATTTATCAGACATGACTTTTTGTAAGGATTGATTTCAAATGATTCCTGAGCACCGGTTTCTACAATGGTAACCGTTTGGTTTTCTAAATCAACTTCTAAAGCCGATTTTGGATTACTGTCAACCGCGTTGAAAATCTGCGCCAGGAACTCATCACTTACCTGGATTGGTAATAAACCATTGTTCAAGGCATTTCCTTTAAAGATATCGGCAAAGAAACTGCTGATTACCGCGTCAAAACCAGCATCTTGAATAGCCCACGCAGCATGCTCGCGACTACTGCCACAACCAAAGTTTTTTCCTGCCACTAAAACCTGACCGCTGTAGGTTGGGTTATTCATCACGAAATCAGCTTTAGGCTGGTTATCGTTTTCATAACGCCAATCGCGGAACAAGTTTTCGCCGAAACCCTCGCGGGTAGTCGCTTTTAGAAACCTCGCAGGGATAATCTGGTCGGTATCGATGTTCTCTATATTTAAAGGCACTACTGCCGATGTTAATTTTGTGAATTTTTTCATTATTAATGATGATTACACAGATTTAAATGATTTCACCGATTGGGGTGATTTCACTGATTTAATATTTATTATAAACCTTCAGCCTTCTACCTTGGTAAAGTGTTCAACTGTTGGGAAAGGATCATAAAAGTGATGTAATAACTTTTTCCAATCCTGGTATGCTGCTGATCCTCTGAAACCTTCGGTATGTGCCTCCAGTGTTTTCCAGTTTACCAGCAGGATATATTTATTTTCTACCGCTATACATTTTTGAAGCTGATGCGAAATGTAACCTTCCATTGAGGAAATGATTTTTTGTGCTTCGTTAAAAGCTTTTTCAAAATCAGCCGATAATCCGGCTTTTACATTTAATATGGCAACTTCTAGAACCCCCAACCCCCTTGAGGGGGCTTTAAATTGACTACTGGTAATATTATTATTCATCTTGCTCAAGTCCTCTTTAGGGGATTTAGGGGTTAAACCTTCTCCAACAAATCCCTTACGTCGGTAATTTTTCCGGTTACGGCTGCTGCTGCCGCAGTAAGTGGACTGGCCAATAATGTACGTGCATTTTGACCTTGCCTACCTTCAAAGTTTCTGTTTGATGTAGACACACAATATTTACCTGCCGGGATTTTATCTTCGTTCATTCCTAAACAGGCACTACAACCCGGTTCGCGTAATTGGAAACCAGCGGCTTCGAAAATTTTATCCAAACCTTCGTTTTTAGCTTGTTGCTCAACTTGTTTCGATCCCGGAACAATCCAAACCGTAACATTATCGGCTTTGCGTTTATCTTTAACAAAATCGGCAACTTCGCGTAAATCTTCAATGCGTGAGTTGGTGCAGCTTCCAATGAATACATAATCAACCGGTTTCCCGATTAATGAAGAATCGTCATCAAAGCCCATATAATCTAACGCTTTCTGGTACGAAAGTTTTTCTTTTTCTGGTTGTGCACCAGTTGCCGGAATATGTTCCTGAATACCCATACCCATTCCTGGGTTTGTACCATAGGTAATCATAGGTGCGATATCTGCGGCATCAAAAGTTAAAACACTATCGAATTTCGCATCAGCATCACTATATAATGTTTTCCAATAAGCCAAGGCTTTATCCCACTCTTCGCCAGCTGGAGCAAATTCTCTTCCTTTAATGTAATCGAAAGTGGTTTGATCGGGTGCAATTAATCCGCCGCGTGCACCCATTTCGATACTCATGTTACAGATCGTCATACGGGCTTCCATACTTAAAGCTTCGATTGCCGAACCTGCATATTCTATAAAGTAACCTGTACCGCCTGCGGCAGAGATTTTAGCAATAATGTATAAGATAATGTCTTTTGCACCAACGCCTTTTCCAAGTTCGCCGTTTACCTCAATTTTCATGGTCTTAGGTTTCGATTGCAATAAACATTGCGTTGCAAAAACCTGTTCTACCTGCGAAGTACCGATACCAAATGCAATGGCACCAAAAGCACCATGGGTAGAGGTATGGCTATCGCCGCAAACCATTGTTTTACCAGGTAAGGTGATACCCAATTCAGGGCCGATAACATGCACAATGCCTTGAAAAGGATGCCCTAAACCATACAGTTCTATGCCGAATTCTGCACAATTTTTGGTTAACATATCTACCTGATAGCGCGAAAGCTCCTCTTTAATTGGTAACAATTGATTTAACGTAGGTACGTTATGATCGGCCGTTGCTACAGTCTGTTTCGGACGAAAAACAGGTAATCCTCTTTTGCGCAAACCATCAAATGCCTGCGGAGAGGTAACCTCGTGTATTAAGTGTGTATCAATGTATAAAATATCAGGAAATCCTTCTTCACTTTTTACAACGTGAGCATCCCAAATTTTTTCTACTAATGTTTTTGACATTTTGTTATTATTTAATGTTTGTCAATCTGAGCTTGTCGAAGACTTTTTCGTTAGAGAAACAAAAAGAATTCCTTCGACAGGCTCAGGATGACATTCTTTTTGTTTCTATGCTGTTTTAATCGCTTTCATGGCAGTCATTGCTTTACGCAAAGTAGCTCCAATTTGTTCTACCTGGTGAGAACGGATAGCCTCGTTGATATCGATTAATTGTCTGTTATCAACAGCGCCATCTTTACCTTCATTGAAGTTTTTACCAACTAAATCAGTATCTACTTTTTTCATGAAATTAGCTAAAAGCGGTTTACAAGCCTGATCGAACAAATAACAACCGTATTCAGCAGTATCAGAAATTACACGGTTCATTTCGAACAATTTCTTACGTGCAATGGTGTTGGCAATAAGTGGTGTTTCGTGTAACGATTCGTAGTAAGCCGACTCTGGTTTGATACCTGCCTGTACCATTGTTTCGAAGGCCAATTCAACACCAGCGCGAACAAAAGCAACCATTAAAGTATAGTTATCGAAATATTCCTGCTCACCGATTTTAACATCACCAGCAGGCGTTTTTTCGAAAGCAGTTTCACCTGTTTCGGCTCTCCATTTTAATAAATTTTTATCGCCATTTGCCCAATCTTCCATCATGGTACGGCTAAATTCGCCACTCATAATATCATCCTGGTGTTTTTGGAATAATGGGCGCATAATATCTTTCAATTCTTCCGAAATTTCGAAAGCTTTGATTTTAGCTACATTGCTTAATCTATCCATCATGGCCGTAATACCACCTTGTTTTAAGGCTTCGGTAATTACCTCAACACCATATTGAACCAATTTAGAAGCATAACCTGCATCGATTCCTTTTTCTACCATTTTATCGAAAGATAGAATAGAACCTGTTTGCAATAAACCACAAAGGATGGTTTGCTCGCCCATTAAATCTGATTTTACCTCCGCTACGAAAGATGATTTTAATACACCAGCTCTGTGACCGCCTGTACCAGCGCAATATGCTTTTGCCTGTGCCAATCCTTTACCTTGAGGATCGTTTTCAGGGTGAACTGCAATTAAGGTAGGAACACCAAAACCACGAACATATTCTGCTCTAACTTCGCTACCAGGGCATTTAGGCGCAACCATAATAACGGTTAAATCTTTACGGATCTGCATACCTTCTTCAACGATATTGAAACCGTGAGAATATAACAAAGTAGCACCTTCTTTCATTAAAGGCATAATTGCATTTACAACAGCGGTGTGTTGTTTATCTGGAGTAAGGTTAATTACTACATCTGCATTCGGAATCAACTCTTCGTAGGTACCAACTGTAAAATTGTTTTCAGTTGCATTTTTCCACGAATCGCGTTTGCCTTCAATTGCTTCCTTACGTAAAGTGTAGCTTACATCTAAACCACTATCTCTTAAATTTAAACCTTGGTTTAAGCCTTGTGCGCCACAACCTACAATTACCAGTTTTTTGCCTTTTAATGCGCTAACGCCATCTAAAAATTCAGAACTGTCCATGAAGTCGCAAACACCTAATTGGTTTAATTTTTCTCTAAGAGGTAATGTGTTAAAATAATTTGCCATTGTTTTTTATTGGTTAATTTCTATTTAATTATCGTTATATATTCTTTTTTCTTCGGGTTGATTACACAGATGAGGTGATTACACTGATTTTTTATTATCGGTTCATATCTCATCCGTTTTCCATCATCCATTTTTTTCCTTCGGGTTGATTACACAGATGAGGTGATTACATTGATTTTTTTATTATCGGTTTATGTCTCATCCGTTTCTATCATCCATTTTTTTCCTTCGGTTTGATTTCACAGATATAGTGATTTCACCAGTTTTTTATTTGAAAAGCAGGTTCCTGTGCTTTTCGGTTGTTTCAGTCCCGCTTTTCGTAAAAATTTTAGACTGTCATGCTGAGCGTAGTCGAAGCACAGTCTAAAATTTTTACTGCTATCGGGTTTATTTTAGTTGGGCCTGTTTTTCAAACCCTCATCCATCTTACATCTTTTTATACCTGTCTTTTCAGTGCCCATGCATAGCCATGGTGTACATTATCGTGGCCAATAGTTGTGATCAGAATTTCTTCAATGCTGTTCATCTGTACGCCATAGGTAGCTGTTGTAAAAGGAGTGATGTTTGAAAATTTTCCGTTTGCATAATCTTCTTTTATTTTTTCAATGCTTTCCAATGCTATAACTTTCAATTCTGCTACTTCTTCTTCTGTTACGGTGTAAGTTGGCTTTGTATCCTTTTTATAATACTCGTTAAATTTTACCGAAGCAGCATCTTGCAATACACCTGTACGAACATAACAAAGCGTTTGTGTGCTCACTACAATGTGGCCAAAGTTCCAGATAATATTATTGTTGTAACCATCGGGAATTTTATTCAATTCTTCGATGGTTAAATCATCTATCAACTTAATAAATGCCTTGCGTGAGTTTATTATAAAATCAAATACCTCGTTCATCATATTATAATTCGTATCTATCTAATTATCGTTTTGTTGTTCAGCTTCGGTTAATGTTTCGTTAAAGGTAATCTTGTTAAAGAACGGGTCGTTTACTGTTACTGCCCAGGTTCCGTAAAAAGTTTTCTCCAAACCTGGCCTGTTGTACTTATATTTTTTATCTATTATTTCTTTATGAAATGCTTTCAATCCTATGCAATCTACATATACATTTGCGCCGGGAGAACTATCTCCATGGTGCTCACTTAAATGGAGTTCGATGCCACCTAATGAAATCTGCATATAAACAGGGGTATTTTCTTCAAACGTGTGTTCCCAGTCTATTTTAAAGCCCAGCCAGTTTACGTAAAACTCTACTGCTTTATCGTAATCGAAAATTCTTAAAATCGGTATGGCTTTATTGCATTTCATGTTCTCGATTTTTCTTAAAGATTGCTTCGTCGTTCCTCCTCGCAATGACGGATTTGTTGTAGACCTTACATCGTAAAAATCTTCTGTCCTTTTTCTAAAAACTCGTTTTCTACCAATTCTTCACCTGGTTCGAAAGCTTCGAATTCTTTCAGTTTTTCGTGGAAACCTGCACTGTCTTTAATAATGGCTACTCTTGCAGATCTCACAAATTCAATTAATTCGTAAGGTTCTAAAGCTTTTACCAAAGCATCGGTTTCTTCGCGGTGACCCGTAACTGCAAAAACAGTATAATCTTTACGGATCACTACCGCGCTCGCACCGTATTGTCTTAATAAGCGTTCTACAGTTACTTTTTCTGCAATTTCATCTGTAGAAACTTTGTAAAGCGCCAGTTCCTGCCAGATAATTTCTTCGTTGGTGTTGAAATAAACTTTCAATACCTCAATCTGTTTTTCTATCTGACGGGCCAGCTTTCTCACTACTTCGTAACCTTCGTGGATGACGATGTTGAAACGGTGTATTCCTTCAATTTCTGATGCGGAACTGTTTAAACTTTCGATATTGATTTTTCTTTTCGAGAAAATAATCGCAATCCTATTTAATAATCCGATGCGGTTCTCGGCATAAACCGTAATGGTGTATTCCTGCTTTCCGTCTAAATCGGCTTTATCTATTTTATGTTCTATTGTATTTTCAGTACTCATGTCCAAAATTTTTACCACCAAGGCACAAAGGCCACGAAGGTTTTGTTTATGCTATTTTTCGCTTTAGTCTTTCTGCTTTAATCTTTCAGTCTACTTCAGCCTGATTTCGCTTACACTCATTCCTTGAGGAACCATTGGGAAAACATTATTTTCTCTGCCTACCATTACTTCTAATAAATAAGAACCTTCATGGTTGATCATGGTTTCTAATGCCTGTCTTAAGTTTGCACGCTCATCAACTTTGCTCGCTTCGATATAGTACGATTTTGCTAAAGCAACAAAGTCAGGACTGGTGATATTCACGAAAGAATAACGTTTATCATGAAAAAGCTGTTGCCATTGACGAACCATACCTAAAAAGCGGTTGTTCAGGATCAGAATTTTTACTGCCGCACCGAATTGCATAATGGTACCCAGCTCTTGAGGCGTCATCTGGAAACCACCATCACCGATAATAGCGATAACGGTTTTATCAGGCGCACCATATTTAGCGCCAATTGCTGCTGGTAAACCAAAGCCCATTGTACCTAAACCACCAGAAGTAATGTTGCTGCGGGTATTGTTAAATTTAGCATAACGACAGGCTACCATTTGGTGCTGACCAACATCGGTAACGATTACGGCATCACCACCACAGATTTCGTTGATGTTGCGCAATACTTCGCCCATGGTCATTTCATCACCTGTTGGATAAAGTTCCGGAGTAATGACTTGATCTATTTCTTCTTGGTTATATTGTCTGAACTTAGCTAACCAATCTTCGTGTTTGTTTTCGTTAACTAAATTGGTTAGTAGGGGTAAAGTTTCTTTACAATCGCCCCAAACGCCAACCTCAGCCTTAACATTTTTATCAATTTCTGCAGGGTCGATATCTAAATGTACCACTTTAGCTTGTTTGGCATATTTATCTAAACGACCGGTTACGCGATCATCAAAACGCATACCGATGGCAATAATTACATCAGCTTCGTTGGTTAATACGTTTGGCCCATAATTACCATGCATCCCTAACATACCTACATTAAGCGGGTGTGAAGTTGGGATAGCACCTTCGCCCATAATGGTCCATGCAGCAGGGATACCTGATTTATTGATAAAAGCTTTGAATTCTTCTTCAGCTTTACCCAAAATAACACCTTGTCCGAATAGAATAAAAGGTTTTTTTGCTGAATTGATTAATTCGGCTGCCTGCTCGATATATTCGATCCTAACTTTTGGTTTTGGACGATAACTGCGGATGTGATTGCATTTTACATATTCGGGGAATTCCTCTAATTGTAACTGTGCATTTTTGGTAATGTCGATTAAAACAGGACCTGGTCTGCCGCTTTTCGCGATGTAAAAAGCTTTAGCCAATACTTCTTGAATTTCTTTGGCATCAGTAACCTGATAGTTCCATTTTGTAACTGGAGTAGTAATGTTGATCACATCAGTTTCCTGAAAAGCATCCGTTCCCAATAAGTGGGCGAAAACCTGTCCGGTAATACAAACCAATGGCGTACTATCGATTTGCGCATCTGCCAAGCCAGTAACCAAATTGGTTGCACCTGGTCCGCTGGTCGCGAAAACAACACCAACTTCGCCGCTTGCTCTTGCAAAGCCCTGAGCAGCGTGGATACCACCTTGCTCATGGCGAACCAAGATATGTTCTAATTTATCAGCATAATCATAAAGAGCATCATAAATAGGCATGATTGCTCCTCCCGGATAACCGAAAATGGTTGTTACACCTTCTTCAATTAATCCATTCAACAAAACCTGCGAGCCTGTTCCTTTGAATAAGGTTTTTGAGGTTTCTGCTTTTGCCTCGTTTTGTTGTATTGTATCTTGTGCAGTTTCCATAGTTATGTTTTTGCGGTTCTACTATTCTTTAATTTTAAACCCAATTCTTTGTCTGTCGTTCCATTTTAATTGAGCAATTTTCTCGTCTATTAAATTTTCCATTGCATCATACAGCTCGTTGAGCTGAACATCATGTTCGCCAATCCGTTCTTTAATTTCTGTTAACTGTTCGTTAAGGTTGCTTTGCTTCAGCAAAATTTTCCGAACGTCAACAAAAGCTCTCATAATGGCAATATTCATGTTAATTGCCTTATCGCTCTTCAAAACACCACTCAGCATGGCAACACCCTGCTCAGTAAAGGCATAAGGCAATTTTCGGGTACCTCCCCAACTTGAAGTCACAATTTGTGACTTCAAGTTGGTCCCGCCTGTCACCACAATTTGTGATGATGTACCCTGATTACTTGCATCAATCTGAAGTCTTATCTCTTCAAACTCAGCAGAAGTTAACTGAAACATAAAATCTTCAGGAAAACGCTTTACGTTACGTTTTACTGCCTGATTCAGCACCTTCGTTTCAACTTCATAAAGCGATGCCAAATCGAAATCCAGCATTACTCTTTCTCCCCGGATTTCATAAATCCTATTCTGAATACTTTTAATTATTTGCATAATCTATTTTCTTAGTAATCAATTAATCTGGGGATGATTTTTTGATTTTAATATTCGTCAGTTACGCAACCGCTAGCTGCGTCTGAAACTGTTTTAGCATATTTATATAAAACACCTTTTGTTACTTTTAACGCTGGTTGTACATAGTTTTTTCTACGTTCTGCAATCACTTCGTCACTTACTTGTAAGCTAATGATGTTGTTTACCGCATCGATCAAAATCCGGTCTTCATCTTCTACCAAGCCTATTAAGCCACCTTTGTAAGATTCAGGTGTAATGTGACCAACCACAAATCCATGTGTACCACCAGAGAAACGTCCGTCGGTAATTAAAGCTACCGATTTACCTAAGCCTGCACCAATAATTGCTGAGGTTGGTTTTAACATTTCTGGCATACCTGGCGCACCTACCGGACCTGAATTTTTAATTACGATTACATCGCCAGGTTGAACACGCCCGCTTGAAATTCCGGCAATTAAATCGTGCTCACCATCAAATACACGTGCAGGGCCTTCAAATTTCTCACCTTCTTTACCACTTATTTTTGCAACAGAACCTTTTTCTGCCAGGTTTCCGTAAAGAATCTGTAGGTGACCAGTGGCTTTAATCGGCTCACTTAATTTCTGAATGATTTTTTGATCATAATCCATGATCGATTTTACATCAGCTAAATTCTCAGCCATGGTTTTTCCGGTAACAGTTAAACAATCGCCATGTAATAAACCCTCGTTTAATAAATATTTTAGTACAGCAGGGATACCACCATATTGGTGTAAATCCTGCATTAAGTATTTTCCACTAGGTTTGAAATCGGCAAGTACCGGTGTTACATCACTCATCCGTTGGAAATCATCCTGGGTGATTTCGATACCGATAGCTTTACCCATTGCAATAAAATGTAATACTGCATTCGTACTGCCACCTAAAATGATAATAGAACGAATGGCATTTTCGAATGCTTTTCTCGTCATGATATCAGATGGTTTGATATCTTTCTCTAATAAAATTTTGATGTATTTACCCGCATCTAAACATTCTTGTTTTTTCTCCTCGCTGATTGCAGGATTTGAAGATGAATAAGGCAAACTCATACCTAAGGCCTCAATTGCTGATGCCATTGTGTTTGCAGTATACATTCCTCCACAAGCACCTGCACCAGGGCAGGTATGTTTTATGATGCCCTGGTAGTCTTCCTCAGAAAGGTTGCCGCATATTTTCTGCCCCAGCGCTTCGAAAGCTGAAACGATGTTCAATTCTTCGCCTTTGTAATGGCCTGGTGCAATCGTACCACCATAAACCATAATTGAAGGGCGATCTAAACGTGCCATGGCCATAATCGCGCCAGGCATGTTTTTATCGCAGCCTGGGATCGAGATAATTCCATCGTAATATTGGCCACCACATATGGTTTCGATACTATCAGCAATTACATCGCGGCTAACCAGCGAGTAACGCATTCCATCAGTACCGTTGCTCATCCCATCACTTACACCAATGGTATTAAAAACCAAGCCCACTAAATCATTTTTCCAGACCCCAGCTTTGACGTCTTTTGCAAGATCGTTAAGGTGCATATTGCAGGTGTTACCATCGTAACCCATACTTGCAATACCGACCTGTGCTTTAGCCATATCAGCATCAGTTAATCCGATTCCGTAAAGCATAGCTTGCGCTGCCGGTTGTGTTGGGTCTTGTGTAAATGTTTTACTGTACTTGTTTAATTCGCTCATTGTTTTAAAAGTGTATGTATTCTGTTGTATTCAATTATTTCTTTTTGAGGCAAAAAAAACCGCCTCTTATGGGAGGCGGTTTCGATATGGTATATTTTAATATTATACGCAACGATTTCCACCTCTCTTTTGAGAAATGACAATAATTAGGTTGCTAATAATGTTTGTGTTTATATTCATGTCTTTGATGAATCACAAACATACTAACTATTTAAAAAAGTAAAGAACTATTTAATCTTATTTATTTTTTTACTCCGATCACGATTCCTGTTGCCCAAACCTGCTTGGTTAATTGCAGATCTTCACGGGATTCTAAATCTTTGATCAATTTTATAGCCTTATCCTGGTGGCCATCAGGCCAATTTGATTGTGGCAGCATGTCATCAATGATATAAAGTCCGCCGCTGTTAAGCATGGATAAAGCTTCCTCTAAAAGCAGGTATTTCCCATGCCATGTATCAGCAAAAATATAATCGAACTTTTTATCTTTATTCTTTTCAATCCATTCGGCACCATCGGTGTCAACTAATGTTAAGCGTTCATCCTCACCAAGAAAAGTTTTGGCAATCGCTAAAAATTTAGCGTCATTATCTATCGAGGTAAGTGTACTATTTTGATCTAAACCATCTAATATCCAGGAAGTAGATAAACCTGTTCCTGTTCCAAGCTCCAGAAATTTACCTGAAGGTTTTGTAGCAGCAAGTGTTCTGAGCAAAGAGCAGGTCAACACATCAGATGCCATGTCAAATCCTGATGCTTTTGTTGCACCATTAATTTGCTGGTAGGCCTTCGGGAAGTGTTGATTGATTTCTTCAGTCATCTGTTTTTAAAGTAGTTTTTTATTGTTTAGAATTCTTTTTGGTTGATGGTTTATAGTTTAATCGGCCATCAACAATGAACTATTTAACTAGCAGCCAGTATGCTTGTCGCTATATAATCACTTCGTAATTCACTTTTTCCAGTACCAGGTTTTTATAAGCGCGCTGTATGGTATAACCGAGAGATTCTCTCCACAACGGGCGATACACAATATCATCAATTGATGCTATCCCTGCTATTTCAGTTGCTGTTCCGCATAAGAAAGCGCTGTCGGCATTTTTAAGATCTTCTGTGGTTAATTTTTTCTCAATGCATTCTATATCCAAAACAGTGCAAAGCTCTTTTACGGTTGCACGTGTAATACCTGGTAAAATGTTCCCTAAAGACGGCGTAAACAGTTTTCCGTCTTTTTCAAGAAAAATGTTTGCTCCAGATGCCTCGGCAACAAAACCGTGCATATCCAAAAGTAAAGCCTCGTCATAACCCTTAATATTTGCCGCTGTAGTAGCTAAAATAGAATTAACATAGTTTCCACTCAATTTCGCCTCCATTGGAATCGATTTTGGGTTTGGTCTTTCGTAATCGGAAACCGTTAATTTCAACAATTTGTTGCCTGAATATGCATCCCATTCCCAGGCACAGATTAAGATCGAAACCCCACTCGGCCCGTTTAATTTCATGTTCGGGTGGCAAAATACCAGGGGACGTATATAAGCATCTTTCAGTTTGTTCAACTGAAGTAATTTATAAGTTGCTGCAATTAATTCCTGTTTATCCCATGGGAAAGGAATGTTTGCCAACTGGCAGGAACGCTCTAAGCGATCGAAATGGGCGGCGGCTTTGAAAATGCGGTTGCCGTTGTGTGTTTTATAGGCTCTAATACCCTCGAAAGCAGCATAGCCGTAGTGTAGCGACTGCCCGTAAAGGTCGGTACTGCTATTTACAGCCTTTTCAAACTGTCCATCAAGGTAAATAATCGTATTAGAATTATAGTATTTCATCTGTTTATTCTTATGTTTTAACCGTCAGATGGAGCTTACTACGGTAAATAAGCATTCCATTTTTTATTTTGACTATTTATTATGGACGGTTCATAATACTGTCTTTTTGTTATTTAAAAAAAGCGTCCCGTTTGTATCGGGACGCTTTAGGTATATTTAGTTTTTTTAAATCTATTTAAACTGCGTCCGCTTATTACCCCATAAAATGTTTAGGAGTAGGAGGTTAAGTAAAATGACAGGTAACAACACTACATTACCAGCTGCTTTTGCAGTAGTAGCGGTAGAAAATATGTTATTCTGAATAGTCATTGTTATCTTATTGTTTATAAAAACCAATTTAGTTTTTGGTTCATTAATATGCAAGAGAAATCAGAAAAAAGTTAAATAAGAATATTATTTCGAAAATATATTAATAATCAGAATATTATTCTTAACTAGAGTTGGATTAGTTATTTAATGCCGATAGCCGTAGACCAAATATCAAAACGGTATACAGTCTGTTTGTTATGCTTGCATTATAAATTTTCTATTTTTCTGCCTAAAACGAGTTAAAGGCTGTATGAAATTGAAAATTCAGGTCATATTTTGATGTTAAAATGCCAAGAATTATTGGTGTTTTTTTGTGGATATTAAGTATTATTAAACTTGCTTGATTGTTTATTGTAAAGCGGTGTAATTTAATATTAGAAACTATTCCTATAAAAACAATTTATATCTTTTTTGTTGTTTTATTCGTATTATTTAGTGGTTGTTCCCCGTCAGATTCAAACTCACATCTCAAAATGGGGAACCAGACCGTTTTAACTTCTGATGCAGTAAAATTATCTGTTAAGGTAGCAGGCAAAGGACCTGTTTGTATCTACTTGCATGGAGGCCCTGGTCAGGACTTTCTTTCCTTTGAAAAAATGGGTGGAGCAAATCTGGAGAAATGTTTAACAATGGTTTATCTGGATCAAAGAGGATCTGGTCATTCGCAAAATGCAAAAAATTATAGTTTAGATCGGATTGTTCAAGATGTTGAAGAACTGCGGTTGAAATTGGGCGTAGAAAAAGTGTACTTACTTAGTCATTCATTTGGTGGTATTCTGGCCATTAACTATGCCTTGAAGTATCCAGAACATTTATCTGGCATCGTCATGGCGAATACAATAGCCCATTTCATGAATCCAAACCAGGTGAAGGAACAAATTGAATATGGATATCGGTTACTAAAAAAGGATACCACTATAAATGAAACAGATTTTAAAAAATTAATGAATGGAGCGGCGATGGTTAGAAAAAAGTTAAGCGCGGTGCATCTTGGATATAAATATATTGCCAATGATGTAAATACCATTATCAAAATGGACAGCATCGAAAATTCCTATAAACGTACATCAGATTTTGGAATGATACTTTTTATGCCTTTGATGGATAGCACAAAAGTGCAGAAGTATCCGGAATATTTTAAAGATTATGCTTTACTTACCAGTGAGATTAAAACACCGACCTTGATTATAACGGGTAAGGATGATCATGCGGTTGGCCCGGATTATTATAAAAATTATAAATTTTCCAATCAAAAAGTAGTGCAGATAGATGGCTCGCACATGCTTTATTATGAACACAATGAGGAATTTACGGCAACAGTTTGTTATTTTGTTAAACAATAACATAAAAAAAACCTCCCTGATTTTTAAATCGGGAGGCTTCTAAATGAGTTAATTATTTTGCTTAAGCGACGCCTTCAGCTAAAACCACAATTTTGTTGTGAATAGCTTCTACCACACCGCCTTTAATAAAAAAGCGTTGCTCATCAGCTTTGTTTGCTTTTATAATAACTTCTCCATCTTCTAAAGTAGAGATGATAGGGGCATGGTCTTTTAAAATCTGGAAAGAGCCTAAAGTACCAGGAACCGTAACTGCTGTTACTTCACCTTCGAAAACTTTTTTATCTGGAGTTAATATTTCTAAATTCATTTTTTTTAGATTGGAGATGTGAGATATGAGGTTTGAGACTAAGTCCCTCTCACATCTCAAATCTAGTGTCTCAAGTCTCTTAGTTCGCTTCTGCTAATAATTTTTTACCTTTTTCGATCGCATCTTCAATGCTACCAACCAAGTTAAATGCAGCTTCTGGATACTCATCAACTTCACCATCCATGATCATGTTAAATCCTTTGATGGTATCTTTAATGTCAACCAATACACCTTTTAAGCCGGTAAATTGCTCAGCTACGTGGAAAGGTTGAGATAAGAAACGCTGAACACGACGTGCTCTTGATACCACTAATTTATCTTCTTCAGATAATTCGTCCATACCTAAGATCGCGATAATATCTTGTAATTCTTTATAACGTTGTAAAGTTTCTTTAACACGTTGTGCAGTGTTATAGTGCTCGTCACCTAAAACAGCAGGAGAAAGGATACGTGAAGTAGAATCCAATGGATCTACCGCAGGATAAATACCTAGCTCAGCAATTTTACGCGAAAGTACTGTAGTAGCATCTAAGTGGGCAAAAGTTGTTGCCGGAGCCGGGTCAGTTAAATCATCGGCTGGTACATATACCGCTTGTACTGATGTAATTGATCCACGTTTTGTTGAAGTAATACGCTCTTGCATTAAACCCATCTCAGTTGCCAGTGTTGGTTGGTAACCTACAGCTGATGGCATACGACCTAATAAAGCCGATACCTCAGAACCTGCCTGTGTAAAACGGAAGATGTTATCAACGAAGAAAAGGATGTCTTTTCCAGCGCCTTCGCCATCTCCATCACGGAAATATTCAGCAACAGTTAATCCTGATAATGCTACACGTGCACGTGCACCAGGAGGCTCGTTCATTTGTCCGAAAACCAATGTTGCTTTAGACTCTTTTAATTTTTCAGTATCAACAGCTTTCAAATCCCATCCACCTTTTTCCATTGAGTGTAAGAATTCGTCACCATAGTTGATAACGCCTGACTCGATAAACTCACGAAGTAAATCGTTACCTTCACGGGTACGTTCACCAACACCTGCGAATACTGATAAACCAGCATAAGCTTTAGCGATGTTGTTAACCAACTCCATAATTAATACCGTTTTACCTACACCAGCACCACCGAATAAACCGATTTTACCACCTTTTGCATATGGCTCTAATAAATCGATAACTTTAATACCTGTAAAAAGTACCTCAGTTTCAGTTGATAAATCTTCGAACTTAGGAGGAGTAGCATGGATAGGACGACCATCAGTTTTATCAACTGTGTTGATACCGTCAATCGCTTCACCAACTACATTAAATAAACGACCTTTAATTTGGTCGCCAACTGGCATTTTAATCGCAGCACCAGTATCAACTACGTCCATTCCACGAACTAAACCGTCTGTAGAGTCCATTGAGATTGCGCGTACACGATCTTCACCTAAGTGCTGTTGAACTTCTAAAACAATTTTCTGTCCATTTTCTTTCGTTATCTCTAACGCATCAAAAATTTTAGGTAGATGGGCATCATTAGCAAAGCTAACGTCAACCACTGGGCCGATAATTTGTGCTATTTTTCCTAAGTTAGGCATATCTGTTGTGAGTAAATTTATTACAGTCAATGAATTAAAGCTGTTTATAGGGGCTCCAATTCGGTTGGCAAAGTTAAGTTATTCTTACTTAATTTTAAATATATATTATAAATTTTTTCAACATGGTTTTTATAGATAATTTAGAGCCATAAATAAGGCATATGAAAACCATTTTAACAACAGGTAGCAACGGTCTTTTAGGACAGAAATTAACTCAAAAAATTCTCGCCGAAGGCAGGGTAAAGCTTGTTGCCACTTCTAAAGGGACAAATCGTTATCCGGTAAAGGATGGGTATGGATATGCAGAAATGGATATTTTGAATGCTGCTCAGGTTAGGGAAGTTATCGAAAGATACAGTCCTGATGTCATTGTGCACACCGCAGCAATGACCAATGTTGATACTTGTGAGGCCAATAAAGCGCTTTGCCGCCAATTAAATGTAGATGCAGTTCAAACGCTGATATCAATATGTGAAGAAAAGAACATTCAACTTATTCATTTAAGTACCGATTTTGTTTTTGATGGTGCCAACGGACCATATAAAGAAGAGGATACAGTTAATCCTGTAAGTTATTATGGCGAATCGAAAGTACTGGCGGAAGAGCTGTTGAAGAACTCAAAAGCAAACTGGGCAATTTTAAGAACAATACTGGTATATGGAATAAGCAGTGATATGAGCCGGAGCAATATCGTACTGTGGGCCAAAGAAGTACTAGAAAAAGCATCGCCTGTTAATGTAGTAAACGATCAATGGCGTATGCCCACCTTAGCCGAGGATTTAGCTGAAGCCTGCTTGTTGGCTGTAGAAAAAAATGCAAAAGGAATTTACCATATATCGGGTAAAGATTACATGAGTATTGCAGAATTAGTGCGAAAAGTTGCCGAGTTTTGGAGCCTTGATCAATCATTTATTAATGAAATAAGTTCGACAAGTTTAAACCAAACGGCTAAAAGACCGGTTAGAACTGGTTTTGTTTTAGATAAAACCATAAAAGATCTAGATTACCGTCCACATAGTTTTGAAGAAGGCTTGGCGATTTTAGATCAGCAGATGAAAAAAGATAATTAGTTAACTAGTCATTAGTGCATTGGGATACAATACTAATAAACAAATGGCCAATGAACTACTGAACCAATTAATATATTTAACCACAAAAAAAATACATAATGGCATTACAAGTTGGCGATAACGCCCCTGATTTCAAATTATACAGTTCAGATTTAGCTGAAATTGCGCTTTCTGGTTTCAAAGGTAAAAAAGTAATTATTCATTTTTTTCCGATGGCTTTTACCGGAACATGTACAGAACAATTATGTACCATGCGCGATAATTTTAGCTATTACGAAGGGATAGATGCACAGGTAATTGGCATCTCAGTTGATTCTCCGTTCTCTTTGGCTAAGTTTAAAGAAGTTCAAAGTTATCAGTTTCCTTTATTGTCTGATTTTAACAAAGAAGTATCAGCAGCTTATGGTGCTTTTTATGATGAATTTGCCTTCGGATTGAAAGGTGTTTCCAAAAGAGCGGCTTTTGTGATCAATGAAGAAGGAAAAATAGCCTATGCAGAAGTTTTAGAAGATGCACATGATTTGCCTGATTTTAAAGCAATTAATGATGCATTGAGCGCGTAAAGCTTATTCTGCAAAGAATTATTTTAAGATTTTTTTAAAATTTAATTGGAAATTAAAATATCAAATTATACCTTTGCAGTCCGTTAACGATACGGAAATGCATTTGTAGCTCAATTGGATAGAGCATCTCACTACGGATGAGAAGGTTTGGGGTTCGAATCCCTACAAGTGCACATGAGGGAGGATTGAAAAATTCTCCCTTTTTTGTCTACAATCATCACTCCTAAATATCTCATTTTAAGATAGTTATTGATAGTAGATTCATCATCGTAGGTGTTCGATAGATACCATTTTCATAGTAGAGATTCGAGTCGAACACCAGATCTATAAATTCCCGCTTTTGCAGTGTATCAAATTTGTGAAAGACTGATTTTATGTCTTTTAATACACCCAATTGTTTATTGAAGATCAGGTAGGCCTCGCTGTGATTGGTATTTAGCTTTCTATGGTAATTTCAAATTGCCTACGTTATGTGTATTCCTATTCTTTTTTGTAAGTTCCAATTTTTGTGTCTTATTAAGATTCATCGTTACGATAAGATAAGCGTTGTTATGACATTTATAAAAAAATGATATATTTGACCCTGCTGCAAGTGTTTCTCAAACTAACCACGTAAAATGAATCAGAGGTTATTGTTCATTTGCGGCAGATCACCAAATATTTACCACCATGTTTATTACAATTGAAGCTTCCTTTGCTATCATTTCTCTCAGTGTGTTTAGTTCGAGCTTTTTCCAGGCAAGGTGCTGCAATTCAATTTTGAGCCATTCAAAAAATGCCATGTAAACAGACTGGTCGGATTAAACTAAATAATTTGTCTTAAACTTTTTGAAATTAATTCCCTTACCATTAATAAATAGATAATGAGGTTAATGCTGTTTTTGCTCGTTGTTTGTTTCATCCTGCCTGCATTCGGGCAAGGCGGAAAAACGAGGTATCTATCACTACAGGAAGGCTTGTCTAGTCAACAGGTTATTGATCTGACACATGATAAATTCGGTTATGTATGGATTGCAACGGAACTGGGATTAAACCGCTTTGCCAGTAATTCATTTAAGCAATACTACAAGTCTGAAAAAGCAGATGGATTTTCGGTAAACAGTAACGAGATCAATACCCTTTATTACAATAATGACCAGCTTTACATCGGCACGCGGGCAAGCGGTTTAAATATTCTTGATATGAAAACCAACAGGTTTTCATATTATCTACATGATCCAAAAGACAAGAATTCTATTGCCACCAATGATATTACCGATATCATCAAAGCTAAAAATGATAAGATATGGCTTGCCACTTATCACCGCGGTGTACAGCGTTTCGACCCTGTAAGTAAGAAATTTGAACGGTTTAATAAATTAAATATACCTGCGCTGGCCGAAAACAGCATTTGGGCGCTTGCAGAAGACCATAACGGCCTGCTCTACATTGGTCATGTAAATAAGGGCATTTCTATTTTAAATTCACAAAATAAAGACGTAAAGCTGCTTACTAGCGAAAGTACAAATGGCCTGCTACCAGATAATGAGGTCAGATCGCTGTTTTGTGATAGTAAAAACAATATCTGGATAGGAACCAGAAAGGGGCTGGCAGTTTACCACCCTTTATCAAAAAGCATCCAAAAAATCAGCCTTGCCAGCCAATCAAAAAATGGTGATGAACCTTTTGTACACGCCATCAAAGAAATCAATGGGGTAATCTGGATCGGTACTGCTGGATCGCAAGTATTCATCATGAAACCTCAATATAGTAATTCCGGGAATATCCTGCATACCGGAGCAATTACGGCAACTGATCTGGAGAGGGGTAATAATGCTTCGGTACAGAGCATTGATCGTGACCGTTTCGGCAATGTTTGGTTAGGGATTTATAGTGGTGGCATCGCTTTTTTGGGTCATCTGGAACCATTTTTCTCCGTTTTACCCACTAAAAATATTAATCCTGGGGCAGACAGGCCGGCTACGGTAACCGGAATATTGAATGATGTAGGCAGCAGCATGTGGCTGGCTACGGCCGGAGATGGGATTTTGCAGATAAATGCTGAAAAAAAAATTACCAAAACGACTGCAGCGAACAGTGGGCTGGGAGATGATTTTCTCCTTTCTGCTTTTCAGGATAGTAAAAAAAACAAGTGGTTCGGCTTGCAAAAGGGAGGTGTGTCCTTCCTTGATGCAAAAAACAATACATGGAAGAAGATAAATGCCGGTGAAAAGATGTCGGCCGTTAGAGCAATTATGGAAGATTCACAGGGAAATATTTGTTTCGCTGCAGAGGAGGGTGTATTTGTTCATAATCCCCGCCACAATACTTTCTTAAAAGTAGCTACCAGGACACCTATGCTTGGTGATTATGCCCCCCGTACCTTAGTGGAGGACAGCCATGGGAATCTTTGGGTGGGTACTTATGGGCAGGGCCTTTACATTTTTGATCACAATAGAAAACTGATAAAAAAAATTGCTAAAGGGCAGGGGATTGGCAGCAATACCATCAACTATCTCTTTCGTGACCGGAGCAATAATATCTGGATTGCTACAAATGAAGGTCTGGCACTCCAGAGTGCCAATCGGGAAATGGGAAATCTTGAAAACATTGTTTTTCCCGAGTCCGATGCCTGGTTAACCGTAAATGCCATAGCCCAGGATCTTAATGGCAACATTTGGTGCTCCACCAGATTAGGTCTGCTAAGGTATCTACCAGAAGAAAAACGTATGCTGAGCTATGATCAGGCCTTTGGCTTGCCTCTAGGTGGCTTTACCAATAATAGCGTTGCGTTAGATAGGAGGGGATGGCTATTTTTTGGAATGCCTGCAGGAATCTGTTATTTTAATCCAGACCAGATCCCATTGAGCCTGCCAGAATCCCCAATAAGGATTAGCCGCTTTATGGTATTCAATACTGGAGAAAACCATGCACAATCTGAAAAATACCCAGGCCTCACCCAGCAGATAAGCCTGAAACATGAAGAAAATAGTTTCCGTATAGAGCTCGCTGTGATGGATTATGCTGTAAATGAGCTCGTTGAATTTAGCTACAAACTAAACGGACTGGACGAAAACTGGATATTTTTGGGAGGTGAAAAGAATCTAGATTTTCGAAATATCCCATACGGGAAATATGAGCTTCTCATACGCACTCGTCAGAAAAATGAACAATGGTCTGAAGATTATGAACGCCTTTTCATCAACATCGCCCCGCCGTTTTATCTAAGCACGTTTGCGCTGGTCACTTATTTTTTGCTCATTGCCGCTACGGTTTTTACTGTTTTATTTTTCTATGTCAAAAAAATAAGAGCAGAAGGTCAGCTCCGTGTTAAAAAGCTTCAACTTGAACAGGATGCACAGCTCCACAGGGAAAGGATGAATTTTTATACCAACATCACCCATGAACTACGGACACCGTTAACGCTAATCCTTGGTCCTTTGGAAGATTTGCTTGCTGAAGAAAAGTTATCTTCAAAACATAAAGATTGGGTCCATATTGTTCAGAAAAATGCAAACAGGCTATTTTCAATGGTCAATCAATTACTCGAATTTCGCAAAGTCGAGTCCCAGTATAAGCCATTGGTGTTAGGAGAAGCCTATTTGGGTGAACTGCTCTCAGAAATTGTGCTTAAATATAAAGAGGCAAACCATAATAAATCATTGAATATTGGTTATACTATCTTGCAGGAGGATATCAAAACCACCTTTGATGCAGAGATTGTGCAGTTGATTCTCGATAATTTATTGTCGAATGCCTGCAAGTTTACCTCAAAAGGCAATATAGATGTTGTTTTAAGTTATGAGAAAGATAAATTAAGCACCTGCGCTTTAATTACGGTAAAAGATACAGGATGTGGTATTGCTCCGGAGCACTTAAGCAGGATATTTGATAAATTTTATCAGGTACCCAAATCTGTAAGCCATGGCTCTGGTATTGGCCTGGCTTTGGCTAAGGAGCTGGCTGCAATTCATCACGGAAAAATTTACGTCAAAAGTGAACTGGGTAAGGGAAGTGAGTTTTCTGTTCGCTTAGTCACCAATACAGTTCTACTTTCTGTAGCTCCCCCAATGCCAGATCTTCAACCGGCAGCACTTGATATACAGTTGCCCCCGGATGATCAGCGCCAATTGCTCTTGCTGGTGGAAGACGATAATGATCTTCGAGAGTACCTTTCTTCTGTACTTGATACAAAATATGAACTGGTTACGGCCGAAAATGGACTACAGGGGCTTGAACTTGCCAAAATCCGCATCCCAGACATCATTATTAGCGATCTGACGATGCCTGATATGGACGGATTCACTATGCTTGAAGCCTTAAAATGTGAGCGGGAAACCAGTCATATCCCAATTATACTTTTAACCGCCAGAGACAATGAGGTAGATATGGGACGGGGATATGAACTTGGCGTTGATTCTTACTTAACTAAGCCAGTAAGTCCGAAACTGCTTCACCACCGTATAGAAAACCTATTGACAAAACGCAAGACCATTTATAACGAATTACTTGGACAACTCTCCACTCGGGTAAAGCAGGGAACCACAGAAGCGCCGGTAAATACTGAGTTGTGGAGGGAAAATGCCTTCGTAAAGGAGTTTGTAGCGCTGGTTGAAGAAGGTATACAGGACGAAGTGCTTGATACGGCTACTCTTGCCGAAAAAATGAACATGAGCCAGTCTACCCTCTATCGAAAACTCAAAGGCATTACCGGAAAAAACATTAACCAGTTGGTGCGAAAGGTAAGGATTCAAAAGGCTGCTCAACTGCTCCGCTCAGGCCAATATAACATCACCGAAGTGTCTTTGATGGTTGGCATCAATAGTTCCATTTATTTTCGTCAATGCTTTAAAGAAGAATTTGGTCAGCTCCCTTCCGAATATCAAAAAAAGAGGTCTTAGCGCTTTAAAAAGGTGAATTTGACGAAAAATTAGCTGTTAATTGACGGATATGTATATGGCTTTCCAGCTCATATTCCATTATGTTTGATTCCGAAAACCAACTATAAACCCATCTCAGAATAACGCGCAAGGCCCTTATTTCAAGAGTGATTTATTTTGATGATTTCCAGATGAGACAAATAGGGTCCAGATCGCTAACTATGATTTTGATTCATTTCTGCAGCGCAGTATTTACTCATTGTGAAAAGGGAGAATATTTGGTGTTAGCTATTCATTACACTTAAAAACCAAATATTAAAATGAGAATTCTGAAAATTTTATTTATCTGCGTGATGATATGGGGAGTACCTACATATTCATTTGCACAACGTAAGATTTCAGGGCAGGTATTTAGCGAAAAAAATGAACCCCTAACGGGTGTTACCGTTTTTGTTGAAGGTATGCCAACTGAAATCACCACTACGGATCAAAATGGCCGTTTCCAAATCCAGACGAGCAAAACAGCATTGGTGTTCACTTACATTGGTTTCAAAAACCAGCACGTAGTTTTGGGCGAAAAGAGTGAACTCAAAGTTATCCTCGAAGATGATAACAAGGATCTGGATGAAGTGGTAGTGGTGGGTTATGGCAAGCAATCTAAACGCAATATTACAGGGGCAGTAAGTAATATCAAATCGGAAGACATCGTAAGAACATCATCTACTACCGCCGCCGGAGCTTTGGCGGGCAAGGTACAGGGTGTGTCTGTACGCGCTAAAGATGCACGTCCGGGAAGGGGAGCAAGTATTGAAATCCGCAACATGGGAAATCCATTATATGTAATCGACGGTGTAGCATATGGCGGACAAACCGGAACAGACTGGGTTGGTACTCAAAATGCGTCAGGAGCCGACATATTTAATGCACTGAATCTAGAGGATATTGAAAGTATTTCGATCCTTAAAGATGCAGCGGCAGCCGTATATGGTTTTCGTGCAGCAAGAGGGGTAGTGTTGATTACAACAAAGAAAGGCAGCAAAAACGAAACTGCGAAAATAAACATCAATGGATACCAGGGTTGGCAAAATATAACACGTTTCCCAACTATGGCCAATGCTGCCCAATATACCAGGGGCTTAGTAGAGGCTGCTCAGAATGAGAACAGAAATCCAACTTCAGTTTATACCCCTGCAGAACTAGCCAAATGGCAGGCCGGAACAGAACCAGGGTACCAAAATAATGATTATTACGATATGGTAATCCGCAAAAATATTCCGCAGCGTTACATCAATGCGAATGTTACCGGAGGATCCAAGAACTCAAACTATTTCCTTTCTGTTGGTAATCTGGATCAGGATGCGATGATTAAAGATTTTTCTTACAAACGCACCAATCTACAGGCTAACATAGAAGCAACCATTCTGGAAGGCTTAACCGTTGGGGCGCAAATTTCGGGCAGACAGGAAACAACAAAAGATGTAGGACTTCCGGGAGGAGATGGTTACTTCTCTTCTATGCTGGCTATTTTTAGAAACAGACCAACAGTACCTGCTTATGCCAATGGAAATCAGGCCTATCCTAACCATGTGAACGATTTTGCATATAATCCAGCCCTGTTTAGCAGAGATATTGTAGGTTATAAGGATAATAAGTACATCAGCGGTAATGTCAATCTAACTACATCATACAAAACCAAATTTGGTTTATCAGCAAAAGGAACACTATCCTACAACTATACGGATAACAAATTTGACGGTTTCCAGTATACTTATGACGTTTACAGATATGAAAACAACAACTATAACCGTACAGGTGGAAGCGATGCAGGCTGGAGATATAAAACTGACCGCGTAGCGGTATCCCGCTTTGCTCAGTTCCAGTTAGATTATACCAAACAGATAGGCGACCATAACTTTTCGGCAACGGTAGGTTATGAAAAATCAGATTGGGACAGGACTTATTCTGCACTTGGCTCAAATCCTACAAATAATTATATTCCATTAATGAAATTAGCTGAACTGAATAGTTTGGGTGATGATTGGTCATACGAAGCCAGAGCTGGTTATATAGGTCGTTTTAATTACAATTATAAAGGTAAATACCTGGTTGAGATACTCGGTCGTTACGATGGTTCATACTTATATTACAAAGGGAATGAGTGGGGGCTTTTTCCAGGTGCGAGTTTAGGTTGGCGTATTTCTGATGAGTCGTTTTTTAAACCGCTTAAAGGTGTTGTAAATGACATGAAAATCAGGGCATCAATCGGTCAGACAGGACTGGAAGAAGGTGTAGGTATGCACGGTTATTTAGCTGGCTATAATTTCGGCTCAGGAGATGCGGTGCTTAATGGGACTTATTATCCTGGTATTCAGCCTAAGTCTCTTCCGGTAAGAAACCTTTCCTGGGTAAAAAACACCAACTATAACCTTGGTCTGGATTTGGGATTATTCGACAACAAACTGACCATAACAGCAGACGCATTTAAAATTATACGTACTGGCTACCCCGCGCAACGCTACGATGTATTGCTGCCTAGCGAAATCGGATACGGATTACCAAACGAAAATCTGAATAAAAATGGATATTATGGCGTAGAGGGTATTGCAACGTACACCAGTAAGATAGGCGAATTGAATTATGTAGTGAGTGGTAATTTCACATTTTCACGCTATAGAACTATCGAGTCATATAAACCACGTTTCAGTAATTCATTGAATGAATATAGAAACTCAGCAGAAGATCGCTGGGGTGGCGTTTGGTGGGGCTACCAGGTTGTCGGCCGTTTTGAATCGGAAGAACAGATTCGTAACTATCCAATAAACAATGATGGAAACAATAACAGAACGCAATTACCAGGCGATTTTATTTACAAAGATGTAAACGGTGATGGCGTGATTAATGGAACGGATGAGCGCCCTATCGGTTATCCTACAGGGTGGGCACCAATGATGACCTTTGGGGGTAGAATTGGATTGAGTTATAAAGGAATAGACCTGAATGTAGATTTCGCAGGAGGTGCAATGCAATCATGGAACCAGGATTATGAGTTAAGAAATGCTTTTCATGGTGGTGGTAACTCACCGGCATATTTGCTGGAAGACAGGTGGCACCGGGCAGATCCCTACAATCCGAACAGTGAGTGGATTTCGGGGTATTATCCAGCTATCCGTAACGGAAATACAGGGCCAAATAGCAGAAACAGCGATTTTTGGTTAACCAATGTAAGATACCTGCGGGTTAGAAATTTAGAGCTGGCTTATACTTTGCCCCAAAAAATTTCACAGAAGATTAAAGCACAAAAAATCCGTGTGTATGTTAATGGCTCAAATCTGATTTCTTTTGACAATGTAAAGGATTTCCAGATCGATCCTGAAATTGAAGCTGCAGCAGCTGTTGTCTATCCTCAGCAAAAAGTTTTTATGGCTGGTTTCAATGTAACGTTTTAAACAAGGACACCTAAAAATTGACTAAAATGAAAAAAATTTATATATCTATCACTTTGCTGGCTTGCTTGATCATGAGTAGCTGCAAGCATGAAGACTGGTTTGATCGTGAATCAAAAAGCACGATCACTGATGAACAATTATGGAATGATCCTAAACTATTGACTTCCTTATTGGCTAATTATTATAACCGGTTACCTTCCTTACATGGTGTTTTTAATACTGGTGGGATGACTGAACTTGATGATGCCATGTGGTCTGGCCACCGTGACCAGAACTGGAGAAACGATTTTCAGTTTGGGGATGATTATGGACGCTATTGGGATTATGGATTAATCAGGGATATAAATTTGTCCCTTGAAAATCTGGAGACACAGAGCGTAAAGCTAACTGCAGATCAAAAACGCTTATTCAGAGCGGAATTTCGTTTTATGAGGGCATTTGTATATTTTGAAATGGTAAAACGCATGGGCGGAGTACCGATTGTAGAAAAACAACTAATTTACGACTTTAGTGGCGACCCTACACCGCTTCAGGTTCCGCGTGCAAAGGAGCATGAAGTTTACGACTTTATATATCGTGAACTGGAGGCAATTAAGGAAGATCTGGCACCAAACAACAGTAGCAAAACCAGATCAAATAAATATACTGCCCTTGCATTGGAAAGCAGGGCCATGCTTTACGCCGGTTCAATTGCTAAATACAACAGTTTAATGGCCAGCCCAATATCAACCCCTGGCGGTGAAGTTGGTATTCCTGTATCAATGGCAGCAGATTATTACAATAAATCGTTAACCGCATCTAAGGAAATCATCAGCGGTCCATATTCGCTTTTTAATGAAAATCCGGATAAAGGCGCTAATTTTTATGACATGCTGAATAAGAAAACGGGAAGCGAAGTGATTTTTGCTAAAGATTTTGCACCCAGTGTTAAAGTGCACCGTTTTGCTTATGATAATATTATCAAAAGCATGACAGAAGACAACGAATCTTCATCAACCATATCACCATCACTGAGTTTTGTAGAAAGTTTCAACTATTTAGATGGATCTAAAGGTACGCTTCGCGACAAGGATGCCGCAGGTAATTACATTGCCTACACAGGTATAATGGATATTTTTGCAGGTAAGGATGCACGTTTATTTGGAACGGTAATTTACCCAGGTACAAACTTCAAAAATAATCCCGTAAGAATACAGGCTGGTGTTGCGGTTTGGAACAATGGGACCTATCAGCTAAGCACTTCGGCAGAATTGGGTAAAAACTACACCGATGGGCAGCTTTGGACTGGTTTTGACGGGCCAAAAGATGATGCCATGGATGTAAGCAATACGGGGTTTTATATTCGGAAATTTGTAAGTGACGCTTCGGCAGCAAGTACAAGAGGTACCAGTGCATCAAACTGGTGGCCATGGTTTCGTTTAGGCGAAATTTACCTTAATGCAGCAGAAGCTGCCTTTGAACTGGGGAGACCTGAAGGCCTTGGATATGTTAATTCGATAAGGGCCCGTGCCGGATTCCCTGCTAATAGCCTTGGCGCACTAACAACAGATATCATCCGTAATGAGCGACGTGTGGAGCTTGCTTTTGAAGACCATCGTTATTTTGATTTAAAAAGATGGCGTATCGCGCATATTGTTTGGGATGGCTCAGAGAATGACCCTAATGCAGTAGTTAGAGGACTTTATGGATACAGAGTGGTAAGGCCAGGACATCCAGATAATGGTAAATACATTTATGAGCGTATCAGACCAAGCCGTTTCCGCCGGGCAAGATTTTTCCGCATGGCCAATTATTATTCATCAATAGCTCAGGACGTGTTAAACAACAATCCAAAAATTGTTAGAAATCCATTCAACTAATTTTTACGAATATGAAATTTAAATTTTTAATGATATTTGCTATAGTAACCAGTGTATTTCTGGTAAGCTGTGAATATGACAATTTTAAGGCTCCTGAAGTAACCCTTGCAGGAAAAGTCGTTTATCAGGGAAGAGCGGTTAGCGTACGTAACAACGGGCCTCAATTAGAATTGTGGCAGGATGGTTATCCACTTAAATCACCCATTACAATATACCTTAATCAGGACGGAACTTTTTCTGCAAAACTATTTGATGGCCAATATAAGCTGGTACGCAGAGCCGATGCACCTTGGCTACAACAGGCTACAGATACGGTAAGGATAGATGTAAGGGGAGATACCAATCTTGATATTCCAGTTACGCCTTATTTTACCATCACTGGCGAATCTTTTCAAAAATCTGGTGATAACATTATTGCCAAACTTGTAGTTAATAAAGTAGTGCAGACTGCAAATCTCGAGTTTGTACGTCTCTATCTTGGAAAATCAGTATTGACTGATCAGGTACAACGCGAAGTCAGGGTAGATGCAAACTTGAGTAATGTGGTGCTTGGCCAGCAAATCGAAATTTCTTCAGGTGCATTGCCTGATAATTTGAAATCGTTGGATTATATATATGCCAGATTGGGTGTTAAATCTACCTCTGCCGGAGAATATAGCTATACCCAAGTACAAAAAATTGCTTTAAAATAATAGTGTAAAGGGTGCGGTTTTTCTCGCCGCACCCTATTTTATTCATGAAGAACCTCAAAAAACTTTAACCTCCAACCATGAAAAGCCTTCAATTTCAATCCCTTATTCTCCTTTCTTTTTTGCATATAGCTTTTATTGGAAACTTGTTTGGTCAGGAGTATAAAACTGGTCCGGAAGAAAAAGATTTTGCCGGATACCTGTTTACCTACTTCAAGGGGAATGCAGTGAAGGATGAGGCAGTCTGCTTTGCAATCAGTACCGATGGATACAATTATCGCGCGCTGAATAATAACCAGCCTGTTCTGGATTCAAAAGTAATCAGTTCTACTGGAGGAGTACGTGATCCTCACATCCTTAGGGCAGAAAATGGAAAATCGTTTTATATGGTGCTCACCGATATGACTTCCTCGAAAGGATGGGATTCTAATCGGGCATTGATTTTGATGAAATCTGATGACCTGCTGAACTGGAAACATACCATAATTAATATACAGAAACGTTTCAAAGGAAATGAAAACTTAAAACGGGTGTGGGCACCACAAACCATTTATGATCCGGCAAGGAAAAAATACATGGTATATTGGTCTATGCAGCATGGTACTGGTCCGGATATTATTTATTATGCCTATGTAAACAGTAATTTTACCGACTTTGAAACTGAACCAACGGTACTATTTCGTCCGAAGAATGGCAAATCCTGCATTGATGGCGACATCATTAATAAAAACGGACTGTTTTACCTGTTTTATAAAACAGAAGGCAATGGAAATGGAATAAAACTGGCACTAACGGATTCGCTGGTTTCCGGGAAATGGATCGAGCAAGAAGGCTATAAGCAGCAAACCAGCGATGCTGTTGAAGGCTCAGGAGTGTTTAAGCTCAACAACAGCGAAAAATATATATTAATGTACGATGTGTACGGAAAAGGAAAATACCAGTTTTGTATAAGTGATGATCTGGATAAATTTAAGGTAATAGATCAGGATGTAAAAATGGATTTTCATCCAAGGCACGGAACAATTATTCCTATTTCCCGTAAAGAGTTAACTGCGCTTACTACCCGCTGGGGCATACCCCAAGGCATGGCGTTGAAACTAAAAAAGAATCCTGTGCTAGATGGTTTTTATGCAGATCCGGATGTGTTATATTCCAATAAAACAAAGAAATACTATATCTATCCAACCAGTGATGGTTTCGACGGCTGGAGTGGCTATTATTTTAAAGCTTTTTCTTCTACAGACCTGGTTAACTGGAAAGATGAAGGCGTTATTCTTGATCTGAAAAAAGATGTTACCTGGGCCAACCGTAATGCCTGGGCACCCACCATTGCAGAGAAAAAGGTAAAAGGTGATTATAGGTATTACTATTATTTTACAGCAGCACAAAAAATCGGTGTCGCTGAATCAAACCTTCCAACAGGTCCATTTGTGGATGCTGGAAAATCGCTGATCAATTTTAAACCGGAAGGGGTAAAAGGGGGACAGGAAATTGACCCTGCCGTATTTACCGATCCTAAAACGGGTACAAGCTATTTGTACTGGGGAAATGGATACCTTGCAGTAGCTGAACTTAATAGAGACATGGTATCTCTAAAAGCCAATACAACCAAAGTTCTTCAAACGGATAAAACTTTTAGAGAAGGTACCTATGTATTTTACCGTAAGGGAATTTATTATTTCCTATGGTCTGATGAGGATACGAGAAGTGAAAATTATCGGGTACGTTATGGTACCTCAGGTTCTCCTACTGGTCCAATTAAGGTTTCAGAAAATAATCTGATTCTTCAAAAAGATCCATCCAAAGAAATTTATGGTACAGGGCATAATTCTGTGTTACAAATTCCAGGAAAAGATGAGTGGTATATGGTTTATCACAGGTTTAGTTATCCCGATGGCATAAAAATGGGCGATGCAGCAGGCTATAACCGTGAGGTTTGTATAGATCCGATGTATTTTGATGAACAGGGAAATATTGTACCTGTAAAACCTACACACTAAAATAAAGAGCATGATCCGATTGATTAAAAGGATAGGATTAGGGTAAATTAATTTAGTTGATTTAATCCGTTGTATTTTTTAAAATATTATAATTCTTCAGGTTCTCTTAGATCTTTAAGATCCTATTTAATGCAAAGAAATCATTTTGAGAAAGTCAGTTTGAAAACTTTTTTAGCTTAACCTTGCTTTTTCCAGGAACCTTTCTCACTAAGAATTTTTAAATAGCTGTTATATGGCTCGTTAGCGTGATAAAGTTCATACAGCTGATCGGCTAGCGCCGTAAGAAAGTTAAAGAAAATTAAAAATTCTTCTTCTGAGTTATAAATCCCACCCCACTCATTCAATCTCCAATTTAACATTTTTCCATTCTGAGTAGTGATCGAAAATTCCAGGTAAGGAATATTTACATCTGTGTTTTTATAATAGTCTTGCTGTAGTCCCCCAAAAAGGCCTATTTGCTTTACGGGAACCTGAATGGAGTGTATTTCTGAAAACAAAACAGAACCGAAACAAGAACTGGTAAAGCCTTCTTTGGTTAGTGAAACAATTTCTCCCGATCGCCTTTTGGAGGCCACTTTAACCAACCTGTAAATGCCCATAAACATTAATGGTAAGAGGATCAGCAATAGCCAGGCCGGGAAAAGTGGATCCGGATGCAGCAGTAAAACGGTGGCTGTTAGTGCAATAGTTAGCAAGGCGGTAAAAAACCAGAACAGAATAGTTGAGTCTTTTTTGCCGTTATTAAAATGGAAGCGATAGGTATTCATAAATAACTAATAGGATAAATATCAAACCACAATTTCGGAAATTATTGCAGTAACGAAAGAGAAATTAATTGATAAAATTTTTAATTTAGCTATACAAGGGGAGTTGAAAAGAAATCTGCAACTGTTAAGATTGGAGAAGGTTTTATTATTATGGTTATCATCATTTGGAAATGGAATTTTCGAAATAAAACTGAAAAATTAATTCATCTACTTTGCTGAAAAATACAAATGAAAAATGCTTTTACTTTAATTGTCCTGCTGTTAATGTTGCGCTGGCAAAAGCACAATGCAACCGAGAAGATATTATAGCCACTACTCCATAACGGCTATTGGTTAAAGACAATTATTTAATATGCTACACATCTAAGGAATAAATGGAGAATCATCAAATTGACTTTACGCAAATACAGTTACAGGAAAATATTCCGTTAACTGAAGAAGAAATAGCGCAAATGGAGACAGCGCAAAAAGCAGTTATGAGAATCGTTGTAATTACGCTTGTTGCGTGCATATTCTTTCTTGGGATAATCGCTGCTTTAGCTGTTGAAAAGGAAACGCTCAACAATCTGAAGTATTACGACTATATCGCTTTTACAGCTATAGGATTATTAATGTTTAGTTTTTGCTACTTCATTGCCTGGTTGGCAGATAGGTATAACAAATACAATTGGAAAAAAGATAAATTAAACGGAAAAAACAGATTAACAAGTGTAGTTATTGGTAGCGACAAAACAGAACACGCAGAATACCTGACTTTTTCGGGCCCATTCAAAAATGAAAAAATAAGGGTTGAGGTTAAACAAGAGGATTATAACCGTTACAAAATTGGATCGAAAGTTATTGTTACTTATCTAAAATTTAGCAAGAGAGCTCTTGATATCGCAGACTTTTAAATTTGTGATCAATAAAAATGGTTCTGCTATTTTAAGCAATGGATGATTTTCTGCTGTTGACAACATTGCGGCATTTCGTTTTTACAATCTAGGTATATTGGAAGATATCAGCTCAGTAATGTTACAAATACCTATTTTTTTTGCAAAATTTAATAAAATGTAAAAGGATTGTTTGGTCAGGCCCCTCAGTATTTAAAGAAAATTCTGTTAAATATAAAAATGGCACAAGATTCTTCTTAGAAGAAGATAAATGTCATTAAAATAGCCCATTTTTAAATAAATCATCAATTTTAAATGGCATCTAAATTAATAATCATATATTTGCAGCCTTGAAAGTAAGCAATGTCTAATCCTATTAACCAGTGATTTGAATATTACTTTTAACAGAGCCATAGGAATAAGGCTTTTTTAATTTTTGAAGACAACCTAAACAACTTGAATGCTTAATTTAGTTCTCTTTGGCCCTCCAGGGGCGGGTAAAGGCACCCAATCTGAAAAGCTGATTGCAAAATATCAGTTGGTACACGTTTCAACAGGCGATCTTTTTAGAGCACACGTTAAAGGGGAAACCGAATTAGGAAAAAAAGTAAGTCAATTGTTAGCTGATGGAGAATTGGTTCCTGATGCCATTACAATTGCCATGCTTGAAGAAGAGGTAGATAAAAATCCTGATGCTAAAGGATTTGTGTTTGATGGATTTCCGCGTACCGTTCCACAAGCAATAGAGCTTGATTTATTTTTGGAGCGTAAAGGCAGTAAAATTGCTGGCGTTATTGCTTTAGATGTTGATCAGGAGGAATTAACAAAACGTATTGCCGAACGTCACAAAACCAGCGGCCGTCCTGATGACGATGCTGAAAAATTGAAAAAACGGATTTCAGAATACTTTGATAAAACCATCCATGTATTACCTTATTATGAGGAGCAAGGAAAGTTGAATAAAGTAAACGGAATTGGTGAAATAGAAACCGTATATAATGATCTTTGCGCTGTAATTGATCAGTATAAGGTATAAAGTTCAAGTAGCGGATATAAAAGAGAAGGTTTTAATTAATTCCTGATCTAGTATTCAAAAACATAAAAAGAGTTATAATGTTAAAACGTTATAACTCTTTAATTTTAAAGGAATTGTTGTTTTCGACGTTCCAGTATTAACATTTCAATATTAAAATATGTCACAGGGTTCGAATTTCGTAGATTATGTAAAGATTTGTTGCCGTTCTGGTAAGGGCGGGGCAGGTTCGGCACATTTGCACCGTGATATCTTAACATCAATGGGTGGTCCCGATGGTGGTGATGGCGGTCGTGGTGGCCACATTATCGTTAAAGGCAGCATCCATATCTGGACATTATTGCACCTTAAATACCGTAAGCACATTATTGCTGAAGATGGTGGAGCAGGTGGTAGTTCCCATAAATTCGGTAAACAAGGTAAAGATGAAATCCTCGAGGTTCCGCTTGGTACCATTGCTAAAGATGCTGAAACTGGAGAAGTTCTTTTCGAAATTACCAAAGATGGCGAAACTAAGATTTTAACAGCTGGTGGCCGTGGTGGCTTAGGGAATGCACACTTTAAAAATTCGGTTCAGCAAACACCGCGTTTTGCACAACCAGGTGAGCAGGGACAAGAGGTTTGGAACATTTTAGAATTAAAAGTTTTGGCCGACGTTGGCTTGGTTGGTTTCCCAAATGCAGGAAAATCTACTTTACTTTCAGTAGTTTCGGCTGCTAAGCCAGAAATTGCCGATTATCCTTTTACTACAATTGTTCCTAATCTGGGTATTGTAAGTTACAGGGGCGGAAAATCTTTTGTAATGGCCGATATCCCTGGGATTATCGAAGGTGCATCGAAAGGCAAAGGTTTAGGCTATCGTTTCTTACGCCACATTGAACGTAACTCGGTATTGTTATTCATGGTTCCGGCAGATACAAGCCGTTCAATTAAAGAAGAATACGAAATCCTTAAAAGCGAACTGGAATCTTACAATCCTGAATTAATGCAGAAACCGCATGTTTTGGCCATTACCAAATCAGATATGTTAGATGAAGAACTGATGGAAGAAATGAAACAGGATCTGCCAAATATTCCATCGATATTTATTTCGTCAGTAGCTGAAAAAAATATTTTAGAACTGAAAGATATGCTTTGGAAAGCGATTGAAGGATAAGCGGTTCGTTAGTTCAATGGTCAGTTGTTCATTAGTTCTACTCGTGCCTAATGAACCTTAACTATTAACCAAACTAGGCCCTCAAACCGTCTACAGCCAAACCAATCCATTCTTTAAACAACATTTCCCATGCGCCTAATGCACTGGCATTTGGGATGATGAAATCACTTAAGTCGAATTTAGTATCTCCAGAAAAATTAGTTGGGTAATATTCAATTTTCTGTTTTGCTTGTTTATCAAAAATCAGTTTTACCCTTGGGATGTGCCATGCACTGGTAATCACTAAAATTTTAGCTTCAGGGTTGTTTTTCGCGATGAGCGCCAGGCTGTATCTGGCATTTTCGATGGTATTTCTACTTTGGTTTTCAATCAGGATTGCAGTATCAGGAATACCGATCCGTTTTAAGTATTGAAGGGCTAAATCAGCTTCTTTTATTTTTCGGTCTATTAAATTTGCGCTCCCTCCACTAATTAATATCTGCTTAATCTTTCCTTTTTTATAAAGTGCGATTGCTTGGAACAATCTATCTCCTGCCCAATTAAAAGCAATTTCATTATTACGTTTATTTAAGCCCGAGAAGCCTCCAAGTACAATTCCAACGTCGTATTTTTCCACTTTTGGATAGCTGGCTTCGTAACTGTTCATTATTTTACCAATAATAAAAGCATTAGAGAAAAAGAAGAAAATGATCAAAGCACTGACCAAATATCGTTTTCTTTGTTTAGGTTTTTTTGATGCAATTGAGAAAATCAAAAGCACAAAAATCCACACTATAGGTTTAATGAGGAAAAGCAAAATCTTCGAGAGGATAAAAATCATATTTAGATATTATCCTGTAAAACTAAGAATTTGTTTAAATGAAAAAGGGAGATGGCAAGGTATTAATTGATTAAAATATACCTAATAATCGATTAATACCTTTACACTTTTTTATCCTTGTCCTTCTTGTACCTGACCATTTTCATGGGCACTTTCTAAAATTTCTTTCACATCTGATTTACGTTTCTTGGCAACAGTATGTTTAAAATGAGGTACTTCATGTTCAATAATATCTTCTTCAATAGCTTCAACACCAAAAACCTTCTCTTTTAAAAGATTGTATTTGTCCTGGAATCCATAACGAAGATTTCTGGCGCCGCCTGCAATTTTTCCTCGGGTACCTGCGCCGCTATCAGGTGCAAATAGAATACTAATTACTGCACCTGCGGCTAAACCAGCCACTAAAGCAAGTGCTATTTTTGCACTGTTATCCGATTCGTGCTTTAAATATTTTCCAATTAACTTTCTGTATTTCATGATCATGTGGTTTTATAAGTGAACAATTCGCTTGATATAATGTTTGATGTTTTTTGATTTGGAAAGCAATCAATAGCTTTTTTGTTAAAGCTTTCGACTTCTCAATTCATTTTCAAAAAAAGACCAGACTTTTACCTAAGTTTAAAGTTAAAGCACAATATTTGAGGTACTAAAACTAATTATATGGTAAAAGCGACAATAAATAAAGAGCATTATGCATGTTCTGTAACAAATGGTTCTCATGATATTATAGTGGACGAACCTTTAGAATTGGGTGGTACCCATAAAGGTTTTGCCCCAAAAGGATTGTTAATGGCCTCTTTAGCATCGTGTGTAGCCATTACCTTAAGGATGTATGCCGATAGAAAGCAATGGCCAATTGATAAAATTGAGGTAGAAGTAAATATTGATACCGAAAATGGGGAAACCATATTTTTTGAAGAAATTGTATGTACTGGGATACTTACCGAAGAACAAAAGATCAGATTGGAAGAAATTGCCGCAAAATGCCCTGTAAGTAAAATTTTGGCCTCCGGTCACGAAATCAGATCGAAGGTACTTTAATGGTAAAGGTGCAAAACTCGTTTACACATTGATAAAAAGCTTTAATATCTTTACCAATAAAAAAACCTTGGTGTGTTTTGCACCTGGTGGTTAAAACAATAATCAATGCCTACCGAAATAAAATGCCCCAACTGTGCCCATGTTTTTCCGATGGAAGAAGCCATGGCCGAAGATTATAAGAAAGAGCTACGTGAGAAAGCGGCTGCGTATGCAAGGCAGAAAGATGAAGAATATCAACGTAAACTGCAGATTTTCGAATCAGAAAAACAGCAGCAATTGAAAGCTTTTGATGCTAAACTTGCTGAAGAGAAAACCAAGCTTAAGGATAGTCTGGAGGAAAACCTGCGTAAAAGCATTTCGGCCGATTTTGAAACCAAACTGCAAATGCTGGAGGGTAATGCGAAAGATAATGCCGAAAAACTAAAGTTGGCCCGCGAAAAAGAACTGGAGTTTTTACGCCGTGAGGAAAGTCTTAAAATAAAGGAAGAAGAAATGGAACTTGCATTTCAACGTAAAATGCAAGAGCAGCGTAACGAGCTGGTAGAACAGATCCGTAAGCAAGAGGCAGAAAAAAATAGTATTAAAGATACCGAACACCAATTGCGTTTAAAGGAATTGGAAAAACAGCTCGACGACCAGAAAAAATTGGCCGAAGAAATGAAACGTAAAGCTGAGCAGGGCAGTATGCAATTGCAGGGCGAAGTGCAGGAACTGATTTTGGAAGAATTGCTCCGCACCAATTATCCCTTCGATTTAATTGAAGAAGTTGGTAAAGGAGTGCGTGGTGCAGATTGTGTACAGGTGGTACGTAACCAATTTGGACAGGAATGCGGTAAAATTATTTACGAAAGCAAGCGTACCAAAGATTTTGGTGGCGACTGGATCGAAAAACTGAAGAAAGATATGCGGAGTATGGGCATTGATGTAGCGGTAATCGTAAGTCAATGTTACCCAAAAGGCATGGATTGTTTCGGGCAGCGCGATGGGGTTTGGATCTGCTCTTTCGAAGAAGTAAATGCCGTAGCCTACGTGTTGCGTGAAGGTATTTTGCGCTTGGCCGGTGCAGTAAAATCGCAGGAAAACCGCGGCGAAAAAATGCACATGCTTTACGATTACCTCATGGGCGCAGAGTTTTCAGAACAATGGAAAGCCATTAGAGAAGGTTTTATGAGCATGAAACTATCCATACAACGTGAGCGTGATGCGATGGAACGCTTATGGAAAGCACGCGAAAAACAGTTAGAGAAAGTATTGTTAAATGCGACCCATATCCGCGGTTCGATAGAAGGCATTGCAGGTAGTGATAGTGTGCAGTTGAGTTTGACTGATGATGACGATGATACTTTGCTTTTAGAGTAAATTATCGTCGATTTAAACCGCTTAGATTTCGAAAACCTGAGCGGTTTAGGCAATAATTTTAACTGGATTAGTGTCTGAAGAGGTACGATTGAGTGTTGTGAGATATTTATTAAATATCTTTTCTGTGTTGAACAAACCAAAACCTGCAAGTTCTAATGTATATAAATAGTAATAACAAAAAATAAATGATAACATGAATAAGAAACCTAACCAATCCTTTAACCGCTTTAAAATCCTTACTTTAATATGCACTATGCTATTTTTTGGGAATGTTTTCGGGAACGTTCCCGAAAAGAGCTTGAAGTCGCCGGATGGCAATCTGGTGGCCAGCTTTTCTTTAGCTGATGGAGGAGTGCCCACTTATAGTTTAAAGTATAAGGGTAAGGATGTAATTAAAACTAGTAAATTGGGTTTAGAACTTAAAGACGGTAAATCTTTAATGAACGGTTTTACCATAAGTGATACCAAAACCAGCACTTTTAACGAAACCTGGAAACCGGTTTGGGGCGAAGTAAAAGAAATTGTAAATCATTACAACGAACTGGCGGTAACTTTAACGCAGAAGGAAACTAACCGCTATATTATAGTGCGGTTACGTTTGTTTAACGATGGCTTGGGGTTTAGATATGAATTTCCGGAGCAAAAAAACTTAGATTATTTCATAATTAAAGAAGAGAAAACCCAGTTTGCCGTGGCTGGCGACCATAAAGCATTTTGGCTTCCGGGCGATTATGATACACAGGAATACAGTACGGTAACCTCAAACTTATCAGAAGTACGCAGTAAAATGAAAGCTGCGGTTACACCAAATGCGTCGCAAACTACTTTCTCACCAACAGGTTTACAAACGCCTTTAATGATGAAGAGTAAAGATGGTTTGTACATCAATATCCATGAAGCGGCATTGATCAACTATTCGCTAATGTCGTTAAATCTCGACGATAAAAACATGGTTTTAGAATCGTGGCTAACGCCAGATGCAGTTGGCGATAAAGGTTATTTGCAGGCACCCTGTTTATCGCCCTGGAGAACCATTATTGTGAGTGATAAAGCAGGTGACATTTTAACCTCAAAGCTAACCTATAACTTAAACGAGCCAACAAAATTTAAAGATGTATCGTGGATAAAGCCAACCAAGTATGTGGGTGTTTGGTGGGAAATGATTACAGGTAAAAGTACCTGGGCATATAATGATTTAACCAGTGTGCAATTAGGAGTAACCGATTATGCCAAAACAAAAACTAATGGGAAACATGCTGCAAATACCGCACATGTAAAAGAATACATTGATTTTGCGGCTAAAAACGGATTAGATGCTGTTTTGGTTGAAGGCTGGAACGAAGGCTGGGAAGATTGGTTTGGTAAAACAAAAGATTATGTATTTGATTTTGTAACGCCCTATCCGGATTTCGATGTAAAAGAACTCCATCGTTATGCTGCAAGCAAAGGCATTAAAATGATTATGCACCATGAAACTTCTTCATCGGTACGTAATTATGAGCGCCATTTAGATACCGCTTATAATTTTATGAAAGCCAATGGTTACGATGCCGTTAAAAGCGGTTATGTAGGCAACATAATCCCACGGGGAGAACATCATTATGGCCAATGGTTAAACAATCATTACCTGTATGCCATCCAAAAAGCAGCAGAATATAAAATTATGGTGAATGCACATGAAGCTGTTCGTCCAACAGGCCTGGCACGTACTTATCCGAATTTAATTGGAAACGAATCGGCAAGGGGGACTGAATATGAAGCTTTTGGCGGCAATAATGCCGATCATACTACCATTTTACCTTTTACACGTTTAATTGGTGGTCCGATGGATTATACCCCTGGTATTTTTGAAACTAAAGTGAGTGTTTATAACCCCGAAAATACCTCTTTTGTGCACAGTACATTGGCCCGCCAGCTGGCACTTTACGTTACCATGTACAGCCCGTTGCAAATGGCTGCCGATTTACCTGAAACGTATAACAAGTACATGGATGCTTTTCAGTTTATTAAAGATGTGGCGGTAGATTGGGACGATACCAAAGTTTTAGAAGCAGAACCAGGCGATTATATCACTTTTGCGCGTAAAGCGAAAGGTAAAAATAACTGGTTTGTAGGCCGTACCAATGATGAAGTGGCCCGAACATCTAAAATCGATTTTAGCTTTTTGGATCCTGGCAAAAAATATACTGCAACCATTTATGCCGATGCAAAAGATGCCCATTACGAAACCAATCCTAAAGCCTATACCATTCGCAAAATGGAGGTAACCAATAAAACTAAATTAGCTCAATATTGTGCACCAGGTGGAGGATACGCGATTAGCATCATGGCGAAATAATTTTGTGTTTAGAATTGATGTGGTGTCGGTTGTTACCAACTGACACTACGTTATCTATCAGTAAGATGTAACATTCGACTAAACGCTGAATCTAGTCGTAACGTCTCGCTACGGCTTTTTGTGGCTATTTTTTGCCACGGATGTACACAGATAAACACGGATTAAAATCTATTTCAGTATCTGTCATGCTGGTTAGATCCTGAGGTGAAGTCAGAATGGCGATTGAGCGGGGTGCAGATCACACTAATAGCTGCAGAAAACAATCAATTTGCGGTAATCATCTTAATCTGCGGGACTATTTTTTGTATTTGATAATTAATCATGCGATGCCAACTTAACAGATCATAACAGCTGACTGCAGGAAAATACCTTATTTTATAATATCTTAGCAAACACATTTAAACTAAGCAATTTTTAACAGGATTACCATGGCCAGAACCAAAAACCATATCGAACTTCAATTTTTAAGCGAGCCCTCTGATGTTAATTATGGAGGTAAGGTACATGGTGGGATGATGATGAAATGGATTGATCAGGCTGCTTTTGCATGTGCCTTACAATGGAGCCAGACTTATTGCGTAACAGTTTATGTTGGGGGAATCCGTTTTTTTCATCCTGTTCATATCGGGCACTTGGTTAAAATGGAAGCACGCATTATTTACACGGGTAAAACCAGTATGCATATTGCCGTTGATGCTTTTTCGAAACCGGTAGGACAGACCGATTTTGTGAAGAATACACACTGTATTATAGTTTTTGTTGCAGTTGATGACGATGGACAACCAAAAGCAATCCCGGCCTTTAAGCCAAAAACCGAAAAAGAAATTGCCATGCATGGCTACGCCATTAAATTAATGGAACTGCGTAAAAGCATTGATAAAGAAATGGAGCCGTATATTGTGTAGCGCTGTGAGGGTGGCGTTTGGCGTGCGATTTTTCATTGCAAATTTCCTTCTTCCATTTTGCCTCTGCGATACTTTGCGTACAACTTTGCGGTCTTTGCGGTTAAAAGAAATAGAGTCTACTCCACAACTGGCAAGCTAAAACAAAATTTACTGCCTTCGCCAATAGCGCTTACCACCCATATTTTTCCGTTTTCGGCTTCAATAAAATCTTTAGAAATGGCAAGGCCTAAGCCTGAGCCTGATTTATTCTGCCCATCGGTTGGTACCTGGAAATACCTGTCGAACAACCTTTTCTGGTATTTTTCGTCAATACCTTTTCCAAAATCGCGCACAGAGAACTCAATAAATTTATCCTTTTGGAAAACATCGATCATCACTTTCGATTTTTCTGAACTGTACCGCAATGCATTCGATAAAAAGTTAACCAGTACCCAGGCTGTTTTCTGGATATCGGCATTCACATTCGGCAAGTTATGATTGCAGTTTAATACCAGTTGAATTGATTTTTGTTCGGCTTGAAATTTAACGGCATCAATGGCATAACTTACAATTTCTTCAGGTTTGGTTATGGCAAGAGTGAGTTTTAAATTACCGGTTTCTACCTGCGAAAGATCTAAAAGTTCGCTGGTGATTTTTAACAGTCTGTCGCTATCCTCTTTGATGTGGTTGAGCAACTCATGCTGTTCTTCGTTCATGGCACCCACACGCTCATCGTTTAGCAATTTTAAGCTCATTTTGATAGATGATAGTGGTGTTTTTAACTCGTGCGAAACTGTAGCGATAAAATTTGTTTTGGCTTCATCGAGTTCTTTAAACTGCGTAATATTTTTTAACGTGTAAACGCTTCCTGCAGATTTAGAAGAGGCTATTAAAGTGTTTTCATCCTGCTCTTCATAATTTGGAATGATGATTTCGCGGTTTTCCAACAGGAAATAAGATTCTTTATCATCAGCATAAATTTTTAGGGTATTATCATTTGTTTCGGGTTTAATGATCCGTTTAAGCAGCTCGTTCTTTTGCATCAGTTCGGCCACATTCTGGCCAATAACCTTATCCTCATCAAGACTCATCAGTTTTGCAGCGAGATGATTTAGAAAGAGTACTTCTCCCTGTTCATTTAAGCCGATTATGGCATCCTGCATTTGTGCAATAATGGCTTCGATACGGGATTTTTCGGATTTAATTTTAGATAAGTTGCTGTTTTCCCATTCGTTTAGTTTAACCACCATGCCGTTAAAGGAATCTGCCAGTTCTGTAAACTCATCTTCATTTTCGAAATGCAGGCGCTGTTTATAATTTTTACGACTGATCTGTTTAATCGCTGCACTAAATTCGGCAAGAGGGTTCGCCACAAAACCTGGAAAGTTTACAATGAACGTAAAGAGGATAATAAAGCTCAGGGTAGCGGCAATCATGATGTAGAGGTTTGCCCTCGATGAGGTTTCGTTAGCCAATTCATTTTTATCGTAAATGGCCTTCATATTTACCTGTTCGATATTTTGCAGCGCCATGCGCAAATTTTTAATGCTATTTTCTTTAATGGTTAACGATTGTGTGCCTTCTAGCGCGTTAAAAGCCGTTTCCAATTTCTGATAAGCCACTTTCTCGCCTGGTTCGGTAATGTTTAACCCTTCATTTTTTAAGTTTTCCTTAAATACGGTCAGTTGAGTACTGCTCAATGGAAATCGGTTCTGATCAATTACATTGCGCATAGCAGCAACATATTTCAGCGATTTGTAGTTGTCTTTAAGGATTACCTTGGATTTATCGGAAAGCTCATTTAAGAAAAAGAGCGCTATTAATCCGAAGGATAAAACGATTATAAAGAGAAACCCGAATCCGAGGCGGAGCTTGGTTTTGATTTTCATCTGTTTATGTTTTTTTTAGTGGTGATGAAGCGATCATGATTTGCTTATTTTATTGTGTGATATTTGAAAATCATTGATGGTTTCATGACTTTTTTAGTTTAACCGCAAAGGGAGGAGAGGTTTTCGCTATTAACGCAAAACAATTCTCTCTTTTTTGTGTAAAAATAGGTTATAATTAAATCTGTTTCCTGATTAACTAAATTATATAACAAAGGTTAGATAAATAGCATCTGTTTAGCCAGTAGTCAATAGCTATGCCAGTAGATTAGTTTATTATTTAAGTTGTTGTATAATAGTATTTTATGATGTTTTTGAGATTGTTTTAAGCAAAAAACATTTTCATTTTGGAAGGGTTTTTATCATTTTGAACCATTGCTTCTGAAGGTTTAATGCGCTGTTTTATGTTCCTAAACCTGATTGAAGTGGAAAGCCCGCAGCGCAGTGAGGACTTGCAACAGAAAGCAGGAGTGACGCTAATATGAAGCACAGGTTTTGCTTTCCAAAAAAAGAATGGATTTTTATTTTTTTGGAAAGCAGGTTTGGTAAAATTTAGGTTTGTACAGTTCCCGCTGTCTGCTTTACTGCGTGCCGCTTCCCATCGGGTTTAGGTGGCGCGGCTGGTAATAAGATTTAGGGCTGCAGGGCGTCTGAGCATAAAAATTTAATATCACTCAAAAGGTTTTAAGGTCATGGCACTTTCTTTTGTCCCTAAACCTGATCGCAGCGAACACGCAGTGCAACGGAGTAAAGCAGAGAGCAGGGACAAACGCTGCTATAAAATACAGGCTTTGCTTTTCAAAAAAAAGAATGGATTTTTATTTTTTCGCAAAGCAGGTTTGGTAAAATTTAGGTTGGTGCAGCCCCGCTGTCCGCTTTACTACGTGCCGCTTCCCATCGGGTTTAGGTGGCACGGTCTGTACCATGATTTAGGGTTGCAAGGTGCAGGAAAAATGAATGACGATTAGAATTTGATAAATTTTTCTATCTGCTCGTTGGTAAACTTAATCGTATCCGGATGATTGAAATTACCTTCCGTATCTAACTCGGTTTTAATATTTGGAATGTGCAAACGTAAGGGTAAAATATGCAGATGAATATAATGACAAACGCCAGTGAAATGATCTACACCACGGATATTGCCATATTTACCAGAAGAAATGCCGATTAAAGCGGCCTTTTTATCATAAAAACTATCAGGAAAATTACAGGCATCTATTAATACTTTTAGTACACCTGGGTAGCTTCCATTGTACTCTGGCATGATAAATAAAAACTTTTCGGTGTTATTAATCATGTTCTGGATTTCTTGAAAAGCTGCTGATCGTTTGCCATACATATCCGTATTCAAAACATCTATAGGCAAGTGCTCCAGGCTGAACAAACTGGCATCAGCGCCTTTTTCTTTTAGTTGCCTTTGGTAATATTTAGCAACTTTTAGCGTATTGCTATTGGGCCTGTTGGTAGCGGCTATAATTGTGATCATGGATAATTGTTAATAAGATGTGTAAAACCCAAACACGCTTCTTGCTAAAATTGCCATATAGTTTGTATCTTAGCTGATTGTGAAAAAGGCCGTAAACAATGCAAAAATAGAACTTTTTGCCAATTAAAACGCATAAATAACACAGCCCAAATAAACGTTAAGTAAATTTCGGATACATAGATGAGCAAAATTATTGCATTAGCAAATCAAAAAGGTGGTGTTGGTAAAACAACTTCATCTATAAACCTGGCTGCGAGTTTGGCCGTACTAGAATACAAAACTTTACTGGTTGATGCTGATCCTCAGGCAAATTCGACTTCAGGTATCGGTTTCGATCCCCGGAATATTAAAGATAGTATTTATGAGTGTATCATTAATGATATCGATCCCTTACAGGCCATCCAAAAAACGGATACGCCAAATTTAGATTTACTGCCCGCCCACATCGATCTGGTTGGTGCAGAGATCGAGATGATTAACCTGAACAACCGCGAGTACAAAATGAAAGCGGTTTTGGAGAAAATCAAAGATCAGTATGATTTTATTATCATCGATTGTTCACCATCCTTAGGTTTAATCACCATCAATGCTTTAACAGCGGCCGATTCGGTTATTATTCCTGTTCAGTGTGAGTACTTCGCGCTGGAAGGTTTGGGTAAGTTATTAAATACCATCAAAATTGTTCAGAACCGTTTAAACCCTGATCTGGAAATTGAAGGTATTTTACTAACCATGTACGATGTGCGTTTACGTTTATCAAACCAGGTGGTAGAAGAGGTAAAAACACATTTCCACGAACTCGTTTTCGATACCATTATTCAACGTAATACACGTTTAAGTGAGGCGCCGAGTTATGGCGTTTCGGTAATTATGCACGATGCCAACTGCAAAGGTGCCATTAACTACCTTAATCTTGCCCGCGAAATTGTAAAGAAAAACGGCCTTTTAAAGGAAGAAGAAAACATAGGAACAGCAACTTTATAAATTATAGATGACATCTTTTCAGCGAAAAACAGGTTTAGGAAGAGGGTTAAGTGCGCTTTTAGATGATAGCGAATCTTCTCATCCGCCGAAACAGCAGGTAAATGCTGTAAGCGAAACCGAGCAGATTGGCAATATCAGTCACGTAAGTTTAACTGAAGTTGAAACCAATCCATACCAGCCACGTACCGAATTTGACCAGGTAGCTTTAAACGAGCTTGCCGATTCGATTAAGATACAAGGTTTAATACAACCCATTACGGTTAGAAAACTTGGCGCAAACAAATACCAGCTCATTTCTGGCGAGCGTAGGTTCAGGGCTTCGAAACTGGCTGGCTTAACACAGATTCCAGCTTACATTCGCAGTGCCAACGACCAACAGATGTTGGAAATGGCCTTGATCGAAAATATTCAACGCGAAAATTTAAATGCCATTGAAGTAGCATTGAGTTTCCAAAGGATGATTGACGAGGTAGGCTTAAAACAAGAGCAATTAGGCGAACGTGTAGGTAAAAACCGTACAACGGTTACCAATTACCTGCGTTTGTTAAAACTTCCGCCAGCTATTCAGGCTTCCATCCGCGATCAGAAAATTAGCATGGGGCATGCAAGAGCCTTAATTAATGTTGATGGTGTTGACAAACAATTGTTTATCCACCAGGAAATTTTAGAAAAAGGATTATCGGTACGTAAGGTAGAAGAGCTTGTACGTAATCTGCAGCATGTACCTTTAAAAGGCAGCGAAAAATCGAAAGAAAAAGCTGTTTCTTTTCAATATCAAAAATTACAGGACGATCTGGCCTCTAAATTTGCTACCCGTGTAAAGTTAAAAGTAAGTCAGAACGGTAAAGGAGCAATAGAAATTCCTTTTATGAGTGATGACGACTTAAACCGAATTTTAGAGTTATTAGACTGGTAATGCAAAAGACTAAGCTTTTAATACTGGTTGCTGCATTTACATTTTTTCTTGTAAACTTAGCCTCGGCGCAGGTTAAGGATACGGTATTAAAACCTGCTGATACTTCAAAAATTAAATTATCTAAATCGTTAGACACTGCGGCTAAAAAACCGATGACCAGAAAGGATTCGATGAAAGCCAAGTATGTTAATCCGGGTAAGGTTGCCGGTAGAAAAGCGGTTTTCAGATCGATGATTATACCCGGCTGGGGGCAGTTGTATAATATGCAATTGCTTAATGACGGTTATGGTACAAGAGCTGGTAAAAGCCAGATATGGCAAAAACTGTACACGAGTGCTAAAATTGCAGGTATTTATGGAGGCATAACCGTACTTACCATGTCGTATATAGAAAGTAGCAAACAATATAATTTAGCACTAACAGAATTACAGTATCGCGACTCGCATGGTGATCAACCTGATCCTAACGGTCCTTTTGGCAGCCGTTATTCTACTACAGGCATAACCCAACGTAAAGATACCTATAGAAGAAATAAACAGATTGTATTGTTCTCTTACGGTTTGGTTTATTTCGCCAATGTAGTTGATGCCTATGTTGCAGCCCGTTTGCATTTTTTTAATATTGATGATAACCTTTCTTTTAAGGTAATGCCATCGATGATTAATACCAATTCGATGTATGGTTTCAATGCAACGCCTGCGTTAAAATTATCACTAACATTTTAATATCAAAAATCATCATGATACTCAATATTATATTACAGATGAAACTATAATTGTTTATCCGCTGCTAAGGGTTAGATATAAAAAGAATAAAAACTGAAAATAAATATAAACACATGAAACCATCATGATTTTTCAAACCAAACTTAAATGAATAAATGGCTCAAGCCTTCTTGAAACACCATTAAAACATCTACATTGGTGAAAAATCTGATAGCTTCATAACGATTAAAACTAAACTATAAACACATGAAAATTGCGCTTTTAGGATACGGTAAAATGGGGCAGATTATCGAAAAATTTGCGGTTGAACGTGGCCACGAAATTGTTCTAAAAATAACGATCGATAATCAGGATGATTTAACCAGACAAAATTTAAAATCGGCTGATGTAGCCATCGATTTTAGTACACCTGATTCGGTTTTAAAAAATATTGACGCCTGCTTTGATGCCAATGTGCCTATAGTTGTAGGTACAACAGGCTGGTATGGCAAACTCCAGGAGGTAAAAGATGATTGCAACAACAGTAACAATACGCTACTTTATGGGTCTAACTTTAGTATTGGCGTAAATTTATTCTTTAAGCTGAACCAAACTTTGGCCAAGCTGATGAATAACTACCCTGCCTATGAGGTTCAGGTTGAAGAAATTCATCATACACAAAAACTGGATGCACCAAGTGGTACGGCCATTACCCTTGCAGAAGGGATTGTAGATAACCTGGACAGAAAACAGGAGTGGTTAAACGAAGTGGTAGGAACTGATGTTGAATTGTTTCCGAAAGCAGAACAATTGCTGATAGAATCGCATAGGATAGAAAATATTCCAGGTACACACACTGTAATTTACAGCAGTGAGGTAGATGAAATAGAAATTAAACACACTGCCCATAATAGAGCTGGTTTTGCTTTAGGTGCAGTTGTGGCGGCAGAATGGTTGAAAGATAAAAAAGGATTTTTCAGCATTACTGATATTTTTGAATAGGAAATAGTTTTCAGTTGAAAATTGGCAGTTTTCAGTTAAGCGATTTATGCAATTAACTGAATAACCAAACAGATAAAAATCTGTGTAATCACACCGAAGGATAACAGGTAACCGATTAATAAATCGCAAACCAAAAATAAGATATATGAATTATAAATTCTGGCAACGAAAAAAAGATGCCCCAAAGAAGAAAAAAACTAAAACCCGTGAGTGGGTTGATGCAATTGTTTTTGCAGTAGTAGCAGCAACCATTATCCGCGTATTTTTTATTGAGGCTTACACCATTCCATCTGGTTCGATGGAAAGATCTTTGCTTATTGGCGATTTTCTTTTTGTGAGTAAAGTTAATTACGGTGCACGTATCCCGATGACTCCGGTTGCTTTTCCGTTTGCTCACCATACTATGCCTTTAACCACTTCTACCAAAGCTTATTGGGATGGTGTGCAGTGGAAATATCATCGTTTACCAGGTTTATCTAAAATTAAGAGAAACGATGTTGTGGTATTCAACTTTCCTGAAGGAGACACTGTGGCTGTAGAAAACCAGGCAGAAAGTTATTATGCATTAGAACGTACCATGGGCAGGCAGCAGGTTAGAAGCACATTTACGATAATAGACCGCCCGGTAGATAAACGGGAAAACTTTATTAAAAGATGTATCGGTATTCCGGGCGATGTAATTTCGATGAGCAATGGTGTTGCCAATGTAAATGGCAAAAATGAGCCTTTAAAAAACACTGGTATGATGCCATATCGCATCGAGTTTAAAACCATGGATTTTAATTATTCTGTACTTGATGAGTTTAAGCTGAATTTAGGCGGATCACCTGCTGTTGCAGATAAGACATACATTGTAGATGCCTCGCCAGAAATTGCTGATAAATTAAAAACATTTGATTTTGTAAAATCAGTTACCTTAAGTCCAGACCCTGCAGGAGCTGTTCCGGGAGGCGTTTTTCCGAACGATCCAAACAGAGTATGGAACAGGGATAACTTCGGGCCGATTAAAATCCCTTCAAAAGGATGGACCGTTAAAATTGATAGTAATACCATGCCGCTGTATTACAGGGCTATTAGAACTTACGAAGGAAACAAAGTAGAGCAAAAAGCAGGTGTTTGGTATATTAATGATAAAGTAGCCACTACTTATACTTTTAAAATGGACTACTATTGGATGATGGGTGATAACCGCCATAATTCGGCTGATTCGCGTTATTGGGGTTTTGTGCCCGAAGACCATATTGTAGGTAAAGCTTTATTTGTTTGGATGAGCTGGGATAGTACCGCATCTTTCTTGCATAAAATAAGATGGAGCAGGTTGTTTATGGGCATCCATTAATAAAATATAATTCTTTAAAAAGGGCGGATAATCAAAGATTATTCGCCCTTTTTGTTTATAGTCAATTGATAATTAACTTTTAAAAAAAATTAAAAAGTATTATGATGTTTTAAAAATATTTTTTAAGTTTGAGCTGTAATCAAATATCATGTCTGTAATTGTAGAGAAAAATCAGCGCCTTAGGGCTGGTGTTATTAAGCATTTATACTATAAGAAATCGCTATCGCTTACAGATTTGAGTAAGCTGACGCAAAAGAGTTTGCCTTTGGTTACCGCTGTGGTTAATAATTTGATAGCAGAAGGTTATATTATAGAAGAGGGTTTTGCACCGTCAACAGGTGGTAGAAGGGCTGCAATGTTCCTGATCAATCCAAATTTAAAAAAATATATTGTAGCCATTGCAATGGATCAGCTAACATCCAGGCTGACCATTTACGACCTTTCAAGAACAATGGTTACACCAGTTCGAACCTTAGAGTTCGAATTGGCGTCAAATGAAAGCAACATAGGCGATCTTGTAAATTTCATCAATACCAGTATCGATCAATCTAAAATCAACAGAACAGATATTTTAGGAGTTGGTATTGGTATGCCAGGTTTTGTTAATGCTGATGAGGGAATTAACCACTCTTTTCTTAAAGTTAAAGAAGGAACAACCTTACAAAATTATCTTTCTTCTAAAATCAATTTACCAGTACATATAGATAACGATTCTAGTCTGATTGCGCTGGCCGAATTAAATTTCGGAGAAGCTGTTAATTTAAAAGATGTGATGGTGGTTAATATTGGCTGGGGAACGGGCTTGGGAATAATTGTAAACGGCAAATTATACCGCGGCAGTAGTGGCAGTGCTGGTGAGTTTAGTCACATCCCACTTTCAGACAGCGACAATTTATGTTCCTGTGGCAGAAGAGGCTGCTTAGAGGTTGATACTTCATTATTAGTGATGGCTAAGCGGGCAGAAGAAGCAATAGCTGGAGGTGCTGAATCGAGTATGAAAAAACTGTTTAAAGACAAAAGTAAACACCCTGCTGATCATTTCTTACATGCTGTAAGCCAACAAGATCCTGTGGCCATATCAGTACTGGCTAAAGCTATTTTTCAATTGGGCAAAGGAGTAGCCACATTAATCCATCTTTTAAACCCTCAGTGTATTGTTTTAAGTGGAAGAGGCGCTAAAGCAGGTAAAATGCTTTTGCCGCCAATTCAACAAGCTATCCATGAGTTTTGTATTCCCCGAATAGCCGAACAGACCGAAATAAAGCTCTCTACCCTAACGGATGAAGCTGAATTATTGGCTGCAGGGAGTTTAACAGTAGAATATAATCAATTTGACTAAAGAGATTCTTAAATATAAAACCAAGGCATATGCAAAAATAAAAAATCAACTTACCAAGTCTCACGCTACCTTAAACTTATTTTAAACTAACTAAACTAAAAATTATGAAAAAAATGTACTTAAAGTGTATAAGTATGTTGTTGTTATGTTTTTTAACAATAACAGCTTTTGCACAGAAGAATATTACCGGTACGGTAAAAGACGCGTCAGGGCCTCTTCCCGGTGTAAGCGTTTCTGTTAAAGGAACTGCAAAAGTAACTCAAACAGATGGCAGTGGGAAATTCTCTATATCAGTAAGCCCTAACGAAATTTTAGTGTTTACTGCAATAGGTTATGCCAAGCAAGAAATTAGCATAAACACTCAAACATCAATAGATGTAATTCTAAAAGAAAGTTCTAATCAGCTAGATGAAGTTAACGTAGTAACAACTGCGTTGGGGATTAAGCGCCAGGAAAAATCTCTTGGTTATGCAGTAAGTACGGTAACGGCTAAGCAATTAACCGAAGCAGGCAACACAAATTTTGCATCAGCGCTCTATGGTAAAGCTGCAGGTGTTAAAATTACAACAGCTCCAGGTGGAGCTAGTAGTGCGGTAAACGTTCAGATCAGGGGTATTAACTCTATTAACTACAATCAACAACCTTTATATGTTGTGGATGGGGTAATGATCAGAAATGATGGGCAAAATGGTGCAGCAGGAGCAAACAACAATAACTATTGGGATGATCAACGTGTTCGTGGTAACGGTATCTTAGATATTAATCCTGCGGATATTGAAAGCTTAACGGTATTAAAGGGCGCAAGTGCTTCTGCGCTGTACGGTTCTGATGCGGCGAGTGGTGTTGTGGTAATTACCACTAAAAAAGGGTCTAAAAACAGAGGTTTGGGTGTTGATTTTAACTATCAGGGATCAATAGATCAGGTTGCTTTCTTACCTAATTTCCAAAATACTTATGGCCCGGGTTATGATAGAGAAACTAACGTAGCAAACGGTGCTACAGAAGAAGGTTGGATTCCTGATGCTAACTCTCCAAGTGGTTTCAGACCTTATTTCAGAGCTTACGGGAATTTTGGTCCTAAAATGGATGGCCAACAAGTAAGATGGTGGGATGGTTCAATTCGTTCATACTCTCCTCAACCAAATAACTACAGAGATGTGTATCAAAATGGATATACTTCTAATGCAAACGTTGCAATTTCTAATCAGACAGAAGGGGTTAACTATCGTTTCTCTGCTTCCCGTTTAGATTATAAAGGTACCCAGCCAGGAAATACCGGTGCTAAAAATACCTTTAATTTAAATTCTACTATCAAACTTGCACCTAAATTATCTGCAGATGTGATTGTAAGTTATGTAAATACCATTACCAAAAACAGGCCTTACCAATTAGGTCAGGTTTTAGGCTCGTTTGCTGGTTTTTTCAGCCGTGCGGAAGATATGGACTTGATGAAAGAGAAATTTCAAACGAGTAATGGTTACAAGTATGCTACTTTTGATCAAATTAATCGTCCTGAACCATTTATTTTTAATATTAGGGCGACAAATTTGTTGGATTTCTATTGGCAGCAATTGAAAAACCAATATGATGAGAACGAAAATAGGTTGTTATCCAGTTTCACTTTAAACTATGATGTGGCTAAAAACCTAAAGTTAAGAGGACGTATTGGTAATGACTATACCGGTGTTAAAACTGAAAATCGCCAGTTTACCGAAATTCCTAGTGCTTTGAATGCAAATAACAGTACAGGTGCTTATACTACAACTCAAGGGCAATACTCAGTTCTTTATGGTGATGCATTATTAACTTATTCAAATAAGATTGGGAAAGATTTTGGTCTTTCTGTGAGCGGTGGTTATCAAGGCAGAAAAGAGACTTATAAGGATTTGAAATCAAATACCACTTTAGGTTTGGTGAATGAAAACTTCTTCACTCTAAAAAATTCTTTCGGTATTTTGGAAACTACTGAAGCGCGTAAAGAGCAGCTAAAATATGCTTACTTAGGAATTATGAACCTTAGCTACAAAGATTTCTTATTTGCAGAAGGTACAGCCAGGCAAGAATATGTTTCAACTCTTCCTCCAGGAAATAACCAATACTCATATTATTCTGTAAACAGTGGTTTTGTATTTAGTGATCTTTGGAAGTTGCCTAAATTCTGGAGTTATGGAAAATTACGAGCTTCTTATGGTGTGGTGGGTAATGCACCCCCAATTTATGAGGCAAATGTTTCTTACACACAAACTTCTCAACAAACTATTAACGGATCTGTTCCTCAGTTGGTACCGGCTAGGAATTATGGAAACTTAAATCTACAACCAGAGAAAAAACATGAAGCAGAATTTGGCTTAGAAACTAGATTCTTAAATGGAAGATTAGGCTTAGATGTAAGTTATTATGATAATAAAATCAAAAATCAAATTTTACCATTAGAAGTGACATCCACAAACGGTGCACAAAATCAGATTGTAAACGTAGGTGAAATTGGTAACAGGGGCTTTGAGGTGGCTTTAAATGCTACTCCGGTTTCTGGTAAATTCAGATGGGATACTCGTTTGAATTTCTCGACTAATAAATCAAAAGTTAATTCTTTAAAAGACCAAAATTCAGAAATTCCATTTTATTATTCTGATCAGTCTACAGCGAAAATCGTAGCTAGAGCAGGAGAGGAATTGGGAAATATCTACATCCGACCAAGAAAAACTGATGCAAATGGCAATTACTTAATCAATGATGATGGTTACTATGTAATGGATAATTCTGTTTATGTTAAGGCAGGAAACATTATGCCTAAAGCGGTTGGCGGTTTCTCAAACACTTTTAGCTACGGAAACTTTGCATTAGACGTAACTATCGATTACCGTTTCGGTGGCAAAATGATTGCGCCTAACTTGAAATATATGCGTGGTGCAGGTATGTTAGAAAATTCAATGGAATTCAGAGATGCAGCTAGCGGCGGTTTAAGTTATAGCAGCAATGGTAAAACCTACAACGATGGTGTAGTTTTGCAGGGCGTAAACCAAACAACAGGATTGCCAAATACTAAGGTACTTTCTGCTGCTGATTATTACTTAACTACCTATAACTGGGGTGAAGGTTCATTAACTGAAGCAGAGATTTTTGATAATGATTATATCAAAATGAGAGAGGTTGTATTAAGCTATAAAATCCCAGCTTCTTTCACTAAAAAACTGAAAATTTCTAATTTAAGATTTTCATTGATCGGACGTAACTTGTTTTACATCCACAGAACTTTGAAAGATCTGGATCCAGAGGCACCGCTTGGAAACAAATGGTGGTCGCAAGGTGTAGATGTGGGCTCAACTGCAGCATCTAGAAACTTTGGATTCTCATTAAACGCAAATTTTTAGTCATTAATAAATAAGATATTATGAAAAAGTTAATCATAAAGGCAAGTTTTCTTGTATTCGCTTTAGCTGCAACGCTAGGCTGCAAGAAAGATATTGATGAAAAGTTTAACAATCCGGAACAGGTATTAGAGCCAAATTTACCCGGGTTATTTACTGCAATGCTCAATAATGATCGAGTAGCGGCAAAGTATTGGAATGTTCGTACTTTCTTGAGCACAATGCCTGGCGTCTATGCTCAAACAGCATATTTCTCGAATGGGAATGCTGCCTATCAACAAAATGATGGATATGCTCAAAATTATTGGGATGATTTTTATAGTACAGGTGGAAATGGAAGTGGTCCTTTAGCGATTTATCGAGTGATGGAGAACAAATTTAACTCACTTTCTACAGCTGATCAAAATAGTCAACGTATAATTTTACAAGCTGCTAAAGTTGTCCTGATTGAACAGGCTGCAAAGATGGTTGATTTGTGGGGAGATATCCCATATTCAGAAGCTGGTAGTCTTCCTGCAAGTAGCACTATTAAAAATCCAAAATACGACGAGCAAAAAGCACTTTACTCAACATTCATTTCTGATTTGTCTAGTTTGGCAACATATTTTAAGGCGACAACCACTACAGCAGCTTTTGCAAAATGTGATATATTGCTCAAGGGAGATGTTTCTAAATGGACTAGATATGCTAATTCATTACGCTTGAGGCTATTAATGCGTATTTCGAAGACTGACGAGGCAACGGCTAAAACTGCCATACTTCAAATGTTAGGCGACCAAACAAATTTCCCACTAGTAGACGGTGGTAATGTAGCAAATTACAGTCCAGTTAATTCTGATGTTTTATTGCAACCTTTAACAACAAGTAATAGTGACTTACATGATGCATTTTTTGAAGGTAGCTGGTATGCAACTGATTATATGTTAAATACTTTAATGCTCCCTGCCAACGACCCACGTATACCAGTGATTTACGACAAGTTTGGCGAGACCGTTAATGGAAAGTTTGTACAAAATGCAACTTATAAAGCAATGCCAAATACATTCACTACTACTGAACAAGAAAGTAATTTTAGAAAGTTTGCAGTATTAGATTCTGGGACATTTGTTTTCAACGTAAAACTTCCTGGAATTCTCATTACCGCCTCAGAAGTTAACTTGTTAAAAGCAGAAGCCTATGAGAGATGGGGAAGTACTACCGATGCGAAAACAGCATATGATTTAGGTCTAAAACAATCAGTCGCTTTCTATTATTATCTTAATAATGTAAATCCAGGTGCTTATGCCAAAGTTGATTTACCATCTACAGCAATAGTTGATGCCTGGGTAAATACTTCAACGGCATCATATAGTGGCACTGCAGCTGAAAAATTGGCTAAGATTGCAACTCAAAAATGGGCACATTTTGGTGTTCTTCAATCAACTGAAGCATGGTCTGAGTATAGAAGAACTGGATACCCTGTATTAACTTTTCAAACAACAGGTAAATTAGTTGGTTTTGAGACGCCACCAACTAGGCTGCTTTATCCAGGTAAAGAGAGAAGTTTAAATAGCGAAAACTATCAGGCAGTAGCATCAAAAGATACCCGCAAAACTAAAATATTCTGGATGCCTTAATCCTTGTAAATTAAATCCCGGCAGAAACTGCCGGGATTTTTAATTATATTAAAATATGAAATTACCTAGCCTTTTAATTGCCTTTATCTGTTGCGTTAATATCGCTTTTGCCCAACGAAACGATATCCTCAAAGAATCAACCAAATACGAATGGCCTAAAGATGAAGCAGTAAAAAAGAAATTAGAACACTGGCAGGATAAAAAGTTTGGGATGATTATCCACTGGGGTTTATATGCTGTTCCTGGAATTATTGAATCTTGGTCAATCTGTTCAGAAGACTGGATTGACAGAGACAGTACAATAAAGTACGATGATTACAAGAAATGGTATTGGGGCTTAAACGAGAAATTTAATCCAACAAAATTCGATCCTGAGCAATGGGCCAAAGCAGGTAAAAGTGCAGGAATGAAATACCTGGTGTTTACCACCAAACATCACGATGGCTTTGCCATGTTCGATACCAAACAATCTGATTTTAGCATTGCAAAAGGTCCTTTTTCAACCAATGCCAAAAAAGACGTAGCTAAATATGTGTTCGATGCTTTCCGTAAGGAAAATTTTATGATCGGTGCTTATTTTTCTAAACCCGATTGGCATTCTCAATACTATTGGTGGGATAAATATGCCACTGCAGATAGAAATAACAATTACGACATCAGAAAGAATCAATGGCGGTGGAATATGTTCAAAAGTTATACCCAGAACCAGATTGGAGAGCTAATGAACAATTACGGAAGTATTGATATTTTATGGTTAGATGGCGGATGGGTCCGTCCACGGGCTAGCGTAAATAAAGAAGTACTTTCTTGGGGAGCACCTATTCCAGAGTGGAGCCAGGATATTGATATGCCTAAGATTGCCGCTGATGCCAGAAAAGCACAACCTGGTTTAATTGTAGTGGATAGAACGGTACATGGCCAGTTTGAAAACTACCAAACCCCCGAACAAAAAATTCCTGAAAACCAGTTGGATTATCCATGGGAAAGCTGCATGACTTTAGGCGGAGCCTGGGGTTTTGTACCCAACGATCAATATAAATCGGCAGGTGAAGTGGTTCATAAATTAGTAGAAATAGTGGCCAAAGGTGGAAGTTTGCTTTTAGGTATTGGACCAAAAGCTGATGGAACGCTGCCTGATCATCTGATTACAAGATTGGATGAAATTGGTAAGTGGACCAGTAAAAATGGTGTTGCCATATACGGAACAAGAATTACCAAAAACTACCATGATGGACAGAACTGGTTTACGCAAAGTAAAGACGGTAAAACTATTTACGGTATCAGTTTAATTAGCAATACGCCAAACAAAGAAATTTCATGGCAAGGGAGTATTCCTAAAAAAGGCAGTCTCATTACTGTTTTAAGCACCAACCAAAAGGTAAAATGGACATTGAAAGATGGCAAGGTACACTTCGATTTTCCTAAAACAGAGGAGAAAACAGCCCTGACTTTTTCTTTTACGCCCGAAACTAATTAGCAATGCCGAAACCGAGAAGATACCTATATTTATTGCCTGCATTATTTTTCTGTAGTAGCCTTTTTGCTCAAGTTAAAGGGCAATCTTTACCCTATAAAAATCCGAAATTAAGTGTCGATTTGAGGGTAAAAGACCTCATTTCGAGAATGACACCAGAAGAAAAATTCTGGCAGTTATTTATGATTCCTGGAGATGTTACAACTGAAAATAAGACACAATTTAAAAACGGTATTTTTGGTTTGCAGGTAAGTGCTGCTGCCCAGGGAAGTGGTAATGCACAACAAATGTTAACCTATAATACCTCTGAAGATGGACTTTCTCTGGCTAAAAAAGTAAATAAAATTCAAAAATTTTTTGTTGAGGAAACCCGTTTGGGCATTCCCATCATTCCATTTGATGAGGCTTTACACGGTTTGGTTAGGCAAGGTGCTACTGCTTTTCCACAATCAATTGGTTTAGCTGCAAGTTTTGATACTACTTTAGTAGCCAAAATTGGTGCCGCTATTGCCAATGAGGCAAGGGCACGTGGCTTGAGAGATCTTTTGGCACCTGTAATCAATATGGCTACAGATGTAAGATGGGGCAGGGTAGAAGAAACCTATGGAGAAGACCCTTATCTAACAACCGTTCTGGGCCATGCTTTTATGAATGCCATAGAAAGGCAGAATATCATTGTTACCCCAAAACATTTTATTGCCAATGTTGGCGATGGCGGGCGGGATAGCTACCCGATAGAGATGGATAAACATTTTTTAGAAGAAATCCACTTTCCTGCATTTAAAGATGGGGTTAAAAACATAGGTATCCGTTCATTAATGACTTCCTATAACAGCGTTTTTGGTACACCGGCAACCTCAAATAAATGGCTGCTCACCACTAAACTAAAAACAGAATGGGGCTTTAAAGGTTTCGTAATTTCTGATGCAGGTGCAGTTGGAGGTGCCAATGTATTACATTTTACAGCTAAAGATTATAAAGATGCTACGGCGCAATCGATTAATGCCGGCCTTGATGTAATCTTCCAGGTAGATTATAACCATTATAAACTTTTTCTGCCCGCATTTTTAGATGGTAGCATTCCCAAATCGAGAATAGATGATGCATTGTCAAGGGTGCTGAAAGCTAAATTCGAGCTGGGGCTGTTTGAGCATCCTTACGTGGATGAAAGTATTGCTGAAAAGATGCTGAGCGATCAAAGTAATCACAATCTAGCCAAAGAGGCCGCTTTAAAATCTTTTGTGCTCCTGAAAAATGATAACAACACGCTTCCGTTAAAAAGTGAAAAGCAGATCTTACTGGTAGGGGAAGATGCGATTGAAGCCAGATTAGGTGGCTACAGCGGTACCGGAAACAATAAGATAAATATATTGGAGGGCTTAAAAAACGCAGTATCCAATAACATTAAGGTTAATTATGTAAAAGGCAGTAGCCGGGAACTGCAATCTTATATTCCGATAGACAGCCAGTTTCTTTCTGCTAATCAGAAAGCAGGATTAACGGGAAGCTATTACAAAGGGCTTCAGTTCTCAGGGAAACCCGTTAAAGAAGTAAATGATAAGGCCGTTAATTTCAGTTGGACATTATACCCGCCAGATGAGCAGCTCCAACTGGATGATTATTCGGTAAGGTGGGCCGGTAAAATCAAGGTGCCACAAAATTCCGATGTTAATATCGGATTGGAGGGAAATGATGGTTACCGATTATATTTGGATAACCAGTTACTGATCGATAATTGGGACAAAAAATCTTTCAATACGAAGACCGTTCCATTTCATTTTGAGAAAAATAAGGAGTATGCAATTAAGGTCGAGTTTTTTGAGCCCAAAGGCAATGGTAAAATCAAACTGATCTGGGATTATAATATCAGGGAATCAAACGAAATAGCTGATGCGGTGACTGCTGCAAAAAATAACGATGCAATCGTATTTGTTGCTGGTATAAAAGAAGGAGAGTTTTTAGATCGGGCGATGTTAAACCTGCCTGGTAATCAAGAAATGCTATTGGAAGAACTCGCAAAAACCGGGAAACCTATTATTGTGGTATTAACCGGTGGAAGTGCCATTAATATGCAGCCTTGGTTAAATAAAGTAAGTGCAGTTTTAAATGTTTGGTACCCAGGCGAAGCAGGCGGTAGCGCCATTGCCGACGTATTGCTTGGCAAGGCAAATCCATCAGGTAAACTTCCAATTACTTACCCGATTGATGAATCGCAGTTACCATTGGTCTACAACCACAAACCTACTGGAAGAGGCGATGATTATAACAACTTAAGCGGCGAACCACTTTTTCCATTTGGATACGGATTAAGTTATACCAACTTTTCTTACCACAATTTGAGGTTTAACCGTAAAAGTATCGCTAAAAATGAAACCGCTAACTTAAGCTTCGAGCTTAAAAATACTGGCAATTATGATGGTGAAGAAGTGGTGCAGTTGTACATGAGGCCGCTATTAAGCAAATTGGCGCAGCCAGTTCTTGCATTGAGGGCTTTTCAGAGGGTACATTTAAAGGTTGGCGAAACAAAGGTAATTTCATTCAAACTGGATAAAGAGGTGCTGCAAACACTCAATATCAATAATGTATGGGAAGTAGCTCCTGGGGAATATAGGATTATGATTGGATCATCAAGTAAATCACTTTATTTAAAAGATAACTTAACTGTTAAGCCTTAAAAAAAATACCTCCTATGGTTGGGGATAAACAATATCAAGTAATTTTGCTGCAGATTCTGGTTAAATCTGCGGCTTTTTTATGTTCAGGATTTTTGCCGCGGAAACATTAATTTACCATGGATGTCATCCTGAGCGTAGTCGAAGGATCTTTAACCTAACTCAGCTATCCCTAACTTCACTGCAAGTTCATTCAGATCCTTTATCACAACATCAATGATCGGAATACCGCTGATTTTCCTTTCCTGTTCAAATTCATGTTCAGGTTCGCCAGGGATGATTACTTTTTTATCAGGATCTATCGTTTTTGCACTTTTAAAGCGTTCTACCCAATTATCTAAATGATTTTTGAAGTCTTCAGCTGGTCTGAAACCATCTACACGCATAGCGCCCAAAAAGTGGCCAAGTCCTTCGCCGACCGGATTGGCCGATGGCTCTAAGAAAGCCACAAATGGAGGTACCCAAGGGCCATAATTCGCGCCAGATAACACCGCTGATAAAATATCGACCGTAGCACTTAACCCATAACCTTTATGACTGCCATGATCTTTATCACTGCCCAAAGGAAGGAGCGAACCGCCATTTTTTAATTCGTTCGGATCGGTAGAGTTTTCTCCATTTTTATCCTGAACCCAGCCATCCGGAATATTTTTATTTGCTCTTTGGGCAATTTCCAGTTTTCCGTTTGCTGCCGCTGCTGTGGCCATATCTACAATTACTGGTGGGTATTTCCCTGCAGGAAAAGCATAACACATAGGGTTGGTGCCCAATAAACGTTCGTTCGCATAAGTAGGGGCAACCAAAGGGCTTGCATTGGTCATACTGATGCCGATCATATCTTTTTCCACCGCCATTAGAGCATGGTAACCTGCAATACCAAAATGGTTGGAGTTTTTAACCGATACCCATCCGCTACCGTATTTTTCTGCTTTTGCTATAGCAACTTTCATGGCAAATGGTGCAACCACTAAGCCTAAGCCTGCATCACCATCTACAGTGGCAGTAGTAGGTGTTTCATGTACGATTTTAATATTAGGTGTCGCATTTATTCTTTTCTTTTCCCAAAGGCGTACATAACCGCTTAAACGGGCAACGCCATGCGAGTCGATTCCACGTAAATCTGAACGGATTAACACATCGGTTGCTAAATTGGCATGCTCATCAGAACAGCCCATTTTTTTAAAAACGTTATAAGTAAAATTCCTAAGATTGGTTTCTGTAAAAGTGATGAAATTCATGTTAGTATTAAGTGTCAAGATTTGATCGCCGGACTCCCGACTCCGGACTAATATTATGGCAATAAAACAGTAAAATCGCCTCCCAGTGGTTCGAAGTTTTCTATGCACGATGAAAGAAAATCTTCTCCATAGTTTACATACATGGGTGCAATATTCAAGGTTCTTTCCTGAAGTGCTCCATTCGGGAAAAGTCTTTTCTTTACATTATCAATCTGCAGCAATGCTGTTTCATGTTTCCTTTTCTCTGCGCGGAATAGTTTCTTCTCCAGGTTAGCCAATAAATGATTGGTCCGCTGTTTTGCTGTGTCTGTTGATACGGAAAGCGTTTTATCTATTTTATAGGCATTTAGCTTAATTTGATCGAAAATGCTGTTAATGGCTCTGGTTTCATCAGCCAGGCTCAATTGGGCAGTTGTATTTCGCTTTACCCAAATGTTTTTTAACGCTTCAACTGGTAAAAATATATCTTCTAAAGAAAAACCTAAATGGTATAAATTCTGCGCACTGCGTTTATCAATCAATAAAGCTGAGTTACGAAGCAATAAAACCGGGAAATCAACTTTATAAAAGTCGAAATTTGCCTTTAACTGCATCCAGTAAGCTACTTCTGCACCGCCACCTATATAAGCCAGGTTTGGTAAAATCACTTCCTGGTACATGGGGCGCATCACCACATTCGGACTAAAACGCTCGGGATGTGATTCAATTTCGGCTTTTAGTTCCGTTTCCGTAAAACTAATGTCTGTATGATTTACAATGTATTTTCCTTTTTCGAAGATCAAACGCTCACGCAGATTGTCGATAAGGTAAAAGAAGTTAATATCACGGCCATTCACCTGGGTTTTATAGCCTAAACTCTCCAGGTTTTTTGAACTTTCGTCGATATTTTTTGCACTATTATGCTGAATGATATCTTCGGTAATGATATTCGCGAATTGCTTTTTTAGTTGTGTATCATCAGCATTTACAATCACCAGGCCATATTTCTCGAATAAGTTATTCACTAGGAACCTGGTGGCATCGGCTAAATTTTCATGTTCTAAATAAGCCTGCTCTACCAATTTGGCAATCCGTTTTCCTTTTTTAGAGATCCCGAGGTATCCTTTATAAGCCGTTACTGCTGCGGCAACTGTTTTGGTGCTTAGTCTTCCGGTGGCGCCATTCGTTTGCTGTATCCAGCTAATGTTCTTTTCATCAACACTTACATGGTTAATTTCATCAAAATCGTGATCCTCTGTCGCCATCCAATAAACCGGAACAAAGTTTTTATCGGGATGTGCCATTTTTAACTCGATGGCTAAATTAATGGTAGTTACAATTTTGTAAATAAAATAAAGCGGCCCGGTAAAAAGATTCAACTGGTGGCCTGTTGTAACCGTAAAGGTATTCGATGAGCCTAAAAGTTCTATGTTTTTGGTAACCGATTTGTTTGGCTGTAAATGTTGGTATTGATCTTGTAAAACCTGAACTAAAGTTTCTCTGTTCCCTAGAAAATTTCTATGCTCAATTGCTTTGGCTAAGCCCTCCATATCAGGACGATAGCTGTAAAAAGCTTTAAGCTGTTCTTCGTCGTTAATATAATCTAAAACCAGTTTTGAAAATGATCCGGTTTCCTGATATGAAATATATTTTGCCTGCATGATGTGCGAAAGTAATGCAATTTAAGGATAATCGTAAAGTCGCGCCACTATTTTACAATTGTTAAATAATTTTTTGCCACGACCACTTGCCGTCATGTCATTAAATTAAGAGTTTTTAACCACAGATGGATACAGATGTTTATATCTGTGTGCATCCTAATTTATCTATGGTAAATTATGTTTACCCATGAGCATGGCTTAACTTAAGGACATTGGCCTTGCTCTTCGGGCACGGAAGCACAGAAACTCTGCATGGTTGCCCTTCTGAGCGGAGTCGAAGGATCTTTAGGATACAAAATAATTAAAGGTTGCTTTCAATCGCGCCAACTTTTTCGCGGTACAAATCAATCGGGCTATCTAAAAGTACTGCAATTACGGTTAATTCAGGATCTAATTTATCTTTAGGTACCTGAATGTAAACAATTCCCGGTATTTTGCTCCAATACAGTTTGTTATAAATTTCGTGCGGCAGCATGGTACCTTCTCCCACAATCCTGATCCTGCTGATGTTGTTTTTTAAACCTTTAATGGCAATTGGCCCGGTTGGTGTGCCTTCTACAAATAAGTAAAGGGTTTGTTTATCTGCAGAAAGTGCCGTATTGCCCTGGTAATGTCCTGCCGGAATTCCACCCGTTGTTTTGTATAATGCTTCTGCATTTTTGATTACCCAGTTGCTAATCTTTTGATCTGCGCTTTTAATTCCAGGGTTAAAGTCTAAGCCATCAGCAGGTAAACCGGTATTTTGAAATACATTTGTACCTGCATTTAAGTTAATGGCCAGCCTGTTCAGATTTAAGTTGGTTAAACCCCGTTGTTTGGGCGCAGCATATAAGTCTGCGAGCGAAAGGATTTCCTGTTTGTCTTCATCGAGCTGGATAGGGCCGTTTAATGATACTTTTAGAACGGTTACATCGCTGTCAAAGTCTGCTTCCTTAAAATTAAGGAGATAATCTGTTTCATTTAGCTTAATTGTATTTGGCTGTGCTTTGCTGCCAACTACTTCAATTTTGTTGATTTTTGATTTTATACCTGATAGTAAAATCCCATTTTTGGTTTTATAATCGAGATACAGGTACAATACATCTTTGTTTTTGGATAAGGTAGTTTTACCGATAATATGCCCATCCGGGATTCCGGCCTGTGTACCATAAATGGCCTCTGCATGTTTTTGAGTCCAGCGGCCTAAATCTTTTAAAATCTTAACCTGTTCTGGCGCAATAGTTCCATCTGCTTTCGGTCCAATATCAAGCAATAAGTTACCGCCCATGCTGATACAATCAACCAGCGTGCGGATGATCATGTTTGATGATTTATAATGATTGTCATAAGGCTGATAGCCCCACGAATCATTCATGGTATAACAAAGTTCCCATTCTGGTGAGCTTGGTTTTACAACGGGAACACCTTGCTCCGGTGTATCGTAATCGCCATGCCCGTTTAAGCGAGAATTGATAATGATGTTCTGATTTACCTTGCGTAAATTTGTCAATATATTCTTGGCCTGCCATTCCTCTCCACTATGTTCCCAATCGCCATCAAACCATACCAAATCAGGATTATACCTGGCCGACAGTTCGTTTAATTGCCCTTGAAAGTAATTCTGGAATTTTTTAAAGCGTACTGGATCCTGTTTATAATCATAACGTTTCCTGTCGCGGGTAAAACCATCATAGTCCGGGTAGCTCCAATCAGGTAAAGAAAAATATAATCCTGTTTTAAGTCCCGATTTTTTAAGTTCAGCCGCAAATGGAGTGATTAAATCTTTTTTTGCAGCGCTATTTTTTAATGTGGTAGTGGCTAAGGGAGCTTTACTATTCCACAGGGCAACACCATCATGATGTTTTGTGGTAATTACAGCATATTTAGCACCACTTTCTTTAATCAGTTTTACCCATTCTTCTGGTTTGTATTTTGCAGCGGTAAAACCATCAAGCTGTTTCATGTAGGCATCATGATTGATATAATTGTTAAAAAACGACCACGATTCGGAAATGCCATTAACCGAATAAATACCCCAATGGATGAAAATGCCCAGTTTGGCATCGGCAAACCATTGCATTTTTTGATCAGAAACCTTTTGTTGAGCAGAAAGCCCGCTGTGGATGAATAGTGAAGATAAAATGATGAAAAACTTTAAATAACGCATGATCGTGTTTAGTATATCTAAACGTTAAATATAATGTTTTACAGCTGTTTTTTAAACAAAAATTGGGTGTGAAGTCAGATATTACCATCTGACTGGAGATTAATTTAGTAAAGGAATTGTAGATGGATATTATATTGATTGAAAGGTAACTATAGAAGCCTTAAATTAAGAATCTGTTATATGTCAGATGGTAACATCTGACATCACATATATCTGTTGATGCGACACCGAACAGATATACTAATAGATTTAGCTTCGCTGAGCACTTCGTGGTTCTCGACTGCGTTGCCCTCCGCTCGAAATGACGATCCTCAAAACAACAAAATTTACCCATAAAAAAAGCCGCTCTGAATAATCAGAACGGCTGTAAAATATTTGGTTTAGTGATTTACCATTTTTTTCTGCGTTCGCCACTGCCACCTTCACGGTTTCCGCCTTCTCTGCGTGGACCTCCGGTGTTGCCACCTTTGTCGTCACGGCTACGTCCAGAGAAATCTCTGAAACCGCCACCGCTATTTCCGCCTTCACGTCTTCCGCTACCGCCGCCAGAACTTCTTCTGTCGCCGCCGCCACGATAACCGCCGCCGCCACCGCCGCTTCTGCGTTCACCGCCGAAACCACCGCCACCGCTACGTCTTTCGCCGCCACCGCGTCTTTCTCCTGCGCCTTCACCACGACCACCGTCTCCACTTTTCTCGATACGTACCTGACGACCGTTAAACTCAACAGATTTAAAGCCTTCAAAAACTTTGTCAGCTACATCGTCTTCCACTTCAAAGAAAGAGAAAACACCTTTTAAATCGATTTTACCAACGCTTTTGCCACCAATTTTACCGTTGTTACAGATAAATGACAACATATCGCCACGGGTAAACTCATCCACAGAACCTAAGTTGATGAACAAACGGGTGTAACCTTCGCTACCACGTCCACGTCCGGCACCTCTTTCGCCTCTGTCTGCACCACGATCGTCGCCAACTGCTGCATTTAAATCAGGTGCTTTAGAATAGTAATCCAAGAAACGGTTAAATTCTAATGAAGCAAAACGTTTAATTACATCTTCTTTTGATAAATCAGCAAATTCATCCATAATACGTGGAATGTACTGATCAATCTGTTCGTTATTAACTTCTACATTGTGTACTTTATGTACCAAAGAGAACAATTGTTTTTCACAAACATCAAATCCTGTAGGAAGCTCAGCTTTGGTAAATTGTTTACCAATAATACGTTCTAACTGACGGATTTTTCCTAATTCTTTAGAGTTGATGATACAGATAGAGATACCGGTTTTACCAGCACGACCAGTACGGCCAGAACGGTGGGTATAACTTTCAATTTCGTCAGGTAAAGAGTAATTGATTACGTGAGTTACGTTGTTTACATCGATACCACGTGCGGCAACATCAGTAGCAATTAATAATTGCATGTTACGCTCACGGAAACGTTGCATAACTTTATCACGTTGTTGTTGCGATAAATCGCCGTGTAAAGCGTCAGCATTGTAACCATCTTTAATTAAGTGCTCGGCAACATCTTGTGTATCCAATTTGGTTTTACAAAATACTACGGCAAAAATTTCAGGGTTAAAATCTACAATACGTTTTAAGGCAGCATATTTATCACGTGCACGAACAATGTAATATTCGTGTTCGATGTTTACGTTACCTGTATTTTTTGTGCCCATGGTTAATTCAACAGGGTTATCCATATAGTTTTTAGCTATACGGCGAACTTCTGCAGGCATTGTAGCCGAGAATAACCAGGTTTTTTTGTCATCAGGAGTAGTTGATAAAATATCGTTGATGTCGTCCTGGAAACCCATGTTCAACATCTCGTCAGCTTCATCAAGCACAACATATTTAACGTTAGTGAAGTCAATGGCTTTACGGCCAATGATATCCAACATACGGCCGGGCGTGGCCACTACGATCTGAACGCCTTGGCGTATTTCGCGTAGTTGTTGCATAATGTTCGCGCCACCGTAAACGGCAACAACGTGGGCATTAGCAACGTTTTTAGAAAAGTTTTTAAGGTCGTTAGCGATTTGCAAGCATAACTCACGGGTAGGGCATAAAATTAATGCCTGCGGTTTTGTTACTTTAAAATCGATTAGTTCTAACAGCGGCAAACCAAATGCGGCTGTTTTTCCTGTTCCTGTTTGGGCCAAACCAACAAAATCATTAGTGCCTTCTAACAGTACAGGAATACTTTGCTCCTGAATAGGTGTTGGAGTTTCAAATCCAAGATCCTTTACGGCATTAACGACGTCATCACTTATCCCCAATAATTGAAATGGGTTTGTCATTCGTCTTTTTATTTTTAATTGAGCCGCAAAGGTAAGGTTAATATTCCGTATTTCACAGATAATCAAGTAAATAGTTTTTTAAGCTAAATATTTGAAAATAAGGAGGTAACAGTCGATGCAAGATGGATGATGAAAAAGGTAAGGTGTAGAAGGTTTTAATTGAGGTCGTGATTGCGATAGGAACATGTGTTTTTTGTTTGGAAAGCGGCTGTCTTGGGCTTAGGTTGCCTCAGTCCCGTTTTTCGTTTCAATCTTTTTAAACCTTTCAGGTTTTTAAAAAGGATTTCCACTTCAACCGGGTTTAGGTGGCTGGGGTAATGCAGCTATTTTCGTTTGTATTTGAATAACCACTTGGGCAGTTCATCAGTTAAAATTGCGGGAGCGAAAATATCGTTGTGGGCCAGATTGTCGAATTCCCAAAACCTGATTTTATTGTTGTATTTTAACTCTTCAAAAAACTTTTCATCACTATTAAAAGGATTCTCCGTATCCATATTTCCGTGGATCAACCAAATTGGAATGTTCGTGAGTGTTTTTACTTTGTCGAATTGCGGTATGCCGGAAATGCTTATACCTGCAGCGAATAAATCAGGCTTTAACGATAGGGCATTGATCACCGAAGAAGCGCCCATCGAAAAACCGATGAGGTAAATCCTTTTCTCATCAATATTTAAAGTGTTTTTTAAGCTATCAATCAGCTGTAATGCGGTTGTTAAACACGGCTGTGGTATAGAAGTAAGTATATTTCTGCTTTGGTCCATCACGTAATTTGACGATCGCGAAGGGAACTGCGGTGCCAAAATAAAAGCTGGGAATTTTGCCTGTGTTTCATCCGTAGCAAATAGTTTTGCCAAAATACCCAGCTGGCTGCTATTGTCGTTTCCAACCGCATTTGATCCATGAAATACAATCACCAGTGGAAGTTTTCTGTTTGTACTTTTTGGTTTTAACAAGCGGTATACAATTGGTGTATCACCAGCGCCTTTGAATTCCCCTTTCGTAAAAATATCGGCATTTAAACCTTTTATTTCCGCTATTCTCTGTTTAAGGTAGATCGAATCGACACTTTTAGCGATTTTGGTTTTCCCAAAAGTATGGATGCTTTTGTTGCAAGCACTTAAAATAGCTGAACTAATCAGTAGAAAAAAAACAGATTGAAAAATTTTCTTAAACATCAGAATGTGTTCTTCTTTTCTAAATTAGGTAGAGATTCATCAATTCTTCTAGCCAGTTCCGGTAATTTGATTGTTGGTACCGCGGGGAATAAATGGTGTTCTAGGTGATAAAACATGCTGAAAGTAACCTTGTTTTTCCATCCCTCTCTTTGTGTTCTCGCAAAATCAGGATTTTCCTCTGTATCATGATGAACTGACCAAACAGCGAAAAATGCCATTAAAAATTCAGCGATTACCATTATAATTACGTGATAAATTAAGAAGTTCACCTGAAAATAAAAGATCAGACTTAAAAATCCAATGATGGATAATAATTCAATAATTACATTTTTGACATATTTCTTATTGCCCAATTGTAAGGTAACTTTATGGATTAAAAACATATGTATAGGGCCGTAAAGTATTGCTCCGTACCAAGTCATTCCCGCAGATTTGCCTTCATAATCTTCTTCAGTTAGGCAATATTTGTGGTGGCGGATATGATTAAATTTGATGGCATGTATTGAAGATACCATTAAGATGCTATTAAAATACAAAGAGAACCACGTTAAGAATTTGTTTGTTCCCAATGAATTGTGAAAGCCATTGTGAACTTGCCGTAATCCGGTTAAGAAAAAGAATGCCGAAAATGGTAGTGCAATTAAATAATAACCATAGTAAGCAAATGTTAAGGAAATCAATAACCATGGGATTGTTAAGTTGTTTTCTATCAACATTTCTTTTATCGAAAGGCTCCTTAAGTCTTTCCATTCAACTTTTTTGAGTATTTCTGAGTGCGTCATATTACGATGATTATGTGAGCGTTTGTCGGTATTCCTATCGCAACCTTTCGGCCGAACGGATCAATCTTTCGTCTTTATTGATACCGAAAATGCCCAGTACAACGAATAAAATAGCCAAAGCAGGTAGGTACGCTCCAGCACCAAAACTAGCACCTTCAATACCGCCAGGTAGTTTTTTAGCATAAATGCTGCACCAAAAAGCAAAACCTCCAATTAGTATCATCGAAATAATTGCAATACGTTTTTGAAAACTTCTTTTTTTATAGTTGAAGATATTCATTAAACAAATAAATGCAACAGCGATATTGGTAATAATTAAAGGTAAAAAAGATTGAACTTTAAGACTTATGCCTGCTTTAATGGTTAAAGTTTGGTATAGCCCGGTGGTGTATACCGCTGATTCTGTTCCTGCAGCATCTTTTGTGGCGATAGGTAAAAACAACATTAAAGTCAAAGTTAATGCAGCTAAAAAAAACCAGATCGATTGTATTCTTTGTATCATGTTAATTTTTTAATTTAAAAGCAAACTTAGATAAAATTGCCATTGCTTGCAATTGTGATTTAATCGGATTTATTTGTTATGCCGTCATTTTTTTACTGGCTGTAAGGCGGTGAAATGCGAATCACTGTAAATGAATTGATAATGGCCATCAGGATATAGTTTTAAAGATGTTCCACAGGTAGCTAATGTATTAAAAATGTTTTTACGTAAAAATCCGTTGTCGATAATGATGTTCTTATTTCTAAGTTTTAATTTGTTAAAGTTTTTGCCTTTTTCCCTAAATTGATATACCGATGATTTAGGATGGGCATTTTGATAGGCCGCAATATAGAGGTTCATCCCATTTACTACATTGGAAATATATTCATTGCTTTGTTGGTCTAACATATTCCAACAGTCGTCATTATTAAAATCGTATTTAATAATAATTGTATCTTTTACAACACTACCAGAAGCATTGAATAAGTAATTTCGAATACTATCTACTTTTGCCAGTTCGTAAACTCCACTATGCTCTTTGTTAGTCCCGTATAATTTAAGTTCTGCACAAGAAAAAATAATCATGCAAATAGTAAGGAAAGCGAGGGTTGTAATGATTTTGATTTTCATAGCGCATTTTAGATTCTTGATGAGAGATTATAAATCTATAATTTTTTTAGCTATTTAATATTTTACAGTCGAAATATATTTAATTCCGCTTTACTAGGCCATCTAATAAAAGGAAAAAAGTATTTTTGCATCGCTTTGAGTAAAAAAAGGTATTTCATCCAATTGGCTTATGATGGCAGCTTGTACCATGGCTGGCAAACACAACCTAATGCAATCACCGTTCAGGAATTGTTAGATAAGGCGATGTCTGTTTTTTTTCGGCAACCAATCGAAACTTTGGGCTGTGGCAGAACGGACGCAGGCGTACACGCTACTGATTTTTATGCGCATTTTGATGTTGAAGGTGTAGAAGAGGCAAAGGTTTTAAGTGCGGTAACCGGTATCAACGCTATGTTGCCTTATCAAATTGCAGCAAAACGGATTATACCGGTACATCATGATGCCCATGCCCGCTTTGATGCCACTGCCCGTGCTTATAAATATTACCTTCACTTCGAAAAGGATCCTTTCAAACTTAACCGATCGTGGTTGGTTAAAGATAAATTGGATATGGAAGCGATGAACAATGCAGCGGCACTGTTATTAAATTATACCGATTTTTCGTGTTTTAGTAAATCAAACACGCAAACTTTTACCAATAACTGTAAAATAACTAAAGCCGTTTTTGAACAACAGGAAGATGGATTGGTTTTTACCATCCAGGCCGACCGTTTTCTACGCAACATGGTGAGGGCCATTATGGGTACTTTGGTACAGATCGGTAAAAAAGAAATAAATTTAACAGATTTTAAAGCAATTATAGAAAGTAAAAACCGTAGTAAGGCTGGTCAATCTGTGCCTGCCTGCGGTTTGTATTTAGTGAAGATAGAATATCCTTATATAAGGTAGAAGGTTAAAGGCGTAAGGCGGAAGGTACAGCGACCGCCATGAAAGAAATAGAAGGCTAGGTCGCCACTTTATTAGAAAGATATTAGTATTTAATTTTTTAAGATTACATAAGGCCTTAAACCCTAAACCTTACACCCTAAACCCTAAGCATGGCAGTTACAGGAGACGTATACAACACCGGATTACTGAAACGTATTTTTCAATACGTAAAGCCTTACCGTGCCGTTTTTGTATGGTCGGTTATTTTAACCATTCTGCTTGCAGCCATTTCTCCCGTACGTCCGTTTTTAATTAAGTATACACTCGATCATTATATTTTAACTGGAAATTATTCTGGCCTGGTGAATATGACCATGTTGATGATTTTTATGTTGATCTTACAAACTTTGATTCAATATAACCACACGCTTTTAACCAATACATTAGGTCAATCGGTTATCCGCGATCTTCGGATCAATGTTTTTAACCACATTACAAAACTCCGCTTAAAGTTCTTCGATAAAACACCCATCGGACAATTAATTACCAGAACGGTTTCAGATCTGGAAACCATTGCCGATATCTTTTCAGAAGGTTTAATCTCGATGATAGGCGATAGTTTGCAGGTGGTGGTAATTGTGTGCGTAATGTTATATACCGATTGGCAATTGAGTTTAGTGGTGCTTTTACCCATTCCGTTATTGATTATTGCTACCCGGAAATTTCAGAAAGCAATTAAGGTGGCTTTTCAGGAAATCAGGAATGAGGTTTCTAACCTGAACACTTTTTTACAGGAACACATTACAGGCGTTTCTATTGTGCAGTATTTTGCCAGGGAGAAACAGGAATACAGAAAATTCTATGCTATTAACAAGCGCTATCGCGATGCTAATATCCGTTCTAATTGGTATTATTCTATCTTTTTTCCGGTGGTGGAGTTAATCTCGGCCATGTCCTTAGGTTTGTTGGTATGGTATGGCGCAAAAAGTATTCTTTCTAAACCATTAGATGTAACACCCGGAACCATTACACAGTTTATTATGTACCTGGGTATGGTTTTTACACCAATCCGCCAGCTGGCCGATAAGTTTAATACGCTGCAGATGGGAATGGTGGGTGCCGAACGTGTTTTTAAAGTTTTGGATACTGATGAAACTACGCCAAATACGGGGACGCAAAAGCCAGCCAAATTAGACGGGGATATTAAATTCGAAAAGGTTTGGTTTGCCTATAACGACGAGAACTACGTGCTGAAAGACCTTACATTCGAAGTGAAGGCTGGCGAAACTGTGGCCTTGGTGGGGGCAACGGGTGCTGGTAAATCTTCCACAATTAATATCCTGAACCGTTTTTATGAAGTGAAAAGGGGAGATATCACTGTAGATGGCATTCATATCGAAGATTTTGATCTGGATTACTTAAGAAGCCACATTGCTACTGTACTTCAGGATGTTTTCTTGTTTTCTGATACGATTTTAAATAACATTACACTAAATAACCCCGAAATTACCATCGAAGAAGTAGTGAATGCGGCCAAAAAAGTTGGTGCGCACGATTTTATCGAACGTTTACCGGGTGGCTATCAATATAATGTGATGGAAAGAGGTGCTACGCTCTCGGCTGGTCAGGCACAGTTGATTTCGTTTATCCGTGCCCTCGTGCATAATCCGGCTATTTTAGTTTTAGATGAGGCCACTTCATCAGTTGATACCGAAACAGAATTACTGATCCAGAAGGCTATTGATAACTTAATGGAAGGCCGTACTTCAATTGTAATCGCTCACCGATTGTCCACCATTCAAAAGGCCGATCAGATTATTGTGCTCGATAAAGGTGAAATTAAAGAGAAAGGCACACATCAACAGTTGTTAAAATTAAATGGCTACTATAAAAAGCTTTACGATCTGCAGTTCTCATCCAAAGGGATAGCCAAAGTTTAAGCGTATTTATTCTCAAGGATTTTCTTAATTTAACAGCTTCTTAAACCCAATAGGAAGATGAAACGGTTAAAATTACTTGCTTTGTTCTTGTTTTCGGCTTTAGCCCTGCAGGTTTCTGCACAGCAGAAAAAATATGTAATGGTGATTCACGGTGGTGCCGGCACCATTCTCAAAAAGAACATGAGTCCCGAAAAAGAGGCTGCTTATATCGCTGCCTTAACAAAAGCACTAAATGCAGGTTATGCAGAAATTAAAGCAGGTAAATCGAGCCTCGATGCCGTTGAAGCAACCATTCATGTTTTAGAAAACGATCCACATTTTAATGCTGGCAAAGGTGCTGTTTTTACACATGATGGCAGAAATGAGCTCGACGCAGCAATAATGGATGGAAAAACCTTAATGGCGGGATCCGTTGCTGGAGTAACTACCATAAAAAATCCAATTTCTGCAGCAAGAGCCGTGATGGAAAAATCAGAACATGTAATGATGGTTGGCGCAGGTGCCGATCAGTTTGCAAAAGAGGTCGGATTGGAAATCGTTAATCCTAAATATTTCTGGACCAAGGAACGTTGGGATGGCTTACAACAGGCCATTAAAGAAGATTCTACCAAAGCAGTGTTAGATCATGGAAGTAAAAAATCGGAATTATTTGGTATTAAAAATCACGATTATAAATTTGGTACAGTGGGCTGCGTGGCTTTAGATCAGGCTGGAAACCTGGCAGCGGGAACTTCAACCGGTGGTATGACGAACAAAAAATACGGACGTGTGGGCGATGCACCAATTATAGGGGCAGGGACCTATTGCAATAATGAAACAGCAGGAATTTCCTGTACAGGTTGGGGCGAGTTTTATATCCGCAATGTGGTAGCCAAAACGATTTCCGATTTAATGGAATATAAGGGCTTATCTGTTGCAGAGGCATCAAAAATTGCTTTAGATAAAGTAGGCAAAATGGGTGGCGACGGTGGTTTGATTGCTTTAGATAAAAAAGGAAATATGACTATGCCCTTTAATACCGAGGGTATGTATAGAGGTGCAATTACTGCCGACGGTAAAATTGAGGTCAGTATTTATAAATAAAATTATTTTAAGCTTACTGTCTGTTCAATATTCAATAGCAAGCCAAAACACCTAAAAAAATAAAGATGACATTTATAGAATTTGTAAAAAAAGTATTCTCCAATTTAACCTTTCAGGTTATCATAGCCATCATCATAGGAATTAATGTTGGGATTTTCTTCCCCGGTTTTGCGCCTACAGCTAAATTAATCAGTCAGGGTTTTATCAACCTGATTAGCATGTTAATTGCACCAATTATATTCTTTACCATTGTTTTAGGTATTGCTCACATGGGCGATATGAAAAAAGTAGGCAGAGTAGGAGGCAAAGCATTATTATATTTCGAAATTGTAAGCACAGTGGCTATTGCAATTGGTTTAGTGGTGGCCAATGTTTTAAAGCCAGGTGCCGGAATGATAACTAAGGCTAGCGATGCTACAAAAATTGTTGGTTATGCCGAGCAAGCTAAAGATATGAACTGGGCAGAATTCTTTCTGCATATTATCCCGCATAATGTGATTGCCGCTTTTGCTGAGGGAAATATTTTACAGATTTTGCTGTTTGCCATTCTTTTTGGTTATGGTTTAAATAAATTAGGAGGAGAAGGAACAAGCGTTTTAAATGCCTTCGATAAAATATCGAAAGTACTCTTCAAAATCATGAAGGTAATTATGCGTTTAGCGCCAATTGGGGCTTTCGGCGGGATGGCTTTTAGCATCGGTACCCATGGTTTGGAAAGTATAGTGGGCATGGCCAAACTAATGGGCTCGGTTTATTTAACCTGCTTCTTGTTTATTTTTATTGTTTTAAATGGAATTTGCAGGTACTATAACTTTAGCTTATGGGCTTACCTGAAGTATATCCGACAGGAAATTTTAATTGTACTGGGTACTTCTTCCTCCGAATCGGCCCTGCCAAGCATGATGCAGAAAATGGAAGCCATTGGTTGCGATAAATCAGTTGTTGGTTTGGTTATCCCTACAGGCTATTCTTTTAATCTTGATGGAACGGCGATTTACCTGGCCATGGCCGTTATATTTCTTTGTCAGGTTTTTCATGTCGACTTATCCTTGGGTCAGCAGATTACGGTTTTGGGCGTACTCATGGTTACTTCTAAAGGTGCAGCTGGGGTAACAGGAAGCGGTTTTATCGTTTTGGTATCAACCTTAACAGCTCTGAAAATTATGCCGATAGAACATATCTCCATATTAATTGGTGTAGACCGTTTTATGAGCGAAGCAAGGGCTATAACCAATGTAATCGGAAACGGAGTGGCTACTATTGTGATTGCTAAAAGTGAAAAGCAATTTGATGAAGCAAAGTATCAGAAAGCAATTCAGCCTGCAATGATAGAAAAAGCAGAGGAGGTGTAGTTTGGCATTTTCAGTTGTGGGTTTCAGTTCTGGGTGCAGATAATTTAGCCACGGAAAATTTCTTGTATTTATGTTATAGTAAATCTTTGTTTTTATAGCACATGTAAAAGCCTTCTACCCTCAATCTTCACACCTTCAACCTTTTTTATGTACCTTTGTGCTAGAAACATGCACACAGCTTGTTTAATTAATCCACAGCACATTGGCTCAAGAAGAACAAAATAACCGCAAGGAAAAAAGCGAGTTACACCCACGCAACAAACACCGTTCGCGTTACAATTTCAAACAACTTATTGCAACCTCAAAAGAATTAAAACGTTTCGTTTTTAAAAACGAACATAATGATGATTCTATCGATTTTGCAGATCAAAGTGCCGTTAAAGCACTTAATAGGGCATTGTTGAAATATTTTTATAACATTTCACAATGGGACATTCCTCAGGATTTTCTTTGTCCGCCTATTCCTGGCCGGGCTGATTATATTCACTATGTTGCCGATCTATTAGGGTCAAGCAATAAAGGTAAAAATCCTAAAGGGGCTAATATTAATGTATTGGATATTGGTGTAGGCGCAAACTGTATTTACCCCATCATTGGTCACCAGGAATATAGCTGGAGTTTCGTAGGTTCTGAGATCGATCCACTTTCGGTCGATTCTGCAAAACGCATTATCGAAGCCAATAAGCCATTACAAGGGGCAGTGGAAATCCGTCAGCAATCTTCAAAAATGGGTATTTTTAGAGGCATTGTTGGTGGCAAAGAAAGGTTCGATGCTGTGGTTTGTAACCCGCCGTTTCATGCTTCTTTAAAAGAAGCCGAGCAGGGTACCCGCCAAAAATGGCGTAATCTGGGTGGAAATGAAAAGGAAGTAAAACACGTATTAAACTTTGGTGGTAACAAGGCAGAGCTTTGGTGTCCGGGTGGTGAACGTGCTTTTGTAGAGCAAATGATTATCCAGAGTGAGCAGATTAAAAATCAGGTTTTATGGTTTACCTCATTGGTATCAAAAAGTGCCAACTTAAAAAGTATCTACAGCGCATTGGTTAAAGCAAATGCTTTTGAGGTAACCACCGTTCAAATGAGCCAGGGACAAAAAATAAGCCGTTTCGTAGCATGGACCTTTCATGACGAAGCTGCACAGGCTGAATGGGTAAAATCCTGGAAAACGGAACCAAAACCAAAGGTAGAAAAGCCTAAGTCTGAAGCCAAAAATCTTTAGGGTGAATTTTATATAGTATATTTTATCTGTTCGTCACCCTGAATTTATTTCAGGGTCTATTTTGATTAGAATAGCATTTAAGATTCTGAAATAAATTCAGAATGACGAATTACGAGAGATAAGTAAAGCAAAGCCGGATTAACGATTAAAGTTGGCCCGGCTTTTCGTTTTTAGGATTATGATGCGGGAAAAGCCAAGCTACATTCTGCGTTTATCATCTAAAATTAGCGGGAATAAATACGTTTGAATGGTTTCCACAGATTACACGGATGCTCGCAGATTTTGCAACTAGAACCGTCAACCGAGAACTGTAAACTGTTTACTAATTAACTGGTCTTTGCCTCGAAAATATACCCGGCAAAAGCAGTTACTGCCATGGCAACCGTTCCCCAGAAACAAATCCGTAATATCCCTTTAATCATACTAGAACCTCCTGCCTTCGCTGCAACTGCACCTGATAAGGCCAGGAACACAATAGCAAACCCGTATTGATAAAACACCATCGACTTTATCGGAGCAAGAAAAGCAACTAAAAAAGGTAAAATACCGCCAGTAATAAAGGAGGCTCCAGATGCAAAAGCAGCTTGAAGCGGTTTGGGTTGTGTAATTTCGTTAATACCCAGTTCATCTCTGGCATGTGTGCCTAAGGCATCTTTCTCGGTCAATTTTATGGCTACCTGCATGGCCAAATCTTCATCAAGCCCCTGCGCAACATATATCTTAGCGAGTTCTTTTAGCTCCAATTCGGGCATAGTTTCGAGTTCTATTTTCTCGCGTGCAAGATCTGCTTTTTCAATGTCGGACTGAGAACTTACCGAAACATATTCTCCTGCTGCCATAGATAATGCTCCAGCAACCAGCCCTGCTAGTGCCGCCAATACAATCGGACTTCTGGTATCACTCGCTGCGGCAATACCAATAACTAAACTGGCTGTAGAAATAATGCCGTCGTTGGCACCAAGCACTGCTGCCCTTAACCAGCCCGTTCTATTGGTATAATGTTTTTCTAATTCCATTTTTGGTGATGTGTTCTCTATTTCTTGTCAGTCTGAGCGGAGTCGAAGACCCTCATCTGCCGAAAATCATCATTTCTTTTCGTAAACAATCAGAATAGTCAAATCATTACCGGCATTTGGGGCAATACCATGCGAACTACCTGGACGGGTTAAAATGGCATCACCAGGTTTAACCGCAAAAGTTTTTCCGTTCATCTGCATGGTTCCGTTTCCGCTGAGTACGTAATAAATCTCATCTTCTTTTTGCAAATGATAGCCTATAGCAGAGCCTGATTTTAAAATTCTTTTTCGGAATGCTGTTTTAAGATTTTTGGCCCCACTAAAAAAGTTAAAGCCGATGGTTTTACCCCCGCCGTTATGCGTACCGGGTTCTTCTTTGGCCACTTCAATATCATTTTGGAGGATGTATTTACTGGTATCAGTACTTTGTGCGCTGGCCTTAACTGAAATAAAGGTTGCAACAAAAATGGTTACGATTGGGATTAGTTTCTTGATCATATACGTTTTATAATTGGCTTAAAGTTTTGTCAGGTTTTTAAGACTTTCCGCCTTGGCCTTTAGTCTTTCCGCTGGTCTTTAGTCTTTCTACTCAAAAGGTAAATTTAAGCGTTTTGCCTGGATGTTGCCACAAGCACCAGCACTTTGTTACTAAACCTGATGGTAGTGGTCCCGACTTTATCTCTGGAGGAGCGGATAGCAGGAGTGTAGCCCTCCAAAAGCGCTGAACTGCTCATTTACTAATCTTAATGTTGATATTTTGATTTGAAAACGTATGGTTTGCCGTTCTTAGGTGGGGTTCCGTCCTGCCACCCACTGTAGCTCCGATAGAAGACCTGTGAAACAAGCAAGCACACCAAAATATAACATAAACCAGTGCTTAAATCGGAGGCTGCCGTTCCTGTCAGGTTTATAATGAAAGGCTTGCTCCAGACATGTTGCCATAAGCACCAGTACTTTGTTACTAAACCCGATCACAGTGGTTCTGGTTTTCACCAGAAGTAACGGAGAGCGGGAGTGCAGCCCTCCAAAAGCACAGGAATGCTCATTTCCTAATCCTAAATGTTGATATTTTAATTTGAAAACGAACGGTTTGTTTTTGCTTCTGAATAAAGCGTATGACGGGCTACCGCTGCCATAAAGCATTTCCTTACATTTTCCTGAAAAAACGGACTAAATAATATGGTTTTAGATTTGAATTCCAGTTCAATAATATTAGCTTTGCACAAAAAAAATATTGATACATGAGCGTTTTAGTAAATAAAGATTCTAAGGTTATCGTTCAGGGTTTTACCGGAAACGAAGGAACTTACCACGCTGAGCAGATGCTGGCCTATGGTACAAACGTAGTTGGTGGTGTAACGCCTGGCAAAGGTGGGCAATTGCATTTAGATAAGCCTGTTTTTAATACTGTTAAAGATGCCGTTGACAAAACGGGTGCAAATGTATCTATCATTTTTGTGCCACCAGCTTTTGCTGCTGATGCAATTATGGAAGCTGCCGAAGGTGGTATTAAAGTTATTGTTTGTATTACTGAGGGTATCCCAACTAAGGATATGATTCAGGTTAAAGAATATATTGCTGACCGTGATGTTACACTTATCGGCCCTAACTGCCCAGGTGTGATTACTGCTGATGAGGCTAAAATTGGTATCATGCCAGGATTTATCTTCAAAAAAGGTCATGTAGGTGTGGTTTCTAAATCAGGAACTTTAACTTACGAAGCTGTAGATCAGGTTGTTAAGGCTGGTTTAGGTATTACAACGGCTATTGGTATCGGTGGTGACCCAATTATTGGAACACCTACTGTAGAAGCAGTTAAATTATTAATGAACGATCCTGAAACTCATGGTATCATCATGATTGGTGAAATTGGTGGTGGGATGGAAGCAGAAGCTGCCCGCTGGATCAAAGAACACGGTACTAAACCTGTTGTTGGTTTCATCGCTGGCCAAACTGCGCCTCCGGGACGTAGAATGGGGCATGCTGGTGCTATTGTTGGTGGTGCTGATGATACTGCGGCTGCTAAAATGAAAATTATGCGCGAGTGTGGTATCCGTGTAGTAGAAAGCCCTGCTGAAATCGGTGCTGCAATGGCAGAAGAATTAGCAAAATAAGATTTAAAAATCTCTTTATAGAAAAGCGTTTCGATTAATTTCGGGACGCTTTTTTGTTTGGTACTATTTTAACCGCAAAGGATGCAAAGTTTATGTCTAACCACTAAGGCGCAAAGAACACAAAGTTGGGGTGTTACTGCCATCTTTCTTCTTATGCCGTCATTCCCGCGTAGGCCTAATTCGTTTAATCAGTTTTTGTTTTCTTTGGACTGATTGAGCCCTTCGGGTTTGTGTTCAATATATCTTACAACTTTAAATTAGCGTCGATGAACACAAAACCACTGCGTTTTAGGTTTAGCAGTGCTATTTGTCTTTCCAGCAACTTTTTTTTGATTTCCTGGCCTTTGGGATTGATGTCGTTCTCCGGTTAAAGCAATGGGTTATGTGAGGAAGCTAGCAAAATGCCTAAAAATTTACCTCAAAAAGATGTGTCCACACGATAGGCGCAGTCGGAAATCTTGAAATTTTAGGTTTAAACCACCAGCCCTCGTTTCCCTCTCCTCCAGGAGAGGGACATGCAGAAAAAGGAAATAACCTACCAACTTTGTCAGGGTGAGGTAAACACTACCCCATTCTCTTAAACCTGCAAACCAAAACAGAATCCATAGCGTATATTGAGGTATGAAAACGATGTTAAATAAACTATTTTTGGTTTCTGCTGTTGTTTTAATAACAGGTATTTCTGCTTGTGCCCAAAAGCAAGATAAGAAAGCCGTAAAACAATCGAAGGAAACAGAACAAATCATACCAAAAAAGAAAATGAACTGGAATCCATTAACACCCGAAGAAGAAAGAGTAATTGTAAATAAAGGTACAGAATACCCTGGTACAGGTAAATATGAACATACAACGGATAAAGGAACTTATACTTGTAAGCGCTGTAATGCGGCCTTATACCGTTCGGAAAGTAAGTTCGATGCACACTGCGGCTGGCCTGCTTTTGATGATGAAATTAAAGGCGCTGTTAAGCGTATTCCTGATGCTGATGGCTCGCGTACAGAAATTGTTTGTGCCAACTGTGGCGCGCATCTTGGTCACGTATTTTTGGGCGAAGGATTTACCAATAAAGACACCCGTCATTGCGTAAATTCGATCTCAATGAATTTCGTGCCAGATCAAAAATAAGGTGGATGTAGAAGGGTTAGGTAGAGGGCGTGCAGCGATAAGTTGTACGCCTTTTTTAATGCACAAAATCAAGCTGTTTTTCCACAAATTATTGATTATAAACTAAATGCTTATATTTGCAGGCTCGATAAAGAAAATTTTAGCCTATGAAGTATCTGCTGTTATTAAGTTTTTGTTTCCTGTTTTTACAAGGTAAAGCACAAGATTCTGGTTCATCAAACGAACCGGATAGTATCAAAAAAACAGTTCTCGCCACTTATTATCACAGAAAATTCGAAGGCCGCCGCACCACCAGCGGCGCCAAGTACAGGGCAAAAAAGCTAACAGCTGCCCATCGTACACTGCCATTCGGCACCTTGGTTACAGTAACCAATCCAGACAACGGAAAATCAGTAGTTGTGAAGGTAAATGACCGCGGTCCTTTCTCTAAAAGATTGGCTATAGATCTATCTGAACGTGCTGCAAAACAGATCGGTATCTTTCGTAAAGGCATAGCTAAAGTAAGCCTTAGTTATACGGTTGAGTGATACTCCTTTTGGCTCTATTTGGAGCCAATTATACCCCTCAAACTTAAGTTATTAACACTCATTTTGGTTTGCTAAGCCCTTGAAAAGAAACGATTAGCTTTTTTTTCGCTTGAAAATGATATTCGACTGATCATTTTTCCCCAGCAATTGAACAGGGTGTTAACAACTTTGGTTCACAAAAAAGGGCCACCGTATATATATTTGTTATAACAAAGTTCTTTAACTTCTTGCGCTTGAAAACAAATATAAAAGCTTAGTTTTTAGTAATTTATACGTACATCACCTGATTGCAATTTTAAATTTTTCCTAACTAAAAACTCAGTTGTTTGCCAGGCAATAGGGTTAGCACTTTCACAACAGCGTTTTGATAAAAGACATTACAATCATCATATAAAATTGATGGATGCGTGCCTTTGTCGGCTCTGTTAAAAAAATAGAATTAAAAAATATCAGCGTATGGAACAGGAATTATTACTACAAGAAAACAAAGATAGATTTGTGCTTTTGCCGATTAAGTATCCGGCAATTTGGGAAATGTATAAAAAGACCGAAGCTAGTTTTTGGACTGCAGAAGAGATTGATCTTTCTGACGACCAGAAACACTGGGACAATTTAAACGATGGCGAAAGACATTTCATTTCGCACATCCTTGCTTTCTTTTCTGCTAGTGATGGTATTGTGAACGAAAATCTTGCGGTAAACTTCATGAGTGAGGTTCAATTGCCAGAAGCACGTTGTTTTTATGGCTTCCAGATTATGATGGAAAATATCCATGCCGAAACCTACGCCCTGTTAATCGATACTTATATTAAAGATCCCGAAGAAAAAGACCGTTTGTTCCATGCTATTGATACCGTACCTGCGGTAAAAAGAAAAGCAGAATGGGCTTTACGCTGGATCGAAAACGGAACTTTTGCCGAACGTTTAGTGGCATTTGCTGCGGTTGAAGGTATTTTCTTCAGCGGAAGTTTCTGCTCTATTTTCTGGTTAAAGAAACGTGGTTTAATGCCGGGATTAACTTTCAGTAACGAACTGATCTCGAGAGACGAGGGTTCACACTGCGAATTTGCTTGTTTACTTTACAGCATGTTAAGCAATAAGTTGAGCGAAGAAGCGGTTCATGGCATTATTAGTGATGCTGTAGAAATTGAAAAAGAATTTATTACTGATGCCTTACCAGTTGCGTTAATTGGTATGAATGCAAAATTAATGAGTCAGTATATTGAGTTTGTAGCCGACAGATGGTTACAGGAGCTGGGTTATAAAAAAATCTACAATGCAACCAATCCATTCGATTTTATGGAAATGATTTCATTGCAGGGTAAAACCAACTTCTTTGAGAAACGTGTTGGCGATTATCAGAAAAGTGGCGTATTAACCTCTGCTGATAATAACAAACAGGCGTTTTCTTTAGATGAAGACTTTTAAGGTGGAAAGCAAAAGGTTTTAATCTCGCTACTTGATACCTGCTACTCGATACTAATAAATAAATATAAAAAATACAAAGTGATGATTAGGTCTTGATACTTGATACTCACGACTTAATAATAAAACTTAAATCTCATAAAATATGTTCGTACTAAAAAGAGATGGCCGCAAAGAAGCGGTGCAATTTGACAAAATCACAGCCCGCATTCAAAAGTTGTGCTATAGTTTAAATTCAGATCTGGTAGACCCAATCGATGTGGCCAAAAAGGTTATCGAAGGTTTATATGATGGTGTAACAACATCTGAGTTGGATAACCTTGCTGCAGAAACTGCTGCCTCGTTAACAACAAAACACCCTGATTACGCTTTGTTGGCATCCCGTATTGCGGTTTCCAACCTACATAAAAACACCACTAAATCATTCTCGGGTACGATGAAAATGTTGTACGAATATTTCGACCCGAAAGCGCAGAAAGATGCTCCTCTTATCGCTGATGATGTTTATGAGATTATAGAAAAAAACAAGGATATTTTAGATAGTTCTATCATTTACGACCGTGATTTCGGTTTCGATTATTTCGGTTTTAAAACGTTAGAAAAATCTTACCTTTTAAAAGTTAACGGTCAGATTGTAGAACGCCCTCAACATTTGTTTATGCGTGTTTCTGTTGGTATCCACAAAGAAGATATCGAGAGTGCAATCAAAACCTATAACTTAATGAGCGAGCGTTGGTTTACACATGCTACACCAACTTTGTTTAACGCAGCTACACCAAAACCTCAAATGTCGTCATGTTTCTTGTTAACCATGCAGGATGATAGCATTGAAGGTATTTACGATACATTAAAGCAAACGGCTAAAATTTCGCAAAGTGCTGGTGGTATTGGGTTAAGCATCCACAACATCCGTGCAACGGGTTCGTATATTGGTGGCACAAACGGTACAAGTAACGGTATTATTCCAATGTTACGTGTATTTAACGATACAGCCCGTTATGTAGATCAGGGTGGAGGTAAACGTAAAGGTGCTTTCGCAATCTATTTAGAACCTTGGCATGCAGATGTTTTCGAATTCTTAGATCTTCGTAAAAACCATGGTAAAGAAGAAATGCGTGCACGTGATTTATTCTATGCCCTTTGGATTAACGATTTGTTTATGCAACGTGTTAAAGATAATGGCGATTGGACATTATTCTGTCCGCACGAAGCACCAGGCTTAGCAGATTGTTTCGGCAAGGAATTCGAAGAATTATACGCTAAATACGAAGCAGAAGGCCGTGGCCGTAAAACCATTAAAGCACAAGAACTTTGGTTTGCTATCTTAGATTCGCAGATTGAAACCGGTACACCTTACATGTTGTTTAAAGATGCAGCGAACAGCAAATCTAACCAACAGAACTTAGGTACCATTAAGAGCTCTAACTTGTGTACCGAAATTATCGAGTACACCTCTAAAGATGAAGTTGCGGTTTGTAACTTAGCATCGTTGGCATTGCCTCGTTTCGTAATCAATGGTGCTTTCGATCACCAAAAATTATACGATGTAACTTATCAGGCTACTTTAAACCTGAACAAAATCATCGATCATAACTATTATCCAGTACCAGAAGCCGAAAACTCAAACATGCGCCATCGTCCCGTTGGTTTAGGTGTACAAGGTTTGGCTGATGCCTTTATCTTATTGCGTTTACCTTTCGAAAGTGATGAGGCTAAACGTTTAAATAAAGATATTTTCGAGACGATTTATTTTGCTTCGATGACGGCTTCGCACGATTTAGCTGTGAAAAATGGTCCTTACCAAACCTTTAAAGGTTCGCCATTATCAAAAGGCAAGTTCCAGTTCGATTTATGGAATGTTACACCTGATAGTGGCCGTTGGGACTGGAATGCATTACGCAAAAAAGTAGTTAAAGATGGTGTGTACAACTCACTATTGGTTGCACCAATGCCAACTGCATCTACTTCTCAGATTTTAGGTAACAACGAATGTTTCGAGCCATATACTTCTAATATTTATACCCGCCGTGTATTAAGTGGAGAGTTTGTAGTGGTAAACAAACACTTATTGAAAGATTTAGTAGCGTTAGGTTTATGGAACAACGATATGAAAAATCAGATCATATTGGCTAACGGTTCAATCCAGGCTATCGATTCAATTCCCGATTATATTAAAGAATTGTATAAAACCGTTTGGGAGATCAAGATGCGTAATATCATCGATATGGCTGCCGATCGTGGTGCATATATTTGCCAATCGCAATCGTTAAACTTGTTCGTAAACGCACCAAATACATCAAAATTAACTTCAATGCACTTCTATGCATGGGAGAAAGGTTTAAAAACCGGTATGTATTACTTGCGTACACAAGCAGCTTCTCAGGCCGTTAAATTTACGGTAGAGAACCAGGGTGGTAAAGCAATTGAAGCGGTTATTCCAGCTGAAATGACACAAGATCAGGTTGCAGAAGAAATCGTTGACGGACCAGTTTGTTCAATGGAAGAAGGCTGTATCAGCTGCTCAGGTTAACCCCTAAATCCCCTAAAGGGGACTTTAAAGAATCTAATAATATCGTAAGGTTTTGGGCAAACGCTCAAAACCTTATTTTTTGTCCTTACTTTTGTGTCATAATAGGTTTCACCTTAAACCTTACCCCTTATGCCTTCAACCTTGAAACATAGCAAACACGAAATCATTCCTTGCGAGCGATGTAACAGTGCTATTGAATGCAAGGCAAATTCGTATACCAAGTGCCAGTGCAGTGTAGTGCAGCTCAGCATTAACGAAGTACAGTACATCTCTGAGCTGTATGATGGCTGCCTGTGTGCCAAATGTTTATTCGAATTACAACGCGAATATAGAGAAGAAATTGGCGTATAACACTTTGTGATTTTGGTGTCTTTGTGGTTAAAATAATTTAAAAAGTAGGTTCTTGTACTTTCGGGTAGGTTCCAGTCCCGCTTTTCCCTTCTGCCACGATATAAAAATCATGGGCATTCGTGCAATCGGTTTAGCTTATTAAGGGTTCTGCTCTTTTCTGAGAGCGACTCATTTTTGCTCATCTTTCTTTCTTGCAATCTAAAACATGACCAAATAGTGTATCCCTTTGTGGTCAACTATAGAGGTCTAAAAAAGGCCACATTTTTTTGATTAATTGTAATTTATACAATTAAAATTTCTGCAACTATCTCAGTAAAACTAAATGGCTAGTTTTTAGGGTTTATAAGCATTCAGCTAGGCTATTCCGTAAAATGTCATCTGCAGATGACATTTCGCTCTAGATCGATCCTGAGCCATCTTTTAGGCCTTAAAATCAATAAAAAATAGTTTAAAAATAAGTGTTAAAAATGGTAACAAAGCACAGCGTTTGATATCTATATCGTGCTTGATAAATGGTTTATCAGGTTAAAAAAAATAGAAAATATAAAAGATTATGGAAGCGCTCATTTCTAATTACTGGTGGGTTTTGGTGGCACTGTTGTGCATAGTTTTATACAAATATATTTTACGTTTCTTATTCGGGATGGTCATCGTACCTGAAGATAGGATCGGGTTGATTACCAAAAAATTCGTGCTCTTTGGTTCCGATCGGGAGCTGCCCGATGGCCGCATCATCGCGGTTAAAGGAGAGGCCGGTTTCCAGGGGAAAACCTTAGCCCCTGGGTTGTATTTTGGGATGTGGTTTTGGCAGTACAGCGTAACAATGGAACAGTTTACCATTATTCCTGAAGGAAAAATCGGACTGATTATGGCCAAAGATGGTTCTGAAATTCCAACGGGAAATATCCTCGGACAGCGCGTAGAATCTGATAATTTTCAGGATGCGGTGAAGTTTCTCGAAAATGGCGGTCAGCGAGGTCGGCAAACGTCTTACATTACCTCGGGTTCTTATCGTATCAATACGATGCTGTTTCAGGTTTCGGTTACGGATATGATCCGCATTCAGGAAAGCATGGTGGGCATTGTAACCACTCTGGACGGATTACCGATTGAAGCGAACCAAATTGCCGGTAAATTGGTTGATGGCCACAACAATTTCCAGGATTTTGATGCCTTTATAAAACAAGGCGGTAACCGTGGTTTGCAGCCCCAGGTAATTTTGGCGGGCTCTTATAACCTCAATCCGTGGGCAATCCAATTGGAAGAAATCCCGATGACTGAAATCGCAATCGGTTATGTTGGTGTTGTAATCTCATTTATTGGTACTGATGGGAACGACTTAACCGGTGCCGATTTTAAACATGGTAATATCGTTGGCAAAGGCTCAAAAGGCGTTTGGTTGGAACCGCTTGGTCCGGGTAAATATCCGATTAACAAATACATTATGAAGGTAGAACTGGTGCCAACAACCAATTTGGTGTTAAACTGGGCATCGGCACGTAGTGAGGCACATAATCTGGATAAAAACCTATCAACCATTACCGTACGTTCTAAAGATGGTTTCCCCTTTAATTTAGATGTTGCACAGATTATCCACGTACCAACTACAGAAGCCCCTAAGGTAATTGCACGTTTTGGGAATATGGTGAATCTGGTTTCGCAGGTTTTAGAACCCACAATTGGCAACTATTTCCGCAACTCCGCGCAGGGAAGTGATGTGATTGCTTTTTTAAGTACCCGTAAAGAGCGTCAGGAATCGGCAAAAGAACATATCCGTAAAGTGCTTGATGAATATAACGTAAATGCGGTTGATACGCTGATCGGTGACATTGTTCCGCCAGAATCGTTAATGAAAACTTTGACAGATCGTAAAATTGCGGAAGAGCAAAAGGTTACTTACGAAACCCAAAAACAGGCACAGGAAACTCGTCAGGGAATGGAGAAAGAAACTGCGATTGCCGATATGCAGAAAGATATTGTAAAGGCACAACAAAGTGTCGAGATTGCCGAACGTACCGCAAGTGCAACTGTAAAAAAATCGGAAGGTGATGCGGCTGGTGTAAAACTCGCAGTAGGAGCAGAGGCTGAGGCCACTAAAATGAGGGCACATGCTGAGGCTGAAGCAACCAAGGCAAGAGCACAGGCCGATTCGGAAGCGATAAAGTTAAGGGCATCTGCGGAGGCTGAACAGATTTCGTTAACCGGTAGTGCCGAAGCAGGTAAAATCTTAGCGGTAGGTAAATCAACCGCTGAAGCTTACGAGCTTGCTGTGAAAGCTTTAGGCGGCGAAAACTTTACCCGTTACAAAATTACCGAGGAGTTATCAAAAGGTAATGTGAAACTGATCCCTGATGTATTAATTGGTGGTAGTGGAGGTAATCACGGCGGTTCAGCGATGGATGGTCTGTTGGGATTGAAGTTGATGGAGCTGATGGACCCAGCGCAACGCAAAGAAGTGGTAGCTGTTGCAGAAATTGTAGAAACAAAAGCCAAACCTAAAAAGGATAATATAAATCCTTAATTTGGTTTTAAAGTAAAACGGAAAGCCTCGATGAGAATCGGGGCTTTTTCATTATTAGCAATTGACTTGGGACGTTAGGTGGGTTAACGTCAATAGCTGTGAAAACCATGCCATCTAAACGGGATAGGAATGGCAGCCTCCGATTTAAGCACTTATCTTTGTTGTTTTATGGCATGCTTGCTTGTTTCACAGGTTTCATCGGAGCTATAATGGATGAGCCCGACTGACAGCCGTTTGAAATGCTGCCTTTGCTTTTCCGAAAAACAGAAAAACAATTACATTATTATGCCGTTCTACTTTTAAACAAAATAGTAACTTTGCAGCCAGATTTAGAATGATAGAATTTTGAATGATTGAATGGCTTAATAATTCATTCATTCCATCATTCTTGCATCCAATAATTTAGAAACATGAAGAAAGTAAAAGTTGGCTTAGTGCAAATGAGTTGTACTAAAGATAAACAAGAGAATTTAGATAAAGCGATTGCTAAAGTAAGGGAAGCAGCTGCAAAAGGTGCACAAATTGTGTGTTTGCAAGAGCTTTTTACTTCTTTGTATTTCTGCGATGTTGAAGATTACGACAATTTCGATTTAGCTGAAGCTATCCCAGGACCATCTACTGATGCTTTGCAAGTGGTAGCTAAAGAATTGGGTGTGGTAATTATCGCTTCTTTGTTTGAAAAACGTGCTGAAGGTTTATACCACAATACAACTGCAGTTTTAGATGCTGATGGTTCATATTTAGGTAAATACCGTAAAATGCATATTCCTGATGATCCGGCTTACTATGAAAAGTTTTATTTCACCCCTGGCGACTTAGGCTACAAGGTTTTTCAAACCAAGTTTGCTAAAATTGGTATTCTGATCTGTTGGGATCAATGGTATCCCGAAGCTTCACGTATTACAGCGTTAATGGGTGCAGATATCATGTTTTATCCAACTGCAATTGGCTGGGCTACCGATCAGGACGAAGAAACCAACCAAGATCAATACAATGCCTGGCAAACCATCCAACGTTCACATGCGGTTGCAAACGGTGTGCCTGTAGTGAGTGTAAACCGCGTAGGCTTTGAGCAAGATGGCGCCATGAAATTCTGGGGTGGAAGTTTCGCCACAAACGCACAAGGCAAAATGCTTTATTTAGGTTCTCACGATCAGGAAGAAACCGCGGTAGTTGAACTGGATTTATCAGAATCTGATTTCTTCCGTAAACACTGGCCTTTTTTAAGAGACAGAAGAATTGATTCTTATCAGCCGATTACAAAAAGGTATATTGACGGGGATTAAGCAGTAAGGTTAAAGACCAAAGCTTAAAGCGAAAACCCATAATAAAAATCCATGGTTCGTGTCCTCACGGACCATTCATTTTATAAATTAAAATTAGATGTCAAACTTTCCTCCAAGAAAAGATTTAAATATCAATCAGTTCGATTATTCACCGAAGAAGCAAGGTTATACTTTCCCTGCCGAGTGGGCTAAACATGAGGCAACCTGGTTAAGCTGGCCGCATAAAGAGGAGAGCTGGCCTGGGAAAATCGAAACCATTTACGAACCATATTCCCAGTTTATCAAAGCTGTTGCCGAAGGGGAAAAAGTACGCATCAATGTGAAAGATGAAGAAATGAAGGCCTTTGCTGTTTCTGAATTAACAAAAGTAGATGCCGACTTAAGTCAGATCGAATTTTATTTTAATGAAACCAACGATGCCTGGTGCCGCGATCACGGTCCTGCGTTTTTGCTGAAAGGAAATGAGAAAGCGGTCGTAGATTGGGGTTATAATGCCTGGGGTGGAAAATACCCACCGTTTGACCTTGATGATGTGGTTCCGACAAAAATTGCCAAACATTTCGATTTGCCTTTGTTTACACCAGATATTGTGATGGAAGGAGGTTCAGTAGAATTTAATGGCGCTGGAACGGTTTTAACCACCACTGCTTGTTTATTGAACGAAAACCGTAATCCGCATTTAAGCAAAGAGCAGATTGAAAAATATTTGCTAGAATATTATGGTCAAGATCAGGTATTATGGTTAGGGGATGGAATTGTTGGCGACGATACAGACGGCCACATTGATGATATTACGCGTTTTGTAAACGAGGATACGGTTTTGACTGTTATAGAAAGCAATCCGCTGGATGAAAACTATATCTTATTACAAGAGAATCTAGAGGCCTTAAAAGCCATGAAGCTGAAAGATGGCAGATCATTGAATATTGTTCAGTTGCCTATGCCATCGCCGGTTATTCATGAAGATACCCGTTTACCTGCATCTTATGCAAATTTTTACATTGCTAATGCCGCGGTAATTGTGCCAATTTTTGATGACGTAAACGATGAAAAAGCACTCGAAATTATTAAAGGCTGTTTCCCTGATCGCAAAGTGATCGGCATCAATTCGGTTGATATTATTTGGGGATTGGGAAGTTTTCATTGTCTGAGCCAGCAGGAACCCACCCCCCTAACCCCCTGAAGGGGGAACACCTATTGTGTTAAACAATTCACAATTAATATTAACTTTACCAAAATTAAATTTTTTATACATTATATAAAAGTCCCCTTTAGGGGATTTAGGGGTTATGAAATTATTAGAAGGAAAAACAGCATTAATTACAGGCGCATCTAAAGGAATCGGTCGTAAAATAGCTGAAAAATTTGCCGAGCAGGGCGCTAATGTAGCTTTTACGTATTTATCATCAGTAGAAAAAGGCGAAGCTTTAGAACAAGAATTGCAAAGCTTTGGAACAAAAGTTAAAGGTTATCGTTCTGATGCTTCTAAATTTGCTGAAGCTGAACAATTGATCAACGATATCGTAGCTGAATTTGGTACCATTGATATCGTGGTAAACAATGCAGGTATTACCAAAGATGGTTTATTGATGCGTATGAGCGAAGAAAACTGGGATGATGTGATCAATATTAATCTAAAATCGATTTTCAACGTAACCAAGGCAGCTTCTAAAGTAATGATGAAAGCCCGTAAAGGTGTTTTTATTAATATGGGTTCTATTGTGGGTACTACAGGTAATGCCGGTCAAGCCAATTACGCTGCATCCAAAGCTGGTATCATCGGTTTTACCAAGTCAATCGCTAAAGAATTAGGTTCGAGAAATATCCGAGCAAATGTTGTTGCACCAGGATTTATCCGTACCGAAATGACAGATATTCTTGATCCGAAAGTTGTTGAAGGATGGGAAAAAGATATTCCATTAAAACGTGCCGGAGAAACTGAAGATATTGCCAATGTTTGCGTATTCTTAGCCTCAGATATGAGTGCTTACGTAACTGGCCAAACTTTATCTGTTTGCGGCGGGATGCTGTAAGAGAGGTAGAGGGTTAAAAGGTTTAGGGTAGAGGGTTTCTTTCCAAAGCCATAAAAATATTAAGAAGTCGAGTTTTTAAAACTTGACTTCTTTTGTTACTTCACAACATATTTTCCTTTTACCTCACTTACGTTAGCTTGGTTTTTATTTTTCTCAAATGCTAAATATCCTGGCTGCAACGATTTCCAAAAACTGGCCTGTGTAGGGAATTGAGTAATATATTTCTTCATATTACCATCTGTCATTTTAAAAGGATAGATGGTAACAGGAATCTTTTCCTGGCCCGAATTTCTGGCCTCAACCCCTAAAATATAAACTTCTTTAATTTTTTCGTCGGTTAATGGAATGCATCCAACAGTAACGCAATTGCCGTGGATGTAAATATCGCTTCCGGGTTTTCTACCCTTTCCAGTTCGGGCATAATCTACGGCGTTTGGATAATTTACGCCTAATGATAGGTGAAAATTACTCATTGGGTTAAAAACATTGATGTAATAAAAACCCTCAGGTGTTTGCCCATCTCCTTCAATCACTTTTGGGCCAATGGTGCCAGAATGTGCACAGAAATCATATGTTCTAAACAACGAATATGTTCTAGCAGAATTGTTCTTTAACCATACTTCCAGTTTTCCTTCTGTTTTGTAGGCATTGATTACCATAGAAAATCGATCGCCATAGCCACCTGCCAGAACAAATTTTCTCAATGTTTCCCATTTTTCATTGTAGGCCTTTTCTACTCTTTCGAATTTAATTTGAGTGGCTTTAAAATTATTTTGGGCATTTACCATAAGGCTTAGAGACACTAGAAACGTTAAACAGATTAATTTCATAAATTTTGATTTGGTTAAAGCTAATGAATTTATAATTTTTTACCGCAAAGGCCGCGGAGATTTCCTTATTACCTTAACGCAAAGAGCGCTAAGTTTAGATAATTGCAGGATGCACATCGTCTTAGCGATACTTTGCGTAAATTCTTTGTGTGCTTTGCGGTTAAAAATCTTGAAAATTTCCTCAAAATTACCATCTTTATAAAAGTATGAACAGTTTTTTTTCGGGTACATCTATTTTGTTTTTTCTCGGTTGCCTGGCGTTGGGCGTGCTGTATGCCTGGTTGCTGTATCGTGGCAACAAAAATTTGGATAAAAAACTTCAGTATGGCTTAACTACCCTGCGGATTATCGTAGTTACTACCATTGCGTGGTTAATATTTGCACCGCTCATCAAAACATTAAATTATACTTTAGATAAACCCGTAATCATTATCGGACAAGATAATTCTCTTTCCGTAGGTCAGGTTAAGGCAGCAGGTTTCGACCAAAAATTATATGAAAATAATCTTAGAGCTTTACAAGATAAACTATCAGACAAGTATGAGGTAAAAACGCTTCACTTTGGTGATCAGGTTGCAGATGGTTTCGATTTTAAAAATCAGGGTAAATTAACAGATGCCTCGGCTTTTTTTCAGAAAGTTAGAGATGAATATACCAATAGAAATGTTGGCGCCATTATTTTAGCCACCGATGGGATTTTTAATCGCGGTGGAAACCCGCTGTACAGCGTAAATCAGATTAATGCACCGGTTTATGCCATTGCCTTGGGCGATAGTATCCCAAAGCGCGATATCTTAATTTCGAACGTAAATTACAATAACATTGTGTACCTGGATGACGATTTTACAATCGAAGTTCAGGTTCAGGCTTTTCAAAGTGATGGCGAAAGCACTTCTTTAACGGTTAGCCAAAATGGTGCAAAGGTAGAACAGCAAAACATATCGGTTAATGGAGGCTCTTTTGTTAAAACGATCCCTGTCAAGATTCATGCGGGTAAAATTGGTGTTCAGAAATATACCGTTCAGCTCGCGGCACTGAAAAATGAAATTACTACCCGGAATAATATTCAAACTTTTTATGTCGAAGTTATTGACGGCAGGCAGAAAGTATTACTTGCAGCGGTGGCACCACACCCTGATTTGGGCGTGTTAAAAGAGGCAATTTCGCTCAATAAACACTACGAAGCTAAACTTGCACTTGCTGATGATTTAAATACAACAGATCCCTCTAAATTCGATTTAATCGTATTGTATCAATTACCTGATTTGCAGAATATTTCGTCAGCGTTTTTAAAGAAGTTAACTGGATTAAAGAAGCCAATCTGGTACATTTTGGGCGCACAGAGCAATACAAATGCTTTTAATCAAATGCAAAATCAGGTCAACCTGGGTTCTGCAAATGGTTCCATTCAGGAAGTGTATGCCGATTTTGACAATGGTTTTACGAGTTTCAACCTTACTGAAGAAGATAAAAAACAGTTTTCATCTTTCGATCCTTTGTTAAGTCCGTTTGGGAGGTTAACTGTAAATGCAGGCGCAACACCTGTTTTTAATCAACGTATAGGCAAAGTAAGCACACAGCAACCATTATTGTTCTTCGCGAATGAAAATGGCTTAAAGACAGGCTATTTGATGGGAGAAGGGCTTTGGAGATGGAAACTTTCAGAAGCTGAAAACGAAAGCAATCAACTGGTTTTAAACGATCTGATTTCTAAAACGGTTCAATACCTCTCTGTTAAAGATGATAAGAGAAGGTTTAAGGTGTTTACTTCAAAGTCTGCCTACGATGAAAATGAAACCATCCAGTTTAACGGCACCCTTTATAACGATAGCTATCAACCTGTAAATGAGTCGGAAGTTAATCTTCAGGTTAAAAATGAAGCGGGCAAAGTGTTTAACTATATTTTTTCTAAAACCGAAAATGCTTATCAGCTAGATGCGGGAACCATGCCTGCTGGGAATTATTCTTATCTCGCCAATACCGAGTTGGGTAGAAAGAAATTCACGGCTACAGGTAGTTTCTATGTAAATGCGTTGATTGCAGAATTTCAGCAAACAACAGCCAATCACCAGCTTTTAAATACCATATCTAAACAAAGTAATGGCAAGCTGTTTATGCCCGAAAACCTGCTCAAAATAGCTGATGAGATTGCTAAAAACGAAAATATTAATACCATCAGTTACGAAGACCGCAAATACGATGAATTGATTAGCATGAAATGGCTGTTCGGCTTAATTTTAATTTTGCTGGGAGTAGAGTGGTTTTTAAGAAAAAGAAATGGGGAACTTTAAGTTTAGCGGTTCTTTGTGCAGTCAGATGTTACCATCTGACTGATAGATTGTTTTGAAATTGAGTAAACCACAGTATTCAATTAATTTGAAAATGTCAGGTGGTAACACCTGACACCACGAAAAAGATTATATGGGATTAAGAAACAGAAGTTTATTTCTGGAGAAAAAATGTTTTTTCGTGACTACCAGTTGTTATAAACATTTAAAACTTCTCCAAACTGAAGCTTGCAAATTAGTAATTGCCAATAGTTTAAATTTCGTCGCTGCTAAATATAAAATTTCAATTCTTGGTTATGTAATCATGCCTAATCACTTTCATGTCTTATTCTATTTCAACGATGAAAATAAATTATCGGATAGTATGCGCGATTTGAAAAAGTTTTGCGCTTTTGAGATTCGAAAATGTCTAGAATCTAGCAAGAATTCAATGCTAAATTTAATAAGGATTGGGAATGGTAAGCAGGTCTTTAAAGTTTGGGAGGATAGGTTTGATGATGTCTGGATTGGTAACAAAGAGCTTCTTGAAATTAAATTGGAATATATTCATCAGAACCCGTTGCAATCTCATTGGAATTTGAGCGAGTATCCTGAAAATTATAAGTATAGCAGTGCTACTTTTTACTTAGGTACTCCGGATAATGTTGTTAAAATAATTGATTATAGAAATATTTTTGATTGATTGTATCCATTGATAGATGTGTAGTCAGATGTTACCATCTGACTGATAAATAATCCTTAAATTGGAGAATAATGGATGGTGTTCAAATAATTTGAAAGAGTCAGGTGGTAACACTTGACACCACAGAAATGGAGAATTCAGAGGATACTATCAAAATCACTGATTATAGAGATGTTTTTGAGTGATAGTCTTAGTTGGTGGCTGTGCAGTCAGATGTTACCATCTGACTGTGGAGTGAATATATAAAGTGAGATTAAACTCTCTTTTTGAATAGTTTTGAAAGTGTCAGATGGTAACATCTGACACCACGAAAAAGAAAACTTTAAACTGAAAATGCACCTAGTGCCATTCATCCCTGTAAACAAACTTGGGCATATGCCATTCGAAGCGGATAGAAAGTAATCTTAGGGCTAATCCAATAACAGCGGCTGTAATGGTAGCCAGCATCTCACTTCCATGAAAATGCTCTACGCCGATATAAACCGCGCCGGTAACTATCGCTGCGCTGGCATAAATCTCTTTTCTAAAAAGAAATGGAACTTCATTGCAGAGTACATCACGAAGTACCCCACCGGCACAACCCGTAATCATTCCGCTAAAAAGTACAATTAGATAAGGTAAATGGATTTCTTGTGCAACCTGACAGCCGATAATCGTGAAAACCACCAAACCTAAAGCATCAAGGTAAAGAAATAGCTTTTTGAGTTTAGTCATAATCGAGGCAATAAAAGCTGCAAGTAAGGCTGCTACTGCAGTAATTACCAAATATTCAGGATGTTCTACCCAGCTCATTGGATAATGGCCAAATAATACATTTCTAACTGTTCCACCGCCTAATGCCGTAACCCAGGCAATAATACAAACCCCAACCCAATCCATATCACGTCTGCCTGCAGAAAGTGCAGCAGTCATGGCTTCAGCGGTTATGGCGATAATGTAGAGAATGTGAAGCATTAAATAGGTTAACTGTTTGAATTGGTTAATCGGTTAACTGGAAATGGATTGTTCTATTGTTGAAATTGCTAACTTCAACCTGTTAACTGAATACTGCCAGCTGAAAACTAATCCTTCTTCTCTTCTTGAATAATTACGAAAACATCTTCATTGTCTTTTTTCATGAAATATTTTTCGCGGGCAAATTTTTCAGCCGTATTCAGATTGGTGTTCAGTTCGTTTAAATCTTTTTTAACCTGTGCGGTTTCTTTCTCGAAATATTCTTTTTCTTCCTGCAGTTTATTGGCCTGACTGCGGTACTCATACTGCGACATCATGTCGTTTTTGTCGAAAAATAGCATCCACATCGCAAAAGCGACAGTAGCAAGGAAATATTTATTGCGGAAAAGATCTATTAAACGTTTCATATATTTTGATATGAGATTTTAGATGTAAGATTTGAGAAAACCCGAATCCGACAAACAAATATAGGATTAAAATAAAAACATCCGAAGATTTAAAATCTCCGGATGTTCTGCAAATAAGTTTTTCAACTTGTTAACACCTCTCTGCCTTTGGCATCTCTCCTAAAGGAGAGAACAAGAAGTCCCCTTCAGGGGATTTAGGGGTTATTTCTTAGCGTATTTAAATTTTGAACCGATGAAACGAGCGTTTTCACCTAATTCTTCTTCAATACGTAATAATTGATTGTATTTAGCAATTCTGTCTGAACGTGATGCAGAACCAGTTTTAATCTGTCCGCAGTTTAATGCAACAGCTAAATCAGCAATCGTAACATCTTCAGTTTCGCCAGAACGGTGACTCATTACCGAAGTATAGCCACTGTTTTGAGCTAATGTTACCGCATTAATGGTTTCAGTTAAAGAACCGATCTGGTTTACTTTTACCAGGATTGAGTTAGCAGTAGCCTCATCAATACCACGTTGTAAACGCGTAACATTAGTTACAAATAAATCATCACCAACCAATTGAACATGGTCACCAATTTTATCGGTTAAGCTTTTCCAGCCATTCCAGTCGTTTTCATCCATACCATCTTCAATAGAGATAATTGGATATTTTGCAGAAAGATCAGCTAAATATTGTGCCTGCTCTTCGCTAGAACGAATTACCCCGGTAGCGCCTTCAAATTTGGTATAATCATATTTACCATCTTTGTAAAACTCAGATGAAGCACAATCTAAAGCTAAACAGATTTGAGAACCTGGTTTGTAACCAGCAGTTTCAATTGCTTTTAATACCGTTTCAATTGCATCTTCAGTACCATCAAAAGTTGGTGCAAAACCACCTTCGTCGCCTACTGCAGTAGATAAACCTCTATCGTGAAGAATTTTTTTCAAGCTATGGAAAACTTCAGTTCCCCAACGTAAAGCCTCAGAGAAAGAAGGTGCGCCAACAGGCATAATCATAAATTCCTGGAAAGCGATAGGTGCATCAGAGTGAGAACCACCGTTAATGATGTTCATCATCGGAATTGGTAAAGTGTTTGCGTTAACACCACCAATGTAACGGTATAATGGCTGACCGATTTCATCTGCAGCAGCTTTAGCAGCAGCCAAAGAAACACCTAAAATTGCGTTAGCACCTAAGTTACCTTTGTTTTCGGTACCATCTAGGTCTAACATGATTTTATCAATTGTATTTTGCTCAAAAACATCAGTACCTCTTAATGCATCAGCAATTTTAGTATTTACATTTTCTACAGCTTTTAAAACACCTTTACCTAAATATGTAGATTTATCTCCATCACGTAATTCAACAGCCTCATATTGTCCAGTAGATGCACCGCTTGGTACAGCTGCACGGCCAAAAGCACCTGCTTCTGTTACAACTTCTACTTCTACTGTTGGATTGCCTCTCGAATCGAGAATTTGTCTGGCATGGACATTAACGATTATGCTCATTTTTATTTGATTTTTTATTGATTTTTTAACCTGCTTAGTGTATAAAGTACAATTACTAAGCGCAACATCAAAGTTAGTATTATTTTTAAATAAATAAAGCGTTTTAAGGGTTAATGTTACTATAGTTGTTCAAGTTAACCAGCGGTTAATTTTAATTTAATATTAGCTATCTGTAATGCCGGATGAATGTCGTCATCTTGACTGAAGTGCAGCGAAATGGAGAGATCAACCTACAGTATCATGCCGATAGGTTTCTCCTCCGAAGGAGTTTCTTTGGAACACTGCGGTCGAAATGGTTATTTTTTAGCCTCAGCCAAAAGTTCAGAATTGAGACGTACATATTCATCAACCTTTTGTGCCTTTGCAGCATCTATGCCTTGTTGTGCAGTAGCTGATGCTCCCGCTTTATCGCCCATTTTTAGTTGGATACGGCCTTTCCATAGTTTAAACCAGGGTGCTTTAGGATCTGATTTTTCTGCTTCCGTCATCCATTCTAAAGCTGTTTTTAAATCTTTTCCATTTTGATAATAATACAATGCCGAATTAAAGTAAGGTTTCTTTTCGTCCTTCATCGCTTCTGCAATATTTGCCATTACTTTCTCATCAATAGAAGTTGTAATATTGATTGAATACGCACTATTCTCCCACATCATATTTAACTGCGCAGAAGTTTCGCTAACAGCCGAAAACTGCATGCTAAGGGTTTCTACTTTATCTTTTAAAGCTGTTGTTTTTACTTTTACACGAAGCACATCATCACTTTCCTTATATTCGTAAGCACCCCATTGATCGGGCGTTTTACTAAAAATAATCGTCCATTCGTTTTTGCCTGGGATGCTGAACAGGCCATATTCGCCCGCAGGCAGATCTTTGCCTTCAATTTTAACGGCATCAGTAAATTTAATACGCGTGGCTGCATTTGCCCCGTTACGCCAAACTACGCCCATTGGCTCCATACCGCCAAAAATTTTACGGCCCTTAACATTCGGGCGAGAGTAGGTTAACGTTATTTTGCCTAATCCAAAATCCTGGATAATAGTTTGTCCGCTGCTCGGTTGTGGAAACTTGGCTCCCTGAGCATTTGCGAAATCTGCTGCACCTAAAAGTGCAACAAACAGCACTACTGATTTGATCGATAATTTCATTGTTTTGTTGTTTTTGGTTTGCACGAATTTACGCAATAAGCTTCGGGTTTAACAAAATGTTTTAATTCTGTTCGTTGTTTAACTGATGTTTCCTAAATCCAAAAATGAATTCATCAAAATATTCGCCATTTTTAAAAATAGTATCTTTTAGCGCTGCCTCGAAAATAAAGCCCGATTTCTTTAAAACCTGCTGCGAGGCCAGGTTCGTATGTGTAGTCCGTGCGAAAATTCTGTCAATATCGAAGGTGTCGAAACCATATTTAAGCATTTCTTTTATGGCAAACGGAACAATGCCTTTACCCCAATAATCTTCAGCAATCCAATAACCCATTTCTGCACTTTTGCTGTAAATATCGGCCAATTGATGCACACCAATCGATCCAATTACTTCATCGTTTAACACAATGGCCTTGATTTGTAAGGGATCATGACTCAGTGCGAGTTGAATAAAAGCTTCGCCATCTTTTTTCTCGTAAGGAAAAGGAAATTTATTGGTTAAATATTTCGAAATATTGAAATTGTTGGCATGTTTAACTAAACTTTCAACATCACTTGGTTGGTAAGGGCGTAAAATTAATTGCATTGCGTATGATTTTATCAAGATGAATGTGCTTTGTAACTTTTCATTAAAACTAAAGTCAGAAACAAAATGCTTTTATGTTACACTTCAATCAATTTGAAAAATCTTATTTCAATCATCTTGTTTTAAAGATAGATAATATTAAAATTCCCGAAGGCATTTTCTGGATAAAAGGAGGTAACGGCTCGGGGAAAAGTACCCTGTTGAAAGCAATTGCAGGAATATTGTCTTTCGAAGGTGATATTGCAATAAGTACTATTTATTTAAAAGATCATGGTGTTTCCTATAGAAAACTTGTAAATTTTGCCGAGGCCGAACCATTGTACCCCGAATTTTTAACAGGATTTGAAATGGTTGATCTTTTCGCTAAAGCCAAGGGAGCTGTTTCTGATCAGGAAAAGACCTTAATTGCTGAAATGGGTATGGAGCCTTACATTCATAATCAGTTGGGTTCATATTCCAGTGGCATGTTAAAAAAGTTGTCGTTGGTTTTGGCTTTTTTAGGACAGCCTAAATTGATCTTATTAGACGAGCCTTTAAATACGATCGATGTAGAATCGTTGGAAATATTATATCGCTGGATTAATGAAAAGTGCCAAAATGAAAAAATCAGTTTTTTACTGTCCTCACATCAGCCATTAGACAAATTAAAACTGCCTGGACTTAAACAGATCAATATTCAAGGTAAAAAAATTATACTGAATTTTTAATGTCGTTGCTTTCAAACACTGCCTTAAAGAAAATATTTGTTGATGGATTTTATCGTACCCATGCAGCTATATTGGTATTCCTCTTTATGATATTAGTGAGTTATTGTTTGTTTATCAATACCCTGGGCACGGTTCGGCCAGACCAGATTGATTTCTGGCAGTTTTTCTTTACCATTAGTTTGGTGAGTAATCCACTTATTTTAACTTTTTACCTGATAGGAAGCTCGCTTTATGCTTACAAAAGCTTAAAATATGTCTTAGGCCAGCTTGCTTTGCCCCAACAAGAGTTTCTGTACTATAGTTTCACCGCATTTAGCAAAAAACAACAGCTTAAAAATTGGTTTACTGTACAGGCATATATTTTTATCCCTGTTTTAAGTTATACGCTATATGCATTAATTATTGGACTATTATTTGGGTTCTACCTTATTTCAATAGGGATTTTGCTTTTTCAGGGGCTTCTGATTATGGCTTGTGCTTATACCTGCCTAAAAGAAAATAACCGTTTAATTGAGGCCAATAAACCAAGTTTGTTGATCAGGATTAGTAGAAAATGGAACAAACCTGTTTTTTTGCTATATAGTTTTCAGGTGTTCAATCAATGGAAGCTGGCCTACGCGCTTACCAAATTGCTTTCGTGGGTATTAATTTCGAGTGTGTTGGTAGTTTTTGCTGATCTTAAAGATGATTCAAGATTATTGATGCTCGTTACCTCCTGTATTGTTGTGGCACATGTGGTGCTCATTTACCAGGAGAAGGTTTTTAATAATAAATACTTGTCTTTCTTGCCAAATTTTCCTTTTACTAAAGAGAAAGTATTTTTTAGTTATTGTTTAAACTATCTCGTTTTATTACTGCCCGAAATCTGTTGGATATTTACCAACTTCGGTATTTTAACATCGTTTGGGTTAATCACATTTGCCTTTTCTGCGATTCTGTTATTTAGAAGCCTGCTTTTGTTAAATGCGATACAGATTAAAGGATTTTTGATATGGGTTTTTAGCCTATTTTTCCTTTTTTATGTGTTTATTATGTTTGGCTTCGGGTTAATCCTTATTCCGTTGAATGTTATTGTCGCCTGGATAGTGTTTGGGAGGAATTATTTAAATAACAGTATTTTGTGTTGATGTTATTTCTGCCTTAAATATTCGAAAACAAAAAGTTTAACCTGGCAAGCTCTGTTTTTATCTGATTCATACCGATTAAACCTCCAGACATACCACTCGACTGCTGAAAAACATTTACAGTAAGTTCGTTTTCAGCATTTGGTGACATGATTACACTGAATTTATAGTATGTTGCAAATGCGCCTAATAAAAGCCGTTTTGTTCGGCTCCCTTTCTCTAGAATTAAATTTCCATATTGATGGTCAAAAACTTTATAGCCTTGTTGTTCCATAAGACCGGTAATTTTTTTAGTCATTTCTTCAATAGAAACATCTTTATATAAATTCGAAATCAATCCATCAACAGTTTGCATGTTTTTTATAAAATGTGTCATATTTTATATCAGTTAATTTTATTTGAGTTCATCTAATACCTTAAATAATTTTTTGTTAATCCCGCTTCCGCTATAATTATTGATATTAATAACGATTACATATTTATTGCCTGCAGCATCAGTATGATAGCCTGCAAATGCCGAAACATCATTTATCGTTCCGCTTTTAATTTTCATACCGTTGTACTCGGGTAAGGCCTTATAATAATCTTCGAACCAGTTTTCTTTCTGGATCTGGAAAAGTATATTCGCCATTGCCGAGGTGGTTATTCTATCTCCTGGAGAAAGTCCACTACCATCAATAATATTCAATGCCGTTCTATCAATGCCTTTATCGGCCCAGAAATTGATTTCGGTTTCTGCTCCTTTACTTGTTGTACCTGCCTTACCTGATTTTATCGCAATGGTTTTTAAAAGTGATTCGCCATATAAATTAATACTTTTCTTTAAAAACCAATAGGTGATCTCACTTAAGTTAGGCGAACTGATGGTGCTTATTTTCTGTGTAACCGAAGGGATGACCTGATTGTTCAAGGTCATTAATCTTGCCGTTGTGGCTTGCTGACCTGTCGAAATACCCAATCTTTTCAATGTATCCTGTAAACGGTAAGCGCAATCAAAAGCAGGGTCGGGGAGGGCTACAGAAATGCCTGTTTTGGCAATGCCTATTCCCCAGCTTCCACGGAGGTAAGCAACATTACTGTAAGGTGGAAGAAAAGCATAACTTCTATCACCAGAACCCGGACTTCCGGTTTTTAGTTCATTTATGATCTGCACATAAGGTGTTGCAGGAACTGTTTTTACTGCCTTAACTTCATCTGCTGTACTACTTCCAGGCTTCAAATGAATATCAAATTGATTTTCACGCCAGGCTAAGCCAGAAGTCCCGGCACCATAGTAATTGCCAATATCCTGCCAAACCCAACCCTCAGGTGTTGTTTGTGTGCCAAAAATGCGATCATCGCCAATTATTGTGCCTTCAATTTTTTTGATCCCTGCAGATTTTATCGCAGCAACCCATTGTGTTAAAACAGCATTCTCTTTGTTTTGATATCGCCAGGAGCCCAAAGTCGGATCACCACTGCCAATAATGATTATGTTTCCTTTTAATATTCCATCTGCAGTAATTGTTCCGGTATAGGCCAATGTGGTTTGGAACTGAAAATCCTTTCCTAAAATACTGAATGCCGTGGCTGCAGTTATGGTTTTTAAGGTTGAAGCTGTAGCCAGGCCGATTTGCTCATTTTTGGCATAAAGCGTTTTACCTGTATTGGCATCTAAAACGCAAAGTGAAGCAATGGCATGTTTTGTCTGCTCATCATTTAATAAATTATTGAAGGCCTTTTCGAGGTTTTGAATTCGATTTTGAGCAATTGTAATGTTTGCAGCAAAAATTAAAAGCAATAGGGAATATATTTTTATTCGCATAGATATTTTATCCGTTGAAGATTAACAAAGATAAAATTAAAAGGCTAATCACTAATTTATATATAATTTAGTGATTATGATCTCTAAATTTATGTTTTTTAATTTAGTACAGTTTAGCCGTTAAACAGTTTATTGCGTTTAATTTCCTTCCCCTGTCTCAATTTTACTGCATGATAAATGGTTGGTACATCGTTGGTCCATTTTTTTAGCGTGAAAACGATGGCAAGTATTTCTATTCGGGTTACCAATCCGAGCCAAAAGCAAATTTCAAATAATACAACCGATTCGCAATGCACTATAATTTCGACCAAAGTGGCGAATATAGTCAACGTCCAGATTTTAGCGCCGATAGAATGTGTAGCGATTTCTTTTCTGAATTTGATATAGCTTAATGCATAGGTTGAAGCTTCGAAAGCACCAAGGACAATCAGTTTTACCAGGTTGACTCTGAAAAAATCGGGACATTGGATATAAGTAGCAACCGCAACGGAGATAAAAAATACCTGATCGATGCCAGAGTCTAAACGGCGTAATTTTTCAGAAGAGATATTTAGTTTTCTGGCTATTATTCCATCAAATACATCTGTTAATAAACCGATCGATAATAATGTGATTGCAAGAAAAGAATAATGATTGACGTGGAAAAAGCTTAATAGAATTATGATAAAACCAATCAGTAACCTGGAATATATTAAAGCGATTGGAATATGTTTCATGGTGGAGCGCTCGGTATAAAAAAAGTCCCCCGATTTTACACCGGGGGACTTCTCTTGAGGTTATTAATTAAACTAATTCTTTCTGAATTAGATATTCAGCAATCTGAACGGCATTGGTTGCAGCCCCTTTGCGCAAGTTATCTGCAACAATCCAAAGATTTAAAGCTTTAGGCGCCGATTCGTCTCTACGGATACGGCCTACAAAAACTTCATCTTTTTCATGAGCATCTTTTGGCATTGGGTATTTTAGGTTGGCCACATCATCAATAACGATAACGCCTGGTGCTTTTTCTAAAATACTGCGTACTTCAGCTAAATCGAAATCATTTTCGAACTCAATATTTACTGATTCTGAGTGGCCGCCCATAACCGGGATACGAACTGTAGTAGCGGTAACTTTAATGCTATCATCACTCATGATTTTGTTCGTTTCCTTAACCATTTTCATTTCTTCTTTGGTATATCCGTTATCTGTGAAAACATCAATATGAGGAAGAACGTTTAAATCAATTTCATATGGATAAGCTTTAGGGCCATCAATGCCTTTACGCTCGTTCATTAACTGCTCAACGGCTTTAACGCCTGTACCCGTAACCGATTGGTAAGTAGAAACGATTACACGTTTAATTTTGTATTTATCGTGTAAAGGTTTTAAAACCACTACCATTTGAATGGTAGAACAATTCGGGTTAGCAATGATTTTGTTATCGATAGAAAGTTCGTGTGCGTTAACTTCTGGTACAATTAATTTAATTGCAGGATCCATTCTCCATGCAGAAGAGTTATCGATAACGGTTGTTCCGGCTTCTTTAAAACGTGGAGCATGCTCCAATGAAGTATTTCCACCTGCTGAAAACAAAGCAATATCTGGTTTCATGCTGATTGCAGTATCCATGCTAACAATTGGGAACTTCTTACCCTTAAAAGTAATTTCCTTGCCAACACTCTTTTCTGATGCTACGGGAATCAACTCTGTTAAAGGGAAATTTCTTTCCTCCAATACTTTTAACATGACAGTGCCTACCAATCCGGTGGCACCTACTACTGCTACTTTCATTTTAAATTTTAATTATATATTATTAAACATTTGATATAAGCCCAAATATGCTAAAAATTAAGCTTATATCCCCATTGTTACCAATTAAATTTGCTTTTAATATTTAAAATCTTACTTTTTCAATAGAAAATACGGTTAAAAAGATCAGACATAATTCGATTTAGGAAGGGCTCGGAGTTCTTAATCCCGTTTGCGCTCGTTTCCTAACGAGTGCATTAATAGCTATACGATTTTATCGTTTGTAAACGACAACCTATTAAACACTCCGTTAGCGAATTGCTTGATGTTTTTGTTTAGAAAGCAGGTTACTGTTTATATCGGTTCCGAAAGTCCTGCTATCCACTTCAAGCCTCCACTGCGTTACGGGCTTTTCGTTACTATCAGGTTTAGATAACTCAGATCAGCAGTTCTAACCTAAAATATATTGTTGAAGAATTGAAGGTTTGCTGTTTTGGAGATAGATCTCTCCATTTCGCTATGCTTTAGTCGAGATGACGATAAGCGCAGAAAACCTCGCAGGTTTTCGAAACCTGCGAGGTTGGATAAATTTTAAATCAAATTGGCTTTGATATAACCACAGCTTGTTTTGATTGAACCAACTGGATCAGGTTGGTAATTGGTTTCGTGCTCTACAAAAAAATGTTGCATACCCGAAAGTTTTGCCTGAGCAAAAATGCTTTTAAAATCAATAGAACCTTTACCTACTTCGGTATTCCATTCAGGTTTGGCTTTGTCCATATCTTTAACGTGCCACATAGGGAAACGGCCTGGATATTTTTTAAACAAAGCTAAGGGATCGTTACCTGAGCGTACCACCCAGTACAGATCCAATTCGAAATTAACCAGATTTTTATCGGTTTCGCTTAAGTAAACATCGTAACCAGTGGTATCACCTAATTTTTTAAATTCGAAATCGTGGTTGTGGTAGGCGAATTTTAAACCAGATGCTTTTGCAATTTCGGCAACTTTATTAAAATCATCGGCGGTTTTCTTAAAGCCATCTACTCCTTTGCTCATATCTACGTGTGCACCAGCGATGGTAAAGTATTTACCTCCAATTGCTGCTGAAGATTCGATATCGGCCTTTAATCTGTCTGTTTTTCCGGTTTTTACAAAATCATCCATATGGTAATGGCCACTTGGTGCTTTTAAACCATTCGCATTTAACAAGGCTTTAAATTCCTTGGGTGTTAAACCCCAGAATTTTCCATTAGAAAAACCATAGGTTTCTACTTCTTTATATCCGGCCTGTGCTACCTTTTCGATAATGCCTTTTACATCCTTTGGCAGTTCATTACGTAAAGAGTACAATTGCAAACCAACATTTTTACTTGCTTTATCAAAGGCAAACGACGGGATTAATAATGCCGCTCCTGCGGCTAATCCTGCCTGTTTTAAGAAAGTTCTTCTTGAATTCATCATTTAAAATTTAAATAATTTCTTTTTTAATGTATGCACAGCTTGCTGCAACAGATTCCATTGCGTTTGGCTTGTAATTGGTTTCGTGCTCTACAAAGAAGTGTTTCATGCCTGAAAGTTTGGCATCAGCAAAAATAGGTTTGAAATTGATAGAACCAGTTCCCACTTCAGCATTTAACGCTGGATTTGCTTTATCCATATCTTTCACATGCCACATGGTAAAACGGCCTGGATTTTCTTTAAATAGTTTGATCGGATCGTTTCCTGAACGAACTACCCAATATAAATCAAGCTCAAAATCAACAAGGTTTTTATCGGTTCCTTTTAGCAGGATTTCGTAACCAGTGGTATCACCTTGTTTGTCAAATTCGAAATTGTGGTTGTGGTAAGCTAACCTGATACCAGCTTCTTTTGCCAATTTTCCGGCTTCGTTAATTTTAACCGCAATTTTTTTATAGTCGTCGGCACTTTTTCTGATACTTTCATCTAACCAGGGAATGGTTACGTATTCGCTTCCAAGCACTTTGGCAGCAGCAATTGCTGCTTTTAACTCTTCAGTGTTTCCATCGGTTAAATAGCTGCCTAAACCGTAGTGACCGCTTGGTGCAGTTAATCCGTTATCATCAAGCAATTTTTTGAATTCGGCTGGTGTTAAACCCCAAAATTGATCCTTTATAGAGAAACCATAGGTTTCAACTTCTTTAAAGCCTGCTTTTGCCACTTTAGCTATGGTTCCTTTTACATCTTTCGGAAGTTCATCTCTTAAAGAATATAACTGCAGACCAACAGATTTTTTATCGGAAGCCACACAAGCAAATGATGGAACCAAAAGTGCTGCAGCTGCAGCCATACTACTGTTTAAAATAAAACTTCTTCTTGATAACATAGGTGTATTTTTAGATGTCGCAAATGGAAACTGCCTTTTTTAGCGAGGCTATTTTATCTGCATTTTTAGGTATAAATTCTTGTGCAACGAAACCTTTAAAGCCAGTTTCGGCAATGGCTTTCATTATTGCAGGATAATATAGCTCCTGCGTATCATCAATTTCATTTCTGCCCGGAACACCAGCGGTGTGATAGTGGGCTATGTATTGATGATTATCTCGGATGTTTCTGATTACATCGCCCTCGTCAATCTGCATATGGTAGATATCGTATAACAATTTGAAGTTTTCAGATCCTAAACGTTTGCAAAGTTCAGCTCCCCAGGAAGTTCTATCGCATTGATAATCTTTATGGTTAATTTTGCTGTTTAATAACTCCATTACCAACACTACATTGTGTTTTTCGGCCAATGGGATTAATTGCTTCAACCCTTTAACGCAATTGTTCCAGCCTGTTTCGTCATCTTTACCACGGCGGTTTCCACTGAAACAGATTAGGTTTTTGTAGCCTGCTTCGGCAACAAGTGGGATCATTGTGGTGTAGTTTTGAATTAACTTTTCGTGAAATTTTTCATCGTTAAAACCATCCACTAAATTAATCTCCGCACCATTGCACATGGTCGATTCTAAGCCATGTTTCTTTAAAGTCGGCCAATCTTTTGGTCCAACCAAATCAATGCCTTTAATGCCGATTTTTTTAGCTTCAACACAAAGCGTTTCTACATCTAAACCGCTAAAACACCAACGGCAAACGGCATGATTAATATTTCCTTTTAGCCTTAGTGGCTGATCTGATTCTGATTTATCCATTGCTAATGCTGAAAATCCCGAAGAAACACCAATCGCAGCAGTTCCTGCGATGATGTTCTTTAAAGCATTTCTTCTATTTACGTTCGAGGCCATATTAAACAGTTTTAGGATCTATTTCAGCTTTGGATTTATCGTTGAAAACCAATGCAAATAATAAAAATACCACTAATGCAATTCCTGCTGGGATAATCCAGATCATTTTCCAGTCCATCACACCATCTGCTGCTTTGTAGGCATCAGAAATTTTACCTGCTACGGCAAATCCAATTAACATGCCTACGCCGTAAGTAGCTAAGGTAATTAAGCCTTGGGCTGAGCTTTTAAAACGCTCGCCTGCTTTAGAATTGGTATAAATCTGTCCTGAAACGAAAAAGAAATCGTAGCAAACACCGTGTAATGCAATTCCCAAAATCAGCATAAAACTCAATTCGCCTGCATTGCCGTAAGCAAATAATGCATAACGTACTGCCCAAGCCAGCATGCCCACCAAGATGGTCATTTTAAAACCGAATCTTTTAAAGAATATTGGGATAAATAATAAGAAAATTACTTCTGAAGCCTGACCAATAGTCATTTTTCCCGTGGGGTTATCCATACCGATATTGGAAAGGAATGGATTTGCATTTTGATAGTAAAAAGCCAGAGGGATACAGATCAAAATAGATGAAATAAAGAAAATTAAGAAGTTTCTGTCTTTCAAAAGTTTTAAAGCATCGAGACCTAATACATCAGAAACGGTAATTTTTTCGTCTGAAGATACTTTAGGTGGGGTTTTTGGTAAGGTAAAACTGAATAAACCCAAAGCTAAAGATACTATACCAGCCATTAAGAAAGTATTTTTCAATAAGCCAGCTTCTGTACCTTCTTTTGAATCCCAATGGAAGAAATAACTGATTAATAAACCTGCAGCAATCCAGCCCAATGTACCCCAGATGCGGATTGATGAAAACTCTTTCTCGGGATCTTTCATTTGATTGAAAGAAACTGAGTTTACCAAAGCCAGTGTTGGCATAAAAAGAATCATGTAGCCCAATACGTAAGGATAAAATATGCTTACATCTGTAGCATTATACATTTGGTACATCAATAATGCCCCGACAATGTGCAGCACACCTAAAATGCGCTCAGCATTAAAATATCTGTCGGCAATTAAGCCTACAATAAAAGGCGCAATGATAGCGCCCCAAGATTGGGTTGAAAATACAGCTCCGGTTTCTGAACCCGTGGCTTTAAGGTTGTTTCCTAAGAAAGTTCCAAGTGTTACAAACCAGGCGCCCCAGATAAAAAATTCAAGGAACATCATGGCTGAGAGTTTAAAGCGAGTAGTGCTATTCATTTGGCTTATATAAGGTTGTATTAAGGTATTAGGTTAAAGGTATAGGGTTAATGCGAAAGCGGATAAACGTTATGTTTTCCCTCTTTCTAACTCAAATGTCTGGTTTAAGCGAAAGAAAAGAAACCTTTAGCTTCTACCTTACGCCTTAAACCTCAATTATAGTTCTTTAATAGAGATGTTTTTGTACCAAACCTCATCTCCGTGATCTTGTAAGGCAATTTTGCCTGTTTTAAAGGTGCCCCAATTTTCCCATGTTGCAAATTTGCTGCCCGCAACAATCTTTTTCCAGTTATCATCCCAAAGGCTGGTTTTCACTACTTCAACACCGTTTAAAATTAGCGTTAGTTTGCCCTTTTTACTGATGATTTCTGCTTTATTCCATTCGCCAACAGCTTTAACTGGCTCTGATGAACTTTTTACCAGATCGTATAAATCGCCGGCACGGTGTTTAGTGATTTTTCCATCTGGATGACCATCATTATCAATAACCTGCATTTCTAAACCAGTAGAATAGGTAGCATGGTATTTAGGTTCTTCATGAACATAAAAAATTAAACCACTATTTGCTTTTGGAGCCACTTTCCATTCATATTTTAAATGGAAATCGCCGTATTCCTTATCAGTAACCAAATCGCCGCCACCGTCTTTACCTTTGGTCGCTAAATCTAAATGAAGGGCACCATCCTGAACCTGCCAGGCACTACCAACCGCAGTTTTGTTGTAAGTATGCCAGCCAGTTGTTGTTTTACCGTCAAAAAGTGGCTTAAAGCCCTTTTGAGCCTTTGATATTTGTGTTAAGCTTAACAAGATGCAAGCAGAAAGAAAGATTTTTTTCATTTTTTTTATTTGTTGTCATAGAAGGTATGAAGCAATCTTAACGTTAACGAAAAGATATGTTGACCTTTTGCAAGTTGTAGGATTATTCATTTTTACTTATGTTTTTTATAGGTATTCATGAATTCTCTGCGTTCGGTTGACTTCGTGCCTGGCAATGACGAATGTACTTATTAATTAAAGTGTTAAATTATTCCAGCCTTTGCGGTATTCGCGTTTTACAAACTGGTTCGCTTCGTCAAAATTGGTAACTTTCATATTGTCGTTATCCCAAAGCATTTTTGTGTACCTGCCCGGATAAGTAGTTTTATCATTTACCGTTTTTTTGATATCGAAGCTTCTGATTGCCAGATTTGCCATCAGTAAAGCTTCCGTTAATGGACCTGCAATTTCGAAAGGCGAACTTACTTCTTGCTTGCCATAACCCGCAATTGCAGCTTCAACCCATTGTTTATAGTGCCCGTTTGCGCCGTCTGGCACACGAGCGTATTTTGGTGCCACCTTAATGTCTTTGTTTTTGCTTAAAGGCAATAATTTCGGGTTTGCGCTATACGTTTCAGACATCATTTTGCCTTTAGTTCCAATAAACAGGGTGCCATTACCGCCATCGCCAAAAGTTTCATCTGCTTCTAATTCTTCAGGACGTTCCGGTTGGATGCCACCGTCCATCCAGTGTAGAGTAACATCACCCAGCGTTTTCTCCGTTTTAGGGAATTTTAAGGTAACGTGGCTTGATGGAGGGCAGCTTTCAGGGAAATAGCCACGTTTAAATTCATCTACATAAACAGAACCTACACTGGCCTGAACTTCTTTTGCATATTTTAAGTTTAATACGCTAAATGGAGCTTCGATTAAGTGACAGCCCATATCGCCCAAGGCGCCAGTACCATAATCCCACCAGCCACGCCAGTTAAATGGAACTAATTTATCTACAAAGTCCTTTTCAGGGGCTGTTCCTAACCATAAATTCCAATCTAATTCTTTAGGAATTTCTGCTTTTTTGCTTGGCCAGGGAATGCCTTGTGGCCAAACCGGTCTATCAGTCCATGCGTAAACTGTATGTACATCGCCAATTAAACCAGCTTCGTACCATTCTTTCATTTGGCGCGGACCATCGTTTGATGCACCTTGATTTCCCATTTGGGTTACCACTTTATATTTTTTTGCGGCAGCGGTTAGAATGCGTGCCTCATAAATATCATGTGTTAAAGGTTTCTGCACATAAACGTGTTTGCCCAATTGCATAGCTGCTAAAGCCTGGATAGCATGATTGTGATCAGGAGTAGAAACAGAGACAGCATCAAAATGTTTATGTTCCTTATCTAACATTTGGCGCCAGTCTTTATAGTATTTCGCCTTAGGGAAAGCTTTAACACTATTTGCTGCACGGCGATCGTCTACATCACATAAAAAAGCAATGTCAGCTTTTCCGCTTTTGTAAAACATGCTTAAATCGCTTTGGCCCTTTCCGCCAACACCAATACCTGCAACCAATAAACGATCGCTTGGTGCCAAATAACCTGGTCCGCCTAAAACATGGCGGGGTACGATCATAAACGCAGCAGCGGCAATAGCTGTGGTCTTAATAAAATCACGGCGGTTACTCGTGTTTTTATTTTCTTGCTCTGTTTTCATATAAGTAAATCGATTTGCTAACTGAGGTCGATTATTTTTTCTTTAAAGATAAGATATACTTTACCATTAATTTTGCATCATCTTTTTTAAGGGTAGCGTGCGCAGTCATCGGCATATTGCCCCAAACCCCTGTTCCACCTTTAATAATCTTATCGGCTAACATGTTGATGTTTTTCTCGGTAGCCGGATATTTTTTTGCAATTTCTACGTATGCAGGGCCAATAATTTTGTTGGTCTTGTTATGGCAACCCAAGCAGTCTGATTTGTTGATCAGTTTTTCACCTGGATTTGACTGCAAAGCAGCATGATTAGTTAATGTTGCTGTCGCAACCACAGTTTTCTCTCTCGATAAATCAGCTTTTGAAAAAGACGCCATAAAAATGACTACAGCGCCTAAAATTAAAAATGTTTTTTTCATGTGTGTGTGTTGTGTTTGTTAATCTTATAATCCTAATATTCTTTTATTGAAGGCGCTATCACTACCCGATGCTGCAAAATCGTCAAATGCTTTATCGGTTACGTTAATGATGTTCTTTTTAATAAATTCTGCACCTTCGCGGGCACCATCTTGCTGGTTTTTGATACAGCATTCCCATTCCATAACGGCCCAACCTTTAAAATCATATTGCGCCAATTTACTAAAAATGGTTTTAAAATCAACCTGACCATCACCTGGCGAGCGATAACGACCAGCCCGGTTTGCCCAACTCTGGTATCCACCAAAAGTGCCTTGTTTGCCTGTAGGGTTAAATTCTGCATCTTTTACGTGGAAGGCTTTTATGCGTTCGTGGTAAAAATCGATGTACTGAATGTAATCCAATTGTTGCAACACAAAGTGTGATGGATCATACAATAAGCATGCCCGAGGATGATTATTTACCGCAGCGAGGAACATTTCATAGGTTTCGCCATCAAATAAATCTTCACCCGGATGTATTTCGTAGCAAACATCAACGCCACATTGGTCGAATTCGTTTAAAATTGGTGTCCAGCGTTTTGCCAGTTCTGCAAAACCTTCTTCAACCAATCCTGCCGGACGTTGTGGCCAGGGATGGAAATATTGCCACAATAATGAACCACTAAATGTGGCATGCGCATTTAAACCCAAGTTTTGAGAGGCTTTAGCTGCATATTTCATTTGCTGTACCGCCCATTCTGTTCTTGCTTTTGGATTTTTGTGTACTTCTTTTGGTGCAAAGGCATCAAAAAGATCATCATAAGCTGGGTGTACCGCAACCAATTGACCTTGTAAGTGTGTAGAAAGTTCAGTAATTTCTAAGCCATAAGAAGCGATTTTTCCTTTCAGTTCATCTGCATAGGTTTTGCTTTCGGCAGCTTTTTGAAGATCGATAAATCTTGTATCTAAGGTTGGCATCTGAATACCTTTAAAACCTAAACCTGCTGCCCATTCACAAATACTGTCTAGTGAGTTAAATGGGGCTTCATCGCTGATAAATTGTGCTAAAAATACTGCTGGTCCTTTTATAGTTGTCATGCTTGATCGTTATAATTTATAATCTAACCACTTTTGGTCCGATTGGCTAGAAGCCACTACGTTTTCGATAAATGCCATTCCTCTAATTCCATCTTCAGTACCTGGAAAGTCCAACATTTCAGCAGTAGGTTGCTCGTTATTCAACTTCGCGTTTACTGTTAATGCAAAGTTTTTATAAATATTTGCAAATGCTTCTAAGTAGCCTTCTGGGTGACCACCAGGAGTGCGTGTATTGTGCTGTGCAAAACTGCCCATATAACCGTTGCCAGTTCTGTAAATTTGAGCAGGGGCATTTAACCATTTCACAATTAAGGTGTTCGGCTCCATCTGGTGCCATTCCATACCGCCTTTTTCGCCATATATTTTGATCTTCAATGCATTTTCTTCTCCGGCAGCAATTTGTGATGCTACAAGAACACCATTGGCACCATTATCGAATTTTAACAATACGTTTCCATCATCATCAATAGCTCTTCCTGGAACAACAATACTTAAATCAGCACAGATTTTAGTAATTTTTAAACCAGAAATATACTCTGCCAAATGAGCGGCATGTGTACCGATATCGCCCATGCTCCCGCTTTTTCCGGTTTTAGATGGATCAGTGCGCCAGGCTGCCTGTGCATTTCCTTCGCGTTCTGATAAGGTGCTTAACCAGCCTTGAGGATATTCGACCATGATTTTTCTGATTGCGCCTAAAGCACCTTCGCTAACCATTTGTTTGGCCTGTTTAACCATTGGATAACCAGAGTAAGTGTGCGTTAAGCATAGCGTTAAGCCAGTTTCGTCTACTTTAGCTTTTAGCTGTTTTGCTTCTTCCAAAGTTAAAGTCATTGGTTTTTCAATCACTACGTTAAAACCCTTTTCCAAAGCAAGCATTGCAGGAGCAAAGTGGGCAAAGTTTGGAGTAACGATGGTTACAAAGTCAATTCTTTCATTTGCTGGCAATTCACTTTCCTTCGTCAGCATTTCTTCGTAATTGGTGTAGATTCTGTTATCCGGAAGAAAAAGTAGTTTTCCAGATTCGTATCCAATTTCAGGATTTACACTTAGAGCTCCGGCAGATAATTCAATAAGGCCATCCATATTGGCCGCCAAACGGTGTACGGCACCGATAAAAGCGTCTTTTCCACCGCCTATCATGCCCATTCTTAATTTTCTTTTCATGTTTATAAAGGTGAGGGGTTTAAGGTTTAAGGTTAGGGCGATTTCCCTTATACCTTAAATACTTAATGCCTTTAACCTGTCTAGATGTTGTTTTTCTATATCTTATTGGTGTATGACATAAGGTTCAAGTTTTAGGGCGATTAAACCCTACACCTTTAACCTTATGCCTTTAACCTCTTTTTAGATGTTCTTTTTCTTTAATTCTTTTACGGCGTAATCGCATGCACGGGCAGTTAAAGCCATAAATGTTAACGACGGGTTTTGGCACGCGATTGATGGCATACAAGATCCATCAGTTACGAAAACATTATTCACTTCGTGCATCTGGTTCCACTTATTGAGTACAGAAGTTTTCGGATCATTACCCATTCTAGCCGTTCCTTGCTCATGGATAGCCATACCCGGATAACAGCCATTATCGAATGTTTTGATGTTTTTCATGCCAGCCTTTTCTAACATTTCGGCGGCATCATTCATCATATCCACACGCATTTTTTTCTCGTTCTCTTTGTACTCGCAATCGATAGCCAGTACGGGTTGTCCCCATTTGTCTTTTTTGGTTTTATCGATGTATACCTTGTTTTCGTAATAAGGTAACATCTCTCCGAAACCGCCCAAGCCCATAGACCATTTGCCTGGAGTGGTCATTTTTTGTTTTAAATCTGCTCCGAAAGACAATTCAGCAACATCATCTTGCCAATTTGATCTGCTTGCACCACCCTGATAACCGAAACCACGCAGATAATCTCGTTTATCGTTGCCGATATTCTGATACCTAGGTACATAGATTCCGTTTGCACGACGCCCATAAGTGTATTTGTCATCAAAGCCTTCGGCCTCTCCAGATGCTCCGCAACGGAAATGGTGATCCATTAAATTGTGCCCTAACTGACCACTTCCATTACCCAATCCATTTGGATGGGCTTCAGAAGTTGAGTTTAATAAAACGAAAGTTGAACCTAGGGTAGAACCGTTTACAAAAACAATTTTAGCATAAAATTCCATCGTTTTGTTGGTTTCTGCATCGATTACCATTACACCTTTTGCTTTTTTGGTGTCTTTATCGTAAATGATATGATTTACGATAGAATATGGTCTAACCGTTAACCTTTTTGTTGCCATCGCTGCCGGAAGGGTAGAAGACTGCGTACTGAAATAAGCACCGAACGGACAGCCTCGGCTACATAAGTTTCTGTACTGGCAATTGCCGCGGCCTTTGTGCGGAACAGTAAGATTGGCAACACGGCCAATCATGATAATGCGTTCTTTTTTATAATGTTCTTCAACGCGGGCTTTTACCGATTTTTCTACAATGTTTAAATCCATTGGGGGTAGAAACTCACCATCCGGACAAGTTGGCCAATTTTCTTTTGAACCACTGATGCCGGCAAATCGTTCTGCATAATCGTACCAAGGAGAAAGGTCGGCGTACCGAATTGGCCAGTCATTTCCATGACCATCTTTTTTGTTATCCTCAAAGTTATGATCGCTAAAACGGTAACTTTGGCGGCCCCACATTAGCGATTTTCCACCAACGTGGAAACCACGGTACCAATCGAAACGTTTATCTTCCGTATATGGGCATTCTAAATCGTTTACCCACCATTTTTCATTTGCTTCCTGGTAAGGATAATCTCTTTTTTGTACCGGGTGAGTACGTTTTTGCTCTTCCGTAAGTTTTCCGGCATGTTTAAAATCCCATGGGTTTTTCATTGCCGTTTCGTAACCGGTAATGTGCTCAATGTTCATTCCTCTTTCGAGCATCAACACGCGTAAACCCTTTTCTGTAAGTTCTTTGGCAGCCCAGCCGCCGCTAATTCCCGATCCTATAACAATAGCATCGTAAGTATTTTCTGCTTTTAAATTTGTATTTAAATTCATGATGTTTTGTTGTTGTTTTAGAAATTAGGTTGCCCAAGATTTTTGACCTGGTTTTAATGGCACATTGCCATTATACCGGCCTGGAATAAGCACATATTCGCGTGCTTTGGTACAACCAATTTCTGAAGAATAATAACCAAGTAGGGTTAAATCTCTTGCGGTAATAAAAAAGTAAGCTAAATCTTTATTCTCTTCTGATTTGCTCGCTTTTTGGGCAAGTGCGATTGCCCTTAAATCGATCATTAGTTTTTTACGATCGGCTGGTGTTAAGGTGATATAACTTTTTCCAAAATCTTTCATTGATTTAGCCTGAAGATCTTTAAAACCTTGCGCAAATGAGGTTTGCATAGTGGCAGGGTAACAATCTTTCATCATCATGGGAATAAATTTCCCTAAACCTGCAGCCTTGGCGCCAGCAGATGTTTTGGTAGTCGGAACAATAATATCAGCGAATTCGGCGAAAATTTTTTCGTCCTCCAGAGAATAGAGGACAAAGTTCTTTTCGTTTTCCGGTAGCGTAAAACTTTCAAATAAAACGCCCATTGTGCTTGCCGAGATTGCTCCTCCCAGCAAAAATGCAACGTTTTTGAGTGCTTCTCTTCTGTGCATCGTATTTATGATTTTATATATTGGTTACTTATGTGTTGAATTAGTAATATTAGAAAAAATATAACGGAAAGAATAACTTTTTTAAGTTAAATTATCGGTGTGCAATGTGATTGTTACCGAATAGAATTGTTCTAAATAAATGATTTTTTGACGCCTTAGTGTGCTTTAAACAACGTTTTTACATCGATTATACTTGGTGTAAAAAGTACATTTAGTATAGATAAGCATATTATTTACTAATAAATCTAAAAACACGGATTTTTTAAGGATAAAATATGCTTAAAGTAGATTTTTTTTGATGTAATCATAGCTTTCGGCTATACTCTCATAAGGTGCTTTCCTGATGATGTCCTGTTCTGTAAAAATATAATCTACTCCAGCCAATTTAGAAGCAGCAAAAATGCCCTTGAAATCTATCCTGCCAGAACCCACTTCCACGAAAACTGCTTTGTCTGTTTTATCCATATCCTTAACATGGAACATTTTATAACGACCTGGATTTTTCTTGAACATATCAACAGGGTTTAAACCTGCATTTACCGCCCAAAAGATATCGAGTTCAAAACCGACCAGTTTGGCATCGGTTTCAGTGAGCAGGATTTCGTAGCCTGTAGCCCCATTGCCCTGATCTTTAAATTCGAAGTTATGGTTGTGGTAAGCTAATTTCAATCCAGACTTTTGGCAAAGCTCAGCCGCCTGGTTAAATTTTGAGGCCATGCGCTTGTAATCATCTAATGTCCCATTAGCCCTGATATTAGTAGGCAAAGCTGGGATAACGAAATATTTCTGGCCAACGGTGGCTGCGGTTTCGATGTGCGATTTTAGCACTTTATCATCGCCTGAGGATAAAAACTCGGTTAGGTTATAATGTCCGCTGGGAGAAGTGAGGCCATTTGCTTTTAATAAGGCATTAAAGTCTTTTGCTTCCAAACCCCAAAAACCTTTCACTTCGTATTTGCCAGGATAACCATAATAGGTTTCTACCTGGCTATAACCGATTTTAGCTACCTGTTCTATTGTGGCTTTTACATCTGCAGTTAACTGCTCTCTTAAAGTGAAAAGTCCGATTCCTATTTTTGAAACTTTAGCAGACCCTGCTAAAGCTGTTGTAATTAATGATGGACTTAAAAAAGCTGCTGCGCTAGCAAAGCTTACCTTTTGTAAAAATGATCTTCTTGTTGTCATGATGTTTTAGAATTAAAAAACCGGAGCGTAAACTCCGGTTTTATTTGTTAGAATGAATAAGCTAATGATCCCCAGAAGGTACGTTGAAGTAATGTTCTGCCAATCATTAATGTGCCAGGGGTTATGGTTGAGAAATCTCTGAACTGATCTCCCCGAACATCACCCTCTGTCAGCACTTTTGCATTTAACAAGTTGTCTGCCCAAAATCTTATTGAAATCTTTTTAGTAAAATTATATCCTGCACCAGCTTTCATTACCACATAGGATGGGAGTTCATAACTGCCGCTAGGTGAGGTAAAGCGACTGCCAACATAATTAGCTGCCACATACAGGTTAAAGTTTTTGTAATCATAGTTGGCACCTAGCTCTGTATTCAATACAGGTACCCTTTCGGTTCTTTTGCCAGTAAAACTATATACACGGTCGCCAAACTCGGCAGCTACAGCGGCATTTCCACTTGTATTTGCTTCGTAATCGGTGTATTTAGAATCTTGCAGTGTTCCGGTTAAGCGCAAGCTCAGCGGTTTGAATATTTTGTAAGAAACTTCATACTCGGCACTCCATGTGCGTGTAGAGCCAAAGGCCACCAAAGCCTGTGTGCCAGCTGCGGCAGTAGGTACATTAATCGTTAATGAAACATTTTTAATGGCAGAATAACTTCCTGATGCAAAAATGGCCAGATTGTTTTTGGCATATTTAAAACCTACTTCGCCTAAATAAACCGGGCGTTTTTTAATGTTTGCACCATTATATCCTGAAGCATTATAATCGCCTATATTTGGTGCGTTATAGGCTTTTGTAGCCCGCGCAAACATACTTGCTGTAGTGCTTATCTTATAATTTGCACCTATTGATGCTGCCCAGTTGGTTAATGTTTCATCATAGCTGGTATAACCCAATATGGTTGGAGTTGCTGCTGCTGCAATATTTACTGTGCCATTTGCATTAAGTGCATAATAAGGTCTATCCCCCTTAACATTCTGGTTATCAATTCTGGCTCCAATATCTAAACGCCATTTTTCGGATATTTTAATCTCATCGCCTGCATAAGCTGATAATGTTCTGGTATCGCCAATAAAGGTGTTTTTGGTTTGGATGGTTCTTTCTGCTGCTGTTGGCGATTGCAAAATAATGCTTGGGTGCTCTTTAAATTCTGTAAAAGACCTAAATGCATAGCGTAAATCATCGCGATTGTATTGGTGAATACCTGCACCGATATTTAAGCTATGATTTTTAATGGTCTTTTTCAGATCCAGATAATCAACAATTTGAACGTCACTGTTAATTTGTCCCTGTGCGTTTGATGTAATTACATAATCGCCCGTTACAAACGGTGCAACGGCGCCTCCTGGGTAATAGTAAGGTATAGCCATTGTTCTGGCTGTAATTCCAGCTGGAACGGTATAGGTTGAGTTTGTATGGGTATTTTGATAGCGGAAATTGTTTACAATCTGCCAGCCACTATCGGTTAGATAATTGAACTGGAAACCAGCTGAGCCCAATTTGGTATGGATACCATCTGTTAAACTAAAATTACGGCTTCCGGTTGTAGGATCGTTATAATTCCATTCGGTTTGAACAGGTAGAATCGATTGTGAAGCCATGTTATAATCGCGGTAAGTGGTTGGCTTTCCGGTAGCATCATAAGGGTAATAACTCGTTAGTAAGAACTGAACTTTATCATTCAGGTATTTCCCATACACCCTGAAAAAGCCCTTGTTGTTTTTAAAATTAAAAGTCATGTTGCCTTTAATCTGTCCGCCCTGGTTGGCCGGGTTAAAACCTTGATCTACCACGCCGTTATCGGTACGGTAAAAACCACCGATATTGTATTTAATCCGGTCGTTTATTTTGCCTCCGGTATTCCCATCAAAACGGTACAAACCTTGCGAAAAACCTGTAGTAAATTTAAATTGGCCATATTGTTTATCGGCGCCCACGTAACTGATGTTGTTTACTACAGCACCTGGCGTATTGGCTTGAATAATTGAGGCATTGCCACCTCTAACTGCTTCGATATTCTGAATGGTTAAATCTGTTTTATAATATTGATCAACAGATGGGTTGGTGTTAAAACCCGTTGGTAAAAGCGGTAACCCATCTTCCTGTATGCCCAGAAAAATATATCCGCCCTGCTGCGGAAAGCCCCTTACCCAAACGTTTCCCGGTCCGTCGCCACCCGTACTTTCTACCGTTAAACCTGGTATGGCTTTCAATAAATCGGTACTGTTTAATGGTGCTCTGTTAGTGATATCTTTATTGCTCACCGAGGTTAAGGCCACACTGCTTTCTAGCTTTTTCTTTGGATTACCGCCGGTTACCATCACACTTTCCAGCTGTAGGTTATCTTCCGACAGGCTGATACTCAGGTTTTCGTCGGCATTACCTGGTGATAGATTTACTTCTTTGGAAATGAAACCTACGTATCTCACAACGATTACACGGCTATCAACAGTTAAACCCTTTAGCGCAAAAGCACCATTTTCGTCGGTTGTGGTCCCGATTGATTTTCCTTTAACGGTAACCGATACCCCGGGAATGGCATTTCCTTTACTGTCGGTTACTTTTCCTGTAACAATGCCTTCAAAGGCTTTTAGCAGTTCGAGGTTGTTATTGGCGGGAATAGAATAGAGCAGAATCTGATCTTTAACTATCCTATATCCCACGTCATAACGTTTTAGCGAATTCTCAAGAAAGTATTTAAGTTTTTGGTTAACCACATTAATAGAAACTTTACGGCTGGAGTTTATTAATTGTGGGCTGTAAACAAATTTAACATTGGTTAAGTGTTCTGTTTTTTCTATAATGGTTTTAATATCTGTTTGATCAGCTTTAATCGAAATTGATTTGTTCAGAAAATCTTGTGCGTCGACATTTTTGGCAAAAGCGCCACAAGTAAAAATTATTATTGCAAGTATTTGGTAAATCGAAACTCTCATTGCATATATCGCCAGCGAAATAAGTTGATTTTTTTTCATAAATTTGGTTATTGTTCATTAAATGATTGGATTTATTGGACATAGAAATACCATGAATACATTTCTAATGTATTTAACTCGCCGGCAATGCCCCACATTGTCGGCTTTGTTTTTTAGAAAAATATTATGGAAAATGGAGCCGCGGTTATGGGCTGTTGGTGTTGTGCTTCTTCTTCATCATGTTTATATATTTGGTTAGTTTTTATTGGAAACCACAATGCTGGTTCCCTGTATGTAATATTTGCTTGATATGGTTCCACAGATCAGGTCGAGCTGCTCATATAGCCCCTTTTTGCTTAAATCTCCGGTAAAAGTATAGGTCGAAATCTGCTCGTTATCCGATTTTATCTCTATCCCATAAGCTTCAGATAAGGTTTTGAAAATTTCTTTGATGCTTTCTTCCTTAAAATTGTAGCTCAGGCTTGTGGGTACGTTATAAGCTTCGGCCAATGGAATAGGCTTGCTTACCAATGTTTTATTTAATTTGTGGTCGGAAAAAACACCTTTTTGATTTGGCGTAAGCAGAATTGGTTTCGCCAGTTTTTCTTTAGAGAAAGTAAATACAGAATTTTTTTGATTTTCTTCTACCTGAACTTTTCCAGTCCTTACGGCAACTTGAGCGGGAAGTTTATCTGTTGATGATTTTACCCAAAAGCTGGTACCCAAAACCCGAATAACCAGTTTCTGATTGTATACATAAAAAGGCCGCTTAGGGTTTTTGCTTACCGAGAAGAAAGCTGTTCCTTTTAAATAGACCATTCTTTTGTTGGCAGCAAAAATCTTTGGATAAATAATATTTGCCTGCGGTTTAAGTGTTACCGTGCTTTTATCGCTAAGCGCTATAATAATGGAACGATCAGTATCATTGGTTTTGCTGATTAAGCCTAAACCGCTGTTTTCATCAATAAATGATTGTTCAGCATGGTTGTAGTTGGTTAGGTATAATCCCCCGATAAAAAAGGCAACCAATATAGCTGCTGCGATTGCAAATTTTGGCCAAAGCCTTTTAACCTTTAATGCTTGTGCTGGTTTGCGCTCAATATTATTGATGTTTAGCCAGGTATTGGCCTGCATTTCTTCGAGTGCAGTTGACGATAAATCTTTAAAATTCCTGCTATTTAAATTATGATACCATTTATCTACCCAAAGCTTTTCGGCTTCGGTACAATTTCCGTTTTCGTAACGGCTTAGTAAATCGTAAAATGATTTCTGGTCCATAAGAAAGAATATTTGGCTCTATACTATACAAGTAACGCAATGAGTGCGAACCCCTAAAGATAGGAGATGAAAAAGCTGAAATAATTTTCAATTGCTTGATAGTCAGCTATAAAAAGATGTAGAAATTTTTAATATATTCTTTAATTCTTTTAATTGAGCGGGTAATATGGTATTCTACAGCTTTTTCGGAAATATTTAAACCAGCAGAAATATCTTTAGTAGATTGGTGCTGGTATCGGCTCAGCCTGAAAACTTCCTGGGTTTTTTCCGGAAGAGAGTTGATGCCTTCTTCAATGATGGAAGATAGATCGTGCAGATCGACCAGGTTAGTGGTATCCTGATGGTCTTCTGAATAGGTTAGGATTTGGTACTCCATGTACTTATTTTCCATAACGAGGCTCCTGATGTGGTTGATTACACTTAACTTCAAGGCACCGAACAAATAAGCCTGTAGGTTATTGATCACTGCTTCCTGCCGCTTCTCCCAAAGGGAGATAAAGATATTCTGCACCAGCTCTTCAGCAATTACCTTATCGCCTGTTTTTTTGTAGGCTGCCAATAAAAGCTCATTACTATAGGTGAAATATATTTTTTCGTAAGCCTGCTTATCGCCCATTTTTAAGCGATCGAGTAAATCATTAGACTTTTCAGGCTCAGCGTGAGTCATTTGTTATTTGGTTATGCAGGTAAGTGTAGTAAATGTAATAAAATTAATGTTGAAATATAATCAAGTTTGATTGTTGTATTGTTTCGTCGTTGAAAGGTTCTAATACCTAGGATATCAGTTAACAGTTTCCAGTTAACAGTTTTCAGTTGGCAATTTGCAGTTAGCAATGCAACAATTAAACAATCCGGTTAACAGTTTGCGGTTTACAGTTAACCAGTTTAAACAATTAACCACTATTCTACACTAAGTATAAATATTTTATCGCCTTTTATCCCATTTTTTTACCTTTGCTCAATCTCAAAAAAATTATGCAAGAAAAAATTGTTGTTTTAGGCTCTAACGGGCAAATTGGTACCGAGTTGGTAACCATGTTACGTAAAATATATGGTGATGATCATGTGGTTGCATGCGATATTCGCAGGCCAGATTACGACATCAAAAACTCTGCACCGTTTGAATTTGTGAATGTGCTGGATAAGGAAATGATCAATGGTATTTTTCATAAATACAAACCAACACAGGTTTACCTTTTAGCAGCTTTATTATCGGCTACAGGTGAGCAGAATCCAAAATTAGCCTGGGATTTAAATATGAACGGCTTGCTGAATGTTTTAGATTTAGCTTTAGAATATAAAACTGCAAAGGTGTATTGGCCAAGTTCAATCGCTGTATTTGGTCCGAATTCGCCAAAAGATAATACCTCGCAATATTGTGTAATGGATCCGAATACAGTTTATGGAATTAGTAAACTGGCAGGGGAGCGCTGGTGCGAATATTACAACCAAAAGTACGGATTAGATGTGAGGAGTATCCGTTATCCAGGATTAATCAGCTGGAAAGCTGCCCCGGGTGGTGGCACAACAGATTATGCGATCCACATTTTTCACGACGCTTTGAAAAAAGGCAGTTACCAGAGTTTCTTAAATGCAGAAACGGAGTTGCCAATGATGTATATGGACGATGCCATCCGTGGAACCATTGAGCTGATGGATGCACCGGCAGATCAGATCTCGGTGCGTAGCAGTTATAATTTTGGTGGGGTAAGTTTTACACCTGAGGTTTTAGCGGCCGAAATCAGAAAACATATTCCAGATTTTACATTATCTTACGCCGCTAACGATCCCCGTCAGCAAATTGCAAATAGCTGGCCACGTTCTATCGACGATAACTATGCTGCAAAAGATTGGGGATGGAAACCAGAGTTCGATTTATCGAAACTGACAATTGATATGTTGAATAATTTAAAAAAATAATATAAAGGTAGAGGGTTGAAAGGTTGAAGGCATAAGGTCTCCTATCTTAAATCTTATATCTCAATACTCGAAAAATGGGAAGAGCATTCGAATTTAGAAAAGAGAGAAAATTTAAGCGTTGGGCCAAAATGGCAGTTCAGTTTACGCGTATTGGTAAAGATATTGTAATGGCAGTTAAGGAATCCGGACCTCATCCGGAAACCAACTCGCGCTTACGTACGGCTATGCAAAATGCGAAAGCTGTAAACATGCCAAAAGATAGGGTAGAGGCTGCTATTAAGCGTGCATCTGATAAATCGATGGCCAATTACGAGGAAATTGTATATGAAGGTTATGCACCGCACGGTGTTGCAGTTTTAATTGAAACGGCTACTGATAATACCAACCGTACCGTAGCAAATGTTCGTAGTTATTTTAACAAAACCGATGGTTCTTTGGGTAAAACCGGATCGTTAGATTTCGTTTTTAGCCGCAAATCTGTTTTCCGTTTTGTACCGGCTGAAGGTTTAGACTTAGAAGAGTTAGAGTTTGAACTAATTGATGCTGGTTTGGAGGAATTGTACGTAGAGGCTGATGAAGAAGGCAACGATATCGCTGTTGCTCAAGGTGCTTTCGAAAACTTTGGCTCTTTACAAAAAGCTTTAGAAGAAAAAGGAATTGAGTTAAAGAGCTCAAAACTAGAGCGTATTGCTTTGTCTCACCATGAGGTTACAGAAGAACAAGCTGCTGACGTTTTGAAATTGATCGATAAGTTAGAGGAAGATGATGATGTGCAGGCGGTTTACCATAATATGGCGGAATAATATCAATTAGATATTTTACAAGAGCTTGAAGATTTTTTTCTTCAGGCTTTTTTTGTGGTTTTTTTGAAGAGCAATACCAGTGTGTTCCGGTTACATCAGTCCCGCCATCATTTCAAGTCCTCTCCCGATGAAGAATCGGGATCCGGGCTTTCCATTTTGTCGGGTCTAGGTTACTTAGGTCAACCACGGTAAATTAAACCTGACAGCAGCGGGCACGAACTCCGATTTAAGCACTGTTTTTATTGTTCTATTGTGTGCTTGCTTGTTTCAGAGGTTTTCAATCGTGGTGAGTAAAGCGGATGGCAGGACTTTCGGAACCGATAAGATACCGAACCCTTCTTTTCTAATTCTTTTACCTCTGATCGTCACCCTGGATTTATTTTAGGGTCTTGCCCAGATAGATAATGAAACAAGTTCAGTATGATGGATCGTTCTACTATTTCTTATGTGAAAATAGCCAGGTTAACAGTTCTGGCTCTGCAAAGGCGCTGTCCCAGCTATTGTGGTTGGCATTTGGATACAGCGTGAACTTCACCTCATCACCAACCGTTTTCAAACGTTCGGCGATGGCAATCGAAAAAGCCGGATCAACAACATCATCTTTTGCACCATGGAAAATCCAAAGCGGTATTTTTTGATATTTTTTAATGTTGTTGGTATTATCGCCTCCACAGATGGCAATGGCAGCGGCAAATTTGCGGCGTTCTCTTCTTAACAATTCATAAGTACCCATTGCCCCCATTGATAAACCGCCCACATACACCTGCTCTTTGTTTATATAAGGTTTATTAAGGAAGTTTTTAACCATGCCTTGTAGCGCATGCATAATTTTGGTTGGTTTGCCACCCTCCACAAAACTGATTCTCCTTTTACCTTTGACATCTTTCTCAAAATTCGCATTTGCCCAAAAATCGTTAGATGGGCACTGAGGGAAAACAATAATCGCAGGGAAATTTTTGCGTACATCGTTTTTTAAAAACAATTTTCCACCGTGTACCAGTTGACTGGCATTATCGCTACCTCTTTCTCCACTTCCATGCAGAAAAAATATGATCGGATATTTTTGGTCGGGATTAAAATTCTCGGGAAACAGGATTCTGTAGTAAATAGAGTCCTTTCCTTTGATATAGCTTCCCTTGTCGTATTTTTTTAAGTCTTGAGCGTTTAAAAAGAGTACAGAAAAAAGAATGCAGATGGTAAAAAAAATCTTTTTCATCCGTTTTATATTATTTTTAAAGTTGATGAAGCTATCATGATTTGTTATTTCAAGCTGTGTTTTTATAAATTATGATGATTTCATTTAACAAAAATAGAAAACCCTGGCTACTTTACAATAGCACAGGGTTCATAACCAAACCTAATTGTCTTTATTTCAGTATAAAAGATGCCTCTTTTACATCGCGTGAGTTTGTTCCGATAAATACTTTAAAATCGCCAGGCTCTGCTACAAATTTTAGATCAGCATTGTAAAACTTAAGATCATTTTCGGAAATGTTGAAAGTGACGGTTTTACTTTCTCCCGCTTTTAAATTAATTTTTTGGAAACCTTTTAGCTCTTTAACGGGGCGGGTAATGCTTCCAACAAGATCTTGAATGTACAATTGAACAACCTCTTTGCCATCATATTTGCCCGTATTGCTTAGCGTAACCGATGTGGTGATCGATTTTCCTTTAGTTAAGGTATTTGAACTCAACTTAACATCGCCATAGCTGAATGTAGTATAACTTAAGCCAAAACCAAATGGATATAAAGGATCGTTGCTTACATCTAAATAGTTAGAGCGGAATTTTTCGAACCATTTACCCTCCGCCAACGGTCTACCGGTATTTTTATGTGCATAATACAAAGGCACCTGACCTACATTTTGAGGGAAAGTTGCACTCAGTTTACCCGAAGGATTAACATCGCCAAAAAGTACATCGGCAATTGCATTTCCAGCTTCACTACCCGGGAACCAAACATTTAAAATTGACGGAATATTTTCCTGCTCCCAGTTTAATGCCAATGGTCTGCCAGTAAATAATACTAATACCACTGGTTTACCGGTTTTAGCCAATGCTTTTAACAGGTTTTTTTGCGTTTCAGGAATCTGGATATCGGTTACACTGCTGCTTTCGCCTGTAAATTCAGAACCTTCGCCAATGGTAGCCACAATAACGTCTGATTTTTTAGCAACTTCTAGTGCTTCCTTGATCATTTCTGCTTCGGTTCGTGGATCGCGTTTGTAAGTAGGATTGTGAATGTTTACATAACGGTGCTCCATAGCAGAATCTGCTAAAAAATTAGCGCCACGTGCAGTTAAAATTTTCGCTTTATCACCCAAAACATTTTTTAAACCTTGAAGTACCGTTACCGATTTATCAAAAAGGGCAGCAACGCTCCAGGTTCCGTACATGTTGGCCGTATTATCTGCCAATGGACCGATTAAGCCAATAGTACCTGATTTTTTTAATGGAAGTACATTATTGTTATTTTTCAGTAACACAAAGCTTTCAGCTGCGATTTCGCGTGCAACCTGACGGTTAGCTGGACTAAAAACCTCTTTTTCTGCTCTTTCTGCATTACAGAATTTATAAGGATCAGCAAATAAACCCAATTTGTATTTTGCCTGAAGCACTAATCGGCATGCCCTGTCTATTTGTGTCATGCCAACTTTTTTCTCTGCCAATGATTTTTTTAAAGTACCTAAAAAGCCTTCGCCCACCATATCCATATCAATGCCAGCATTTAAAGCCAGGGCAGAAACAGTTTGTAAATCGCCCATACCGTGTGCAATCATTTCAGGGATACCCGTATAATCAGTTACCACAAAACCTTTAAAGCCCCACTGGTTGCGCAAAACATCGGTCATTAACCATTTGCTTCCGGTTGCAGGGATACCATCAACTTCGTTAAAAGAGGCCATAATACTGGCTGCTCCTGCATCAACAGCGGCTTTATATGGGGGGAAATATTCATTATACATACGCACTTTGCTCATATCGGTGGTATTATAATCTCTACCGGCCTCAGCAGCACCATAAAGTGCATAATGTTTTACGCAGGCTAAAATTTCATTATTGGCCTGAAGTTTACCTTGATAACCTTTCACCATGGCTGCGGCAATCTGTGAACCTAAATAAGCATCTTCGCCACTTCCTTCGGAAATGCGGCCCCAGCGTGGGTCTCTAGAAATATCAACCATAGGAGAGAAGGTCCAGTTAATTCCACTTGCACTGGCTTCTATCGCTGCAACCCTTGCCGATTTTTGTACGGCATTCATGTCCCAAACGCAACTCATTCCTAATGGAATTGGGAACACAGTATTATAACCGTGGATCACATCCATTCCGAAAAGTAAAGGAATTTTCATTCGACTGTTTTCTACTGCAATCTTTTGAACTGCTTTTATCTTATCTACTCCTTTGATGTTGAATAATCCACCAACTTGTCCATCTCTGATTTTTTTAGAAATGTCGCTGCTATTAGCTTGTCCCGTGGTGATATCGCCAGAACTTGGCAGGTTCAATTGACCAATTTTTTCATCAACTGTCATTTTCGCCATGAGGTTGCTGATGAAGGTATTCATCTTTGCATCTGCTGCCGAAACAGGTTTTTTGGTTTGTGCTGATCCGTTCAGTACAAGCAGGGTTAAAAAACCGACCAGGATATTCGCTCTCTTCATTATATGTGTATTTTATTCTTTTATCAGCTTGCGCTCGTTTCTAACGAGTGCCTAAATAGCTTTACGATTTTATCGTATTTAACATTAATCGCTAAAAGCGATTGGTTATTTTCACACTCGTTACAAACGAGCGTGAACTATGTATTTTATTAATCAACTTTCTTTACCTCGGTTTTTGTAGATACACCATTCTCATTTATTGCTTCAATGGTAAAATAATAGGCTTTTTGACTGTCCATTGCTTTGAACCAGTACTCGTTAAAATCATGGATCATAATGCAGTTGTATAGCTTATCTGGTGCGGTACCGTAGTAAAGATTATAGGCAAATGCATTATCAACAGGCTCCCATTTGATGTAGGCGCTGCGTTTATCTTTTTCCGTTCTCAATACAATCAGGTTTTTAACCTTTGTTGGTTTTTCTCCATTTCCATTGCCAAAAACACGCAAGCCACTAATGGCAAATTTTCCGGTTGGCATGTGGATGTTTACCATTTTGATGAACCTGGTTTTTACCGGTTTCTGCAGTTCGATATAATCGTGCGGCACATCGGTTTTGTTCTGGCTCTTATCAACCAGGGTAGTCCATTTTTTACCATTTAGTGAAGAAAGGATTTTATACTGATGGTAAATCCCGGTCTGTTTACCAATAAATTCTGCATCCTGATCAGCATAATTAATCTGGATGGCATTAACGGTTGCAAGACTACCCAAATCGGTTTGGATCCATTCTCCATTGTTTGCGGTTTTGGCACTCCAATAAGTTTTAATGCTTTCATCAACAGCATTATTGGCATTAAAGCTTCCTAAAGTTGAAGAAACAGTAACGGGTTTTTTATAGTTAATGAGCATCCAACCTGGCCCTGCCGGACCGCCTTCTTTTCTTTCGGAAGGTAAATAGAGCGGATAATCTCCAAAGGCAGTATTGGTCCACATTACATCATCTTTATCAAAACCTGTCGGCCAGATACCCATTCTGCGCTCCCAGGTGTTTTTTACACAGATAATGCTGGTAGAAATATGCCAGTAATTTTTGCTGTTATCCTGAAAAGTTGCGCCATGCCCTGCACCACGAGAAAATCCACCGCCTTTATAACTCAGGGGATCGGATTGAGGGGTAGAAGGGCTATCGTAAAATAAAGGTTTGGTTCCAACCACCACTCCATCAGAATAACCGCTAAATTCGGTTCCCGGTGCACCATATTGAAAGTAATATTTGCCATTATGTTTGGTCATCCACGCGCCTTCGGCAAAAGGATCAAGAAATGTATTGTCCATATATTCGCCAAAACGCTGCCAGCCATATCTCCAGCTTTCAAGCAGGTACATTGGTGTGCGGGTGCCTTTAGGTTGAAAAGTTTTGCGGTCTAATTCTACGCCATACATGGGGTAGTTATTGCTGCTTCCGTTATACATGTAAAATTTGCCATCGTCATCGGTAAAAAATGACGGATCCCAGCCACCAATTTCTAGCGAATCCACCAACGGAAACCATTTATTCCCTTTGGGGTCGGTACTTCCCCATAATGTGAAATTTTTAGTATAGGTACTCCCGAAAACGACCATTGTATCGCCAACGATACCTACGCCAGGAGCACATAATTCATCTTTTGTTTTATTCCATGGGCGGAGAAATTTTCTTTCATGGAATTTCCAGTTCAGCATATCCGGGCTATGCCAGTAACCCCACTGGTTCGTACTGAAAAGATAGAAATCTCCCTTGTAGTTCACTATTACCGGATCGGCAGTGGCACGGTGTTTCCCCCATTCGGTAAACGATTCAAATGGTGTATAACCATAATCTACGTTGATTGGGTTGCAATATGTTTTTTGCTGAGCATAAACAGTATAAGTACCGCATAACAGCAATAAAATTAAAAATATTTTGAATAAATGTTTAGCCATTATTCGTAAGTATTAATTAAAAATGTTTATTCGTGCACAGCTCGAGCAGCCAATTGCCATTCCGCTAACACTTAGTCCGGTAACATGCGATTGATGCTCCCAGTAAACCCACATGTCATGTGCGCCACCTGTAGAGGTTAATTTGACAGTGTAAATGTCTCCGTTTTCTGGTATTTGCCCAATTACTGTTCCGCTCGGCGAGTTTGGTGGGATAAAGAAGGAATAAACACCACCACTGGTATTATTTTCAAGTCTAACATATACACCATCGCTGGTAGAATTTGTAGCGGTTACATCGATATTAGCAAATTTTGCTTTTGTGATTTTATGCTTAGTGCTTGATATTGTCGTAAAGCTTGAATTTAGAATTACAAGCCCTATCATTGTTGTTAATATTAAAATTACTCTTTTCATGGTTCTGTAGATTTAATTTGAAATATATGATGACTAAACATTTATATCCTACCTAAAACTATGGCTTAAACTGGAAGTCCAATTTTTTTAATCCATTTTGAACATCCTTGTTCCCCATAAAAAGCTTCCAAAGTAAGCCTGATCTGTAATTTTCGATCATCACTACCATTGGTCCTTGGTCGATACCTAAATATCTTTTCGGGTACCAATTATCCTGTTCTGAAAAGGCATCGTAAAAACCATATTTCCCCCAAACTTTATCGCCCAGATCTTCGTAAAGATGCCTGATTACCCTCATCGATTCTTTTGGCGTGTATGGGATTGATGATATAGCTGCGGTAGGAGAGATTACCCCAAAATCTTCCTGAGGGTTATGTGCTGCATAACCTTTTACCGAATAACTGGCCGTTAAGCCCCAGTTATTTTCGCCGTAACCTTTAAATTGCTTTGGGTTGGCCACACAGTAATCGTGTATGGCAAGTGTATGGTTTACGTTATTTTCCCAATAATTTGCATAACGGTCTTTCAACCCTTTCGGATTTAGACCTAAATAGGAGTAATGTGCCCAAAATAATGGTCCTACAGAATTTTTCTGACCTTGATAATCAAGTGTAAAAGGATGTCCGTAAACCTTAAAATTGGCTTTAATTTCGCCATTTCTGGCCCAACCTTCGTGGTATACCTCGGCAGGAACACCATGCGTAGGAGATGAGGCGGCCATTACATACATGATCAAACATTCGTTATAACCTTTTACCGGAAAATTCATTTCCCATTTGTACTCCGGCGACCAATGCCAGTACAACACATTTTGGCCATTGCGGTACCAGTTGAAATCGATTCCCTTCCAAAGTTCATCAGCTTTTCTTGCCAATGTTTTTTCAGGTTCAGTACCATTTTTATAATACTCGTTAATACAAATTAAGGCTTGTGCAACAAAAGAAGTTTCTACTAAATCGCCTCCATTATCTTTTTGCCCAAACGGACGTACTTTGGCGGTTTCTCCATTTATCCAATGCGGCCATGCGCCATGAAAGCGGTCGGCTTTGGCTAGGAAATCCAATATTTTGTTTAATCGCTCCAGTCCTTCTTTTTTGGTCACATAACCTCTATCAATACCACTTAAAATGGCCATCAAGCCAAAACCAGTTGCGCCAGTTGCCACTGTGCTCTTATCATTTTCCGGGTATACGTTATCCACATGAAAGCGTTCTCTACCAGCACCTGAGGTAGGTTCGGCGCCATCCCAAAAATATTGAAAGGTTTGCTTTTGAACCAGATCCAATAGTTCGATGTCGGAAAGGTTTTTTTTAATGGAGAGATCGGGATTATACTTACCGCTTTTATTTTTTGTACAAGCGCTAACAAGCAAAAAGGAGCAGAGCGTGGCTACCAGTATAGTTGTAATTTTCTTTAGGTCTGTTTTCAACATAGTATGGAGAAAAGGAAAGAAAGGCCGCCAGTGTTAACTGACAGCCTTTATTAAAAGATTTAAATTTTAGTAACCTTGATTTTGTTTTAGCAGATTTCCACTTAACTCAATTTCGTTCTGAGGAATTGGCCAAACTTCATTTTTGTTGGCTTTCCAGCCTTTAGGGCCAAAAACTGCTGCAGCTCTTCCTTGACGGATGACGTCGAAGTAGCGATCATTTTCCATAGCAAGTTCTACTTGTCTTTCTTTCCAGATAGCTTGACGTAATGCATCCTTATCTGTGGTGGTAACATTTGGAAGGATGTTATTATTTCCACCTCTTGCGCGTGCACGAACCCTATTTAGTGAGGTTAATGCTTGCGAAGGATTGCCCAATTCGTTAGCAGCTTCTGCATTCATTAAAAGAACATCTGCAAATCTCAATACCCTAAAATTCTGCTGTGCACCTTCGTTAAATCCTGATACCCGCATTGCAAATGGTACATAAGATTTTTGATTGTATCTTTCGTTTGGTACACTATTAGGAACTAAATCGCCTTGTGGAGTAGTTTCACCTTTAAAAAGTATTGTAGCATCTCTACGCGGATCTCCGGCCTCAAAAGCATTAGCTAATACCTCTGATGGTGTGTTAAAGCCCCATCCCATTATCGCAGCTACCCCTTGAACCTGGCTATATTGCGAAGTTGAAGCATCAGGATTACCAGGAACTAACTCTGCCTGTACTTCAAATAAAGATTCAATGTTATTTTCATTCTGAGTTCTGAAACCTTTTTCGAAGTCAGGGAATAAATCATATCCCATGGTCATTACTTGGTTGGTTAAGGAGAGTACGTCTGGCCATTTGTTTTGATACATAGCAACTTTAGCGTGTAGGCCAATAGCTGCACCTTTAGTCGCTCTACCTAGATCTGCTGCGCCATAAGATTGAGGTAAAACTGCAGCAGCTTCATTCAAATCTTTTTCGATTTGGGCATAAACAGTAGCTTTGTCCGATTGAGGTAGATTATATTCGCTATTATCTTTAGGTACGTGTAGCCTTAGTACTACGTTGCCATAGGCACGAACCAATCTGAAATAAGAATATGCCCTAACGAATTTGGCCTCTGCAAGGTATCTGTTTCTTAATGTTTCATCCATAGGAATATTTGGAATATTATCAAGAACCTGATTACAAAGGTTGATATTTTGATATTGACCTGTCCAGAAGTCTTGAAGCGTACCATGAGTGGATGTAACCGTGAATTGATCGTAAAGATTGAAGAAAGTTGCATCAGTAGGAGTACTCCCTTTATCTGCCTCGTCGGAACCGGTACTTTCTATAGCTATTGCATTAAAAGCCACATTGTTCCAGCTGCGTAAATTAGCATAAATTGCATTTACGCCTTTTAATGCATCTTCTGGTGTTTTCCAAAAGGTTACTGATGGCTGCTGAGCCTGAGGTGGGACGTTTAGGAAATCTTTTTTGCATGATGCAGTAAAAAGTACTGCACTAAATGCAGCAGCAGCAAAAAATGATCGTGTATTTATATATTTTTTCATTTTAATTCGATTAGAAAGTTACGTTAACTCCGAAGTTATAAGTGGCAAACAAAGGATATACATTGGTGTCAATACCTGCATTCGTTGGTGTTCCACCTACCTCTGGACTAAATCCTTTGTATCCAAAAATGTTAACTGCATTTTGTGCGTTTAAGAATACCCTTAAACGTTGCATTTTCCATTTATTAACAATTGCTGATGGTAAACTATAACCGAGCTGGATATTTCTCAATCTGATATAATCGCCCTTTTCTACATAAAATGAGTTTGGCGCATTGTTAAGTCCACCAGCTAAATCTGCCGAAGGATAAGTATTTGAAGTACCCGGACCGGTCCAACGGTTATCAAAGAAATCTTTTGTGAAGTTTTCGTTACCAAATCTGCTACTTAAGTTCGCATTAAATACATCAACGCCGGCCACCCCTTGTATGTCAAGGGTTAAATCGAAGTTTTTATAAGCAAAATTGGTATTTAATCCATAAGTGAATTTTGGATTTGGGTTACCAAGAACAATTCTATCTGAAAGGTCGATTTTTCCGTCACCATTAACATCCGCATATTTAAAATCACCTTTTTTAAATCCAGGCCATGCTGCTGCCTCAGCATCTGTTTGGAAGATACCAGTAACTTGGTAACCGTAGAATTCTCCAATGGCTCTGTTATTAACTGTTCTGGTAGAACGATAACCACTGGTCAAACCTTCACCACCTTTGTAAATAGGGTTAGCTCCTGAGGTTACGTTTAATACTTTATTATCATTGATGCCTAGGTTTCCACTGATTGAATAAGTCAATCCACCGGATGTCTTATCCGCCCATGTAGCTAAAAATTCGAAACCACGATTTTGAATGTCAGCCTGATTTGCAATGATAGAACTGTTTACGGTTCCTAAACTTCCTAGAACCGGGATATCAAATATCGCCTGTTCTGTTTTTCTGTTATAATAATCCAATTCAACATTTAACCTGTTTTTTAAGAAACCCATTTCTAAACCAATATCAGTTCCAGCACTTCTTTCCCAAAATAAGGTAGGAGGTACAAGGGTTCTAATGCTTGCTCCTGTATAAGGAATTCCTCCAAAAATTGCAATTAAGGCTGCTGATTGGTCAACGGTTTGTGTTGATGGATTAAACGGAACTCCTGCATTACCCACTTTACCCCAGCTTCCTCTTAATTTTAAATTACTGAAGATTTTTTGGTTTTTCATGAATTCTTCGTTGCTGATTACCCAGCCTGCACCGATTGAAGGGAAATTACCCCAAACGTTATCAGATCCAAAAAACTGAGATGCACCGTCTCTTCTGATCGAAGCATTTAATAAATATTTGTTTTTGTAACCATAATTAACCCTTGCGAAGTAAGATGAAAATGTACTTAACTCGCCTTTGTCGATAATACTCCTGGCTGCAGCATCACCTAATGCCAGATATAAATCTCCCTCTGAGGTATATGGAACGTTTTGCGCATCGGCATTTATAGTATACATTTTATTCCGCTGAGCGGTTTGGCCTGCTAATATGGTTAAACTATGATCATTCCATTTTTTATCAAAAGTTAACGTATTCTCAACAAGCCAGTTTCTATTCTCAATCCTATCTATATCTAGTTTACTGACAGTACTCAGTTGTGTTTTTGTAGCTTCGTATTTTGGAACATAACCTCTCACTTCTTCCTGCCCAAAATCTCCACCAATACTCGTCTTGAAAGTAAAGTTTTTAAGGAATTTTAATTCTGCATATACATTACCGTTAATTTTATATTTGGTAGTATTTTGATTAAAGAAATCTAGAGTAGCCTGGGGATTCATATTGCTGCCATTTCCCAAATTAAATGCATTCGGATCACCGTAGCTGCCATCTGCATTAAATACAGGTACAACAGGCGATGCCGCATACATGGCTCTGAAAATAGTTGTAGGAGCATCTTTCGACTTACTGTATGTCCCTGCAACATTGTAACCAATTTTTAACGGTTCAAAAATCTGGAAATCGTTCGCTAGCCTTACCGTATAACGTTTATAGTTATTGTTTTTAACAATTCCATCCTGATCAAGATAGCCCAAAGAGAAATTATAGGTTGATTTTTCAGAACCACCACTTATAGACAGTTGTTGATTGTTGACCATTGCGGTTCGAAGTACCTGGTTATACCAATCGGTTCCAGTACCTAAATTGGTGTTGGCAAATAAAGGTGCAATAGGTGGGGTCTGAAGACCATATGCTTCATTTACCAAAGTTGCATATTCACTTGCATTAGCCATTTCTACTTGGTTGGTTACTTTTTGAAGGCCAACAGATCCATTGTAATTGATTACTGCAGTTCCTTTTTTACCTTTTACAGTAGTTACCAGAACAACACCGTTAGCTGCACGGATACCATAAATCGATTGTGACGAAGCATCTTTTAGAATACTGATATTTGCAATGTCTGCAGGATTTAAAAAGTTAATATCATCATACCACACGCCATCTACTACGTATAGCGGTCCTGTTTTTCCGTATATTGTACTTGTACCACGAATAGTAATTTGTGGCGAAGAACCTGGGGTACCATTATTGGTAATCGATACGCCTGCAACTTTACCCTGTAACGCACTTACCGGGTTTACCGATGCTTGCTTTGATATGTCTTCCCCTTTTACTGTTCCAACAGACCCCGTAACATCAATTTTTCGCTGTGTACCATAACCCACAACCACAACCTGCTCTAATTGTTGTGTTGATGAAGCTAAGGATACGTTAAGTGTAGTTTGATTATTTACAGCTTGCTCTAGTGCTGTATAGCCTACAAAGTTAAATACCAATGTGGCATTGGCCGGCGCGCTAATGGAATAGTTGCCGTTCTCATCTGTTTGCGTGCCATTTTGTGTTCCTTTAATTAAGATAGTTACGCCCGGTAAAGATGTCTTATCACCTCCATCAATTACTTTACCTTTTACGGTAATGTTTTGCGCTAATGCTACGTTAATTGTTAGCAAACAAAATGCAGCGAGAACAGAAATTCTTGTAAAGATTCTTTTCATGCTTTATTATAAATTTAGTTTAATTGTTAGTTAAATGTGAGGTTGTTTTTGCTGATGTGCAAGTGTTTCTACCTATACATTAATACATCATGAAAGACCATTTGGTTTAATTATTGAATAAACCAAATGCGATTTCAGGCTAAAAATGCAGTTTTCGTGATTTTAACATAATATTAACAAATACAAAAGTGTACAAATAACACTAAGTGATTTGTGGGGTTTAGGAAGTGGTTATGAGAGGTAATGATGTAGTGCTCGATTTGAGTTGGACTGGAAAAGAGTCATAAAATCTGCTTTTTATGCAATCGTTCCCGAAACTATTTGACTCCGGATTTTATTGCGGTAAGTCGAAATATTTTGAAAAGGAAGGTTTAATTTTAAAGTTCCATTAAAAACTCTGTCAGGTTTTTATCGTGTGGTACTTCGAGCTTTTTACGCAAGCGATACCTGCGTATTTCAACTCCTCTTAAACTAATGTTTAGTAGTGATGACATCTCTTTGCTACTCATATTCATCCTGAGGTAAGCGCAGAGTTTCAGATCATTTGGAACAAGATCAGGATGTTGCGCTTTTAACTTTTTAAAGAAACTTTCGTGTGCCTCATTAAAACTATTCTCAAATAAATGCCAATCACGTTCATCATTCATTCCATCATTAATTACTTTCTGGATTTTGCGGGTTTGATCATCTGAGAGTTTTTTCCCATTCTCATCCTTTAATTTGGTGATTTCATCGCTCAGCTTTTGGAGCAGCTCATTTTTATAAACCAAGCTCATAGCCGAATTGGCCAGCTCTCTGTTTTTCGAGGCGAGTTCTGCCTGTAATTTCTCTGTTTGCAGCTTGGTAATCTGCTTTTCGTTGATCTCTGTTTCCTGCCTCAGGATCTCTTCTTGCTCGGCCTGTAAGCGGTCGCTGATTTTTTGGCTATCCCGCTGTAATTTTCTTTCGTAGATTTTCTTACCCAGTATCAACACCACCACAAAAAGAATAACATAGCATAAAATGGCCCAATTATTTAGATACCACGGGCGCAAAATGGTAAACGAATAAACGGTTTCCCCGCTTACTGAAGTATCATCGATTTTTGCCCTAACTTTAAAAGCATAGTTCCCAGCGCTTAAATTGGTAAAATCTTTTTGTGTGGCATAACTCCAATCAGACCAGGCCTTAGAATATCCCTCTAAATAAAACTGATATTTAACCTTAGCCTGGCGGTAATATGGCAATGCATAAGAAATACGGATATTGTTGCGGCTATTTTCAATCTCGGTTGCTTCCTCATCGTTTCCAGCTTCGCTGATAAGCGAAAATTTATCGGTAATATCTTCTACACGTCTGATCAGTATGGCAGGCAATTTTTGTTTCTGCAAATTCAGTTGAGCCGTAGGATTGTAGATTACAAACCCATCATCAACGCTGATCAGGTAAATGGAATTACTGATCCGGCTGATATTCTCATAATATTGCACCATCCGGCCATCTAAAATACTGAATTGATTCGAATCTATTTCTACTTTACCAGGTTCGCTAAAGTTAACAAGTGCTGTTTTGCCGTGATTAATAAACCAATATTTTTTTCCCCCTGCGCTAATAATTTTATTGGATGATTCGAAAGAACCGAGTTCTTTATTAAGTGCTTCGTACTTGGTAAATTTATTGCTCAACTCATCGTAGGTATAAAAACCTGAATCAGAAGAAAAGACAATCTTGTTTTCCAAGTTAAATATATTGATGTTGTAATTGCCGGGCAGACCGTTCCTTTCGTCAAAATATTTGGCGCTGGTTACACTCGTGTAATTAGGGCTTAAGCTTAATTTATATAGTCCCTTATAAGCATGCGCTACCCAAATATCTCCCTTATTATCCTGTTCTACATATCTGGATGGGGCATCAAATCCGGTAATTTTAGTAACAAACTTTAATCCTGATGCGGGAGATTCTGTAAAAAGCGAAAGCCCGGTATAAGTGCCCTGAACAAGGTAATTCGGATTTGAGTTTAACTTTTTAATTGTCCAGCCTCCAGAAGATCTCGATAACCAATCGATCTTATCGCTATTTACCTTAAAAGTGCCGCTATTGTGTCCGCAGATCAACTCATTGTCAATAATGGCGAGTTCCCATACCTGTCCTTGCGAATTAGGAATTAACCGAAAATTAAATGGTAAGAGATTATCAGGCGACCACTCGCTATAAAATAAGCCCTGATTGGTACCAAGATAAATTTTATTATTAAAGATAATGCTGGAGTAAACAGTTCCAAACTGACCTGTTTTATCGAAATAAAAATATAAAGGAGAATTAAGTTCTATGCGGTCGATCCCATTATCAAGACCTGTCCAAAGATTTTGTTCATTATCGGCATATAAACTTAAAACGGTGTTGTTCTGTAGACCGCTCGATTTATTGATCCGCTGTACAACCCTTCCATTTTCATCAATAATGATCAGGCCATTGAGAATAGTGCCGTAAGCAAAATATTTACCCAATAAACTCACTCCATTGTTAAGTTGGTAGGTTTTAAGATAGCTATTTGCTGGCGTGTTTAGCGGCGTAAAATCTTTTCCATCATAGGTAAACAATCCGTTTTTACTGGTACCGATAATGAGGCCACTGGTTTTATAAGGAAGGATAGAAAGAATTCCTTCTTTGCCAAGTTTTTCACTGTGTGGGATATGAATTAACTTGTTGCCAATGAGTTCGAACAAACCTTTTTCCAGTACTTCAATGAAGTATCTTTTGTTCACCTTATGAAGAAACAGAAAGGATGATGGCGATTTTACAACCTCGATTTTGTTGTTTTTATAGAGAAATATTTTCGAAAAAGATTGAAAGATTACCCTGTCCTGGTCTACATAGATTTTCCAGACTTCATCATTGATTTTTATTCCTTTTGGTAAAAGATTAGTAAGTGAGCTATAGGTTAATTTGTTGCTTATAATCGACCAAAAGCCAAATTCACCAAAACTACCGGTATAAATTCTTCCCTTATCATCTGTGGCGACCGATCTGACAATTTGTCTGTTGGGCATCTGATATTTCTGCCAGTAGCGGCCATCGAAAGTTAAAAGTCCTTCAGCATTGCCAAAGTACATCACACCATTTTTATCTTTTGCTATACTCCAGTTCTGGTTTCCTGACGAATAAACAGATTTTGGATAATTTTCTATATATGGAACGCCTATGCTTTTAATTTCTGATGCATGGGTATTTATTGCGAAGCAGGTTAATAATAATAGGAGCCGGAAATAGTTTAGCATAAAATGGTTAATAGGTAAAGCCATTAATACACAAAGTAAATGAAAAATTGTTTAATACGAGCGAGGGGCGGTTAATGGTTAAGGAATCATGTACCAGAAAACATCATAACCTCGATTTATTAAAAAATTATCCACAAGTGATCAATTTTTAGCCTTTGCCCAAGGCGATCGTCATGCTGAATTTATTTCAGCATCTTTCCTGCAAGATAGACCCTGAAATGAATTCAGGGTGACGACACTATAATTATCACGGTTTCAAAGAGATTATCAACTTATAATAATCTCTTGCCATTCTATTCATCTATTGAAATGTAAAATTCTCTTGAGAAGAGAGCTCTATGTTTCTAGTAACTTTAAATAGTTACCCCTTCACTGCTACCGGATGCGGAACCTTTACATAATAGCCTGTGCCATCGTAAGGGCGCTTGCGCGGGTTGGTAGTGCACTCCACTGAGCAACAGCCCTGAAGCTGATCGCCGCATTCATCACATTGGGTAATGTGCTCATTACATTCCGGATTGGCGCAGTTGATCATTTTTGGGGTAGTTTTACCACAGTTATAACAAACTGAAACAATGGTAGGGTTTACCTTATTTACATCAACAGCAATGCGGTTATCGAAAACATAACATTTGCCTTCGAAATCCTTTCCGCCTGCTTCTTTTCCATATTTAATAATGCCACCATGTAATTGGTAAACATCGTTAAAGCCATGGTGTAAAAGCAAAGCAGAAGCTTTTTCGCATTTAATACCTCCGGTACAATAGGTTAATATTTTTTTGTCCTTATATTGGGCAAGTTGATTGATCTGTTCAGGGAAATCGCGGAAATTCTCGATATCGAGTGTTAATGCATTTTTAAACTTACCAAGATTGTGCTCATAATTGGAGCGGACATCCAGGATAATTACATCCTCGTCATCTTTCATTTTCATGAAATCTACAGGCGCTAAATGTTTACCCGTTTTTTCGTTCGGATTAATGATCGAGGTATCTCTTAAGCCAGAATGAACAATTTCTGATTTATAACGACAGTGCATTTTCAGAAACGAAGGCTCTTCAACATTGTCTATTTTAAACTCTGTTTTGGCAAACCTTTCATCGGCATGTACAGCTTTCATGTAAGCTTCGCAAGCCTCAACAGTACCAGAAATAGTACCGTTTAAACCTTCATCGGCAACGATGATACGGCCAACTAAACCTAATGATTTACAAAATTTAAGATGATCGGCAGCAAATTGTTCTGCCTCTGCTATGTAACTATAGCAATAGTAAAGTAGTGTTTGATATTTTTCCATAACGCTGTTGATACCGTTGCAAACGGCGTTTAAAGCGGGGCAAAGATAATAAAAAAAGGTAGAACGTAGAAGGTAAGGTGGAAGGTTTTTAACTCCTGATTTCATAATCTTCCCTTTTTTGGAAAACAGCTAAAATTGGCTGAGTATACCTTACGTCCAATGTCATTAAGTTAAGCTATTCGGCACGAGCAATAATCATTTAATCACAGATAGAAAGGATGCACACAGATATAAAAATCCGTGTTTATCTGTGGCTAAAAACCCTTAACTTAATGACATTGACCTTACGCCTTATACCCTCCACCCTAAACCTTATTTATAAGGTGTAAGCTATTCTAAATCCTTGTGTTAGTTTGCGGGCACCATCGTAGGCAAAGCCATAACTGGCCCTTAATACCAGGCGCTGGAAGCCGAAATAAAATTCTTTATAATTTCTTTTTTCTGGGGAAGACAAATATCCACCCCCAATAAATTCTTCCAATTTAGCTTTACGCAGTAACGGCACTTTATTTGTGAAAAAGCCTGCAAAGTTATGCTCTAGATGTGCTTCGAAGTATTGCTGATTGGTGCTAAACTGATAAAAATCTAAAAATTGAAACTTCCTTATATTAGGAGGGAAGATGGTAGATATGTTACCTGAAAAATGCTTGAAATCAGGATAGTACATCTTTGCATTATTAAGAAACTTTCCTGCCCCAACCAAAAATGAGCTATAGCCCAATAGCCCTAAGCTAATTCTATCCTGATAAACTTCTGCTTTTACAAAATCGTAATCAACATCGCTATTTAAAACGTTGTTAAATCCCTTTTTATATAATACCGTAATTCTGGGGAAGTGAGATTCGGTATAAAACTTGCCATCCGGACGGGTAATGTATTTCTGACCAATGGTATAGGTTAAACTTGCAGTTGCACTTAACGCATTGTATGTAGGGAAAAGTGGCGTTTCTACACTTGGACTAAAAGGATTGTTCGACGTAAATTCCCTATCCTTGGCATCGATAAACTTAAATGTAGAGTTATTGGTTAAGTTTGTGTTCCTGCTATAATCTACACTTGCACTTCCCTGTAATCCTGTTGCCAGTTCTCTGGTGGTGTTAATGTTAATAAAGCTTTTCTCGTAAAATTTTGAGAAGTTTTTTTCGTAAAGCAATGAGTTAATGGTATTGCCTAACGCAGTCATTGAGCCCAGATTGTTTAGGTCAAAAATGCCATTTCCGAACGATGCACCTACACTGGCCCTTTTAAGCGGATTGTAATAGTAACTTCCGGTTAAACTTCCCGTTAGTTTTTGGTTGGCAAAACCATACCTCAGTTCAGGCCGGATAGAATAAGATCTCCTATTCTCGAAATCCTTTCTATAGGTAACCCCATATTTTACCGCAAAACCTTCTACGGTATTGTAAAATATGGCTTTAAGTACTGGATCGAAAGACCAATATTCCTTATCATAGCGATCGTTAACACTATGTCCTCTAAGCAGCAATTTGCCGATACCAAACTTATTGTTGTCTTTTTCTAACGAATCGAGATACTTTTTCGATTCCTTTAATTTAGCAATACTATCTTTTTTAACGTAATTAAGCTTTTCATCACCTGTTAAAGGAATCGGCCTATTGTTTGCCCAGTAGGTAGAGTCTTTTTTGTTCACCATTTCAGTTATTTTCAATATTTCGCCATTGAAAAAGTTTTTAGGAAACTTGGGATCAACATTGTAATTGCTATAAATACCAACAAAATAGCCTGCAATTTTAAAGCCCAATACATTGCCCGCGAATTGAAAATTGATGGCGGTAGGCATATAAACCTCCTTAACCTTGGTAAATTGTTGGCTGATGTTTAAGGTATCTATAAAGTTGATCCCCGATTTTTTAGTTAAATAAACATCGGTATTGTAAATTCTCCAGCTGCCATCTATAATGTATATAATTCCCCTAAATACAGGATCATTTTCACGGCGGGGGATGACTTCGATTTTGTGGATCAGTTCTCCATTTTCTTTGGTTTCGCCAAGCAACTTGTATTTATAGTAAAACAGGGCATTATCTGCAATTGGCGAAATGAAGCCCCTGGTGCTTAGTTTGTTTTCGAGCAGGTAATTATCATAAAAATTAATAATAAGATCAGATGCTTTATTAAAACTGAAAGCATTGTTTCTTCCGGCAACTTTTGATGAAATCATTTCTTCGTGCACATCATTAGGTCTTCTGAAATTAAACTTACTCTGCGATTCTGATAAATAAATGATGCCTTTTCGATTGGTGTCGAGTTCCAAAACTTTTTGGATATCCTGACCGAAAAACTTTTTAGGAGCCCCCCTTAAACGCTGTACGCCCTTGATATAAACATCGCAACTAAATTCCTTAACTTCATTCAAGTGTGTTTTTCTTTGTTTGATGGTTTTACGGATAATGGCATAAGCCGGATCTTCGGCATTTGCCCTGATGTTTACATTTTCTAAAGTATAACTTTCGGATGTTAGGGTTACGTTGAGCGAAATATCGTCGGTAAGGTTAATGATATGCTCCTGCTGTTTATAGCCCACTGCCCTAAAATGTAGCGTGTATTCTCCCGTTTTTAGCTTCAACGAATACCTCCCATCAACATTTGCAGATGTGCCGGTAGTGGTGTTTTTTAAATAAACCGAGGCAAAAGGAACGGGCTGTCCGTTGGTATCTTTAACAATACCTGTAATGGTAAATTGTTGAGCAAAAACAAAATTGGTGAGGCCACAAAAAAATAGGAGCGCGCAAATTCTTATCATAAATTAGATTAGTAAGCTATAAATATCGAATAACTTTTAAGACTATACATATAGGCATGTGTTAAAGTTTGTTAAGTTGAAAAAAAAATAGGATAATATTATTTTTTTTCAGAATAATATAAACGTAATCACCATTGGCCAACTAATCAAACGTTTGTCTCTAAAATATGTTGTTAAAATTGCCTTTTAGGTCTGTAAAGACTTTTTTTTATAACTTTGGGCGTAAAATCAACCATATAAAAAGGCCATGTATAAAACATTACAACCTGTTCTTCAGAAAGAACTTGAAGAAATCGAAAACGCTGGATTATTTAAACGCGAAAGAATTATTATTACCCCTCAGGGTGCCGACATTAAAGTGAGTGGTGGTGCTGAAGTAGTTAACTTTTGTGCAAATAATTATTTAGGGCTCTCTTCTCATCCAAAAGTGATAGAAGCGGCTAAAAAAGCGATCGACGATCATGGTTATGGAATGTCTTCGGTACGTTTTATCTGCGGCACGCAAGATGTACACAAAGAATTGGAGGCTAAAATTTCTAAATTTTTAGGTACTGAAGATACCATTTTATATGCTGCTGCATTTGATGCCAATGGTGGTGTTTTTGAGCCCTTGTTTAATGCAGAAGATGCCATTATTTCTGATGAATTAAATCACGCATCAATTATCGACGGGGTTAGGTTGTGTAAAGCACAACGTTTCCGTTATAAAAATGCAGATATGGAGGATTTGGAAAAACAGTTAATTGCTGCCAAAGATTGCAGACATAGAATTATTGTTACCGATGGTGCCTTCTCGATGGACGGATCAGTTGCTCCGCTGGATAAAATTGCAGATCTGGCTGATAAATACGAGGCCTTGATTATGATCGATGAATCACACTGTACAGGTTTTATCGGTAAAAATGGCCGCGGAACACACGAGCACTTCAACGTAATGGATCGTATCGATATCATTACCGGTACTTTAGGTAAAGCTTTAGGTGGTGCATCTGGCGGTTTCACTTCAGGTAAAAAAGAAATTATCGATATGCTGCGTCAACGTTCACGTCCCTATTTGTTCTCTAATACCTTAGCACCAGCAATTGCGGGTGCATCTATCGCAGTATTAGATATGTTAAGCGAAACCACGTCGTTAAGAGATAAATTAGAAAATAATACCAAGTACTTCCGTGAAAAAATGACAGAAGCTGGTTTCGATATCAAGCCAGGTTTCCACCCAATTGTTCCGGTAATGCTGTACGATGCAAAAATTGCACAACAATTTGCTGCTAAAATGTTAGAAGAAGGTATTTATGTAATCGGGTTCTTTTATCCTGTTGTGCCTCAGGGAAAAGCGAGGATCCGTGTACAGTTATCAGCTGGCCATGAGCAACATCACTTAGATAAAGCGATTGCCGCATTTATTAAGGTAGGGAAAGAATTGGGTGTAATTTAAAACCTATATATCTACGATAACTACAAAAGCCGCTTAAGCGGCTTTTGTAGTTTATGGGTTCATTTTCTTTTATAATGGTATTGTAAACAGATTATTTGAACTCATCAACCCTGAAATTATTGGATAATTTGCCGTATATTTGAAGCCATGTTACAGGACAAAATAACACAATATACCGATAAAATTAATGCTTTCGTAACTGAAAAAGCAGACGAGTTAGAGCAATTCCGTATCAAGTATTTAGGAAGTAAAGGCATCATTAAAGAGATTTTCGACGAATTCAAATCTGTTTCTGTTGAAGAAAAAAGATCATTGGGTAAAGTTTTAAATGAGTTTAAGCAACTTGCCGAATCAAAATACCTCACCTTAAAAGAATCAACAGAAAGTGCCGAGGTAAAAACCGAAAGCTCTCAGCAAGATTTAACTTTACCCGGTGAAGGTTTCGAGATTGGTTCGCGCCACCCTTTAGCTTTAGTGCGCCGCGAAATTGTAGAGATTTTTGCTAAACTTGGTTTTACAGTAGCAGAAGGTCCTGAAATTGAAGATGATTGGCATAACTTCTCTGCACTAAACTTCCCTGAAGAGCATCCTGCAAGAGATATGCAAGATACTTTCTTCATTAAAAAAGGTGGGGAAAAAGGTGATATCGCATTGCGTACACATACTTCTTCTGTGCAGGTGCGCATGATGGAGCAGGGCCAGCCGCCATTCAGGGCGATTATGCCAGGCCGTGTTTACCGTAACGAGGCCATTTCTGCACGTGCACACTGCTTTTTCCATCAGGTAGAAGGTTTGTATGTTGATGAAAATGTTTCATTTGCCGATTTAAAACAAACGTTATTTTATTTCGTTCAGGAATTATACGGAGAAGGTACAAAAGTGCGTTTCCGTCCATCATATTTCCCTTTTACAGAGCCATCTGCAGAGATGGATATTTCTTGTACCATTTGTAAAGGAGCAGGCTGTCAATTCTGTAAATACAGTGGTTGGGTTGAGATTTTGGGCTGCGGTATGGTAGATCCCAATGTTTTGGAAAACTGTGGTATTGATTCGAAAAAATATAGCGGTTTTGCATTTGGAATGGGAATAGAACGTATTACCAACCTGAAATACGAAATTAAAGATCTGCGTTTATTCTCTGAAAACGATGTACGTTTCTTGAAGCAATTTAAATCTGCTTTAATTTAATGATGAAGTATTTATATAGCATATTGTTTGTACTCTTGATTGCCATAGGCTGTGGCAAAGATGAAGGTTACATTCCTGATGTGCCGGTAAATTACAATGTAACACTGCAAGAGTTTTCCATTAAACAAAAAGATAATGTTATGCTGGTTGCCGATCGGGGTGTTGGAGGTTTAATTATTGTGCGAATATCATCCAACAGTTATGTCGTATTTGATCGTTGCAGTACCGTGAATCCAGAGAAAATTTGTAAAGTAGTGCCTGATGATAGTGGATTTACCGCAACCGATCCATGTTCTGGCGCAAAATTTTCACTGCTTGATGGTAGTCCACAAAAAGCGCCTGCCGAAAGAAGTTTGAAAGCCTATAATATTTCGTTGCAGGGCAATACACTATTACACGTAAGCAATTAAAATGGAAGCTGAAAAAATAAAAGAAACAGTAAAAAAGGCTGCCAAAGAACTATTTAGAAAATACGGTTATCATAAAACCAGTGTAAATGAAATTGCTAAAAAGGCACGGATTGCCAAAGCAACGATTTACAAATATTTCGAAAGTAAAGAACAGGTGCTGGATAGTATCCTGATGGATTACCTTGATCAGAATCTTCACGAAATCCTGCATAATAAATTAAGCTACGCATCAGAAGAGGAGCATTTAAAAGCATTGGTGATGAAAACCAGCCGTTTATCTTTTACAGCATGTAATGAGTTTATCGGGTGGGATTTTGTTCGTGAAAATGCAAACTCACAGGAATTCTTAAAACACTTATCCGATCAGCTAGAAGCTTTATTATTAGCTGCTTACCTGCAATTGGATAACTTTAAGAATAATCCTGCCAGAAGAGAAGGATTGGCCTTTTTGCTAAAAGCCAGTAAGAGCATAGTATTTTCATTTGCATTTACCTCAGTTAGCGATTCCGACGTTCGTAAGAACTTTGTAAGTTTCCAGAAAGAAATATTGCCATTTTTGGTAAAAGCAGCACTTTAGTTTATAAGCTAAATAAGGCGTCGTCATAACATCACAATCTGGTCTTAGCATTCCGCTAAGACACTAAAAATAAACTTATTGGTATGTCGTAGCGAGACACTACCATTAGAATAAGATGAAAAGGGGACGCATGCAGAGATCCGTGTTTATCTGTGCGCATCTGTGGTTAAAAATTCGACTTATTGATTGTAATAATCTTTCATCTTAAATTTTTGAACAGTTCTTTTTATTTTTCCATCAACAAGTTTTTGCGTAATCACTGTAACGTTATCTGCAATACTCGAATCTTCAATTACCGATGAATCTTCGTAAAGCACATTTTTAGTATCATATTTATAATTGATGGTTTTGTCAAAACAGCATCCATCTTTTTGGTGGATGGCAATCTGCTTTGTTTTTTTATCAATATCGAACATGCCCAGGTTTTCGCTTGCCATTTTGGTAAGTTCCTTATCCAGTAAAAACTTGTTTTCTTTTGATGATAAATAAATGTTGTAAGATGGACTGGCGTAAGCGCCATTATTACCATTTCTTACCGCGATATCTTCAGAGCCGTCAAAATTAAAATCGCCAAAAATTAAAGGTGTTTGGTATTTGCCTAAATCGAGCCATCCAAGTTTGGCATTTTGAGTTTCAGTTAAGCCAAAATCCAAATCTTCAGAATGGAAGGTGTCTACTTCTCTATCTGTGGCTTTATCGTAAATAATAATTGTAGCTTTTCCGCTGCAAGCGTTACCTTCACATTTATCAACAAAAATTTTCGCCTTGTACTGGTCAGAGCTGTTATTAGCTAAGAATTTAAACTGTGCTTTCGAAGTATTGGCAATGAGTAAAATACAGCAAAAGATAATCAAACTTTTCATTAAATATTTTTCGGTAAAATTACACCAATATCGTCCACCGAAAAGTTAAAAAAGGTTAACGTTTTCTTTTGCGGCTTTTGATATAGCTTTGAACTGCAGATTTTGTGGTAAGCCAATCTCTACCTTCTTTGTAAGCATCTATTTTGCCCTGCCTCGCTAACAAACTCACGTACTCTTGCCCGTATGGAACATCAGGTTCCGAAACAATCTGCGATATTGGTTCATAATCTCCGTAGGTATTTCCTGGCAATGCATTTATATAGATGTTTAATGAGCGCTCCAGGGCCTGCAGCATTAACAAACAAAGCTTATGGTAATTACCCTTGTTGGCTTGGTTAAGTGCTTCGTAGTATTTCTTTCTGTCGTTTTTGAGAATAATGGCTGGTGGGAAGCCTTTGCGCATGAGCAGTAAATTCATGGCAAGCCTCACCGTACGGCCGTTTCCATCAAAAAAAGGATGAATCCAAACCAATTTATGATGGAAAATAGTAGACAGCAAAATGTCATTTAAGCCTAAAGGATTATCATTAATGAAGCCAATTAATTCATCTACTAGATCAGAAACCTTATTAGCGTTGGGCGGTGTAAAATTTGCACCAACAATGCGAACACCGCCGTTTCTTAGCCGGCCTGCATAATCATCTTCAATGCTCCTGAGCACTAAGCCATGAAGCGATAAAATATCGATACTTCTAAGCGCATAGTTTTTATTAACTAAGGTATAGAGATAATCGATGGCTTTTTCATGATTGTAGGCTTCGAAATGCTCTCTCAATGATTTCCCTTTAACGGTCATACCTTCCTGTAAAACCATTTGGGTTTCTTTCAGACTTAAGGTGTTTCCTTCTATGCTATTGGAGTTGTAAGTCCATTCTAAAGTGAGGTCTTCTTTGATACGGTGTAGCGCGCTATTAGGCAGCGGCCTTGAGGTTTCTAGCCTTGCTTTTTTCTCGTACAACCTGTCTATTTGAGGTAGTAGTTCTTCTAAATCGCTTAAATCGAATTCCCACATACCCAAATATAATAACTATCGGTTAGATTTAAAAATTTACTTATCCGATATTAAAGATTTTTATCCAAAAAAAAATGATAGCTGATTTGCTACCATTTAAAAAACTTCCTTTATTTAGTTATTCCCATTTGAATACTTTTACGGCTACAGCATAAATGCCAATGCCCCATAGTAATAGGATCATGATCTGGAATTTAACGTCCCATAAGCCCAAGCCCTCAAAAGCTACTTTGCGCATAGCATCGTTTAAATAGGTAAGAGGTAAAGCCCTGCTAATGGGTTGTAGCCAACTAGGAAAAGCTTCTATAGAAAAAAATGTCCCTGATAGTAAAAACTGCGGTAAAGTAACGATGTTCGAGATGGGTGGTACCATACTTTCGTTTTTGGCAATCCCTGAAATGATAAAACCAAAGCCCATAAAAACAATCACACCAAGCGTAGCCAGTATAAGCATATTGACGACGGTGAGCGCACCATGGACAAGGGTAAAACCAAAAAAGAAATGACCAATCAGGATGATAAACAATGCGCCAATTAAGGCAAAGCCAATGCGGGCAATACCTTCGCCGATTACAATACTAGAACGTTTAACAGGGGTAGCAAAAAACCGCTTGATTACTAAGGTTTGGCGCAGACTTAAAAAAACGAATGCAGTTCCGAAAACACCTGTGCTTAATAGCGAGAAACCCAGCTGCCCAGGAAGTATAAAATCAATGGTTTTATATTCGCGGCCAGTAATGGTGCTTTCTTTTATCTCTGCTACTGTTGGTTTTAAGGTTTTATCGTAAAAAATATTGTTTAAAACCGATTTTAAAATCCCGCCTTTATCTCTTGATGCGGAGGTGTAAATTACGTTGACCGAATAGGCGGCAGAATTTACTTTTCTATGTACATCAATCATGGCATCAACATTACCCTTTTCAAGTAATTTATCAAACTCCGCTTTCGATTTATCTTTAACAAGGCGGATCATTCCTGTTTTTTCTAACATGCCCATTACCGGGTTGTTTATATCAGAGCCTGGTGTTACGCCCACATCGATACGCGTTCCGCCCCCACCTAAAAATCCGAAGACTAAAATAAATATCAAAGGAAAAGCAAGCGTAAATACCACTGCCGATGGGCTCCGCATAATTGACCGGAAACTCGCTTTGGCAAGGGCAAGGGTTGCTGTGGTGTTACTATAACCTCCAGCCCCTGAAGGGGAATTTGAGTTTCTTTCGTGTATATCTTTTTGCATATTCGTTCTGCTGGATTGTTATTTTAAAAAATGTATTAATCACTAGGTTTCAAGTTTCCCCTTCTGGGGGCAAGGGGGCTTATTCTCTCCATTCCTGGCCAGTAAGGTTGATGAAAACATCTTCCAGATTGGCCTTTTTAACCTCTTTTTTGCGCTCAAAACCACTGCTCACCAACTTATCTATTAAATTATCAGGAGTATCCAGTGCGATAATCTGGCCGCGTTCTACGAAAGCAACCCGATCACAAAGTTGCTCAGCCTCGTCCATATAGTGGGTGGTGATTACAACGGTGGTGCCTGCATTCCGGATTTCGATAATCAAATCCCAGAGATTTCTTCTGGCCTGTGGATCTAAGCCTGTTGTGGGCTCATCCAAAAAAATAATTTTGGGTTGGTTGATTAAGGTCGTGGCTATAGAGAAGCGCTGTTTCTGTCCGCCGGAAAGTGCTTTGTATTTGGCTTTGGCCTTATCCTGAAGGTTTACTTTCTCCAGCATTTCCATCGGTTTGATGTTGGCGCCATATAAACCAGCAAAAAGTTCGATCAGTTCGATAAGATTCAGATTTGGATAATAACCAGCTGCCTGTAGCTGTACACCGATAATCTGTTTGATATCCTGCGGCTGTTTGTCGACAGAAAAGCCATCAACAATAATTTCGCCCGATGTTTTATCTCTCAAAGTTTCAATAATTTCGAGTGTAGTGGTTTTTCCAGCGCCATTAGGGCCGAGCAAACCAAAAATCTCATGCTCGTAAACTTCAAAACTAAGCCCTTGAACGGCCACGAAATCATCGTATTTTTTTACCAGGTTTTTAACGCTGATAATGGCTTTTTTTGTTTCCATATTGCGAATGTAAGCAGCTTTAAATGAATAGAGAATGAATTTGTAGATGGATAGCCAAAAATGTCGGTAAAATGATGTTTGTAGTAGGTAAAAACATTAATTAGTGCTCTTTTTGGTTAAAATGATCACATCGCGATCAATTGAGTCTATTTTATAAGTGTTTTTAGCCTTGTTAAAAGTTTCGTCGAAAACAATTTGATCTTTTAGAAAACTAAACTTTCCTTTTGTATTTATACTATCGGCAGGAATAACATACGATTCTCTATAAGTGCGATCGTATTCCATTCTGTGTTTCCATGGGTTTTGATATTCGCGTAGCTTTTTTCCCGTAAATGTTCCATTGGTTTTAAGCGATACCCAGTAGGTAGTTTTTAGATCATATGATTCAGCACTCCATGCGGTGTCTGGTTTCTTTGTAGCGTTAAATTTATAGATTAACCCATATTGTATTTTCTCTACAAATTCCCTGTTGTTTGTTACATAATTTTGAAGCCTGAAATTGGCATTTGTGCCGTAGAGGGTGTCTAAGTTTTTATTTGCGGCAAATTTCCAGTTCGTATAAATGTAATCTTTAGCGTGAAGTACTTCATTTATTCTTTTTAAGTAAATCGTGTCGATGCTAGTAGCTGCGCACTTTCCCTGTCCACCACCAAAAGAATTATGTCCTTCTATGTTGTAACTCAAAAAACCTTCTTTTTTTATAATTTCAGAAAAGTGAAGGGGAGGAGCTTCCATCATGAAGATTTCGGGTATGAAAAATTTATTATAGCGAATTTCTTTGAGGTAAAATTTACCATTTGCATCGGTAATGGTTTCACCCACTTTACAGCCAACAATAGGTTTGTTCTGATAATCTAATATTGTGCCTGAGATTGCCGGTCTCGACAATCTGGAAATACATGAGCTGAACAAACACAATGAAACAGCAATACACGCAATAAAAAGATTTTTCAACATGTTTTAATTTAAATAAAAAAAACACTGCCAATAGGATTGAGCAGTGTTTTAATGCTTTAATAAAAAGACTTATGTTTTACCAGGTTAATTCGCCCTTCATTACATCAACAAAATCGTCGAATAAGTAACGAGAATCATGTGGACCCGGTGAAGACTCTGGGTGATATTGAACCGAAAATGCTTTTTTACCTTTAACACGGATACCTTCGATCGATTTATCGTTTAAGTTAACGTGTGTAATCTCTACTTTATCAGAGCTTCTAACCTCATCAGGAATTACACCAAAACCGTGGTTTTGTGAGGTAACTTCACAGTGGTTTTTGATAATATTTTTTACCGGATGGTTTAACCCACGGTGACCGTTAAACATTTTCATGGTGCCGATACCGTTAGCTTCGGCCAATAACTGGTGACCTAAACAGATCCCGAACATTGGTTTATTTACCGCTAAGATATCTTTGATTGTTTCTACAGCGTAAGGCATTACTGATGGATCACCAGGGCCGTTAGAAATGAAATAACCATCAGGGCTGAATTTTTCCATTTCAGCAAAAGTGGTTTTCGCCGGGAAAACCTGAACGTAGATATCGCGGTTTTCGAAACTGCGTAAAATGTTTTTCTTGATACCTAAATCTAAAGCTGCAACTTTTAAGCTCGCTTCAGGGTTGCCATAGAAATAAGGCTCCGTTGTACTTACTTTAGATGAAAGCTCTAAACCTTCCATTGAAGGTACTTCTGCTAATTTTTGTTTTAATTCTTCCAAATCAGTAATCTCAGAAGAAATAATCGCATTCATTGCGCCTTTATCCCTAATGTGGCGAACCAATGCACGTGTGTCGATATCAGAAATGGCAACCAGGTTGTCGTTCTGAAAATAATCCTGAATCGATTCTGTTGCTTCTTTACGGCTATAAACGATGTTGTAATTTTTACATACTAAACCAGCAATTTTAATCGAACCTGATTCGATTTCATCTTTGTGGATACCGTAATTGCCAATATGCGCATTGGTGGTAACCATTATCTGTCCAAAATAACTTGGATCAGTGAAAATTTCCTGGTAACCTGTCATCCCGGTATTAAAACAAATTTCGCCAGTAGTGGTGCCAATTTTTCCGGCCGCTTTGCCGTAAAAAACTGTGCCATCGGCCAGTAATAAAATCGCAGGTAACTTGGTGTAGTTAGTCATGGTAATTACAATATGGATTTTGATTTAAAAAAGAGTTGAAAAAAGAATGGCTTTCGGCATTAAAGCCGTTTTTGCTAGGTGCAAAAAAAGATGAATATATCCCTTCCATTTCGGGGTACAAAGATAGAATTTTAGATTGGAAATGTAAAGAGAAAAGTGAAATAAGGTGAAAGGTTTAGGGTGTAGGGCGTAAGGTTGTTCAACCCTAAACCTTATGCCTTGAACCTTATACCTTTTTAAAGAAAAAACAATACTTTTGGCAATACAAAACAAATCCCATGTCGGTACATAAAGAAATCAAACGCATCACCACGCACACTTTACAGGAAATGAAGCAACGTGGTGAAAAAATATCTATGTTAACGGCCTACGATTACTCGATGGCTACCATTTTAGATGATGCAGGATTAGACGTTTTACTTGTAGGCGATTCGGCTTCTAATGTAATGGCTGGTCATGAAACAACTTTGCCCATTACGCTAGATCAGATGATTTACCATGCTGCCTCGGTAATCAGGGCAGTTAAACGCGCTTTTGTTGTGGTCGATTTACCTTTTGGCTCTTATCAGGGAAATTCAAAGGAAGCTTTGAACTCAGCAATAAGAATTATGAAAGAATCGGGTGCCCACGGTGTTAAATTGGAGGGCGGCGAAGAAATTATCGAATCGGTTCAACGTATTATCACAGCAGGAATACCGGTAATGGGACATTTGGGTTTAACACCTCAATCTATTTATAAATTCGGAACATATACGGTTCGCGCTAAGGAAGAAGAAGAAGCAAATAAATTAAAAACAGATGTTTTGGCTTTACAGGCTGCGGGTTGTTTTGCTATCGTATTGGAAAAAATTCCTGCTGCATTAGGTAAAGAAGTTACAGAAAGCTTGAATATCCCAACTATTGGTATTGGTGCCGGGCAAGACTGCGACGGCCAGGTTTTGGTTGTAAATGATATGATTGGCTTAACAAAAGGGTTTAAACCACGCTTTTTACGTCAGTATATTAATTTATACGATGAAATTTTGGGCGCAGCACAATCGTACATTCGTGATGTAAAAGCAAACGATTTTCCAAACGAAAAAGAACAGTATTAAGTTTGGAATTGGGCGTTTTGAGTTTGGAGTTTTTCAAGCGCAGATAAACCATCCCACTTTAAACAATTAACCAATAAACTTTCGCAATAGACGATTTGCTTTGTCAAATGAACTAATGACGGATGAACCAATAAACTAACCGATGCCAATTACCGATAACGACATTCTTTTTGAAGACAATCATTTAATTGCCATTAATAAAAGGGCAGGTGATATTGTGCAGGTTGATGAAACCGGCGACGAGCCTTTGGATGAACAGGTGAAAAAGTATATCGCTAAAAAGTACAATAAGCCAAATGGTGCTTTTTTAGGTGTAGTACACCGTTTAGATCGGCCGGTGAGCGGCGTAATCTTATTTGCCAAAACGAGTAAGGCTTTGGAACGGATGAATGCCGTTTTTAAAAATAGAGAAGTAAAGAAAACCTATTGGGCAGTGGTGAAGAACAAGCCAGAGAAAGAGTCGGCTACTTTGATCCATTGGCTGGTTAAAAACCCGCAGAAAAATGTGGTTTCCTATTACAATACAGAGGTTACTGGTAGTCAGCGTGCGGAGCTTTCTTACAAAGTGAAAGCGAAGGTTGGCGATTATTACCTCTTGGAGGTAGATCCCTTAACCGGACGTTCACACCAGATCAGGGTTCAGCTCTCATCAATGGGATGCCCAATTATGGGTGATAATAAATATGGCTATCCCCGCGGAAGCAGAAAAGGAAGTATCTGTTTACATGCCCGCCGTTTACAGTTTATACACCCGGTTAAAAAAGAACCTGTAAATATATTTGCCAAGCTACCTGTTGATGGTTTTTGGGAACGCTTCGAAGACTTATAGCACAACAATATTTAATATAATTAAGATGTCCGGTCACAATATTTAAGTATTTGATCGGATTTTTTATGATTTGGCATCATATTTCGTCTGTTCAGGACTAAAACCAAATTAATCATGAAAAACACCATCTTATCCATCGCTACAGCCGGCTTACTGGCTTCTACATTGGTTTCGTGCGAAAGCACTAAAAAAACGGAAACAACCAAAGATTCTAGTGAAATTTCGGCTAATGGAGACACCATTACCAAAATAACAACAAAAACAACTGAAACAGTTAAAACCGATGTTCCAACTTTCTCAAGTGAAGAGGTAAACAAAGGGCTTGCTGAATATGCTAAACTTAAAGACGAATATGTTGCAGCTGTGAAAAGTAAAAATGCTGCAGAAATTAAAGCATTAAGCGATAAATACAAGGCTTGGGCAAATCAGGCAACGGGCTGGGCCAGTAAGCTAAAGCCAGATGAAATACAAAAATACTCTGATTATATGCTTAAGTTAAGCGAAGAATGGACTGCTGCTGCAAAAGACGCTTTAAAGTAATTTTAAAAAATAATAAAATTGGTCGTAATGCCGACTAAAAACTGTCACGTTGAGCCTGTCGAAACGCCTTAAATATACTAAAGTGTCCTTCGACAGGCTCAGGATGACATTCTATTTTAAGTATGCAACCTCTTTTATTTACAATCAATTTTGTCAAAAGTCATCGATCCATCAAACTTTAGTTTGCTTAGGTCTTTGAACTTGGTTTCCCCTTTTACTTCCTGTACATCGCCAAATCCCTCTGCTAACTGATCACCTTTTTTCAAAAAAGCCACTTCCCTAATTGATGTTTTGCCTTCAGACTGAAAAGTATAGTTAGCAATTATGGTATCGCCTTTAACAATTCCGGCTATCGTGCCTGCATTTTTATCTTTTTCGTATAAATTATAACCTAGTGTCCCTGTTACCTTATTATCTTCTGTTTTTAATGATAGGGTGGCAGTATCTCGGTTTTTAATGTATTGGTAGCACTGAATAGAATCGGGGCTTTCCGTTGCATTGGTTACTATGGTGGAATCGATTTTGGCCTGTGTTTTTTTTGCCGTGCCGCCCTGGCAAGATGCCAGTAATAAAGCGGTTACTCCTAGCATTGGGATGATGTTTTTCATAAAATATATTCTTTTCTTATCGGATTGATTTTTTATTATTACGCAAAGCCCCTGCCAAAAAGATTCGTAACCTGTTCTGGTCTTAGATCTGAACTAAACTATCCTAAATATATGAGCTATATGATAAGTTATCAGGGAAGTTTTATTTTAAAAAAATAAAGAAATGCTGGTTCCTTTGTGTTCTTCAGATTTAATATCGATCTCTATTTTATGGAATCGGGCAATACTTTGCACAATGGCCAGCCCCAGGCCAAAGCCGTTTTCTTCGGTATTTCCCCTTTTAAACCGATCGAAAGCATTTTCTACCAGTGCCGTGCTCATACCCAATCCGGTATCGCTGATGGTGAGGATATATTTTTCGGCTTCGGTTTTATCTGTTATGGTAATGGTACCTCCCTCAATATTATACTTTATTGCATTATTGATGATGTTGATTAAAAGGGTATGTATCAGTGCTTTATTTCCGGTAAAGTGAAAATCTTTTAAAAGGTGGGCATTATAGCTGATATTTTTATCTGCAATTCGATCTTCAAGATCTTCATATATATCATCGATTTCCTGTTTGAGGCTAATTTCTTCAGTTTTCAGATACTGATTGTTTTCTACCTTCGAAATGAGTAACAAGCTGTTGATAATTACCTTTAAACGGTTTAAGGTTTTTAAAGAGGCGTAGATTTTGTTTTCGTGCTCCACCGGAATATGTGGTGTGTTAAGCATATTTTCGAAGCGCGTACTTAAAATTGAAATGGGAGTAAGCAGCTCATGCGAAACGTTAGCAATAAACTGTTTTTCTAAGGCGAAAAGCGTATTTATTTTACGCATTAAAGAGTTTATACTATTATCAAGGATTTTAAAATCGTTGGTGGTGGTTGGTATATTCTGGTAATTGTAATGTGAGGGATCATCAACCAGATTGATCTTTTTGTCTATAATGAGATAAAAAGGCCTTAATAAAAAGTTTGAGAAGGTAAAATCTGCTACCAAAGTAATAAGTAAGGCGGCAACCAACACAATCAGCATGTAAAAACGGATCGAATTTTTAATGGATTGGAGGGCGGTCATTGTTTCTCCAATCTCCAGGTTATACCAGTTTGTATGATAAGAGAATTTATAGTTTAAGATGCGGTATACTTCAATATCGCCCTCTATCTCTCTTTTTTCGGTAAATACCTTTGCTGTAGAGTCTTTCTGATTATCGGGAATATCTGTTAAAACAATAAATTCTTCCTTTAAAATATTGTAATCGGTAAAAGATTGTTCCTTATTTAAAAGGCTATCGATCTCATTATCGTTTAAGTTTTTAATGATTTTGTTTTTCTTTTTGATTAAACGGTTGTCAAATTGGTTGTAAGCAAGTTTATCCAATGAAAATAGAATGATTGCCCCCAATACCAGAATAATGGCAATCTTGGTTACTGCATTGTATAAAGAAAACTTAACCTGTAACTTCATTTCGTTTAATGGTTCATGGGGTCAATTGTCATCGGTTCATTGGTAAATCCACGCTTAACTTCTTACCTCTGACTTCCCGACTCTCTAACAATTTATCCTATAGCCGATACTCCTTACGGTTTCAAACCAATCTGTTGTGCTAACTGCTGCAAGTTTTTTTCGCAGGTTTTTAACATGAACATCAACAAAGTTAGAATCAGAATTTACTTCTAAAATATCACCCCAAACGTGCTCAGTTAAACTCATTCTCGATACCACACGATTTTTGTTCAGCACCAGATAGTTAAATATTTCGAATTCCTTTTTGGTAAGGTTTAATCTTTCCTCGCCAAAAGAAACGGTCCTGTTTTGGATATTGAGCAAAAAATCGTGGATGTTTACCTCATTTTTCTCTAACTTGTGTTTTCTACGGGTAATGGCATGCATACGCGCTAAAAGTTCATTTAGCGAAAATGGTTTGGGCAAATAATCGTCTGCGCCCTCATCAAGCCCCTTAATCCGGTCATCTACAGCACTACGGGCGGTTAAGATAATTACGGCATCATCACGATCTTTCATGGTTTTTAACTGTTTTAAAATTTCAAAACCATCACCATCTGGTAAACCTAAATCGAGTAAAATGAAATCATAATTGTTTACAAATATTTTTTCTTCCGCAGAAGATTTTTTCCAGGCATGCTCTACAATAAATCCTTCTTTGCTCAAGAATTCATCCATTTCAAGTGCCAGGCTTTTTTCATCTTCAACTATGAGTACGTTCATTTTAATTTAGTTAATGTTCTTTAGCCTTTCAGCTTTATGCTTTAGTCTCTAAAACTAAGTTAATATTTTTTAAGATGATCGCACAAGCTTCTTCAATTTCTTCTTTGGTTATAATTAAAGGAGGGGCAATGCGCATTGAATTGCTGCAATGTAAAAACCAGTCTGATAAAACACCATCTAAAATGCAGGCATCAATGATTTTTTTATTGATCTCAAAATTTTCAAATTCAACCGCCAACATTAAACCTTTTCCCCTTATTCCTTTGATGGCAGGATGTTGAAGGAGCTGTTTAAACAATTGTCCTTTTTCTTCTACTTCATCAACAATATGATCATCAACCAAGGTACGTAAGGTAGCCAATCCAGCAGCACAACAGACCGGGTGACCACCAAAGGTAGTCATGTGTCCTAAAATTGGAGTATGCGATAATACCGACATAATCTCCAATGAACTGATAAAGGCCCCGATTGGCATTCCACCACCAATGCCTTTCGCCAGGAGCAGCACATCGGGTACAACATTATAATGCTCGAAAGCAAACATCTTGCCGCTGCGGCCGAAACCAGATTGTATTTCGTCGAAGATTAACAAAGTTCCGGTTTCTGTGCATTTTGTCCGCAAAGCCTGCATGTAGCTTAAATCGGCTACCCTGATTCCGGCTTCACCCTGAATGGGTTCGATAAAAACAGCAGCAATTTCTGAGGTGATTTTTTCGAGATCAGCAATGTTATTATGTTCGATAAAACTTACATGTGGCAAGAACGGGCCGTAGCCGGAGGAATAGAAATCGCTTTCCATTAAACTTTCGGCACCCTGCGTACTCCCATGGTAAGCATTTTTGCAGGCAATAAATCCTTTACGTCCAGTATAACGTTTAGCTAGTTTCATGGCGCCTTCTACAGCCTCGGTTCCTGAGTTTAAAAAGAAGGTGCAGCTTAAGCTTTCAGGTAAAATATCGGCAAGGGCTTTGGCAAAATTTACCTGAGGCGTTTGTACATATTCGCCATAAACCATGAGGTGCATATAGGTTTCTGCCTGCTCTTGAATGGCCTTCACCACCGCAGGATGGCAATGACCAACATTGCTAACGCCGATACCGGCAATAAGATCGATGTGTTTTTTGTTTTGGGCATCGTAAATGTAAATCCCTTTAGCCCTTACAAATTCGAGCATAAGCGGCTCTGGAGAGGTTTGTGCATTGTGTTGTAAAAACAACTGACGTTGGGTAAGCATGGCACAAAAGTACGGAAATGAAAGAGTGCTTTAAAACAAAAAAGACCTACATTACTGTAAGTCTTTTCTTTATTGCCTTTGGCCGCCTTTAAATCTATTGAGTAACTCGCGTTTAAAACCTTCCTGCGCCCGGTAAAACTTTCCAACAATTTTTATCGGCAATACCGATTTAAGTTTGTTGTAATATTTTTTATCAAGATTAAGGTCTTTTTGCTTGAAGTCGAATTCGCTGGTAATTAAACTTTGCACCTGTGCATCGGTTAGGTTATCTATTTCAGTCGTTTTTCTGAAAGAGATCATTTTCTGCATGCGTTCTTTACGCAGCGCATTTTGTTCTGCCTGCATATCGTTGTATATCGGCCAGAAAATCTTAGCTTCTTCTGGTGATAAATCCAGTTTTTGAGTGAAAAAAGCTATTTTAAGTGATTCTATTTCTTCCCCCCTTGGTTTTTGTGCCAATAAGGTAGTGGGCAATAAAAACATTAAAGCAACAAAAAGTAAATTCTTCATTATATCAATTATTTAGTTCCTGAGATAAATCACTTGATGAGAAATTACTCAAGATATAGTTTTCCATTTCTGTATCTGACGCAGAAGCCGTTTTTATATTAGATGATGTAGTATTATTTTGCGCTTCTAAATGATCGATGATTGTACTTTCGTCAATATCATACAATAGCTGTTCGTTTATTGCTTCTGCAGATTGTACTTGCTGAACCGCATTGGTAGAGCCGTTTTGGTAAAAATAAACACCAAACGAAGCCATTAATAAGAAACAGGCCGCGCTTGCATATTTAACAATGTTGCGCCTCCATAAAGGAATAACTTTGGCCTCCTTTTTAGGTTCTGATGCCGCAATCCGATCAGCAATTCTACTTTGCAGGGTGTCGAAATAATTTTCGGGTACTGCAAAGGCCTGATCTGCCTTAGGCATTTCAGAGAGGGCAATCCGGGTTTGTATCCGTTCCGTTAAATCTTCAAAATAATTCTGCGGAACTTCAAAATTATTGTTACTTGTTTTCTGTTTTAATCCATTCAAAAAGACAGCAGAAATAATAGCCTCATCACAATTTTCGAAATATCCATCAGGAACGGAGAAAGGATTGTGTTTCCCCATTGCCGCAAGTGCTGGGGCTTCGTTCATCCAATCGTTATTTTCTATATTTTCGTTCATCACAGATATATGATACAATTAAAGTGAAAAGGTTTAATAGTCTATTTCATCATTTGTGATAAAAGCTTCAATTTTTTTCGCAGCGATGTGAAATGATGCTTTTAAAGCCCCCACAGAGGTGCCTAACACTTCCGAAATCTCTTCATATTTCATATCGTCGAAATATTTCATATTGAAGATAATCCGTTGTTTTTCAGGCAGGGTAAGAATTGCTTTCTGCAGTTTAAGCTCAAGTTTATCGCCATTAAAATAAGATGATGCAACTAAGTTGTCGGCAAGCTCGGATGATACTTCATCTAAAGGCGTATTGTTCCGCTGTTTTTGCTTGTTTAAGAAAGTGATGGATTCGTTGGTGGCAATACGGTAAATCCAGGTATAAAGCTGAGAATCGCTCCTAAACTTATCGAGGTTTTTCCAAACTTTAACAAATACTTCTTGTAAAAGATCGTCGCAATCATCGTGATTTAAAACCAGCCTGCGGATGTGCCAGTATATTTTTTGCTGGTATTTTTTTAGCAACAGGTTAAAGGCTTCATTACGCGTGCGCTCAACAGCGAACATGGAAAGAATTTCTGAATCTTCAACTTGTTTCATTGTATTTTTTAGATGTGAGATACGAGATATGAGATGTGAGATTCAGTAGACTCAATGTCTCAAATCTCACATCTAATTTCTCACATCTATTTTTTTCTGCCGATTACTTTTTGAACAGCTTCAACAATGTTTACCGCATCTAAGCCATATTTAGACATTAATTGATCTGGTGTTCCGCTTTCGCCAAAAGTATCGTTAGTGGCTACAAACTCTTGTGGTGTTGGCAATTCGGTAGTTAACAAACGTGCTACACTTTCGCCTAAGCCACCAAATTTATTATGCTCTTCGCAGGTAACTACACAACCAGTTTTTTTAACTGATTTTAAGATGGCTTCGTCATCTAAAGGTTTAATGGTGTGGATATTGATAATTTCGGCATCGATACCCAATTCAGCTAATTTTTCACCAGCTTCGATTGCTTTCCAAACCATATGGCCTGTAGCAATAATGGTAACATCTGTTCCTTCGTTAACCATCCATGCTTTACCGATCTCAAATTTTTGATCTGGATCTGTAAATACAGGGATTACCGGACGGCCAAAACGTAAATAAACCGGACCTTCGTATTCTGCAATGGCCATAGTTGCTGCTTTAGTCTGGTTGTAATCGCATGGATTGATTACTACCATTCCTGGCAACATTTTCATTAAGCCAATATCTTCTAAAATTTGGTGGGTTGCGCCATCTTCACCTAAAGTTAAACCCGCATGAGATGCACAGATTTTAACGTTTTTATTAGAATAAGCTACTGATTGGCGGATCTGGTCGTAAACGCGGCCTGTAGAAAAGTTGGCAAAAGTACCTGTAAAGGGAATTTTACCACCAATAGTCATGCCTGCTGCAATACCGATCATGTTTGCTTCTGCAATACCAACCTGTGTAAAACGCTCAGGAAAATCTTTAATAAAAGCATCCATTTTAAGCGATCCAACTAAATCGGCACATAAGGCAACCACATTTTCGTTTTTCTTTCCAGCCTCATGTAAACCAGCTCCAAAACCCGAACGCGTATCTTTTTTTTCTGTATATGTATATTTTTTCATTTTGTTTTTAGCTATGAGATGTGAGATTTTAGACGTGAGATCAGGCGACAATTCGTCTCAAATCCCATATCTATTGTCTCAAATCTAGTTTAATAGTCCCCTAAAGTTTCTGGTAATTGCGCTAACGCCGCTGCCAACTGCTCATCATTAGGCGCAGTACCATGCCATTTATGTGTACCCATCATATAATCTACACCTGCACCCATTTGAGTACTCATTAAATTTAGAATTGGTTTACCTTTTCCGGTTAGTGTTTTAGCATAATGTAAGCCTTCAACGATTGCTTGCATATCGTTACCATCGGTATTGATTACATGCCAGCCAAAAGCTTCGAATTTAGCTTTTAAATCATCTAAGGCAAGAACTTTACTTGTAGGACCATCAATTTGCTGTCCGTTATAATCAACAGATGCAATTAAATGATCTACTTTATTAAAAGGGGCGAACATTGCTGCTTCCCAGTTTTGCCCTTCCTGTAATTCTCCATCACCCAATAAGGCGAAGATAAGGGATTTGTCGCCGTTTAATTTTTTGGCTAAAGCTGCTCCAATAGCAACTGATAAGCCCTGGCCTAATGAGCCCGAAGCAATACGGATACCTGGTAAATGCTCATGGGTAGTAGGGTGGCCTTGTAATCTAGAATCTAGTTTACGGAAAGTCGCCAGTTCACTTTTATCGAAATAACCAGCATGAGCCAATGTACTGTACCATACCGGAGAAATGTGTCCGTTTGATAGGAAGAAAAGATCTTCGCCAGCACCTTCCATTGTGAAGTCTGTTTTGTGGTTCAATACTTCAAAATATAAAGCTGTAAAAAAATCTGTACAACCAAGCGAAGCGCCTGGGTGACCTGATTGACATCCGTGAACCATTCTTACGATATCTCTTCTAATCTGAGAGGCAATATCTTCTAGCTCTTTAATTGTATGTTTCATTAAAATAAGAGGTTGTTGTTACATAGCAAAGGTAATATTTTACCCGCTATATCATAATTAGTTATTAATTAAATCGAGTACTTGTTGTGTTGAGTTTTTTGTGTCAACTTTTTTAATGATGTGGGTAATTTTTCCATCACCATCTATAATGAAAGTGGTGCGTACCGTACCCATGTATTTTTTGCCGTACATGTTTTTTTCTGCCCAAACACCATAGTCGTTTACAATTTTCTGGTCGGTATCGGCAAGCAGGGTAAATGGTAAGTTATGCTTGGTAACAAACTTCTGGTGCGATTTTTCATCATCAACGCTAACACCTAAAACCACAATGCCTTTTGCTTGTAAGCCCTGATAGTTATCCCTGAAATCGCAAGCTTCGGCAGTACAGCCTGGTGTATCATCTTTAGGGTAAAAATAAAGAACAACCGTTTTGCCTTGATAATCGCTTAAAGAAACTTCAATGCCGTTTTGATCTTTTGATGTAATTGCCGGTGCCTGATCACCTTCTTTTAACGCTGCCATATTTATAATGATTGAATTTTGAATGTTATAATGATTGAATACTTAATAGTGCATGCAAGTTAAACAGTTTAACTTATTATACTGTTCAATTTATGTTGAAAGATGACATTTCTTAGTATAAATTATGGGTTTTGATGGCAACTCAATCATAAAATCCTTAAATCTTGAAAATCCTGTTCCTATTTAAAGAATGTAACTGTGTATTTTCTGGTGTTCTCTTTCATATCCACTACTATTAATTCTAATGAATGCCTTCCTGAAGCTGTTCTTTCGTCAAAACTGTGCCAAAGTGTTGCTGTTTTGGTGTCAAATTCCATTAATGCCCATTTGCCATCGATATAGCCATTAAAACTCTTTATCCCTGATAAATTATCACTGATCCTGAAAAATATTTTAGATAAACCAGCCATGTTTTTCCCCTCAGCAATATTTACAGGTACTATCCTTGGCGCAAGGGTATCAGTAGCGATATAAAAACTGCCGAAGTTTTTCGGAGTAGCCTTAACATAGCCATTCTCAAAAAAACCGCCCTGAGATGAACCGTTGCTGTTTACAATTATGGCTTTGCTTCTTAAGTTTTCCGGAAGGTTATCAGCCTTGATCGAGATATCGAAACCGATATGCAGCGGTGTGTACCTATTGTGAATCTGATGTACGGCAGACCAGGCATTTCCCGTTGGTTTAGGCAACTTCTTATAAGTGAAATTTAAATCGCTGTACAATGTTCCGCGTGGGAAAACTACTTTAATATCATCGTTATTAAACTCATTCACTTTATTATAAGGATAAATTATTCCGGCGGGAATAACCGGCGCAGCAATAGGTGCAGTACCTGCATTTACGGTAAAAGGTAGAATAGACGAGTTCCCTTTCGAATCTGTTATGATGTAGCGCAGCTGGTGTGAAGCACCGTCATTGAAATTAATCCTGCCACTATTGACCAAACCACTATAAATTTTTAAAGGGTTGCCAGGTTCAACAAAACTTTTCTGAATGCTTCTTTTGGTATTTAAATAAGTTGGGTAATCGATGTGCGAGTTGATGGCCTTACTGTCTTCAAACGCAAAGCGTTCAAGGGCAGAAGTATATATTTTCTTCCCATCAACCTCCAGTTGGATCGAATATACCCCGTTGGTGCCCGATAAACCATTATGCCGATCGGTTACCACGATGCCGAAGCCAACCTCACCAGTTAAACTGATGGGGGCAGTGGTTTTATAATTGCCATTTGCCCCACTAATGCCGATGGCTTGTTTAGGTGTATTTTCGTTAAAGGTTTTGCCATTTAAACGGTACACATACAAACCATGAATAACAGGTGGAATGTTATCGGGTATGATGATTCCGAAAAACTGAGGATTATGGTCTCTTCTGTTTTGGTATCTCTGATTTCGAAATGCAAATGCGGGCCACCAGAACTACCACGGTTACCAGACCAGGCAATAATCTCGCCTTTGTGTACCGGAATTAATGTAGCATCGGGGAACTCATCAATCTCAAATGATTTTTTTTCGTATTCAAGGTTTTTAACAATAGTTGCAATTTTGGGAGCAAACCGTTGAAGGTGGCCATATACAGTAGTGAAACCATTAGGGTGATTAATGTACAGGGCCTGTCCGAAACCACTGTTCTGAACCCTTAACCTCGAAATATATCCATCTGCAACGGCATAAACAGGGTAACCTTCGCGTTGGTTGGTCCTGAAATCAATTCCAGAATGAAAGTGATTGCCGCGGATTTCGCCAAAAGATCCTGCAAGGGCAGGAGGGCTAATATCCAAAGGTTGTCTGAAATCTGTAATGGGGTATTTATTCGTACTGTAAATCTGTTGCGCCTGAGCAAAAGTTGAAGCAAATAAAAGGCAGATTGAAATGGAAAATTTTAACTTGTACTGGATCGGGTTTTTAATCATTCGTTACTTTACATCAAAATTTAAAAGTTGCTTTCCTTCTAGCCAGGCTTCCAGTTTATCACCTTTATTTGTTTTTCCGACGCCCTGAGGTGTTCCGGTAAAAATTAAATCGCCTTTTTTTAAAGTAATATATTGAGAAACAAAGCTGATTATCTTCTCGAACGAGAATAACAAATCTTTAGTATGGCCTACCTGGCGGCTTTCTCCATTTACTTTCAATTCAAAATTTAAGTTGTAAAGATCTTCAAAATCACTTTTTGGATGAAAGATACTGATAGGTGCCGAGTTATCAAAAGCTTTGGCAAGTTCCCAGGGCAATCCTTTTTCTTTGTGTTTGCTCTGGATATCACGAGCGGTAAAATCGATGCCTAATCCCACTTCATCGTAATAATTAGCTGCGAATTTTTCTGCGATGTGTTTTCCCTCTTTACAGATCTTTAATACCACTTCTAATTCGTAATGTACATCATCAGAAAAATCAGGCAGGTAAAAAGGCTTATTGTCCTTCAAAACAGCTGTATCAGGTTTCAGAAAAATTACGGGTGTAGTTGGAACCGGATTGTTCAGTTCTTTTGCATGTTCGGCATAATTTCTGCCAATGGCGATGATTTTCATTCTTAAAACTATGAAATATGATAAAATTGATGGGAATAATTCCACATCAATCAAAAATAGAAAAGAAAATGGTGTTATAAAACTGAGATCCGTTTTACCTGACTTTCAGAGCCGGCAATAACCCTCAAAAAGTAAATACCAGGATTAATCCTGTTTGGAATAACGAAGCTTTTAGTCTGCTCACCAGCATTTAAGCGTTCATTTGAAAGTGTTGCCACTTCATTTCCCAATAAATCGATGATTTTGATCGTAGTCTGTGTGCCATCTTTTCCGATAGATAAGATAATATTTAATTGATCTTCTACAGGATTTGGATATATTTTTACGATGGTTAACAATTTATCTTTTGCTACAACCGTTGTATTTTTTGGAGTTGTGGAGTAAGTATTGAACATTCCAGAGCCGCCAACTGTCATATAAAGTGGTTTATAAGGCGTAATGTTGGCTTTAATTTCAGGAATTCTGCTTACTTTTTTTATTCTGTTTTTTAAACTAATGCGAATACTATCAGCTTGTTGCGCCCAAGAATTTACGCCGCACACTAAGACAATGCACAATGTGCATGCAAGTTTTGTGAGGAACGTTATCTTAGCGTAGAGTTTCATCAAATTGGTATAGCAAATGTATTAATTTAAAACAAAGAAATTAAACATTTTGTTTAAAACCCATAATTTAACACAATTTAACAATAAAATTTAAATTTCATAGTGTTAAAAATACACAATAATTTGGTTGTTAAATTGTTATAGTTAGTTTACTTTTGCTCGCAAAAAATAATCAACGAAGTGTCAAATCATAAAAATGTCAACGCGTTAACCGCCGGCGGGGTTCTAATTAGTTTAGGAATTGTGTTCGGTGACATTGGTACATCTCCATTATATACCTTAAATGCAATTTTTACAACCATTTTAGGCGGTAAACAGGATATTAATCCCACAAATGTTCTTGGTGTATTATCATGCATTATATGGACCCTAACACTACAAACCACCATTAAATATGTTATTATTACCCTAAGGGCCGACAATAAAGGTGAGGGTGGTATTTTCTCTTTATTTTCATTGGTTCGGAAAAAGGCGAAGTGGCTGGTGGTTCCGGCTGTGGTAGGAGGTTGCGCATTACTCGCCGATGGGATTATTACGCCAAGTATTACGGTTACTTCAGCAATTGAAGGTTTAACCAGTAAGTTTGATGTGCCGGTTATTCCCATTGTATTAAGCATTTTAACGGTTCTGTTTATTATTCAGCAATTTGGAACCAACTTGGTTGGAAAACTTTTTGGGCCCGTAATGTTTGTTTGGTTTGCTGTTTTGGGTGTATTGGGTATGTCCTTTATTGTTAAAGATTTCACTATCCTAAAGGCATTTAACCCTTATTACGCCATTCACTTACTGGTTACCAATAAACTTGCGTTTTTAATTCTTGGTGGTGTATTTTTATGTACAACAGGGGCTGAGGCCTTATATTCTGACTTAGGTCACTGTGGTAGAAATAACATCAGAACCAGCTGGATTTTCGTGAAATTAACCCTTATTCTAAACTATTTAGGGCAGGGTGTTTGGATTTTGCAGAACAGCGGAAGTTATGTTCCAGGCGCAAAAATGAATCCATTTTTCCAGATCGTTCCAGATCAGTTTCAGATTCCGATGGTGATACTGGCTACTATGGCTGCAGTAATTGCGAGTCAAGCTTTAATCAGTGGGTCTTTTACCTTAATTGCTGAAGCTGTACGTTTAAACCTTTGGCCTAAAATTAAAATTGTTTATCCATCGGTTTCTAAGGGACAGTTATACGTTCCCTCTATTAACTGGATGTTATGGATTGGTTGCTGTGGTATTGTGCTGTTGTTTCAAAAGGCAGAGAAAATGGATGCAGCCTATGGTTTATCGATCACCATAGCCATGTTAATGACCACCATTCTGGTTAGTTTTTATTTGAGAAGCAGGCGTTTTCCGAAATATTTAGTTGCGATATTCTTTTTTACCTATGTAATTATTGAAGGCACATTTTTGATCAGTAATTTAACCAAATTCTTACATGGCGGTTGGGTAACCGTGTTAATTGGTTCGTTATTGTTTACAGTGATGTGGAGTTGGTTTGTGGCCCGAAAAATCAAAAACCGCTTTGTTAAATATGTCGAAATTGAGGATTATTATGAGATTTTAACTGAACTGAGCGGAGATGAATCGGTTCCGAAATACTCGTCTCAACTGGTTTATTTAACCAGTGCGAACTTTAAAACGGAGATTGAATCGAAAATTATTTATTCCATTATACAAAAGGAACCAAAACGTGCCGATGTATACTGGTTGGTGCATGTTGATGTAATGGACGAGCCTTATACCTTAGATTATAAAGTTGAATTCCTGATCCCGGGAAAACTGATCAGGATTGATTTTAGATTAGGTTTCAGGATTGAGCAACGTGTAAATTTGTTGTACCGTAAAGTGGTTGAAGAGCTGGTGAAGAATGGAGAAATCGATATTACCAGTCAGTACACTTCGTTAAATAAACATAAAATTGCCGGCGATTTCAGGTTTGTTCTTTTAGAAAAACATTTATCTAAGTTCACCAAGTTGAGTTTCTACGAAAGACAGATTATGGATTACTACTTTATCCTTAAAAAATTAAGTTTATCAGAAGAGCGGAGTTTTGGCCTGGATAGCAGTTATGTTGATGTAGAGAAAGTTCCATTGATTTTCGTTACACCAGATGATATTGAATTGAACAGGTTGCCGGTTTAACTGATGAGAACTGCGATTTTAATATTGGGCGTCAGTTTATTTATAGCTGGACCCATAGCTAAACTGTACCATTTCGATCATGCCAATAATTATATGATTGCATCTGGATTGGGGCTGGTGATGATTACTGCGCTGGCCTTTATAAAGAAGAAATAAATTGAATCCTCTTTCTGTTAAAGAAAGAGGATTTTTGTTTTATAAATGAAATTTGTCTTTGTCCCACTTACTTGGATTATTTATAATATAGTTCGAGATGTTATTGTATGCTCTTTCATCGCGGATAATGTGTTCATAATAATTCCTTTGCCATAGCTTTCCCATCTTTTTATCGTGCGATTTGAATAGTTGCAGGCACGCATTAGAAACAATTGATTTATATGCGCCAACAATGTCGGAAATTGTCGGGGCGACCCTTGTGGTCCCGCTGTTTAATTCATCTTCTTCTGGGGACCGCAAAGGTCGCCCCGGCAGCAGTAGAAAAAGAAGAAATATCTGATAATACTATTATGCCGTGCATATGATTTGGCATGATCTGAAAAACATCAAGTTCGAAATTTGGAAATCTATCTGATAAATTTATCCATTCATTGTAAGCGATAGTTCCGGATTGATTTAAAATCATTTTATTGTCTGAAACTTTCCAAATCTATGAAGCCTATCTCCACAGCAGATTGTGATAAAATAGGCTCCTGCATTTGAATAGTCGTAATCCTTTAACCTGATCGATCTTCGATGATGTATTAAAGGATTATTTTTCATGAGATATAGTAAATCGTCAAATTACTCCCTTATCCTTAAGTACTTACTGATTGTATTGGTGTAATTATCACCAAAGCCTATAGCAGAAATTTCTTTATACTTTATCTTTGTTGGTTCAGCATCCAGATAACCTGCAGGATCGAAGTTCAAAATTTTTAAACTTCTTCTTTTCACTTTCACAATCTCTCCGATTCTAAAAAAGAAGCGATCATTGTTTTCGTTTTCTACAGCACATTTTAAGTTTGTGCTTTTTATAGAATTGAAAATGGTTTCCCAGCTTCCTAAATCAATTTGGTAAGGCATTTCGATCAGCTTTTTCTGGCCCTCCTGTTCCATTATGGAATCGAAAAATTGATCATAGTCGTTGTGCCTGATCTTGATAATAGAAGATATTGGGAAAATGGTAAATCCGTTAAATAGAAAATCATCGTTCACTTTAAGGAGAACAAAATCAAATGAGTGATCTAAGATATAACCATGAGAAAGTACATAAGATTTGTTACCAACGTCTCTTTTAATTTTGACATAATTTTCCTCTGTCTGATGTTTCTCTATTTTCTCAAAAATTGTCATATTATTCATTAATAGCTTAAACCTCCGGATTTGCCAGTTTACTATGCCTGTAACCATAAGCAAAATAAACTACGAGGCCAACTACCAGCCAGATGCCGAAACCGATCCAGTTCGAAATACCAAGTTCGCACATCATGTACAAACAGCTGATCAGCCCTAAAACCGGAATTAACGACAAGTTTTTGGTGATGCAATAGTAGGTAATCACCACACAGATGATCAGGAAAATCCACATTGGAATTTTGTGTTTAAATAACCCCCAACCGCTTTCATATTTCTTTTCTACAGGTACTTTTGAAGCTGAAATAAACTGTTCGTAACGATCGGCGGGTAATGCACTTAAATAAGATTCTGCATCTACCTTTTCGGCCAATACAATTTGTGGCGCAGCATTTTTAACAATTTCCTCTTTAACAATTTTCAATTCATCGCCACTTAGAGAAGTAACAAAAGTTACTGTTTGGATTGTTTTAGGGGAGTTGAAAAAGAAAGCTTTGGTTTCTTTCCCATATTTTGAGAATGCAAAAATTATAGTCGCAATTAAAACAACAGGTACGATAAACTTACTGTTTACATAAGGTATCTTGAATTTTCCACGCTGTACATCAGGCCTGTTCTGTAATACTAAAACCCCTGCGCAAACCAGTACGAAAGCGAAAAGTGTTCCGATAGAACAGAGATCGGTAACGATAGTAAGATTCATAAACAACGATGGTACAGCCACTACAAAGCCTACCACAATGGTTGCAAACGAAGGTGTTTTGTATTTAGGGTGAATTTTCGAGAAAGATTTCGGTAATAAGCCATCTCTGCTCATGCTCATCCAGATACGTGGTTGTCCCATTTGGAAAACCAAAAGTACACTGGCCATGGCAAATACCGCACTTACAGCAATAATGCCACTCATTAATTTTAAGTTAATCTGATCAAAAACGAATGCCAACGGATCGCCAACGGCTAAGGTATCTGATTTAACAATACCTGTTAAAACCAGTGCAATGGCCACATAAAGGATGGTACATATAATAATCGCCCACATCATCCCGCGGGGTAAATCGCGTTGTGGATTTTTACATTCTTCGGCCGTTGTAGAAATGGCATCGAAACCGATATAGGCAAAAAATACTGCCGAAACGCCCTTTAAAACTCCAGAAACACCGTTTGGAGCAAAGGGATCCCAGTTTTTTGTGTCTACATAAAATATACCTACTGCCAATACCAAAAGAATTACCGCCAGTTTAACCACTACCATCGCGTTGCTGGCATTGCGACTTTCTTTCATACCACGGTAAATTAACCAGGTAATTAAAATGATAATACCTAAAGCAGGAATATCTGCAACAAGGTGAAAACTACCGATTGTTGGGGCGGTAAGCCATGCATTATTGGCCAAGGCTGTAGCCGTATCTAAATCTGCCAGGTTTTTGCCAGCCGCCAGAAGCGCTTCGGCATGTGTATGTCCATTATAAGCACTTAAGTAGTCCATTGTCATCCAATCGGGTACATGGATACCATCTATGCCGAGGGGAGGTATTTTTATGGTGGAGAGTAGTCCAGTAAAGTAATCAGACCAGGATATGGCTACCGTAATGTTACCGATGGAATATTCCATAATGAGTGACCAACCGATAATCCAGGCAACCAGCTCGCCGAAAGCTACATAAGAATAGGTGTAAGCACTGCCAGAAACAGGTACCATAGATGCAAATTCTGCATAAGCAAAGGCCGCAAAACTACAGGCTACTGCCGTAAAAATAAATAAAAAGATTACCGCCGGACCGCCATCTGCACTTGCCTTGCCAATCGTACTAAAAATTCCTGCTCCAATAATTGCTGCAATTCCAAAAGCTGTTAAATCGCGTACTCCGAGTGTTTTATGTAATGTATTTTCATGGTCGCCATAGCCTTTTGCCGCATCTTGTAATATCTTGGAAATAGATTTTTTTCTGAATAGCTTTTCGAACATCTTTTGTTTGCTTGTTTCCTCAAACTTATAAAAAGTTTGGTTAAAAACGTTTAAAGCAGGATATAATTTTCAATACACCACGCTCTAGTAGGCAAAATGTTATCAAAAACACTGGCAATTATTAGATGAAAGTAAAAAAATGCAATTATTTGGCTTGAATAATCCTTTGTTTGATTCGCATAATTTTAGGATAAGTGAAACAGTTAATTTTGTTGTCAATAATCAGTAAGGTGCATAAAACAATATATGTCTTGTTTGATTGGAATATTTATATATCATTACAGTACCAATTATGAATGCAGATATAGCACAAATAAAATACATTAAAGAACGTCACCAGGGTTTGGCTACTTTACTGGCCTTTGCCTTAATTCCATTGTCGGGTTTTGCTACCGATATTTATATCCCCTCATTACCTACCATGGCTGGCGAAATGCAGGTGAGTAATGTTCAGGTTCAACTTACACTCAGCATTTTTCTAATTAGTTATGGGGTTGCACAACTTTTTATCGGTAGTGTGCTTGATAGTTTTGGAAGATATAAAATCTGTTTATACGCATTATTAATTTTCGCTGCAGCTAGTATCATCATTGCAACTACCCATAACATTTACCTTATTTATTTAATGCGTATTATCCATGGTCTTACTGTAGGCGCAATTGTAGTGGCCAAACGAGCTTACTTTGTCGATCTCTTCGAAGGCGATCAGCTAAAACATTATCTTAGTTTGTTTTCCATCATCTGGTCTACCGGACCAATTGTAGCGCCTTTTATTGGTGGTTATCTGCAAACAGTATTTGGTTGGGAATCTAATTTCTATTTCTTGGCTGGTTTTGCGCTTGTTTTTGCCGTACTGGAGTTGTTGTTCAGTGGCGAAACATTAAAACATTTTACCGATTTTCAACTGAAAGAGATAACAGGTATTTATATCAAAATGATTAAAACAACAAGCTTTACCTTAGGTATCGTGATGTTGGGATTAGCTTATTGTATGGTGATGGTTTACAACATGACCGGTCCGTTTATTATTGAGCACCATTTTAAATTTTCTCCGGTTATTGCGGGTTATAGTTCCCTGTTTTTAGGTTTCGCCTGGATGGTAGGGGGCTTTATTGGCAAGGCAACTATTAACCGACCTTTCTTTAAACGATTAATGATCAACTCGCTGTTTCAGGTAGCATTTGTAGTCCTGATGATTATAAGCTTAAATTTTGTTTCTAACCTCTGGTCGTTAATTTTCTTTGCATTTTTAATCCATGTAGGAGCAGGCTTTACCTTTAATAATTATTTTACTTTCTGTTTGAGCAAATTCCCCAAAAATGCAGGAATTGCAGGTGGCTTAACAGGAGGGATTACCTATGTGATTGTTTCTTTTTTGAGTTATGGCATTGTAAATCTGATCCCTGCCAAAGATGAACGTAACTTAAGTTATAGCTATCTGGTCATGATCTTAATATCGGTTTTAGTGATGTTTATTATTCTTAGGCTTCGAAAAAAAGAGGAAGTGTAATTTATTATTTGATCCGGCCTTGTTCATCAGTTACGCTGGTTTTTCGCGCTCGGGTGCCCTTAATATTACTGCTACCAAAAATGTAATTTAAACTGAGCCGGTAAACCCTGCTTTCTTGTTTTTGGCTAAGGTTGTAATCTAGCCCGGAAAGGGCGCTGCTGATTCTTGCTTTTCTGGTATCGAAAACGTCATTGGCGGCAAGTTTAATGTTGAGTTTTTTATCAAGGAATGATTTTTTGATCCCAAAATCTATCCCATAATAAGGTTTAATCGCATAAGTGCCATAAATCTGAGAAGAGGCGTATTCTCCCGAAAGTTCGGCTGATGTTGACGGGCTCAGGGTAAAATTGTGGCTGCTATTGATCATAAAATTCACTTTTTTCCGATCATAAACACTGTTACCTAAATTAGCGGCCTTAATCTGGTTATAGGTGCTGGTAAGCGTATTGTCCATACTCCAGAATTTGGTAATGGTAGTAGGGTAGCCGATTGTCAGATCGTAGGCATATTGTTTATCGAGGTTTTGTACCGTTTGGTACAGTGTTTTCTTCTCGTTATCTGGCAGCAGAACATCAATAATCAGGTTATTGGTGATGCTATACCCAAAGGAAATATTTAATGTTTTTTTATAATTATACGAGAGTTGAAAGGCATTGGTGTACTGTGGGTTAAGAAAAGGATTCCCCTGACTAAAAGTGTATAAATCAACAAAATAAACAAAGGGATTAAGCGATTTATAATCTGGTCGATCTATTCTTCTGCTGTATGAAAAACCGATCTCGTTGTTTGGGGATAAAGTTTGATTGATGTTAAAACTTGGAAAAAAATCAAAGTAACTGCGCTTTACAATCTTGTTATCGTTAATGGAATTGCCTTTTGAGTTAGTTTGTTCCGTTCGTAGACCAATTTCAATACTGGTCGATTTAAATTCGTGCTTTAGGGTAGCATAAGCAGCATTTATGTTTTCGTCGTAAACAAAACGGTTACTTCTGCCCGCATCATTCTTCCAATCTGTTCCAATTAGGTTTTCGAACTGAAAATCATTATCTGTACTCACCCAACTGCTTTTTAGGCCAGCGTCTAATTTAGTTGCTGCACTGAGAGGAAGTGAATAATCAATTTTTGCAGCTTTGATTGTGATAAAAGATGGGGTGGCATTTCGAAAGATGGCTGGCGATTTATAGCTCAAGCCATTTTGATCGAAAAAAGAATTTTGATAAATGGTATTTTCCTCACTGTGGTATTTGGCATAATCTAAATCGATAGAAAGTTCCTGACCTAAAGTATCCATCACACTTTTGTAATTGAGGTTGTAAGCCTGATTGCGATATTTATTCTTTGCTGGGTTATCGGCAAGAATAGAAGAATCAACCTTTGTAAAACTTTTTCCAATAGCGGTAATGCCATTAGATAGATCGTGGCCATTATTGAAATAACCGGTAGTTAAGAAACCAAGAGTATTCTTACCGTTGATGAAATAATCAATCCCAGCTTTATAATTGTTGTTATGTGTGGATCTAGTCTGTGTATTTGATTGATGGAAATAAGTATTTTGATCCCTGCCATTTACTACCCTCAAAATATCGAGGTTTTCAGTGGCTTTATTGTTGTTATTGGCGAAGCTGCCAAAAATATTAAGGTTTCTGTTTCGATGGTTAATGGATATCCCGGCATCGCTTTTTGGATTCTTGCCGTATCCGAAACCTAAATCTATGTTTCCGTTTGTGCCATAGTTAGCATTCTTTTTTAGCTTGATATTGAGTAGGCCTGCATTTCCTTCAGCATCATATTTGGACGAGGGCTTAGTAATCAGTTCTATCGCTTTTATCTCGTTACTGTTTAATGATTTCAATCTGGTAGCCAATTGTTCAGCAGATAAATAAGTCGATTTTCCATCAATAAGCACATTGACACCAGACCTACCTCTGATACTGATTATCCCATCCTGATTAACCGATACACCGGGCATTTTAGCAAGCACTTCGAGTGCAGTATTTCCGGTTGAAACAATACTGTTCTCTACGTTCATCACTGTTTTATTGTTGTAGCGTTCTATTAAAGGCTTGCGGCCGGCAATCACAACACTTTCCAGTTCATTTATATCTGGTTGTAGCGTAAAACTTAAATCGATATTGGTTTTGTTTGGTTTTAGCGCTACCGTTTCTAAAATGGTTTTATAACCAAGTGATTTAACTTCTACTGTAAACTTACCTAAAGGGAAATTATCCAATGTGAAATTCCCTTGTTCGTTAGTTGTCACAGTTTTGATAATGGAAGAATCTAGCGTACTTTTAAATTTGAGCGTAGCCGAAATTTTTGTGTTATTCTTATCGATAACCGTTCCGGTAATGTGGTTTTTTGCCTTTTGTGCATAAAGTGGGTTGACACAAAATAAAGTAAGTATGATGAAGAATGGAGCGAATGGTTTCATTGTTAGCTAGGGATCTGATGATTAGTTTTCCTTTTATCTGATTAGGAATTAAAACGAAACTAAATTATTAGGTGCATAAATCTCCCCTTTTTAACAATGTTTAACCCAATTAACATTTTTTTACATAAGATGGTTATTAGTCATTTATTCATTGGTATTACCTAAAATTTAGAAGCTCGTTATAATCACATTCCTTTTAGCTAATTCTCCCGTGGGTTATCATGCTGAGCGGAGTCGGCGTCTTTTACTGTGTCTGTATTTTTGTGTTTCCTTGGAAAGAACTAAGGTTCTGAATTCTCGCTTAATTCCGTGCCCGCTGTGTTTCCGTGGCAAAAAAATGCTTAGTGAGGTGCTAAGACCAGATAAGATTTTTTTGAAGAATAGTGTCTGTATTTCATAGCCAGGGCTCTGTCCTGCTGTTTGTTACAATCCTTTTGGGAAATAGTTGATGAAACAATGAATCCAATACCCAAAAGGGATTTTCAATCCATCAGGTCTATTTTTTGGGTACAGCAGACAAAACATTGGGTATGATCACCGAAAAAATGCGGGATAAATGGCAGCTGTGTACGCCTATTTAGTTTCCGTGCCCTCTGTGTTTCCGTGGCAAAAAAATGCTTAACAATATGCTAAGGACAGTTGGTAATTCTCCTTGAGTTGTCACGCTGAGCGAGTCGAAGAGCCTTTACAACATCCATCCCCAGCGATAAAGAATTAAACTTCGGTTTTAGCGTCTCGCCAAGACCAGTAATAGTATTAATCTTTGTTTATCCTTTTTATCTGTGGTTCATAAAAACTTTATCTGTGTTTCATAAAAACGAAAAAGTCGTGGCAAATACCACGACCTCTAATTTATCACTTTAAGGTGAAAAAGCCTTACCTTAAAACCTTCTGCCTTATCCCAGTTTATCCAGTTCTGTTTTTACAAAACTTGCCAGTTCTTTTACATATTCCGCACTGAAATCAAATTTAATTCCTGCGGTTTCATATATTTCGTTCATTGGTTTGGTATAACCTAATGAAAGTGCAGCCAAATACTGCTCCAAAGCCTTTTCTGGATTTTCTTTATAGTTTTTCCAAACGGCAATGGCACCTAACTGAGCAATTGCATACTCAATGTAATAAAAAGGAACTTCGAATAAATGCAGTTGTTTTTGCCAGCCATTTCCAAATTGTTGTTCTAAATCTGTCCAATCGGCAAAACCAGCGCCAAAACGGTTAAAAATCTGCTTAAAAGTTTCTTCACGGTCAGCCGCAGTATGGTCCGGATTGGTGTAAATCCAGTGCTGAAACTGATCAATTACAGCAACCCATGGTAAAGTTTTCAAAACATCGGCCAACTGTTCTTTTTTAGCACGGTTTAAATCTTCTTCGTTATCGAAATAAACATCCCAGTTATCCATAGAGATCAATTCCATACTCATCGATGCGAGTTCTGCAACTTCAGAAGGACAATGTTTAAAATCGTTTAATTCTAAATCTGCGGTTAAAAAAGTATGTACCGCATGCCCACCTTCGTGAACCATTGTGGTTAAATCGCGCAACGAATTTGCCGAATTCATGAAGATAAACGGGGCTCCGGTTTCGGCCAATGGGTAATTGTAACCACCCGGCGCTTTACCTTTTCTGCTCTCTACATCAAAAAGGTTATTGGCTTTCATGGTTGCCAATTTTGAGCCTAACTTTTCATCAATGGCATTAAAGCAGGCAATACTTTTATCAATCAGTTCTTCGCCGTTATTAAAAGGCTTCAAGGCTGGTTTGCCACTAATGCTTACTTCTAAATCCCAAGGCTTTAATACATCTAGTCCTAAAGCTTCACGGCGTTTTTCAGCCTGCTCTTTTAAAATCGGTACGATTTCTTTTTCAATAGCATTGGCAAAATCGTAACAGTCTTGTGGGGTATAATCGAAACGGCCCAAAGCCTGAAACATGTAATCGCGGTAGTTTTCAAAACCCGCATTCAAAGCAACCTGATTGCGCAGTTTAATCAGCTCATCAAACAAGATGTTTAAATTATCTTTATTAACCAGGCGGCGTTGTTGGATCGTTTTCCATGCATTTTCGCGTACCTCGCGGTTTAAATCTTTGATAAAGATCGAGGCTTGCTCCAAAGTATATTCCTGACCATTTAGCTCAACACTCATGGCGCCTGTAACACTCTGGTATTTTTGTTGTTTCACCTGTAATTCGGTAAACAGTTCAATATTTTCATCACGGTAAAGCTCTAATGCTTTTTTTATCGCACGGCTGTAAACGAAATATTTTTCTTTGTCCAGGTCATCCATAAAAGGACTTTCAACAAATTTTTTGTTCAGTTCGTTGGCTAATGGAGAAATTTTTGGTTCTATTTCGGTAGCAAAATATTGAAAGTTTTTAACCAGTTCTTCATTTGCAGTATCGCAACTCATTTTAATATATCTCCAGGCAAAATCTTCTTCTAAAGCAGCTTCAAGCTCCGAGCGGTCTTTTAACCAGTGTTCTAACTCAGCGGTGCTGGTTATTTCGCGGTTTTGCAATTCGGTAAAAAGTGGTTCTAAATTTTCCCAGGTAATGTTTAGCACCTGCGGGATATATGTTCTAGGTTTCTTAGTTATCATAATAGTTAATTATTGAATGTTGGAATGATTGAAGGAGTGAATGGTTTAAGGCGTAATGCTATATTCTCTCATTCAACATTCAATCATTCTCTCATTCGGCCTTTACTCATTTATTTATGTTATTGAATGTTGGAAGGATTGAATTAGAGAATGATGGAATTAGTGAATGTTAAACATTCTATCATTTAATCATTCGGCCTTCACTCATTTTATTTATGTCTCAAATACGCATCTATTAAAAAGCATATCGCAAATACTACCGATGCATAACCATTTAAGGTTTGGAACGCCCTGTTTACTTTGCTGATATCATTTGGTTTTACCAGCAAGTGCTGATAAATCAACATCGAACAGAAAAACACAATACCTACGTAATAAACCCAGCTAAAGGATGTAAAAAACACAGGTAAAATAACACAGGTAGCCGAGAGTATATGCAACAGCACCGAAACATTCAAAGCATTTTTAATGCCAAGTGCCGATGGGATGGAGTGTAATTTTTCTTCCCGGTCAAATTCTTCGTCCTGTAATGCGTATATAATATCAAATCCACTTACCCAGAACAATACGGTTAAGGAATAAAGCACAGGAACCAGGGCAAAATGTCCGGTTACGGCGATGTAGGCACCAATAGGAGCAAGCGCCAGGCCTAAGCCCAATACCAAATGACAAAGCGCCGTAAATCTTTTGGTGTAGCTATAAAACAAAACTACAAACAAAGCTACTGGCGACAGATAGAAACAAAGTGGGTTAATAAAGTAAGTGGTAATGGCGAAAAGGACACAATTAGCGATTATGAAAATCAACGCTTCATTTGCCGAAACTTTACCTGCAGGGATATCGCGCATTTTGGTGCGTGGATTTTTTGCGTCAATATTTCTATCCAGATACCGGTTAAAAGCCATGGCCGAATTCCTGGCAAAAACCATACAAAGTAAAACCAAAATCAGCTTATACCATGAAAATGGGTTTTCTGTTGTAGTTACGCCCAAAAAGAAACCAATCATGGCAAATGGTAGCGCAAAAACAGAGTGGGCGAATAATACGAGTGAAAAGTATTTTTTCATTTTTTTTTAGAACTCATTAATTTCCCGTAGGGGATGATTACACAGATTATTTGATTACACAGATTTTTAATGTTAAACAGAAAATTGTGGGCTGTGAACTGAAAACCGGTTAAAACTTCTTATAATCTGTTGGTACAACAAAATCTTTATTCACCTCATAAATGAAATTCAGCACTTCATCTTTTCCGGTTCCTTTTTCGGCAGAGGAAATAAAGGTGGCAGGGATCTCTTCGAAAAACTCACCTAATTTTTTCTTAAAGGCAGCTACATTTTTCTGGGTAGTTGTCATGCCCTGTTTATCAGCCTTGGTAAAAATTAACGAAAAAGGTATCTGTTTTTCACCTAACCAATAGCAAAATTCTATATCAATTCCCTGTGGCTCTAAACGGCTGTCTATCAAAACAAAAACACATTGTAAACTTTCTCTTTTGGTTATATAGGCGCGGATAAACTTCTCCCATTTCTCTCTGCTGGTTTTAGAAACCTTGGCATAGCCATACCCTGGTAAATCGACAATGTACCAGGCTTCGTTAATCAGAAAGTGATTAATTAACTGTGTTTTTCCCGGGCGTTGAGAGGTTTTTGCTAATCCATGTTGATTAACCAACATATTGATTAATGAAGATTTACCCACGTTAGAGCGGCCAATAAATGCATATTCGGGCATAGTTGGTGCCGGTAGTGCCGAAATCTGGGTGTTGCTGCAAACAAATGTTGCCGTTTTGATAATCATAATGCAAAGGTAGGGTTTTGAGTCCGAAGTCCGAAGTCGGAAGTCCGAAGTACAAATTGCTCATCTTTTTAAATCTCATTTTTGACACTACACTGAATACTTAGCCTCAAAGACTTCGGACTTCGGACTAAAGACTCCCGACTTTTATCTATCTTTGCCACATATCATGAATCAGAATATCACTCCATACCAAGTAGAAGATGCAACCAAAAAGGAGCAGGTTGCAACCATGTTTAACAATATTTCGGGTACTTACGATTTTTTAAACCATTTTCTTTCTCTAGGGATAGATGTATTATGGCGTAAGAAAGCCATTAAAGAACTGGTTTCCATCCACCCGAGAACTTTGCTTGATGTGGCTACAGGAACTGGCGATTTTGCCTTTGAAGCCATTAAAAAGCTTCATCCCGAAAAGGTAATTGGCATTGATATTTCTGAAGGTATGTTAGAAGTAGCCAAGAAGAAAATTAACGAGCGTAGTTTAAACGAAGTTTTTACCGTTCAGGTAGGCGATTCTGAGGGACTACATTTCGAAAATGATACTTTTGATGCGATTACCTGCGCTTATGGCGTGCGTAATTTCGAAAACCTCGAAAAGGGATTAACCGATATGTACAGGGTATTAAAGCCCAGCGGGAAAATGGTGATACTGGAATTTTCGAAACCAAAGGTTTTTCCGGTAAAACAATTGTATAGTTTTTATTTTAAACAGGTTACGCCTTTCTTTGGAAAACTATTTTCTAAAGACCACAGAGCCTATACTTATTTGCCAGAATCGGTAGCAGCTTTTCCTGACGGAGAAGATTTTACCAGCCTGATGGAAAAAGTTGGCTTTAAAAGTACCAAACAAAGAATTTTAACGTTTGGAATTAGTTCGATATATGTAGGAACAAAATGATCAGAAAATTAAGCCTCATTCTTTCGTTTTTTATTATTTCAACAACCGCCTTTGCTCAAAATTGGGGTGGTGGAATAGATGATGAAGATTGGAGTTTTGGTTTTAATTTCCAGTACATCTCAGCCGAATACAAAATTCTTAAAAAGCAAAATTGGCGATCGCCTTTTTATGAGGTGCCAAATTCGCTGGATCCTTCCTACGATCCGAATTCGGGCATTCCGGTTACCTCAACATTAAATTCCATTTCAAGCCCACCATCACAAGGTTTTGGATTGGGTTTTGTAATGAACAGAATGATCTCTGATAACTTCGATATCAGGGCAACGCCCTCCCTTATTTTTAGCGATAGGATAGTAACTTACGAGTATGAACCTATGGCGCCAATCAATGTAGGCAATGGGCAAACGAAAAACTTTCAAACCGTGGTTGAAAGAAAAGTTCAGGCAACCATGTTCGAATTTCCATTAGGCCTGAAGGTGAAGTCGAACCGGATGAACAATTTTAGGGTATATTGGTTAGGCGGCGCTAAATATTCAATAGATATAGCTTCGAAAAAGAAAACTTTCGATGAAGGTGAAACAGCAGTAAATAAGTTGTTAAAAAATCAAAGGAACTACCTGTCGTACGAAACAGGTATTGGTTTCGATATTTATTTCGAGTATTTTAAAATGTCGCCCGAAATAAAACTCTCGTATTCGACCAATGATTTGCTTCAGCACGACAATACGGTTTATGCCAATCCAATAGATAAGTTGAAATTACGTCAATTAACATTCAGTTTGATTTTTCAATAGTCCTGCAATCCAAAAAAACTTACCTTTGTTGGTGTAGGTAAATCAAAGATGTTATCTTAAAGAATTACCGAAACTTAAAATTCATAAAAATGTCTAAAATCGCATTAATTACAGGCGCAACTTCTGGTATTGGCGAAGCTTGTGCACATACATTTGCCCAACAAGGTTACAATCTGGTATTATTGGCCCGCAGAGAAGACCGGTTGGCAAAAATTGCCCATCATTTAGAAGACAAGTATGCCATTACCATCAAACAGGTTTTTGCCGATGTTCGCGATAAAGAAAGTCTTGCCACTGCTTTAGAAGTATTGCCGGCAGAATGGAAGAAGGTTGATGTTTTGATTAATAATGCGGGCTTAAGCCAGGGTTTAGATCCAATTGATAAAGGCGATACCGACGATTGGGATACCATGATTGATACGAATGTAAAAGGTTTGCTTTATGTAACCAAAATTGTTTCCAACTGGATGATACCAAACCAATCAGGCCATATTATTAACATTGGTTCTATTGCCGGAAAAGAAGTTTATCCAAATGGAAACGTATATTGTGCCAGCAAACATGCTGTTGATGCATTGAGTAAAGGGATGCGCATCGATTTATTACCCTATGGAATAAAGGTTACCGAAATTAATCCGGGTATGGTAGAAACCGAATTTTCGGTGGTGCGCTTTAAAGGTGATGAAGATCGCGCGAAAAAGGTATACGAAAACCTGGAGCCATTAATTGCCGGCGATATTGCAGATGCCATTTGGTATGTGGTAAGCAGGCCAAAACATGTTAACATTAACGACATGCTGATTATGCCTGCCGCACAGGCTACAGCAACAATTATAAATAGAACCCCCTAGCCCCCTGAAAGGGAAATTAATACTGGGAGGAAATAACAATTTATTTTTTTATTTTAAACTAATGAAAGGAAAGCCCCCTTGGGGGTTTGGGGTTAAAAATGATATCAAACACAATAGATCAGGAAATAAAAAAAGCCATGTTGGCTAAAAACAATGCGCAGTTAAGAGGTTTAAGAGCAATAAAGGCAGCTTTACTTTTAGCTAAAACAGAAAAAGGATCTTCAGAAGAAATTACGGAAGAAACTGAACTTAAAATTCTTCAGAAACTGATTAAACAACGCCGCGAATCAGCTGATATTTACAAGCAACAAAATCGCGAAGATTTGTATCAGGTAGAAGAAGAAGAAATTGAAGTGATCAGTCAGTTTTTGCCAAAACAGTTAGATAGGGCAGAGGTTGCTGCAATTATCGAGGCTGTAATCAAACAATCTGGTGCTACATCGGTTAAAGATATGGGGAAGGTAATGGGCATGGCAAATAAGGAACTTGCAGGGAAAGCTGATGGTAAATTAATTGCTGAGATTGTTAAAGAAAAACTAGCTTAATTGAGGTAGAGGGCATAAAGGCGTAAGGCAGAAGGTTAACAACCGCTGGCCGCTCATCGCTCTGCGCAATGCAAATAACGTTTTTATACCGTTTTCGGTTTTATTTCAGAAAAATGGCATAGAAATGCATAAATTTAATTTTACTCTACTAACTTAGTAGCACAATACCATCTAGAATATATATGACCTACCCGATAATAGAAGAAGACGGATTTAAATACATCGAAGCTGGAACAGGCGAAACACTGGTATTGCTACATGGCCTAATGGGCGAACTAAGCAATTGGGAACTGGTTATAGAACAGTTTAAAGATCGCTATCGTGTAATTATTCCAATCTTACCAATTTACGATTTGCCCATTTTAACATTGGGCGTAAAAGCATTGTCGAGATATCTTCATCGCTTTTTAAAATATAAAAATTTAAACCAGGTAGTACTTGTTGGTAATTCGCTTGGTGGCCATGTGGGTTTGGTATTTACAGTTGCCCATCAGGAGTTTGTTAAAGCCCTGGTACTAACAGGGAGTTCTGGTTTATACGAAAATGCTTTTGGTGGATCTTTCCCACGGAGAGAGAGCTACGATTACATTAAGGAAAAAGTAGAGTTTACTTTTTACGATCCTGCAACTGCAACCAAAGAACTGGTTGATGATGTTTTTAAAACGGTTAATGATAGATCGAGGGTTATCAGGATTTTAACCATGGCAAAATCGGCAATACGCCACAACATGGCTAAAGAACTGTCGAAAATTACCATACCGGTTTCTTTAATCTGGGGTAAAAATGATAAGGTTACACCACCAGAAGTGGCAGAAGAATTTCATGAATTGTTGCCGAATTCGGAATTAAACTGGGTTGATAAATGTGGGCATGCGCCTATGATGGAACATCCGGAAATATTTAATGCATTTTTAGAGAAATTTTTAGATAGAATATTGTTAAAATAAATGTTTGCAGCAGAAATCATATCAGATGCAATTCCATCACTAAGGACCGATGACACGGTGCAGAAAGCTTTAGATCGTATGAATGATTTTAAACTAAAGCATTTGCCGGTTGTTAACGAGGTAACTTTATTGGGTTTGGTTTCTGAAGATGATTTAATAAATATTGATAATCACGATACACTTTTAAGCGATAGTGCGGTAAACATACTTAATGTTTTCGTGTTGAGTAACGTACATACTTATGATGTAATCAGGTTATTGAGTCAGTTAAAATTGACAGCCGTTCCGGTTTTGGATCAACAGAAAAATTACCTGGGTTCAATTTCAATCAATAACATGGTAAATGCCGTGGCCGAACAGTATGCGGTAAATGAACCTGGAGGAATTATCGTATTGGAGATCAGTAACCGCGATAATTCTCTGGCACATATTGCACAGATTGTCGAAGCCGATAATGCACAGGTACTCTCTTCTTATGTGAATTCTTTCGAAAATTCTACACGTTTAGAAGTAACGCTCAAAGTAAACAAAACAGAAATTACTTCATTGGTAGCTTCTTTCGAAAGATATGATTATCTGGTTAAAGAGGTATACAATAACACACAGATTGATGATGGGTCGCAGGAGCGTTACGATTCTTTCATGAACTATTTAAATGTATAAACCTACTTATGAGGATTGCAATTTACGGGAGAGATTTTAATGATACGGTTTTGCCCTACGTTCAAGAGGTTTTTAATCATTTAGCCGAGCATCATATCCAGCCGGTTTTATATTCAAAATTTAAAACATCCCTTCATGGCAAAATTAAGTTGCCTGCCAATACAGTTATTTTTCATAACCATAGCGAACTAAAAGAACTTGCTGATGTATTGTTGAGCTTAGGAGGCGATGGTACCTTACTCGATACCTTATCGTTAATCCGCAATTCGGGCATACCCGTAATCGGAATCAATTTTGGCCGGTTGGGGTTTCTGGCCAGTATCAACAAAAATGAAATAGGATCGGCGCTAAAAGCCTTAATTAACGGAGAATATACCTTAGATTCCCGTTCTCTTTTAACCTTAGAATCGGATAATGGCCTGTTTGGAGAAGAGAATTTTGCACTGAATGATATTACCATTCACCGCCGCGATAATTCTGCCATGATGATTATCCATGCCTCAATGAATAATGAGTTTATTAATTCTTATTGGGCCGATGGATTGATTATTGCCACCCCGACGGGATCAACCGCTTACTCATTAAGCTGCGGTGGCCCTATTATTTATCCCGATTCTGAAAATTTTGTAATTACACCCATTGCACCACATAACTTAAATGTAAGGCCAGTGGTTGTACCAGATGATAATAAACTCTCTTTTGAGGTAGAAGCACGCGAATCGAAATTTCTGGTTTCTTGTGATAGCCGAACGGTCACCGTAGAGCGTTCAGTAAAAATTAGTATAAGAAAGGCCGATTTTTGCGTAAATCTTATCCGCCTTAACAATGAAACCTACTTAAACACGTTAAGAAATAAATTATTATGGGGCATTGATACCCGTAACTACTAAGTATGACGCCAACCAAACTCCTATTAATTATCCTCTTTTTTATCTTTAGCGGACAGATTCTTCGTGCGCAAGAAGGCACCTGGGAAGTTGGACTAATGGGTGGGGGAGCAGGTTACATGGGCGATCTCAATCAAAATAATCCATTGCAGATTAGCGGACTTTCTGGCGGTGCTTATGTAAAGCGGAACTTTAACCAATATTTGGGCGTTCGCTTAAATTATACTTACGGGCAGGTTAAGGCCGATGATGCTAATTCTAGTAATGAGCAGTTCCGTGAAAGAAACCTCCGTTTTAAAACATCAATGCACGAATTTAGCGGCTTAATTGATTTTAATTTTTTTAACTTTAATATAGGTGGCGGAACCAGACAATTTACGCCTTACCTTTTTACTGGCATTGGTTTAGTTGCTTTTAAACCTACAGTAAAAATTGATGGGGAAAGATACCGGTTAGATCGACTCAGAACCGAAGGGCAGGAAAATGGTTACAACAATGCTGTTTTAACCATTCCATATGGATTAGGGCTAAGGTATAATTACAAAAGCACCTGGAGTGTTTTTACCGAACTCGGTTACCGGACACCACTTACCGATTATATTGATGATGTGAGCGGCCGCTATCCGGTTAATCCCGTAATCGTTGGAAATGGCCAAAATCAGGTCAATTTATCCGATCCTTCACGCTACCAAATCGGACAAGCGGGTACCCAAAGAGGCGATTTTCGAAAAAGGGACACTTATCTATTTGTTAGTGTTGGCATATCTTTTACCTTTGTATCCTCAAAATGCTATTCCTTTTAAGCTGATTTTGACATAATTAATGGGATTTAAAGAACAAATAGACTATAGCCGCCTGCCAAAGCACATTGCCGTAATCATGGATGGTAATGGAAGATGGGCAAAAGGCCAGGGTAAAGTGCGGGTTTTCGGACATGAACAAGGTGTACTTTCTGTAAAAGACATTGTAGAAGGTTGTGTTGAAGTAGGTATTGAGTACCTTACTTTATATGCTTTTTCTACAGAAAATTGGAACAGGCCCAAAGAAGAGGTAGATGCATTGATGCAGATTCTGATTTCTACCATCAACAAAGAAACCGAAACACTTAATAAAAACAATATTAAGCTGAATGCCATTGGCAATATTGCATCTTTACCTCAAGAATGTATAGATGATTTAAAAGAAGCCATGGAAAAGACTGCCCATAACGAAAAATGTACTTTAACATTAGCGTTGAGCTATAGTGCAAAGTGGGAGATTTTGGAGGCTGCCAAAAAAATCGCATCGGCTGTGAAAGATAATACCATTTCTTTGGATGATATAAACGAAGACCTGTTTTCGTCAAAACTAACAACCGTAAATATACCCGATCCAGAATTGATGATCAGAACAAGTGGGGAGCACCGTATCAGCAATTATCTGCTTTGGCAAATGGCTTATACCGAGTTTTATTTTACTGATGTTTTATGGCCGGATTTCAGACGAGAAGATCTTTTCGAGGCTATTGTAGACTATCAAAAACGCGAACGCCGTTTTGGTAAAATTAGTGAACAATTAAACTAATTTTTCTTTTAACACTTTTTAACAAGCGTTTAAACTAACTTAGCACCACTTTTATACGATAAATGAAACCAAAATAAGGGAACAACGTAAAGAAATTTTGCTTTATAAAATATCGTTACCTTTTGGCCATTACTGAACAAATAATTTTAATGAAAAGAATATTTCAAGTTTTAATCCTACTAGTTTTAGCCACTCCGGCCTTCGCTCAAGTACGTCCACAAGGTCAGGCACCGGTAACCCCTTCTTTAAAGGTTGGTGGCTTAGATCTCGATTATTTTAGTCCAAAAGAATATATCATCGGTGGTACCACGGTAACAGGAACCCAATATTTAGATAAAGAAGTATTAATTACCTTATCTAAACTAACTAAAGGCGATAAAATCGTGCTTCCTGGCGAGGCAACTTCTGATGCGATTAAAACGCTTTGGGCGCAGGGATTGTTTGATGATGTTAAACTTAATATCGAAAAGTTTGTTCAGGATTCGGTTTATTTTGAAATTGAAGTAGTGGAGCGCCCGCGTTTAAGCTCAATCGATTTAAAAGGTATCCGTAAATCTGAAAAAACAGCCATTCAGGAAAAGTTAAATGATAAAACAGGTAAAATCGTAAACGATAACTTATACAACACCACCTCAGCCATTGTTAAAAAATACTTATTGGATAAGGGCTTTTTCTTTACCCAGATCGATTACAAAACTCGTAAAGATCCGAATGCAGAAAACAGTGTGGTACTAGAAGCAAATATTAATAAAGGTCACCGTGTTAAAGTACAGCATATCGATTTTACCGGGAACAAAGATTTTAAATCAGCAAAACTTAGAAAATACCTTAAAACCCCTAAACAATTTGCCTGGTGGCGCTTTTGGGGCTCTGGAAAATTCGCAAAAGAGAAATACGAAGAGAACAAGGTAAAAATGATTGCCAAAATGCACGAGAAAGGATATCGTGATGCCGAATTATTAAAGGATACCATTTACCAGCACAACAAGAAAAAGGTTAACATCAGGATGGACCTTTATGAAGGAAAAAAATATTACTTCGGTAATATTACCTGGGCAGGTAATGCCATCTATCCGGATAGTATTTTGCAAAAAGTATTAACCATCGAAAAAGGTGATGTTTTTAGCGAAGAAAAATTAAATAAAAAATTAAATGGCGGCGGCGAAAACGGTGGCGACATTAATAGTATGTATACCGATAATGGATATTTAACTTTTAATATCGATCCGGTACAGACCAAAATTTATGGCGATACTGTTGATGTGGAATTACGCATGTACGAAGGACCACAGTATACCAACAACCGCATTACTTTAAAAGGTAATACCATCACAAACGATAAAGTTGTTTTACGTGAGATCCGTACGAAACCGGGACAGAAATTTAACAAAAGTGATTTAATCCGTACCATCCGCGAAATCGGTCAATTGGGTAACTTCGACGAGTCTAAAACTGTACCTACACCTCGCCCTAACCCGGCAGATGGTACTGTAGATATTGAATATGCTGTAGAAGAGAAACCTTCAGATCAGATTGAGCTATCAGGTGGTTTTGGTGGTGGCCGTATCATTGGTACATTGGGCTTAACCTTCAATAACTTTTCGTTACGTAACTTATTTAATTTAAAAGCTTACAAACCATTGCCAAAAGGTGATGGACAGAAATTAAGTTTACGTGGACAAACCAATGGTAAATATTACCAATCATATAGTTTCTCTTTCTCTCAACCTTGGTTTGGTGGCGAGAAACCGGTAAGTTTTGGTGTGAGTGCATTTACCTCATTACAATCTAATGGATTAAGTTCAGATAATGCGCAGTTTCAAAAAATACGTTTAAATGGTGTAACGGTTAGTTTGGGTAGAAGATTAAACTGGCCAGATAACTATTTCCAGTTAAGCCATGCCGTTAGTGTACAACAGTACATCCTAAATAACTATTCAGGATATTTATTCAATACGGGTACATCTTACAACATAAGCTTATCACAGGAGATTAGCCGCGATTCAAGAGATTCTCCTATCTTCCCTAAATCTGGATCGTTCTTACGTTTCACCGTTCAGGCAACGCCTCCATTTTCATTGTTAAATAAAACAAATTATGCAACGGCATCAGATAGGGAGAAATATCGCTTTACTGAATATCATAAATGGAAATTCGATTCACAATGGTACCAACGTGTAGCCGGAAACCTGGTAATCAAAGCTCAGGCGCAGTTTGGTTTCTTGGGGCAATATAACAAAGCAGTTGGGCAATCAGCATTCGAGCGTTTCAAATTGGGAGGCGATGGTATGCAGGGATTCGATTTCTTACAGGGATCTGAGCTGATTGCAATGCGTGGCTACGCAAACAATGCGGTTATTCCGAATGGCTCTGATCCAAGTGTAGCACAACAATCAGGTAGCCCAATTTATACCAAATACGTAATAGAGGCACGTTACCCGGTTATTGCAAGCCAACAAGCCACAGCCTTCGTTTTGGCCTTTGCTGAGGGTGGTAATACCTGGAACAGGTTTAGTGATTTCAATCCATTTAATATTAGAAGATCAGTTGGTGTTGGTGCAAGGATCTTCCTTCCTATATTTGGTTTGTTGGGTATTGATTATGGACATGCATTTGATACCATACCTGGACTATCAGACGGAGGAAAGCAAAACTTTACTTTTAGTATCGCACAACAATTAGGTGGATTTTAATTGATAAAGAACAAAAAATTAACTAATTATGCAATAAATCATTGCAATAGGAGTTTAAAGAAAGCTTAGGTTATTAATTATCATTAACACACACACAAATGAAAAAATATCTTTTTATCGCATTCCTGCTTTGCACTTCTTTCGGTGCCTTTGCGCAGAAGTTTGCTTATGTAGACACGGAGTATATTTTGAAACATTTACCAGAATATAAATCGGCACTAAGTCAATTAGATGTCGCCTCTAAACAATGGCAGCAACAGGTAGATCAGAATTTTTCTGAAATAGACAGGATGTACAAGGCTTATCAGGCCGATCAGGTTTTGTTAACCGATGATATGCGCAAGCGCCGTGAAAACGAGATCATAGAAAAGGAAAAACAGGCTAAAGAGTTTCAACGTTCTAAGTTTGGGCCGGATGGGGATCTTTTTCAAAGCAGGGTAAAATTAATTAAACCCATTCAGGATAAAGTAGCCGAGGCTATTAAACAGATTGCAAAATCTAAATATTTAGACTTCATTTTCGACAAGAGCAGTGAAGCAACAATGATGATTTATGCAAGCAGCAGTTACGATGTTAGTAATGACGTAATTGTAAAATTAGGTTATAAACCAGGGACTGTAAATAATTAGTATATTCGCCCCTGATTTTTGAGGAAAAACAATTAGAAAAAAATAAAAAAGTAAAATAAAACGATGAGAAAGTTAATTAACGTATTCTTTGTAGCAGCAGGGTTATTGTTTACAGCGAATATGGCAAGTGCACAACAAAAATTGGGTCACATTAATTCTGAAGAGGTATTTGCAAATTTACCAGAGGCTAAATCAGCTCAAACTACTTTAGAAACCTTAGGTAAGCAAAAGCAAGCCGATATTGATGCAATGATCAAAGAATATCAAAGTAAAATGGCTGCAGCAGAAGCTAAGCAAAAAACTTTGAGTGAGGCTAACAAAGAAACAGTGGGTAAAGAATTACAGGCTGCGGGTCAAGAATTACAGGATTTAGAAAAACGCATTACTGATGCGCGTACTAAAGCTTCGCAAGATATAGGTACTAAACAAGGTGAATTATTCCAACCTATCCAGGCTAAAGTTGCAACTGCAATTTCTGCTGTAGCTAAAGAAAAAGGTTTAGCTTACGTTTTCGATATCGCAAACGGACAAGGTGGTAATAATTTAGTTTTCTGGGATGGTGGCGATGATATTACTGCTTCGGTAAAAACTAAATTAGGAATCACTGCAACTGCTGCAAAACCAGCGGCACCTAAAAAGTAGTCTTTTAATAATCTTGAGTCGTCAGTCTCAAGTCGGAAAATAAAAAAAGCGGAATTAAGTTAACTTAGTTCCGCTTTTTTTATTTAGGCTTTTTGTCATGCTGTCCCGAAGTTTCGGGATCAGCATTTTTGATGTCTAACTTCAGCGCAGCAGATCCTGAAACAAGTTCAGAAAGACGATCGTTTTAAAGATTAACTTTTCAATATTTATCTATAACTTTCCAACACAATGCAGCGTACATCTCCAATAGGTATTTTCGATTCAGGTTACGGTGGTTTAACAGTTTTCCGGTCTATTGCCGATAAATTGCCCGATTACAATTATATCTATTTGGGCGATAATGCCCGTTCGCCCTATGGCGACCATTCTTTCGAGACCATTTATAAATATACTTTAGAATGCGTAGAATGGCTTTTTGCTAAAGGATGCCATTTGGTTATTCTGGCCTGTAATACGGCGTCAGCTAAAGCGCTTAGAACGATCCAGCAAATAGATCTTCCTGCTAAGTATCCCGATAGAAGAGTGCTTGGCGTAATCAGGCCCACAGCTGAGGTAATTGATGGTTATACGAGTACTAAATCGGTAGGTGTGATGGGAACCAGAGGTACAGTTAATTCTCAATCTTATCTTTTAGAGATCAATAAATTTTTTCCTGAGATTAAGGTTTACCAGCAAAGCTGTCCGATGTGGGTTCCGCTGATCGAAAATAACGAACATTTACAATCAGGTGCAGACTTTTTTATAAATGAGTATTGCGATCAATTACTTAACCAATCGGCAGCTATCGATTGTGTGCTATTGGCTTGTACACACTACCCTTTGTTAATGCCTAAACTGAAGAAGGTATTCCCCGACCATATAAGCGTTTTAACGCAAGGCGAAATTGTATCCAACAGTTTAGCTGATTATTTAAAGCGACATCCTGAGATCGAAGAAAAATTAGCTAAACAGGGCGAAAGACATTTCTATACCAGCGGAGATCCTGCAGCTTTTGATGAACACGCCTCGATATTCTTTGGAGAAGCGCTGAAATCGGATAGAATGATCGTCTAACGGTAAACTGAATTTTGGTTAATCGGTTAATTGTTTGAATTGGTTAACTGAAAATCGCGGATTGAAAATTGTTAATTATCGAGCCACGTCCTGCTGAACTTGTTTCAGCATCTCTTTCTGACAACTTAAAATTGCAAATTGTTAACTAAACAGAATTATTAGCAGATGTAATCATCCCAATAAAAACAACGATAAATGTTTTGTTGATCCAGCTAACCAAATTTTAACATTTGGGCTGTAATGAAGATATTCTTTCGCAAACCTATGCGTTTTTAAAACAGGCATGAATGTATTTTAAGACCATTCTTGAATAGGTGCGCTTCGTACTTGCTGGCGGACAGCATCGGCCCTGACTCACCGAAGAAAGTCCCAAAGAAGCGCCTGGCTCTACCTTTTAGGTAACCAAAAGGTAAAGAAAAGGTAACCTAAGGGTTAACCTGGGGTTAACTTGGTATAGAGAAAGGGTAAACAACAGGTACAGGAAGGGTAAGCAATTTTGTGGCCTATACCGAATGTCGTTTAATTGCCTCCAAATGCCCACTGAACACTCCGAGCTAAATTACTGTGGCAATTGCGCTACCCTGGTAAGCACCGTAGGAGAAGATAATGCTTCTAAAAAAGCAACAACTGCATCTTTTTCTGCAATACTCAATTTTAATCCTTTTAATAACTTATCGTTTTTAGGTAGTAAAGGATCGTTTACCTGTTCAGGTTTCACCCGTTGTACCGGCATGCCCACATTGTACATGTTCATTACGCCATCCATATCAGGGAATAAACCGTTATGAAACCAGGGAGCCGTTTTCATAACGTTTCTCAGTCCGGGGGTTTTGAACTTGCCTACGTCTTCTGGTTTCTTGGTTACATTGTATAAGCCTAAATCTTCATATTTACGGCCATAATAGGTTAGGCCATCGTTATGGAATTCGTTATCGGTAAAAAATGGTCCATTATGGCAATTGATGCAGCGTGCTTTGGTGCGGAATAAATGTAAGCCGACTAATTGTTGATCGGTCAATGCTTTTTTATCTTTAGCCAGGAAACGGTCGAAAGGGGTTCTTCTGCTTACAATGCTACGTTGAAAAGTAGCCAGACTTTCGAAAATCCTTTTATTGGTAATTTCTTTTGAACCAAATGCAGCCGTGAAAAAAGGTTGATAACCTTTAATTTTACTGAGTTTTTTAGGTAAAACTTTCATGTCCTGGTGCATCTCGTTATGTGCCGCCACCGGACTGCCGGCCTGCTCCTCTAAACTGTTTGCCCTGCCATCCCAAAACAGGCGTTTGTAAAACCAAACATTCTCTAGTGAAGGTGCGTTTCTGATATTGGTTAAATGATCGTGACCAACCGAAACCTGACGGCCATCTGTCCAATGTAAATCTGGTGCATGGCAACTTGAACAAGAAATCTGGTTCGAACCTGACAGACGCGGATCGAAAAACAAAATTTTACCCAACTCTACTACATTTTTTACCGAATCGTTTTTTAAATCAACAGGAGAGGGTGGGAGTTCGCCTAATTCCTGAAAAACAGCATCTTTATCAACCGTTGGTTTCGGCCATTGATCGGTAGGTTTCGAATAAACTTTGCGCAGGCTATCAATACTCAGTTCGTCATCGTCGTTAAAATCGGCCGATTGAAAAGAAAATAGGATTAATCCGGTAAGGGCAAGAGCAAGAAGGGCAAAAATTTTATTCATGGGTTAAAAATAGAGGTTTAGGGCTAAATTGAAATCAAAATAATTTTTGCCCGGGATGAAGGTTGCATCTAAATTTGATGTTGGCGTTCCTAAGTTTCTGCAATAGGTAGATTTAAAAGAAACTCCTGTTCGGAATTTATTGATTAGTTTTTCTGTAGAATAATTAACTAAAAATTGTAATTCACCAACATTGCTGCTCCAGTATAAATAATCTGGATAGGCCACCCCACGTGTAAAAATATTTATCTGAGTCGTTGGAACAATTACATCAGAATTAATTGGAACACGTGCTCCTACAGAAAGTTCAGTTGATAAAAAATCACCTTTTAACTTATTCCAATATATCGTTCCGCCAATTTGTGGATTTATATAGCGATATTGTAAAGTGTGGCTAGCCGCGGCATCTTTCTGATAAAAATCCTTATAATTTGCTTTAGCAAACCAGGCGACGGCATTGTTATTAAATTGTGGTTTAAAATGACTGTAACTTAAACTAACATCAGCTACTTTTAAGGTATAGTTTCTTGCACTTAAACGCACCAGATTATCATCGCCAGTGTTCTGACTTGCTTCAATTGAAATTTGATGATTGGTTTTATTAATCCTTTTGTTCAAGACTAGATTTATTTTATAAGTTTCTAACTGATACGTTCCGAAATCCTGATCGTTTATGGAGTTATCTTTAACAAGTTGATTTACTTCTTTAGAAACCAAATAGCTCAACTTTCCATTCATATTCCAATCAGAAAATTTTCCCGAATAATTTAATTTTAGTCCTGTGTAAGTATTTCTCCTTATGAAATTTGTAGTATTGATTTCTAAAAATCCATAACCAAAATTTAAATATGATATTCTGTCAGGGTAAAGTTGTGAGCCTCCGTAATTATCATTTTTATAACCAACCTCGATTTTTTCGTCACCATAACCTGCTATTATTCCTAAACCAATCGTGCTTTTTTTAAGTTTTAATGCTATTTCTGGACTAAAAACTATCTTATATGTTGTTACCAATGACCTTGGATCTACTGATCTAGCGCTAGAATTGTATAGGTAATCTATTCCTGTTCCAATGAAAAGTTTATCCTTTAAAAGGTTATAAGATATTAAACCACCACCCAGGTATTTCTGGCGCTCAAATGTACCTGCTTTACCAGCAATAAAATAATATGGGGTGTGGTTGTCTTCAATTCCTTTTTGACTAAAAGCTAGGCTATCCTGCCAGGTTCTGGTAAATGAGAAATAGCCATAAAGCTTGAAACGATCCATAGTGCTAATCCCCTCTGTAGCAAAAGAGGCTGAACTTGTTTTTTCAGCTTGCTGTGCTTGTCTGAAATGGCCTTTTTGATAATCGTAGTTCAATCCAAAATATGCTGCTTTTTCTATATCAATATTATGGAGTTGAGTAATGCCCCACTTTAAAGATTGGAAATTTTGGTTTGCCTGTTTATTCAAAAAGATGCTATCTGCAGTTGTTAGTTTTTGTGCACAAACAACCGCAGAAAAGAATATGATAAGATTGATTGTTATTAGAAACCTCACTTTTTTTTTTATTTAAAAACGGTTTTTGTTGGATCCGCAATAGTCAGATAATCAAAATCTGCTGTTGAGTTATTGGTGTCTTTTAAAATTCTTCTGCCGCCGGCCGTGGTTGAAGTTTTACGGATTACGGACTGTGATGAATAAGAACCTCCTGCGGTAAAAGTAAAACCGGCATCTACAGCATCAGGAATTCTTTTGGCTGCACGGCTGGCAGTCGTAGTATGTGCAATATCCACACCATCAATGATTAAACTGATTGGTAATTGAAGATACAACTTTGTTGTGCTGGTAATTGTAGTTGACTCAGGATCAGCATATGCTGGTAATGATAATGGATTTGTATTTGTTTTGAAAATAACAATTCCCTCATAACCATTTGCATTCATTACCATATCACTGATATATCCTGTATTAAGAACTTTTAAGTTTGGTACTAAAGGATTGTCTATGTCAGAAGCATACGGGGTATTACCAGCTATATCTCCGTAATAGACTTCAAAATCTGCCTTACTCAGATCAATTGTTAAACTTGGGTCTTTTACCGAATATGCTGTTCCTGTTGGCCCAACGTAAGAGGCTTTGTGATTAAGTGCATTCTGAGCAATGATGATGCTGGTACCTGGTTGCACTGGATATGTTTTACCCGTACCCTGAATCATATATAATGTTTTCAAATACACATAATCGGTATTAGGGTTAGCTACTTTCATATTCAGTGAATTGGCCCAGTTAAATTGCCCATTAGATTGAAAAGCGGGATGTGTTACATCTACGCTTGATACTTTTGTGCTTTTTCCATGCACCATAGAAATGTATAGGCTATCAGCATACAATACTTGATTAGAATTGTTAAATATTTCTATAAATTGATCTCTAAAAACGGCACCATTTGTGGTACTAGAGCCACCATAATAAACCTGTTTAATTACCCAGTTGCCTAGAATTCCTGATTTTAATGTTATGGCTAAAGCCCCATTACTTGCTGTAACATTAGTTTCTAAACTGCCATTAAATACAATATCTTGAGCAATATATGTTCCTGTGAGAGTGGTATAGTCTGCTGCCTTAATGGTTAAGCTTGCTACTGCGCTGTAATTTCCAGGGGTTATGCTTGCAAAAACAACTTTACCATCTTTATCTGCCTTAGCCTTGTTAATGGTGCCATCCATTTTATTAGTTAATGTAATCTCAGTTCCGGTTAAAGATAATCCTAGATCTTTTGTCGCTGCATCAAAGCTTAATTGAAAAGTAGCTTGGACTGGTTGCACTTCATTAAGGGCATTTTTTTTACAAGCTGCCAAAAATATAACCAGGCAGGCTAAGAAGGGAAGTAGGGATTTTTTCATCATGATTAAAATTTAATTGATAATTCTGCTCCAACGCTTGTTGGATATGAATAGGTGGTAACTGAATTGGTATCAGGGTTATAGTATCTATACCTGACATTTAAAAAATTATATGCGTTTACTGATATTCTTAAATTCTGTTTGATTTCTTTTGAAATGCGAATAGACATGTTTACATATGAAAATGGTAGTCTGGTTTTGCTGTTTGCAGCAGATGTTAAGCTTAAATAGCCATAATCGGCGTTATTTCGGTCAAAGGCTGGGATATCATGTTTTACCATATCGATATCGTAATAAGCAATTGGCAGATTGCTGTCTGAAAGTGTTTTACTCACGGTTTGCCACGAAATATCAGCAAGAAGATTAACTACAAAACCCAATTTAGGAATATGTGTAGTTGCACTAAATTTGCTCATTAAATTCCAATTATAATATTCATTGGCTGGGTAAATTCCAAACCAGGCTACTTTCCCTAAATCGATATTTGCCTGACTAGTTGGTATTACCCGCTGAGCAGAATTATGATATAGACTATAATTAAAAGAAGTATTTAGACTAAAGCTGGTTTGAATCGATTCTATTTTTTTAAATGATAATCCCCATTCTAAACCATAATTCTTAGAATCTAAATCGTTACCAACAGTATTAATACCAACATATCGCCTAGTGTAAGCGCCATTTGGAGTTACAATAGGCCTTGCTCCTTGTACATAGGTATAATCGTATTCAGGAAGTACATATGTTTTATAAACTGTATTATCACTAAAGCCATTAAAGTCGTGTTTATAATAACCAAATAAAGAGGTGCTGAAAAGTGGTTTGGTCATTTTAAAGCCTAACTCGAACTGATTAGACTGGCTGGATTTTAAATTACTGTTATCTGCAATGATGCGGTCCGTATAAACAAGAAGAATACTTTCATTGACATATCCGGTGTATTTATTAAGGAGAATCAAATCAATGTAGGTTGGTGCTGGGTAACGATGGGCAAGAGTAGGGCCTTTGGTTGAAATTCCATAAGCAGCGTTAATTTCAATATCATCGCTCAATTTATAGTTTGTACTTAATCTAGGCTGAATATTCCCTTGTGCATTTTGCACATCATACCTTAACCCCAGATTGAAATTTAGATCCTTTTTGAAGAATTTAACTTTGAAATTATCTTGCACGTACGCACCATAATTAATAATATCAGGTAAGCTCTCAAAATCGTATGGCCTATCATTTTGGTAAGCTGTGTTTGCCCACCTTGGTTTTGTTGGATCTACAATAACACCCATACCTGCATTTCTTGAGTAGTAAACATTACCACCTATTGTAATTTGATGTAGTAACTTTCCGGTATAGATTTCATTTGACAATCCGACGTTCCCATTGAAATTTAGCGGCTTACCCGCTATGTTTTCTACAGATAAATAGTTTCCTGGGATAAAATAGCCCTCGTAGATTTCTCCAGAAGTATCCTTATCAGTTATACCTTTAGTGGCGCCATTTAAATATCTTTGGTTGTAAGTTTCTTGATAACCCGAGCTATATCCTAAACTCATACTTAAAGATTTAACAACATTATTGTTGATGTTGAGGGAGGCTCGATTGCTTACACTTAAATTTCTAGCCTTTGAATAGGTTCTAATTTCAAATCCATCATCAGGGTCAATTTTTACATTATCAATTTTATAACTATAATCAATTGATAATGTATTTTTTAATCCTTTAAGTAGATAGCTTGTCCACATTATATTACCGCTTAAGCGATCGTATACTTTGGTTTTATCACTTGGATTTTCATTGGAATTAAGGTAATTAGTGCTGAGGTTTAAGGCTCCCCATCTTTTGTTGAGTTTATATCCCTTAGAAAGAGAGAAGTTGGTTGAGCCACCATTAATTCTCGTACTGAACTGGTATGGCGTTTTTCCTGCTTGCCTGTTAATAATTATAGCGCCATCAGTTAAATCCCCATATTTAGCAGGTGCGACCCCTTGTATTACTTCGACGCTTTCAATATTGTCAACTGGGATGTCTCTTAAATCTAAACCACCAAATGGGGTGTCAAAACTTCCATACGGTACACTGTTAATTGTAGAGCCAACTCCCCACTTGCTAACATTTTTATTTTGCATATTAGCATTGTTCGATTGCTGAATATCATCTATAATAATAGCAATGCCTAAAGAGTTGCTCAACGATTGTATTCCAGTGGCCTCACTGCGTAAAGTAATTGTTTGTGGGTTCTGTAAATCTGGAGCAACTAATTTTTTGCTAGGTAAATTGTTTAATACATCAGCTAAACTAAATGCTTGTGCCTGTTCAAGTGCCTGTCTATCAAAAACAATAGATGAATTGGAGTTTTGGGTTTTTCTTACTTGGTTTATTTCAACATCTTTTAATGTAAGGCTTAAATCCTGCATTTTGAAAATTAAAGAAGAGACTGCGTTTGCAAATGGAAGTTTAGTTTCGATGGTTTTTTTACCAACATAACTTATTTTAAATTCGAAATCGGTTAGCTGAGTTTTTGATGGAATTGTAAAGCTGAAATTGCCTAATGTATCCGTATAGGCATATCTTTGAATATTGGTAAGATTAACAACAGCAAATGGTATTGACTGATTTTTTTCATCGACAACTTTACCCCTTAATATAACATTTTGCGCCAATGCAGCCGATGCATATCCGCACACTATAAAAACAATTAAAAACTTTAAAAACTTTCCCAAACGTTGTAATCTTAATTAGACTAATTCTAATGATTCTGCAAAGATGGGTTTTTAACGGTTTTTAACAAAATTATTTAGACCAATTCTAGATAATTTAATATTTGTAGCCTAATTCTTACAATTGTGTGTTGTTTTAGTTGAAAATCAAATTAACCCCCTTGTGACAAAAGAAAACATTTTTCTTTAGGTTGTAACAAGTTAAAAGGATAACTTTGCGGCTTCAAACCCACACAATGAGTGATCAGATAAAACACGAATGCGGAATCGCTTTTATTCGCCTGTTAAAACCACTTTCTTACTACCAGCAAAAGTACGGTACAGCACTTTACGGCCTTAACAAATTATACCTTTTAATGGAAAAACAGCATAACCGGGGCCAGGATGGCGCAGGTATTGCCACCATTAAACTGGATATGAAACCAGGCAGTAGGTACATTAGCCGATACCGGAGCATGGCATCTAATGCGGTAGCAGATATCTTCGAATATGTACAGAACAAATTTGTCGATATCCAGGAAAATACACCTGAATTAATGCAGGATACAGAATGGCTCAAAAACAACGTAAGCTTTATCGGCGAGGTGTTAATGGGCCATTTGCGTTATGGTACGCATGGTAAAAACAGCATCGAAAATTGCCACCCTTTTTTAAGGCAAAACAACTGGATGACACGTAACCTGGTAATTGCAGGTAACTTCAACATGACGAACGTTGATGAGTTATTGGAACAATTGTATGAGTTAGGTCAGCATCCAAAAGAAAAAGCAGATACCGTAACGGTATTGGAAAAAATCGGTCACTTTTTAGATGATGAAAACCAGGAGCTTTTCGATCAGTACAAAAAAGAAGGGCATGATAACGTTGCGATTACACACAAAATATCTGATAATTTAGATATTGCCAATATCCTTCGCCGCTCAGCCAAAACATGGGATGGAGGTTATTCGATCTGTGGTATGGTGGGTAATGGCGATTCGTTCATTATGCGCGATCCGGCAGGTATCCGTCCGGCGTATTACTATTATGATGACGAGATTGTTGTAGCGGCATCTGAAAGACCAGCGTTACAAACTGCATTTAATATCCAGTTTAAAGATGTTAAAGAGATCGATCCTGGTCATGCTTTAATTATCAAGAAAAACGGCGAGGTAAGCATGGAGCAGTTTCGCGAGCCTACCGAAAGATTATCTTGCTCGTTCGAGCGCATCTATTTCTCAAAAGGAAGTGATGTAGAAATTTACCGCGAACGTAAACAGTTAGGTCGTTTATTAAGCGATAAAATTCTTCAGGCGGTTAATTACGATTTAAAAAATACAGTATTCTCATTTATTCCAAATACGGCAGAAGTAGCCTTTTTTGGGATGGTTGATGGTGTTCAGCAATATGTACGCAGGCACCAGAAAGATATACTTTTACATAAAAAAGAAACCTTAACGGATCAGCAACTTGAAGACCTGTTATCTTTAGCACCCCGTGTAGAAAAGCTTGCGGTTAAGGATGTAAAACTGAGAACTTTTATTACTCAGGACGCAGACCGGAGCGAAATGGTGGCGCACGTTTACGATACTACCTATGGCATTATCAATAACCACCAGGATACTTTAGTGGCATTGGATGATTCTATTGTACGTGGTACAACCTTAAAGCAGAGTATCATTAAAATTGTTGACCGTTTACACCCGAAGAAAATTATTATTGTTTCTTCTGCACCTCAGATCCGTTACCCTGATTGTTATGGTATCGATATGAGTAGGATGGGACAGTTCGTGGCTTTCGATGCGGCTATTCAGTTGTTAACGGAGCGTGGCATGTGGCAGGTGATCGAAGATGTTTACACGAAATGTAAAGCTTCGTTGCTTTTACCAAAAGAGGAAATTGTAAACCACGTTAAGGAAATTTATAAACCATTTACGCCTGAAGAAATTTCGGCTAAAATTGCACAGATTATTACCCCAAAAGGTACTGTTGCTGAGGTTGAAGTAATTTATCAAAGTTTAGAGAACTTGCATGAAGCCTGTCCGAAAAATAAAGGTGACTGGTATTTCTCTGGAAATTATCCTACCCCAGGTGGTAACAAGGTGGTAAATAAAGCTTTCGTTAACTGGAAAGAAGGAAATAACCAAAGGGCTTATTAAGCCCATAAATTCCCTAAAGGATACTTGAATAACAAATAGCTCATATTTTATATGGGCTATTTTTTTTGCTCGTTTTTGCCAGGGAGAACACTGGAGAAGAGCCCTTCGACTCCGCTGCCATTGACAGACTCCAATAGAATGGTCGTCATCTCGACTGTAGTGTAGTCCCGAACTTTCGGGAGAGAGATCTTTGTACCAAGTTATTGAAATCAAATTTAAAAGATTTCTCCTCCAAAGGAGTTCCTTTGGAACACTGCGGTCGAAATGACGATACTTCGCGACTATTTATCTCCTTAAAATAAACTGTTATTCATGTTGATTTTTATGAAATAAATTAAGCCTTAAGGTGAATAGCACTGTACCTGCTTTTCAAAACTTTTAACCACTAAGACACAAAGGCACAAATTAATTAACTTCGTGAAGGTTCAATTGTTTCCCAACAGTGTGTCATCCTGATCCGATAACTATCGGATTTATTTCAGGATCTGTTTTAGTGTTATTACTAATATATTGGAGAAGAGAAATTGATGATTTTAGCGGTTCGTGAGGACACGAACCACGGCGTGGGAGGGTTTTTCATCTTCCATTAATACTACTGCATTTTACCACCTAAACCTGACATTCGCGGAAAGCCCGGAACCCGATCCTTTATCGGGTGAGGACTTGCAGCATTGGCAGGACTAATGATAATAGTAGCACTATACCTGCTTTTCAAAACTTTTAACCACTAAGACACAAAGGCACAAATTAATTAACTTCGTGAAGGTTCAAGTGTTTCCCAACAGTGCGTCATCCTGATCCGATAACTATCGGATTTATTTCAGGATCTGTTTTAGTGTTATTACTAATATATTGGAGAAGAGAAATTGATGATTTTAGCGGTTCGTGAGGACACGAACCACGGCGTGGGAGGGTTTTTCATCTTCCATTAATACTACTGCATTTTACCATCTAAACCTGACATTCGCGGAAAGCCCGGAACCCGATCCTTTATCGGGTGAGGACTTGCAGCATTGGCAGGACTAACGCTTAATAGCAGCATTGTACCCGCTTTTCAAAAAAACAGAAAACTGTTTAGTAATTTTGTCTGCCCTTCGACTCCCACATAACGACAAAACGTGAGGAAATTCCGTGTGTTCTGTGTTTCCGTGGCTAACAATAAGACGTGTATGCTGCGATTTTCTTTATAATATTTGATAAAACCTATACATAAAACTTAATGTACGTTTTAACGATGAGCCAAATGGCAAAAAAGATGATGACCACACCTGCGATTTTATTTAGCTTTTTAAGCGCATCTTCCTTTATTTTATAACGGAGTTTACTCGAATAGAAACTCTTTGCACCATCTATACCCAATTGAGTGGCCATGGCAATAAAAAAGCAGACTAGTTTTTCGTTCAGCATGTTGTTCAATTTAACCGAGATGATTCCGCTTACAATAATCCAGAACATTAAGGTAGAGGGGGTGAGGATGCACATTAAAAAACCTTTTATCACATAACCCCGCTTACTTACTTTTTGCAGTGTTGTACTATCGTAATTAACGGTAATTTTCGAAACGAGGTAATAAACACCTACGGCCAACAGAAATACACCGCCAATACTGCCTACGTATTTATCAAATTCTGCTTTATAATCGATAAATTGACTGCCAAAAAGAACCAGGCCAATTAAGATCACATCACTAATAATTACGCCAACGGCCAAAGAAAACCCGGCTTTGAAGCCCCTCTCTATGCTGGTTTTGATCATTGCAAAAAATACCGGCCCTGTTAAAAACGACGAAATAATCCCTGCTCCTATACCTAGTAATATGGCTTCAAACATGCATTGTATTGTTTATAATATGCGAATATGCAATTTTATACCTAAACATATAACATTTATTTTTGTTGCATAGGTTGCATAAAATTTACTGGTTTTCATTTTTTTTTATTTATGTTTAGAGCCACTAAAACTAGATTTAAAAAATGAGTTCAGAACAAACACAAACCAAATGGGGGCAATTTATTCCTTTGGTTACGGTATTCTTTTTCTGGGGCTTTGTAGCCGCCAGTAATGACATTTTAATACCGGTATTTAAAAAAGCTTTTGATTTATCGCAAGCCGAAAGTCAATTGGTTTCATTGGCATTTTATATTGCTTATACAGTGGGTGCTTTAATTTATAACGGTATTTCTGTTGTAATAGGACAAGATATTGTAAACAAACTGGGTTATAAAAATTCGCTTGCGCTTGGTTTGGTTATTTCGGCACTTGGAACCTTATTGTTTTATCCTGCAGCAAACATGCATTCATTTCCTTTAATGCTTTCAGGCTTATTTATTGTAGCATTAGGTTTCTCCTTACAGCAGACAGTTGCAAATCCGTTAGCTATTGCATTAGGGCCAATTAAAACAGGCTCGCAACGTTTAACGCTTGCCGGTGGTATTAATAACTTTGGTACAACCATTGGACCACTTATTGTAAGTTTCGCTATTTTTGGCTCTGCGGCAAATGCAACTACAAATATTAGTATCGAAAGCGTTAAAATTCCATATTTAATTTTGGGAGTTGCTTTTATTGCTGTTGCTGTTTTCTTAAAAATGTCATCGTTGCCCGATCGACCTGCTTTGGTTGAAGCTGTGGTTGAGGATACTAAATCGATTAAGGGATCTGCTTTGCAATATCCGCAATTGGTTTTGGGTATGATTGCCATATTTGTTTATGTTGGTGTTGAAGTATCTACCGCAAGTAACTTACCTGCTTACATGGAGAAAGATTTGGGATTTGCCATTAAAGATATCGCGCCTTATATCTCTTTATACTGGGCAAGTATGATGATCGGACGTTGGACAGGTGCTGTTGAAGCCTTTACTGATAATATCAGCACACAAAAAGTATTAAGGTTTATTGCGCCTTATTTGGCATTTGGTATCTTTTTAGCCGTAAATGCCATTGCAAAACATGATCTTGCTCCATTTTATGTATACGGTTTAATTATATTGGTATTAATTGCTGCTGATATGGCAAGTAAGGGTAATCCAGCCAGAATGTTATTGATTTTTTCGGCAATTGGTATTACTGCGTTATTAATCGGAATGTTTACTAAAGGAATGGTAAGTGTTTATGCCATTACCAGTGTAGGTTTATTCTGCAGCACTTTATGGCCTTGTATTTTTACCTTGGCAGTAAGCGGTTTAGGTAAACACACCAGTCAGGGAAGTAGCTTCTTAATTATGATGATTATGGGCGGTGGTATTATTAGCTGGGCACAAGGTGCTGTATCAGAATTTACAGGTATTCAATACAGTTATATTGTAGGGATTATCTGTTTTGCTTACTTGGCATTCTATGCCTGGAAAGTGGCTGGGATATTAAGATCACAAGGAATAAACTTTGATCAAAAAATTTCTGGCGGACATTAATTTTTAATAAAGTAATTTTGCAGCCACAGAGATTTAGTTCTTTGTGGCTTTTTTGATTTTTATAATGGCAGATAAACCAAGTTTCGATTCGATATTTATGAACCTTGCCACCGATTTGGCAGCCCGTTCGCATTGCGTGCGTGCCCATGTAGGTGCAGTGCTCACAAAAGATACCCGTATTATTTCTATCGGTTATAATGGCCCACCGGCCGGTACGCACAATTGCGACGAGGAATGGCCAGAGCATGGCTGTGCGCGTGATAGTAAGGGGAGTTGTTCTTTAGCCTTACACGCTGAGGAGAATGCAATCCTGTATGCTTCTAAAAACGGTTCGAAAATAGAAGGCTGTACTTTATATACCACCTTATCGCCTTGTATTGCCTGCGCAAGGTTGATTTTATCTTCAGGAATTAAATTGGTTTATTATTCTAAATCGTATGCGGCTTATAAAGGTTTGCCTAGCGATGAAGGAGTAGACTTTTTGCGGAAATTTGGAGTTGAGGTGGTTTTGATGGAGTCATAAAGGTTCAGTGGTTCATTTGTCATTAGTTTATTGGTAACGGCAAGCTGTATTGCAGCTCATTAAAGTTCAAATCTAAAACATAATTCCGCTTCATCTTGACAACTTGACAAGTTTTGTTTATATTTGATTATAAATTTATTAGCTATGAAAACCATGTCTGTTGGAGAATTTAAAGCTCACTTTTCTGAAGTACTTGAAGATGTTAAGGCAGGTATTGGTATTGCCGTAACTTATGGAAGAAAAAAAGAGGTTATTGGCTATTTTGTTCCTGATTTGGAAGAAAACAATAAAGAGCGTAAAATAGGTATGCTTGATGGGAAAGCCGAAATAATATTTAAAGATGATTTCAAAATTACTGAGGAGGAATTCTTAGGCTTATGATTTACCTCTTAGATACCCATGTATTAGTTTGGTCATTAATGTATTCATCTAAGCTTTCGAATGTTTGCATGGAAATTTTGAAGAACAAGAAAAATACAATTCTAGTGAGTACGATAAGTTTTTGGGAAATATCTTTGAAACATTCAATAAATAAACTAGATATTTTGAGAATCATACCAGAGGCTTTGCCTAAACTCGCAATCGAGGCCGGTTACGAGCTTTTACCCCTTTTGCCTGATGATGTGGCTAATTACCATCACTTAAATGCGAACTGGCATCGAGACCCTTTCGATAGGATGTTAATATGGCAAGCTATTCAGAAAGATATAACTTTAATCAGTAAAGACGAAGACATCAATAAATACCGATCAGCCGGATTAAAGGTTGTTTGGTGATTATTGTTCATTCGTCATTAGTTCACTGGTTCATTTGTCATTAGTTTATTGGTAGCGGCAAGTAGTTTATTGGTTAACTGTTAATCAGTTAATCGACTTCGGACTTCTGACTACCGACTTCGGACTTTTAGTTATGCTGGTTAATCGGTTAACTGTTGAAGCGGTTAATTGACTCCAAACTGACTTCGGAGTCCTGACTGCCGACTCCGGACTTTTTTAAGCTAAAAATCTCAAATCTCCGGCCTCAAATCTCATATCTAATTGGTACCTTTGCGGATGCAAGAAAAAATCATTATCGTCGATTTTGGTTCGCAATTTACACAACTCATCGCTCGTAGGGTTCGCGAACTAAATATTTACTGTGAAATATATCCATACAACAATCTTCCTGAGGTTACGCCTGATGTAAAAGGCGTTATTTTTTCGGGTAGTCCATTCTCTGTTCGTCAGGAAGATGCCCCACAAATCGATTTATCGAAATACCATTTAAAATTTCCTTTATTGGCAGTTTGTTATGGTGCACAATATATCGCTCAGCATTCTAACGGTTCTGTCCAAGCATCTTCTACACGCGAATATGGTCGTGCGAACCTGAATTTTGTAAACCAGGAGAATAAATTATTTAAAGGCATTAACATTGGTTCGCAGGTTTGGATGAGCCATGGCGATACCATTACCGATATTCCGGAAAATTTTGAACTGATTGCCAGTACCGATAGCGTTAAAGTAGCAGCTTACCATATTAAAGATTCGGATACTTATGCCATCCAGTTTCACCCTGAGGTAACGCACAGTATAGATGGGAAAGTCCTTTTAGAAAACTTCTTGGTTGATATTTGCGGATGCAGCCAGGACTGGACTTCTGCAGCTTTTGTTGAAACCACAATTGCCGATATTAAAGCTACTGTAGGTAACGATAAAGTTGTTTTGGCACTTTCAGGTGGTGTTGACAGTAGTGTTGCAGCGGTACTTTTGCATAAAGCCATCGGTACAAACCTACACTGTATATTTGTTGATAATGGTTTATTGCGTAAAAACGAATATGAAAGTGTTTTAGAACAGTATAAAGATTTTGGCTTAAATATTAAAGGCGTTGATGCTAAAGACAAATTCCTGGGCCAGTTGGCCGGGGTTGAAGATCCGGAAACAAAGCGTAAAATTATTGGCCGCGTATTTATCGAAGTTTTCGACGAAGAATCTCACCTGATCCAAGATGTAAAGTGGTTGGCCCAAGGTACAATCTATCCTGATATTATTGAATCGGTTTCGGTTAAAGGGCCGTCGGCAACCATTAAATCGCACCATAATGTAGGTGGTTTGCCAGATTTTATGAAGCTTAAAGTAGTAGAGCCACTTAAAACTTTGTTTAAAGATGAAGTAAGAAGAGTAGGTACCACTTTAGGATTAGAATCGTTTATTTTAGGCCGTCACCCATTTCCAGGCCCAGGCTTAGGTATCCGCATTATCGGAGAAGTTACTCCAGAAAAAGTGGCCATTTTACAAGATGCCGATAAAATTTACATCGACAATTTAAAAGAAGCAGGCCTTTATGATAAAGTATGGCAGGCGGGTGCTATCTTCTTACCGGTAAGATCTGTTGGCGTGATGGGCGATGAGCGTACCTACGAAAATGTAATTGCATTAAGAGCGGTCGAATCACTTGATGGGATGACTGCAGATTGGTGCCATTTACCTTATCCGGTATTGGCTAAAATCTCAAACGAGATCATCAATAAAGTTAAAGGGATCAATAGAGTGGTATACGATATCAGCTCTAAACCACCTGCAACTATCGAGTGGGAATAGTTGTTTAGTTTTTGAGTTGGGAGTTTTCAGTTTGGTTTTTCAGTCCAAACTGCATAAAATAAATGTTATGCTAGCAAGGTGGAATAAACTTTGCTAGCATATTTTGTTAAAAACAATAGGTATGATTTATAAAAAGGTTTACTGGTTACTAGTTTTGTTTATGTTAATTTTGGGTGCTTGTTCGCCAAAAGTGAGAACACCTAAACCAGAGACAAGTAAACCGGTTGAAAAAGAAAAGCCAGCAGATAAAAAGCCTATCAAAAAGTTTTCGCAGGCAAGTGTTTCTTTGCTTGTTCCCTTCAAATTAGATGCTCTGAATTTAAAATCAGCAACAAAAGCCGATATCGAAAAATATGCTATGCCTATCGATTTTTACCAGGGCTTTAAATTGGGATTGGATTCTGTTGCGGCGCAGGGTTTAAATTTTAAACTCAATGTTTTCGATACACAGGATGATAATGCACATATATCGGTTTTGTACAAAAATGAACGTTTTAAACAAAGCAATTTAATTATTGGCCCCGTTTTTCCTGCTGGATTAAAATTTATCTCCAATTATGCCAAGGAAAATAATGCAATCATCGTATCTCCTTTAGCCGCTTCAGAACCTACTGAATTTAACAATCCAAATCTGGTGTCTATTGTAAATAATATTGGTTTACATGGAAAAAAGATAGCCACATACATTGCTAAAAATTATAATCCTGCCAATACGATAGTGGTATTGATTAACCCTAAGAAAACAGAAGACGAACAATTTGCGGCACCGATAAGGAACTATTTTCAAACCAGTACCAAGTTTGTGGTACAAGAGTATGCTTCGGCTTATGCATTTGAAACAAAAATGATCAAAGGCAAAGAATATGCAGTCGTGCTTACCTCATCCGACAGGACTTTTGTATTGCCAACGGTAGAAAAACTGTATAAATTAAAGCATCTACCCACGGGTGGTTATAACATTAATCTATTTGGTCATCCTAATTGGGTAAAACAGAATTATCCTACCGATAAATTACAAGATTTAAATACCATTATCAGCTCTTCTTATAAAATAGACTACAAAAATAGTGCAGTTGTTGCCTTTATTAAAAAATATCGCTACAGGTATGGATTTGAGCCTGGAGAATACGCCTTTAAGGGCTTTGATGTTGGCTATTACTTCGGTAAACTGTTAACTACTTATGGAGAGGATTATAGAAATTATCTGGTAAAAGATAAATATAAAGGCCTCCATAATAACTTTTCGTTTATCCATGATGAAAAATTAGGCTATATTAACACCAGTTTAATGTTACTGAGGTTTAAGAACTTTGCGTTAAACATAGTTGAGTAATTCTATAATTTTTTCTTCCATTTTAATTATTGCATGAGAGCAGACCATCAGTTAAGAGCCTTTGAACAGATTTTAAGTAATTATGATGGAAGTTTGCCCTTACATCGTTTTCTACCAGCCTATTTTAAGCAGCATAAGCAAATGGGTTCGTCCGATAGGAGATGGGCTACACGTCATATATATAGCTTTTTTAGATTAGGTAAGGCTTTATCGGCACTTTCAGAGGAAGAACGTTTAAGTATTGCCGATTTCTTGTGCCATGATACGCTTAGCCTTATTGTAGAGAAAAATCTGCCGGAATTAAAGGAAAGTATCACACTGCCACTTGAAGAAAAAATACCCATCGTTAAAACCAGGTATCCGGATTTTGATTTGCAGGAGGTATATCCATTTCATGCAAATCTATCTGATGGATTAGAGGGGGAAGCATTTTGTACCTCATTCTTCAAACAGCCAGATCTGTTTATAAGGGTAGGAGGCGAAGAATCCGCAGCTATTATTGCAAAATTAGAAGATGAAAACATTGCGGTTAAAGCGATTTCTGATACTGCTTTGGCTTTGCCCAATGGAACCAAGTTAGAAACCATATTAAAAGAAGGCAGTTACCAGGTTCAGGATTTATCTTCTCAGCATACGGGCAATTATTTTAAACCGAACAAATGGGACAAATGGTGGGATTGCTGCGCGGCATCTGGTGGGAAAACGTTGCTGTTGCATAGTTTGGAGCCTGTGATCGAGCTTTTGGTTTCTGATCTGAGAGAAAGTGTGCTCTTAAATTTAGATGAACGTTTCCGTTTAGCCGGGATCAAAAAGTACCATAAAAAGGAACTGGATCTTTTACAGAACAACGATCAGGTTTTACACCACTATCAATTTGATGGGATTATTTTGGATGCGCCGTGTACTGGCTCTGGAACATGGGGCAGAACACCCGAAATGCTTACATTTTTCGAAGAACGGAAAATTAATCAATTTGCCAGCATCCAGAAGGGGATTGTCCAAAATATTGTAAAGTATTTAAAGCCGGGTAAGCCCTTAATTTACATTACCTGCTCTGCCTTTACCGAAGAAAATGAAGCCATTGTGCAGCATATGATTGATACATTGCCATTAGAACTTGAAAAGATGGAATTGATAAAGGGATATGAAAATAGTGCCGATACGATGTTTGTGGCGAGATTGATTAAGAAGAGCCAGGATTAATCAGGATTATAGGATTTTAAGATCAGGGTGCTTTTTAAGCCGCGTTCGATTGATCTTTCTTCGAAATATCGTCATTTCGAGCGAAGTGCAGCTAAACCTAATTCGGCAGATCTCTCCATTTCGCTACGCTTCAGTCGAGAAGACGACCCACTCTACGTATGTTCAAACCAGGATTTGAAATTCTTTTTGAAGTATTTAACCGCTTCGATTAAAACGGCTATTGCTCCAATAATTAAGGTATATTCTTCAAAGCTGTTCATGGTGTAAGCTTTTTGTTTTAGATGAATATACGCAATTATTGTTACAGATTCATTGGAGGATTGTCATTTTGAGCGTTATTTCTCTCGATCGTCATGCTGAATTTATTTCAGCATCTTTTCTGCAAAATAGACCCTGAAATATATTACCTTCGGTGAGCTCGCTTAAAGCTCGGTTTACTGCGTAGCTCTCCGCTGCGCTACAGGTCAGGGTGATGAATCTTTGAAACGATCCTTAAAGTCCCGTATTATTTCTGAACAATTTAATGGCTATAGCCAATAAAATTACCCCAAAGGCTTTACGTAAAATGTTTAAGCCTGATTTTCCGAAAAGTTTTTCCAGTCTGTTGGTATTTTTCAATACAAAGTAAACAAACAGCATATTGAGTATAATACCCACCAATATATTCTGGGTATGGTATTCTGTTTTTAGCGAAAGTAGGGTAGTCATTGTTCCTGCTCCGGCAATTAAAGGGAAAGCCAATGGAACGATGGAGACTGTTTCTGGGGCTTCTTCTTTGAAAATCGTTAATCCCAATACCATTTCCATGGCGATAAAAAAGATCACAAAAGAACCCGCAATGGCAAAAGATTCTACATCTAATCCGATTACTTTTAATAAGGATTCACCAACAAATAAAAAGAGGATCATTAGGCCTGTAGCCACAAGCGATGCTTTTTCTGATTCGATATGGCCTGCTTTTCTGCGTAATTCGATTACAACGGGAATGGCGCCTAAAATATCGATAATAGCGAAGAGCACCATCGTTGTGGATAGGATCTGGCTTAAGTTGAACGTCATAAAATCGAATTTCATAGCGGCGCAATTTTAAGCAAAGGTAGCGGAATTTGTATCAATTCCTCAATTGTACACTTATTTATTAGAAATAGAATTGTGTTCTTAACGTAAGCACATTGTCTTTTCTGTCTGCTGTATAGCCTTGAATTTGGGTTGATTCGTTTTTAATGATATCATAATAAAGCACCGCTTTAAAATGTGGGTTAAAGTGGTGTAAAAAACCAAAGCCAAAAGTATCAAAACGAACATCTGCTGGCGAAAGCCCCTGGGCGCTTGAAATATCAAATCCTTTTACCTTTGAATTTGGATCATACCAATCGTATTTTAAAATAAGCTGATTGTTGGTGCTATTCAAGGTTTGTACAAAGGTAAAGTAAGCACCATTGAAGGTTCGGGTATAATAAGGCAAGGCTACCGATTTACTGTCAACAGGATAAGAGCCTGGTGTGGTTGAGGTAGTTGAAGTGCCTGTTTGTAGACCTGATACCACTTCTGCCCTTAACTCAGATTTCCAGCTCTTTGTTTTTGTGGCCAGCTGAATATCGGCACCATAATATCTTCGCGGTGCAACCTTATTGATCGTAGTAACAGACGAATCCTTCACCATTCGCCATTGCTCATTTATTTTATCCATCTTATAGCTAACGGGTAAACGATGATTTAAGCCGCCTTGTAGCGTACTTATACCGCCTGCAATGGTGAATTTATTAAACGCATAGGTTTTGTGGCTTAACCTGAAGATAAAATCCTTGCTGTTGTCGAATTCTCCAGCGCCAGCTAGGCCTTGGCCATTGTAAACACCGGCATCGAATACAAAGTTTTTTAGTCTGGCATCTTTCCACCGTGGGTTTAAGGTAAAGGTTGCCCCCAGATCGCGTTCTGTTTTCATTAAAATCTGCGACATCCGGCCACGCTCCGGTGCTTCCCTTACCGAAGAAGATAATTGTAGCTCATTCCCAAACGGACGGCCTGAAAGCCCTAAGGTAACCGCCAGTATTTTCCATTTATTTTCATAATAACGTCCCCAAAAATCACGAATGGCAACACCTTGTTCCGTACCGTCAAACTGAAGTACAAAATAGGTAGAAGGACTGCCATCATCCGTTAACATCATATAATCTGCCCTTAAACGCCCTCTTCTTAACCTAAACCGGTTATTGGTAAACTCGCCAAAGTTTCCGCCTTGATATTCTGCCTGTGCACCGTTTGCCTGTGCCACCTGGAATTGCGGCTGTAAATATCCACTAAAAGATAACGAACCATATTTCTTCGAAATGATGAGCAAATGGTTTACCGTAGTAGAATCCATTACATCGTTAATTGTTCTCTGCGCATATCCTGGAGCAGAAATGAATAGCAAAACAGCAGTTATGTAGAAATAAACGATCTTAAATTTGGCAGAATAGCGGTACATGTTATCGATTTTTTGCAAAGGTAGTTTTATTAACAATTATTTAACATAAAAAAGCCCCGACTTTTCGGTCGAGGCTTTAATTTCTTAAAAAAAATATAAATTATTTAACGTCTTTCAAATGAGAATTCTTTTTACTGTATCCAAAGTAAATGATAAATCCTAATGCTAACCAGCCAAATAACCTTAACCAGTTTGTCCAGCCTAAGCCAAGGATCATTAATCCACAGGCAACAACACCCAAAATCGGAATTAAAGGTACCCAAGGTGTTTTAAACTGACGAGGAAGATCTGGATCGGTTTTTCTTAAGATGATTACTGCTATACAAACCAACATAAATGCAAATAATGTACCGATACTGGTCATATCACCAACTACATCACCAGGGATAAATGCAGCAAATAAACCTACTATTACCAAGATCACTAAGTTTGCTTTGTAAGGTGTTTTAAATTTAGGGTGTAAATCGCTGAACATTTTAGGTAATAAACCATCTTTACTCATCGAGTAAAATACACGGCTTTGGCCTAATAACATCACCAAGATTACAGAAGAGAAACCTGCTAAGATAGCTACTGTTACTAATTTAGATAACCATGAGTATCCAGTCATATATTCGCTAATTGCAGCTACCACAGATGCTTCGCCACCTTTAGTTCTGAAAAACTCAACAGGTGCAATTCCTGTTAAAACGTGTGCGAATAATATGTATAATACAGTACAAACTGCTAACGATCCTAAAATACCAATTGGCATTGCTGTTTTAGGGTTTTTAGTTTCCTGTGCGGCAGTACTTACAGCATCGAAACCGATAAAGGCAAAGAACACCGTTCCGGCAGCGCCAATAACGCCCCAGAAACCACCAAAACTATGGCTAATACCTGCATGATCTACATAAGTGGTAGCAGCCGGAATGTATGGATGGTGATTTGCTTCGTGGATGAAGCCCCAACCTAAAACAATAATTAAGATAACAATACCCACTTTGGTAATTACGATTAAACCGTTTACAAAAGCAGATTCTGAAGTTCCTTTAATTAAAAGTAAACTTAACAAGCCTACTATAAACAAGGCAGGAAGATTCATAATTCCATTTACGGTACCATCTGGATGCGATTGGAAAGGCGAGTGGCACCACTCGTAGGGTATGGGTGAGGTATGTAATACTTCTACCAATAGTTTATTCAGGTATTCACTCCAGGCTATACCTACAGTAGCGGCACCTACAGCATATTCTAACACTAAATCCCATCCAATAACCCAGGCCATTAGCTCGCCCATGGTGGCATAAGTATAAGTATATGCACTACCAGAGATTGGAATAGAAGAAGAGAGCTCAGCATAACATAAGCCTGCCAAAGCACAGCCTATTGCAGCTATTATAAAACCGATTGTAACTGATGGTCCAGCATTTTGAGCGGCTGCTGCAGCAGTACGAACAAATAGCCCGGCACCAATAATAGCCCCTACACCTAATGCAACTAATGCACCTGCACTAAGTGTGCGCTTTAAGCCTTTGCCTGAATCACCTGCTTCTTCAAGCAATAGATGCATTGGCTTTTTAGTAAATAAACCCATATTATAGTTTTTGTTTAGATTAATTCAGCTCCAAACGTAATTAAAAATTACGGAAATGTAAAAGGGATTTTGGTTAAAAAATCCCTTTAGCTATTATTTTATCAATGTTTTTACAACTAATGGCTTAAACTATCCGTCATTTTTGGTAAACTATCCATAATTGTATTGCCCAAACTGTCCATTTTTGGTTCAAATCTGATTTCTTTTGGAACTTCTAGCTTATGTTCGCCGGCAATTGCCTTAACTGCAATGTACGGGGCAATAACTAATGAAACGATAGACATTAATTTGATTAAAATGTTCATTGAAGGCCCCGAAGTATCCTTAAAAGGATCGCCTACAGTATCTCCGGTTACCGAAGCCTTATGTGGTTCTGATTTTTTATAGTGCATTTCTCCATTGATCATTACACCTTGTTCGAAAGATTTTTTGGCGTTATCCCATGCGCCACCTGCATTGCTTTGGAAAATACCCATCAATACACCGGTAACGGTTACACCAGCCAGTAATCCACCTAAAACTTCAGGACCAAAAGTAAAACCAATAATTATCGGTGTGATTAAGGCGATAGCGCCAGGCATCATCATTTCGCGGATAGATGCTTTGGTTGAAATGGCTACACATTTTTCGTACTCTGGCTTGGCTTTGTACTCCATAATGCCAGGAATTTCCCTAAACTGTCGGCGAACTTCCTGAACCATATCCATTGCCGCTTTACCCACTGCCTGGATGCAAAGGGCAGAGAAAATAAAAGGAATCATCCCACCAACAAATAATCCGGCTAAAACAGGTGCTTTATAAATATCTATGGCGGTAATACCGGCAATACCCACAAAAGCAGCAAATAAAGCTAACGAGGTTAAGGCTGCAGATGCAATGGCAAATCCTTTACCGGTTGCTGCAGTTGTGTTTCCAACAGCGTCTAAATTATCGGTACGTTCGCGTACTTCCGGCGGTAACTGACTCATTTCGGCAATACCGCCCGCATTATCTGCAATTGGTCCGAAAGCATCAATTGCCAGTTGCATAGCCGTTGTGGCCATCATACCTGCTGCTGCAATGGCTACGCCATATAGACCCGCAAAGTGGTACGATAACATAATCCCACCAGCCAAAACCAAAATTGGTATAACAGTCGATTTCATTCCGACAGCTAAACCTGCAATAATATTGGTGGCATGTCCGGTTGATGATTGTTGGATAATAGAATTTACGGGGCCTTTGCCCATCGCGGTAAAATATTCGGTAACAATACTCATAATGGTACCCACAACTAAACCAACAATAATGGCGTAAAATACGTTTATACTGGAGAACTCATACCCACGTAAGTTTAATGTTTCGGGCAACATCCATTTTACGATAAAGAACGAAGCCACTGCGGTAATCAAAATTGATGACCAGTTGCCTAGGTTTAAAGCTGTCTGAACATTTGATTTATCATCTTTAATGGTTACAAACCAAGTGCCTACAATCGAGAATAAAATACCCAAGCCGCAGATTACCATGGGCAAAAGGATAGGAGACATGCCGCCAAATTTATCTGTTACGGTAATTTCTTGTCCTAAAACCATGGTTGCCAATATGGTTGCTACATAAGAACCGAATAAATCGGCACCCATACCTGCAACATCACCTACGTTATCGCCTACGTTATCGGCAATGGTTGCTGGGTTACGCACATCATCTTCCGGAATTCCGGCTTCTACTTTACCTACTAAATCGGCACCAACATCGGCAGCTTTGGTATAAATACCACCACCTACACGGGCAAATAAGGCAATAGATTCGGCACCCAAAGAAAATCCGGTTAAAACCTCAATAGCAGTTCTCATTTCTACGCTATTGGCACTGGTTACATGAAATATCTGTAAAAAAACAATAAATAAACCACCTAAACCTAAAACTGCAAGGCCAGCTACGCCTAAACCCATTACTGTACCGCCAGTAAACGAAACTTTTAATGCTTGTTTTAAACTTGTTCTAGCAGCCTGTGTGGTTCTAACATTCGCTTTTGTGGCCGATTTCATGCCGATATAACCTGCAGTTGCAGAAAATACCGCTCCAATAATAAAAGAGATAGAGATAATCCAGCTCGAATGCATAGGTACCCCTTTAATTTCGGTAATTGTTCCGGAGTAAGCTAACAGTGCTGCTGTAAAAACAGCAAAAATGCTCAATACCCTCCATTCAGCTTTTAAAAAGGCCATAGCACCATCGGCTATATAGCCAGCAAGTTCCTGCATGTTTTTATCACCTGCATCTTGCTTGTTTACCCAGGCACTTTTAATCATCATAACTATAATCCCAACAAGGCCCAGCGCCGGAATACAGTAAATTAAATTGTTTTGTAAAAAATCCATAGTTAATAATTGATTTATATTTGGTTAGTTGTTTACATTGTGAACTGTTTAAATCGGTTAATTGTTTAAGTTGTTTTATCGACTCCAGGCACCCGCTCTAAACTCCAAACTTAGTTAATCCGTTAGTCTACTATAACCTTCGGACTCCAGACTTCGGACTTATAAGTAGCAAGTTAATAAAATATTTTTCTTGTGATTAAAATTTTCACGACTGAGGCGAATAAATTTTTCCTCCTTAAAATAATACAACAGAACAGCATCCTATTTTCTTTTTTTTAAATAAATTAGCTCCCAAACTAAACTGAACTAAAATGAAAATTGAAAAGGAAGATGGGCCTTCTAAAAGAAAATTAAGCCTTTTTGATGCCACCATGCTGGTAATGGGTTCGATGATCGGAAGCGGGATCTTTATTGTTAGTGCGGACATCATGCGGAATTTGGGTTCTGGTTATTGGTTGATTGTGGTTTGGGTGATCACTGGCGTGATGACAGTTGCTGCCGCAATTTCTTATGGAGAACTTTCTTCCATGTTTCCTAAAGCCGGTGGGCAATACACTTACCTGAAAGAGATTTTTGGTAAAATGATGGGATTTCTTTATGGTTGGGGCTTGTTTACCGTAATTCAAACCGGCACTATTGCAGCTGTTGCTGTTGCTTTTGGTAAATTTACAGCCTATTTAATACCTGCTTTAAATGATGCTGCTCCAATTTTTCAAAGTGGCGGTTATAAAATTACCTGGATACAGATTTTAGCCATCGGTGTGATTTTGCTTTTAACCTATATTAATACGAAAGGTGTTGAAGGCGGTAAAATTTTGCAGAACATTTTTACGGGTTCTAAAATTGTCGCTTTAATCGGCCTAATTATTTTGGGCTTTCTTCTGGTGAAAAACAGTTTTTGGGCCGGAAATATGAACTTTGGCTGGGATGCTTTCAATAATCTTAAAACAGATCCGAGCGGCAATTTCTTAAAATCGGGATGGGAATCCATTTCCGGAATGGCAATAATGGGGGGAATTGCAGCGGCCATGGTTGGTTCGGTATTTTCGAGTGTGGCCTGGGAAAACGTAACTTTTGTTTCGGGAGAAATCGAAAATCCAAAGAAAAATGTAGTACGTTCTATGGTCTTAGGTACTTCAGCAGTAATGATTCTTTATTTATTGGTCAATTTTATCTATCTCAATACCCTAAACAGAGATAGTATTGCCTTTGCCCTCAATGATCGGGTTGCAGTTGCAGCCTCAGAACAGATTTTTGGTAGTGGGATCGGCACAATTGTAATTGCATTATTAGTAATGATTTCTACTTTCGGTTGTGTTAATGGAATCGTATTGGCAGGTGCAAGGGTTTTTCAAACCATGGCAAAAGATGGAATGTTTTTTAAAGCAGCATTAAAAAACAATAAAAATGGGGTTCCTGAAAGATCACTTTGGATGCAGGGCATTTGGGCATCTGCTTTATGTTTAAGTGGGCAATATGGTAATCTTTTAGATATGATATCATTTGTTATTGTACTCTTTTATATGATTACTGTTTTTGGCGTTATTTATTTAAGGATAAAACAACCTGGTCTTGAAAGGCCTTATAAAACGTGGTTATATCCAGTTACACCGATTATTTACTTATTGATAGGAGCAGCGTTTTGTATTTTGCTGCTCATTTATAAACAGCAGTATACCTGGCCGGGGCTTGTGATTGTTTTACTGGGGGTGCCTGTTTACTTTTTTATTAATAAAAAAGAGCAGCAGGATTAATCAGGGCCGTCTTGCTGATCCGATAGCTATCTAATTTTATATAACATCTTAATGGTAGGATAGATTCTGGAACAAGTTCTGGATGAAGATATGAGATGAGAATTTACCACGGAACCTCGCAGGTTTTTAAAAACTGCGAGGTTTTTAAATTAATGAAATTGTCTGTCAACCGGCTTTTAGTCTCAAATCTCATGTCAAACCCCTTCAATCTCATTTTTGCATTTTGAAAAGCAGGGTTCTGTCTCAATCGGTTCCGAAAGTCCCGTTATCCGCTTTACTTCTCCCGATGTAAAAATCGGGATCGTGTCCGCTGCTACCGGGTTTAGCTAACTCAAACCGGTGCAGGGAAGCAAGTGTTCTTAAACCCGACATGGCGGATACCGGCCCAGTGTGTAAGGCCTGCGGGCGTATGAGCATGTGGCGGGACTAACGCCATGAAGAACCACAGGTTTTGCTTTTCTTAAAAAAAATGGTTAAACTATATTTAAACTTTGATGAGTTGCAATTTGTTTTCCCTAAACCCTAAACCCTAAACCCTAAACCCTAAACCCTAAACCCTAAACCTAAAAAAAACGTATCTTTTTTTAGACTAGAGTTTACAAAGCTGTATTCCATAGTAGAGTGTCGGTAAAAATTTTCAACAACTTTATCAACCTGTATTATTAGTTTAAATCCGTTTTCAAGCTATTTAAGCATTTATTTTCTTTCTTTTGGTTTTTAATTTAGTGATTGTTAATGAGGGGGCTACCTTACAATTGGCCTGATATTTGGTTTAATAACTGCCGTGGCCTAGCCACGCTAATCAAATTTTTAACCTTTAAATTTTAAAACTATGGCTTTCAAAGCTAGATTAAATTTTTCAGGCAAAGAGTACCAGGTACTTCATTATGCCAATGTGTTTAACCTTGATGTAGATCTATTTGGGAGTTCCTATTCCATAACTCATGGTGCCAATATAAATATCAGATCAGGCGAAAACCTGGATTAATTACCCTAATGCTCATTTGAGTGTTGGAATAAATGATGTTGCCGCTTTACGCCAACTGCTATTCGCCTGGCACTGTTTTTAAATCTTTAACATGCAAATTATGCGCTCATACTTCCGTTTTAATATATTTTTTGTGTTGCTATTTACAGTATCTGCCTGTTTTGTAGGTTGTAATGGAGATAATAAGCAGGGTAGTAAACCAAACAATGATAAGATAGCAGAAAAAGTAAATGTTACCAATCTGTTCATTTCTTATACCGATTCCGTTGCAAAGCTTCCTCTAAACAGGTTTAACGAAACTGGTATAATATCATTGAACAAATCGTTCGCAGGTAAATTACCGCTCAGCATTTATCAGGGTAAACAAACTAACAATGATAAAAATATCATTGTTCAGCCCTATCAAAATAACGATACTGCTACCATAATTGCCGGGATTATATTATTGGTTCCAAAATCGATTACCGACTCTTTACGTATAGGTGATTTTACCAGGCATTTTGGAGGCATTAAAATAGAAAAGCCGATGATCGGTGTTACAGAGCAGCCCCGTCCTGTTCAGATAAATGTAAATGCCAATACAGTAATAAAATTAACTTTTAACGATAACGAAAAATTAACGCTTGCCCATGTAACCATGGTTGAGGTTTTAAAATATAGATAAACAACAATGAATACGCTCGTAAAAATTAAGGAATATGATGCACACGGCGGGCCTTCTAATGTAAAAATGGGAGGCGATGGCCATTCGCAAACCTCTACAACCACAGGTAGGTTTGTGATAAAAAGTATCGAAAAACATGTTAGTTATGGACGTTATGCCATGTGGTCAGGTATCCCCTGGGGAACAGAAGTAAAAATAAGCGGTGGAATTGTGATGTTGAAACTGTCTGGTCAATGGAAAAAGTTAACCGATGTAAACGCACAGTGGGGAAAATATAAAAACGATCAAAAAGGGGTTACCGATGCCATCCTTAAATACCAGCGCGACCTTTATCCCAATTCGCCAATTCCAAGCAAATGGCTGTTCAACGATTTTGGACATATTTCGGTTAAGTATTTTAAAGATATGAACAACGATCGGAAAATGAACGGAAAGGAATATATTATGGGCGATTTTATTCACACTACGCCACCTGATGAGGCGGCAACTGCTACTGGGAGGATTTTCCAACTGGCAGAATCGCATGGTTGTATCCATGTTCGTCCAAATGACATCGATACCATGATCGGCAATGGTTATCTAAAAAAAGGCAATACTGTAGAAGTGCATCCCTACACTAAAAAAGCTATAGAGGCGTCACCTAAAAGAAATGCAGGAGGAACCCAATTTGAGGTGCATTTTTATCCCGGGCTTTATAAAATTGCGGTTTATAAGACAATGTAGCCAATAACGCTACCGGTAAAGTAAATGAATATACTATACTATGGAAAACAAACTTATCGTAGAAATCAGTATTGAAGATTCGGCAATTACACATTTTGCTTCTTTTAATCTGCTACAGGCTTTTAACCAGCACCATTATTTCGAACTGCATTTTAACCACGACCAATTGGGTGCCCCTGGTTTGATTAGTTTAGATGATAGCCGCGATTTCGTGGGCAAAACCCTGACAGCTTCTTTTGGGCACTCGCCAGAAAACCTGCAGCATTTTGCCGGACTGGTTACAAAAGTAGAACGTTCTCAAAGTCATGGCTACCATGGCGTACTTATTGTAAGTGGCTATAGTCCTACTATATTAATAGACCGTGGACCAGATTTAGGCTCTTATTTAGATAAAGACCTCGATACTATTGTTAAACTGGCCACGAAAGATACACCCGCTAACGACTTGACCATTGTAAGCAATGCATCAAGAAAAGCGGCGATCGATTACCTTATCCAATACCGCGAAAGCGATTTCGAATTTCTTAACCGTTTATCGGGCGAATACCATGAGTGGTTTTACTATGATGGGAAGCAGCTTAATTTTGGTAAACCCGACAAGCAAAAAGAAGTATCGCTTTTTTATGGGCGCGATGTGTTCAACCTGCAATATGCCATGGAAGTTTCACCCATTAAGTATAAACGTTTTGCCTACAATCCCAAACAGGATGAGATGCTCCAGAGCGAAAGTACAGGTAAAGCCGACGGAAATCCTGATCTGGCATATGCCATTAAGGCCTCCAATAACATGTATAGCAAAACCTTTAATCAGCCATCATTAATCAGGGTAGATAACAGCAACGATATTAAGCGCCATGTAGAAAATGAGGAGAAGGCGCACATCAGTGAGCTGTTAAAAATTAATGCCGGTGGTGATAATGCGTCGCTGAGTATTGGCAGCATTGCCGAAATAACCATGAGTATACGGAAAGAACTTGCTTTTGCAACCGAAAGCCTTGGTAAATTCCTGATTACCTCCATCAATCACCAGATAGATGGAACAGGTAAATACAGCAATACCTTCGAAGGCTTAGTGGCTACAACCGAGCGATTGATGGTTAGGAATTACGAAAAGCCACAATCGGACATGCAGCTGGCAGATGTGGTTGATAACGATGACCCACAGGGGCAGGGCCGCATTAAGGTTAAATTTAAATGGGAATGCCAAACCAATGACCCAACTGAGTGGTTGAGGGTTGTTAGCCCCAATGCAGGTAGTGGCGATACCGGAAAAAACAGGGGTTTTCATGTCATTCCCGAAAAAGGCGACCAGGTAGTAATTGCTTTCGAAGAAGGTAATGTGGCCAGGCCAGTGGTAATGGGCAGCGTTTACCATGGCAAAAGCGGCGATAGTAGCGGGTTTAAAAATAGTAACACCAAGGGTTTAACATCAAGAAAGGGAAGCGCTTTAAGTTTTGATGATTTAAACCATGCACTGAATTTGGGTACCAATGCGGCAAACTTTGTGAAGATTGAAAATGGACCGGGGTTAATTACCGCAGAATCTGCTGAGACAATTGTAATCAAAACGGGCTTAAGTAGTATAACGATGAAAAAGGATGGAACAATTGATATTATAGGCAAGGTAATCAATATTCAGGGCACCCAAGCGATTAACGCGAATGCAGGTGAGAAACCCGGTGATGCTGTTAACATCGGGAAAAATGCCACTACTGTTGTAACTATTGATACGAAAAAGATTGATTCTAAAGCCAGTAACGGCATCGCAGTAAACTCTCAAACAACCATTTCGCAAACTTCAACTGGTGTACAAACCATTACAGGTAGTCAGGTAGATATAAATTAATTATGAGCAGATTTAAATTTTTTGATGAGGAGAATGATAAAAGTACTTCGGGTAATGGTGCAAATTCTCACATTTTTTCAAACGATATTGAAGATGAACATAAAAATCCAAATATAGAAGCCCGTTACCGTTGCGAACAACTCAATACAACAAAAGTTGAGGATCATATCAGTTTTCATTGTACAACAAAAAAACAATATCATTTACAATATGAGGATGCAGATAAGGTAAAGGTTGGTTTAGAACAATTTTTGTATAAAATTAATCCTGAAGTCTTAAAAGATGCTATCATTGCTACTGAACCATTAGAATATAGTAAAGAAAACGTAGCGATTTCTTTAAGTAAAGATAATAGCATCAACCGCATACTTAATTTCGGTGAAATACAAAAAAAATGGAGCGATTTTAAGCCTGAATTGATGAAAACGGCTTTTTATAAGTCACTATTGCAGCACGATTTTAAAGCGGCAGAGAGTTTTCTTGCTGGTGGAGACACGGAATTCGGTTCTGAAGAAAATCTCATTAAAACTTATGAGAAATCATTCTTTTTTCATGTTCTTTTTAACGATTATGATCCATGGATTGACAGGGAAAAAAAACAAAGGCTAAAGTTTTCTTCTCAAATATTTGTTAATGTTCCAATTGAACTGGAATTAACGCACGGGGTTATCGATGAAAATAGTGAAATTGTTGAGATTATGACTGTAGGTAAACTGGTGAAAGAAAATTTAGACAATAAACTTTTGGAAGAACAGTACGATAAATTTTATAAGCCAATGATTGAGTATAATTTCACAGAATATAATTATGAATACGTTATTAGAAGGATTGTAGAAAAGAAAACGGCTTTAATTCTTAGTGCAAAGGCAAATTTAAAAGAAGAAGTAAAGTATAACTACCAATTTATTACGCAGTTCGATTTAAAGAAAATAAATTAACAACATTCAATGGCAAATAAGATCAGTTTAAAATATGTAGTTACATATAGTAAAGAAAAATAGATTTCGATCTTTTAGCAATACAACAGCTGGTTGGTTTGCAAAGCATTAATAGTAAATTAAAGATATGGATGTAAATAATAAAGAATTTGTATTGAGCAACATACTTACCTTGCCATTTTTTTGGTTTCCTTTGGGAGGATTGATAATTGGCATGCCATTATTTATAATTTATGGCACATATGGTTTTAGGTATTTAGGTGTTTGGGGGCTGGTTTTTACGGCCATGCTTTTTTTTGTTATTTTATCATTGTTCATCAAATACTTAAGCAAGAATATTATCATTCGGTTCTTGCCTAAACAGATAGAACTTAATATCGATGGAGCTATTACTGTTTATGACAAAAAGGATGTAGTAGGCATTTTTGCACATGATTATCATCATACTAGCACTTCCCTCATTTCTATCCAAATAAACTTTAAGGACGGAAAAAAAATAGAAATTGCTGATTCAAAATTTACTGAAAAATATGATTTAGATGCGAGAGAGCAGTTAAGAAAATTGATGACTGCCTTTGAGAAAGAACTGGGATTTGTAAAAGTTAAAAAAAGCCGTATCCGTTCATTTCAAAAATTAGGTGCCTATTGGTATTCCAAAGTCTGATAATTTTTTTATTGTTATAATCAATATCGGCCATCGTTAATATGAAACAGGGAAATAATAAGAAATATGAGTGCATCCTATATTCCTAAAAATGTTTATGCCGTCTGTACATTTCAAACAGACGGTGTACCAAGAAAATTTGTAGATACGCGATCAGAGATTAGCGTTTTTTATAGCAAGGGCTCGAGAACGTTATTAACCATTGATGATAAAAATATCGATAAAGAGTTTCCTTGTAAAAGCCCGAAGAATGCAATGTGGAGCTTTCTGGCTTTCGGTGCAGGATTAATTGTTGGAGCGTTACTAGTTCTTTCAGGTCCAGTTGGATGGGCTGTAATCGCATTGGGAGTCGGAATGATGGCTTATGGTGCTTATCATGCCACTCAGATCAGTCATAAATGTTCTGGTTCATTGGGCAAGGGCAATTGGAAGATCGAACATCAAACCGTAAGGTTTAATAAAAAAAATGCCATCACACAAAATTCCATGTTGATATGTGATGCGGGAGGAATTCTTTCCCCGATTTTTAGTCAGTCGGTAGCAGAAAAGTATACCGAGAGAATTGATGCCCTCAACAATAAAGAAATATGGACCAATGGCATCGCTTCTTTTTTTGGTGGCGCAGGAGCTGTTCTTGCATTTGGAGAAGCTGCAGGGGCATGGGGAATTACTAAGGTTGCGTTATGGATGGGAGGTACCATGGCGGTGGTAACAGCAGGTTCATATGCTGAAAAAGAAATTATCCGTTCAACGGCGTTAGATAATAATGAACATTATCAAAATATGAATAATGTTGATCAAAATGAGCTTTTGCCGGGATATGTTAAAGATCCAACCGGATCAACCCCGGGAGATTTAGGAAGTCCGGATGTATTAGAACTTGATGGTAAAACAGGATGGTTTGCTAAGGATCCTGAAGGAAAACTAATTGTTTTTTTTAATGGAAAGCAGTATGTGAAAGATATTAAAGGCAATTATACCGAGCTGAAGCAAGGTTCTCAATTGGCGAATGATTTAAAAAAGATCGAAAATATTGATCCAAGAGAAATGTATAAAAACCCTGATGCGCAACAGATCGTAAAAGATATAAGACAGGGTAAATATTCTGATAATTTAGTGAAATCATCTATTGACGGGAATCAAGTAGTGAGGCCGAGAGATCTTAATAAGGTATTGCCCGATATCGGTACAATTAAACTTCAAAATATAAAAAATCTTGGCAAGCTAACCGTTAAGGGTGGTGGTTTGATTGCTTTTGTATTCCCGTTTGTAGCTACCTGGTTTTCGGAACAGGCAAGGATGGAGTTAGCAAATGCAATGGCCGAAGATATGAATAATGGCATAAATGTAGTTTCTGGTTAAAATCCGTAGATACGTGTAAATGTTAATCGACTAAGGTTAGCATTTTTTGAAAAAATAAAACATACCATTTTACAGACTTGTTTTCCTTAAACCTTAAACCTTAAACCTTAAACCTTAAACCCTAAACCCCCAATTGTACGCCCAATCTCACATCTCCTGTCTAATATCTCAAATCTCCAATCCTTAATCACTCGTCTCAAACAAAAAACGTATTTTTGCGGATAATGGGAACACTAGTAGATTCAGGGATAAAGGGTTATAAAAATTACGGCACGCATTTGCGCGAAAAGTATAAAGGGCAGCGTGTATTTAAAGTAATTGTAGATGGTGGTTTTACCTGCCCCAACCGTGATGGGAGCAAAGGTTACGGTGGATGTACGTATTGTAACGTAGATTCTTTTACGCCAGAGCCTTCGCGTAAAAATCCAAATATTAAGGATCAGCTTGCCGAAGGCATGTTAAGAGCAAAAACCTCTTATAAAGCCGATAAGTATATTGTTTATTTTCAGCCCAATACCAATACTTATGCGCCGGTACATTATTTAAAGATGATGTATGATGAAGCACTATCGATCAATACCGAAGATATTGTGGGTTTTGCAGTAGGCACACGGCCTGACTGTATCGATGCAGAAAAGGTGGCTTTATTAGAAAGTTATACCGACCGCTTTGATGTAGATTTAGAAATGGGCATGGAATCTATCTATGATGAAACCCTTGATCAGATCAACAGAGGTTGCAGCCACGGCGAGTTTGTTGCTGCGGTAGAACTTTTAAAAGATAGTAAACTCGATCTGTGCGTACATACTATTTTTGGCTTCCCCTGGGAAACCCGCGAGCAGATGTACGGTTACATCCATGAAATTAACCGTTTCCCACAAATCAAGTTTGTAAAGTTCCATCATCTTCATGTTGTAGAAGGATCGATAATGGGCGCTAAGTATAAAAAAGAGCCTTTTAAGCTATTTTCTCTTGAAGAATATACGGATCTACTTTGCGAGTTAATCCCGCTCTTGCGTCCGGATATTGTTATTCAGCGGCTTTTTGGTATTTCGGATTGGGATTTGTTGATTGCGCCTAACTGGGGGCTTAACAAATCGGCAATTCAAACCTATATGGATAAAGAAATTGAAAAAAGAGGAGTGGTTCAAGGATCTGCTTATTTTTCGTAAAAGTTAAATTTTTTAACAATTTTTTTAAAAACCCATGAAATTTCATGGGTTTTTCTGTTATTAGTCAGTTTTTTTGATCGATTTTTTATAAATTTTAGGTAAAATCATGTAAATGATGGTTAATATGTGATTTTGTTTTTATTAAAAACTTGTATTAAAATCCCCTGTATTTTTTGTTATTTTTATTTTTAAGGTTAATTTTTGTGTTGTTTTATAAAAATCACTCGTTTTTATTAAAATATTTCAATTAAATGGTGTAAAAACTACAATATGTCGTATTTTTAGAAAAATAAATCAAGCAAATTTCAATTATTTTAAACAATACAAACAAATTAAACTAAAAACTATGAGTAAATTCTCCTTTAAACAGTATGCGCCTTTTGCGATATTGATGATCGTCGCAATTTTCGCTCTATTTATTCCACTTCTTCCTAATTTTGATGAAGGCAAGTATAGCGGGCCCGACATTGCATTCATATTAATCGCAGCTGCACTTGTATTTTTAATGACTCCAGGCCTTGCATTCTTTTATGGTGGAATGGTTCATCGTAAAAATGTATTATCTACCATGATTAAAAGTGTGGTAGCAGCAGGAGTAATTACAGTTTTATGGACAGTAGTAGGTTTTAGTTTAGCCTTCGGAGATACTATTGGTGGCTTTATTGGAAATCCATCAACGTTTTTGTTCTTTAAAGGTGTAAATTCTGGAGCACCGCATCTTCAAGGTGGCGCAGACTTAACCATTCCGCTATCTTTATTTGCTGTGTTTCAATTAATGTTTGCCATTATTACCCCGGGTTTAGTGGTAGGTGCCGTAGCAGAACGTATCCGTTTTACCTCATACATTTTATTTATTGTTTTATTCGCAATATTCGTTTATTCTCCATTAGCCCACTGGACATGGCACCCACAAGGTTTCTTGTTTAAAATGGGTGTATTGGATTTTGCCGGAGGTACCGTAGTTCACATTTCTGCTGGTATGGCTGCATTGGCTGGTGCATTGGTTTTAAAACGTAGAAAATCTCACTTAGAGCATAAAGAAGTTCCGCCTGCAAATATCCCTTACGTATTAATCGGTACTGGTTTATTATGGTTCGGTTGGTTCGGTTTTAATGCAGGTTCTGCATTAAGCGCAGGTAGTTTAGCTGTTTCTGCATTTTTAACTACAAATACCGCTGCAGGTGCTGCAGGTTTATCGTGGATGTTCTTTGATGTTGCAAGAGGTAAAAAACCTTCAGTTTTAGGTTTTTGTATCGGTGCAGTAGTTGGTTTGGTAGCCATTACACCAGGTGCAGGTTTTGTAAGTATCTCAGCAAGTATATTTATTGGTGCTATTGCTGCAGTTATTTCAAACCTTGTGGTTTCTTGGAAACAAAAAACCAGTTTAGATGATACGTTAGATGTTTTCCCTTGTCATGGTGTGGGTGGTATCGTTGGTATGTTGTTAACAGGTGTTTTTGCTACTAAAACAGTAAATGCTGCTGGTGCCGATGGTTTGTTTTATGGCAACCCGGCGTTCTTTGTAACACAATTAAAAGGTGCTGTAATTGTAATCATATTCAGTTTCGTTGTATCATTCATAATTTTCAAACTGGTAAATCTTATTAACCCAATCAGGGTATCAGATGAAGAAGAAGAAATGGGTCTTGATGCATCTCAACATGACGAGAAATACTCTCAAGGTACCTTGCTGGTTGAGGAAAGAGCGATCTACATCGAAAAAAACAGTCCATTAACAGAACCAATATCTTAAGGATTTTATAATATCTAAACTCAAAATAAGCTCAAACATGAAGAAACTTTTAACCGCTATTTTTGCAATGGCCAGCACTACGTGTGCCCTGGCTCAAGAGACCACTACATCACCACTTGAAATTTCAGGGTCGGTAGATACGTACTTTAAATATGATTTTGCTAAAAATCCATTAAACGGAAAAACATCTTTTGTAACTGATCACAACTCGGTATCGTTAGGTATGATCGATATCGCCTTGAAGAAAAAAACAGGTAAAGCTTCATTTGTTGGAGAGCTTTCTTTTGGTCCGAGAGGACAATCGCAATCTATTCCTGATGCTGCAGCCGGAGGTTCGTCTTTTAATATTCAAAACTTATATGTTAACTACGACTTTACTGATCAGTTTAGTATGACAGCGGGTTATATGGGTACATTTATTGGATATGAGGTAATCTCTCCAGTTGGAAACTTTAACTATTCTACTTCCTACCTGTTTACCAATGGTCCGTTCCAAAATGCGGGGATTAAAGCTACTTATAAATTCAGCGATAAAGTAAGTTTAATGGCTGGTTTATTTAACGATTGGAACGTTTACTCAGCTTCGAGAGGTGTTTCGGCTATTGGTGGTCAGTTAATGGTTGCTCCAGTTGAAGGCTGGACTGCTTACATCAATGCCTTATCGGGAGCTGGTTTTGGCGGGTATGGAACGATTATCGATTTAACCACTTCATATCAAATTACAGAGAAATTTAAATTGGGTTTAAATGCAGCCAATTATGATATCAAAGATAGTTCGGTACCGGGAAGTTATGCAGGTGCAGCATTATACCCTCAATTTGCTGTATTGGATGCAGTAACTTTAGGTCTAAGAGGTGAGTACTTTAAATTTAAAGCCGCGGGTGCAGTTCCGGCTACTGCTTTTACTGCTGTAACGCTTACTGCAAACATTAAATCTGGTGGCTTAACATTTATACCAGAAGTAAGATTGGACCACAACAGTGATAAACCGTTCTTCAAAGAAGGTGGTGCTGCGGCACCAAATGGCGGCCAGTTCTCTTTGGCAGCAGTTTACGCTTTTTAAGGAAATAAAATTGTTAATATAAGGCCGTTCCGATGTAAATAGGGACGGCTTTTTTGTACCTTTAAATAATTAGATTTGCCTGTTAACCAATTTCAAATGAAACATTTTCTTTTTATTATTCTTGCCATTTTTTCAATTCAATTATCCGCACAGCAAAAACAGTTTCCGAAAGATGATAATGGTAAATTTATCTATTATCAGGTGGTAGATTCGCAATTGATAAGCAAAGACACCTTGCTGCAAAGGGCTAAATCTTTTGTTAATGTGGCTTATAAAAAATCGATGAGGCAAGAAACTGCTACTGATTCTTCTGTTTTGGCTAAAGGGACTATGGTAATTGATAAAACAATTTTGGTAGCTGGCCATCCAAGCGGGGAAGTAAGTTACAATTTCGTTTTTGAGGCGCGTAATGGCAAATACAGGTTTTGGTTAACCGATCTGCTGTTTATCCCATACCAAAGAGACCGTTATGGAAATTTTGTAGCGACTACTAAAATAGGAGTACCATTAGAGCGTACGCCAGGTAAGCTTAGTGCAGGCGCATGGAAAGACATTTTGAACAGCGCCTATAACAAAATAGAAAAATTTAGCGATGATTTCAAAAAGTATTTAGCAACCAATAGGGTTGAAAAAGCCAAAAAGAAAGCTGAAACCATTTCAACGAAAAAATGGTAGATCAAGTTAAAGCTTGCTAAATAATTCCTCGACCTTTTGGTAACGGAACTTAAAAATTTCGTTGATTTTGTTGTTCACCACCATGGCATTTACAATTACACCAATTGGTCCCCAGCCAATGCTATAGTGTAAGGTATCGTGCATTAATACACCATCATCTATTTTTTCGAAATGGTGCTGGTGGTGCCAGAAAGCAAATGGACCAAACCGTTGCTCATCGATAAAATACTCCTTATCCTTAACGTGTGTTATCTCGGTTACCCAATTTAGCTTAATGCCAAACAAAGGGGCAACCTTGTAGGTAATAATCAGGCCGGGGTACATTTTAGTATTGACGATGTTTGGTGAGGTTACATCAAAGGTCATATCATTTGGGGTAATTTCGGCCAGGTTCATCGGCGAAGAAAAAAAGTCCCAGGCGGTATCCAGGTCAACAGGGAGTTTTTGGGTAAATTCTAATCTATATGTTTTCAAGTTTTTGTTTTAAAGCACAACAACAAAGATGGGGTTTTGTTGAGAATAGTTTAGGTTTAACCGCAAAGATCGCAGAATGAAGGTGCAGAGATCGCAGAGTTGGGTGTGCTAATCCATTTTACATCTTTTTTACCACACAGTTCACAAAGAGAAGGCACGGAGATCAGAGCGTTGGGGCGCAACGAATTCTGTCATCCCAAATGAAACACAATGGAGGGATCCATCAAGAATATTGATCATCAACATGACTTACAGATTTAGCTTCGCTGAGCACTTCGTGGTTCTCGGCCGTACTCGAAATGACGGAACCCGCCTCCAGGCTTTCCGACTGACTACCTAATGTACCATTTTGTCGGCACAGGTAGAACTGGCAAATGCTTCTGGTTTAGCCTTAAAAATAAAGCCCATACTTAAAATATATCCCATAGCATCGTTAAGTGCTTTGTTCGATTTAAACGATGGACTGGTATTGATATCGGCATGTACTTCTAAAGCCACGTCATAAATATCAAGTAAATCGCAAATAGAATAAGCAGTTTCGATTGATTTTTGTACTTCCATTAACATTCTTTCTTTAATGCTTACCTGTTGTGTGCTTTTTTCCTGGTGGATGTACATGAAACCGCCATGATGTTCTCTTAACAGCACAATTACGGTTGCAAAATCAGTTACTGCGCCTTTTACCTGCGAATCGGTACCGATGCAAACTTTAAGCTTAAAGCCGTTTTGACTTTCTCTGATAATCGCGTTTTCTACTTCTTCGAGGATTGAAGATTGAATAATTTCACCACTAAATTTTTTCCACGTCATACATTTGTGTTTTTTGAGGTTAATTCCAAAGGAATCCCTTTGGGACGAATGGCAATCGGGTTTTTATAAAAATAAGTGCTAAAAATTAAATAAGTGTTAAGGTTAGATTGTTTATTTGCTAACAAAAAGTTAGTTATCAACAAGTTAGTGATAATAGTTTAGATGAACTTATTATTTGTTGAAACAAATTATTAGTCGGTCCGTTAATATTTGTACATTCATTAAAAATTCTTAATTATGAGAGCAGAATTAATTCAAGAGCTCCAGTTATTACAAAATAGCAGAGCGAATAAATTTGCAGATGAACTGGCTGACAAGATCTTATCTTCGGTTGATGCCGTTAACGAAAAAGTGCTATCATCAATGTCTAAACGTGGCAACATGTTAATGTTGCTCGAGAAAAGATTAAACTTTTCTACGCTGCGGAAACTTAGGGCAAGATTTTTCAGGTCGTAACTAAGGCTGTAGTTCTGGGCGTAAAGAGAAATGATTACCTTTATGGCGGAATGATAGAAAATGCCTTAAAAAAATTAAACATTACTGCACTTAATGAGATGCAGGAGTCTTCTGTAAAAGCAGCCAAGACTGGTAAAGATGTAATATTGATTGCGCCAACGGGTTCGGGGAAAACGCTGGCCTTTTTATTGCCATTAATTTCCAACCTAAAAACCGGAGTAAAAGGGGTACAGGCTTTGATTTTGGTTCCTTCGAGAGAGCTTGCCTTACAGATTGAGCAGGTTTTTAAACAAATGGGTACCTCATTTAAAGTAAACTGCTGTTATGGTGGTCATGCTGTACGGATAGAAAAGAATAATCTTGCACATCCACCTGCCGTCCTGATCGGAACACCGGGTAGGATAGCTTATCATCTGGAGCATCAAAACTTCGACGAATCTTTTATCGAAACCTTAGTTTTAGATGAATTTGATAAAGCGCTGGAGTTTGGCTTTGAGCAAGACATGTCTTACATCATTGGCTCGCTGCTTTCGTTAAAACAGCGTATACTTACTTCTGCTACCAAAATGGAAGAAATTCCGGCTTTTGTAAAGTTAAATGTGCCTGTTGAAGTCGATTTTTCAAAAAATATTGAGGCAAAACCAGATCTAAAGCTCAAAAAAATAACTGCACCTGCAGCCGATAAGTTAGATTACCTTTTCAGATTACTGAGTAAAATAGGTAGTAAAAATACATTGGTTTTCTGTAACCATAGGGAAACGGTAGATCGGATAAGTGATTTACTTTTCGAGCATGGTTTAGGTCACGATGTTTTTCATGGTGGGATGGAGCAGTTCGATCGTGAAAAGGCATTGCTTAAATTTAGAAATGGTAGCCATCGGATTTTAATTACAACAGATCTGGCCGCCCGTGGTCTGGATATTCCTGAAGTGGAACATATTGTGCACTATCAATTGCCCTACACGGAAGATGCCTATATCCATCGCAATGGTAGAACGGCAAGGATGCACGCAAAAGGAACAGCCTATGCTATTTTAACTACAGAAGAGCACTATAAATATTTGCCGGAAGATATTGAAGAGGAAGTTTTATCCGAAAAGTATAAATTACCGGAAGCCAGCGATTGGGTAACTTTATATATCGCACATGGTAAGAAGGATAAAATTAACAAAATTGATATTGTAGGTTTATTTTTGCAGAAAGGTAACTTAACAAAAGAAGACCTTGGCCTGATCGAAGTTAAAGATACCACCAGTTACGTAGCTGTTAAAAGAAGCAAAGTAGATCAATTATTGAAAGCATTAAGCGGCGAAAAAATTAAAGGAAAAAAACTTAAATTAGAAGTAGCGAGTTAGTTCATTGGTTCATTGGTTCATTGGTTCATTGGTTCATTGGTTCATTGGTTCATTGGTTCATTGGAAAAACCGGGTTTAAAGTTCTAGATTTATTTTTGTAGTCATTCAATAATTTATTTATTTAACCGTTAATTCAATAGCTCAATCGTTCAATATACTCATTCATAAATTTTCTAATTTAATCGCGCTATAATCCGCTAACTCAATCACTCACTAATTCAGACATTCTCTAATTCAAACATTAAAAATGAGCAACAACGATATATTAAAAAAATTAAGAGTAGCCCTATCATTAAAAACAGAGGATATTATAACCATTTGCGACCTGGTTGGATTTAAGGTAACGAAGGCAGAACTGGGCGATATTTTCAGGAATGAAGACCATGAAAATTTTAAGCCTTGTGGCGATCAGATTCTGCGCAATTTTTTAAATGGTCTTGTGATTTACAAAAGAGGTCCGAGGGATGAAAAAAAGCAGTAATTTATGCTTTTTAATATTTTTTATACTGATCACACTTTCCTTTAACGCTCTCGCTCAGTCTCAGTTTAAAATAAGTGGTAGTGTAATCGATTCTTTGAAGAAGCCTATTGAAGGCGTAAGCATCCGATTGATTACCGATAAAGATACGCTCCGCTCAACTTCTGATGCTAAGGGAAACTTTGCATTCGCAAAAGTAACCCGAAATAAATTTTACCTTACCATTACTGCATTGGGCTACAAGCCGTTTGCTTCTACCTACGAAACCGAATCTTCGAAAAAAAACTCCGTTTTAGAACCCATTATGCTCAAGATGGAAACGATCCGTCTTGAAGATGTGGAAGTTAAAGTAAAAGTAGAGCCCATTAAGATCAAGAAAGATACCATTGAGTATAACGCCGCGGCCTATACTGTAAGAGAAAATGATAAAGTGGAAGATTTGCTAAAACAACTGCAAGGCATTGAGGTTGATGAAAAAGGTGCTGTTACCGCCATGGGCAAAAAAATGACCAAGTTGCGGGTAAATGGTGAAGATTTTTTTACCAGTAATGTGGAAGATTACATCAGGCAGTTGCCCGCCGATATTATTGCTAAACTACAGGTAATTGAGGATTATGGTGATGAAGCCAATTTTACAGGTATAAAAGTGGGTACACCACAAAAAATGTTGAACCTCGTTACTAAGCCTGGCATGGACAAAGGTGTTTTTGGCGGAGTGAATATGAGTTCTGCCACCAATAATGCACATAATTTAGGCGGTAACGGTAGTATATGGAAAAAAACAAAGCAAATTGGCTTTGGAGGCCGTTATGGTATAACGAATAATGAGTTTACCAAAATGAACAATGGAGGTTTAAATGGTAATATCAGAGACAAAATTTCTAAGGAATTTAGCTTTAATGGCGGTTATCATTTTAGTAATGGAATTAATAAATCTGTTCAGAGTAATTACCTCGAAACGTTTAACCCACAGGGAACAATATTCGATTTAAGAGAAAGCGCCAATAGTTCCAGGTCGCTAAACAATAACATCAATTTAGGTTTAAATGGAGCCACAAAGAAGAACTATTTTAACATTTCGCTTAGTGGGGCTTTGGCCAATACCCATAACGATGCGGTTTCTACTTCCAATAAAACAGGGTTTATCAGACAGGATCTGATGTCTAATTCTGGCTCACGGAACAGTAATCCTAATGTTAATGGAAGTATTAATTGGTCTAGGCGGTTGGCCAATAATAAGCGATCGTTATCTATGGGATTTAATTTCGGCACAAGCGAAGGAAACTCAAACAGTACAATTAATGATATTATCAGGTACTACAACGAAACCACCAACGTACTGGTTAAAGATTCGTTACTAAACAGGTTGATTGATAATAATACCTCGAATTCCAATTTTGGAGGCAATTTCCAATTTTCCAATTCATTAAAAAAGCCAAACGACAGTACAGGATATAGTTTTATTAATCTGTCTTACCGTTTTTCGGTTAGCAGGAGTCGGAACTTGCAAACTACAACGGTTACCAATCCCTTGGGAAACAGTTTTGTTGTCGATTCGCTGGGGCAGGATTATGTATCTAATTTTATCAATCAGAATTTTGGTATCGGTTTTAATACCAATGCAAAGCGGATCAGTTATAATTTAGGGCTCAATTTTTCGCCCAGTATTATTATCGGTAAATACCAAAACACAGGGCAAGAGCTAAAGAACTACCAGTTAAACTTTTCGCCATCTGCCAATTTAAGTTATCAGATTAAAGATAATGGAAATTTGAGTTTTGGCTATAATGGTTACACCAGTTCGCCCGATTTTAATAAACTACAACCCGTTAGAAACAATAATGATGTACAGAATCTGATTATCGGTAATCCAGATCTGAAGGCAACTTCGAGCCACACTGCCGATTTTAGTTATAATCAATTTGACCTCAAATCGGGATTGAGTATTATGGCCGGTTTATCAGGAACTTTTGCTTTTAATAGTGTTGTAAGCAATACGGTTTTTCTTCGGGATACACTGAATAGTTTGAAGCAGCAAACTACCTATGAGAATGTTAATGGTGTTTATAATGTTGGGGGGAATTACTCGCTCAATAAACGGTTAATGACCAATAAACTGTCGCTCTCCATTAATGGAAATGTTGCCTATAACCGTAATGTTTTTTATACCGAAAATGTATTAAACCGGAGTAGTGGAATTAACATTTCGAATGCTTTTAGGTTTAACCTGAATGAGAAAAAATATTCTTTTAATACCAGTGTATCATATAGCTTTAGTTCAAATACTTATTCTATAATGAACCAGAACATTAAGAATATCCAGGTTTTGGCTTTAAATGGCAGTGCCAGCTGGATTCCAAATAAACGTTTTAGGGTAAATGCATCGGCCTCTAAAAGTTTAAATTTTGGCTATAACCTATATACTGGCAACCCATTATTGGTGAACATGGGCTTGAATACTTCTTTCTTAAAGGATAATAGACTCCTTTTTTCTATCCAGGCAAACGATCTGTTTAATCAAGGTGCACTTTTTAGCACCAGTATTACCAACAATTCCATATCCGAAAACAGAACGCGCTTTATCAGCCGTTTTGTGCAGGCAACACTGGGTTATAACCTAAGCCAGTTCGGGAATAAAAAAGGCAGAACGAATGTAAATTTAAGTGGAGTAGAATTTAATTAATCGGGAATTATTAGTTTAGTGCTTTGTTCAAATCGAATACCAATGAAAAGTAAAATCTTAACCCTATTTATGTTGGTCTTAGCAAGCAGTTCATTTGCACAGCTGAAGACAGATTCGTTAAGTAACAAACCTGAAAAAGAGAATTTTGCCGATGACTGGGCTGCGCTGAGCAAGTACCAGAAAGAAAATGAACTTTTACCGCCACCAACCAGAAAAGAAAAAAGAGTTGTTTTTTTAGGGAGTTCGATATTCGAATTCTGGAAGCAAAAAGATCCCGAATATTTTAAGGATAAACCTTATCTGGATAGGGGGATAAGTGGACAGATTTCGCCACAACTGCTCATCCGTTTCCGGCAGGATGTAATTAACCTTAAACCAAAGGTAGTAATCATTTTAGCGGGGAGTAATGATATAGCTGGCAATACAGGTCATGTCACCAATGACAAGATTATGGATAACATTAAATCGATGGCAGAACTGGCAAGGTTGCATCACATTAAAGTGATACTCTGTAAATACCTTCCTGTTTACGAATATCCATGGAATAAGCGCATTAAAGCGGCCGATAGCATTGTGAGCTTAAACGAAAAGATTGTGGCCTATGCCAAAGAAAGAAACTATACCATTTTAGATTATTGGACACCGCTGGTAGATGAACGAAAAGGGCAGCGTGCCGAGCTAACAGTTGATGGTGTTCATCCCAACCTTGCAGGTTATAAAATAATGGAAGAAGTAACAGATGCTGCGGTAAAAAAAGCCTTGAAAAACTGGCATTGAATCGATAATAGCCCTTCGACTCCGCTACCATTGACAGACTCCAATAGATGGCCGTCATTCTCGCGCAGGCGGGAATCTTAAAGCGCTTGCATTACGATTCCCAATTAAGTTGGAAATGACGATTCCTCACAGCCTATAATTCGCTAAAAAATCTGTCATTCATATTGATTTTTATAAAATAAATTACCCCTCAGGGGTGACAAACGGCGAGGGGTGTTCCCAGTTTTCTGCAAATCTGTGACTAAATATTCCTTTTTGAAAGTTTGTCATCTCGATCCGATAGCTATCAGATGAAGCGCGGCAAAATGCAAAGATCTATAAACAAATATATATTCAAAGATTTCTCGACTTCATTGCACTCCGCTCGAAATGACGATAGCGCTAAGCTCGTTACGTGTTGTTTTGTATTAAACTTTCAATAATATTTGAAAGTTTAATAATGTTTATTTAGCTTTACACATGAAAAGGAGAATGAAAGATAAGATAGTTAAGAAAAGGGGCTAAAGGCTGTTTTTTTTGTTTCGTTCTTTCAGTTTTTCCTGAAAGTTAAATATTTAAAAGCTGTTGGTTATGGATTACAATATACTCGGCTATGGCATCTTTATTACGGTTATCGTTTTGATCATTGTAGTGGTTGGTAAAATCTGCTACCGGAACGGAAATATGTTTGTGGCCGAACTCATTCCCGATCATTTGGATCTCTGTCAGCAGATTAATAAATCATTGCTGGTTTCTTATTACCTGGTAAATATTGGCTACTGTGCCATGACATTGGTAGGCTGGGAGGCGATCATTTCTACCCAACAATTAATAGAGGTAATGGCTGTAAAAGTGGCTACCATTGTATGCATCCTCTCTGTTCTTCATTATTTAAATATCTATTTGCTCACCAATACCATTCATAAATTAATAAAATAACAATCTAAAATTTTCAATTATGGAAACGACAAAAATTTTAATCGGTTATGCAGTTTATTTACCAGTTGCACTTTTTTTGACTTTTTATGTTTCAAAAACCCTGTTCAAAAACAGTAAAGTATATATGTTAGATATTTTTAAAGGAAGAGAAGAGATTGCCAATGCGACGAATAAACTTTTCGAAACGGGGTTTTATCTGTTGAATGTAGGTTTCGCATTGCTCATTATGAAGATTACCATCAATGCTAATGATTACCGTAATTTAATTGAGGCTTTGAGTGCTAAGATTGGTGGCTTTGCAATTTATCTTGGTATTATGCTCTTTATCAACCTGTACTTCTTTTTTAGAGGGAAACGCAAAGCGAAGGAAAATCAAAGACCTGTTCCTTTTCAACCATCTATGTAAGGGTTATAAAAGAAGTCAAGTTTTTTATAGCGCGATGGCGATAAAACTTGACTTCTTCGAAATTTAAAATACATTTCAAATTACGCTTCTCAAACAAGAAAGTCCCGATTTTCATCGGGACTTTGTATTAATTTAATTTTTTATATCTGATGCGTTTTGGAGTAACGTCACCTAAACGTTTCTTGCGGTTTTCTTCATAATCTGAATAGTTTCCTTCGAAGAAATAAACTTCAGAATTACCTTCGAAAGCCAGGATGTGTGTACAAATCCTATCTAAGAACCACCTATCGTGACTGATCACTACAGCACAACCGCCAAAGTTTTCTAAGGCTTCTTCCAGTGCACGTAAAGTGTTTACGTCGATATCATTGGTTGGCTCATCCAGTAGCAGTACATTGGCTCCTTTTTTCAAGGTAATGGCCAAGTGTACACGGTTACGCTCACCACCTGAAAGGATACCTACTTTTTTCTGTTGATCGCCACCATTAAAGTTGAACTTTGAAACATAGGCACGTCCGTTAACGGCTTTAGTACCGAGTTGAATATTGTCCAATCCATCGGTAATGTTTTCGTAAACGGTTTTATCGGCATCTAAATCGTTGTGCATCTGATCTACATAACCCAACTCAACGGTTTCGCCTACACGGAATGTACCAGCATCTGCTTCTTCCTGTCCGGTAATTAAACGGAATAAAGTAGTTTTACCCGCACCATTGGGGCCAATAATCCCCACAATACCTGCCGGCGGAAGGGAGAAGTTTAAATTATCGAACAATACCTTATCTCCATAAGCCTTGGTAACATTCGTTGCTTCAATTACCACATTACCCAAACGAGGTCCGGCCGGGATAAAAAGTTCCAATTTATCTTCTCTTTCTCTGCCATCTTCTGAAGCTAATTTATCGTAATTGGCTAAACGTGCTTTAGATTTTGCATGACGTGCTTTTGGCGCCATACGCACCCATTCTAACTCACGCTCTAATGTTTTCTGGCGTTTGCTTTCTGTTTTCTCTTCCTGCGATAAACGTTTTGCTTTTTGATCTAACCAGCTGCTGTAATTTCCTTTCCATGGAATACCCTCACCGCGGTCTAATTCTAAAATCCATCCGGCAACATTATCTAAGAAATACCTATCGTGGGTAACTGCAATAACGGTTCCTTCGTAATTTTGTAAGAATTGTTCTAACCAATCGATACTTTCGGCATCCAAGTGGTTGGTCGGCTCATCCAATAATAATACATCAGGGTGTTGAAGCAATAAACGGCACATGGCCACACGACGGCGCTCACCGCCTGATAATACACCGATTTTAGTGTCAGGATCAGGACAACGCAAGGCATCCATAGCTCTTTCTAATTTCGAATCAATTTCCCAGGCACCTAATGCATCAATTTTATCCTGAAGTTCGCCCTGTCTGGACATCAGTTTATCCATTGCATCAGGGTTAGAGTAGTTTTCCTCTAAGCCGAACGCTTCGTTTACTTCTTCGTATTCTTTTAAAATAGCAGTTACTTCGGCAACACCTTCTTCAACCACTTCGCGAACGGTTTTTTCAGGATCTAAGATCGGCTCCTGCGCTAAATAACCCACTGAATAACCTGGTGAGAAAACCACTTCGCCCTGATAAGATTTATCTAAACCGGCAATGATTTTTAAAAGTGATGACTTACCAGAGCCGTTTAAACCGATAACCCCGATTTTTGCTCCGTAAAAGAAAGAAAGGTAAATATTTTTTAAAACCTGTTTTTGTGGAGGGTAAATTTTGTTTACACCTGCCATTGAAAAGATTATTTTTTCGTCAGACATTATAATGTATTGTTTTTAAAGTAGTTTAATGCTAAGATTGATATTAAAGGAAGGTTAACCAGTTTTTCTTACAGACTGATTTTACCCAACCAAATAATAGCAAAGCCAAATTGCTTGCAAAGATAAGAACAACAAGCCCATTACAAAGTGCTTTATGATTATACTTTAATAAACTTTTAGCCGTAGAAGCAAAGATTAACATAAAATGGTATTCTGCATTATGTAAACTCATTAACAATGTCCAATGAACAAATGAACCTTTTTAGCCACGGAAACACAGATTAATGCAGAGTGGTTCTGCATCATGCTAATTATTAAACCAATGTCCATTGAGCAAGTGAGCTTTTTAGCCAACTGAAGGATAGATTAACACAGAATGGTTTTCTACATGATGCTAACTAATAAACCAATAACAAATGAACTAATCAACCAATAAGTCCCAATTCTAATCTTGGTTTAATGTAATTATCATAATTCGTTCATAAAATATCTCTTGCTGTGTAACGCAATACAAAAGTTTTACATTTAGCTCACGGATAATTCTTAGTAGATACCGTGAACATTAGTTAAAGCAAAAGCCTTTCAGGATTGAAAGGCTTTTGCTTTTTGGAGAAGGTATACGAAGTGTAGTTTAAAAACCTAAACCTAGTGTAAAACCTCTTACTGCCGTACCTATGGTTGCCCCTGCAGTTGCTGTACCTGTTGTAAGATTTACAGTATACAATTTCTGAACACCACTAACGGTAAATATACCGTAGGCAAGTCCGCTCGTACCACCAATGTCGAAACCACTGCTGGCCTCTACATTTATACCCAGAGGGCCTACATCAACCAAAGTTCCATTATTTGGTGGGTCTTGTTTATATAAACGATCACCTGTTGAATCAATATCAAATAATACCGTTGTTGTAGCACCCGCAAAGTTATTGGTATAGGCTGCGCCCGAAACTGCTGCAGTACCCAAAGAAATAGCGCCATCAACAATTAACGCACCATCTGTAGGGTTAACCCTAAAGTTTTGACCAGTATTACCAACAATTCTAATCCGATCTACTGTTGGATTAAAATCTATACCAACTTGAGTGGCAGCGAGTAAAGTGCCTAATGGTCCTGTTCCTACCATGGCAGCAAGGCCAGATGATGCATTGATGCTATAAATTCTACTTGTACTTCCGATAGCAAACAATTGACCGTTTAATGGGCGCATATCAATACCTAAAATGTTCTCGCCTGGCTGTATGCCTGTAATGGCTTTTACCACAGGCGTTGGTGTTGCAGCCGTTGGATTGAAGATCAAGAGTTCGTTGTTATTTGATACTGCATAAGCAACAGCTTCAGTTGGAATAGCAAGACCAGTAATCTGTTGATCTATCTTGTTAATTTTCGAGGCCTTTCCGGTGGTTAAATCAATCAGATATAAACCAGATTTACCACCTGTAGTTAAAGCTGCTAATGCCGCAGTACCGTCGGGATTAATATCAAAACCGCCAACATCTTCAAAATCGGAGCCCAGGCTTCCAACTTCAACCAATTTTCCATCATTCGGTGGATCTTGTTTATGAAGCTTATCGTTGGCTATATCAATATCAAAAAGTACAGTGGTGCTTGTGCCAGCTTTATTTTGGGTATAAGCAACTGATGATACCTTGGCATTGGTTACACCATTAATCATACCGTCAGTAGCAGCCACGGTACCTGTTTCAGGATTTAAGCGTAAATTCTGACCGGATGAGGTAACCACGCGAATACGATCTACAGTAGGGTTAAAATCGAAGCCAACTGATGTTCCGCTTAATGCAGGGGTAAAGGGAGCTGCTGAAATTGATCTTGCTGTTCCTGTTTTAGGATCAATAACATATATACGGCTGGTGCTACCCAATCCATACAGTTGTCCTGTAGCCGGACGAAAATCTATGCCCAAAATGGTTTCTCCACTTTGTAGACCAGAAATCGTAACCTGAGCGGTAACCGAACTGGGGTTTTTGGCATTAATCAGCAATAGTTTGCCATCGGCTGTTAATGCATAAAAATTAACATCTGGTCCGGGGGTGAGCATCTCCTGTTCAGGATCGTTCTTTCTGTCTTTCTTACAGGCAGAAAATAAAATAGGGGTCATAATAGCCAATAGGGCCACTATGATTAAGTGTTTAGTTTTAATCATGTCTTTAATGTTTAATTAAGAAAAATAGTTAATGCTAAGCGTTGTCGCTTATTTGGGTGGGTATTCTAGTGTTTGTAGGAAACACTTTAAAAGTTTATAATTGCCAGAAAAAAGAACGGCTTTTGATTTTGCTATGTTTAAGAAAGCACTATTGGCTGTTATGATTGTATTAATGGCCAGGTCTTCGAGTTTCTCTTCGAGTTGTTCCTTATTTTCGTTAGTATTAGATTTATCGGTTTTACTAGTGTTTTCTTTTACAACTTCCTGATGTTGTTTTTGATTGGTAATGACGTATACGGCAATTCTTCCCGCAAAAAGGATAAGGAGAAGGAGTACGATTAAAAGTCTTTGATAAAGAGACACCATTGAGCCTGATCCAATTATATGGACTTAACTACATATACGGCAAAAGAACTTTCTTAGATTTTTTTGGAATATTTTTTTTAAGAAAACCAAAGGTAAATAACTAAGCGGGCTGAATTAATCCAGCCCGCTTAGTTTTACTATGGGTTTTGAGATAAATTAGGGTTTTTATCTCTTTCGGTCTGTGGGATAAAATAAATTACCCGCGCATCAGTAGGGTTAATGGTTTGATTAACCGAGCCATTAATGGTAGAGTGGGTACCTGGATAATCTCTTACCATTGGGCGGTTATTTCTAAATAGATCGTAAGCCCGCTGGCATTCAAAAGCCAGTTCTAGCCATCTTTCTTCCAGTACAATATCTAAAATACTGTGCGCTGGCGTAACATCTGCCAAAGTATAAGTCGGGATTCCTGCACGGGTTCTAATTACATTCACATCATCTAAAGCCAGTTGTGTATTGTTCAGCTTGGCATTGGCCTCAGCTCTGTTTAGGTACATTTCTGCCAAACGGAGATAAACAGGCGAAGTTAAATTGGTAACCCCTTCTTGCAAGTTGTTTTTATTAACGTAATAAATTGGGGTAGCAGGAGTTAGTTTCGGATTTAACTGTTGAACACCACTAACAATATAAGGCGAGATAAAACTCTTGCGTTTATCCTGAGGGTATTTGTTAAGGAAGTTGTAATACTTAACTGAGGCATAAATCTCTCCCCATCCACTTTCTCCCTGGCCCAACGCATTACCATTGGCATCGCCACTATAGTATAACGAACCAATAGCGGAGTAATCGTAGTTCTCAGTTTTGGTATGTTTGATGGCAAAAATACTTTCCTTGTTTGTTTCTGGTGCAACCCTAAAATAGGTTTGGTATTCGGCATTTTGAAGTAACTGATATTTGTTTGAGCTAATTACCAGGTTGGCATATTCTACTGCCTTGGCATTGTTATCCATGTACAGATAAACTCTCGATAGGAGTGCGTAAGCGGCCATTTTTGAAGCAAAACTATTACCTTTCTCATCTTTTATCAATTGCGATGCTTTTAAAAGATCGGCGATTACAAAATCGTAAACCTGAGCTACCGTACTTCTTTTGATGATGTAAGCATCTGCATCGCTTACGGTTTCACTCAAAATCGGAACTCCGGGATTGGTTGTCGGATTCTGGACAAAAGGCCTTCCAAATATCCTGACTAAATTAAAATGTAACATCGCCCTCAAAAACAGATTTTCACCTTTAATCTGTAGTAATTCTGCCGATGAACCATCAGGAATAGCTTTAATAACCTTATTTGCAGCCGATGCAATGTAATAGGCTTGTTGGAAATATGCGGTTGCGTTGGCAGAATTCACCAAATGGGTATATTTATATAAATTGGTTACATCGCTCGATGAACCCTGCCCCTGAGCCACCTCATCGGAAGGGAGTTCGGCAAGCCAATGGTAATTGTTTTCATAATCCAGAGATTTTAAGGTAGCATAATTACCCAAAGTGGCTGTTCGCATACCATCAATGGTAGTTAGTAGATCATTGTCTTCTACTTTATCTGAAGGAAAAAATGTCTTACGACAAGCGGATGCCGTAAAAATAATACTGGCTGCAATAGCGATTTTTATGATGTGATTATAGTATGTTTTCATGATAATCTTATTAATAATTAGAATGTTAGGTTAACGCCAAAAACAAATCTTCTGCTGGTCGGGTATCTGAAAGACGATATACCACCAGTTAAATCAACCTCAGGATCTACGCCCGAAAATTTGGTGGCTGTAAACAAGTTGTCGCCGCTGACATATAAACGAGCCGCATTTATCGAAGCTTTTTTTAACCAATTAGTCGGTAGATTGTATCCAATGGTTACATTCCTCAATCTTAAATAACTTCCATCCTCTAAGAAGCGTGTAGAGCTTTGGTGAGATTGAAGATTACCGCCAAATTTTGCCTGTGGATGGGTTGCATCAGTTTGGCCGGGGGTTGTCCACCTTACCGAACCTTTAGGTAAAACCTGTTGATTATAGCTTTCGTACACGCCATCATTATCGAAATAGAAACGACTATCGTTATACACCCAGTTGCCATACACAAAATTTAAAAATGCCGAAAGGGTAAAGTTTTTATAAGCCAATGTATTGGTTAATCCACCACTAAATTTTGGTGCTGATGATTTACCGGTATATTGTCTGGTGGCTTGGTTGTAAGTACTGGTTACACCCGTAGGGTCGTCTAGTTTTTCCCAAAGTGGTTTACCATCTGCTGGATTTACACCTGCCCACTTTTGCATATACCATTCATCCATATCATGGCCTAATGCTATTGGCTGTGTGCCACTATTTACTACCAATAAGCCCTGGTTTAACTCCATAACCTTGTTGCGGTTAAACGACATATTAAAACTGGTTTCCCAATTAAAGTCTTTCTGCTGGATATTTCTGGAGTTGATCGTAAACTCAATCCCCCTGTTTCTTACTGCACCAACATTTCTTCTAATGGTTCTATAACCAACTGTTGCAGGAAGTGGAACAGCAAATAACAGATCAGAATTGCGTTTATCATAGGCATCAATGGTAATGTCTATACGTTTAAATAAGCCAAAATCCAGGCCTAAATTGTATGCTCTCGATTTTTCCCAGGTCAAATCTGGATTGACAATTTGTGTAGGGAAGGCACCTGTTTGGTTATTATACGAAGCTGAAGCGTTTAAGTTATACAAGCCTAGCGATTCATATAGGCCATCCAGATTGTTATCTGCTCTGAAATTCTGATTTCCGGTAGTACCTAGGCTGACTCTTAGTTTTAGAAAGGTAAGCGTAGTATTGCTTTTTAAAAAGTCTTCATTGGATAAAATCCATGATGCGCCTCCCTGATAAAAAGTTGCAGCAGGATTGTTTTTTCCGAATCGCGAAGAGTATTCATTAACTACAGAGCCCACTAAGTAATACTTACCTTGATAGCTATAATCTGCCTGTGCCAGGTATTTTATATTTTGATACTGATCATATCTGCCAGTGGGTTTATTGTTAATCTCTGTTGCCGTATTTATCCCATCCAATCCGGCTGGTAAACCTTTTGCAGTAATTCCACTGGCATCATATTTATAACCTTCTATCTCCGCAACTCCTAAAACACTTAGGCTATGGTTGCCTAAATTTACATTGTACTTAATTCTGTTTGAAGATAAAAGTGTGGTAGAAAAGGTATTATTTAAAGATACAGTGCCCAGGTTTGCTGCACCGGACTGACTTCTTCTATCAGCATAACTATTTGATCTGCCGCTGGCAATTGTGGCCCTGTTATAACTGGAAATTGTTAGGTTTTTGAGTAGGTCATAATCCAGGTTTATATCACCTGTTGTGGTATAACTTCTTGCTTTTGAGTAATTGTATTGCAAGCTCTGTAAAAAATTCGAACGGTCTCTACCTTTCCAGGAAGGAATATTTCGTGGGTCAGTTGGGCTGGCATCTGCATTGTAAGCAGGGTCGTATGGCATATTTAAATAAGCCTGGTAAACGGCACTTTCAGGATTATAATTATCATTGATAACAATTCCGCTTAACAAGGCTGTTAATTTTAATTTTTTAGTCAACTGTGAGGTAAGGTTAGCCCTTAAACTATATTGTGTTTTATCGTTGTTGATTAAAGTTCCTTCTTCTTTAAAATAGTTGCCCGAGATATAAAATTGCGTTTTCTCGCTCCCTCCGGATGCGGTTAGCGTGTGGTTATTTACCATTGCTGTTCTAAAAGCCTCATTCCACCAATTGGTATTGGTATTTAATACTGAAGCTGCTGGCGGAGTAGTAAAGAAAGATTTCTGGTAGTCGTAAAGTTGCTGTGCATCCATCAGCTTAAAATTACCAGTGGTAGCCTTTGCGATGCCAATGGTAGCGTTTAGACTGAATCTGGTTTCTCCTGCTTTTCCTTTTTTGGTGGTTACAATAATAACCCCATTGGCAGCTCTCGATCCGTACAGACCTGTGGCAGCGGCATCTCTCAATATGGTAATATTATCCACGTCGGACGGGTTATAAGTACCACCAATGTTTCCGTCAACCACAATTAGCGGCCCGGTACCCGCATTAATACTGCCTACACCACGTACCACCACACTCGATCCCGCTGTTGGATCGCCAGAGGCAGAACTCGCCACTACACCGGGCGCTTTACCTTGTAACAGGTTGCCGAGGTTTACCGAGGTTACATCATTAAGCTGAGCGCCGCTTACGGTAGTTACTGCACTAGAAATTTCTGATTTCTTCTTTGTAGTATAACCTACAACGGTTACGGCGTCTAACTCAGTAGATTGATCTACTAAGGAAACATTAACAGAAGTATTTGTGCCAACTTTAATGGTTTGTGTGGTAAAACCCAAGGCTTTAAACTCCAGGGTATTCTTATCATCAGCGCTAATTGCATATTTTCCGTTTGCATCTGTTTGTACAGCAGTTTTTGTGCCCAGTACGGTTACGGTAATTCCCGGAAGCGGGAGTTTTTTACTGTCGGTTACCGTACCAGAAATAGTACGGTTTTGTGCCTTTACTACGAAAATACACGCAATAAAGGAAATCATTAAGAGAATTTTCTTCATGTTTTTTAGGTTAGTTACTGTTTTGTTATCTGTTGAGGGGCATTAATCAGATTAGGGAGGGCTAAAAGTTATTCTTAGGTTCATTAATAATATACTTTTTAGTAAAATGATTATTACTAAACTATAACCATAAAAGTCAAGATCAAACCGCGAATGCAGCGCAAACGTTTGCTTTAAATTGTATATAATGGATGATGTGCTTACTATTTAAGCGTTTTTTGAAGGGTGATAAATATGGTATGCCTATATTGGCGATATTATTAAGCGCAAACGTTTGCCCCTCTATGGTTTAATAGTAATCGGAATAATATTACTGGGCTATTATTATATGTAAAACGTCTGCAGATTACAAAGAGTAAAGGAAGGTTATGCAATTGCTTGAAGGAGATGAACGGATCATTCGCAAACTTTTTAACAAAATCGTAACTGGAGAACGTCATGAATCGGTTGTTTTACTGCAAATTGGCAAATATGAGCAGCGTTGTTTTACTGATTGGAGTATGGGATTGGAGCAGACTGATAGAGAACTTTATCAATCGCTATCTGGTCATTTCGATTTAAATGATGTAGTTTCAAAATGTGATAGGCTTGGTGTTGCCGATGTCCCATTACAGTTTTTACATTAGCTATCTTTAAATAATTAAGCGCCATTTGCCGACGTGCTTTATGGTCGAAACCATTAAAGCTGTGTAGTCGGTCTCTGTATCAAAAGATAGGTTTATTTTGTGATAAATGGATTACAATAAACTATGGTGTTAGAAAACAAAAACAACCTAATAACAGTTAACTTCGTATTAAGGTTATAATAAGTAGAGTTGATCGGATTAGCTTGATGATTTTTATCGAATGAAATTGTTAAATGATGTCACGTTCTTTTTGTTTTTCTGTCAAAACTTGTAAATTGCCTAAGTAAAAAGATACAAATTGTCAGTTTTTGATGGTGAAAAAATCCTTACAATAAACCGACAATAAAATATCTGTAAGCGGATGTTTTTGGCAAATGTCCCTTTAAAACCTTTAGAACACTTATTACGTAGATAGATATAAATAAAATAATATTTATCTAAACGATAATCTTACATTGAATTTTGGGTTCTCAGGCATTCAAAAGCCTCTTTATCCACCCATATGGCGCAATTGTTGATAAAATAAAGAAAACAGTACGTTCGTTTTTATAAAGTTATTTTATAGTTTAGGGACGTAGCTGTTAAGAAAGGTATTATGGAAGCAAAATTTTCACCACAGGTTAAAGATGTAATCTCTTTTAGTAGGGAGGAAGCGCTCCGCTTAGGGCACGATTACATCGGAACCGAGCATTTATTATTGGGCCTCATCCGCGAAGGCGATGGCATGGCTATAAAAATTTTACGATCGTTAGGGGTTGATACCGGTAAATTGCGCCGCTCAATTGAAGATGCCGTTCGCGGTACTTCGAGTGTTACAGTAAACTTAGGCAATATTCCATTAACAAAACAGGCAGAAAAAGTTTTGAAAATCACTTATTTAGAGGCCAAAATATTTAAAAGCGATTTAATTGGTACCGAACATTTGCTGTTATCGGTTTTGAGAGATGATGATAACATCGCCTCACAAATATTATTGCAATATGGTGTTACTTACGATGTTTTTAAACAGGAGGTTGAAGTGAATAAAAATGGTTTCAGAGATGATATCTCAAACAGTGCTTCTACTGGTGGCGATGACGATTATCGTGAAGAAGAAAGTTTTAGTACGCCTAAAAAGGTTTCAGATATAAAATCTAAAACCCCTGTTTTGGATAACTTTGGCCGTGATTTAACAAAAGCTGCTGAAGAAGGTCGTTTAGACCCTATTGTAGGCCGCGAGAAAGAAATTGAGCGTGTATCGCAGATTTTATCCCGCAGAAAAAAGAACAATCCGATTTTAATTGGAGAACCAGGAGTTGGTAAATCGGCAATTGCAGAAGGTTTGGCCTTACGCATTGTACAACGTAAAGTTTCGCGTGTGCTTTTCGGCAAACGTGTAGTTACATTAGATTTGGCATCGCTGGTGGCCGGTACAAAATACCGCGGCCAGTTCGAAGAACGTATGAAAGCCGTGATGAACGAGCTTGAAAAATCTACTGATGTAATTTTATTTATTGATGAGATCCATACCATTGTTGGAGCTGGTGGAGCCTCGGGTTCATTAGATGCATCGAACATGTTCAAACCAGCATTAGCAAGGGGCGAAATTCAATGTATTGGTGCCACAACATTAGATGAATATCGTCAGTACATTGAAAAAGATGGTGCTTTAGACCGTCGTTTCCAAAAAGTGATGGTAGAGCCAGCTACACCGGACGAAACTGTAGAGATTTTAACACGTATTAAAGATAAGTATGAAGAACACCATGGTGTAACTTATACTGATGAAGCTATTTTAGCCTGTGTTACTTTAACCTCGCGTTATATTTCCGATCGTTTCTTGCCAGATAAAGCCATTGATGCTTTAGATGAAGCCGGTTCACGTGTTCACTTAACCAACATCCACGTTCCTCAGAATATTATTGATATCGAAGCCAAAATTGAAGATATCAAATTAGAGAAAAACAAGGTTGTACGTAGTCAGAAATATGAAGAAGCTGCAAAACTCCGCGATACAGAGAAAAATCTAATTGAAGAATTAGATAAAGCTAAAGCAGAGTGGGAAGCTGAAACCAAAACTAAACGTTACGAAGTATCAGAAGATAATGTAGCCGAAGTGGTTTCGATGATGACTGGTATCCCGGTACAACGTGTTGGACAAACAGACAGTGCAAAACTGTTGAACATGTACGATAAAGTGGCTGAGAAAATTATCGGTCAGGATGATGCGATCAAAAAATTAACCAAAGCGATCCAGCGTACAAGAGCCGGATTAAAAGATCCTAAAAAACCAATCGGTTCATTTATTTTCTTAGGTCCAACAGGTGTAGGTAAAACAGAGTTGGCAAAAGAATTGGCGCGCTTTATGTTCGATAGTGATGATTCTTTGATCCAGATCGACATGAGTGAGTATATGGAGAAATTTGCAGTATCACGTTTAGTGGGTGCGCCTCCAGGGTACGTAGGTTATGAAGAAGGTGGACAGTTAACTGAAAAAGTAAGAAGAAAACCTTATGCTGTAATCTTATTGGATGAGATTGAAAAAGCTCACCCTGATGTATTCAATATCTTATTGCAGGTTTTGGATGAAGGCCAATTAACCGATAGTTTAGGACGTAAGGTTGATTTTAGAAATACAATCATCATCATGACTTCTAATATTGGTGCACGTCAACTTAAAGATTTTGGTCAGGGTGTTGGTTTCTCTACAGCAGCGAAAACAAACCAGGCCGATTCTCACAGTCGTGGTGTAATTGAAAGTGCATTAAAACGTGCTTTTGCTCCTGAGTTCTTAAACCGTGTTGATGATGTAGTGGTATTCAATAGCTTAGGTAAAGATGAAATTTTCAGAATTATCGATATCGAGTTAAAAGCTTTATTCGGTCGCGTTCATACCCTTGGTTATGAAATTGCATTAACTGATAATGCTAAAGAATATATTGCCGATAAAGGTTTTGATAGTAATTTTGGTGCTCGTCCGTTAAAAAGAGCAATTCAGAAATATTTAGAAGATCCAATTGCCGAAGAGATCCTTAAAGGCGAACTGGCCGAAGGTGATGTTTTGGAAATTGATTACGATAAAACTACTGAACTGATTTCAATCAATCACAAAAAAGGCGAAAAGAAAAAAGAAGAGCCGAAAAAAGAAGAAGATTCTTCTAGTAAATAAATAAGAAACTCCCGATGAAAATCGGGAGTTTTTTTGTTTAATATCACTGCAAAAATATGATGAATGCCGCTTTCGAAGTAATGGGAGAAGCTAAAACGGTTGATTACTGAGGCCAGGTTTTTGCAGTAAAATAACAAGCAAGAGAATTTACTAAGTAATTCAAATTAGAACTTTTAATTTGCGTCTAACGAAATATGTTCGTCATTGCGAGGCACGAAGATAACCGAACAGAGTGAGCTCATGAATGCCTTTAAAAGCAACTGCTAAAATGAATAATCTTAAAGCGCTCGCTACTAGCGATAGTTGTAAGATTGCTTCGTCGGCTGAAAAAGCCTTCCTCGCAATGACGATTTTTCTTTCCTTTTTCTGGAGAAACCATGATGAGCAGGCTTTTTAACAGTAAATTCTTTTCACATCAACTCCTGTAACCCCTTATAATACCGTTCATAATTTTCGGGTTCTGTGTTCAGAAATAGAAAGGGCTCGATGAGCTCTAATTCCATCAATAAAAATTCTCCTTTAACGAAAGTACCATCAACTCGTGCATAAAGGCAATTTTAAGCAAATAACGTTACATATTGCTGTGCTGTAGCAATCAGTTCTTCATTCGGTTTTTGCGGATGGACAGATCCACCATGCGCAGGCTGCACCCTAAAATCGCCAGCTTTAGCCTGTTTGATTAACGAGTGACTATATACTCCATTAAAGAAAACGAAAGACCATTCACCGTTTTCCAGAATCTCCGGTAGAAAAGGCTGAATGATAAAATCTTCATTCCGGATAAGGAGATTTAATTTTTGATTAACTTCATTTACATTATCTACAGTTACTTTAAATGTATTTTTTGCACCACCACTCACACAAGGTTTTACAATTAATTTATTGGTGTTAAATTTCTTAAAGAAATGCTCAAGATTTACGTTTCCTTTATTTTGAATGAAAAAACTAGGCGTAATTTTTAATCCGGCAGCTTCAATTTCCTGCAAATACTGTTTGTTTGCGTTCCACCTCACTACCTCAATGGGGTTAAGCAATTTTATATTTTTTGCTTCCAAATGATTAAGCCAGCTATAAAAGTCTTCAATCAGGTCAAAATAGTCCCATGGCGATTTTAAAATGGCAAGCGAATAACCTTCCCAATTTACCTGTTGATCGTTCCAGATTACTTTTTCAATGTTTAGTCCTTTTTCTTTCAGGAAATTTAAGAGTTTATCATCTTCGTTTTCAACTGTAGCGCTATCATAGGCTCCTTTATCCAGATAAGTTACTAATGCAATGTTCATGGCGTTAAAACTAAGTTTTATCAACGTGGATTACAAATCTACGGTTCAAAGCGTCGCGATTACAGATTGTTACCAACAATATTTGAGATGGCCGTGATGATAACACCACCACAGCCCTGAGCGCTTTCTCCTCAAAATTTTTAAAACAGACTCGCCTGATTACTCGGAATCTTGAATAAAGTATGGTCTAAAATAATATCCTTTACATTTAAGCCATTTAATCGGCAGTGCAGCCTGAAATTATCCCTGATCATCTGCGAGATATTGCCATCTCCACGCATCCGGTCGCCAAATCTGCTATCGTTAACATGCCCGCCATGGCAACTCTGAATCATGTGCCAAACTTTATCAAAACGATCGGGAAAGTTTTTGCGCAGCCAATCTTCAAATATCTGCCCAATAGCTCCATTTAGTCTTACAACGGTATAACCAGCCTTTAGCGCACCGGCATTGGCTACGGCTTTTAGAATTTTAGGAATTTCATGGTCGCTTAAACCAGGAACAAGAGGGGCAACCATAACACCCATAGGAATTCCATCTTTACTCAGTTCTTCTACCACCTTTAACCGCTGTTTGGCCGTTGTAGTTCGGGGTTCCATTACCTGCCGTAAATCTTCGTTTAAGCTATTAATGGAAACATAAACCATGCAGAGATTTAACTTCGCCATTTCCTGCAGAATATCCCGGTCGCGAAGAATAAGTGAATTTTTGGTAATCATACCAATGGGCTGCTTGTAGGCCAATGCAATTTCAAGCAACTGCCTGGTGAGTTTAAACTTTCTTTCAGCAGGTTGGTAGCAATCGGTATTACCAGAAAGGGAAATAGTGGTGGCATCCCAGCCTTTTTTCTCTAAAAACTTTTTAAATAATGTAGGCGCCTCTTTTTTAACGATTATTTTCCGCTCAAACTCTATTCCTGCGCTATAACCCCAATATTGATGTGAGTTGCGGGCATAACAATAAGTACAGCCATGTTCGCAGCCCTGGTAGGGATTTAAAGAATAAGCCATGCCTACATCGGGGCTGTCAACTTTGTTTACAATGGTTTTCGAATTTTCAAAAATAAAGGAGGTTTTACGATCGCTTTCCTCCCAATCATCTATTCCCTCATCATGTTCCTTTACATAAACATCCTTTAAAAATTTGTTATGTGGATTAACCTGAGCGCCCCGTCCTTTAAAATATTGTTTTTCTTCTTCGCCAATCATAGATTAAAATTACTAAAAATATTAGTAATTTTCTTTTCTAAGAATAGCTACTTTTCAACATTTTTAGTTTAGAACAATCCGCCATCTCACATTTTCCCTTACTTATTCTTAGGTTGCGGTACATAATCCATCGGTACCATATCGGCCACTTTTTCATAAGCCCAGAAACCTTTGTACAAGAGCGACCGGGAGTCGTAAATGCCGCCATTTTCATAGAAACGCACGCTTTCGCCGGTTAAGTTGGCAACAGAAATTTCATTTTCGGGTACATCCAAAGGCCTGAAGATCCAAAATCCTGTATTGGAATAAGCAAGAGATTCTTTTTCTTTGGTGTACTGGATCAGCAATGCATCTGTATAACTAAGGTATTTTAAGTTCTGGTTAAAATAGTGCACCAATGTATCGGTACGCACTTCCGCTCTCGAAAATTTATCAATGGTCCGGGGTATTTCTTTTTGTTTGGTCCAAAAGGCGAGCAATGCGGTATCTATTTTACCTTTATTCTGCCTGATGCCCGTTTTCTCGGGTACGGCCTTAATCTTTTCTAAATTGGCATTAATTAAATATTCAGGATAGCGGTTGGGGTTGGGCACTTTTACCATCTTGTTGATGATAAATCCTTCTTCTTGCGTTTTGTTGGCATAAAGGGAACGGAAGAAATGTTGCGAAGAACCATAGTAGGCAACCTCTCTGGCGGCGATATACTTCTTCTTTTTAGCTGCCGATGCTTTTAATTCCTCAAAAAATGGATGCCCGGAATAGTAAATAATGTGTGTTCTCGAATTATACTCAAAACGGTCGAGCATATATTTTAGGCGATAACCCAACGCTTTATTCTCTACAATCAGAAACTCGGTTGTAGAAACCGTTAAGGTACTTTTGGTAATGTCGAAATCTACATTTAAAACCTGCGGGTTTAATATCTTACACTGTGAGGCATTTGGAGTTTTACCAATAAAAAAATCTTTAAACTGGTTAATATATTTCTGACGGTTAGGATCGGCCCTGATTACAACTTCTTCCAGCTGCGCAACATTTTCTTTCAAAATCAGCTCTACCTGCACCGATTTATCGGAAATAATTACGCTTTTAGAATAGGGGAGGTAACCAACCAGCTGAACAAGCAGATCATAACTGCCAGGTTTTAGATTTGATAATTTAAATCGTCCGTCGTTATCAGCCACTGTAGCAATTTTATATCCACTTAAATAGATACTTGCGCCAGGTAATCCATCTTTTTGATCCCTAACCAAACCACTAATCGAGAAGGTGTTTTGAGCAATGGCATTAGTACCCAACATGATTAGCGTAAGGGCTACTAAAAGGCTTTTAATCATAGAGACGAATGTAACCAAAAGGCGTAATATTTATTAAAAACGCAAAAGATTTTTAACAAATTTAACATTTAATAGTAATCGTTATTTCGAACTGCAAGCGGATAATACAATTTGTCATCCTGAGTGAGCGAAGGATCTTTAAGAAGAGAATTTATTCAAAATAGATCAGGTTCATCATAAAGATTATTTTCTATTTGAAAACGAAAGGTCTGTTTTTCATGGCTAGCGCAGTCCCGCCATCGCTTGTAGTCCTCGTTGCGCTGCGCTTCACTGTGGGCTACCCGCTCTGTCGGGTTTATTAACAAAGTTAGGTGCTGCGTGGTTCCAAAACCCTCAATAGTATTACTGGCCTTGCGAGCTAAACCCGACCGCAGTGAAAAACCCACAGCCCGAAGCATGAGGGCGAGGATTTGTACGGAGGGCGGGAATTTCGAAACCATTAAGCACTGTATTTGCTTTTCATAAAATAATAAAGAAATACTTGGTCTCTAAGCCATAACAGACTTTTCTTTAACGGATTGAAGGTTATTTCCTTTCCAAATTGGCTGTAGGCAAATAATCCATAGGTACACTATCTGCAATTTTTTCCCAGCCCCAGTAACCAGAATAAATCATCGAACGAGGGTTGTATATAGATCCGTTTTCGTAAAAATATACCGGAACAACTTGTAAGGTGATGGTAGAAATCTGGTAATCTGGCATATCTAATGGCCTTGCAATAGACAGGCCGATCCGGTTGGCGTAAGAAGGATCTTCCCTTTCTTTGGTGTAAACAACATAAAGCTGATCAGTAAAATTGAAGCTTTTGATACTTTGATTCTTCATGTGTACCAATGTATCCTGCGTTACCGGAGCACGGCTTAAAATAGAAATCCCATTTGGAAGATTTTTCTTTTTTATCCAATAGCTCAAAGAATCTCCAAGTGTAAAAGTTAATGTGCGGGTTAAGCCATCCTGTGCTTTTGTTAAGCGTTTAATGTTGGCGTTAATCATACTGTCAGATGGTTTATCCGGATTTGATATTGTAACCAGTTTATTGATAATAAACCCCTCTTCAGTGGCGCGGTGATGATAAATAGATCTAAAAAAGTGTTGTGGAGAACCTAAATAAGCGGTAATCCGCTTTTGCTCCCAAATTTTCTTCCGGCGTGCCGATCCTTTTAAATCTTCATAATAGGGGAAACCTTCATAATAAATGATCCTGGTTTTGTTATCGTATTCAAAATTGTTCAGCAGGTATTTAATGCGGTATCCAAGTGCCTTGTTTTCAATAATCAGAAATTGGGTGGTTTTTACTGTAAGTTTATGTTCCTCTTTATCGTAATCAATAATCAGTACATTCGGGTTGATGAGTTTACATTGTTCTGCATTGGGGGTGGTGCCAATAAAATACCCCTTAAACATGGCAATATAATGTTCCCTGTTCGGATCGGGTTTAATGGTTACTTCTGCCAATTGGGTTACACTTTCTTCGAGGGTAAGATCCAGCTTTACGGCTTTATCAGCAATCACTACATTTTTGTTTAGAGCTTTATAGCCGATTAATTGTACTAAAATATCGTAGTTACCGGGCTTTAGCGGTAGTGTGTATGTGCCATCATTGTTAGAAACTGTTGCAATTTTATAACCGCTTACATATACGCCAGCCCCGGGTAAAGCCTCACCACGTTTATCTTTTACCATACCTGAAAGGATATAACTTTGTTGGGCAGAACAAAATTTGCCGATGGTTAATAATGAAAGTAGAAGTATAAAAGATTTCATTGATTAAATATAAACTAATTATTTAGTTTTGTTTAATGCCTGATGTAAAATTATTGGTGCTTTTCTTTTAGCTGTCAGATAGGACGATACAAATCTACAAAATCTATTTACAATCAGTCAGATGGTAACATCTGACAGCACAGCGATAGGAGATCAACTTGTTTCGAATAACTATTTATTTAATAGAGCTAGATGATAACATCTAGCATTGCATTTGCAAATGACAAGATCCTGAAATAAATTACCTTCGGTGAGCTCGCTAAGGCTCGGTTTACTGCTTAGCTTTCCGCTGCGCTACAGGTCAGGGCGACGAGCTATTAAAAACTAAGCTAACAACTCACGTGCATTTTCCATGGCAGATGAACCTGGGTTTTTCCCACTTAACATTTCAGCAATAACACCAATGCGTTCTTCTTGTTTAAGTTTACGGATGCCTGTTGTAGTTTTTCCATGATCTTCATTTTTATGAACAAAGTAATGTGATATTCCTTTAGCCGCAATTTGTGGCAAGTGGGTAATCGAAATTACCTGCATGTTCTGTCCTAAATCAGCAATTACTTCTCCAACTTTTAAAGCAGTTTCGCCAGAAATTCCGGTATCAATCTCGTCGAAAATAATGGTAGGCAGTGAGGTGTGTTTAGCCAACAGTGCTTTTATCGCCAACATCAGTCGCGATAACTCACCACCGGACGCTACTTTATTTACCGGGGCAGGGGCTTGGCCAGCATTGGCTGTAAAGAGCAGATTGATTTCATCCAATCCATCTTTATTCAGATCGGTCAATGGTTTTTGATCTAACACCAATTTGGCATTAAGCATACCTACCTGTTTCAAAGTAATACTGGTTTGTTCCTCAACCACTTTAATTGCTTTCTTGCGGTTGGCACTTAATTGATCGGCCTGTTTATATAATTCTTTATTAAGTTGATCTATTTCTTTCTGCAGTTTCTCAATATGCTCATCAGAAGATAACAGCTTGTTCAGGTTTTCTCCCAGCTGATTTTGAAATGCCAGCAATTCTGTATTATTGGCAAGCCTATGTTTTTGTTGCAGGGTATAAAACAGATCCAACCTTTGATTTACGATTTCTAACCGATCAGCGCTGTGTATGGTATTTCCTTCTATCGTAGAAACCTCATCGGTAATATCTTTTATTTCAATAATCGATGAGCGTAAACGTTCGTACAGCACATTAATTGCAGGATCGAATTTTTCTATACTCTGTAGCTGTAACGACGCTTCTTTTAAAATCTGGAGGGCAGAAGGTTCACTTTCGTTAATTAAACCGGAAGCGGTAAGTAAGGCTCTTTTTATGGTTTCGGCATGTGTTAAGCGTTCTAATTCTTGCTCCAAATCTTCCTGTTCACCTTCCTGTAATTTTGCCTGCTCGAGTTCGTTAAATAGAAATTGTTCATAATCTTGCTTATTTCTCGCTTCGTCTGCCTCACTAACCAATTTCTTCAACAGGTTGGTATCTTGTCTTAGTTTTTTAAACCCGCTGCGGTAATTAAACAATAGCGATTGATGGTTAGCTAAGGAATCGACAATTAACAGTTGAAAATCGGCATCATTAATCTCTTGGGTGGCATGCTGGGAGTGGATGTCGATCAGCTTTTCGCCAATTTGTTTAAGAATTGATAAATTAACCGGTGTATCGTTAATAAACGATCTGGTTTTACCGTCTATAGATATCTCTCTACGCAGCATACTTTCGTTCGAGAAATCTAAATCATTTTCTTCAAAAAGTTCTTTCAGGTTTTCATCTGCCAGTGCAAAGCTTCCTTCAATAACACATTTTTTATCCTGGTTAAAAAAGTATTTGCTTTCTGCGCGCTGGCCTAAAATTAGCGACAATGCACCTAAAATGATGGATTTACCAGCGCCTGTTTCACCTGTTATAATATTTAAGCCCTTATCAAATTCGATATCGAGACTGTCAATTAATGCGTAATTACGTATAGAAAGTTTTTGTAGCATAGCTAAGCAAAAATATTAAAATTTATTCAACAGGTGAATACAAAACAAAAACAGCGAAGAATAATCTTCGCTGTTCATGATCTGTTTGGTTTATGTTGTTATTTTATCGAAATATTAATTGTATTATCATTTGTAATTTTTAAGTTGGTTCCCTGAACATAAGTTTTTAGCGCTATTTGATCGGCATTGGTAAAATCAGATTTTTTATACGTTACTACAGCATTTAGTGTGTTCAAGGCTTTAACAGCACTGGTAAAATCTTGATTATTGTATAACATAACTGCCGGAGTTACCTATGAGCTTTTGTTACCACCTTCTACCTTTTCCTTTTTCTCTTTCTTCTCCATTTTCTCTTTCAGCTCTTTCACTTCGTTGTCGAATTTTTCTTTCAATTTCTTGTACTCTTCAGTTTGTCTAACCTTGCTGTTCGAGTTATCATTGTATTTAAAAGTTAGACCATCCGGAGTGCGTTGATAACCTTTAGCTTTAAATAGAGAATCAGCATGTAATATGCTTAAGCCAGATAATCTAGCGATTTCTCCTGATTTTAAAGCATGTACCCTGATATTCTCTATCTGCGCTCTAAATTCTGGCGTATTCATTTTGGCAGCCATATCTTCGCCCATTTTTTTCCATTTGGCCTGTGCTTCTGGAGAACCGAATTCTTTGTTCATATCTTCAGCCATTTTTTTCCATTTTGCCTGGGCTTCAGGAGAATTCATTTTCTTTTGCATTTCCTCTCCAAATTTTTTCCATTTGGCTTGTGCCTCTGGTTTGTTGTATTGTTTGGCAATATCCTCTCCGAATTTTTTCCATTTAGCCTGGGCTTCTGGCGAGCTATATTGTTTGGCTATATCCTCTCCAAATTTTTTCCATTTAGCTTGTGCTTCTGGTGAATTATATTCTTTATTTATTTTTGCAAGCAATAATGAATCGCTGAATTTAAATTTGAAATTACTGTCGGCATGCAGTCTGTAGATATTTTTCCCTGCAAAAAGCTCATCCCTGTAAAAATCTTTTCTCAGGCTATCTGGCATTTCTTTTACCGAATTATATTCGGTTTTTTTACCATCTGCATCAATGGTCACAATTTTAATTTTACGTTTTTTAGTGGTATCAGTGCAAACAATGGTTTTCACATCATGGTGGTTGATCACACTCAAAACCTCAACTTTAGGTGTTTTTTTATTTTCTTTTTTCTTTTCTGTTGGATTGATCCAGGCAATAGAAAACAAGCAGGCTACTCCTAAAGTTAAGGCTGCCATTTGTTGTTTGGCGTTTAAATAATTTGTTTTCATGTTGGTTATTCTTTTTATGCGTTGATACAAATTCTGGGTCTTGCCTGTTGCTGCTAGCGCATAAGCCGGACTGTTTTTGTCTTTTAATAGTTCGAGTTTAAGTAGGGCATGGGCATAATTCAGTGGTTTTCCGGTAATTTTTAATACCAGATCATCGCAGGCATGCTCGCGCTCAATGTGTATAAATCTACCCGCCATCCAAACAAATGGATTATAGAATAATAAGGTTTCTATAGCTGTTTTAATCAGGTTCAATAAGAAATCATTTCTTCTGATATGTGATAACTCATGGATTAATATTGCTTCTACCTGATCGTTGTCTAATTGGTTTACCAGAGCCAATGGAAATAATACCACAGGTTTTAAATACCCGATAACCAAAGGCACATTAACAATAGAAGACAAATGGAACTGGATAACTTTATTGATTTTAAGGTGGGCAGTTACCTGCTCGAAAATGGTTTTCCAACTATCTGGAATGGCACTTAAACTTTCTTTCTTAAGTTTTGAAAGCTGACCATAGCCTTTAACGATTACGAACAACTGAAGCAAAATTCCAATAATGTAAAATATTACTACAACAGGGAAATACTGCTCTGCCTTGCTGCTAAAACTTGGCGGTAGGTTGTTAAAGTATTGGTAAACCTGTATATTTTGTGCATTGATTGCGGGAGCCTGATTGTTTACATTCAATGTTAACTGATGAATGAAATTATAGCCAAAGCCAATAAACATTAAAATGATGGCGCCAAAAGCAAGGTTGTGCTTATGTTTTGCCGCCAGCTTCGGAATGCTGAGCATTACAATAAATAGGACGCCATAAATAATGGCGCTTTGCCAAAGTGAGTTTAAAATACTCCAGCCAAATGCTTTGATGAACTGTTGTAATAAAGTTTCCATAACAGTGGTTTTAATTTTTTATACCGGGGACAATCCGAAAATGTTAATGTCTAATTAGGGATCCAAACCCTACACCTTTCAACCTTCAACGCTAACCTTACTTTAGGCTATCTAAATACTTTTTTATTTCATCAATTTCATCTGCACTTGCACTGTGGTTACCCAAAGCCTGCATTACCAACCTTGCTGCCGATCCGTTAAATACGTTATCGATCATTTTGTTTACCAATTGTTTTTCAGTTTTATCCTGACTAACAAGCGCTTTATAGATATGCGTTTTTTGATTGGTATCTCTTTCTACCATTCCTTTCTCGTGCAGAATCTGCATCAGTTTTAAAGTTGTGGTATACCCAGAGTCTTTTTTATTCAATGCCTCATGAACTTCTCTTACCGTTGCATTCCCCTTTTGCCAAAGCACCTGGAGGATTTCCATTTCACCTTCTGTTGGTTTGATGTTATGATTAGTCATATGTTACAAGTTGTACGAATTATTTCGTATTCAAATGTACGAAGATATTCGTAAGATCAAAATATTTTAACAAATTTTTAACTTTATTGGTTAACTGTCGAAACTGGTTAACCGGTTAACTATGATACAAGACGCATGGGAAGGTAGAATGTTGCATGCCTATTTGGCTTTTGAAGGGAAAAACCCGGCTATGAAAAACTGACTTAGGTTATTAAACCTGATTGATGTGGATACCGGCCAGCGTTTAAGGCCTGTAGGCGTATGAACGAAAGCAGGACTGGCTTTAATTGAAATGCCGAGACTGTTTTTCTAAACAACTAATCACCACAAATAGAGAAACTACTTATCAGTTAACAGATGAAACTGGTTAATTAGTTTACTGACGGGCTTAAAATTATTTAGCACCTAATAATTCAGCCATTTTATCGCGTAATTCTTTTCCTTTAATATCCTTGGCAATTATTTTTCCATTAGGACTGATAAGTACATTTGCAGGTATAGTAGTAATACCGTAAAGCTTAGCTGCTTCGTTTTCTTTTTTAAGATCAGATACTTGCATCCATGGTAACCGGTCTTCCTTGATAGCGTTTAACCATTTGGCTTTATTTGCCAGTACATCGATTGACACACTTAAAACCGTAAAATTTTTCTCCTTGTATTTTTCATAAACAGCTAAAACATTTGGATTTTCTTCCCTGCAGGGCAGACACCACGAAGCCCAAAAATCAACAAGGACATATTTGTTTTGATAAGCTGAAAGTTTGATCGGATTACCATTTACATCATTTTGGGTAAAGCCTTTTGCCGTCATTCCTACAGAAATTTTTTTGCCCTTTAAAATATCTTTTGCTATATTTTTGCCTTCTGGCATCGCCTTCAGTTCTGTAGATAATTTTGAAAAACTTTGCTCTACCCGTGGCAGAAATTTACTGGTGCGTGCCATTTGACTTAAAGCCAATAAACTCACATAAGAATTTGGATGTGCATCTACAAAGTTAAACTGGATAGGAAATGTTTCGTAATATGCAGCAATGGCACTTGCTTTAGTTAGGTTTATCAATGTTGTATCCTTCAGTTCTTCTACGCTTAGTTTAGCAGGATCTTTTAAATTTTTATTTTTTTCATTAACAGGTTTTAATGCCGCATGAAGTTTAGCATAATCATTATTTAAAGGTGTTCCTGAAATAATAGAATTGTTTAGCGTGTCTGGAGAATTGAGTATAATTTGGCCAGCTTCGATATAAATATAAAATGAATCAGATAGCTCCGCTAACGCATAACGGGGATTTTCATTTCTACAAACAAAGCCTCTTGCCGCAACCTTACAAGTGCCTTTAAATTCGAATGAGCCTTTATTAATTACAGTAGAATCTTCAATTAATTGATCACCTTGTCGAAAGGATAAAAAGATCTTATCGCCATCTTTATAAGCCTTGCCAAATCCTTTAACGCTGAATGAAGATTGTGCCAGCAGACTTAATGGTAAAAGACAGACCATAATTAATACAAATCTTTTCATCATTTTTAAAAATTTTATTTCAGCTACCGCAACACAATTAACTGCTTAACCAAAAAACTAATTTTTCTTCAGTCCTTCGTATTTTCCAATATTCGCCGGATCGATTTCTGCCAGCATATTGTAAGCTTTCATGCGTTCCTGGCCGTTTAGTTTAGAAAGTACATTGGTTACTTCTTCGGCTTTTGATGCGAAATAAACATTAGGGAAAATGGAGCCTAGTTTCTGCTTGTCCATTTGTTGAAGGGCAGGTAGAGCAGCAACAATTTGTGTTAAACCCTTATCATTATCGGTAAGCTGATCCAGGCCGTTTAAATGGTAGCTATAGATGAAATTGCGCAGCTCACTAAAAATAGGATTCAAAACGTTTTCGTTAAACCAAAAACGGTTGCGTAAACCATCAGCCGCTCTCCAGCCGGTATTGCCCGAAGCTTGCGCCAGATTAATGATGTTCTGTGCTTTTTTATAAAACGGAGTTCCGCCCATTTTGCCGAAACTATCTTTATCCATTCCGATGATGGTATAAGCGTAGTAGGTGAGGAGGGCACTGATATTGGAAATATAATTCTGATCAGAAAAGTCGATTGTCGCGCCATCATTGAAATTAAAATCAAAATTCTTATCACTCATATTTAACAAAGTGCTATTGTAAGAGCTGTTAAAAACCGGGCGACTGCTTTGAATCTGTGCTTCGGCAATATATCCGGAACCACCATCCCATGCATTGATGGTTATGACAAAACTACATTCAATCCGTTCCTGAGGTTTATAACTTTCGTTGCTGAACTTGTTATTGTTTAAAAAATCGCGGATTGTTTTTTGCAAAGCATCTAAAGTTGGCTTACTAATGTTCGATACCTGGGGAGCTAGCAAAGTTACCCTTGCATTTAACTCCTGCGCCTGTAGTTTCCCGAAGCCAATCAATAACAATATCCAAACAATCTTTTTTATCATTTTGCAATTTTTAAAATGGCCGCACAGATATCTTTAGCAACAGCTGTTTTCGATTTCATCTCAAATACAGTGCGTTCCAAAGCTTTGTTAAAAATAGTAATTTTATTGGTATCTGATTTAAAACCCGCGCCCTTATCATTTAAAGAATTTAAAACCACCAGGTCTAGGTTTTTCTTCTCTAGTTTGCCTTTGGCGTAATTCTCTTCATCATTGGTTTCTAAAGCAAAGCCAACCAAAATCTGGTGCGCTTTTTTCGTTGTACCTAAAGAAGCAAGTATATCAGTTGTTTTTTCCAGTTCCAAAACCAGGTCGCTATCCTGTTTTTTGATTTTTTCTGTGGCAACCAGTTTAGGGCGATAATCAGCCACAGCGGCACACATTACAGTAATATCGGTATCAGGGAATACCGATGAACAGGCATCGAACATTTCCTGGGCACTTACTACATCGATTCTTTTTAAAATTTGAGTAGATTTTTGGGCTGTTGGTCCGGCAATTAAGGTAACATCAGCTCCCAGGCTGGCCAGTTCATCAGCAAGTGCGAAACCCATTTTGCCTGATGAGTGATTGCCAATAAAACGCACCGGATCAATCGCCTCGTAGGTAGGACCAGCAGTAACCATTACCTTTTTGCCAAATAAAGGCATCGATCTTTTAACGGCATCGTCTAGAAAGGAAACAATTTCTTCAGGTTCTGCCATTCGGCCTTCGCCCCAAAGTCCGCTGGCAAGTTCGCCATTGGCAGGTGCAATAACCTTATTATCAAAACTGATAATCTTTTCAATATTAGCTTGTGTCGTTTCATGCTTCCACATGTCCAGATCCATTGCCGGGGCAACATAAACCGGGCATTTGGCCGAAAGATAAACAGCCGTTAATAAATTATCGCAGATACCTGTTGCCAGTTTGGCCAGCGTGTTGGCACTTATTGGAGCAATGATAATGAGATCGGCCCATAAGCCTAACTCAACATGGTTACTCCATACGCCAGTTTCTTCTTCGAAGTATTGGGTATAAACAGGGTTTTTAGAAAGCGTAGCAAGGGTAAGTGGTGTAATGAAATTAGCACCATCAGGGGTAAGAATAACCTTTACGTTTGCGCCAGCTTTTACAAGCAGCCGAACTAAAAAAGCCGACTTATATGCTGCGATGCTACCGCAAACGCCAAGGATTATATTTTTATTTTTTAGCATAGTGCGCAGAGTACATAAGGCATGGAGCATAGAGCGTAGTGCTAAACGCTTTGCCCTAAACGCTATACGCTACGCCATTTACTTTTGTTCTTTAGCAGGATTTCTGTGATAAATTTTCTCGTTCAAAAATTCATCAATAGCAACCAAAACAGGTTTCGGCATGCGCTCGTAATGTTTACTGATTTCAATCTGCTCACGATTTTCGAAAATTTCTTCTAAATTATCGTTGCTTGAAGCAAATTCTGCCAATTTACCGTGTAACTCTTCTTTAACGTTGTTCGAAATCTGATTTGCTCTTTTAGCAATTACCACTAAAGATTCGTATAAGTTATCTGTAGTTTTATCTAAATCGTGTACGTTTCTGGTTACTGTAGTATTTGGTACAGCAGGTTTGTTAGTATTCATGTATTACTTGTTTTTAATATTCGTATTATCAGCATTAGTTGGTTTTGTAGAAACGGTATCTTTTAATTTACCAGTTCTGATCAACATTTGCTTGTATTTTTCCTGATCAGCGGCATATAATGCCAATTCTTGTTTTGTAGCTACAATACCAGCCTCTACATCATCCTTAAGTACCTTTGCATCTTTAGTGTACTTACTATCAGGATGGTTTTCAGTAAACTCAGTATATAAAGCAAGTGCTTCATTATAACGATCTTCCTGGCGGATGATATAACTGTTTTTCGCGTATAAATATTGCGCTTTAATCATCAGAAAATCCATTTCTTCAGCATATTTAATATCTGGGTAATCTCTTTGCGCATTTTTTAAGGCAATAACAGCCGCTCTGTAATTATCTACATTACTTGGCCCGGTGGTTAAGTACATTTTGGCATTTTCAAATGCTTTGTCCTCTAATTTACCCCTTAACGTGGCAATATATTTGCCAGCGGCAGCAGCACGATCACTGGTAGGGTATAAGTTGATGAATAATTGTAGCGCATCTATAGCTTTATAGGTGTTTTCCTGATCTAAAGAGAAATTTGGAGATTCTAAATAGAAACAGTAAGCACCCATGTATCTCGCTTCTTCGGCATTTTTACTTGCTGGGTAGGTATCTGCAAAACTTTTAAACTGGTATCTGGCAGTTGTGTAATCACTTAATCTATATAAAGTATAAGCATAATAATAGTTCAGATCCTCAGCTTCGGCACGGCCACGATATTTTTGAGAAAGATCCTCAAAAAGCACCAATGCTTTACTGTAATCGCGTTTATTATACAAACGAAGCGCCTCTTGGTATTTTTTTGCAACGTCATTACTCGCTCTCAATTTCTCGAAACGACTTTTACAACCCGCAATACCCAAAGCGGCAACAAATACTAAAATAATTAAGTGTTTAACTTTAAACATTCTGCAAAGATAATTAATAATACGATAACATCAATAAAAACAATTGGCCGCTAAGCTATGCAAAGCAATTCAGTACAATATAACAGTTAACAATTTTTAACATATATATAGTGTAACCTTATTTTTATGCTATCTTTTGTTTCTCTACTATATTGGTATGTCTTTAGTCGGTAACTCCTGAGGTTAAATACGCTCGGTATAACTTCGGAGGTTTGCCTATTAATACATTGTTTATCTTTTTAGTAAAGCAGGTTTAGTATTACTATGAAGGTTTGTTCCCGCTTTTCATTTCTCCCGACTTTACGTCGGGATCCATTGCAATCGGGTTTATTTTGCAGCGTCTTCCGAAGTTTAAAAGGCATAGGTGCAGGGAAAACTTCGGAAGTCTATTCTGTCCGTACAGGTTATTCCTACATTATATATAAGAGTGCTTTTGTTTTTTTATGAAAAGCAGGTTCTGTGCTATTATGAAGGTGTGTTCCCGCTATCCGCTTTATCCCGATGAAAAAAAATCGAGATGTCCGCTGCTATCGGGTTTATTTTGCAGGGTCTTCCGAAGTTTTAAACGGCCGGGCGCAGGGAAAACTTCGGAAGTTTCAGGCAATGGGCGCTTCATATTTAAACCTATCAGGTTTTAAAAACCTGATAGGTTTGTTGGGGCGGGTGGTAGAAACAGCTGTTCCCTCAAAAAGTTTTGCTGTCTGCAAAACTTTTTCGTGTTGAAAACCATACACTTACATTAGCCCGTGCACTAATCTGTATATTTTATTTGCCCTTACGATAAAAATCCCTACTTTTGCATCCCGCTTCGGAGGAAGGGTTTGGTTGAAAAGATGGCGCAGGAGATAAGGAGGGCAGGATTTATTTTAAAATAAATGTTGCGGGAGATGAAAAGATTGCTACCTTTGCAGCCCGGATCGGAAGAACGGAAAGCTGATTAAAATCGGCATATTGAAAAGCAGACAGGGGATAAGAGAAGAAGAAAAAAATAAAATTTATTTTATTTGGAAGTTTAAAAAAGATCCTTACCTTTGCACTCCCAACCGAAAGGAAGGGTAAAAAAGTTGGAGCAGCGGATGTTGCACAAACAACAAAACAAGATTGAGATAAACAGAAACACGGAGAGACGAACAAGACTTTTCCGAACTGAAGTTTAACGATATATAGATGACCGGCCGTGAGGCTTACCTGGTCAACAAGTTCTTAAAAGAGATGTCAATGTAGCGTA
>NZ_JBQEPM010000006.1:0-475424 GCF_052045595.1 Pedobacter sp. 22163 | reverse complement strand
CAATATTTACAGTGAACTTGAAAAGAATACTAAAACTGATCAGTTAATCTCAAAATTGCATAAAAACACCCATATTAATAACTCGTTCCTGCAAATCGTACGATGAACATTCAATCTGTGCAGATGTGATTTTTGGTAAATAAAAAAAACGACCAAGTAAAAACATGTTTTACTTGGTCGTTTTTTAAGCCGACTCATAAATGGAAGACTTTTTCAGTGCCCTCAGAAAATCTGGGGCATTTCTTTTATCTTTCATTTAAATTAAAGTTTCTTCGCAGCCGCTATAATTTCTTCTACCACGCCTGGATCAAGCAGCGTGGAAGTATCGCCTAAATTAGTTGTATCTCCTTCGGCAATTTTACGCAGAATCCTGCGCATAATTTTGCCCGAACGTGTTTTGGGTAAACCAGAAACAAACAATATTTTATCAGGCTTGGCAATTGCCCCAATTACCCGGGTAACCGTTTGTAAAATATCTTTTTTAGATAATTCTGCTTCCCCATGCATTTCAGGGTAAATTACAAAAGCGTAAATGCCCTGCCCTTTTACATCGTGCGGATAACCTACAACTGCGCTTTCTACCACACCAGCATGCATATTAATCGCATTTTCTACCTCAGCGGTACCAATTCTATGTCCAGAAACATTTAATACATCATCAACACGACCTGTGATTCGATAATAACCATCTTCATCACGTAAACAGCCATCACCAGTAAAATATAGATTCTCGTAAGTAGAGAAATAAGTCTGCTTGCAACGTTCGTGATCGCCGTAAGTGGTACGCAACATGCCCGGCCAGGGGAATTTGATACAAAGATTTCCCATTACCCCATTCCCTTCAATTTCATTACCATTTTCATCAACTAAAATTGGCTGAATTCCTGGTAAAGGCAATGTAGCAAAACTAGGTTTGGTTGGTGTTACCGTAGCAATGGGCGAAATCATAATGCCTCCCGTTTCCGTTTGCCACCAGGTATCAACAATAGGCGCTTTACCGTGCCCGATTTTCTCATCGAACCAATGCCATGCTTCTTCGTTGATCGGCTCCCCTACCGAGCCTAAAACGCGGATTGAGCTTAAATCTTTCCCGTTTAATGGATCTTCACCATAACTCATTAAAGAGCGGATAGCCGTTGGCGCAGTGTATAAAGTATTTACTTTATGTTTTTCTACAATATCCCAAAAACGTGATGGTGTAGGGTAAGTAGGAATCCCTTCGAAAAGAACCGAAGTAGCCCCTTGCGAAAGCGGCCCATAAACAATATAAGAGTGACCGGTAATCCAGCCAATATCGGCTGTACAAAAATAAACCTCGCCAGGCTGATAGTTAAATACATTCGAAAAAGTATAACCTGCATAAACCATATAACCACCACAGGTATGCACCACGCCTTTGGGTTTTCCGGTAGAGCCCGAGGTATAGAGAATGAACAGCATATCCTCTGCATCCATTTCTTCCGCTTCGCAGATATCGTTTACGTGTTTAACCTCATCTTCCCACCATACGTCCCTGCCTTTCAACATCGAAACAGGTGTACGGATATGGGTTAACACAATACATTTTTCAACAGTTGGGCAACCAATCAAGGCATCGTCAATTACATCTTTTAAAGGAATCTGTTTATTGCCACGATAAGAACCATCGGCCGTAATCACTACTTTACATTGCGAATCGTTAATCCTGTCGGCAATAGATTTAGCAGAAAATCCACCAAAAATAACTGAGTGAACGGCACCAATTCTTGCGCAGGCCAAAACAGCAATAGCCAGCTCGGGCACCATGGGCATATAAATACAGATACGATCGCCCTTTTTTGCGCCATTACGTTTTAAAACGTTGGCAAAACGGCAAACGCGCTCGTGCAACATTTTATAAGTATAAGTAACACTTTCTTCTTCAGGATTATTAGGTTCCCAAACAATAGCAGGTTTATCTCCATTGGTGGCTAAGTGCCGATCTAAACAATTTTCGGTAATATTAAGTTTAGCGCCTTCGAACCACTTGATATTTGGTTCGTTAAAGTTCCAGGATAATACTTTGAACCAAGGCTTGCGCCATTGAAAGTTTTGCGCCACTTCGCCCCAAAATTGTTCTGGGTTTTCTACGCTTTTCTTATAATCTTCTTCGTATTGCTTAAAAGATGTAATTTGCATTGCTCGTTCTATATTTTGGATTAGTGGGGGCTAATTTAAATAAATAATAATAAGGAGAAACAGTCTAATCGTATCAAAATGAATATCAAACGTTTGATCCCGAAAATTTATTTTAATATATGAAGAATTTAAGATTTGGCATTAACAAACATTGCACAAACCTTTTCCGCCCATAAATATTATTATAAAAATAATTAGCTAAGCTATTGCTGTTTACAATTATTATTCAGATATTTGCACACTCTTAAAAAAATTAAGCGGACGATATTAACAACTATATTTACAAGTCATGTCAAGAGTTTGTGATTTAACAGGAAAAAAAGCAATGGTAGGTAACAACGTTTCTCACTCAAACGTTAAAACCAAACGCAAATTTTACCCAAACCTACAACTTCAGAAATTTTATATTCCTGAAGAAAACCGTTGGATTACGTTGAAAGTTTCTACTTCAGCGATTAAAACCATCAATAAAGTGGGCATTAGCGAAGCAATTAACCGTTTCGTAAAAAAAGGATTTTTGTAAAAAACATTAACTGTTGAGATTAACAGTTTTCAATTTATATTAAAATGGCAAAAAAAGGTAACAGAGTTCAGGTTATTTTAGAATGTACTGAACATAAAGAAAGTGGCATGCCAGGTATGTCTAGATATATTTCTACCAAAAACCGTAAAAACACTACTGAAAGATTAGAATTGAAAAAATTCAATCCAGTATTGAGAAAAGTAACCGTACATAAAGAAATTAAATAGGTTAAGAATAAAAGACCAAAGCTTAAAGACTAAAGCATTTTGCAAGTCTCAAATCTAATGTCTGATATCTCAAATCTAATAATTAAAATTATAAGAACATGGCAAAGAAAGTAGTTGCAACCCTTAAAACAGGTACAGGTAAAGAATATTCGAAAGTAATTACAATGGTAAAATCACCAAAAACCGGTGCTTACTCATTCAAAGAACTTATCGTACACAACGACCACGTAAAAGATGCTATTGCATCTAAATAAGGTTAATATTTTTTAATATTAAAAATATTAAAGGCCGTTCCGTTTTAACCGGAAGGGCTTTTTTTGTTAGTGAAATTTACGTTAGGAAATAATTGATTATCTTTGAAAAAAGCATAACCATGGAAGCGTATAAGTTTAAAGCAAAAGTTTCTGAAAACGGAACTATTGTTGTTCCTGACGGATTTGATATAAAAAATAAAGAAGTTGAAGTAATTATTTTGGATGAAGTGATTCAAAACGCACCAAAAAATAAGATGAAAGATTTTCTTGACAAATTTTCGGGAGTATTGGAAGGGATTGATCCGGATAAGGCTAAATACGACTATCTTATGGACAAGCATAAGTAAATGAATATTCTATTTGACACCAATATTTTTATAGATATAAGTCTCAAAAGAGAACCTTTTTTTGATGATTCTTTCGAGGCACTGAACAAAGTTGATGATATAAATATAAATGGGTTCATTTTAGCATCAACTTTTACTGATATATATTACATCTGCAAAAAAAATATAGGTCACGCTAAAACAATAGACATTCTTCTTACGCTTATAAGTACAATAAATATTCTTGGCATTAATAAAGATACAATCATCTTCGCAATCCATTCTAATTTTTCAGATTTTGAAGATGCAGTACAAAATGCTGCTGCAGAACTAAATCAGATTGATCTTATTATAACCAGGAATACAAAAGATTTCACCGCCAGTAAAATACCTACACAAACACCTACCGATTTCCTAAAAAAACATAAAAATAACTAATGGGTTTATTCGATTTTTTCAAAAAGAAAGAAACTGCACCTGAAGCTCAGGAAGCACTGGATAAAGGTTTAGAGAAAACTAAAGACGGTTTCTTTAATAAAATTACCAAAGCTGTAGCAGGAAAATCTTCTGTTGATGATGAAGTGCTCGATAATCTGGAAGAAGTTTTGGTTACTTCTGATGTTGGTGTAAGTACTACATTAAAAATTATCAAACGTATCGAAGAACGTGTTGCCAAAGATAAATACCTCAATACCTCAGAGCTAAATTTTATCCTGCGTGATGAAATCCAGTTGCTTTTATCCGAAAACAACAGTAACGATTTCCGCCAGTTCGAATACGGCGATCATAAACCTTATGTAATTATGGTGGTTGGCGTAAATGGTGTTGGTAAAACCACTACCATCGGAAAACTGGCGCATAAACTTAAAGAATCGGGACTTAAAGTAGTATTAGGTGCTGCCGATACCTTTAGAGCTGCGGCCGTTGACCAGATTAAACTCTGGGGCGAACGCGTTGGTGTGAGGGTTGTAGCACAGGCTATGGGTTCTGATCCTGCTTCAGTTGCTTTTGACACCTTACAATCGGCTGTTGCCAACAACGAGGATGTAGTGATTATTGATACTGCCGGACGTTTACACAACAAAATCGGTTTGATGAACGAGTTGGGTAAAATTAAACAGGTGATGCAAAAGGTAGTGCCAGGTGCACCGCACGAAATTTTATTGGTATTAGATGCCTCTACCGGACAAAATGCTTTTGAACAGTGCAAACAGTTTACCGAAGCTACCGATGTTAATGCATTGGCTATTACAAAATTAGACGGAACAGCAAAAGGTGGTGTAGTAATCGGAATTTCAGATCAGTTCAGGATTCCTGTTAAATATATTGGCGTAGGAGAAAAAATTGGCGACTTACAGCTTTTTGATAAGAAAGAGTTTGTGAACAGTTTGTTTAAGTAACACTTCGTGATTGATTCCACCGATTTAAGTGATTACACCGATTAGTGCATTTCATAGATTTTATATAGATTTATATATGATCGAATATGAAAAAGACACCTTAACACAAACCGTTATAGGCTGTTGTTATGAAGTTCATAATCAGTTAGATCCGGGATTTCTGGAGAAAATATACGTTAATGCGCTAAAAATTAAACTTCAACAAGCAGGTTTAAATTACACGGCAGAAAAAGAATTCAGTGTTGTATTTGAGAACATTGTTGTAGGAAAATTTAGATGTGATCTTTTTGTTGAAAATAAAGTAATTGTAGAATTAAAATCGGTTACAGGATATCAACCTAAGTTATTTCAAAGTCAACTTATATCATACTTAAAAGCGAGCAAAATTAAAACGGGATTATTGATTAACTTTGGCAACACAAGCTGTGAGGTAAAACGGTTATCTATTTAACAGCAAAATAGGCATCAAAACCCTTAATCTATTAACCCAATCATAAGATTAATCATCGAAATCGTTAATAATCGGTGGAATCATACACAATATGAATACCAAAATAGTAAGAAGTAAAAGCGCAATTAAGCAACCCAAAATTAATGTAATTACATTAGGTTGTTCAAAAAACATATACGATTCGGAAGTATTGATGGGGCAACTGCGTGGCAACAATTTAAATGTTGTGCACGAATCAGACAAGATGGGCAAAGATGATATCGTTGTAATCAATACCTGCGGTTTTATCGATAATGCTAAACAAGAATCGATCGATACCATTCTACAGTTCAGTGAACTAAAAGAAGCCGGTAAAATTGGCAAAGTAGTGGTTACAGGTTGTTTATCTGAACGTTACAAACCCGAACTGGAATCAGAAATTACCAACGTTGATGCCTTTTTCGGCACCAACGATCTACAGAATATTTTACATGAGTTAGGTGCCAATTATAAACACGAACTTATTGGCGAGCGTTTGCTCACCACTCCTTCTCATTTTGCTTATTTTAAAATTGCCGAAGGCTGTAACCGTCCATGTTCTTTCTGTGCCATCCCTTTAATGCGTGGCAAACACCTGAGTAAACCAATGGAAGAACTGGTTAACGAGGCTAAAATACTAGCTAAAAACGGCACAAAAGAACTAATTTTAATTGCTCAGGATCTTACCTATTATGGTTTAGATCTTTATGGTGTACGCAAGTTAGATGAGTTGATGCGTCGTTTATCGGATGTTCCCGGAATCGAATGGATCCGTTTGCAATACGCCTACCCTTCAGGTTTCCCTATGGAAATTTTAGATGCCATGAACGAGCGCGATAATATCTGCAAATACCTGGATATGCCATTACAGCACATTACCGATAATATGCTGAAATCGATGCGCCGTGGTACCACTAAACAAAAAACCATCGATTTAGTCAATCAGATCCGTGATAAGGTACCAAACATCGCCATGCGTACCACGCTAATCTGCGGTTATCCTGGCGAAACTGAACATGATTTCGAAGAAATGAAGGAATGGGTTGCAGAAACCAAATTCGACCGTTTGGGCTGCTTTACGTATTCGCATGAAGAAAAAACGCATGCACATACTTTGATTGATGATATTCCAGATGAAGTTAAACAACAACGTGTTGATGATATTATGGAAATACAACAAGGTATTTCGTTCGATATTAATCAGGAAAAAGTAGGCAAAACCTTTAAGGTGCTGGTAGATAAAAAAGAAGGCGATTTCTTTGTAGGCAGAACAGAATTCGACTCGCCTGAGGTAGATAACGAAGTTTTAATCGATGCAGCTACAGGTTATGCTGCTAACGGAAGTTTTGTTAATGTGAAGATAGACAGGGCTGAAGATTTCGATTTATACGGAACTATAGTTTAGATTAAACCACCCGTTTTGTTTATAAAAAAGAAGTCAAGTTTTAAAAACTTGACTTCTTTAAATTACATTCTTCTATTTCTTAGGCTCAGGTCTATTTTTAATCTGGCTGGCCTTTAACCAAATTTTAGCACCTTTCGAGTTTACATAATATTTTTCATTCTTGGCATTAATATAAACATCAGATCCATCTGGTGCCATTTTACCTTTCCAGGTTTTATCTGCAACTTTCGAACTGCCTTTTACTGCTACCTCGGCAGTTTTATTGCCTACAGATTTAGCACCTTTACCAATTGCTTTACCGGTATGATCTAATGCTTTACCAACTTCAGTTTTTTTCTTTTCTTGAGCATTTACGGTTAAGGCTGCACCTCCAAATAAGGCCAGCGTTAATAAACCCATTACTAATTTCTTTTTCATGACAGCTATATTTTATTTAAGTGATAACAGTTGATCAATTGATTTGTTTTAGTTAGCATACATCAAAAAGAACTAATCTACTTTTCAAAAAAAATAATGATTTGTTTTTGAAGCGCAGGGCCAATACAACTATTAACGTTTGCTCCCGTTCTCCGCTGTATCCTTTCGCTGCGCTCCAGGGATGCCGCTTCGCCCGGGGCTAATCACTTTGTTGCTGCAAGAAATACAAAACGCCTAATTAGTTCTTTTCGTTTAGTAAGAATGATTTTTTTGTTTTTTCTTGTACTGCCTCCTGTTAAATAAACCTTATTGTAGCGGTTATCCTTTTTGTTGCACTGCCAAAAAAATCCCCACTAACGGATCGCAAAAAGATAATAGCGAAAAGAAGGACTGCCCTAACCGAAAAGCACCAAACCTGCTTTACAAAAGAATTAAATTGTTTTTTTTGAAGCGCAAGGGCAGTAGCAACTATTAAGATTTGTTCCCGTTCTTCGCTGTATCCTTTCGCTGCGCTTCAGGGATGCCGCTTCGCCCAGGGCTAAACAGCTACCGGCTGCAAGGAAACATGAAGCTCGCATCAAATTTAAGTAGAGCGGTTGCCAGTCTGAGCCTAGTCGAAGACTTCCAGAGGCTGATAAATTAAATAGATGCCCCCTCGACTGGGCTGCCATTGACAGATCTATTAAGAAGGGTCGTCATTGCGAGGAACGAAGCAATCTTAATGCGCACGCTAGTAGCGATCGTTGTAAGATTGCTTCGTCGGCTGAAAAAGCCTTCTCGCAATGACGATAATCTGGGGAAATTTATTGTTTTAAATTCTCCTGTAATATATGTTGATTTTTATGAAATAAATTCCCTCAGGTTGACATTAATTTAATTTCTCAGCCAGCAATTTCATTTCGATATGTGGCGAACGGTTTTCATAAATAATACTGTGCACCGCCTTGCAAATTGGCATATCTACATTGTACGCCTGATTTTTAATATGCATACACTTAACCGCATAATAACCTTCGGCCACCATATTCATCTCCAATTGAGCCGATTTTACGGTATAACCCTTCCCTACCATGTTACCAAACGTACGGTTGCGGCTGAACTGCGAATACGCTGTAACCAACAAATCGCCAAGATATGCCGACTCCATAATATCCCTGTTGATGGGATGAACGACATCAACGAAGCGTTTGATCTCACGGATGGCATTACTGATCAACACGGCCTGAAAGTTATCGCCATAACCTATGCCATGACAAATACCACTGGCTACTGCATAAATGTTTTTTAAAACCGCAGCATATTCCGTCCCAAAAATATCGTCTGATACGTTTGTTTTAATGTAACGGGTATTTAAAAATGAAGCGAAAGTTGATGCCTTTTCTACATCGGTACAGGCTATGGTTAGGTATGATAATTTTTCTAAAGCTACTTCCTCGGCATGGCATGGTCCGCTTACCACTAAAATATCATCGTATGGGATATTATAAGTTTCGTGCAAAAACTCGCCGATAATCAGATTATCTTCGGGTACTATACCTTTTATGGCTGAAATGATTTTTTTGCCCTTTAAATCTTCGGCAGTGATGGAAGTTAAAGTGTCTTTTAAAAATGCTGCAGGAACATTTAGAATTACAAATTCGGCAGATTTTATGATAGAGTTGATATCTGAAGAGATATGGTCTTCCTGAGTAAGTTTAATCTCAACAGAACTGATATAATTAGGGTTATGTTTAAACTTTTTAATGTGCGCTATGGCTGCCTCGTTGCGCATCCACCAAAAAATCTCCTTTTCAGATAAATTATCTGCAAGCATTTTAACAATGGCAGTAGCCCAGCTCCCGCCCCCAATCATTGCTATTTTAGGTACCATGTTTTAAAGAGGTATAAGGCTTAAGGTAAAAGACATAAGGTTATTATGTCCTACGTACTAAAGCTCAAGGTAAAAGATGTAAAGTTTAGGCAGAAGAACCATATCCCACATCCAAAATCTTACGTCTCAAGCTCGCAAGTTACTATTTCTTGTAGATATTTACGATAAAAAGTGTGAGGTGAATAGGCAAAACCCTACACCTCACACCTTTAACCTTGCGCCTAAAAAGGCTACTTCTTAGCGTCTTTGCTAAACAATTGGTCTTTAGATGTTTTTTCTACAATCATTCCGTCTTTTAATTTGTTTTGGATGGCAGAATAAGGGCCGGTAACAATTTCCTGGCCAGCTTTAACACCAGATTTCACGATAATAAACTGGTCATTTTGGATGCCTGTGGTTACCTCTGTCTTTTTAACCTTTTTAGTTTTAGCATCATAAGCATAAATATATTGCTTCACTTTTTTATCGGTCAATTTAGATTTCTGCTTATCGGTGTTTTCCTGGTTACCCTGGTTTTGACCAGCATCGCCAGATTTACCGCTATCGGTAAATACAGCCTGAATTGGAATAGCCAAACCTGTTAACGATTCGCTTTCGATATCAACGGTAGCAGACATGCCCGGGCGGAAAATAGATTGTTGTTTACCGGCTAGTTCTTCAGTAATTCTGATTTTTACAGAGAAATTGGTTACCTGATCCACTGAAGTAGATACCGCAGTGCCAACAGCTGTTGATGAACTTGCGATTTCGGTTACTACACCTCTAAATTTTTTATCTGAGAAAGCGTCAACCTCAATCGAAGCTTTATCGCCAACTTTAACACGGGTAATGTCGTTTTCGTTAACATCAACATTAACCTCCATTGATGATAGGTTAGAAATACGCATAATTTCTGTACCTGCCATTTGCGAAGTTCCTAAAATACGATCTCCCAATTCGATTGACAATTTTGAAACCACACCATCAACCGGAGCATAAATTGTTGTTTTTGCTAAGTTTGCACCTGCTTCTTTAACATTTGCCCCTGTTTGCTCTAAAGTAAATTTAGCACCGGTTACATTTTCTTTTGCACTGGCCAAATTTGCTTTAGCAGTTAGATAAGCCGCCTTAGCAGCATCGAACTCTGATGCAGAAATTACCTTTTTATTAAAAAGCTCTACATTACGTTTGTAAGTTGCTTCTGCATTTACAAAGTTAGCCTGGTTTTGTATCAATTGCTGTTGCGCTGCAGCCACACTGGCCCTTTGGGCATTGAAGGTAGCAACTGTTCTTTCATAGCCCGATTGCAAAACATCCGGACGTACTTTACAAAGCAATTGGCCTGCTTTAACAATATCACCTTCTTTTACCTTTAATTCTACTACCTCTCCCGATACTTCAGAACTTAATTTAACTTCTGTTTCTGGCTGTATTTTACCACTTGCGGTTACTGTTTCTACAACAGTTTTATCTGATGCTTTTTCTATAGTTACTTTTTCGGTCTTATTACCACCAATAACTCCGGCCAGTTTTAATATCACTAGAAGGGCTACAATAGCAACTACGGTAATAATAATATGCTTCAGTTTCATAATTTATTGTATTTCGTTTGTTTGTATTAAAGTTATATGTTAAGGTTGAAACGTTTTAAAGTTGCACCCTATTCTTCCAGTATTAAGCTTAGAAAGTAATCGTTTTGCCTAAATAGTAATCAATTACTTTTGCCCTGAACAAAAGATCATATTTAGCCTGGATAAAATCTATCTCCGCTTTATTTCTATTGGTTTGAGCCGTGCTATAATCTAATGAGTTTACCAAACCAACATTATAACGCTGCTCAATTACATAAAAGGCATCTTTTTGCGCCTGAAATGCATTCTGCGTTGAAGAATAACGGCTTTCTGCGGCCTTTAAATCATACACAGCCTGAGAAATTACCTTACTTAAATTATTCTTGGTAAGTTGTTCCTGTACCTGTGTATTCTGATAATTAATTTTTGCTTTTCTAACATTTGTTCTTGCCTGGAAGCCATTAAAAATAGGAATAGAAAGATTTAATCCAATATATTGGTTAAAGTTATCTTCTATCTGCGAACCAAATGCCTGTTTGCCTAAAACAGTTACAAAATCCGGCGCAACAACAGATTCGTTAGTGGTTAAGGTTCTTCCAATTTCAGAGAATCCATTTGGGGTAATAGAAACTACCTTACTTCTACCGCTTGAAAAATTAGATCCTAAACCAGCTCCGATTGATAGTCTTGGGTAATAAGACGACTTTGCAACACTAACTCCTCTTAATGCAGCTTCAGTTCTTAATGATGCTAACTTAATATCAGGGAAACTGGTTACCGCACTGGTAAAAATTGTATTAATATCATAACTGTTCTGCAAAGAATAGTTTTCTGCAACAACAGGTGCCTTTACTTCAAACCTGTTTTCCGGTTGCATTTCCATCAATTGATTTAAAGTTAAATAAGATACCGATAATGTATTTTGAGCATTTGTAGTATTTAACTCGGCAGTAGCTACCTGAGATTTTGCCTGCGAAATATCTGCTAAGGTTTTATTACCGGCATCTAACAAAGCTTGCTCCCTTTTTAAGGTCTGTTTAGCTACATCTAACTGTTGTTGCGAAGCTGCCAATAAATCTTTATTATACAGAATCTGCATGTACGAGGTTACCACCTGTAAAATTAAATCGTTTTTGATTTTCTCTACATTGGTTTGATCGGCAGCAAGCAAAAGTTTATTCTGTCTGATCTGGTTTATTTTCTGAAAGCCCTGAAAAAGATCGGCACTTGCACTTAAGCTACCATTGGCTGACGAAAATTGTTGTGAAATAAACTGATTGGTTGATGGATCGATGCTACGACCGAAGTTTTTATTATAACTTGCCGCTCCATTAAGCGTTGGTAAAAGCGCATTTTTAGATTGACTTAACGTTTCATTGCTTAAAGCAGCACTAAATGCTGCCTGTTTGATCTGCAAATTATTTTTAAGGGTATTATCTACTGCCTGTTGAATGGTTAAAACTTGCTGGGCATTAGCATTACTGGCAAAACCGAGCGCAATAACAAAAGCAAAACCGGTAACTAACTTCTTCTTGGTAAACATCTTCATAATTTGTTTCAAATCTATATAAACAACTTTAATAATTTCAATCTGTACAGGCATTTAGTAACTTTGTAGCTAAAATGTACCTGATCAAATCACCGCTTCTGCTAAAATGGTATTATCCATCACTATTATGGAATAAATCCCGCACCGAAAAAGTTATTTATTTGACCTTTGACGATGGACCCATACCCAATGTTACAGATTTTGTATTAAAAACTTTAAAAGTCTTTAATGCTAAAGCTACATTTTTTTGCATTGGCGATAATATTGTAAAACACCCCGAAGTTTTTGAACGTGTAAAAAACGACGGACATGCCATTGGCAACCATACTTTCAATCATTTAAAAGGCTGGAAAACCGATGATGAAACCTACCTTCAAAATACACTAAAATGCCAGGAACTTACACAAACCGATCTGTTTCGTCCACCATACGGGAGAATTAAGAAGTCGCAAATCTCAAATCTCAAATCTCAAATCTCAGAACTAAAAATCGTAATGTGGGATGTACTCAGCGGCGATTTCGACACTAAGCTTTCGCCCGAAAAATGTTATCAAAACGTGATTAAACATACCGAAAATGGTTCTATAATTGTATTTCATGATAGTTTAAAAGCATTCGACCGGTTATCTTACACACTTCCTAAAGTATTGGCTTATTTTACTGAAAAAGGTTTTTCATTTTCAACGCTTTAGCCTTAAGCTAATCTTATGCCAAGGCGCTAAACACACCATAAAAAACTGAATATCAATAAATTAATATATTTAAAAACAGATAACTGTTCAAAATCGCACAAATCTGTCCGATAACGAACGGTTATGGAAAAGCCTATTATTATCCATCATCAGTTAAAGAGTCATATGTTCTATAAACTGACAAGATATTATCTTTTTATTACTTCTTTACTACTGTTATCATGCAACAGAAAGGCTGAACAAGGTTTTGAAAAAATCCCGCCGGGGCTGAATGCAACCGAAGCACTAATTAGGGCTATTCAACCTGATAAAAAATTTGAGCATTGGGTATGTTTTCGTCAAGATTTTCCTGAAAAAATTAATGCAGAGACGGAGGTTATTCAAGCTAATGGCGAAATATCAAAGATCATGAATATTAAGTTTAACCTACCTAAATCTGGTTTCAAGAATGAAATCTTACATGGATATTATTACATTGTCTACCTCGAAAATGATAGTGTAAAATTAGTCATAAACGAAAAACAACTCATCAAGTTTATTGGCAACATAAATAGTATCGAAGAAAGCTTATTAATTGCCAGTACGAGAGGACTCTCTATAGATTACAGCCAGCCGATTGGAGGTTCGTACAAAACGGTTAAAAACGGTTATGAGTTCTATTTAGTTAAGTTTCACAACTGTACCGTAAAAACAGAACCTTTTAAGGTTTGCATTGATACATCAGGCAATTATAAAGCTAAAAGCCTTGGTTTTTTCTATGACGTTAATGATAACAAATGCTTTGATTAACAACTCAATTTATGTGTTTTTATGACCTTTAATACGCTTCTTTTTTTCTTGTTTAGAATAATTCCAAATTGTTTAATCGCCTGCCTAAATTACATTTAAGGGTTGTTTTTTGCTATTTTTGTTTTAACCAAAAAATTGGGTCCTATTGGCTCAGTAAACGCAAATTAATATAAAAAACAGTATTCTTTTTTGTAAAAAGCGGGTGTACATCTTGTTGCACAATCTTATAACAAAAAGAATAAAATAGCTAAGATGAGTATTTATAACGATTATATCCAGGAGATTGAAGACAGAAAAGCTCAAGGTCTTCACCCTAAACCTATTGATGGAGCAGAATTACTGAGTGAAATCATCGATCAAATCAAAAATGTAAATAATTTTAACAGGGCAGATGCTGTTAATTTTTTCATATACAACACCTTGCCGGGCACTACCGGAGCTGCTGGTGTAAAAGCAGAATTTTTAAAAGAAATTATTTTAGGCGGAACTATCGTTGCAGAAATCACACCTGATTTTGCTTTCGAATTGTTATCGCACATGAAGGGTGGATCTTCTATCAAAGTGTTGTTAGACATTGCGCTGGCCGATAATGGTGATAAAGCCCATAAAGCTGCAGATGTACTTAAAACACAGGTTTTCTTATACGATGCAGATACCGATCGTTTAAAAGAAGCTTACAACAATGGCAATGCCATCGCTAAAGAAATTTTAGAAAGTTATGCCAGAGCTGAATTCTTTACTAACCTTCCCGAAGTACCGGAAGAAATCAAAGTGGTAACTTTTATCGCCGGTATTGGCGATATTTCTACAGATTTATTGTCTCCAGGTAACCAGGCACACTCTCGTTCAGATCGCGAATTGCATGGCAAATGCATGATTACGCCAGAGGCTCAGGAGGAAATTAAAGCATTGCAAGCGCAACACCCCGATAAAAGTGTAATGTTGGTAGCTGAAAAAGGTACCATGGGTGTAGGTTCTTCACGTATGTCTGGTGTAAACAATGTTGCACTTTGGACGGGTAAAAAATCCAGTCCTTATATTCCATTTGTGAACATAGCTCCAATTGTAGGTGGCACCAATGGCATTTCTCCAATTTTCTTAACAACAGTTGATGTAACAGGCGGTATTGGTATCGACCTAAAAAACTGGGTAAAGAAAACGGACGAAAATGGCAATGTTATACGTAACGAAAATGACGAGCCGGTTTTAGAGCAGGTTTATTCTATAGAAACGGGTACAGTACTTACCATTAATACAAAAACTAAAAAATTATACAATGGAGATCAAGAACTGATCGACATTTCAAAAGCGTTGACACCGCAAAAAATGGAATTTATCAAAGCTGGTAGTTCTTACGCTATCGTTTTTGGAAAAAAAATCCAAACTTTTGCAGCTAAAACTTTGGCTATCGAACCTTCGCTAGTATTCGCCCCTGCTAAAGAGGTGTCTATTGAAGGTCAAGGTTTAACGGCGGTAGAAAAAATCTTCAATAGAAATGCGGTAGGTTTAACACAGGGCAAGGTTTTGCATGCCGGTTCTGACGTTCGTGTAGAAGTAAATATTGTAGGTTCTCAAGATACAACAGGTTTAATGACCGCTCAGGAATTAGAAGCAATGGCTGCTACAGTTATTTCTCCGATTGTGGATGGCGCTTATCAATCTGGCTGTCATACCGCATCTGTTTGGGACAAAAAAGCGCAGGCAAACATCCCGAAATTGATGAAGTTCATGAATGACTTCGGTGTGATTACTGCCCGCGACCCTAAAGGCGAATATCATTCAATGACAGATGTTATTCATAAGGTATTGAACGACATTACTATTGATGAGTGGGCGATTATCATCGGTGGTGATTCGCACACACGTATGTCTAAAGGTGTAGCTTTTGGTGCAGATTCTGGCACGGTAGCATTGGCATTGGCAACTGGTGAGGCTTCTATGCCAATTCCTGAGTCGGTAAAAGTAACATTCAAAGGTCAAATGAAAGAACACATGGATTTCCGTGATGTAGTTCATGCGACACAATTGCAAATGTTGCAACAGTTTGATGGCGAAAACGTATTTCAGGGCCGGATCATCGAGGTACACATCGGTACTTTATTGGCTGATCAGGCTTTTACCTTTACCGACTGGACAGCAGAGATGAAAGCAAAAGCATCTATCTGTATTTCGCAAGATGATACTTTGATCCAATCGTTAGAAATTGCTAAAAACCGTATTCAAATCATGATAGACAAGGGTATGGACAACCATAACCAGGTTTTACAAGGATTGATTAACAAAGCAAACAAACGTATTGAAGAAATTAAAACCGGTATCAAGCCAGCTTTAATGCCAGATGATAATGCCAAATACTATGCAGAAGTAGTTATCGACCTGGATATCATCAACGAGCCAATGATTGCCGATCCGGATGTAAACAATGCAGATGTTTCTAAACGTTATACGCATGATACCATCAGAGACTTAACTTTTTATGGTGGCGATAAAAAAGTAGACCTTGGTTTCGTAGGTTCTTGTATGGTACATAAAGACGACTTGAAAATCGTTTCTCAGATGTTGAAAAACGTAGAGACACTAACTGGTAAAGTAGAATTCAAAGCACCATTGGTAGTTGCGGCCCCTACTTACAATATCATCGATGAGCTGAAAGCAGAAGGCGATTGGGAATACTTACAAAAATACTCTGGATTCGAGTTCAGCGATGCTTTACCTAAAGCTGCAGCGCGTACCGAATATGAGAACATCATGTACTTAGAACGTCCGGGCTGTAACCTTTGTATGGGTAACCAGGAGAAAGCGGCCAAAGGCGATACTGTAATGGCTACATCAACCCGTTTGTTCCAGGGCCGGGTGGTGGAAGATAAAGATGGTAAAAAAGGAGAGTCTTTATTGGCATCTACACCGGTAGTGGTTCTTTCTGCTATTTTAGGTCGTATTCCAAGCATTGAGGAATATAAAACAGCGGTAGAAGGGATCAACTTAACCAAGTTTACGCCTATTTCTACAAAACAATAAGAAACAAATAAACATATTTTTTGTTAATAAAGCACGAAGGCTGTCCGATAATCGGATAGCCTTTTTATTTACACCAACAATTGAATAGAATGGTTTTAAATAACATAATTTGACAAATCTTAAAAATAAGTATATTAAAAATTGTTTAATTTAGTTAGTGTTGTAATTGACAATAATTTTAAAAAAAAATAAAGTATGGCTTTTGATATAGACATGATTAAAAAGGTTTATGCAAACTTTGGCAGCCGCGTTGAGGCGGCGCGTAAAGTGGTTGGCAGACCTTTAACATTATCTGAAAAAATATTGTATACACACCTTTGGGATGGAGATCCTAAAAAGGCGTTTAAACGTGGCTCTGACTATGTAGACTTTGCACCAGATCGTGTTGCGATGCAGGATGCAACAGCTCAGATGGCACTATTGCAATTTATGCAGGCTGGTCGCCCACAAGTGGCTGTACCTTCTACAGTTCACTGCGATCACTTAATTACGGCTAAAGAAGGTGCAGCAATAGATTTACCTCATGCCAAAACAGAAAGTGCCGAAGTTTTTGATTTCTTATCTTCTGTATCGAATAAATACGGTATCGGTTTCTGGAAACCAGGAGCAGGTATTATTCACCAGGTAGTTTTAGAAAATTATGCTTTCCCAGGTGGAATGATGATCGGAACCGATTCACACACTGTAAATGCAGGCGGCTTGGGTATGGTTGCTATTGGAGTTGGTGGCGCCGATGCCTGCGATGTAATGGCGGGTTTACCTTGGGAGCTTAAATTCCCTAAGTTAATAGGCGTAAAATTAACAGGAAAATTAAACGGCTGGACTGCCGCTAAAGATGTAATTCTTAAAGTTGCGGGTATCCTTACCGTAAAAGGCGGTACTGGTGCAATTGTAGAATATTTTGGCGATGGTGCCACCTCAATGAGCTGCACAGGTAAAGGCACCATCTGTAACATGGGCGCCGAAATTGGCGCAACAACTTCTACTTTTGGTTATGACGAAAGTATGGAACGTTATTTACGTGCCACAGGCAGAAATGAAGTTGCTGATGAAGCAAACAAAATTGCAGCATATTTAACAGGTGATGCTGAAGTTTATGCTGATCCGGAAAACTATTTCGATCAGGTTATTGAGATCGATCTGGATACTTTAGAGCCATACCTAAACGGCCCTTTTACACCAGATTTAGCTACTCCGGTTTCGCAGATGAAAGTGGAGGCAGAGAAAAATGGCTGGCCTTTAAAAGTAGAATGGGGATTGATCGGTTCCTGCACCAACTCTTCTTACGAGGATTTATCAAGAGCAGCATCTATCGCAAACCAGGCTATTGCAAAAGGTTTGGTAACCAAATCGGCATTCGGGATCAATCCAGGATCTGAACAGGTACGTTATACTGCAGACCGTGATGGTTTCCTAAAAACTTTCGAAGATTTAGACGCAACAATTTTTACCAATGCCTGCGGACCATGTATTGGGATGTGGGACCGTACCGGGGCAGAAAAAGCAGAAAAAAATACGATCGTACACTCGTTTAACAGAAACTTTGCTAAACGTGCAGATGGAAATCCCAATACTTTCGCTTTCGTGGCTTCACCAGAAATGGTTGCTGCAATTGCAATTTCAGGTAATCTAGGCTTTAATCCATTAACCGATACCTTAACAAACGATAAAGGCGAACAGGTTAAATTAGATCCGCCTACAGGTTTTGAACTGCCAACAAAAGGTTTCGCTGTAGAAGATGCAGGTTATCAGGCACCGGCAGCTGATGGTTCATCCGTTCAGGTTTTGGTTTCTCCAACTTCACACCGTTTACAATTGTTAGATCCATTTACCCCTTGGGAAGGTACCGACTTAAAAGGTTTAAAACTTTTAATCAAAGCCAAAGGTAAGTGTACAACAGATCATATCTCGATGGCTGGTCCATGGTTAAAATTCCGTGGTCACTTAGATAACATTTCTAACAATATGCTCATTGGGGCGGTTAATTATTTCAACGATAAAACAGATAACGTTAAAAATGAATTAACAGGTGAATATGGCCCGGTTCCAGCAACGCAACGTGATTATAAAGCTGCCGGCTTAGGATCTATTGTTGTTGGCGACGAAAACTATGGCGAAGGCTCATCACGTGAACATGCCGCTATGGAACCTCGCCATTTAGGTGTTCGTGCTGTATTGGTAAAATCTTTTGCCCGTATCCACGAAACTAACCTGAAGAAACAAGGTATGTTAGGTTTAACCTTTGCAGATAAAGATGATTACGACAAAATTTTGGAAGATGATACCATCGATATTTTAGGCTTAACAGAATTTGCTCCAGATAAACCATTAACATTAGTATTACACCATGCTGATGGCACCCAGGAGCAATTCCCGGTTAACCACAGTTATAATGATCAACAAATTGAGTGGTTTAAAGCTGGCGGCGCACTAAATATTATTCGGGCTGAAGCTGCGGCTAAGGCAGCGCTTTAATAGTCTGAAGTCCAGAGTCGGAATCCCGAGGTCTGGATGAAAATAATATCAATCCCGTTTTGTTAAATCAGAGCGGGATTTTTTTATTTGGAAACAATAATATTAAATCTACTTTTGCTACTCAAAACAAACTAATCAAATTAATGAAAAAGCTCTTTCTATGTGCCACTGCGGCCATAACTTTCTTTTGTGCAAAAGCACAGGATGCCCAAAACACGACCAAAATCAATCCTTTAAGTGCATTGTTCAAAACAGAAATTTCTTAAACGATGAAAAAACTTTTATTATCATTTGCCATCTTGGCGATATTTAATTTAACAGCTTGCAAAAAAACTGAGTCTGAAAATAATTCTATTATCGGTAAATGGCAAATTGAATCATATATGATCACTAATTTCGAAAATACAGGAAAAGATCAGGACGATACCAAAGACGAAAGTCCAAGGCCAACTTTAGAATTTAAAGAAGACGGTAGTTTACACGCTATTTTTTATTTCAAAGATTTGCTAGGAAATAATCAGAATACAATAGATGATGTGCAGGTAAAATATACCGTTAATGGTGATAAATCAAGTATTGGAAGTAAGAACGGCGAAACTTATACCGAGAATACAACGGTTATCGCTCGTAGATTATAGCATTACACTAAATTTTTACGGGATAGCGCACAAATACTGTTCTGTTAAATCAGAGCGGTATTTGTGTTTAAAGGCTACTAATGTCTAAATAACAGAAATCTTGGTTCCCTTTCTTTTTTTGGAAAGCTTTGCAGTAGTTCTTAGGTTGGGGCTAGTCCCGCTAATGCTGCTGCTGGTTGAAGGAACCAGCATTCGCGTATATCGGGTTTAGATGGCAGAGACAGAAGTACTTTTCACTCAAAGATTCCCTGGATTGCCATGAGGGAGATTTTGCTTTCCTTGCAGAAAATGAACTTTCTAGCCCCGGACGTAGCGGCATCCCTGAAGCGCAGCGTAAGGATACAGCGGAGAACGGGAACAAATTTTAATAGTAGCTCCTAGCCCTGCGCTTCAAGAAAAGACTTGTATAATTAGATTGCTTTACACCATCACAAAAGCCCCTGCTTCGTTCGCAATGACGAGCTTTGTATTATTCAAATTCATAACCACAATCGTAGCAATGATGACATTTATTGGCCTTAATGGGTGTAGTTAGGGTTAAAAAGGCAAGTATGGTGGCCCAAATACTATATTTTTTATCGGTAGCCATTCCATAACCCACATTGGTAGATCCACATTTTTCACAAACTGTTTTATCTTCCGCTGATTCTTCTTCACCAACAATTTCATCTGATGATTCAAAAGCCAAACTATTGTCTTCAGCTAGTAAAGCATTAATGGCCTCCACATCCCTTTCAAAAACAATGAGTTTTACACCTCCAATGGCCTGATTGTAAAGTGGATTTAAGGTTGCAACATTTTCATCCGCAAGGAAACAGGCAAATCCACTATCTTCCAATTTAGCTTTAATAATATTGGCCTCCATTGGATTGTAATAAGTGCTGTAAACTACTGTTCTATCATTCATCAACCAAACTTAAGAATTTGTTTAGTATTGAAGACAAAAAGCGATATATAAACTAACTTTTTAGGAAATTTTGCCACCAATAGCCCGAATCTTTAATGGTACGCTCTTGTGTTTTAAAGTCGTTATAAATTAGCCCAAACCTTGCCGTAAAGCCCTCTGCCCATTCAAAATTATCCATTAATGTCCAGGCCATATAACCGGTTACATTTATACCTTCCTTTTTGAGCTTTAGCAGCGCATTTAAATAAAGTTTAAAATATTCGATCCGTTCAGGGTCTTCTACCCTACCGTTGATCAATTTATCATGATAAGCGGCACCATTTTCCGTGATTATGATATTTTTAATATTTGGGTAAGCGGCGAACTGTTTCACGATATTATAGAAACTATCCGCATTTACTTCCCAACCCATTGCGGTATGAGGTTTTTTTCTGCTTTTGGCTTTTACCTCCCAGGCCTGAATAACCGGAATAAAGGCATTATACTTAACCACCAAAGGAAAATAATTCTGAAGACCAATAAAGTCAAAATCGAATTTCATTCTTTCGTGAAGCCGCCAGGTACCATATTCGATCTGAAATTTTTCTAACACATCCCAATTGGCAGTAGGAAAACCCAAGCCCTGTGTAGGCTCTACAAAAAGACGGTTCATTAGACAATCTACCCGTTTTGCAGCAAGGATATCGCTATCACTCTGGGTACTTGGGATTACTTCCGAGCAAGAAAAAGTAGTTCCGATATTAGCCTTGCTAATTTCTGCGCGTAAAATCTTGCCCCCATCTGCCTGGGCCAGTGCAGTATGTAATACCGCTGAAAAGAAATTCCCTAATCCTGTTTTGCCCGGGGCATGAACGCCTAGCATATACCCCAAAGAAGTATAACCGAAAGGCTCATTCAACACAATCCAGTTTTTCACTTTATCGCCATATTCTAAGGCACAGATACTCACAAAAGCATTAAAAGCAGCATTGATGCTAAAGCTTGTCCAACCGCCCTCATCTTCTAGTGCCTGCGGCAAATCCCAATGGTAAAGCGTGATGTAAGGTGTTATTCCATGGGTTAAACATTCATCGATAAGATTGTGATAAAAACGGATGCCTTCTTGGTTAATTTCTCCCCTACCTGCTGGCAAAATGCGCGACCAGGCAATAGAAAATCTAAACACTTTAAAGCCCAGCAGTTTAACTAAAGCTATATCTTCAGCATACCGGTGATAAAAATCGCAAGCAGGATCTAATTTGTGATTCTTTTTTATTTTTCCATTTTTCGCCGTAAAGGTATCCCAAATGGAAGGGCCTTTACCATACTGGGTTGCAGTACCTTCTATTTGAGCCGCAGCAGTAGCTACGCCCCACAAAAAATCCGAACCAAAATCGCTTGCCTTAATCATTTGCTATCAATTAATTGCCATAAGTTGCGAGTTTAATATTAATAAATCGTTAACAATCGAAATGATTAGAAATGAAAACATTTTTTAATATTTTTACGTATGCGCTACTCCTCATTAATTTCTTTTCTATTGGTATTATTAAACCTCTCTGCCTTTGGAAAATTTACCCCTCCTGTTAATGACGAACTGATAAATGCCATAAATATTACCAATACCAGTGCATATTGCAGTGGCGATGCCGAATTTAATAATTTAGAGGCTACCCCAAGCAATTATAATAAAAGTTTGAACTGGCTGTCCGTTGGAAAAGATGTTTGGTTTAAATTTACGGCATCTAAATTTGATGTAAACATTTCTGTTAGCGGAAAAATTGATGCGAGCAGTACCAACACCTTAATTGATCCATTGGTTGCTTTATATTCATTTGATGCGGCAACTGGTTTTATAACCGAACAGGCTGGCACGCAAGCCACATCAAATAATGTTATTTCTTTATACAAGGGCGCTTTAACAGTAGGACAGGTTTATTATGTTAGGGTAAGCGCAGCGAATGATGCTGCAGGCACCTTTAAACTTTGTATCGATAATTATTTCCCACCGATAAAACCCGGACAAGATTGCGGGACATTTTCAGTACTATGCACGAAAGAAACATTTACACAATTAAATGTAACAGGCTCAGGTGCAAATAATCATGAATCGGCCGGAACCTGTCTGGGTACAGAATCTAACTCTGCCTGGTATATGTTTAAGGCCTCTGCACCTGGCGACTTTACTTTTGTAATTACACCTACGGTAACCACAAACGACATTGACTGGATTTTTTACGATTTAGGTGTGAATGGCGATTGTAGTATGGTAAATGCTTCAAATGCAATCCGATGTGCATCGGGCAGTGGCGTAACCTGTAGCCCAACTTATTATAAAACCGGCCTGAGTATGACCGAAACTGATTTGACAGAATCGGCTGGTTGCCCGCCTGGTCAAAATGGGCTTGTAAAATATGTAGAACTGCAACAGGATCATGTTTATGCCTTACTAATAGATAATTTTTCCGGAGGAAATAACGGCTTTACCTTAGAGTTTGGTGGCACGGCTGATTTTGTAGGTCCAACAGCTGAAATTGATGTTCGAAAACTAAATCCATGTACCGATAGCCAGGCATATACTTTCGAAAGCCAGGCATCGAATTTCGCCGCTTTAAAATGGTCTTTTGGCGAAGGGGCAAGTTTGGCTTCGGCCACAACTGCTGGGCCCTTTACGGTAACATACAGCACCCCCGGAGAGAAAGTTGTGGTTTTAGAAGCCATGGGTACAAATGGGTGCAATGTAGTTACTACGCAAACTTTTATAGTAGCAAACACACCGGAAAAACCTGCAATAATCGCTTCAAGTGTTAATTTATGCCAGGAAGATGTATTAAAATTATCAACTCCTTTTTTAAATTTAGCAAGCTACCATTGGTCAGGCCCAAATGGTTTTAGTTCAACACAACAAAATCCTGAAATCCAGGTAAGCGGACCAGAAATTGTTGGAACATATAAACTTTATGTTCAGGTTGGCGATTGTGTAAGTGAGGTAAATTCAATCGACATTTTATCAGTCGATTTAAAACCTGAAGCATTTTTTTCAATTGAGGTTAATGATAAATGCGAAACAAACCAGTCTTTTTCGTTTATCAATACTTCTAAAAATTATACAAAGCTCAGCTGGGATTTTGGTCCGGGTGTAAAAAGCCAGGTTCCCATCAGTAACGACAGTAAAATAGTAACCTTTACCGAGACAGGGCTTAAAACAATCACCCTGACAGTTGAAAGCAATAATGGCTGTGTTTCTACTTTTACAAAAGATATTTTGGTAGAATTGAAGCCGGAAAAACCAGATATTAGTATCAATCAGGCATTATTTTGTTTAAAAGACATCATAAAATTGTCTGTACCGGTACAAGAAGGGATTACTTATGCATGGAGCGGGCCAAACAATTATTCTGCAACTACAAATGCCATTGAAATTCCGGTAACAGATTTTAATCTGGCAGGACAATATCAGGTTGTGTTAACATCAGGCACATGTAGCTCCGAACCAGCAATTATTGATGTCCCGGCCATTGCCAGAATTCCTGTAGCTAAATTTTATACCGAACCTACCTTTGACGTTAAGTTTTCTGCTCCGGTACCCATAACATTTACTAATATGTCGCTTTATGGCGATTTTTATGAATGGAATTTTGGCGATGGAATTACTTCTTCAGAACAAAATCCGACCCATATTTATCAAGCTGATGGATTATTCCGGATTACTTTAACGGCGTTTTCCAAAAACGGATGCGCAAATTCAATCACTCAAGGCGACCTCATTATCAAAAAAAATGCATCTACTTTTGTTCCAAATGCTTTCTCGCCAAATGGCGATGGGATTAACGATGAACTGGTTGTTGGTGTAACAAACCTCAAAAAATATAACATTCATATTTACAATCGCCTTGGCACCCGGATTTTTTTTACCAATAATATATTTGAAAATTGGAACGGCACTTTTAAGGGTAACGAACTCCCGGTTGGCGTGTATTATTATATCATTTCTGGTACTAGTTTATCTAATAACAATATTAAATATTCAGGTTCGATAACGTTAATCAGGTAACCTATTACATACCTTTATATAAACATTTAAGGTGCTTTAACTACAGTAATATCTTGTGTTAGACTGGCACTTTCTAAGGGAGGAAATATTTTTTATGCTAGCTAAATCTCCTTTTTCTGAAAGCATATTCGTGTTATATTAATCACTTCAGTGCTGGCAGATGTTATCATCTGCCAGAATACTTATTAATAAGTATTATTGAAACCTCTTATGTGTCAGATGTTATCATCTGACACCACGAAAATCAGTGTCAGACAATAATATCCGACACGACGGAATTTATTAAAATTAATCCAAGGTTAAACCAATTTCCTTCAGCAAAATAGCTGCATTAAAAGTCTTACATGGTCCGTGTTTTAGTAAATAATCAAATTTCATTTCACCTTCGGTAATCTGAATATCGAAATGGAAATTACGGACGGTTTCGGGGTGATCGACAATCAGATCTGCCAGTTGTAAATCGTGTGTAGCAAAAAGTGCAGGTGTTTTTTCGGTAATCAGCTTTTGTATAAAAACCTTCGAGCCCAAATATTTATCCCTACTGTTTGTACCCCGCAGCATTTCGTCAATCAATACAAAAGTATCTTTGTCTTTAACTACATTATCTAAAATCATTTTCAGGCGGTTTAACTCTGCCTTAAAAGTAGAGGTGCTTTCGTTCAGCGAATCTTTAATCCGCATGTAGGTATTGATCGAAAAAACCGATAATTGCATGGTTTCGGCACAAACCGGTGCACCAGTATAAGCCAATATCATATTAATGCCCAAAGTACGCAGAAAAGTGCTTTTACCGGCCATGTTAGAACCTGTTACAATATCTACAGTTGGTTTTGCTTCTAAATGAAAATCATTATCTACCCGAACTTGCTCGTTAATAAGCGGATGGCCAATATGGGTGGTGGTTAATGCAAACTGATCGGCAAGCACCGGAAAAACCCAATCTGGCTGATTATAGGCTGTTGTGGCCAATGAAATCAGCTCTTCAAAATCGCCTAAATGGTCAAGGGCCGAAATTACATCCTCTGATGAAGATTTATACCAAATATCTAAACTGATGCAGCACTTTAAATCCCAAAGCAAAAGTGCGTTCAATATACCACCAACCAGGATATTCAGCCTGGCATCAAAATTCTGGATAATTTTAGATAAGCCTTTAATTTCTTTGCTTACCGGGATTTTTGAATCTAATAAACCTAAGGTATATGAGCTTTTCCAGTTTTGATTCTCTGTCCATAAAATAGCACTGGCATAACCGTTTAACAGATTCGAACTTCCACCAAAGGTGTAAAAAACCTTATTAATTTTTGAGCCTAATAAAACATTCCACCCTGTGTGAATTACAAATAGAAGTGCCATTATTTTCCAAAAAGCAGCGCTAACAAAAAGAGCCGCCAAAATTAAACCGACAGAAATATAAGGCACCAGCTTTACATAAAACCTCAAAAAACTGCCCTTTACAAAATCCAATTGTGCCCCCAATTGGTGCTTAAGCTGTATTTTAATCTGCTCTATCTTATCGGGATCGTAACCATGCAGATTAGCCCTGAAACTATAAGTTTCTGCTATCTTATCTGTTATTTCTTTTATGGCTTCCTGGCGGAGTAATATCTTATCCCTAGTTGGTTTTTCTGCGAAATTTTTAGCCAGGAGCTTATTTCCGCTTTTGGTACTGCAACGGTTGATCAGGGCAAACAGAGATGCGCTTCCAAAAATATCAAGGTCGGAAGTATAGGGATGCAGTTCAGATTCGAAAGCCTTACCGTGATCGTAGCCATTCGCTGTTCCGTTTAAAACATTCCATTCATTCTGATAAATCCACAAGAGTTGCTTTTTAAAATCGATTTCGCGGTCTAGCTTACTTTGCCTGCGTAAAATAAAGGCAAAGGCAATAACCGGCACCAATAATGCGAGCTGGATTAATGTGCGTAATCCATCATCAGCAGAACGTAACAGTAAAACAAAAAATAAAATTTCGGCCAGGAACAGGCCTATCCGGATTAAAGAAAGTTGATCGATTGTTTTTTTAGTCTCCGCTATATCAGCGGTAACCTGCTTAATTTTTTGGTCGTAATCGGCTATTATTTCTGCTTGTTGTTTTAACATGATATCGCTTCGGTATATATATTTTCGAAGGTATAAGATCGATAGATTGTCTTTTTTGTTACAATTTATCTAAGTTTGAATCTCGAAATTCTAAAGATAGGCAAAATATTAAATGAAGATTACACTGATCGCCATTGGCAAAACAGAAGATAAATATCTAATTGAAGGAATTGATAAATACATCAACCGTTTAAAGCACTATATTAATTTTAGTTTTGTGGCTTTGCCAGATGTAAAGAATGTTAAAAACCTAAGCGAGGCCCAGCAAAAGGCAAAAGAAGCAGAGTTGCTGCATAAACAAATTAACAATGGCGATGTTGTTATTTTATTGGATGAAAAAGGAAAAAAATATTCATCCGTAGAATTTTCAAACTACTTAAATAAACAGATGGTTGGTAGCGTGCAGCATTTAATTTTTATTATTGGCGGCCCTTATGGATTTGATGAAACCATTTACAAAAGAGCAAACGGGTTAATTTCGCTGTCTGACATGACCTTTTCTCACCAAATGATCAGATTGTTTTTTGTAGAGCAGCTTTACCGGGGATTTAGCATTTTAAAAGGAGAACCTTATCATCACGCTTAAAACAATGCCATTAGGTTAAGGGTTTTTAGACAGTAAACACGGATTTTTATATCTGTGTGCATCCTTTTTATCTGTGGTTAAATTATGTTTACCGCCACAGGCTTAACATAATAACTTGCTTAGAGATGGGAAATAGTTGAGGTAAGATGGACAATGGGAATGAAATATGGAAAAGGCAAATAAAAATCATCATTAAATAAAAAAAATTATGTTATTAGATAAATATAAACGGGAGTATAGATATAAAAGCAATCAGAATGGCAACAATAAATACCTATGGATCAGCATTATTGCATCATTGGTTATTATAGCTTTGCTTTATTATTTCTTCGATTAAACCCACAAAAAAACACCAGACGAATTGCCTGGTGTTCTCTATCATAACGTAAACAAAGCTTAAACGCCTTTTTTACTGGTCATACTTGCTTTTTTAGCTGGAGCTGAAGTTTTAGTAGTTGCTTTAGCACTTGCTGATGCTTTAGATCCTGTAGCTTTTTGTTTTTTATCTGAAGCTGCTTTTTCTTCTGATAACTTAACCTCTGCTGGTGTACCCGGTGTTTCTGGAGTTTCCTCAGTAAACAATGGCAGATCTTTTAATAAGTTGTACCAAGTGATGATTTTCTTCATATCAGAAGCATAAACTTTCTCCTGATCGTGACCTGGTGCTACTTCAAGGAAATAAGCGCGTAAATCGCCTTTCAAATCCGGAGTAGATCCTTTTGCTGAAATTTTAGCAAAAATATCTGCCAATTTAATTTCCTCATCTTCGCCATACACGGTAATATCTTCTAACGAAGCTAATTTTGTGTTGGTAATGTTGGCAACAACTTTAGTTTTTTGAGCATCTAAGCCTTCTAAAATGTAACCTACTTTATTTTGTCCAACCAGTTTAAATAAACCCGGTCTGCCAGATACGGCAACAATTCCTCTTAAATTCATATTTTTTTTGAGATATGAGATTCGAGATATGAGATATGAGAAATCACTCAGATCAAATAACTAAAACTCTTTGTTCAATTATTAAATGAGATAGGAGCATCAATCAGAGAAAATCAAGTCTCAAATCTAATGTCTCAAATCTAGTATCTATTTTTAATCTTCTAAAACTTCTATGTTTAAAATTTTATCACCTTGACGGATATCATCTACAAGGTCTACATTCTCAACAACTTTACCAAAACAAGTATGGTTGCGGTCTAAGTGAGCAGTATTTGTTCTGCTGTGGCAGATAAAAAACTGTGAACCACCAGTGTTGCGGCCAGCATGCGCCATAGATAAAACACCACGATCGTGATACTGATTTTCTCCGTCCAGTTCGCAATCAATTTTGTAACCTGGGCCACCGGTACCTGCCAAATGTGCTTTAGCTGGGTCTTTTGAATTTGGGCATCCGCCCTGGACCATAAAGTTAGGAATTACACGGTGAAAAGTTACACCATCATAAAAGCCTTCTTTAGCTAATTTTTTAAAGTTTGCAACGGCTTTCGGCGCATCATTATCGTAGAATTCTACAGTCATTTCGCCTTTTTCTGTTTTTATTATTGCTTTACTCATATCAATATCGGTACTAATTTTAAATTTTATTCACCTAAAAAACAATCGTATTTTTTTAGTAGAGGGCAAAAATAACAAAATTGTATAACTTATAACATCATTAAATTTTTCTATACAGTTTAAATGCGGTATTTTAGTGTTTTAAGCATACCGATTTGATAAAGAAATATTATATCCTGCTCATTTGCCTGCTTTGCTCCCTAGGGCTAAGGGCTTCTTCTTTGTTAATTTACATGGATGAAGACCAAAAGAACCACCTTAAAGCATATGGTATTGCCTATTGGACAATCAGCAAACAACTGGAGGTTGATTGGCTTTTAAACTATCGCGGCGGAAGTTTTTTAATTAAATACAATAAAACAGTTGAAGACGAGCTTAAAATCCGTGGCGTATCTTACGAAGTAATGGCCGATGGAAAGGTAACCAACCTTTTAAACGAAATCAGCGATCCTGCAGTGAATATGGAGATGGTTAAGTTGGAGAAAACACCAAAAATTGCGGTTTACTCTCCAAAAAGCAAATTACCATGGGATGATGCCGTTACACTCGTTTTAACCTACGCCGAAATCCCGTACGATGTAATTTATGATGATGATATTTTACAGGATAAATTAAGCAAATACGATTGGTTACACTTGCACCATGAAGATTTTACCGGGCAGTACGGCCGTTTCTGGGCCAATTTCAGGTATGCAACCTGGTACCAGGAAGATGTTAAAAACCAGGAAACCTTAGCTAAGCGCATGGGTTATAAAAAGGTTTCTGAAATGAAATTAGCCGTTGCCAAACACATTAAAGAATATTGTGCAGGTGGAGGCTTTTTGTTTGCAATGTGCTCGGGTACTGATAGTTTCGACATTGCCCTTGCTGCTGATGGGGTAGATATTTGTGCCCAAATGTTTGATGGTGATGCTGCAGATCCAAATGCACAAAGTAAACTGGATTTTAATAAAACCCTGGCCTTCCAGAATTTCAAGTTAGATAACAACCCAATGAACTATGAATTTTCGGATATCGACGCTACTCAAACCCGTACACTGAACCAAACCAACGATTATTTTACTTTATTCGATTTTTCGGCCAAATGGGACCTTGTGCCTACCATGCTTACCCAAGATCATGATAAGGTGATTAAAGGCTTTATGGGGCAAACTACAGCTTTCAGAAAAAGTTTAGTTAAAACAAGTGTAACTGTTTTGGGTGAAAATAAAGGTGCTGCAGAGGTAAGGTATTTACATGGAGAAATTGGCAAAGGTCAGTTTACTTTTTATGGTGGACACGATCCGGAAGATTATCAGCATGCGGTAGGTGATCCGCCAACAGATTTAAATCTGCATCCAAATTCACCTGGCTATCGTTTGATCTTAAATAATGTGCTTTTTCCGGCCGCGAAAAAGAAACCTCAAAAAACATAATTTTAGCGTAATCGCCCTTTGGCATCTTTTCTTTTAAGGTTAAAAAACTAGTAATTATACTTGATATTCCTATTATGTAGACAGTAAATCATATCTATCGGCATAACTAATTGCTATCGTAATTATACTGAAACCGCTCAAAAAAGCCCCTGTAAACCAGTAGATTACCGAACAAACTGTAACAGACTTGATACTTTGGCACAGCTTTTGGAATTGAGGCTTGTAATTAACAACAGGTTAAAGCCTGAAATTTTTAAACAAGATTCTTCTAAAAGAAAAATATTATGAAAAAGTTATTATTAAGCGCTTCAGTTTTATTATTAGCAACAGGTGCATTTGCACAAACAAAAATGACTAGTGAAACTGCTCGTTTTGGAATTAAAGCTGGTGTTAACCTTTCAAAGTTTCATGCTGGTGGCGATGATGCCGCAGCCAATGCTTTTAATGATAATGCCAAAAACAATGTTGGTTTTAACGTTACAGCATTCGGTGATTTCGGCGTAGGAAATAATTTCTTTATCCAACCAGGTGTATCATTACAGAATAAGGGTAATAAATTCGAATCTGTAAATACAGCAACTGCAGGAAACAATACCATTACGACCACATCTTCTATTAAAACCAATTTAATGGCGATTGAGGTACCCGTAAATGCAGTATTTAGAATTCCTACTGGTGATGCCGGCGCAGTTCAGATCAGTGCTGGTCCGTATATCGGTTTTAACATCTCAGGTAAAGACAAAGGAGAAAATACGGTTACAACAGTGAACAACTCCAACAATACCAGTGCTACTGTTACGACTTCTAATGATAGAGATTTATCATTTGGTAGTGCCAGCGACAAAAACTACAACAGTACGGAATTTGGTGCAAACTTTGGTTTAGCTTACCGCACAAATTCAGGATTTTTAGTAGGTGCTAACTATGGCTTGGGTTTAACCGATTTGACTCCGAAAGACAGACAGGCTAATACCAATAAATTAACTAACCGCGTGTTAGGTTTCTCAGTTGGTTATTCTTTCTAAGCGAAAGTCCTTAAAAGCAAAAGCCTCCCGGATTATTAAATCGGGAGGCTTTTTTATGCTTTATTATTTAGTCGTAAAAGTTCCAGCTTACCCCAAATTTTAATAGGGCATCTTGCATGGGGTACCTGTTTACAGTGTAATAACCCGGTTGAAATAAACCCTGATTTACAAAATCGTATTTAACAAAAATATTGGCCCTCTTTAAATTTGCTTTAAAAAAGACATCAATTACGGGTTTTGATACCAGGTTTGTCGGATTGCGCTCATCAATATAAAACTGCGCTGTTGCAGGTGAATATAAGTAGTTTGCATATTCGGAATTGTACCTAACATCAAACCCCACATTAGCCTTTAATACTTTGAAAAAAGTATTATCAAAATAAATACTGTTATAAGTATAAAGTTCAGGCGTTCTTAATACTGCATTTTTATCTGTTTTTTGATAAGCGATATAATTTTCCATCACAAACCTGCCAAACCTCGTTTTTTTTGATACATCCAACCTGATTAAGCTAATATCAGCAGTAGCCTGTTTTGGTAAAATGGCAGTTGTACCATTGGTATGGTCGGCGGCAAAATAAACGTAGTTACTGGTTAAGAAATATTTGGCTCCGGCAGTAAAACCATACTTATCATTGATATAGTTAAATGATAAATTGGCAATTTTAGTATTCTTAAAATCAGTGTTTGTCCATTGGTAATGGTTGCCATGATAGTAATTAAAAATAGCCGCTGGCGATTGGTTTTGCACATAGGCACCCAATTCGATCCTCCCTATGGTTTTACCTAAAAGGATTTTACTTTTTGCCTCGTATAAATAATCGCCTGCATTTTCACCTTGCAAAATTTGCTGTACATCTAAATTGAAATCGATATTGTTAGAGAACCGATAGCCCGCTGCACCTAAAATTGTAATGTTTTGATAAGCAAACCTACTGCGCTCGTAATTGGTTGCATCTTGTTTTATACCAAAATATTCATGCTTGTAATAATCATGCCTTACACCTGCATCAACCTTCAGTTCATTTTTAATAACAGAACTATTTTTTGGTCTCAAAAAGAAACTATAAATAAATTCATTTTTAATATGTTGTACATGGGTCGAATCATTCGTAAATATTGTGCTCGCAATTCCAGGAGGCAGTACATGATTAACATCCGTTCCATTTTTGTAAAAATCGAAACTGTCGTTATTATACTCAAACGTATACGAAACCTTGTTGGTTGGTAAAACAGCATTGTTCACATTTGCAGAGGTATCTATCCTTCCTACATAATAAGTTTGCTTTAAGAAAACGGTGTTTTTACGGTACAAATTTCTTGAGTCTGATAAATTTACCGGTTCTGCCTCTCTTGCAATTTTAGTATAATCGGGATCGAATAAACCTGTAGCTACGGTAGAGCCATTCTCGTAGGCACGCATCGTATTAAAAATTGCCGATGCCCACATATTATAACGTTTACTTGGCGATTGGTACCATGAAAATACGGCAACATTCAAATTATCGCCACGTTGTCTGGCGTAAAAACCTTTAGAATCACCACGGTTAAAGTTAACCCCGACGTTCCAGTTTTTTTTAATATTCTGCGTGTGGATGGCCCTAAAAAGCTGCTCTTTTTGTCCGGCACTAACAAAATACAAGCTGGTAAAAGGGGTTCTGGCCTGATAGTAAATAATATCTTCGGGCGTTAAAGCATAATAATCAAGCGAATGAAATCCTGCGTCAAAGCCAATCCTTTTACTAGGTTCGTACAATAAAGGCCTGGCTGCTAAGCCCATGTTACCATTGTTTATGGTTGGGTGCAAGGGCTGTAAAAGCGGGCTGTAATTTTGGATATTCGTAGTTGAGGTATCTAAAGGCAGCAACACAATGCTGTCTTTAGTTAACGACAGCTTGGTAAATCTGATATATTTTGCGGTAAAAACGACAGAATCCTTTCCAGAGTCTAGTTTCTTCCTAACAGAATCCAATTCCTTGTTTGTACCAACACTTGTTTTTAAATCTTGTGCAAAGGCTTTGTTAATGCCTAACAGCAGTAAGAGAACAAAACAGATTTTAACGACTTTATGCATCTTATAGTTCAGAAATTAAGCGGGTTAAAATCTCCGTCATTTTAGGCTCGGCTTTGGCTGCTGCTGCTAAAATTTCTTCTAAATTAAAAGGTTGCAGATCTTCCGGAAAACCCTCATCCGTTAACACGGAGATGGCAAAAACAGGTAAACCAGCGTGATTGGCCACAATAACCTCAGGCACAGTACTCATACCAACGGCATCAGCACCAATTAAACGCAGGTATTTATACTCCGCTTTGGTTTCTAAATTCGGTCCGGAAACAGCAACATATACCCCTTTGTGGCAGTTTATGTCAACATCCTTAGCTATTTCCAGCGCTTTAGCTATGATATCCCGTTTATATGGCTGGCTCATATCAGGGAAACGAGGACCTAATTCACTTTCAATTAAACCACGCAATGGGTTATCTGGCTGCAAATTAATATGATCATCGATAATCATTAAATCGCCTTTTTTAAACTCAGGATTTAACGAGCCCGCGGCATTAGATACAATTAAGTTTTCTATACCCAAGCCTTTCATTACCCTAACCGGGAAGGTAATCTGTTGCATGCTGTAACCTTCGTAATAATGTAGGCGCCCCTGCATGGCAATAATTTTCTTTCCGTTCAATATTCCAAAAATCAGTTTTCCACTATGAAATTCTAAAGTAGAAATTGGAAAATTTGGAATATTAGAATACATCAATTGATGTTCAACTTCGATTTCTTTTACCAAGCCACCCAAGCCAGTACCTAAAATAATCCCTATTTCTGGCTTAAAGTTCTCTGTTTTACGTTTTATATATTCAACGGTTTCTTCTATTGCTCTTAACATAGTTTAAAATGAGTTCGTCAAAGGTAATCTTATCTTCTTCAAATAATTCAACCTCTATGGGTAAATAATATACAGGTAAATCTACCAGTAAATCTTCAAATCCGGTAGCTCTTAAACGCTTGCTATCCTTTTCTGTTGTGATAATGATTTTATCTTTTTTAGTACTGGCCATAAAAGCCGATTTAAACTTCTTAATATCATCATTTTTAAACGCATAATGATCCCGAAATTCTTCGTGTTTAATGATTTTAGTGTATTTTTCAAGTTCTTCTATTAACGGAGCAGGATTTGCAATTCCCGTGAGCAGGAAAATTTCGAAATCTTTAATCGACTCGAGCGTGCGGCTTTCGTTATGGTATAAATGAATAAGATCGCCATATTTAAGATAAGAATGTAATACTGGTTGATTGGCATTTGGTTGCAATTCATTTATAGCGGCCTGCTGGGCAACATGTAACAGGGGGACCGGCGATTTTGTAACCAATAATACATCGGCCCTTTTACGCGAGGAGAAAACATCCCTTAAGTTTCCTGCTGGCAATAAAAACTGTAATGTACCCAACTTTCTAAATTCGAAAAGCAGAATATTAAAACCTGCCCTTACCGCACGGTGCTGAAAGGCATCATCAAGAATAACTAAATCGTGATTCTCTTTTAATTGCTTAATCCCGCTTACACGGTCTTCGCAAACAGCAACGGTAACACCTGCAAATTTTTGATGGTACTGTAATGGCTCATCTCCTATCGTTTCGGCCGTTGCAGCGCCATCGGCAACAATAAAACCTTTCGTTTTCCGGCCATATCCCCTACTGAGTATGGCTATTTTATAATCGGCCAGCAACTTCACTAAATATTCTGTTGTTGGTGTTTTGCCCGATCCGCCAACGGCTAAATTGCCTACACAGATTACCGGGATATCGAACTTTACAGATCGCATCAGTCCCCAATCATAAAGTTTTTTACGGAGTAGAATAGCCATTCCATAAATGATCGAAAAAGGAAGCAATAAAAGGCGTAGATAGTTAAGTAGCATATCGTGTTTTCAAAAATACTGATTATTTAAAAAAGAAAGGCATGGCTAAGCCGCCCCCTAATAAATCAACCCTTAATCAATGAAATGGTTTGCAGGAAGATAGATTAGCCTGGAGTTGGGAGTTTGGCGTTTGGAGTCAATTAACCGGTTTAAACAATTAACCCGATGAACAAATGAACAGATAAATTTAAAATTGTTCCAAAATATCTTTATCCGATTTATAGGTTTCGACAATTACGTCCAGAATTTTTAAGTTATGCTTTTGATAAAGTACTGCCCAAAACTCGGCATTGTTCTTTTTAGGATATTGATAAAAATCCTGTCTGAGTTTTAGGGTAGAATAGTTGTTGCTGTTTTTTAGTTCCGGATCTATATTTTCCAGAAAAATCAGTTCCATCTCTGCCGAAGGTTCTCCTTGCGAAAATAACCCTGCCACTACATTACACTTTAAATACGTAGAAGATAACTTCGACAAACCATTATCGATGGTATAGTTTTGCCTGTTTATCCAGATCATGCTTTTGTTTATCGTAGCGATATTACTTTCCATTCCTTTAATCAGGTGTTTATCAACCGTGATATAAATCCAGCCATTCTTACGTTTGTACAATACATTTCTTGCCCTTGTGAAAGAGATCTTGTAACATTTTGTCCCTTCATATTCAACCTGTCCTTCAATTTCGTAATCATTATCCCCGCTGAGCATATTATCGTTCAGATTATTTACAAAATAAGATTTGAGCTCAATTCTTAAATCAACAGCGTAATTAATCTTCACACCTCCTATTTTTTTGAGTTCCTTAAGCCTTCTTAGCCCCTCAAGCTGTAACCTGATATCGTTTTTATATTCATCGGTATGAAGGTTAAATAATCCCTCGGCATAACTATAATATTTCCCATCTTTTACCATATACTGCCTACACAACAACTTTTCGCTAACCACACCGGTATCGGCAAGGTGCGCGACCGCATTTTTAATTAAGGCAGAAGCAAAATTGGCAGCATAAATATGTACATCGTCCAATTTAACGTATTTGTCTTTTAGTTTAACCATGAGGTCACTAGTACTGCTGCGCTCATCAACTTTAACGGAAAGGCTTTCGTAACCCACCGAACTGAAAGAAAGCGACTGACCTTTATTTAACGAATCTATTTTAAAGCTGAAGTTTCCTTCAGGATCGCTCAGGGCAATTAATTTCTGTTTGTTATAAATCGATACGGATGCGATGCCTTTATTGGCTTCGCTAAGCACTTGTCCTTTAATAAGCTGTTGGGCCAAGGCGCGTGGGAAGATGAAAAAACAGCCCATTATCATTGACAATATTATTTTTGAATGGTATGACATAGGTAGGTTTGAGGTTTATTTAGTTAATATGTAGCTATTTAAGTGTAAAATAATTATTCTCTTTAAATAACAAAAATATACTTGGTTAAGTTGGTACTCAGCGCAGGGCGTTTGGGGTCAGTTAAGCATTAAACAATGAACCATTGACCAAACTAACAAAGTTATTCGACTATATTTTATCTTTTTTTGTTATCATTGTTGTCTATCAAAAACATATTTTAATGTCTCCGAACAAAAGATTAGTAGTGGGCCAAGGCCAGATTAGTGGATATATTTCTATTTTTTTAGCCGTATTGGCGCTTTTAGGCATCCTGTGTTTTCATTATCCAGAAAAGCTTACCACGCCCGAATTCCGTGAAATATACACGAAAAATAGCATGGAAGCTTTAATGCTTGGCGGTGTAATAGGGTGTTTCTTCTTTTCATTGCTGAGCTTAATCCTAAGTAAAAAACTAAAATGGGCCTGGCCAGGCTTTGCACTTGGTGCTTTAGCCGTAATATTGGGTGCTTTGAGTGTAGAAGGTAGAGATGTAGCCAAATCGGGCTGGCACTTCGGCCTTGATTGGATGATTTTAGATCTGCTATTAATGGTTGCCATTTTTGTTCCCTTAGAATTGTTTTTCCCTAAAAACGATGAGCAAACCAAATTCCACGAAGAATGGCGCACCGATTTAACCTATTTTGTACTCAGTCACCTATTTATTCAATTTTTTGGCATTGTAACCCAAAAACCTGCCGTATTATTTTTCGGTTGGATGGGTTTAGATAAATTGCACACCTGGGTACAAGGCCTCCCATTTATAGTGGCCTTGTTTTTGGCTTTTTTCAGCACCGATTTGTTCCAATACTGGGCACATCGTTTTTTCCATACCCGGGTATCCTTATGGCGTTTCCATTCCATACACCATTCAACACAAAATATGGACTGGCTGGCGGGAAGCCGTACCCATTTTATTGATATATTTTTCACCAGGGCAATGACTTTTATCCCGCTTTATGTTTTGGGCTTTTCATCTACCGTTTTCAATGTGTACATTATATTCATTGCAATACATGCGGTACTCATCCATGCCAACACCAGGATTAATTTTGGCCCATTAAAATACATTTTTACAACACCTCAATATCACCATTGGCACCATTGCGAAGACCCTAAATATTATGGACATAACTTCGCCTCAATATTTCCCTTTATCGATATGATGTTTGGCACCTACTATTTACCTGGCAAAGAATGGCCTGCCGGAACAGGTGTACACGAAGCTTCGTATCCGAAAGGTTTTGTTAAACAAACCATTTATCCATTTACAAAAAGTCCGTTTGATACAGATTTGAATATGGAAGAAAGAAGCGATAGATAAAATTGATTAAGCTAACGCTCGTTTAATGACAAGCGCAAAAGAGATAATAATTATAAAGATTATTTGGAAAGCAGCGCCTGTAAACATAATTAATGTTAGTCGGGCTTTCCGCTATATTCCCGATGAAGAATCGGGAGATGCCGCTGCAATCCCGTTTATTCAAAACTGACACTGCTGCTATTAAAGGTTTTTGAACCTCCCGGAAAAGACAATCAATCGTCACAACCGATAAAATCGTAAAGCTATTTGTGCACTCGTCTGGAAACGAGCGCAAATGAAAAAATGAAACTGTCAGATGGTAACATCTGACAGCACATTGTTCGGACAGCACATTGCACACCTAACTCGTGCCCTCTGTGTTTTTCTCTCCATAATCTCAGTGGTTAAAGAAGCTTAAATCAGCAGCAGTGGTGCTACTATTTAAGTTTTTTGAACCTCCCAGAAAAGACAATCGATCGTCACAAACGATAAAATCGTAAAGCTATTTGTGCACTAGTTTGGAAACGAGCGCAAACGAAAAAATGAAACTGTCAGATGGTAACATCTGACAGCACTATGTTCGGACAGCACATTGCACACCTAACTCGGTACCCTCTGTGTGTTTCTCTCCATGACCTCTGTGGTTAAAGAAGCTTAAATGGAACAAACCCGAGTTTTAAATGTTATATTGGGGTTCCATCTTATCATATGCAAGCCGAAACAGAAATTTTAATTATTGGTGGTGGATTGGCAGGTTTAACAACAGCACTTCACCTGAATAAGGCGGGTTTAAATGTTACGCTGATCGAAAAAGACCCCTATCCCCACCATAAAGTTTGCGGCGAATATATTTCGAATGAGGTGCTCCCTTATTTTGGATGGCTCGGTCTGGATATTGAAAATCTTGCACCTGCATTAATAAGCGAACTGCTTTTTACTTCCCTTTCTGGCAGAAGCATAAAAACTAAATTACCTCTTGGCGGCTTTGGTTTAAGCAGATACACCATTGATCATTATCTCTATACCGAACTGATCAGGAGAAAGGTTAACGTAATTCATGATCGCGTTGTACAGATTAACTTTGTCAATGATCAATTCACGGTAACAACTGCTAAAAACGCTTTTGTTGCAACTTACGTTATTGGCGCTTATGGAAAAAGATCAGCAATTGATATTAAGCTAAACCGGAATTTCATCAATAAACAATCACCCTATCTGGCAGTTAAAGCACATTACAAAGCTGATTTTCCGAATAATCTGGTTAGTCTTCACAATTTTGAAGGTGGCTACTGTGGCGTTTCGAAGGTTGAAAATGATCGATTGAATATCTGTTATCTGGCTAACTATGCGCGTTTCAAAAAACACAAAAACCTACTTGCCTTCCAGGAAAATGTACTTTATAAAAACAGGCACCTGAAGGCTATTTTCGAAAATGCTAACAGTTTATTCGATGCCCCATTAACCATCAGTCAGATTTCTTTCGAAAATAAAGAACCTGTTTATAATCATATTTTAATGATTGGCGATACTGCCGGATTAATTCATCCACTTTGTGGAAACGGAATGGCCATGGCCGTTCACAGTGCCAAAATTGTTTCAGAACTTTTGCATCAAAAAATGGAAGGAAAAATTAGTTCGCGTGTAGCCCTGGAAAAAACTTATACTTTATACTGGAACAAGGAATTTAAAAGCCGCTTAAAAATGGGCAGAATATTATCTTCTTTGCTGAAGAACAATAAACTCGAAAATTTAGCCATGCTTGCATTGACTAAAATGCCCTTTCTGCTCCATAAAATCATTAAACAGACACATGGTAAACCGATCAAGATTTCACAATAAATGCCACTAGATACAACATATAGAAGTACAGCACCGGAGATTATGGATGATTTCGCCATGGAAGGTGAAATATTACGCGATGCATTAGACAAAATAGCGAGTATCAACCAACTGCTTGGTGGTAATAAAGTTACACTCGATGGGGTTAAAACCTTAATCAACAGCAAACCAAAAGACGAGGTTATTCGTATTACTGATATTGGTTGTGGAAATGGAGATATGTTGCGCACTTTGGCTGATTATGCTAATAAACAAGGTTTACATTTTATTTTAAAAGGGATAGATGCCAATAGGTTCACTATAAATCATGCGCAAAGTTTATCCAAAAACTATCCCAATATTACCTACGCCTGCAGCGATATTTTTGATGATTTAAGTAAAACAGAACCTTGCGACATTATGCTTTGTACTTTAACCCTTCATCATTTTAAAGATGACGAAATTATCGATCTGCTGGAGAATTTTAAAAGATCGGCTACAATGGGTATTGTAATAAACGACCTGCAAAGAAGTGCAGTGGCATATTACCTGTTTAAAGCATTATGTTATGTGTTCCGCTTAAATGATATGTCTAGAGAAGATGGTTTAATATCAATTCTACGCGGGTTTAAAAGGGCAGATTTGCTTAAATACAGCAAACAATTAAAGCTGAAATCGAGTTCAGTAAAATGGAAATGGGCGTTCCGCTACCAATGGATAATTAAAACAATATGAGCGTAACCGTAAAAGCAGTAAGTAAAGCCTTGCCCGAATTTTGGAGATCAACCGCTGAGATTTTACCATTTCTAGATATTTGGCTAAAAGATCAGGATGACCGCTTTACCCGAAAGGTAAAAAAGATTTTTGAAGGTGCCGCGGTAGATAAAAGATACTCGATCATGGCGCCCGAAGAGGTTTTTAGTGATTTAAGTTTTGAGGAGCGAAACAATATTTATGTAAGAGAAGGGATAAAGCTGGGTGCCAAATGTTTGGAAACTGCACTTGAAAAAGCAAACTGGCAAGCTCAGGATTTAGACTACATCATTACGGTGAGCTGCACCGGTATCATGATCCCTTCTTTAGATGCTTATCTGATCAACTTACTTAAACTCCGTCAGGATATCGTTCGCCTGCCGGTTACTGAAATGGGTTGCGCTGCTGGTGTATCAGGCATGATTTATGCCAAGAATTTTCTAAAAGCTAATCCAGGCAAACGCGCAGCAGTTGTTGCGGTAGAATCACCAACGGCAACCTTTCAATTAAACGATTTTTCGATGGCCAACATTGTAAGCGCAGCAATATTTGGCGATGGTGCCGCCTGTGTACTGTTAAGTTCGAATGAAGAAGATAGCGGACCAGAAATTTTGGCTGAAGAAATGTACCATTTTTATGATGCTGAAGAGATGATGGGATTTAAACTAACCAATACCGGACTGCAAATGGTACTGGATGTAGCAGTTCCGGAAACCATTGCCAATCATTTTCCAGATATTATTCATCCTTTTCTTTCCAAAAACGGACTCGACATTAATGATATAAAGCATTTAATCTTCCATCCGGGCGGAAAAAAAATTATCCAGATTGTTGAAGAATTATTTGGCAAGCTGGGCAAAAATATAGACGAAACGAAAGAAGTTTTAAGACTTTATGGAAACATGAGCAGCGCAACAGTTCTCTACGTTTTAGAGCGGATTATGGATAAAAAGCCAAGGCCTGGAGAAAAAGGACTAATGTTAAGCTTTGGTCCTGGATTTTCGGCACAACGCATACTTTTACAATGGTAATCATTCAACTAATCACTAATGAAAAAAGAGATCTTAGCTAAACTCCCTTACGGCAAATCTTTTCTATTTGTTGATGAGTTACTGCATGTTGACGAAAACGGCGTAATCGGGACATATAGCTATCCCGAAAACCTTCCATTTTACGAGGGCCATTTTAAAGACCGTCCGGTAACGCCGGCAGTGATCCTCACTGAAACCATGGCGCAGATTGGATTGGTCTGTTTAGGCATTTACCTGTTAAAAGATATTGATCAAAATATATCCATCGCCATGACGTCAAACGCTATTGATTTCTTAAAACCGGTTTACCCTGGTGAGCAGGTTACGGTAACGAGTGAGAAAGTTTATTTTAGGTTTAATAAACTAAGTTGCAAAGTAAAAATGGAAAATGCAGCAGGCGAAATGGTTTGCAAAGGCAGTATTTCGGGCATGTTAATTTCAAAAGGAAATGGGTAACAGAGTTGTAATTACCGGTTTAGGCGTATGCGCACCCAATGGCACTACCATTGATGAGTTTTCGGATGCCATAAAAAAAGGATTATCTGGTATCCGCCATCAACCCGATCTGGAAGCCTTAAACTTCTCTTGTCAGATAGCAGGCAAACCAGTACTTAGCGAAGAGCGGATCAGCCAATATTTTACACCGCTTGAATTACGAAACCTAAACAGTACAGGAATTATATATGGTGTTATTGCTGGTTTAGATGCATGGAAAGATGCAGGCTTAACCATCGAAAATAATGAAGAGCCCGACTGGGATAGTGGTACCATTTTCGGAGCGGGCACTTCTGGTATAGATAAATTTAGATGGGCAATTAATAAAATAGATGCGCTTGAAATCAAAAAACTGGGAAGTTCTGTTGTAATACAAACCATGGCCAGCGGCGTAAGCGCATTTATCAGTGGCAAGCTGGGCTTTGGTAATCAGGTAAGTACCAATTCATCGGCCTGTGCAACAGGAGCAGAAAGCATATTGCTGGCTTACGAAAGGATTAAAACAGGGCAGGCTACAAGAATGTTAGCAGGGAGTACCAGCGACAGCGGCCCTTATATCTGGGGCGGTTTTGATGCCATGAAAGTTTGCACTTTTAAACACAATGATGAACCGGAAAAAGGTAGCCGCCCTATGAGCAAAACGGCAAGTGGCTTTGTACCTGGAAGCGGCGCGGGTGCTTTGGTATTAGAATCGCTCGAAAGTGCAATGGCTAGAAAAGCCAAAATATATGGCGAAGTACTCGGAGGCCATATCAATTCTGGCGGTCAGCGGGGCTTAGGTACTATGACTGCACCAAATCCTACCGCTGTACAGCGATGCATCCAAACAGCATTAAAAAATGCGGGTATTGAAGCCAAGGAAATTGATGTGATTAATGGCCACCTTACCGCAACAACCAAAGATGCCCTGGAGATAGAAAACTGGAAAGCAGCACTACAATTACCTGATGATGATTTCCCATACATCAATTCTGTAAAAGGTATGATTGGCCATTGTATTGCAGCATCAGGGAGCATAGAATGCGTGGCCTCAATGCTTGAGCTTTCAGAAGGATTTATTTTCCCCAATATTAATTGCGAAGACCTAAGCCCAGAGATTACCGCTTTAATTGACGTAAAATGCATTCCACAAACCTTAATTCATAAACCATTTAATATCTTAGCTAAAGCCAGTTTCGGTTTTGGCGATATTAACGCCTGCATTATTTTTAAAAAATATACCCATGAATAAAGAAGAGATCATCGAAGCCTTAAAAACAATTGTTGAACCTTACAGCGAAGAGGCATCAGCATTAGCGCATATTGACGAAAACACCGATTTTATAAACGATTTAAAAATAAATTCTGCCAACCTGGTTGATATTGTTTTAGATATTGAAGAGAAATTCAACATTGAAATAGACAACGATTCGATGGCTAAAATGCTTACCGTAAAAGCCACCACCGAAATTATAGCTCAAAAACTGGAAGCGCATGCTGGGTAACGATATCGTTGATCTGGATCTGGCTAAAATCCAAAGTAACTGGAGGCGTAAAAATTACCTCGATAAAATTTTCACCCCCGAAGAACAGTTACTCATTTCATCAGCAAAAAGACCTGATGAAATGGTATGGCTGTTATGGAGTATGAAAGAATCGGCTTATAAAATTTATAACCGTAAAACCGGAATCCGGAATTTCGCCCCTAAAAGTTTAAATTGCACTATTTATCCAAACACAGATCAGATAAAAGGCACAGTAAGTATAGATAACGATACTTATTTCACTAAAAGCGATATAGAGCTACAATACATTCATACCATCGCTTCTCCTATTTATAGCAAACTGGAAGAAATTAAAGTAACCATTTACGAATCACCAAATCATCCAAGTGACTATAAACGCACTAAACCAGGTTGCATAAGCCATCATGGGCAGTATTTGGCTTTGGTGTATTAATTGCAGAGTTGACAACTTACTAGCAAGGAGGCAAGAAAATTTGTCAACTCTTATAGAAAGAGGGTATCATCAAACTCGTTAAATCATCATCACCAAATTGTTGTTTCCATAAATTGGCGTAGTGTCCATTAGCAATCATCATTTCAGTATGACTCCCCTCTTCTACAACCTTTCCTTTATCCAATACAATAATCTGATCAGCTTTTCTCATCGTAGGTAACCGATGCGCGATGATGATGATTGTTTTCTTTTGCATCCTCAACAAATCTATCGTTCGCTGCACATACTGCTCAGAAGCCGAATCTAAAGAGGAAGTGGCTTCATCCAGAATTAAAATTTCAGGATTGCGGTAGAGTGCCCTTGCTATTGCAATCCTTTGTTTTTGTCCGCCCGATAAAGAGGCTCCGTTTTCACCTAAATAAGTCTGAAAACCTTCTGGCAGAGCTTCAATAAAATCGATAATTCCCAGTTGTGTACAAATACTAATAATCTGTTGCATATTTGGTTCATAATCGCCAATGGCAATGTTTTCGATTACATTTCCTGCAAAAAGGTCAATTTTTTGCGGCACAACGCTTAGTAAATTTCTTAAAGAGGCATTGTTCAAATACTTAAGCGCATGATTACCGATAAAAATATTGCCTGATTGTATTGGATAAATATTTTGAAGTAATGACATTAAGGTAGACTTCCCAGATCCACTCTCTCCTACAATTGCGGTAAAACTTCCAGCCTTAATTTTTAGGTTTAGATCTTCAAACACATTTACACGACTGCCATATCTAAAAGCTACATGTTCAAACCTGATATCGCCCATTAATTCTTTCGTAAGGAAAATGCTCGACGAATTTTGTTCAATCTCCAGGTCCATAATTTCGAACAAACGATCGGAGGCGATCATGGCATCCTGGATAGATTTATTTGCTCCAATTAATGAAGTCGCCGGACCAGTAAAATAACCAATAAGGGTATAGAAAGAAAATAATTCCCCAGGGGTAATTTCGCCATCTAAAACATAACCTGCACCCACCCAAAGCAAGATGATAGTAAGCATACGGGCAATAATCTCGGTAGATGTTCCTGAAAAAACTGAGTTTAATCCTGATTTATAAATTGTTCTGAGCAGGCCAATAAAATGAATTTCTGTTTTTTCGTTGGTAAACCTTTCAAGACCAAATCTTTTAATTGTGGCTACATTATTTAAGCCCTCAACCAATTGCGATTCCAACTCAGCCGATTCCTCCATCAACTTGCGCTGCATTTTCTTGTTCAGTTTATTGCTGATAAAATAAATCAATAAATACAATGGAATAACAGCCAACATCATTAAGGCCAGTTTCCAATAATAACTGAACATTAAAATAAAAGAGAATACAACAATAAAGCCGTTTACAACTAGGTTAATGGAAACATCGTTTATAAAAGCCCTTATTTTAACCGCATCGTTTACCCTTGAGATAATTTCGCCCACCCGCATCGTATCGAAAAACTGCTGAGGCAGTTTTAAGAGGTGTTTGTAGTAGCCCAATATTAATCGTGCATCTATCTGCTGCCCCGTGCGGATGGTAAAAATAGTTTTAGCCGTTCCAATAAATAATTGCAGCGCTAAAATGGCCACCATCATTAAGCTCATTAAATTAAGCAGGTTCCGATTACCTTCTACCAGAACATGGTCGGTTATTTTTTGCACAAAAACTGAGGTAGATAGTCCAAGTATGGTATAGATTAAAGCACCAAAAAGCGCCTGTGTTACAATACTTTTGTGCGGTTTAATCAGGTTCCAAAAACGGCTTCTGGTATCAACCTTTTCATTTCCCTGCTTAAAACCCTCATCAGGTAACAACAGAACCAATACGCCTGTCCATTCACTTGTAAATTCAGCAATAGTTTTGCGGTGTTTTTTCCCATCACCTGGGTCCATTACTTCAATGTATTTATCGGTTACTTTATAAATGGCTACATAATGCTGCTATTGCTTCTTTACCACCACATGCGCAATCGCTGGCAATGGAATTTTAGAAAGGCTATCTAAATTTCCCTTTACCCCTTTTGCTTCAAAACCCAGTTTGCTGGCCGCTTCTATCAAACCTAAAACATTGGTTCCTTTTTGATCGGTACTGGCCAATTGGCGGATGCGCGCAACAGGCATTTTTAATTTATAAAATGCAGCTATAGATGCCAAACAAGCAGCGCCACAATCGGTAATATCGCGTTGTTTTATTAGTGTAGACATTAGCAGGGAGATATTAGATTTGAGACTGGTGATGTGAGATTTGAAAGTTTTCGGATTTGGCCTTTAAGCTGTCGCCTTAAACCATACGCCTTTTACCCTACACCTTTTAACGGGTTTAACCAATCATCAACTTTATCGTAAAGCAATTGATACAAGTTTCGTTCTGCAATAGTAAAGTGTGCATTAAAGGTCATCCCCTTTTTTACCTGCCCTTTATAACCGTTTTTTAACTTTAAATAATCCTTGTCTAATTTACACTTCACTTTAAAATAAGGGCTTTGGTTAATCAATATAATATCGTCAGAAATGTCGGCTACTACACCGGCAAGCAGGCCCCATTGGTTATAGTTAAAAGCATCGATCTGAAACCTGACGGTTTGGCCAGCTTTAATTAAACCGATATCAGCAGGTTTAATATAACAGATGGCCAGCAAAGCACTATCAGGCGATATCTCGCCAATTTTCTGATTGGCGGTAATGAACGAACCCAATTGTAAACCTGATAGATTTTGCACCGTACCAGATACCCCGGCGTTTAAATGATATAATTTCTCCTGCTCGGTTAGCTGGATTTTCTGACCATCGAGATCTTTTAATTCTTTTCTATATTGATTAGATTCTGTTTGCCACTGTGTTTTGTACTTTTTAGCCACCAAATTAAAATCAGAAAGCGCCTGATCGTAATTAAATTTATATTGCTCATACTCTGATTCGGTAACAACCTTCTTACTATATAGTGTTTCATATCTTTTATAAATCTTGTAGGCCTGTTCGCGGGCATTTAAAGCGTTTTGAATCTGCTCCGCGTATTGTTGCCAACTTGCCGCATACAGGCCGGTTTGCAATGCAGGTTGCCCTGCATTGCTTAAGTCGACCAGTTTTAAAACGAGGAGCGCATCATTTAATAAATCTTTTAATTCACGTGAGCGATTATTCAAAATCACATTTTGTGTTTCAGGTATAGTAGGGTCAATATTTAAAAGGAGTTGTCCTTTTTTTATTTTTTTGTTATCCGTTAAATTAATCAGGGTAATTTTCCCTGCCACAGGTGCCAGTAGTTCAGTTCTTTCGATATTACTCCGCAAAGAACCATTGCCCTTAACGCTTACTGTTGTATAAACAAAAGGTAAGGCAGCTAAAGCCACAAGAATGAATAGAATTGTGGCAGAATAAATAATTTGTGTACGTACCTTGGTATGGTGTAAAAAAATGATAGAATTATCTTCAAAATTGGCGTCTTCTATAAAAGGCATAATCATCAATCGGCTTGCTTAAGGCCAAGTTTGTAATTATTAATTTATGCCACAAAAAAGATACACGAAAAGGCGGATTGTAGGGATGAAACGCTGAATTAGCTGAGTTGTTTTAGGATATTTGCAACGAAGACACAGATCTATTAAAATTTAATATTAGGCTTGTGCATTTCAGGAGTTAAGGCCTCATAATTTCTATCGACCAAGTACTCTTCTAATTGTAAATACTGGAGGTATAAAAAAGTATTGCTAATGCTTATTGGTGGCTAATATAGTATACCGCCTTACCAACAAAATAACCACCTAAATAAGTTACTCCAATAACGCAAAAGCCAGAAATAAAGATCTAGAGATTGTTTTCATAGCAATTTCAGATTAAATTTTTAATTAAAATTGTTAAGGCAATAAAATACCGAAATCTTTAACGCCTTGTATTACTCCGTTTATAAAATATGTTCTCTGATCAAAAAGATAGATACATACCAAAATGGCAATAAATAAGATATTTACCATTTTTTGATTTTTTTTGATGGCTGTTTTTTCCATGGTTAAAGTTTGATTTTAATACTTAATTAATTTTGAAATTAAGACAAATTTGATAGAAAAAATATATATACGTCAGACTCTTCATTAATAACCAGATATTAATAATAACATAATCATCGCATTGATTATAGATTCACAATTACACTTAGAGTTGATATGAAATTACCTATACGTATTATTTAAATAGTCATCCTAAACTTAGGGAAGACAATATTGGTAGGACTGTTTTAGTAAGGAAGGAGATTCTGAAATTTTTAATGGGTAAAATAGAAAAAGGCCCGCCCCAATAGCTCAGCTGTTGCAAGTGAAAATAATAGTACACCAAATATTACCAATAAAATATTGATTAATGATAGCCCTTTAGTACTGGCATTACCAGTAACTAATGAAACAGATGGCACAAGTAGTAGAATTGCTGAAAGTATAAATAAAAAAACCATAATAATACTGAGATAATATTTAAATATAAAATAAACTAACCGTTTTATCAATATTTGATAAAACGGTTGCAAATTAAAATTTTATTTTTCATGCTTACCGCCTGAAGCATCATGCCAACCAGCATAGCAGGCAATTCCAGCAAGACCGAATATCAATAACCATTCTTTACAGCCACCATTAGTAGCCGTCAATTCATCATTTGTCAGCTCTGATAGATTATCATTGGTGATAATATTATTAATTTTTTTCATCTTCTATAAATTTATTTTAATTATTAATGTGTTGAATGATACCAAGCTTTACCTATATAATACCCTGCAGCCATACCAGCAGCTCCCATTGCAATTCCAATTGCACCAAGAACAATAGGGTTACCTCCATCTATCATCTTCATTTCCTTAGCATCCATTTCCTGAATACCAAAGCTTTCTAATTTTAAGTTTTTCATTTCGTTTAATTTAAATTTTTATTCCTTACTCATTTAAGGCTTTTCAGATTCCGCCTACGTCGGCCTAACATGAAACAATTATTGGATATTAAATTTCTATCAAAAAAAAAGATACACTAAAAGCCTTTTTATAAGGACAAAAAGAGATAATAACATCAGAAATTGTCGATATCAAATCCAACTGGCGACAATCAGATCTTACATTAACCCACATAGAAGATAAGACATATATGTATTTTAAAATAGTTTGTCCTTTAAGTATAAATATCGACTATAATTGTAATTGAAAACTATGAAAAAAATTATCTTCTATTTATTGCTTTTATTTCCATTTTACAATTTACAAGCCCAGAACTGCAATTGCGGTGATAACTTTTCTTTTATGGTGCAGCATATTAAGAAAAATTATGTAGGCTATGCCGATAAAATTAATCAGAAAACACAGAAACGATTTGAATACCTTACCGATAGCCTGCAAAAAGTCGCACACAATACAGGTAGTAATAAATGCATAGCTGTATGTAGAGAATGGCTTGGTTTTTTTAAGGACGGGCATATGAACATATCCTTTAACGAAAGTAGCCCGAAGGACGAAATCCGGGATTTTTTTTCAAAAGAAGAAAAAACGATTTGGAATGAAGAAAAACTAAAAAGCCACCTCGCGATGCATAAAGGTCAAACAGATAGTATTGAGGGAATATGGACTAACGTATCCAATACGACAAAACTTGGTATTGTTAGAGATAGTTTAAACCACAATGAGTTTATAGGTTTTATGATTAAGTACAATACTGCGATGTGGGCGGTACAACAGGTTAAATTTAGAGCTAAAAAGACAAAAGGCATTTATACATTCACCTCTTTTCTGGCCAGAGATCATTCACCTTACCCTGCCAGGGTTTCGCTAAACAAAGATACGATGGATCTCAAAGAGATTGGAAAATTTTACAAAAATGATTTACCAAAAAATACATCATACAGTTCACTCAACCCCAAATTTAAAAAGCTAGATGATAAAACCGCTTTGATAACAATCCCTAGTTTTTATCTCGATTATAAAAATGAAACAGATAGTTTGATGATTAAAAATGCCTCGATACTAGAAAACACTGAGCATTTTATCATCGATTTAAGGAATAACCGAGGTGGTGCTGTTGGCGCATTTGAAAAAATATTGCCTTATCTATACACTAATCCTATTTTTTCGGAAAAAGGCCAAATTTTAGCTACTGATGATAATATTAAAGATGGCTATGAAAAACCATTGCCTGATCTTCCGGAAGATTTACAGGAATATTTCAAAAAAATCATAAGCAAATTAAAAGCACATCGCGGTGAACTATATTTAGCTTACCCGGCTGACACCATTAAATACGATAAGATATTTAAAAAACCATCCCGTGTTTCTGTCTTAATGAACGATGGATCGGCAAGTGCCTCCGAATTATTTATTTTACAGGCCAAACAGAGCAAAAAGGTGAAACTATTTGGCACAAATAGTTCCGGATCGGTTAATTATGTAGAGAGTGTAACAACCCAAATGCCCTGTAATTTCTTCAATTTAATTTACCCTGCAGCCCGATTAATGCGCGCTTCCAATGATGGAACCGATTTAGGGATTAAACCCGATGTAGAAATACCTGCCGATACCGCCGATTGGATTGACTACGTAAAGAAGTATAAAACTAAACAACATTACCTAAAATCTGTTGCTGCAATACGGATCGCTGCAACATTTACCAATCCGATTGATGCCCTAAGTTTTTTAAGCAGCAACCCGGTAGATCTCATTTTTTTAGATATTCATATGCCAGAGATATCGGGCATTGATTTCATCCAAACGATGAACAACAAAGACGCACAGGTGATACTTACTACTGCCTATAAAGAGTTTGCCACTGCCGGTTTTGATCTTGATGTGGTTGATTATTTAGTTAAACCTATCCCCCTGCCCCGTTTTTTACAAGCAATAAATAAGGCTCAAAAGATCATTAACACTAAAAAAATTCAGACCCCATTGAACCAGCAGGATGATGATTATTTTATGGTTAAAACAGAGGCTAAAGGTAAGATGCTGAAAATTAATATTGCCGAAATTGATTTTGTTGAAGGCATGAAAAATTATATTGCTTTCCACCATAATGGGATTAGAACGCTTGCGCTGCTAAGCATGAAAGATGTGGAGGAAAGATTGCCCAAAGCGCAATTTGTACGTGTGCAGAAATCGTTTATAGTGGCACTTAATAAAATCACCTCCATTGATGGAAACAGAATTATTTTAAAAGGTATTTCTGCAGAAATATTGATAGGAGAAACTTATCGTAAAGATTTTTTAGACATGATGAAGCAAAAGCTTCTTTTGTAACCAGTGTTGCCAACTTTCTTGCCGCCATTTAAGTAAAGTTGTCATCTCTTCTTATCCAATACCCACATTTTAACCACAACTTCTTTAAAATTACCTGCTCATCTGCTTCAGCCTCCAGACTTCTGTCTCTGACTATTCCAGTCAAACGTTTGCTTTATTTTCTTTACAGAATAATAGAATTGCCTACCCCAAAAAGCGTTATCTTTGTCCAAATCATAAAAAATAAAATATGCTTAAAGGATTTTTTAACGTACCCACTCCGGTAAACGAACCTATATTAAATTATGGCCCAGGCAGTAAAGAACGTGCACTTTTAAAAGAAGCACTTGCAGAGGCCCGCTCACACCAACAAGACATTCCGATGTATATTGGCGGCAAACAAGTTCATACCCAAAAAAAGGGGAAAGTTGTTCCACCGCACGATCACCAACATATTTTAGCTCAATTCAGCATTGGCGACAAAACTCATATTACACAAGCTATTGATGCTGCTTTAGCGGCAAAAGAAGATTGGGAAAACCTGGCTTGGGAACACCGTGCTGCAATTTTCTTAAAAGCTGCTGACCTAATTGCAGGTAAATATCGCTATAAATTAAATGCCGCAACCATGTTAGGCCAAAGCAAAAATGCTTACCAGGCTGAAATTGATGCTGCATGTGAGCTTATCGATTTCTTACGTTTTAACGTAAGCTACATGGTAGATATTTACAAACAACAACCTCCTGTTTCTCCTCGTGGAAGCTGGAACCGTGTTGAACAACGCCCATTAGAAGGCTTTGTTTTCGCCCTTACTCCTTTCAACTTTACGGCAATTGCTGCTAATTTACCAGCATCGGCAGCAATGATGGGTAATGTTGTGGTTTGGAAACCCGCTGATACTCAAGTTTACGCTGCTAACCTTTTAATGGAAATTTTCCGTGAAGCAGGTGTACCCGATGGCGTTATTAATTTAGTATATGCTGATGGCCCTGAAACGGGTGAAGTGATTTTTAACCATCCTGATTTTGCAGGCATCCACTTTACGGGCTCAACAAAAGTTTTTCAGGAAATCTGGAAAACAATTGGAACAAACATCCACAAATACAAATCGTATCCACGTATTGTTGGCGAAACCGGCGGTAAGGATTTTATCCTGGTTCATCCATCTGCACAAACAAAAGCAGCAAGTACGGCAATTGTTCGTGGTGCTTTCGAATACCAGGGACAAAAATGTTCAGCTGCTAGTCGTGTTTATATTGCAGAAAGCCTTTGGCCAGAAATTAAAGAGCAGATGTTAACTGATCTTGCCAGCTTTAAAATGGGCGGAACAGAAGATTTTGGCAACTTTATTAATGCCGTTATCGATGAGCGTTCTTTTGATAAATTAGCAAAATATATCGATCAGGCTAAAAAAGATAAAGGTGTAGAAATTATCGCTGGTGGTAACTACGATAAGCGTAAAGGTTATTTCATTGAACCAACTGTTTTAGTGGTTGATGATCCGAAATATACAACCATGTGCGAAGAGTTGTTCGGCCCTGTTTTAAGTGTATATGTTTATGCAGATAAAGACTTCGACCAGATTTTAGAAGTAATCGATACTACCTCGCCTTATGCCTTAACTGGTGCTTTAATAGCACAAGATAGGTATGCAATTGAAAAAGCAAGTCATGCGCTACGCAATTCGGCCGGCAACTTTTACATCAATGATAAGTGTACAGGCGCTGTTGTAGGTCAACAGCCGTTTGGCGGCGCAAGAGGCTCTGGTACAAATGATAAAGCAGGCTCGATGATCAATTTATTGCGTTGGGTTTCTCCTCGTACCATTAAAGAGGTTTTCGAATCGCCAACTGATTACCGTTACCCATTCTTAGCGGAAGATTAATATTAAACATAAGGCCAAGCATCATTGTTTGGCCTTTTTTATGCCTAACCGAATGCCCTTTCTAACCATGAACCACAAATTTTTATTACTCCTCATTATTGGCCTCGCCAGCTTTAACTTTTACGCCACAGCACAAAAGAAACCCAATGTAATTATCATCTATGCAGACGATTTGGGTTATGGCGACCTCAGCTGTTACGGCGCAACGAAAATAAAAACCCCAAATATTGATGCATTGGCAAAACAAGGGCTGCGGTTTACCAATGGTCACGCAACCGCATCTACCTGTACGCCTTCGCGCTATTCTTTAATGACGGGAAGATATGCATGGCGTAAAAAAGGAACAGGTGTTTTGCCAGGCGATGCGGCATTGATTATCCCAACTGATAATAGTTCCTTACCATCAATTTTTCAGCAAGCTGGTTATAAAACAGGCCTTGTTGGCAAATGGCACTTAGGTTTGGGCAATGCAGTAGAAAAAGACTGGAACAAAGAAGTAAAGCCTGGGCCAAAAGAAGTTGGTTTTGATTATTCCTTTATTTTCCCGGCTACTGCCGATAGGGTGCCAACAGTTTTTATGGAAAATCAATTCGTTGTAGGTTTAGATCCTAAAGATCCGATTACAGTGGATTATAAAAGTCCGGTTGGTACTGATCCAACAGGAAAAGACCATCCGGAACTGTTAAAAATGCCTGCTGAAGTTAATCATGGGCACAACCAGACTATTGTAAATGGCATTGGCCGCATTGGTTATATGCAGGGAGGCAAACTTGCCCGCTGGACTGATGAGGAAATTCCATTTACCTTTTTAACCAAAGCGAAGAGCTTTATCGAAGATCATAAACAAGAGCCATTTTTCCTGTATTATGCCTTAACCGAACCGCATGTACCACGTTTATCTTCCACCATGTTTAAAGGGAAAAGTGAATTGGGTAATCGTGGTGATGTAATTTTACAACTCGATTGGGCGGTTGGCGAAATAACAAAACAACTAAAATACCTGGGTATTGATAAAAATACGATGATCATTTTCAGTAGCGACAACGGTCCTGTAATTATGGACGGCTATGAAGATCAGGGTTTCGAAAAATTAAACGGCCACACACCTGCAGGTAGTTTACGCGGAGGCAAATACAGCATTTTAGAAGGTGGTACACGTGAACCTTTTATTATTTCGTGGCCGGCAAAAATCAAACCGGGCGTTTCTGGAGCCTTAGTTTCACAGATTGATTTCTTAGCCTCCTTTGCCAGCTTTTTCAATGTAGAAAGCAAAAACGCAATTGACAGTAAAAATGTGTGGGATGCTTTTACCGGAAAAGACAAAAAAGGTCGTGATTTCTTCGTTGAACAGAGTAATCAACTGGCAATTGTTAAAGATAACTGGAAATATATCAGACCATCAAAAGGAGAAGCTTTTTATAAGCTTACCCATACCGATAGTGGAAATCTGCCTACGGCGCAATTGTATAACCTAAATGATGATTTGGGCGAAAAGAACAACCTTGCACTAAAATATCCGGAAAAGGTGAAAGAATTGGAAACTTTATTAAGTACCGAAGAAGCGAAAACTAAATAAAACAGATCGGTTGGTCGATTTCCCCTGACCAACTCGATTTATACAACACTTGTTTAAAGATGTAAAACCAATCTTCTTTTATGCTGTTTTATATAAATAGCTTTAGAAGATCATGGAAAACACAAAAGATAACAACAAAAATCTGGGCAATAAAAATGCTGATAACGGCGCCGATAAAACTAACATGCCCGATCAGCAGGTGCCGCGCCATCGGAGCAACGATAACGAAAAGAAAAATAGTGTTGAAACTGAAGCGGGTAACCTCGGCAGAGATTTCGGAATGGGCGATTTTGGTTCGGAAGAAGCAAGAACAGATGCAGAAAAAGGCAATAAGGGGGAAGCAGGAAATATGCCCAATACCACCGAAAAATAAAAGCCCCCGATGTAAAATCGGGAGCTTTTCCTAACAACTAAAAAATAGCACTTATTATGGTGCTTTATCCTACTTTAAACGCAGGGGCAACATCATCAAGACAAGTACAGGTTACTTTTAAGTCTTTGATGATTCCTGTTTTTAAACTATAAACCCAGGCATGTACCGCTAACTCCTGGCCATTGGCCCAGGCGCTTTGTACAATTGATGTATTGGTTACATTGGCAGCGCCTTCAATGGCATTTAATTCAACTAAGCGGTCAAAACGCTGATCAGGATCTTTGATTGTCGCCATTTCACGTTCGTGCGTACGGTATACATCGCGGATATTTCTCAACCAGTTATCAATAATTCCAACCTGTTTATTGCCTAATGCAGCTTTCACACCACCGCAGCCATAATGGCCACAAACAATAACATGTTTTACCTTTAATACATTAATGGAATAATCTAATACTGAAAGTAAATTCATATCAGTATGCACCACCACATTGGCGATGTTTCTATGTACAAAAATATCTCCAGGTCTGGTGTTGGTAATCTGGTTTGCAGGCACACGGCTATCAGAGCAACCAATCCACAATACCGGTGGGCTCTGGCCTTCAGACAGTTTATCAAAAAAGGCAGGATCACTGTCAATTGTATCTTTAACCCAGTCCTTATTACCTTGTAACAGGCTATCGTATGTTATATCCTTCGTATCTATTGTTTTTGCGCACATAATTATGACTTATTAATATCTTCTTCTACTGTTATATTTAATTTTGGTACTGTATAATGTTTTTGGATATTCTCCAATGTGACGATAATACCCTTGGTGTAGGCATTATGTTTGTAATTATAAATCGTTTCCAATACATCAGGATCGATATACCTGGCATTCGAACCATCAATAATTACATCTGTTTCTTTAGGAATATTCGTTAAAACTACTTGTATTGCTGCTTTGTTCAAAAAAGAAACCTCTTCTGCCAGTTTAATCCTGATATGCTTTTTATCGCCTTCATTTGTAATTCTGTAAAAGAACGGGTTACGCATATTGGTACGGAGTAAATAGAAAATAGAAACCAACATACCAACAGCCACACCTTTTAGCAGATCGGTAAATAAAACTGCAAGCACCGTAACTACAAATGGTACAAACTGGTCCCATCCTTTATGGTACATGTGTTTAAATAAACTAACACGGGTTAGTTTATATCCTGTTACCAGAAGGATCGCAGCCAAACACGATAACGGAATCATGTTAATTACTCCTGGAATAAACAAAAGTGAAAGTAATAACCAACAACCATGAAAAATAGCTGACATTTTGGTCCTGGCACCAGCATTAACATTTGCCGAACTACGAACAATTACCGACGTCATAGGTAAGCCACCAACCATACCACTGGTGATGTTGCCTAAACCCTGGGCGATTAATTCTCTATTTGTTGGCGATACACGTTTAATCGGATCTATTTTATCTACTGCTTCTATGCTTAATAGCGTTTCTAAACTTGCTACAACAGCAATAGTTGCAGCTGTAATATAAACATTTTTATTAGCCAACTGAGAAAAATCGGGCATGGTAAACAGGCCTAAAAATTCGCCAAAACCACTTACTACCGGAATTTTCACCATCTGATCAGCACGTAGTGGATGATCTGTACCAGCAAAAAGTATAGTTCCAAGAACCCCAAGTGTTACCACCAATAATGGTGCAGGTACAACCGCTAATTTTGGAAATTTAGGCCAAATAATCAGAATAGCTATCGATAATAAACTGATAACCACCGCAGCCAAACTAAAATGGCTTACCGCTGCTGTAATCGCAGAAAAAGTGTTTTCGTGATCTTGCTGAAAGAATCCTTCGTCGCCACTAAAATCGGTATCAACACCCAACGCATGTGGCAACTGTTTTAAAATCAAAATCAGTCCGATTGCTGCAAGCATCCCTTCAATTACACTCGAAGGGAAGTAATTACCAATGGTTCCAGCTTTAACCAGGCCTAAAATCATTTGTAAAACACCAGCCAGTACAACTGCAAGTAAAAAGGTTTGATAACTCCCCAAAGAGGTTATGGCACCCAAAACAATAACGGTTAAACCCGCTGCAGGGCCACTAACACTCAATTGCGATCCACTGAAAGAGGCAACCACTACCCCTCCAATAATACCAGTGATTAAACCAGCAAATAGTGGTGCACCTGAGGCTAGTGCAATACCTAAACACAATGGCAAAGCCACCAAAAACACTACAATACTTGCAGGTAAATCTTTCTTTAAATTCTTTTTAAGAATATATTTCTTCACGTCCGAACCTGAAAAGGCCGGGTTAAACTTTTGCATAACGATATAATTATCTAGTAAATTTTAACGAATAAATCGCGGGGGAATCTTAAAAGCGACCAAGGAACAGCATATCGTATAAATATATAAACACAACATACCTGCTCAAATCACTGATTGCACATAATAAGGTTACCCCAATAAAAAAGACTAGATAAAGTTAGGTGGCGGTGTTGGCACCGTAGGGTGATATGGATCTACATATCTTTTGAAATGTTCGATAAAACTGCTCTTCAGAAAGAAGTGACTTGAAGAGAATTCGTAAGAAAAGATAGGATGATTAAGTTCAACGAGTTTGAAATCGGTAAATTTTGCAGTGTCTTTGGCGGTATCTTTTCCGCCCTCATGCTCTAACTCGATTTGCATGATTACAGCGTTCATGATTTCCTTGTCAATACTCGTACAAAATACCGGCGCACCAGATATACCCATCTTCGCCATGAAGATAAACATGAATGAGGCAACGATTAAATACTTGTATTTTCTTAAAAACATCTAAAATCCTAATGTTGTTTTAATACTAACGGTTACAAAAATAAACGGATAATTGGTTTTTCAATGCTTTAAGCTGTAAAAAAAATGTAATATAACAGATAGGCGATTGCATTCGACATAAAAAGCTTACTGTTCAAAGATTTTGAAAACACCTTGGTTCCATTATAAAATTAAAGTAACCGGGGCCAAAAATGATATTGCCTCAGTTTGGCTTAGTTAACAAAAACCTGTTCCAAATAGCACAATTTTTACCTGTAAACGGATGAAAGGCTTGGGTTTCTTGCACTAGCCTTAGTGAAATAAACCCGATTGTCGGGAAGAGCTTCCGATTCTTCATCGGAACTCGCACCAAAAAGCGGGGCCTGACCTGCCAAAAGCCCAGAACCAACCGTTTCCTATTAAATATTATTATTTTTTATTTGGAAATGAAAGGTTAGTATTTCATAGCTGCTGTAGCCCCGCCATTCGCTAATTCCGATGAAGAATCGGAACCGCTGCTGTCGGGTTTAGTTAACAGCGGTTTGTTTTCCAAGCACCGGTCTAAGTTAAATAAACCCGATTGGCGGGAAGAGCTTCCGATCCTTCACCGGGACTCGCACCAAAAAGCGGGACCTAATCTGTATAATCTTTAGATATTCTTACATTTTATCGTCACCCTGAATTTATTTCAGGGTCTTAATGGGCAGAAAGATGCTGATCCCGAATATTTGGGACAGCATGACGATCGCGACGCTAACCGCCATCTGCTTTACTCAACATCGCCTGTCGGGCTGAGATAAAATAACACCTCGCTTATCTTGCATTACCGCTAGTAATTTTTAATTTTAAAATCTCATAGCATTGCAATGGACAAAAAAATAGCATTACTTAAAGATAAAATTAACCAGGCAAACCTTGGCGGTGGGCAGGCCCGAATTGATAGTCAGCATAAAAAAGGTAAACTTACAGCCCGCGAGCGCATTCATTTTTTAATGGATGAAGGGAGCTTTGAAGAAATTGGCATGATGGTTACGCACCGAAGTACCGACTTTGGGATGGAACGTGAAAAATATCTTGGCGATGGTGTAGTAACGGGCTATGGAACAATTAGTGGCAGGTTAACTTATGTATTCTCTCAGGATTTCACCGTTTTTGGAGGCTCACTCTCCGAAACCCATGCAGAGAAAATTTGCAAGCTTATGGATATGGCCATGAAAAATGGCGCACCACTGATCGGTTTAAATGATAGTGGTGGTGCCCGTATTCAGGAAGGAGTTGTTTCTCTGGGCGGCTATGCCGATATCTTTTATAAAAACGTACAGGCTTCAGGCGTAATTCCGCAGCTATCGGCCATTATGGGGCCATGTGCAGGTGGAGCTGTTTATTCGCCAGCCATTACTGATTTTATTTTAATGGTAGAAAATACTTCTTATATGTTCGTTACAGGCCCGAATGTGGTTAAAACGGTAACGCATGAAGAAGTAACCTCAGAAGAATTAGGAGGTGCCAGTACACATGCTACAAAATCGGGCGTTACCCATTTTGCCTGTGCCAATGAAATTGAGGCTATTAACCATGTAAAAAAACTATTGAGCTATATGCCGCAAAACTGTGAGGAAATAGCCGATCATTTACCTTATGAAACAGCTGATGAAAGCCGACCAGAATTAAATACTTTTATGCCAGAAAATGCTTCGCAGCCTTATGATATACGTGACGTAATTTCTGTCGTGGCCGATGCTGACAGCTTTTTAGAGGTGCATGCAGCGTATGCTGAAAATATTGTGGTAGGCTTTGCCCGCCTTGCAGGAAGAAGTATCGGTGTTGTGGCCAATCAACCCGCTTATTTGGCAGGCGTTTTAGATAGCAATTCTTCTACCAAGGCAGCACGTTTTGTCCGCTTTTGTGATTGCTTTAATATTCCATTATTGGTATTTGAAGATGTGCCGGGTTTTTTACCAGGTACAGATCAAGAGTGGAATGGCATTATCACCAATGGTGCAAAATTATTATACGCTTTTAGCGAGGCTACTGTACCACGCATTACTGTAATTACCAGGAAGGCTTATGGTGGCGCTTATGATGTGATGAACAGCAAACATATTGGTGCAGATATGAACTACGCCTGGCCAAGTGCAGAAATTGCTGTAATGGGTGCTAAAGGTGCTGCAGAAATTATTTTTAAAAGAGAAATTACCTCAGCAGAACACCCTGAAGAAAAATGGCTGGAGAAAGAAAAATTATATTCAGATACCTTTGCCAACCCATATCGCGCGGCCGAACGCGGCTTTGTTGATGAGGTGATTGAACCAGCCCAAACCCGCGCAAAGTTGATAAAAGCCTTTAAGATGTTGGAAAATAAGGTGGTGAATAATCCAAGAAAGAAACATGGAAATATACCTTTGTAGAAAATAATCCCAGTCATTGGTCCATAGTAAGGTTTCCATCAATCCAGACTATTGAGACTCATGACTGAGGACTTCCGACTTAAGACTAAATGCAGATTACTCAGAAATTATCACGCGCCGATATCCTCCTCATGGCTTTTTGCACAGGCCTGATTGTTGCAAATATTTACTATTGCCAACCTTTGGTAATCTTAATTGCAAAGGATTTCAACCTCACCGAAACCGATGCCGGACGGATTACCTACCTCACGCAGATCGGTTATGCTTTAGGACTTTTCCTTTTAGTGCCGCTGGGTGATATGTTTGAGCGCAAAAAACAGATCCTCATCATTACCGGACTTGCAATCTTCGCCTTATTGGTTGCCGCGGTTTCACATACTTTTTTTGTACTGGAAGTTGCCTCAATTTTAATTGGCACCTGTTCTATTGTACCCCAATTGATTTTGCCTTTAGCGGCTAATTTAAGTACCGATGAAAATCGTGGGGCCAATATTGGCATGATTATGAGTGGTTTGCTGGTTGGAATTTTGGCATCGAGGGCAGTAAGTGGCAGTATTGGCTTTTGGTTAGGCTGGAGAGCAGTTTATTATATTGCGGCAGGAATTTGCGGCCTGCTTATTTTTTTAATGGCCAAACGTTTTCCACAAAGTTATCCTGCTTTTAAAGGCACCTATAAAGAACTCATGCGTTCGATGTTCAGTTACATTAAAACCCAACCTGCCTTAAGGGAGACTTCGATTATTAACTTTCTGGCTTTCGCCATTATTAGTGCATTTTGGACTACCATGGTATTGTTTCTGGCTAACCCACCCTTTAATTTCCAAACCCTGCAGATTGGGTTATTTGGAATTGCTGGCGCAGCAGGCGCACTGGCAGCACCATTGGTTGGAAAGTTAAGCGATGGTAACAATCCACGCAAAAACTTAATGATTGGTTTTATATTACAAATCGTTAGTATCGCTTTGTTTTATTTTACTGGTAGCCATTTGTACCTATTTGTAATTGGCATTGTGCTTATAGATATCGGTCAGCAAGCCATACATGTAACCAACCAGACCCGAATTTACACCTTAATACCAGAGGCTAGAAACAGACTAAACACCATTTTTATGTCGGTTAGTTTTATTGGTGCCAGCTGTGGCTCAGCTTTGGGTTTGTGGCTTTGGGACCAAGGCGGATGGGCGTTATTCTGTTATGGAATGACGGGAATAATTGTACTTAATATCTTAATTTATCAGTTCTACGGAAGAAAAAACAAATAACTAATCAATAAAAATTTCATGAAATCTAAAAACGCAATCAAAACATTTTCGGCTTTACTTATTTGCCTTGCCATTTTTGGTAAAGCAAAAGCTCAAGACAGTACAAAAGTAGAACAGCCAACCGAAGTAAAATCATTAAATAAAATAAGGCTGAACCTCTTGTCGTTGCATTATGAAAGAGAACAAAAGATAGGAAAACTAACTACAGCCTACGTAGGTGCGGGTGTAGCAGGAACCTTTTTGTTAGAATATAATTACAATTATAACAGTGGAAGTGATACTAAAACCTATTTTGATCTTTCACCAAATATGTATGCCGGAATCAGGAAATACTACAATTTTGAAAACAGAATAAAAAAAGGTAAAAAAACCATTAATAACGCGGCTAATTATTTTGGTCTCGATGTAGCTACATATTTTTCTCCCTTGCTTAAAGAAGGAAACATTAATCAATATAATGTGATAGATTTTGAAATCGGAATCACCCCTCAATGGGGCATCCAACGTAGTATCGGCAAAAAAACAAATTTCGAACTTTCATTGGGTCCAAATATGCGTATCAATAAATATCAAACCTATTTTGGCATTGATGGCAGAATAGGCTTTAGCTTTTTATTGTAATTATGGTTCAAATTGAGCAAATATTCCCTTCTCTAACCTGGCGGATCAGGCATGAGGCCATGTATCCAGAATTACCTTTTGATAGTGTAAAGCTTCCGGATGATTTTGAAGGCATCCATTTTGGATTATACCTGGATCATAAGTTAACTGGGGTAGTTTCTTTGTTTCATGATGGGGATGTTTACCAATTCCGTAAACTTGCCGTTCTGCCCGATACTCAAAAAGCAGGCTATGGCTCACAACTAATGGCCTATATCATTGATTTTTGTAAAATTCAAAAAGCGACAAAACTATGGTGCAACGCACGTGTAAATGCTAAGGAATTTTATTTTAAATTTGGCTTCCACGAAACCGATAAAACCTTTTTTAAAGATGGTTACGATTTTGTGGTAATGGAAAAAGAATTATTAAGTTAAAAATGAGTATGATGTCTCAAATCTAAATACTCAAATCTCATATCTATTAAAATGGCTAAGAAAAAAGACGACGAAAAGAAAAAACATGTTGCTGTGGTAACTAAAAAATCGCTACAGTTTCTTGAAGAATACATCAATAATCCTGCTCCTACCGGTTACGAATGGGAAGGGCAAAAACTTTGGTTAAACTATTTAAAACCATATATCGACGAACATTTTATCGACAACTACGGTACCGCTGTAGGTGTAATTAACCCTAAAGCTGCTTTTAAAGTAGTTATAGAAGCACATGCCGATGAAATTTCCTGGTACGTAAATTACATTACCGCAGATGGTTTAATATATGTAATCCGCAATGGCGGTTCAGATCATCAGATTGCGCCATCAAAACGTGTAAATATTCATACTGAAAAGGGATTGGTTAAAGCGGTATTCGGTTGGCCCGCAATCCACACCCGCCATGGCGAAAAAGAACAGGCACCAGAATTAAAAAATATCTTTTTAGACTGTGGTTGTACAACAAAAGAAGAAGTAGAAAAATTAGGCATCCACGTAGGCTGTGTAATTACCTACGAAGATGAGTTTATGGTTTTGAACGACCGCTATTATGTGGGCCGTGCCTTAGATAACCGTGTGGGCGGCTTTATGATTGCCGAAGTAGCACGTTTATTAAAAGAGAACAAGAAAAAACTTCCTTTCGGCTTATATATTGTAAACTCCGTACAGGAAGAAATCGGTTTGCGCGGTGCCGAGATGATTGCCCAGCGCATTAAACCAAATGTGGCCATTATTACCGATGTAACACATGATACTACTACGCCAATGATTAACAAAAACGTTCAAGGCGATTTATCAGCCGGTAAAGGTCCTGTGGTTTCTTATGCGCCAGCTGTTCAAACCAATTTAAATAAATTATTAATTAAAACAGCTGAGAAAAATAATATTCCATTCCAGCGTCAGGCATCTTCGCGTTCTACCGGAACAGACACCGATGCCTTTGCCTATTCTAATGGCGGCGTACCATCAGCATTAATTTCACTGCCGTTACGCTATATGCATACTACCGTAGAAATGGTACATAAAGAAGATGTTGATAATGTAATCAGCTTGATTTATGAAAGCTTATTGAACATTACCGACGGTCAGGATTTCAGAGCGTTTAAATAATGGAAAAAGTAAATCACCAAAAAATCATCATCGGCACCTTGCTAAAGGTTTTGTTAATGATTGTTATTATTTTCATTCTTAACTCCTGGCCAAATATTAAACAGAGTTTTAGTGGTAATGTGCCAGCATTTAGCTATTGGCTAGATCATAGTTTCAAAATAAGTAATATCATCCTCATCTTAGGGTTTGGTTGTTATTTCTACTATAAAGATTTGAGCGATCAAAAAGAACTGATAGAAAAGTCAAAAAACACCGATCAGCATTAATTATTTCCAAATAAGTCAAGTTTTTAAAGCTTGACTTATTTTTTGCCTGTTCGGGCAACTACGCTAAAGCATCCCTACCTTTTGCTCCCCATTTATTTAAATTCCTGAGTACTACGTTTATTTTTATTAATACTCAAAATATTTTTACATTGTTTATGTAATTTCCTCAAATAGTTATCCTTTATTTATGAGTACAAATAAGAAAAATATTGATCTATCCATTATTTGTGATGATCATTGGGATGTGGTGTTCGACCACCTAGGCCTTGGTTTTTGGGAGTTAAGCATAGCAACGGGTATCCTCCGTTCAACCCGGTCATTTAAGAAAAACCTAGGTTGCCCACCAGATGAGGTTTTAAGTTATGAAAAAGTTTTAGGCTTAATCCTACCAGAAGACCTTGACCACGTTCAGGATGAAATTGAACTCACGGTTTCGAGAGAAAAAACCAGTTACCACACGGTACACAGAATTTGCCGGCCTGACGGAGAAATTAGATGGATTAAAGCAGATGGAATACTATCTCAACAGGACGGCGAATGCTTAAAATTAATAGGAACAATTTTAGATGTAACCGATTTAAAAAATAAGCCGTAATAATATTAAACCTCACTTAGTTCAATCCATACCGGACCGTGATCGCTTGTTTTTTCCCAGCCCCTCACTTGTTTATCTACTCCTGCAGATTTTAAGCGATCACTCACCTGAGGACTTAGTAAAAAATGATCAATTCTTAATCCCGCATCTCTACCATATGCATTCCTAAAATAATCCCAAAAGGTATATATCGTTTCGGTAGGGTATAATTTTCTGATCGCATCTGTCCAGCCTTGCGCCATTAAATTTTGAAATGCCAAACGGGTTTCAGGACGGAATAAAGCATCTTCAACCCAACGTTCTGGTTTATAAGCATCAAGCTCTGTAGGTATTACGTTATAATCACCACATAAAACTACTGGTAAATTAGATTCCAACAGTTTTGCCGCGTGGGCCGTAAAACGCTCAAACCATCGCAACTTGTATTCGAATTTTGGCCCTGGTGCCGGATTTCCGTTCGGAAGATAAAGACAACCAATTATAACATTATTCACCATTGCTTCGATGTATCGGCTGTGCAAATCTTCAGGATCGCCATCCAAATTCCGTTTTAGTTCTTTTATTTCCAGGTTTCGAGCCAATATAGCAACGCCATTCCAACTTTTTTGACCATGCCAAATGGCATTATAACCAGCATCTTTAATAGCCTGCTCCGGAAATTTTTCTTGCGGAGCCTTTAATTCCTGTAAACACACTACATCAGGTTGGGTTTCTTCCAGCCAACGTAACAGCACAGGTAAGCGCCCATTTATTCCGTTTACATTATAAGTTGCTATTTTCATCGGTATCAATATGTTTTAATGGTAATGAAGCAATCATGATTAACCTGGAGTACAGTTTTTGAAAATCATGATAATTTCATTTTATAAATCTCCGCAATAAAACGCAAAAATGAAACTAAGTATTTCAGATAGTAAAACTAAGCGTAGTTTAACATCGTCATAACATATAGTCTTTAACTATTTACACTACTTTTTAAAACTAATAATAAACTAAAATGTTTAATTTTGGAGATTCATTCATGTTTGAGCGCATGTTTGAGTTTAGATATAGGGATAGGCTGTTAGTCTATCCCTTTTTTATGCTCAATGATCTTAGTTTTATCCAGCAATGTTTTCACTTTCTGTTGGAGATCCATAATATCAAAAGGTTTTTCAATGATGGCAGTTGGTGAGCAGCCCAAATTATCCATATTTAAAGCCGAAAGCAATATAATGGGCAAATGAGCTGTTTTAGGATTGTGCTTTAATCTATTGCAGATATCCCTACCATCATGTTTACCAATACGGATATCCAATAAAATTATATCTGGTAGAAAATCAGCGATTGCTTCTTCCACATTATCGGCGCTTAAAACGCCTTTAATCAGGTAATGCTCTTCCTCAAAAATTAAATTTATAATGTCGTGGATATTTTCATCATCATCAACTATGAAAATTTTCTTAACTAGCACGTTGCTCATATGCAACAAATCTAGTTTAAGTTAATTAGCTCACATGATGTATTTATACCTGAATTTACCGAATAAACGATGAGAAAATTAGGCAGCCAAACCAGATTTATAATTTTTAAGCATTTTTTTAAGAAGTCCTCTTGCTACATGTATTTTGGTTTTTACAGTGCCCAATGGGATATCTAGCTCAGCAGCAATTTCATGATATTTATAACCTTCAAAATAACGGCAAAAACAAAAACGGCAATCTTCTGGCAAGGCATTTAATGATTTTTGGATATCCTCCATCATAAACTTTGCTGCACCAGCGTTAGATGATGCACTTGGAACCAGTTGGATGGAAGTTAAATCCTCTTCTTGCTGGATCATTTCATTTTTCCTTTTTACCTTATAATAATGATTAAGAAAGGTATTTTTTAGAATTGTAAAAAGCCATGCGCGCACGTTACTTCCCATTTCAAACTTAGCCGAAAACCTAAACGCCTTCATAAAGGTGTCTTGAACTAAATCAGCTGCATCGTCTTCATCACGTGTATAGGCTAATGCACGATCAAAAAGTGGTTGTCTGTATTGGTATATGTCACAATTGAAATTTAATGTTTCCATGATTCGTTTTAGGTATGATGTAGATATTCAACAAACAGCACCATGCAATGTTATTTGTAGAAATACGCGATTTTTTACGGTTTATTTAAAACACGAAAAAATTGCCCTAAAACGATCAAAAATACTAGGCTACATAACCATTTCTCATAGCAAAACGAACCAAGGAAGCAGAGTTTTTTGTACCGGTTTTACTGATTAAAGCTTCTCTCTGGCTCTCTACTGTCCGCCTGCTTAAGTACAATTTGTCCGCTATTTCCTGATTGGTCAACCCATCCGCGATGAGTTTTAATACATTAATTTCGCGTTCAGAAAAATTGATTTCAGTATTCGTTTTTTGCGAAAGCATATTTAACTGGGTATTAAAACGCTCTAAAATGGAGATACATAAATTAGAGGAAAGGTACCGTTTTCCCTTCATTACATGCTTTAGGCAAAACAGCAATTCATCTTCTTCGATATCTTTTGACAGGTAAGCAAAAGCGCCTGATGTAAAGGCATTTGACGCGTACTTTTCATCATCTAAAATAGACAAAACAACCACTTTTATGTCGTATCTACGCTCCTTAATGGTGCTGGCTAAACCTATTCCATCGAGCCCAGGCATTACAATATCTGATAAAATGATATCAGCTTTTATTCCATTTTCCAAAAGTTCCAAAACCGCTAAACCGTCTGATACTTCTGCAACAACCTTGATGCCTTCGTGTTTTTCTATAAGTGCTTTAAGTGAGGTTCGGATAATATGGTGATCATCCGCAAGAATAATGTTAATCATAACTCAAATATAACTTACACTGTTTTAAAATTAAAAAAGGCTACTTAGGCAGCTCAATATAGAAGGTAGTTCCGATACCAATTTTGCTTTTAAACCAGATTTTTCCCTGGTGCAACTCAACAATTGCTTTGATTATTCCCATACCAAATCCTCCCGATTCTTCGCCTTTCAAACCTGGCCTTAAAGTTTCGGGCAAATGATCAAAAAGGCCAGCCTGCAACTCATCTGGAATTCCAACCCCATTATCGGCTACAGTAATTAAAACAGTACTTTCATATTCCTCGGCATGTAAGGTAATATCCCCATAATCGGCAGTAAATTTTATTGAATTTGAGATTAGATTATTGATCACCTGCATAAATTTCATGCTATCCAGGTGCAGGTAAATCTGTTCGGCGGAACTTGTGAATTTAATATTCTTCATTTTGCCTAGTTTCGATCGTTTGTAAAAACGAACAACATCCCTAAGTTCCCAGACCAAATCGGCCCGCTCCTTGCCAATTTCTATTACCGATGATTTTAAAAACTCCCGGTTAATCATGCTCCGTACCAAAAGCAGGTTACGCTCACACATATCCAGAATAAAAGCTAGTGAGTTTATCATCTGCTCATCACCTGTTTGAGCAATACCATTTTTCATAGACGAAGCAGTTAATTTCATCATGGCCAGCGGCTCTTTTAAATCGTGCGCCAATACTTCTAAGGTTATATTTTTTCGGGCGTTTATTTGTTCAATATGAATTTTATTGTGGCGCATTATCGTGGTATCTTCCACGGTACCTACTAAATGCTTTACTTCTCCATCGGTAACGGCAAACACAATTGCCCGCACATATTTTTCTCTATCGGCAAATATTAAACGGAATTCATATTTTTTCTCCGTACCTTCTTCAAGGCATTCTTTGTAACAGGACATTACATGTGCAACATCTTCAGGATGTACCCGCGCTAAAAGTAGTTGAGGATTAGCCGCAATTTCATCAACGCCGAGTTCCCAAATTTTACTTATCGATTTATTGAGGTATGAAAAATTTTGTGCTGTATAATCGAAAATAAAATACCCATCAACAGAGCGGTCGCCCAGGTTACAAAAAAGCTCTTTATTTAACTCGACCATGATTTAATGTTTGATAATTTGCCACTAAACGATGTAATTATATCATCGGCAGCAACCACATCACAAACATCGCACACCCTAAAATGTTTTAATCAAAAAATGCGTATAATACTTCATATGGAAACAAGCGGCTAAAACCCTTATGACCGAGGAAGAAGATGAATATTTAAGCTATAGAGCAGAAGTTAGCCTAATCTAAGTTTCTCTTTAGCCACACATTTTATTCATTTTCAGGTTATCTACTAGCCTTTTATAATTCGCATGGCAGAAGAAACTGACCACAGCAAATGACGCCCTAATATTTAACTTCAATTCAAGTAAACCATTATTGGCATTTTGTAATGTATAAATCTCGGAGTTTAAACAGGCTTTGTTCGAGTAACATTGTCACAACTCCGTCTTAAGTCCGAACCAACTCCGAACCAAACCCGTCTCAACAGTTAATTTCTCCATAAGTTTTTTGCCAGTTCTTGATGTAGATTACTCTTGATCCGTTTTTAGAGATATTAACATTTTCCACACGATGTGCAAAATTATTTTGCGGATCAAAACCAACTATTGCCTAAATTGTTAAGCATAAAAGAAAGATAAAAAAGTCCTGTGAGCGGGAGATCCGCGGAGGGCAGGCACACCATAGAGAAGACACTATTCTTCTTACCAATAGCCATCGCACAGGTGGCTATTTTTATGATGTAGTGGTTATTTAAAATTACCTTTTGCGTGTTTGAGCTGATTTTTTCGCTGTAGCTAAAATTTTATAATCAGGTTTTCAACTATTCTTTAACCTTATTTTTTTATCATTAACGGCCTGCGTGTACCCATTTGTCAAAAATACTTCCATATTTTTATGCTAAAAGGCCATCTCTACGATGCTTCTATAATTCCTGTAGTCCAAATTAGAAATTAAAAGCCGCTGATGCTAATACCTAAAAATATTACAATATTGAAGATAGGAAACGAAGTGGGCAGAGTTAAGATGTAAATAAAAAGAAAAATTAACGGGATGACTTAGCTTATTCTATTAGTTAAAAACCTTAGTTTTATTGATATAAAAATGTATCAGATCTTTTATTTCTAAGTGGAAATTCCTTACTAATTGGATCTAACTCTTGTGGCTCTTCTGTAATTAACAGGTCGTTGTATTTTTCTAACAGATGAATGTATTTATTCATCCAGAAATACACAGAACTATTATCCGAACCGATTTGTTTACCGGGATCTGCCGTTTGATTGATGGATTCGGAGTTGTACTTGGGAAAAGCTTCTGGAAATGATGAAGAAAGATCCTGACCTAATAACTTGCCTACCTGCCAAATTACTTCATGCCCAATTCTGTCTTGACCAAACCAGTTGTAAATTGTTCTGCGGCTTACATTAAGCTTCCTGGAAAGCTCGCTGATGCCCATACGATCTCTGCGCACTAAGCGCTCAAGAATTTCTCCTTGTTTTAGTTGTTGTGTTGTCATTGAGATAATTAATTTTTAAAAAATGAAAAAAATAATTAAATCAGCTATCGGGGACGATTGACAATTCAAATGTAAGAATAAGTGTATAAGGTTGTATAAAAGGTGTTGATTTTTTGACATATGTCAAACTGCATTAGCTAATTACTGTGAAATAAGCTCAAAATGAATGATTTTTAATCTGGTTTTTTTTAAGAAATAATGTATTACTTTAAATACAATCAGCACAGAAATTGAAATTATTTAACTAAACCCTTATATTCATCATAAAAAAGATATGGCACAGAATAAAACTACAGAAAACGATTTGAGCGTTCCAGACTTTTTAAATACCATTCCCGACGAAAATAAAAGAGCCGATTGCTTTAATCTATCAGATATTCTAAGTTTAACCACAGATTTTAAAGCTAAAATGTGGGGAAATGCCATTGTCGGTTTTGGAAGTTACCATTACAAATATAAAAGCGGCCGGGAAGGTGATGCACCATTGGTAGGATTTTCTCCAAGAAAAGATGCCATCGTTTTATATCTGTCTTCTCAATTTAAAAACCGTGAAGAATTGCTTTCCAGATTCGGTAAACATAAAACAGCTAAAGCCTGTATCTACTTTAAAAAAATGAGCGATATCCATATCGGAGTTTTAAAAGAAATGATTATCAACGCTGTAGCCCACACAAGTAGCTTGTATCCTTAATACCGTTGACTATAAGCGTTTTTCTGTTGCCATAGCTGCACAAATTTATAGATATGTCATTCTGAGGGCAGTTTATTGTATAAAGATCAATATAAATGACAGGAGATATTAATGAAGATAAATCGCCTCCAGGTATCGTCATTGCGAGAAGGCTTTTTCAGCCGACGAAGCAATGACGACCTCTTTACTAGACCCGTCAACGGCAGGCGAAGCGAAGGACCTTTATCGCTATATTCCCAGGGGTCTGTTTTGCGGTTAAAAATTCTTCATCATATTCAGAATGACAGCAGAAAGCATCCACTTCATGATGTAAATAAGAAGTTACGCGATAATAAGTTAAATTTTGCAATATTTGATTATTCCTTATTTCGAACAAAAAACTGGAAATGATAAAAAAACTACACCTCTATTTATTGATAGCGGGCGCTTGCGCTTCGCTTAATTCGGCCGCACAAGATGCAGTAAGCTACCAAACACCCCCAAAAGAAATTGCCGATTTATTACTTGCCAAACCAACTCCTGGCGTAAGTATTGATGGCAAAGCAGAATGGATCTTGTTTAGCGAGCGCAACTCCTATCCCTCAGTCGAAGAACTGGCCTTGCCCGAATACAGAATTGCAGGTTTAAGGTTAAACCCAAATAATTACTCACCCAGCAGGCAAACCTACATCAACAATTTTAGCTTAAAAAACATCAAATCCAACCAAACGTTTCAGGTTTCAGGATTGCCAACTCCATTATACGCTAGCAACATTACCTGGAACCCATCAGAAAATAAAATTGCCTTTACCCACACCACCCAAAAAGGAGTAGATCTTTATATTATTGATCTGGCTACAAAAAAAGCAGTCAAAACCAACAAGGCTTTTTTAAATGTGGTTTTAGGTAGTGGCCTTACCTGGTTAAATGATAATACCATTATCTATCGGACAGTAACTAAACCAGCAAGTGCTGCACCTACGAAACCATTAATGCCAAAAGGGCCAACCATTCAACAAAACTTAGGAAAAGCTGCACCAAGCGCCACTTTTCAGGATTTAATTAAATCACCTTTTGACGAACAATTGTTCGAGTTTTTCGCAACCTCACAATTGGTAAAAAATACAGCAGGTGTAGAAACGGCTATTGGAAAACCAGCTATTTATGGTTCGACAAGTTTATCGCCTGATAAAAATTACATGTTGATCGAAACCATACGCAAACCCTTTTCTTATTTGGTTACTGCAAACGGTTTTCCATCAACAATAACCATTACTGATTTAACTGGTAAAACTGTTAAAGTTATTGCCGAACTGCCTTCATCAGAGGGTACTCCATCTGGTTACGACAATACGCAAAACGTACCGCGTGGTTTCGATTGGAGGGATGATGAACCTGCTACACTGGTTTGGAGCAAACCACTGGATAGTGGTTTAATTAAAAAAGATGTTCCCTTTCATGATGCAGTTTATGCGCTAAGTGCACCTTTTAGCGGAGCAGAAAAAGAATTATTTAAAACACAGACCCGTTACCGCGGCGTACAATGGGGTGATGCCAATCTTGCCCTGATTATGGAAGGTTTACGTAGCAAACAAACCAATAAAGTGAGCCGTTATAACCCTACAACAGGCGAAGTAGAAGAATTGTACAGCCGTAACCAAACAGATGCTTATGGCAACCCAGGCTCGCCGGTTACTACGAAAAATAAATATGGCCGACAGGTAATTAAAACGGTTGACAATGGCACTAAACTGTTAATGAACAATATAGTAGGTTCTTCAGCAAAAGGAGACTTACCTTTCTTAGCCAAATTCGATTTAACCACTAAAAAGAATGAGATTATCTGGCGCAGCGCCGAAGGAACCTTCGAATATGTAAGCGATGTAATTAATCCTGATAAACTGGTTTTGCTCACCCGTAAAGAGAGTCAAAAATTAGTACCTAACTACTTTATTAAAAACCTGATGCTTCGCGTCGCCGATCAACCAATTACTAATTTCACTAATCCATATCCATCTTTAGAAGGCATTACCAAACAGAAAATTTCTTACAAACGTGCCGATGGTGTAGATTTAACAGGCGATCTGTATTTACCCAAAGGTTACAACAAAGACAAAGATGGTCCATTACCTTCATTAATTTGGGCTTATCCACGCGAGTTTAACTCTGCAGCAGATGCAGCACAGATCCGTGGATCGAAAGACAAATTTACTACAATTAGCTGGGCCTCTCCCATTTTCTGGGTAACCCGTGGTTATGCGGTGCTAGATAACGCAGAAATGCCGATTGTTGCTAAAGATGGTAAAAAACCTAACGATACCTTTGTAGATCAATTACAGCTCAATGCCGAAGCTGCGATTAATAAACTGGCCGATTTAGGCGTTGGCGACAAAAAACGTATGGCCGTTGGAGGACATAGTTATGGCGCATTTATGACAGCAAACTTATTGGCTCATACTAATCTTTTTGCTGCAGGTATTGCCCGAAGCGGAGCTTATAACCGTACACTTACGCCCTTTGGTTTCCAAAACGAAGAGCGTACCTATTGGCAGGTACCTCAGCTGTATTACGAAATGAGCCCATTCAGTTATGCAGATAAAATTAAAACGCCTATATTGTTAATCCACGGTGACTCTGACGATAACCCAGGTACTTTCCCTATTAACAGCGAACGTTTGTTCAATGCGATTAAAGGTGCTGGTGGTACTACCCGTTTTGTATTTTTACCTTATGAAGCACACAGCTACCGCGGCAAAGAAAACTTACTTCATATGCTTTGGGAGCAAGACCAATGGTTAGAAAAATACGTAAAAAACAAAAAATAAATCTCTCTCTACCTTTATCGATTAAAGTGCCTCTATATGGGGCGCTTTTTTTGTTTAACAGCCTTTCCTTTGCGTGCTGACAGGTATTCCTATCTGAAACGATAAGTTTATTAATCAGTCAGATGGTAACACATAACTGCACATATATGATTAATATTTTGATGATTTGGAGCGCAATGACAGCAACATTAGGTCGGGTTCCATCCTGCTGTCCGCTGCAATCCTTTTGGATATCCGCGCCGATTAATAATCCATCCTTAACCAAAAGGGATTTCGCTGCCATCAGGGCTATTTAACCTGGGATAGAAGGTGCAAACTGTTGATGGGATATACTCGGCAGAGATCAGCGTAATCTGTGGGAACAAAACCTTAACTTAATTATAAGGTATCTCAAACTATAAACAAACTACCTACTATTGGCTAAGACAATCCCCATTGAAATACACCATTATAAAACCTACATTTATACAATTAAATTGAACATTACTTTTACTTATTTGTTAAGCCATTATGGACTACATAGACTATTATAAAATCCTCGATTTAAAAAAAGATGCAACAACTGAGGATATTAAAAAAGCTTATAGAAAATTAGCCCGAAAGCACCATCCCGATCTTAACCCCAACAATGAGGAAGCCAATAAAAAATTTCAGCAAATTAACGAGGCAAACGAAGTTTTAAGTGATCCGGAAAAGCGTAAGAAATATGACAAGTATGGTAAAGACTGGCAACATGCCGATCAGTTAGATGCGCAGCAACAACAGCAAAGGCAATACCAGTCGCAAAGTGGAGGATATGGCAGCAATAGCTATTCAGGAGGCTTTGGAGGCGAAGATTTTTCTGATTTCTTTTCGTCGATGTTTGGCGGCGGCGGGGGCAGAAGCAGTAGAAATTCCCCTTTTAAAGGCCAGGATTACAATGCCGATTTGGAATTAAATCTAATCGATGCTTATACAACACACAAACAAACCTTAACCGTAAACGGCAAACAAGTACGCATTACCATTCCGGCGGGTGTAGAAAATGGCCAGAAAATTAAACTACCAGGTTATGGCGCACCAGGTGTTAACAATGGCCCTCCGGGAGATTTATACATTAAATTTAACATTACAGATCATCCTAAATTTAAACGAAAAGGAAACGATATCTACATCCAGGAAGAAATAGACCTGTATACCGCCATTTTAGGTGGCGAAAAAATTGTAGAAACCTTAAACGGCAAAGTCAAACTTAAAGTACCAGAGGGAACACAGCCCGATGCTACTTTACGTTTAAAAGGAAAAGGGTTTCCTCTTTATAAAAAAGAAAATCAGTTTGGCGATTTATATATCAAGTGGCAGGTAAAATTACCCACCGATCTAAATGTCGAACAAAAAGAACTATTCGAAAAACTTTCCAAATTCTAACCATTATGGGAACCAATCTAATACCTGTAGAAGACATCTGTGCTTATCACCACGTAGAGATCAACTTTATCCAATCGCTTGAAGATTTTGGCCTGATCCACACCACGGTTAAAAAGCAATCGCTCTTTTTGCCAGTTGATGAATTGACCAAATTGGAGCAGTATCTTCGCCTAGCACACGATCTGGAAATCAACTTAGAGGGCATTCATGCCGTTTCACATCTGCTTACTCAATTGCAAAATATGCAGGAAGAAATAACCGCACTTCAGAACGAGCTAAATTATTACAAGCAACTTAACCAACAGCATTAAACAACCGTTTGTGCAGTATTTTGCATTAAAAGTGGAAACAAAAACACAATCTTTTTAAGATATCTTTCTTAAATTGGCAATCTAATTTAAAAAAATGAGCGATCTTTCTTCAAAATTCATCGAAAAAATAAAAGCATCCTATGCACCTACGGGCTCGTACATTTATTTAGGCGCCGGAATTTTAGACGGTCAGGTTTACAGCGAAGCTGAGGTTAATTTGTCGTTAAAAATGATGAATAGACATGGTTTAATTGCTGGAGCAACCGGAACAGGTAAAACACGTACCCTGCAATTATTGGCAGAGCAACTGTCAGATGCCGGCGTTCCTGTTTTTATGTTAGATGTTAAAGGTGATTTATCAGGCTTAAACCAGCCAGGCTCTGTTAATCCAAAAATAGAAGAAAGAGCACAACAGCTCAACAAACCTTTTTCTCCATCTGGCTTTCCCATCGAAATTTACTCCCTTTCGGGTAAAATGGGTTCTCAGATGCGGGCAACGGTATTAGAATTCGGCCCAACGCTTTTATCTAAAGTATTAGATTTAAATGATACCCAGTCAGGTGTCATGGCGGTAATATTCAAATATGCCGATGATAACAAAATGCCGATTATCGACTTAAATGATTTAAAAAAACTCGTTTCTTATTTATCAGAAGGTGCCGGAGCTGCCGAAATAAAAAGCAGTTATGGTACCATTTCTACCGCTACTTCTGGTACAATATTAAGAAAAATTGTCGCTATAGAGCAGCAGGGATTAGCGGGTATGTTTGGCGAAAAATCTTTTGACATAGAAGATCTTTTCGAGCGTGTTGATGGCAAAGGAACCATCAGTTTGTTAAATATTGCCGATGTTCAAAATCAGCCCGTATTATATTCTACCTTTTTGTTAAGCTTACTGGCTGAGTTATTTAATACCATGCCCGAAGTTGGCGATTTAGACAAACCAAAACTGATCTTCTTTTTTGATGAAGCACATTTATTGTTCAAAAATTCTTCGAAAGCATTTTTAGAGCAGATTGAAACCATTATCAGGTTAATCCGTTCAAAGGGAATTGGCGTTTTCTTCTGTACCCAAGCACCTACCGATGTGCCTGAAAGTGTTTTAGGGCAATTGGGTAACCGCGTACAACATGCATTAAGGGCATTTACGCCTAATGATGTAGATGCTTTAAAAAAAACAGTTAATACGTATCCAAAATCAGATTTCTACGAAATCGATAAAATATTAACCTCGCTGGGAACAGGTCAGGCTTTGGTTACCGTATTAAATGAAAAAGGTATACCAACGGAGGTATCTGCGACCATGCTCACCCCACCAAGGGCTGTAATGGGGCCACTTACTGCGGCAGATTTCGATCAGCTTATTCATGCCAGTCCAAAGTATACTAAATATAAAGATCCTGTCGATCCTGAAAGTGCTTACGATATGTTAACTAAACGCATTAATGAGCAAACTGCAGCAGCAGAGCAAGAAAAGCAGGAAGCTGAAGCTCAGAAACAGGCCGAGCAAGAAAGCAAGCCTAAACCGGGCGAAAAGAGCCTTGTTGAGCAGGTAATGGGTGCAACAATAACACGCCAGATTGGTAAAGAAATTGTTCGCGGTATTTTTGGCATGCTTACAGGAAAGAAAACACGCTCAAAAACCGGTGGCGGACTTTTCGGATTTTAAAAACTTAACTATGAAATATCTATTTTTAGTTCTCTCGCTTATTTCATTAAACGCTTATAGTCAATATGCACTTACTCCATTTGCAGAAGTCCAGGGCACCCAATTAAGGGAAATAAAGTTCGAAGATGTAACAGGCTCTCCTTATTTATTTGATTACTGGGTTAAAGGAAAAGTAACCACTAAATCGGGGAAACATTATGCAGATATGCCGTTAAAGTATAATGTAATGGACGATAAGCTAATTTTCAAACATGAGAACGGCAATTTGATGTATTTTGCAGAACCAGTTACAGCATTTGAACTTTTAAATCCTGATTTAAATATATTGGATAAGTACATTAATGGATTGCCGGCAGTAGATCATTTTAATAATGCGTCTTATTTTGAAGTTATCTTTTCAGGGCCGACTTCATTATTTAAAAAGACGAATAAAAAGATAGTTGAAAGCAAACAATACGGTTCTGCGGTTACCAATAAAACTTTTAATACAACAAATGGCTATTTCATACTCAAAGATGGTAATTTCGCAAAAATTACACCCACGAAGAAAACAATTTTAGCTTTATTCCCTTCCAAAGAGCAAGAATTAAACGAGTATTTGAAAAAAGAAAAAATTGATTTAAAAAACGATAGCGATTTAAAGAAGCTATTTGAATACCTAAACAAAATATAAACATAAAAGACATGGCCATTTTTTGATATAATTGATATGCCTATTACTATTTCACAATACGAACCGGCATGATTAAATAGTTATTTTAATATCAAGGCTCCTACAAATAAAAATAATAAACAATAGATGAAACCAACCCTATTAATATTGGCTGCAGGTATGGCAAGCCGTTATGGAAGTATGAAACAAATCGATGGTTTTGGCCCCAATGGCGAGACCATTATCGATTACTCAATATATGATGCAATTAATGCTGGCTTTGGCAAAGTTGTATTTATTATTAAAGAAGAGTTTGTAAACGAATTTAAAGCCATTTTCGAACCAAAGCTTGCAGGTAGAATAGAAACAGATTATGTTTTCCAAAACTTCGATTTAAAACAATTTGGCATAGAAGAAGAAATATATAGGGAGAAACCCTGGGGTACCGCACATGCAATTCTTTCGGGCAGAAATGTAATTAAAGAACCATTCTGCGTAATAAATGCTGATGATTATTATGGTTACGATGCTTTTAAAAAAATGGTTGATTTCTTAACCACCGAAGTAACAGACAGCAATTATTCTATTATAGGTTACGAAATTGGCAAAACATTATCTGAGTTTGGCGCCGTTTCCCGTGGTGTTTGTCAGGTAGATGAATCTGGCAACTTAAAAGAAATTGTAGAACGTACAAAGGTTTATCCTAAAGATGGTAATATTTTTTATGAAGAAAATGGCGAAGAGTTCCCTTTAGCCTACGAAACACCTGTTTCAATGAATTTCTGGGGATTTACACCAGCGGTTTTCAAAATTACGGAAGAATTGTTCAGAGAATTTGCTGAAGCAAACAAAGATAAGCCTAAGGCCGAATTTTTTATTCCATTAATTGGCGAAAACCTGGTAAAAAGTAATACCGCTACCTTTAAAGTAGTACCAACCTCAAACAAATGGTTCGGTGTAACGTATAAAGAAGACAAACCTTATGTTCAGGATAGTATTGACCAGTTGGTTAAAAACGGAACATATCCAGAAAAACTATGGAACTAAATTTAGATTCCGAAGTTTTAAAAGCCTACGGATACGCTAAAGAAAATACAAAGATTACACAAATAGGTACGGGTTTAATTAACCGTACTTATTTGCTTTCTCCCCTGTCTGAAAAGAAGAAATACATTCTTCAAAATATAAATACTTCGGTTTTTAAATCGCCCGAAGCTATTGCCAACAACCTCCGGTCTATTGCTGATTACCTTACCTTCACTTACCCTGAATATCTTTTTATTAAACCTATTTCTACCATAAATAGTGAAGAAATGGCGCACGTTCATCATGAATATTGGCGGATGCTTCCTTTCGTGCCGAATACCATCTCATTAGACGTTTTAGCCGATCCTAAGCAAGCATACGAAGCTGCAAAACAATTTGGCAAACTGAGTAGATTATTAGATGATTTTGATGCAAAAACACTTCAGCCTACTATCCCGGGTTTCCACGATTTAGGTTTAAGGTATGAACAGTTTACTTTGGCATTAAGCCAGGCAGAAGAAACATTAAAGAATGAGGCAAAAGCACAAATTGAAGATGCTTTAGCACATAAATACATTTTAGATTATTATACCTCATACTCGCACAGAACTGATTTCCCTGATCGGGTAATGCACCACGACACCAAAATAAGCAATGTTTTATTGGATACTGAAACTTATATGGGTATCTGCGTAATCGATTTAGATACCATTATGCCCGGTAAATTCATTTCCGACTTAGGCGATATGATGCGCACTTATCTTTGTGCCTTCTCTGAAAATGAAACCGATTTAGATAAGATTAAGATACGCTTACCTTACTTTGAGGCCACGATAAAAGGTTATTTATCCGAAATGAAAAGTATTTTGACAAAAACAGAAAAAGAACTCATCTTATTCTCAGGCAAATACATGATTTATATGCAGGCCCTGCGCTTCTTAACTGATTTTTTAAGCGGTAACCAGTACTATCCTATTAGTTACCCCACACAAAATTTAGACAGGACTAAGAATCAGTTTAAACTATTGCAAGAAATTGCTGCAAACGAAAAAGAGTTACAGGATATTATTGAAGAGAATTTATTTTAAACCTTGTTCTTCAGCAATATTACCCAGCACAATCGTCATGCTGAATTTATTTCAGCATCTTTCTTGCAAGATAAATCCTGAAATAAATTCAGGGTGACGAAGCTCTGAAAATCGCTATTCAAACCCTTCCAAAAGCACTAAATTCCCTTCCTAAACCCGACAGCAGCGGCAGCCCCGAATTTTTCATGAGGGCTACAGCGAATGGCGGGGCTTTAGTTCCCGAAAAGCACAGAACCATTCATTTCCAAATTCTTTTAACCATATAAGACATGTTAGAAACATATAAGCTTAAATGGTTTTACATCTCTTATATGGTCAATGCTTAAAAGCAAAAAAAGCGCTCCTGAACTTAATCAGAAACGCTTTTATTTTATCCTCCCAAGACTTACGACTCAGGAATCAGACTCAAGACTATTATTTCTTATCGTCTTCTTTTACTTCTTCAAAATCAACATCGGTAACGTTATCGCCACCTTGAGGCTGACCATCAGCTTGTGGTTGTTCACCACCTTGAGGCTGACCGCCATCTTTATACATTTCCTCAGATGCTACGTTCCATGCAGCCTGCAATTCAGCTTGTGCCGCATCGATATCTGCAAAGTTACGTGATAGATGCGCTGCTTTTAATTTCTCTAAACCAGCTTCGATTGGTGCTTTTTTATCAGCAGATAATTTATCACCAAACTCTTTTAATTGTTTCTCAGTTGAGAAAATTAAAGCATCAGCACCATTGATTTTATCAGCTTCTTCTTTCTGCTTAGCATCGTCTGCTGCATTAGCTTCAGCTTCTTCCTTCATTTTTTTGATCTCAGCATCTGTTAAACCTGAAGATGCTTCAATACGGATTTTTTGCTCTTTACCGGTAGCTTTATCTTTAGCACTTACGTGTAAGATACCGTTGGCATCAATATCAAACGATACTTCTACCTGAGGCACACCGCGAGGTGCTGGTGGAATACCATCTAAGATGAAACGGCCAATTGTACGGTTTTGAGCAGCCATTGGGCGCTCACCTTGTAAAATGTGGATTTCTACCGAAGGCTGGTTATCAGCTGCAGTTGAGAAAGTCTCCGATTTTTTAGTTGGGATAGTTGTGTTAGACTCGATTAATTTAGTCATTACACCACCCATAGTTTCGATACCTAATGATAAAGGCGTAACGTCTAATAACAATACATCTTTAACATCACCAGTTAATACACCACCTTGAATAGCAGCACCGATTGCCACAACCTCATCAGGGTTAACACCTTTACTTGGCTCTTTACCGAAGAAAGCTTTAACTGCCTCCTGAATAGCAGGGATACGGGTTGAACCACCTACCAGGATAATTTCGTCGATATCGCTTGTGCTTAAACCAGCATTTTTCAAAGCAGATTTACAAGGATCGATAGTACGTTTAATCAAACTATCTGCCAATTGCTCAAATTTAGCACGGGATAATGTACGTACTAAGTGTTTAGGGCCGCTAGCATCAGCAGTAATGTATGGTAAGTTAATTTCAGTCGAAGTTGTGCTCGACAACTCAATTTTAGCTTTCTCAGCAGCTTCTTTTAAACGTTGTAAAGCCATTGGATCTTTAGCTAAATCCATGCTGTTTTCAGCTTTGAATTCGCTGGTTAACCAATCGATAATAATGTGGTCAAAGTCATCACCACCTAAGTGTGTATCACCATCAGTAGATTTTACTTCGAAAACACCATCACCTAATTCTAAAACAGAAACGTCATGCGTACCACCACCACAGTCAAAAACAACAATTTTCATGTCTTTGTGTGCTTTATCCAAACCATAAGCTAAAGCAGCTGCCGTAGGCTCGTTAATGATACGTTTTACAGTTAAACCTGCAATCTCACCAGCTTCTTTAGTAGCCTGACGTTGTGCATCGTTAAAATAAGCTGGTACAGTAATTACTGCTTCAGTTACTTCCTGACCCAAGAAATCTTCAGCAGTTTTTTTCATTTTCTGTAAAATCATTGCAGAAATCTCTTGTGGAGTATATTTTCTGTCGTCGATTTCAACACGTGGTGTATTGTTATCACCTTTAACTACTTTATAAGGTACACGTCCAGCTTCTTTCGCACTTTCGTCGTAGCTGTTACCCATAAAGCGTTTAATCGAATATATCGTTTTTGTTGGGTTGGTTATAGCCTGACGTTTAGCAGGCTCGCCAACCTTACGCTCACCGTTTTCTGCAAAAGCAACAATAGACGGTGTAGTACGTTTACCCTCACTGTTTGCGATAACTACAGGCTCGTTGCCCTCCATTACGCTCACGCAAGAGTTTGTTGTTCCTAAGTCTATTCCAATAATTTTTCCCATTGTATTTGTATTTTCTCTTTTTAAAGTATTATAATTTCTACTCCTATTAAACAATGCTTGTGCCAATTGGGTTTTGGCAGATAATACTGGTAAAAGACTGATAAAATGTAAAAAAAGAGGCATTAGTTTACTGACAGCATGACAGAATAAGCTGAAAGACAAATTCCTTAAATGATTTGAAAATGAAAGTCAGCAGTGCTTCGGATGCAGTAGTCCCGCTAACCGCTTTACTCCGTTTCACTCGTGCTCGCTATTATCGGGTTTATTGAACAGCGGTAGGTGAAAAAAGACTAACGGGCTAAAACATAATCGGTGTGATCATTTAATCATATAATCACACATAATAATAGTCCTCAAATTTTTATATCTTAGATACAATCATTTAAATCACTTTAAAATCTGTGTAATCATATATATGCAATTAGCAGCTCAAATCGTAATTGGCTTAGTAGCCTTCATCCACATTTATATCCTTTGGTTAGAAATGTTCGCCTGGACCACAAGAGCGCCAAAAGTTTTTAAAACCATACCAAAAGATTTATTTGTGCCAACAAAAACATTAGCAGCAAACCAGGGATTATACAATGGCTTTTTAGCAGCAGGTTTAATTTGGTCTTTATGCATAACCGATCATCACTGGAAATTTTATGTGGCCATATTCTTTTTAACCTGTGTCATTATCGCTGGCATTTATGGTGCAGCAACGGCCAGTAAAAAAATTCTTTACGTACAATCAATTCCAGCTTTAATAGCACTGATTTTATTGCATCTGTAAGTTCCATTCTATTGGTTAGCTCTATTGGTTAGCGTCACACCAATCTACACAGTAAGTTCCTAGCACCATTAATATAATATGCATAAGCTATCTGCTCTCCTTATCTTGTTTACGTTGTTCGGTTTTAAACCCAGGGTCAATAATGAAATAAGTGCAGACAGAATTAAGGGTGCATTAGCCTTCTGTAAGAAAAATATGATGGATACCACAATCGCTATCATGGTTGATATGAGTATTCATTCCGGTAAAAACAGAATTTTTGTTTACGATTTTAACAAACAAGAAATCACCATCAGGGGGCTTTGTGCCCATGGCGTTGGTGGCGGCAGTGCGCCAACCAAACCGGTTTTTAGCAACAAAGAAGGCAGTTATTGCACCTCTTTGGGCAAATACAAAGTTAAAGGCCGTTCATACAGCAACTGGGGAATCAATATTCATTATAAAATGTATGGACTAGAAAAAACTAACAGTAACGCTTTTAAACGGATTGTGGTTTTACATTCCTACACGCCTGTGCCCAACGAAGAAATTTACCCCCAAACTTTATTCGGGCAAAGTGCTGGCTGCCCCGTTTTGTCAGATGGTACAATGCGAAAGATTGATGCGTTGCTCAAAACCAGAAAAAAACCAGTGTTGCTGTGGATTTATATTTAGCTTTTGTCACCCTGAACTTGCTTCAGAGTCTAGTTTGCAAGGGGATTGATCTTATCGCTCTGCGTCTCACTAATCGATAACGCCCATTTTTTTCTAAGTGTAGGATAGATGCTGAATAAATCCAATAGCTATCGAATAAGAATGACGATGACTCTTATAGCTTAACTTAACATCATAATTTCAGCCATAGCTTGGCGTTTCTTTGCGAAAAAACTTAGCGTTCTTTGCGGTTAAATTACAGTTCCAACAATTTTTCCAAATGATGATAGCCAATTCCAAAGTATTTCTTACTTGCCTTAATCTTTTGTAAAATCTCCTCTCTGCGCTCTGCTCCCTGCGCCTTGCCCTTTACTCCCACCACAAGCACATTTTTAGGTGTATGTGCATCCGAAATAAATTCGAAAACTTTGGTTTTATAGCCAAAATATTCTAATATCAGTGCGCGTATCCCATCAGTCACCATTTCGGCCTGGCGTTCTAAAAAGATGCCATATTTAGTCAAAAACGACACATCGTTCTTTACTTTATTTTGCTCAATCTCTCTACGGATCTGTTTGTGGCAACAAGGTGCAACAACAATTAGTTCGGCATTGGCTTTAATCCCCTTAAAAATGGCATCATCCGTAGCGGTATCGCAGGCATGTAACGCAATTAGGAGATTTACTTCATCAGCCTTGTAATCCTCAATAGTTCCCTGAACAAAGTTTAATTTATCGAATGCAGATTTAACAGCAACCTGGTTACACAAATCAACCATATCCTGGCGGTATTCTACGCCTATAACCTCAGTTTCGAGCTTTAAAACCGAATGCAGGTAATCGTAAAGTGCAAAAGTCAGATAACCTTTACCCGATCCCATATCAGCCACCTTTTTAATGGCTCCTTCTGGCAGCTCTTTAATTAAAGAACTTAAAATTTCGATATAATGGTTAATCTGGCGGAATTTATCCTGCGCATTTTTGAATACCCTGCCCTCTGCATCGGTAATTTTCAGTTCAGTCAAGTATGACTTCGCCTCAGGTTTAATCAACCTGGCTTTTTCTTTATCGTGGTTGACCGACGGCGCTGCTGCACTCAATGCTTTGCTTTCCCTAAAAACAACTTTTCCATTGTTCAGTTCCTCCAAAATCAGATCCTTTTCGGTGGTAAACAAAGTACCGATTTTAAAACCTTTATTCAGATAATCAGCAATCAAATCTATTGCCTCATCAACTGCATAGTTTTTCACCACATCGCGGGTTTTATAGCGATAAGTAAAGGCCAGTTTATCTTCACGTTTAATCACCACTTTACGGATAAGAATCTGCTTTAATGCTTCTTCTTCACCTTTGTAGTTCCCTAACGATACCTTTACAAAAGTCGCTGCATTTAGGCTTTCTTTTAAAGCTGCAGTAAACTGTTCTATATAATCTAATACTGGCATTGATCAATTTTAGCAACAAAGATAATCAAGTTTATCCGGAGCAGAACATATCCATAATAATGTAACAATAGAGCGACCATTTTAAGGTTTATTTGATTAAAAACGGCTAAACAAGCACTCACGTAATACGATTTAGAAATACGCATGGGCAATATTATCTATATTGATTCCAAAATAGCCGAACACTTTTATTTCAAAAAATTAAGCTTTAGATTAGATTATATAAAAATAGCTAACCATAATCAATGAGTGACTTTCAGATAAAAAAATCGCCTACCGTTTATGATGCCATTATTGTTGGCTCAGGTGCGGGAGGTGGAATGGCTGCGTATGTTCTGGCACATGCAGGTCAAAAGGTTTTAATGCTCGAAGCTGGTCAAAATTTCGATCCGCGATTAGATTCACATCAATTAAAATGGCCATGGGAATCTCCCCGTCGTGGTGCCAGTACAACGCGTCCATTTGGTGATTTTGATGCTTCGTATGGAGGATGGGAATTAGAAGGCGAGCCTTATACACAGAAAAACAAAAGCGAATTCGAGTGGTTCCGTTCGAGGATGCTCGGTGGCCGTACCAATCACTGGGGAAGAATTTCTTTGCGGATGGGTCCGGACGATTTTAAACCTAAAGATGGTTTAACCGATGCCTGGCCTATTACCTACACGGATGTAAAACCCTTCTACGATAAAGTTGACCGTATGATCGGTATTTATGGAACCGCAGAGGGTTTAGAAAATGAGCCAGACGGAATCTTTATGAAACCGCCAAAACCAAGATTAAACGAACTTTTTATCAAAAAAGGTGCAGAAAAAGCGGGTGTAAAGGTAATTACCGGTCGTGGATCTGTCCTAACAGAAGCTTTACCCAATAACAGCGACCGTGCACCTTGTTTCTATTGTGGCCAATGTGGAAGAAGCTGTAAAGTGTATGGCGATTTTTCATCATCATCATGTTTGGTTAACCCTGCAGTAAAAACAGGAAACCTCACTGTAATTACTGATGCCATGGTACGCGAAGTAATTACCGATAAAGACGGTACTGCAAAGGGTGTTTCATACGTAAACCGAAAAGACCTGCAAGAATACCAGGTAAATGGCAAACTGGTTATTTTAGGTGCCAGTGCCTGCGAATCGGCCCGTATATTATTAAATTCAAAGTCAACTTCTCACCCAAATGGCCTGGCCAATAGCAGTGGTGTGGTTGGAAAATACCTGCATGACTCTACCGGAGCAAGTGTTTCGGGTTTTCTTCCACAGTTAATGGACAGAAAACGTTACAACGAGGATGGTTTGGGCAGTGTGCATATCTATTCGCCCTGGTGGTTAGATAACCGTAAACTAAACTTCCCGCGTGGTTACCATATCGAATATTGGGGTGGCATGGGTATGCCTGCATATGGCTTTGGCGGCGGTGTAGCGCAAATGAACGGAATGGTACCTGGCAGAGATGGCAAAATGAAAGAAGCGGGAGGTTATGGAAAATCGTTAAAGGATGATTATCGCCGTTTTTATGGAACCGGTGTCGGAATGGCTGGTCGTGGAACGGCAATTGCCAGAGAAGACAACTACTGTGAAATTGATCCGGACACGGTGGATAAATACGGCATTCCTGTTTTAAGGTTTAACTATAAATGGGCCAAAGATGAAATCCTACAGGCCAAGCACATGCAGGAAACCTTTCTTTCGATTATGAAAGAAATGGGTGCCGTGGTTACTTCCGAAATTCAGGGCGCAGATACCAATTACGGCTTACTTAACCCCGGAAAAATCATCCACGAAGTTGGAACCATCCGCATGGGCGACGATCCTAAAAAATCGGCTTTGAATAAATATTGCCAGGCACACGACTGTAAAAACCTGTTTGTGGTTGATGCCGGTCCGTTTGTTCAACAAGGTGATAAAAATGCCACCTGGACGATTTTGGCGCTTTCGATGCGTACTGCCGAATATATTTTAGCTCAAAAGAAAAAACAAAACATTTAAGAATTACCATATGAACAGACGTGATTCACTAAAAGCATTAGGTTTAACGGCCATCAGCACAACCGTGCTGCTCGATGCCTGTAAACAACCTGAAACAAAAACAGAAGTAGCTCAACCAGAAGAAACCGCAAAAGAAGCTGGAAGAGAGCAGTGGGAAATAGACCGTGATAAGAAATTAAAAGCTGAAACCTTTTTCACTAAACATGAAATGGCAACCATTACGGTTCTGGCCGATATTATCATTCCTAAAGATGATGTATCGGGCAGTGCATCTGATGCCAAAGTGCCAGAATTTATCGAATTTATTGTAAAAGATATTCCGGAACATAAAGTACCGATGCGTGGCGGCCTGAAATGGCTGGATGTATACAGCTTTAATAAATTTCAAAAATCATTTATTGAGGCATCCGAGGATCAGCAAATTTCAATTGTAGATGAAATTGCATACCCTAAAAAAGCCAGACCAGAAATGCAAGCGGGCGTAACTTTTTTCAATAGAATGAGAAACTTAACTGCATCAGGCTTTTACACTACAGAAATTGGTGTAAAAGATATTGGTTATGTTGGTAATGCGCCAAACCAGTGGGCTGGTGTTCCAGCAGATGTGCTGAAACAGTATGGAATGGAGAATGTGAAGGTATAATGCAAAAAATCGTCATTGCGAGGCACGAAGATAACCGAACGAATGTGAGCTCATGAATGCCTTTAAAAACAACTGCAAAAATGAATAATCCTACAACTATCGCTACCTTTTTAGCGCATTAAGATTGCTTCGTGCATCGCAATGACGAAAACTTATATGAACTATTCTACTATCAAAATCAAACCTTTTCCTTTTTCAACAGGTACCGATTTTCCATCAGGATAACTTCCCGAAGTTTGAAACTTGTCAATTGCAGGAGCGGCTATTTTTACTTTCACAGCATCTAACCCCAGCTTGGTCCAATCGATAGTTAAATTAACCTTTACATCTCCTTCTGCCCAGCTTGCTAATGCAATCATTGTTTTACCTTTTTGTTTGTATACAGTTGCCAATACTTTAGGGTTATCAGTTTTAACCGGACAGTTTTCGCTCCAGTAACCAATCATTTCAGATCCTTTTATGCCGAAATTATCCCAGGCTTTCCATAATGGTTTTGGATCACTTTTGTCAGACCATCCCAAGCGACTTGTCATGCCATAAATCATACCGCGCCAAGGGTTTCCATCATCCTGTAACATCTCTCCCATTAATCCAAAAGGAATTCCGCTTACTTCCGTTAAAAAGAAATCGGGATTGTTTTTTTGGTAATCAAAATATTCGCCAAACCATAAACGGTTTAAATAAGGGAAATGCTCCAGATATAAAATGGCACTGTTGTTAAAACCATCACTTTTGTTGTATTGATTCGCAGAGTGCAAGTCGATAATACCAGGGTGGTTATCCTGTGTCAACACACGTTTTATACGCTTCATGGTTACACGGTCAAATGCCACATCATCCAGGTATACGCCGTCAATGCCCACGTTGTTTACCAACCAGTTCATCCCTTCTACATAATAGTTGTGCCAACGGTTCATTCCGCTGTTAATTACGGCGGCATCTTTTATTTCAGGAACAAACCAAGCAGCAATATAATTGGAATCTAAATGCTCCTGTAACCAGCTAAAGCCTCCTCCTTTACCAGGAGAGTATACTTCAGTACCTAAACTCCTTAAAGCCGGCCACTCGTATGCATGGTTGGAAAGCTCACGGACAGTATTGTAAATTTTAACTTTTAATCCTTTTGAGTGTGCATTACCGATATAATCTTTCATCTTTTTCCATTCGATAAATGGATAATTGATCCAAGGATTAATTGGCGTAGCATGGTGAATGTTCACTACCGTAGCACCTTTAGCCTTAATTGTATCTAAATCACCATATTTATGATAGAAACGGTTATCCCATTGAAAATCGGTGTCAAGTAAATGGAAAGGTGTAATCAATAAATTGAAATTATAATAAAGCACATCGCCTTTTTTCATGTTTCTTGCACCGGTAAAGTTATCGGCAAGCATCGAACTGCCTTTAACATTGATTTGGATGCCGCCTTTATCTCCATTACCCCACGATTTAGGCAATAATAACGGCTTTTGAAGATAGAAATTAGTATTAAGCGGGCGAACGTAGTTTTCATCTCTTAAGTTGTAATACAGGCCTGCATTTACATTCCCGATCCAAACGGCATCCTGGTTTTTATTCGCTACATCCCATTTCCATTTTACGGTATCTGGTCTAACGCCACCTTTTTCACCTAAGCCCATAAAATATTTTGTAGAATTCTTATCAAAAGGGATATGAAAATCGACATTACTGAATTCGACATCTTTTAAGGCAGTTACTTTAACTACATAATGTACATAGCCATCAAACTCTAAAGCGCCTTCTAAATCCATTGTAAGGTTTTCAGAAGTATTGGTGGCCTTCCATTTTACCGTTCCGGCTTCTTTACTCGTAATCTGGAAATTACTTGGTACAAATTTCTCCTGCGTTTTCGGCGCATTAAAAAAGTGAAAGTGGATAGGTTCTGCCAGAATATTATTAGGCTTTTCGCTATAAGCCGTCATCTCTGCATTAAAGAACGTTTGGATTTGCTTAGGAAAACCATCAACATTAATTTCGAACTTTCTACCTAAAAGCGAAATTACATTCCCATCAACCGTTAACGGCGTGTAAGGAGCTACAACTGTATTTGCTTGTGCTAAGGTAGAATTTAACCAGGTTAAGCGGGTCTGTCTATCCGGAGTTCCTACACCGGCATCGGCTAAAACTTCCTTACCTACTGTAATTTTTGCATCGATTACTTTCGATTTTCCATTGGCTTTGACTGTAAATTTTCCAGCGTAAATACCTGCAGCTGTATTTTTAGGGATGTTAACCGTAATCCACATCGGCTGAATTTTGCCAGAGGCAACATTTACGGTTTCAACCAGAGGTTTGTTATCATAACTTGTTCCATTGGTATTTAAGCAGTTGATATATTTCGAAGAAATTACTTTTCCAGCTGCATTTTTTAAATCACCGAAGCTAACCACTACATTTTTCAGCTCTTTCAAAGCAAATACACCTAATTGAAAAGCATAATTTTCACCTTTGCTGGCCGAGCCTGTAAAAGTATTTGCAGCACCTTTTTGTACCCAACGATAAGGTAAATCGTTCTGCATTTTGATTGGAAACATTCTGTCCTCTGGAAAAACGACAAAAGCTTCTGAAACATATTTGGCCTTTATTGAAGCCGTTTCTTTGCCAGTGGCAATTACTTCCATTGGATAAAAAGAGTTGAAAGCATCGATAGACTGGATCTCTACAACAGATGTATTCACTTTAACCTGTTTTGCCGCCGTTAACCATGCCTGGTCAGCCTGTTTAGGCTTTAAGTAAACTCCTTTAGGATAATTACTTCTTCCCTCATTTTTATAAGGGAGGTAGTAAACATAATATTTTCCAGCTCCAGGTGCTTCGAAATAAATATCAGCACTTTCTCTTGTCAATTGATCTGTTCCAACAACCGAAACAGTTTTGCCACTGGCATCTTGTACGATGATTCCTTTTAGTTCTGGATGTTCATCTCTCCGGCGCCAATCGATTTTAGCATGGGCAATTTTGCCTGTACCAGCAAACTGCACTACAACTCTGTGGTTACCTAACGAATCGGGGTTCCAGGCATTGTTACCATTGGTGTATTTTAGTGTTTGTGCATTAAGAGATAGCTGTCCGAAAAGACAGAGTAATAGAAAAAGTCTGAATTTCATTTCAAATTTGTTTTCGGCTAATTTATAGATACCTAGCTAAAATAAAGCTATGTAATGAAAAAATGAGACAAACGTTTGATTGATTGGTTCATTAGTTCACTGGTCAATAGTTCATTAGTGGCTATCATGTGCATAACGGAGTCATGCCTAGATTCATAGTGGTGTCAGATGTTACCATCTGACATGTAGAAGAAATTCATAAGTTCTAATTGATTTCTAACAATCGTCAGATGGCAACATCTGACAGCACAAAACGGCACAAAAAAAAGTCCTGCTCTTTCGAACAGGACTTTTTTGATCTTAAGGTGAATAAAATTATTCTCCTTTTGGTTCTTCAGTAGCAGGAGCTTCTTCAGCAGGAGCAACTTCTTCGGCAACTTCGGCTTTCGCTTCAGCAGCTTTAGGTGCAGCAGTAGCTTTACTTCTACCACGACGAGTTGTTTTCTTCTCTTCTTTAACCTCTGCATCTTTACCGTAAACTGTATTGTAGTCTACCAATTCAATTAAAGCCATTTCAGCGTTATCACCTAAACGGTTGTTTAATTTAATGATACGAGTGTAACCACCTGGACGGTTTGCAACTTTCTCAGCAATTTCGCGGAATAAGATTGTTACTACTTCTTTATCTTGTAAATAAGCAAATACTGTACGACGTGAGTGAGTAGTATCATTTTTTGATTTAGTGATAATTGGCTCAACATAAGTACGTAAAGCTTTAGCTTTAGCTAAAGTTGTTGTAATTCTTTTGTGCAAAATAAGTGATGAAGCCATGTTAGCTAACATCGCCTTTCTGTGGCTTGCGGTTCTACCTAAGTGGTTTACTTTTTTACCGTGTCTCATTGTTTTTTAATTGAGTGTATACCGTCTCGTTGCAATTAAGCTGAGGGAATTATACACTGTGAAATAATATTTTGTTCAACGCTTTGCGCTAAGCGCTTGGCGCCATGCTTTTTATTCTTCGTCTAATTTAAATTTAGACAGGTTCATACCAAATGATAAACCTTTTGATTTTACTAATTCTTGGATCTCTGTTAAAGATTTTTTACCGAAGTTTCTGAATTTTAACATATCAGCAACATCGTAAGAAACTAAATCAGCTAAAGTACGGATATCAGCAGCTTTTAAGCAGTTTAATGCTCTAACGGAAAGATCCATGTCTACCAATTCAGTTTTAAGGATTTTACGCATGTGTAAAATTTCCTCGTCAACTTCTTTAGTTTCTTCTTTAGCTTGAGATTCTAATACTAAATTCTCATCAGAGAATAACATAAAGTGTTGGATAAGAATTTTAGCCGCTTCTTTTAATGCTTCTTCTGGATGAATTGAACCGTCAGTAGAGATATCTAAAACCAATTTTTCATAATCCGTTTTTTGCTCAACACGAAAGTTTTCGATCGTGTATTTTACATTTTTCATTGGAGTATAAATCGAATCGATTGCGATTACACCTACAACAGCATCAGCAACTTTATTTTCTTCAGCAGGTACATAACCACGTCCTTTATTGATGGTTAATTCCACTTCCAAAGTAACAGATTTATCCATGTTGCAAATTACATGCTCAGGGTTTAAAACTGTAAAGTTGTTAGAGAATTTAGTGATATCACCAGCTTTAAACTGATCTTGACCATTAACGATGATGAAAACTTTTTCAGAATCACCTGAATCACCTGTTTTCTTAAAACGAACTTGTTTTAAGTTTAAGATAATATCAGTTAAATCTTCTACAACACCTTTCATGGTAGAAAACTCGTGAGATACGCCTGAAAAACGAATAGTAGTAATAGCATAACCTTCTAATGAAGAAAGTAAAATTCTTCTTAAGGCATTACCAATTGTTACACCGAAACCGGGCTCTAAAGGACGAAATTCAAATGTGCCATCGAAATCGGTTGATTTCTGCATGATCACTTTGTCTGGTTTCTGAAATGCTAAAATTGCCATTTATAATTTTTTAAATTCGTTATTGAATATATAGTAACATGAAAAAAGTTAATTACCCTTTTGAGGTAATTAACTAGATCATTTATTACTTTGAGTACAACTCGATGATTAAGTTTTCCTTGATGTTTTCAGGAATCTCATCACGTTGAGGGTAGGTTAAGAATTTACCGGTTAATTCACCAGCGTTCCACTCTAACCATGCAAACTTATTAATCGTTCTACCTGCAACTGAGTTACTAATTGATTCTAAAGATTTAGATTTTTCACGAACAGCAACCACATCACCAGCTTTTAGCTGATATGAAGGGATATTTACAACTTCACCATTCACGGTAACGTGTTTATGGCTAACTAACTGGCGTGCACCAGAACGGGTTGTTGAAATACCTAAACGGTAAACTGTGTTATCTAAACGTGCTTCTAATAACTGAAGTAAGTTATCACCGGTAATACCAGCACGAGAAGATGCCTTTTTAAACAAGTTACTGAACTGTTTTTCTAATACACCATAAGTATATTTTACTTTTTGTTTCTCCATTAACTGGATAGCATATTCAGATTGTTTTCCTCTTCTTTTTGATGAGCCATGTTGCCCAGGAGGATAATTTTTTCTGTCTAACACCTTATCAGGACCGAAGATTGGTTCTCTGAATTTACGGGCGATTTTTGATTTTGGGCCTGTATATCTTGCCATTTTTTTTCTGTTTTAAAGTACCGTCAGGCCTATAACCTGAGATTCTTAGCTTTAAAATTAATTAAACTCTTCTCTTTTTAGGAGGACGACATCCGTTGTGAGGAAGTGGAGTAATATCTTTAATAGATGTTACTTCGATACCTGCTACTTGCAAAGTTCTGATTGCAGATTCACGACCTGAACCCGGACCTTTTACAAATACTTCAACTTTACGCAAACCTAAATCAAACGCAACTTTACCACAATCTGAAGCTGCTTGACCAGCTGCATATGGTGTATTCTTTTTAGAACCTTTAAAGCCCATTTTACCAGCAGAAGACCATGAAATAGTCTGTCCGTTGTTGTTTGTTAAGGTAACGATAATGTTATTGAAGGTAGCATTGATATGCGCCTGACCAACAGACTCAATTACAACGATACGTTTTTTTGTTACTTTTTTACTCTTAGCCATTTTATCTTTTAGATTTTAGATATGAGACTTGAGATATGAGACTTTCTCTACCCCGACACTCAGTATCCTACTTTTTATCTTTTATTCCAGATTTGAGCAGATTTTAAAGATATGGTACTCACATCTAAAATCTCATACTTCATATCTATCTATTACTTAGTAGCTTTTTTCTTGTTAGCAACTGTTTTTCTCTTACCCTTACGAGTACGTGAGTTGTTTTTAGTACGTTGACCACGAGAAGGTAAACCTTTTCTGTGACGTAAACCACGATAACAACCAATATCCATTAAACGTTTGATGTTTAACTGAACCTCTGAACGTAAAGCACCTTCTACTTTAATCTCATCGTTAATCATTGTACGGATTGCTGATAACTCATCATCAGACCAGTCTTGTACTTTTTTGTTTAGATCGATACCTGCCGTAGTTAAAATACGTTGAGCAGTTGTTCTACCAATTCCGTAGATATAGGTTAAACCGATCTCTCCTCTTTTGTTTCTTGGTAAATCAATACCTGAAATCCTTGCCATATTTGTTTATGTTTTAAGTAATTCCGAACGGCGGGCCACCGTTGTGCGGTTCATTACAATATTCTTAATTACCCTTGACGTTGCTTGTATTTAGGATTTTTCTTGTTGATTACGTAAAGTTTACCTTTACGGCGAATAATCTTACAATCAGCGCTACGTTTTTTAATTGATGATCTAACTTTCATTTTATTTGTATCTATAAGTAATGCGTCCCTTTGTTAAATCATAAGGAGACATTTCCAATTTAACCTTATCTCCAGGAAGAATTTTGATGTAGTGCATCCTCATCTTTCCTGAAATATGCGCAATAATCTCATGCCCGTTCTCGAGTTCTACCCGGAACATCGCATTGGATAATGCTTCTCTTATTACTCCGTCTTGTTCAATTGAGGCTTGTTTAGCCATATTTTATTGATTGTTACTTAATTAGCTGCTTCTAAACAGGGTTGCAAAATTAAATAAAAAATTTTAATTATTTATTTTTTTTGTTGTAAAACTTCTTCTATTATAGAAAACGTTGATAAAACATCTGCTTTGCCCTTTTTTACGGCTACTGTGTGTTCAAAATGTGCCGATGGTTTATTGTCTTTACTGGTTACCGTCCATCCATCGTTATGGAATTTAACACCGGCTACGCCTGCATTGATCATGGGTTCTATCGCAATTACCATTCCTTCTTCAAGTTTTGGCCCTGCACCACGTTTCCCATAATTTGGAACTTCTGGTTTCTCATGAAGTTTTACACCAACACCGTGCCCAACAAGCTCTCTTACTACACCAAATCCATTAGCTTCTGCATACTGCTGAACAGCGAAACCGATATCACCGATTCGCATACCAACAACAGCTTTTTCTATACCCAATTCCAGACAATGTTTAGTAACCTCAACCAGCTTCTGTTTTTCGGCATCAATTTCCCCAATAGAGAAAGTATAAGCCGAATCGCCGAAATAGTTGTTTTTAATCACCCCACAATCAACTGAAATTAAATCACCTTCCTGGATTACGTATTCGCTTGGAAAACCATGAACAACCTGTTCATTTGGCGAAATACATAAAGAATTAGGGAAACCATTATAGTTTAAAAATGCCGGAATCGCTCCATGGTCACTTATAAACTCGTAGGCTAGTTTATCTAACTGAATAGTAGTCATGCCTGCTTTTATCACCTTGGCCACTTCGGCCAAAGTTTTAGAAACAAGCATGGAACTTTCTCTTATTAACTCGATCTCCTCAAGAGATTTGTAATAAATTTTAGACATCCGTTACACTACAACGCTGCGTTGCTACTTGCAGCAGGAACCCCTGTTCTGCCAGTAACTCTACCCGTTTTCATCAAACCATCGTAATGGCGCATCAATAAATAACTTTCGATCTGCTGTAAAGTATCCAATACAACACCAACTAAAATCAATAAAGAAGTACCACCGAAGAAGTGTGCAAACTCTTGTTTAATGCCGAACTTAACCGCTAACGAAGGTAAAATAGCAATGATCGCTAAAAATACTGCACCTGGGAAAGTGATTTTAGAAATTACATCATCAATAAACGTTGATGTTGCAAAACCCGGTTTAACACCTGGGATAAAACCACCGTTTTTCTTCATATCATCACTCATTTGAGTTGGATTAACTGTAATTGCAGTATAGAAGAAAGTAAATGCGATAATTAAAAATGCGAACGTTAAGCTATAAGCCAACGAAGTTGTGTTGCTGAACTGGATTAACCAAGAACCTTGTAATGAAGGAACAAACTGCATTAAAGCACCTGGAATAAACATTAACGCTTGAGCGAAAATGATCGGCATAACACCAGCAGCATTTACCTTTAAAGGAATGTACTGACGAACACCACCAAACTGGCGGTTACCAACTATTTTCTTTGCGTACTGTACAGGTACTTTACGTACACCTTGAACAATTAAAATGGTAAACATTACCACTGCAAATAATGCAACGATCTCTAAAACCAATGCAACCGGGCCTCCACCTTCACTAGATGAACCCACACGTGCACTAAATTCCTGAGAAATTGCAACTGGTAAACGGGCAATAATACCAACCATAATGATTAGTGATGTACCGTTACCAATACCTTTATCAGTAATTTTTTCACCCAACCACATTACAAATAATGTACCTGCTGTTAATACAAACGTAGATAACACTAAGAATAAAGTATTTGGCAATAAAATAGCTTCTGCAGGAACTTGCGTTTTAACGTAACCAACAGATTGAACGATTGTGATCGCTACCGTTAGGTAACGCGTAATCTGGTTCATTTTCTTTCTACCACTTTCGCCCTCTTTCTGCATTTTTTGGAAAGAAGGAACAGCAATACCCAATAGTTGCACCACAATCGATGCAGAGATATAAGGCATTACCCCCAATGCTAAAATAGACACACGAGAGAAAGAACCTCCGGCAAACATGTCTAGTAAGCCTAAGATTCCTGATTTTTCGTTATTGCCTAAAGCAGTTGGATCTACACCTGGTAAAACCACGTGAGATACGAAACGGTATACCAAAAGAATTAAGAGCGTAAACAATATACGCTCTTTTAATTCCTGAATTTTCCAGATATTACTTAAAGTAGTAAATAGCTTCTTCATTTAATAATTACAATTTTACAATAGAACCACCTGCAGCTTCAATAGCTTTTTGTGCGGTTGCAGAGAACGCATGTGCTGTAATTTCTAGCTTTGCTTTAACTTCACCACGACCTAAAATTTTAACTAAGTCGTTTTTAGAAGCTAAACCATGTGCTTGTAGAGCAGCGAAATCGATAGTTGTTAAGCTGTGTTTTTCAGCTAAAGCTTGTAAAACATCTAAGTTTACACCAACATATTCTGTACGGTTGATTGGTTTGAAACCAACTTTAGGCACACGACGTTGTAAAGGCATTTGACCACCTTCGAAACCGATTTTGGTTTTGTGACCTGAACGGGAACCCGCACCTTTGTGACCACGAGTTGAAGTACCGCCACGACCAGAACCTGTACCACGACCAATTCTTTTGCTGTTTTTTGTAGAACCTACTGCAGGTTTTAAATTACTTAAATTCATTTTTTTGAATTTGTGTTGCCCTTCGCTTTCACTAAACAGGTACAACGATTAAACATATATAAAGGTAGTACAGGCTTTTACCCATACTACCTTTAAAACTTTTACTAGATTGCTTCGATTGCTACCAAATGGTTCACTTTGCGAACCATACCGATAATTTGTGGAGTAGCTTCAACCTCAACACTTTGGTTCATTTTAGATAAACCCAAAGCCTGAACGGTTCTTTTTTGGCGCTCGCTTCTGTCGATAACGCTTTTTACTTGTGTTATTTTGATCTTAGCCATGATATTATCCGTTAAATACTTTGTTTAAATCTATACCACGGGTTTGAGCTACTGTATAAGCATCACGCATTTTAGTTAATGCATCAACAGTTGCTTTTACCACGTTGTGTGGGTTAGATGATCCTTTAGATTTTGCCAATACGTTATGCACGCCAGCACTCTCTAATACCGCACGCATCGCACCACCAGCAATTACTCCGGTACCTACTGCAGCTGGTTTGATTAAAACAAAACCACCTGAGAATTTACCGATTTGCTCGTGAGGAACAGTACCGTTTAAAATTGGAACTTTTACCAAGTTCTTTTTAGCATCATCCACACCTTTAGCGATTGCTTCAGTTACCTCTTTCGCTTTACCTAAACCGAAACCAACAACACCGTTTTCATCACCTACAACAACAATTGCTGAGAAGCTGAAAGTACGGCCACCTTTGGTTACTTTGGCAACGCGTTGTATACTAACCAAACGATCCTTTAATTCGATATCGGTGGTTTTTACTCTTTTTATATTAATAGTTGACATCTTACTTTTTCTTCAGATTAAAATACTAAACCAGCTTCGCGGGCACCCTCTGCCAACGATTTTACACGACCGTGGTATAAATAGCCATTTCTATCGAAAACAACTTCTTTAACACCTGCAGCGATTGCTTTTTCGGCAACTAATTTGCCTACTGCAACCGACTGATCGCTTTTGTTTCCAGTACCAGTAAAATCTTTCGATAATGATGATGCTGATGCTATTGTTTTACCGGTTACATCGTTAATTACCTGCGCATAAATCCCTTTATTGCTTCTATATACAGATAACCTTGGACGTTCTTCCGAACCGGTAAGTCTTTTTCTGATCCCTTTTTTAATACGATCTCTTCTTGATAATTTTTTACCTGCCATGATTACTATTTTTTAGATGCTGATTTACCTGCTTTTCTTCTTAACACTTCACCTACAAACTTGATACCTTTACCTTTATATGGCTCTGGTGCACGTAACGAACGGATTTTCGCTGCTACCTGACCGATCAACTGTTTGTCAATACTTTCTAAAATGATTTTAGGAGTCTGACCTTTTTCTGAAGATGTAGTTACTTTAATCTCTTCTGGTAATTGGAATACATAGTGGTGAGAATAACCTAAAACTAGATCTAGTGTATTACCTTGGTTTGTAGCACGGTAACCAACACCTACTAATTCTTGAGTTAATTTATAACCTTCTGTAACACCAACAACCATGTTGTTAAGCAAGGAGCGATATAAACCGTGTAATGCTTTGTGTTTCTTTTGTTCTGAAGGACGTTGAACTGTTAAAATTCCGTCTTCTTGACTTACAGTGATATCTGTATCAACTGCTTGTGTTAATTCACCTTTAGGACCTTTTACAGTTACTACGTTATCTTTTGATACGGTAATTGTAACACCTGCAGGGATTGTAATTGGGGCTTTTCCTATTCTTGACATTGTGCTGTTCTCCTAATATTAATAAACGTGACACAATACCTCACCACCAATATTTAATTTGGCTGCTTCTTTATCGGTCATTACACCTTTAGAAGTAGATAAGATTGCGATACCTAAACCGTTTAATACTCTTGGCATATTTTCAACACCAGCATAGTTTCTCAAACCTGGTTTACTTACTCGCACTAATGTACGAATAGCAGGAACTTTAGTAATCGGATTGTATTTCAAAGCAATTTTAATGGTGCCTTGAACTGTAGTATCTTCAAACTTGTAGTTCGCGATGTAACCTTTGTCAAAAAGAACTTTAGTAATTTCTTTTTTAAGGTTTGATGCAGGAATTTCTACAACACGGTGGTTGGCCTTAATGGCATTCCTTACTCTTGTTAAATAATCTGCTATTGGATCTGTATTCATTTTTTATTGTTTTTGATAGTGGTTTCCTTCTGCTACCCAGCTGTGGGACCTGCTACCGGTTAAAATTCTTTTAAAAGCAAAAAGACTAAAGCACAAAGACTAAAGCGACATGTATCGCTTTAGACTTTGAGCTTTCAGCTTTAAGCTTATATTACCAAGATGCTTTTTTAACACCTGGTATTTTACCGTCTAGTGCCATCTGGCGGAACGTTACCCTTGAAATGCCAAAGGTACGCATATATCCACGAGGGCGACCAGTTAATTTACAACGGTTGTGTAAACGTACCGGAGATGAGTTTTTAGGTAATTTATCTAAACCCTCGAAATCTCCTGCAGCTTTTAATACTGCACGTTTTTCAGCGTATCTAGCTACCAATTTTTGGCGCTTAACTTCGCGTGCTTTTACACCTTCTTTTGCCATTATTCTGCTGTTTTTTGATTTTTAAATGGTAATCCGAATTGTTTCAATAACTCAAGCGCCTCAACGTCAGATTTTGCCGAAGTTACGAAAGTTATATCCATACCTAAAATTTTATTGATTTTATCGATATTAATCTCAGGGAAGATGATTTGCTCAGTAACACCTAATGTATAGTTACCTTTTCCATCAAATCCTTTGTCATTAATACCTTTGAAATCGCGGATACGAGGCAAAGCTACAGAGATCAAACGATCTAAGAACTCGTACATGTTGTTATCGCGTAACGTAACACGTACACCTACCGGCATACCTTTACGTAATTTAAAGTTAGAGATATCTTTCTTTGAATTAGCCGGAACCGCTTGCTGACCAGTAATGGTAGTCAACTCAACGATAGTGGTATCCATAATTTTCTTATCAGTAACAGAAAAACGACCAACACCCTGATTGATACAGATTTTTTCCAATTTAGGAACCTGCATTACAGTTTTGTACTGAAATTTTTCTTTTAGTGCATTTACAACTTCTTCTTTGTATTTGCTTTTTAATCTAGGTGTAGCCATTATTTAATCTCCTCTCCTGAAATTTTAGCAACTCTAACTAATTTACCATCTGCGTTAAGTTTACGACCTACGCGGGTAGCTTTACCAGATTTTGGATCAACCAACATCAAGTTAGAAATGTGAAGAGCAGCTTCTTTTTTAATAATACCACCGTTAGGATTAGCAGCATTTGGTTTAGTATGTTTAGATACTAAGTTAATGCCTTCTACAATGGCTCTGTTTTTATCTATAAGTACTGAAAGTACTTTTCCTTGTTGACCTTTTGAATCGCCAGCAATGACTTTAACTAAATCTCCTGTGCGGATTTTAAGTTTTGATGGTGTATTTACTTTGTTTCCCATTTTATAATACCTCCGGTGCTAATGATACAATTTTCATGAATTGTTTTTCACGTAGTTCTCTCGCAACCGGGCCAAAGATACGTGTACCTCTTGGCTCATCCTGTGCGTTCAATAATACAGCAGCATTATCGTCAAAACGGATATAAGAACCATCTTTACGACGGATTTCTTTTTTAGTTCTTACAACAACTGCTTTAGAAACTGTACCTTTTTTAATGTTACCTGAAGGTAACGCGCTTTTTACGGTAACAACTACTTTATCACCAATTGAAGCATAACGTTTGCCGGTTCCACCTAGCACGCGAATTACTAATACTTCTTTTGCGCCGCTGTTATCAGCAACGTTTAATCTCGATTCCTGTTGTACCATCTTATTTAGCTCTTTCTAAAATTTGTACCAATCTCCAGTTCTTGTTTTTACTCAAAGGACGAGTTTCCATAATCAATACTGTATCACCGATACCGCATTCGTTTTTCTCGTCGTGAGCCATAAATTTGGTAGTTTTCTTTACGAACTTACCATAAATCGGGTGTTTTACTTTACGTTCCACGCTCACTACAACAGATTTATCCATCTTGTTGCTTACCACTAACCCGGTTCTTGTTTTTCTTAATTGTCTTTCCATGTCGACTCTCAAATTATTTAGTTTCAGTAGCTGACTCAGTGTTTTTCACTTTAGTCAACGCAGTGTTTAAACGGGCTATGTCTTTCCTTACTTTTGCAATGCGTGAAGGATTTTCGATAGCTGAAATAGTGTGAGCGAACTTCAATTTTGATAAGTTCTCTTTTTCTTCCGCAATCTTAGCTACTAATTCTTCTTTTGAAAGCCCTGTGATTTCTGAATTTTTCATTTTTCTTTTTCTTTTACGTTGAGTGTAGCGGTTATAATAAACAAGTATTTACAACATTCACCTCAACACTTTACTATGCTTCTACGTAATCTCTACGTACTACGAATTTGGTTTGGATCGGTAATTTCTGAGCTGCTAAACGCAATGCTTCTTTAGCAACTTCTAAAGGCACACCTTCAGCTTCGAAAATTACGCGTCCTGGTCTTACAACTGCTACCCAATACTCAGGAGCACCTTTACCTTTACCCATACGTACCTCAGCAGGTTTTTTAGTTACCGGTTTGTCCGGGAAGATCCTGATCCATACTTGGCCTTCACGTTTCATGAAACGAGTTACGGCAATACGGGCAGCCTCTATCTGACGACTTGTGATCCAAGTAGCTTCTAGAGATTTGATACCGAAAGATCCGAATGCTAACTCAGCTCCACGAGAAGCTAACCCCTTCATTCTGCCTTTTTGCATCTTCCTGAACTTCGTTCTTTTTGGCTGTAACATTTTATTTTGTTCTAATCGTTAAACGATGTTAATAAATCAATTATTTACGAGGACCTCTGTTAGCGCCTGCGCCACCACCTCTGTTTGCACCACCTTGGCCTGGACCACGACCACCGCCTTGGTTTCCACCACGTCTGTCGTTACCACCGCCACGGTTATCTCTTCCACCACCACGGTTATCTCTTCCACCGAAAGCTGGTTTATCTGATGCGCCTTTTGGACCGTTGTTTGCTGCACCAATGTTTGGAGACAAATCACGTTTTCCATAAACCTCACCTTTACAGATCCAAACTTTAACACCTATTTTACCATAAGTAGTTAAGGCTTCAGCTAAAGCGTAGTCGATATCAGCACGGAATGTATGCAAAGGCACTCTTCCTTCTTTGTACTGCTCAGTACGTGCCATCTCAGCACCACCTAAACGACCAGAAGTCATGATTTTGATACCCTCAGCACCCATACGCATGGTTGATGCGATAGAAGATTTCATTGCTCTACGGAATGAGATCCTTGCTTCTAATTGTTTTGCAACACCTTCTGCAACTAATTGTGCATCAAGCTCTGGGCGTTTAATTTCGAAGATGTTAATTTGAATTTCCTTTTTAGTTAATTTCTTTAACTCTTCTTTAATTTTATCAACCTCAGCACCTGCTTTACCGATTACGATACCTGGACGAGCTGTGTGGATAGTTACCGTGATACGTTTTAACGTACGCTCGATTACTACTTTTGCAACACCGCCTTTAGCGATACGGGCAGAAAGGTATTTTCTTATTTTCTCATCTTCAACTAATTTATCGGAGTAGTTGTTGCCACCGAACCAGTTAGAATCCCATCCTTTGATGATACCTAACCTGTTACCTATTGGATTTGCTTTTTGTCCCATTTCCTAAAATTAGTTTTGAGTTGTTTCTGTACTTTTACTATCTACAATCAGCGTTACGTGGTTAGAACGTTTACGAATTCTATATCCACGGCCTTGAGGAGCTGGACGTAAGCGTTTCAACTGACGGCCACCATCAACCATAACTGTTTTTACAAAAAGTTGGTTTTCTTCAGGGCGAGCACCTTCATTTTTAGATTCCCAGTTTTTGATAGCAGATAATAATAATTTCTCAACTCTTATTGCTGCTTCTTTATTGGTAAACTTTAAAATGCTTAATGCTTTTTCTACACGTTCACCTCTGATAAGATCTACAACCAAACGCATCTTACGCGGTGAGGTTGGACAATTGTTTAATTTTGCTATTGCTTCCATTGTCTAATTATTTTTTCTTTTCAGCGTGTCCTCTGAATGTTCTGGTTGGAGCAAATTCTCCCAACTTGTGACCAACCATGTTTTCTGTTACGTACACAGGGATAAATTTATTTCCGTTGTGTACAGCAAATGTATGATTCACGAAATCTGGTGATATCATTGATCTGCGAGACCAAGTTTTGATTACAGACTTTTTGCCTGAATCATTCATAGAGTTTACTTTTTTCTCTACGTTATGGTCAATATAAGGTCCTTTTTTTATCGAACGAGCCATTATTTCTTCCTTCTCTCTATGATGTAACGATTAGAATATTTTTTAAGTTCTCTGGTTTTGAAGCCTTTAGCTAAAACACCATTTCTTGAACGTGGGTGACCACCTGATGATCTACCTTCACCACCACCCATTGGGTGATCGACAGGGTTCATCGCTACCGGTCTAGTTCTCGGACGACGGCCCAACCAACGTTTACGACCAGCTTTACCTAATACTTCGTTTGCGTGATCTGAGTTAGATACAGCACCGATAGTAGCAAGACAAGTAGTCAAGATTAAACGGGTTTCGCCTGAAGGCATTTTTAAAGTAGCATATTTACCATCGCGGGCAGCTAATTGTGCATAAGCACCTGCACTACGAGCTAATTGTGCTCCTTTTCCAGGGTGGATTTCTACGTTGTGTACGATAGAACCTAATGGAATGTTCGATAATTTTAAAGTGTTACCTACTTCTGGTGCTGCTTTGTCGCCCGATAATAATACCGAACCAACTTGCAATCCTTCAGGAGCGATGATATAACGCTTCTCGCCATCTGCATAGTGTAATAATGCGATGCGGGCAGTACGGTTTGGATCGTATTCAACAGTAGCTACTGTTGCAGGAATATCGAATTTATCGCGTTTGAAGTCGATTAAACGATATGATTTTTTGTGACCACCGCCCATGTAGCGCATAGTCATTTTTCCTGTGTTGTTACGTCCACCAGACTTTTTTGATGATACAACCAATGATTTTTCGGGCTTGGTTGCTGTAATCTCCGTAAAACTAGCACCAACTCTGAAGCGGGTACCTGGAGTAACTGGTTTAAATTTTCTTAAGCCCATAGTTATAATGAATTATTAAATTAAAGGGTTGCGTAATAATCTATTGTTTCGCCGTCTTTTAACGTTACGATTGCTTTTTTGTATTTCGGGCTACGGCCAGATACAAAACCTGCTTTAGTGTAACGAGATTTAGCTTTTCCATCAACAACCATGGTGTTAACTGCAACGATGGTTACACCGTACAATTTCTCAATTGCTTGTTTAATCTGGATTTTGTTAGCCTTGTGGTTAACGCTAAATGTGAAACGGTTAGATTTCTCAGTTAAAGCTGAAGCTTTTTCGGTTAATATTGGTTTTTTTAAAATTTCCATATTATTTGGCAAACGCCTCCTCCAAAGTTTTAACAGAATCAGCAGTTAACACAAGTACACCAGCGTTTAATACATCATAAGTATTTAAATCTGCTGCCGAGATTACTTTAGTTTTCTGAATGTTTCTGCTTGATAAATAGATATTATTATTTTGCGCAGGTAAAACCAATAAAGTTTTTTGAGTACCTACGTTTAACGCAGCCAATAAACTTGTATAGTTTTTAGTTTTAGCTGTATCGAAGTTGAAATCTTCTAAAACTACCACGTTGTTATCTTTTGCTTTATAAGCTAAAGCAGATTTACGTGCTAATGATTTTAATTTCTTGTTCAATTTAAAGCTATAATCACGTGGCTGAGGACCGAAAACACGACCACCACCGTTAAATAACGGAGATTTAATGCTACCGGCACGGGCACCACCTGTACCTTTTTGTTTGTATAGTTTGCGAGTTGAACCAGCAATCTCATTACGTTGTTTAGATTTGTGAGTACCTTGACGTTGGTTAGCCAAATACTGTTTTACATCTAAATAAATCGCGTGGTCGTTAGGCTCGATACCAAATACCGATTCAGGAAGTTGCACCTTGGCACCTGTTTCTTTACCTGAAATGTTTAATACTTTAACTTCCATCTGATTACTTGTCTAAGATTACGTAAGAACCTTTAGCTCCTGGAATGGAACCACTAACTACTAATAAGTTTTGCTCAGCATAAACTTTCAAAACCTGTAAGTTCTGAACTTTTACCCTGTCTCCACCTGTTCTTCCAGCCATGCGCATTCCTTTGAATACACGTGAAGGGAATGACGATGCTCCCAATGAACCTGGGGCACGTAAACGGTTATGCTGACCGTGAGTCTGCATACCAACACCGGCAAATCCGTGGCGTTTTACAACACCTTGAAAACCTTTACCTTTTGAGGTACCTACAACATCAACAAAATCGCCTTCTGCGAAAGAATCAACCGTTACCACATCACCTAAATTAAGTGAAGTTGTAAACGAATCAAATTCTACCAGCTTGCGTTTCGGAGTTGTGTTTGCTTTCGCGAAATGGCCTTTCAATGGTTGAGTTGTGTTTTTCTCTTTTTTCTCATCGTAACCCAACTGGATTGATGAATAACCATCTACTTCTTCGGTTTTTACCTGTGTAACTACACAAGGTCCAGCCTCGATTACCGTACAAGGAATGTTTCTTCCTTCGGCATCAAAGATACTGGTCATTCCTACTTTTTTTCCAATAATTCCTGACATTTTATCTTTTCTTTTTAACACCCATCGAAGCAGTAGGGCTTCGTTCAAGGTGGTTGTACATCCCCCGAAAGGGACGGCAAAGATAGGCAAGAATTATTAATTTTCAAATAGTTAGCCAAATATTTTTTCAAATAAATTGCTGATATAATGGGATTTAACCTGAAAAGTAAGGTTAATGGGCTATTGGAGCGTTTAAAGCCATAGCTATATATTTGACTGAAAGCAATTTAGATCATATTCTTGGTTTAAAAATGCTTTAATTTGATCAACATTTGCCCTTTAGTATACTTCTCCCAGTTTGGCTTTTATGAGCGATAAAAGATCAAGTATCGCATTTTCGCTACATGCGTATTTATAAATTTCAACAATTAGTGCATCGCTACAGGTGATGGCATCAATTAAATTGTCATTAGCCATAAAATATTTGCATAATGCAGCATAAAAAAGCATAAACTCGCCTTCGGCAAACGCTGTTCGCTGTGGGAATGCTTCATCAAGGTTATACTTTTTATTCAATAACTTTAAGCCCTTTTCCAATTCACCATCAACCATTGCTGCATGAGCCGCATAAAACCTTAAGTATAAGAAATCAGGAAAAAGCTGCATCCCCTTTTTAGCTATGGCATCGGCCTTTCCATGGAGTCCTATCATTTTATATTGCAAAAATAATTCTGCGTAAAATAATGGCATATGAGGGTTTTTGATCAGCAAGGCATGAATTTGACTGATACTTTCGAGGCTTTTGTCCTCAAAAATCGACTCATATTCTTCGGCACATCCAATAATACGATCATCCAGTTCATCATTAAGGCTGTAAAGTCCCAAATCCACTTTTTGGTCCCAAATTTCGGCAATATGGTTTTTATCTAAGGTATAGGCTTCGTTTTCCCCAAATTTATCTCGGTAAGCGCCAGTAAAAGTATAGTATATCTGCTTAAAACTTTGCTCATTACCGTCTTCAATAATTTCATCATCCTCAAACTCATTTTCATCAATATAAAACAGGTAATTGCCCGCTCCAACATTTTTATCTAAGGTTGCCAGTATTTGCTTTATTTTGGCAGGATTATCATTTGGCCCAACGTAATAGGCCGGGATACCATCTTCTCCAAAATCGATTTCGATCAACGGGATGTCATCATTGTCTTCTTCTAGTAAATATTGTGTTATCGCCCAATCCTTGTGCGCTTTAAATCCACAATCGTTGGCAAAAGCTTCTGCACCATAAAGGATGTTATGTACCATGTTATATTCGACCTCATCAGCGTTTACAAGTTCTATAAAGTAATTCATTTCCTCTATGCCTACGTTAAACTTAAACGTGGTATCCTTTATGCCCAGGCATAATAAATCAACGAGGTAAATTCCCAGCGTAAAATTGCCGTTAGTGTGTATTCTGCTAACCAATATGTTTGCAATGCCCGAGGCTTCCCAATCGTAACTGATGTAGCAGTTACCCAACTTTAGTTCCCTAGCACGGGTTTTGATAAAATTTTCTGGTTTTTGAAACAGTTGAACAACCTTTCCAGATTTTGCCATTAGAATTAATTTTAGACTACAATTTTAAAAGTTTAAAATTAAATTTTAAATAAGTATTCAGCAAAAATAATCCTGAACGAAAATTAATGTGCCAAACCACCATTTAAACTGATGGTTATGATCGCTAAAATTATAAATCCAATGAGTACATATAGGTAATCGCGCTCGATTAAAAAGCTGAAAATAGCAAAAACAATACGTGCAATTGGCGTAAAAATGAGCATCAGGATACCAAATTGTACAATGGCATCTCCCTGAAAAGTAGATACCCCCTTAAATATGGCCACTATAGAAGAAAACTTGCTTAGCTCGGGTTTAAAAACTTTATAGTCGGTAACTGCCCCTTTGTTATGGATCAGGAAAATGGCACCGCCTAATAATACAATGCTCATCGAAATAATTACACCTGCACGCAGAAGTGTTCCCAGAATTACCTGAATATCTTTATCGTTTAGGTTTTCTTTTCCGGTTGTATCCATTATAATCCGCTTATTCCTTTATATATCATCTGCAGTGCCAAAAAGGTAACTACAATGGCAAATACAATTTTAAGCTTATCCGTTTTAGCTCTTAACAAAACTTTCGAGCCAACTGTTGCCCCTGTTAAAACGCCGATACAGACTGGCATGGCAATACCCGGATCTATCTGACCACGATGTAAATAAACCACCGCACTCGCCGCTGCCGTAACACCCATCATAAAATTACTGGTTGTTGTTGATACCTTAAATGGCAAACGCATAATGTTATCCATCGCGATTACTTTTAATGCTCCACTCCCAATCCCAAGCAAACCTGATAATGTTCCGGCAAAAAGCATCATTAAAAAACCTCCCGGAACATGTTTTACCGCATATGGATGATCTATACCTTTATCGGGATAAGATCCATTGAGTTTAAAAAAATTTGCCCATTTATCGGTATTGTCTAAAGTGGTATGATCTACCTTTTTCTTTAGCGTCATGATGGCTGAAAAAATCAGGATACAGCCAAATAGAATAGCAATATAATTGGCATTGAGATAAACGGCTACAATTGCACCACACACCGCGCCTATTGTGGTAGCGATTTCTAAAAACATCCCAATTCGGATATTGGTAATCCCTTCTTTTACATAAGCTGCTGCCGAACCCGAAGAGGTTGCAATAACAGAAACAATTGATGCACCTATAGCATAATGGATATCAACCCCTAAAGCTAAAGTGAGCAATGGAATAATAATTACTCCCCCACCCAAACCCGTCAGCGAGCCCAATAATCCGGCTAAAAAAGCACCTAATAAAATGATAATGGTAAACAACAATACCGACATGCGGGCAAATATAACGCACTCTTTTTGGGTAAACGAAGAATTACGGGAATAAAATAAAGTCTATATGTTATATAGGTAAATAGAATTTTGAAGCAATGATTGAATGAGAGAATGATGGAGTTATGAATGAGTGAATATAGCATCTGCTCATTCAATAATTCACTCATTCAAAATTCAATCATTAACTATGACTTGTAATGAAGCTTACTTTCCGTATCCAAATCAACACCCCGAAAACTTTCAAGTAGTTCGAAAGCAATTTGCCGAACAGTTTCGGGTATTGGGTAGATAGTAGATTTGTTGCCTTCGGCATCTTTTACTGTCCAACCCGAAGTATTTAGCACCAAAGGATCAGTATTGGCTAATGATTTAATTATTTTAGCCCTTGTAAAAGCAATCCCGTCCGAATCAACAATCACTTTTTTATTGTTCCACCAGTTTTCTTGCGATACTCTTCTTAAAGCAGAACGATCTAATTTGGCCGAATAACTCCAGCCTCTTCCGGCATGATGTGCCAGTTTCAATAAGCCGATAAAATTAGTAAGGCTCTTGAAATCATAAATCTCCGAACTGCAGTACATATCTAGATGACTCAATTTAAGCTGACTCACCAATGCTTTTGCTTGATGGGAGTTATGGAAAATCACGACGATTTTTTCGGCAATTGCTGGAATAACAACATCAGTTCCTTTATCGTATTCCTCACAAAGTGTTTCTATCTCTATTAATTGTTGTTGCAACAGTGAAACCAATTCAGGTTTATTCAAAATGGTTTTCATATTAATAATTACTTACCCAGTCTCTTTATCATTTCTGCACTTAAATCTCTTCCATCATTTAAACGGTTGGCAAAAAATGATTTGGCAGCTTCGAAATGTTCTTTGTAACCCTTTAAATCGCCATAGCCAATAATCGATGCCCATTCGTGCACAGCGGTGTGAAATTCTAAATCATCGCCACGGATAGATTTATCATATAAAGCAGTATTAATCGATTCCTCTAACATTGCTTCATTTTTGAAAAGATATTCGGCAATGCCCAGCCTCAATTTAAAAGGTGGGGTTTGGCAGATCAGGTTATCATAAGGGTTTACACCCATTTTATACCAGGCATATACCATGCTCAGCAAACTTAAATGTGAATTTGGTTTCTGTTTATGGCTGGCATCCGATAGGCTGAATTCTTTCATGATGTTATCATCCAACAGTAAAAGCGAACGGCTTTCATGAAAGACGAAATCACGCGCAGCATAAATCTTTTCCCTAAACGCTGCCTCATTCTCGCAGATCATCAGCTTAAACAGTTCCGATTCGGCCTGCGCATAATATTTTACCTGTTTCTGAGCATAAGGATTCAAAATGGCCAAACCAGCATAAATGTGCGATTTGTAACTAAAAATCCTCAGCGTGGTCAAAATTTTCACGTTATCGATCCCACCCGCATATGCCGGATTATCCCAGGGGAAAAAACCCGCATTTTTCCATGCCGAGCCCATGCTTTCGAAACCCATGTGTGTTACCGCCTGTGTATCGGCCACAATGCGGTCGTGCTCCCTGTAATCGTCCATTTCAATAATGTTCGATTTTAAAGATTTATAAATTTCTAATGCTTTGGCATAAACAGCATCGGTGGCACGGTGACGCACCACTACAAGCGTTTGCCCTTCCGGACTAAATGCCGGACCGTGCAAAGAATGGCAGGTTACAATCTGGGTATCCGCTGGAAGGTGTTTTTCGAAAGCAGCAATTTCGGGATGTTTAACCGAGGTTTGTCCGGCAACTATGGCACCATATTTTGTTGAGCGGGCAAAAGCAGCTACCACCTCATCAATTTTTTCGGCTTCAACGCAATAGATAATAAAGTCTGATTTACGGGCAACCTCATGGCCATCAATTAAAACTTCGATTCCTTTAGGTTCCAGCTCTTTTTTTAAATCTGTAAAACGTAAGGGCATATCTGCCCCACATACCTTATAACCAGCGTTTATGAACGATAGTGCATACAATTTGCCCATATCGCCCAAACCAATAATTCCTATTTGCATGAAACAAATGTAACCTATCGCAAATAAATTTATAATAAAACTTAGATAAAATTGTTATTTAGAATGTTAAACCAGAACAATTTTATCGATTTGCCAAAATCTTAAACAAATTTTATTAACCGGAAAATGGATAAAAATGTAGTTTTACATTCTAACACCTATATTTAAACTATGCAGAAAATTAAACACACCCTATTGTTTTTAGGCGCTATGCTATTTTTAAACGTTGCCTTTGGGCAAACTTTACCTGATACTACGAAAAATACTGATCCATCTCTAAATGGCCAGTATCAGTTCATGTTAAAGAAATCTAAAAACTTCAACGGCGCAAGGCTGATCAATCCATCACGGTTATCATCTTTATGGAAAAGTGTTAGTGATACGCTCAGAAAAGAACGCAAGCAGCTGCAGGAAGCCCGTCAGGAAATTAAAGCACAAGCCGATAACATTTCGAGCTTAAAAGGCGAAGTAAATGGAAAAGAAAGTTCCTTAGCCAATGCCAACGCTGCTGTTAATGAAATTAAATTTTTAGGCATATCCTTTAATAAAGGTACCTATAATACCATTGTTTGGGCCATTATTATTGTACTTGGAGTAGGTTTGGCCTTTGTAATTTTCCAATCGGGTAAGTTAAGGCACGAAGCGAAGTACAGAACCGAGCTTTACCAGGAAGTGGCCGATGAATTTCAGGCACACAAAGTAAAAGCAAAAGATAAGGAAATGAGACTCGCCCGTGAGCTGCAGGATGAGCGTAATAAATGGGATGATGGCCGGGGAAGGTAATCCAAGACCTTTTAGTTAACTGAAAAAACTTACTTTTTTTTTTAGAAAAGCAGGGCTTGTGGTACTTCGGTTCCGCTAGCCCCGCCATTCGCTTTACCTCACTACGTTCAGTGTCCGCTACTGTCGGGTTTATGGAATATGGGTTTGTGGTTTATGGGAACCAACCGATGCCTAAAACACGAAACGTTCCTACGGAACGTAAAAAAATAAAACATTTTTTTACCGAGGAGTCGTCCCGATGGGACGAGCAATTTTCGATCATATGAGATAGAAAGGGTGGGCGGTAGCTAAACATAGATGTTTTCTTCTTAGGTTGGTGACACCACCCCATTTGACGGAAGACAAGGAGGCAATTTTATCATTACAAATCGTCCCATCGGGACGTCTTCTTGGTAGCCAATTTATATAATTGGCGTTTTTCGTTCCGTAGGAACGTTTGGTGGTAAACCCATCAATAGCCCCCATCATTGGCCACCTAAACCCGATCAAAGCGAGATGCCGATATTTCATCGGCAGAAGCGGGAGCGGGAACTGCTCTTACCCAAAAGCTACCACAACTGCTTTCCAAAAAACAACGGTTTAAAAAAATAATTAAATTATTGGATAAATCTGTAGGTACATTTAACAGTAGATTTTTCCATTCCGTTGCACTTCAGTCGAAATGACGATAACAGCTTAATTTTTGATGCTGTACTTCAAACCCACCTCAAATTCGCCATTGCTATAACTCTGCATTTTTGAAGTATTGGTCGTGTACTGGAATAAAACCGAAAATTGGTTTTTGTAGTTTGCACCAAAACCAGCTGTAAAACTGTTGGTGCTATGATATATGCCGTTCAGCATCAACTTATTCTCTAAAAACTGAAGATTTACACCGGCATCAAAAATACCATCATAATTCTGCATCCCCCTATACACCAATTTCGGTTCAATACTGTTGATTACTTTATCGGTTGTGAATTTATAACCGGCTGCGATAAAATAAATTGATCGGTCTACCACGTTTCGCAGTACATCTCTTTTAAAAAACCGTTTAAGATTAGGCAAAGCAGCCTGTAGTGTCAATTTATCGGAGCGGTAAGCTACTCCAAAATCGCCATCCAGATATAATCTACGATCATTAAAGCTATTGAGTACATCGTCGTCTAAATCGCCTTTGGCTTTACCAAAGTCAATCCATTCATTCATAATGCCGGCTGATAAACCAAAATCCAAGAAGTTAGTACCCCCATTTAAAGGCAAATGATAGGCATAAGTTACAGTTGCCCTGGTACGGTTAATGGCACCTGCTCCTTCATTGTAAAAAAGAATACCCAAACCTACTTTATTAGTCAAACCATAGTCGCCAGTTAAATACTGAATTTTTGGTGCTCCGTCTACTCCCGCCCACTGTGTTTTAAATGCCGCATTTAAATTTAATCCGGTTTCTAAACCTGCCATTGCCGGGTTAGCTAAAAATTGATTCTGATAATAGATGCTTCCCATGGGGTTAAGCTGGGCAAATGCTGGTGTAACAAACAAAAAAAACAGCCCCGCCATATAACATTTTATTTTTTCCACGCTGTTATTTTTTATATAAAATTGATATAAAACCTTTGATAGAACCATCTGCTCCCAAATCGAGCATATAATAATAAGTATCTTCGGTAAGTGGCTTTCCGTTAAAATAACCATCCCAGTTGTTTTGGTAACCTTGGGTAGCATAAATCAACCTTCCTCCCCTATCAAAAATGGATAGTTTGTTGTTCGGATACTTTTCTAAGCCCTTAACTACAAAAAAATCGTTTTTTCCGTCTCCGTTTGGCGTAAGGATATTATTTACAATGGCTACGTCCGCTGTGGTTTGTATAACCAGAAAAGGCTGCAAAAAACCTTGGGTCAATGTAGTGTTGGCAGTCTGGAAAGTTTGCACCAGAGCCATTTCACCAATACTGAAATCGTATAATTGATTGTTAACCTTACCGCTGCCACTGGCCGAATTCACTACATACGGCAAACTTTGTGCGTTTGCGTTTCCCCAGAAAAACACCATAGTAAAGAAAACAAGGAAATAGGATATTCTTCTCATCATGTTTAGTTTAAAGAGATCCATCCCGCCCCATCACTTTGAATGGTGAAAGTTTTTGCACCTGTAATGGTGGTTACACTAGAATCATCATTCAACAAAACAGGATTGTTTAACGTAACATCACCTGATGATAAAGCTTTCACAATTACATAAATCCTTCCTTTACAGCTGGAGGCCGTTGGGAGATTAACGTTTACCGCCAAACCTGCATTTTTTATCCTGACTGTGTAATGACTGGCATCGAGCGTTAGGTTTCCGGCTGTAGTGTAGGTTAAAACACTTGCTGCAACAGAACCATTGATGTTTAAAGTACTTGTATTTGCTGGGGCATAAACTACAGAAGATGCAGCCGCAGTTCCATTAATGGTTAAGGCGCCACCATTTGCTGCAAAATCGCCAGCGATTAGCGGGTATGAGGTACTGGAGTTAGCTACTACCAAAGTATTATTTGCATTTGTGCTGTTGGCGGCAGCATTGCTTCCGATGAAAACATTTCCTGCTCCATTGTTTTTCGAACCGGCGGCATAACCAAATGCCGTATTATTGTCGCCATTACTGGCTTCAAGCGCCAAACTTCCAATAGCTGTGTTTGATATACCAGTTCTATTGGCCATTAGTGTATGCGTGCCAATTGCAGTGTTATTAGAGCCTACCGTATTAATCGACAATGCCTGCGAGCCAAAGCCGCTGTTGTTGATCGCACTAAAACTGCGCTGCAACACCAGGTAACCAAAAGCACTGTTTTCGTAACCTGAAATGTTAACAGATAATGCTTCGCGACCAAATGCACTGTTATAAAAGCCAGATACATTCGAAGTAAGTGTTTTATAACCGTAAGAAATATTGTTTTCGGATGAATTGCCTAAACGGCCAGATTTTAAACCGTTAACCAAAAAGTTGATGGCTACGTCGTCTGTATTGCCTAAAAAATTATTGTTTTGATCGATGCTACCAGTATTCCCTTTTAATGCCCAGGCATTTGCATTTGCAAACAATGCCCTGCTGATTAATTCGGGTTTTCCGGTTGTGGCATTGGTGATATACACTTTGTTTGCATCGCTCAGCCCATCAGTTGTTAATTTAGCCAGGGTAACGGATGCATCAGCAAGTTTTGGTGTAGTTACCGACCCATCGGCCAGTTGAAGCGTATTTACTGCGGTATCACCAATATTAACGTTTTTAACTTCTTTACTTCCAATTTTTACAGCGGTTACTGCAGCATCGGCTAATTTTGGAGTGCTTACCGAACCATCTGCCAGTTTAAGCGTGCTAACCGCCCCTGCATTAATATCAATTACCACATCTTTCAATAAAGCCGTAGCGCCATTGGTACTAATACTCAAATCAGTTGAGGTTAATGCCTTAGCGCCCGACAATTGACTCACATCCAACGTTACCGGTTTCCATACAGTCCCATCAAATAGAAGCACCTGATTATTGATTGGTGAAGTGGCATTTAATGTTTTCCCCTGAAGATTGACGATTGTAGGATTTGGATAATTCCCTGTTAAATCGCCGCCAGCTACTCCGATTGATGGACCAACTGGGCCTACATCACCTTTATCTCCCTTATCACCTTTTACGCCAGGTATGCCCTGCAAACCTTGTAAGCCGGTAGCTCCAGTTGCCCCTGTATCTCCTTTCTCTCCTTGTAGACCGGTTGCGCCTACTGATCCTTGTGCACCAGCAGCACCAGTTAGGCCAATTGGCCCCTGAGCACCAGTTGCTCCTGCTGGTCCTTGCGGACCTGCAACTCCTGCAATACCTTGTGCACCAGCAGGCCCGGCTACACCCGGATCGCCTTTGGGTCCGGTTGGTCCATTGGCTGCGTAAAGGGCATATGGAACACTTAGCAATTGTGCGGTTCCGGCCAAATTAAAATTTGTACCGTTATCAGGATCGATTTCGACTTTAACAAACTTTAATCCACTCGCCCAGGTTACCCCCGCAATTGTACCGTTAACCGAACTTGCTCCAGTAGCCCCAATAGCTAATGTATATAAACCTAAAGCATTTGTCGTTATATTTCTTACTTCAGAATATTGAACGTTTCCAGTTGAGGATCCATCTAAAATACTAATCCGCAGGGCTATATTTTTATTAGCCAGTGGGGTGCCATTAGCATTTCTTGCTGCTCCTTGATAATTAAATTGTTGTGGGGTTTGCGCTTTAATAGTCAAAGTGAAGCCTATGCTTAACAAAGCAATTAGTAAAAGTTTTTTCATGAATCGGGATGAGATCTAAAGCATCAGGCGTAAAAATAAGGGCGCCTAACGATCAAATCTAACAATTAGTACAAGTTACTACATTCGCTTTACACGAAAAGCTAATTACCAATACTAAAACGATTTTAAAGAACTACAAATCAATCACTTAAATAAAATTTAATTTCACAATTTTACACAAACACCCAATTTAAGGCCGATTTAGCCTTCTAAATCAGAAGAAATATAGCGTGAACCAGTAATTAATCGAACATAAAAAGTAAAGCCAGAAAGTTATCTTTAGGTTTCCGAAGGAAAAGATATTCCCTTTATATTGCGGTATAGATCAACCGCGTACAAATCGGTCATACCCGAAACGAAATCCAATACGCTCTGTATGATAGAATAAATATCAGTCAAATCGGTATGATATTGTTTGGGAATAAGTTTAACCAGTTTTTTATAATAGTGTGTATTGTTATGAATAAGTGCAGGAACAAACTCTTCTAATAAACCGGCCATAATTTTATAACCGGCAACCTCTTTCTGTATAACCGACGAGAAATTGTAAATACGCTCAACAGAAATTTTTTCTACAGCTTTCCAGGCAGAAATATAGGGTTCTGGCAATAAATCGGTTAAACTTTGATTAAGCTCACCCTTCAATAATTTTTCTTGTTCCCTAAAAAATATACCAGCGCACTGGTTAGTTAGCGTGTTAATTGCTTTTGCCCTTAACAGACCGATTTTTGCATCGTCGTCTTCATAATCATTTTTTAAACGATCTTCGATGGTGGTAGAGTTAGCAAAAGGCAACAAATAACTCTTTACTTCTTCGTAAGAAAGTATCTTTAAGCGGTGTGCATCTTCCAGATCAATGATGCTGTAACAGATATCATCGGCAGCTTCAACCAGATAAACTAAAGGATGTCGTTTGTAAATGAGGTATTCGCCTTCTTCTTTCTCCAAATTGAGCTCGGCTGCTATCTTTTTAAAAGTTTCTTCTTCTGATTGAAAGAAACCGTATTTCTTACGGTGCAGCACTCCCTTTTGTTTACCCGCAATTGAGGCGCAAGGATATTTTGCAATCGAAGCCAAAGTAGAATAGGTTAACGCATAAGCATCGTTGCCTTTTCCTTTTAGCGGATGGGTAAGAATCCGGATGGCATTTGCATTACCTTCAAAATTAATTAAATCGTGCCACTGCGATTCCTTCATTTCTTTCTGATAAACTTTCCCATCGCCATCGGTAAAATATCGTGAAATAGCTGCTTCGCCCGAATGCCCAAAAGCTGGGTTTCCCAAATCATGCGCCAGTGCAGCGGCAGCCACGATATTACCCACTTCATTAATTAGAGGAACATCCTTAATCAATTGCGGTTGTTGCTCTTCTACACTTTTTAAAAATATATTTGCCATGGAACGGGCCACACTGGCAACTTCTAAACTATGTGTTAAACGGTTATGTACAAAAACACTTCCTGGCAATGGAAAAACCTGGGTTTTATTCTGAAGCCTTCTAAAAGGAGACGAAAAAATCAACCGGTCATAATCACGCTGAAAATCTGACCGTGCCCGATCTGTGCTGGCACCATATTGTTCTTGTCCGTATCTCTTATTCGAAAGTAAATATTTCCACTCCATTTATCCCGTTGGCATTTAAAATTTGGCGCAAGTTAAACAAAACGCGAAAATGGTTAAGCATAAAGCTTCAGGTAAAATTTATATTATACAATTAAAAGATATTTTTATATTCGATACAAAATTAAACAAACAAACAATGAAGAAAATCTTATTAACGCTCGCTATCTTATGCTGCTTTACGGTTTTAACCAAAGCACAATTTGAAGGCTCGAAGCAAATTTTTGAAAGCCCAAAATTAAAGGAAACAATCAAAACACAAAAAATTGTAGCCATCTTACCTTCGAGGTAAAAATTTCTTACCGGAAACAGCCAAAAATTTCAGTGCAGAAGGAAACAAAAGCCAGGAAGAGTCGATGGCAAGATCGATACAGGCCAGTATGTATACCTTTTTGTTAAGGAAAGCTTCTGACTATACCGTAACTTTCCAGGATGTTGACAAAACAAATATCTTATTAAAAAAAGCAGGTGTTTTAGGAAAGTTAGATGAAACAACCAAGGATGAACTAGCAAAAATACTTGGTGTTGATGCCGTTATCGGTGGACGTTTTGAAACTGAGCAAACCAAATCTGAAGCTGGTGCCATCGCCTCAGCTGTTTTATTTGGTGGCTTTGGAGGAAAATCTGGAACAGGCACCATGTTCTTAACCATAAACAATGGAACGGATGGAGAGTTATTATGGCGTTTCTTTAAAACAATGGACGATAGCATTATGAGCTCTACCGATGATATGGTAGAACGGATGATGCGAAAAATATCACGGAATTTCCCATATAAAAGTTAAACGAAGGCAGATAGAAATATCTGCCTTTTTTGTTACTACCTATTTTTTTGATTTATCCTGATTCAAACTATTTAGTCTGCGTTCTGTTTATTCATAAAGCTATAATACGATGAAAACAAACATATATAACAAGGAAGAGCATATTGAAGGTTATGTAGGATCAGGTAATGAGCAATCAGAGAAATCTGATGTACAAAAAGCTTACGAAGCGGGTAACAACACCGATGTAGTAAGCAGTTATGGCAAAGAACCGAGCGAATTGATTAAGGGAAATCCTTTAGCCAAAGACGGCAGGGATAATTCTGGCACACAAGGTAAAGATTCTCTTAGTGATGACGCTTACAACAGTTCGGATAAAAACCCAACCATACAAAGTGCTGAAAGTCATACAGGAAGTTCATCTGACGATTTTAAGACGAATACCAGCATTAATGAGGCTGATGAAAACCATGCTTTAAATACAGGAATATAAACAGATAATTATGGGACTATTGAAATATGCCATTTTGGGCGCAGCAGCCGTATATGGTTTTAAGTATGCCACAAAAAAGCGGATAACTGACGGTAAATCGTTAATTGATGACTTTAAGGAAAAAGCTCCGGAATACGTAGATAAGATTAAGGGTTATTCTGAAAAAATAAGACAGGATTATCGGCAAACGAGTGATTTATACTGACAATTAATCGGGTGTAGAAATACACATAAGATTGACATATATCAATATATTAATGCCGAACGTCTTGTAAATTGACGATAAGTTTTTGAAATTTGCAGCGCTGTAGGATTCGCGACAAAGATTAACTAAAAAATCAGAGACTAACGATTTAAGGGCATTTGCTTCTTGATTAACGCATTTCAGTTGTGGAATCCTATTAATTTCCATCTACCGGAAAATGCATAAATTTTATAAAGGGATTATTCGATATGGATAGTCTCTTTATAACTGGATCATAAATCTTTTCCCCTCAAACCTTTCTCGTTGTTCTTGTTTCTGTTTCCAATGTCTTCACCCTGACTTAAATTCGAATTATTTAAATTTTCATTTACGGCATGTGTAGGGTCATTTTCTGTTTTCAATAGATGCGATTCATCTGGCTGATCTTTACGCTTAAAATCGGCGCGTTTGTGCCCATAAGTAGCCTCTCCATTATCCCATTCTATATCCTCCTCATTGCGGTTAATCTCCGAATTAGAATCGACATTTTTATTTTCATTCATTTCCATAGCCATTTTTTTATAGACAGTTCTTATTTAACAACAATTGGTATAATAAAAAAGTTTAATCGGGCATTAATATAAATCGCAGTCTTTTTACTGAATCCTACCACAGATTTGCAGTTACTGTACACCTTTACTTTGATTCATCTTTGTGCTACTATCCAAATCATCTTTAGATGATCCATTTTCATCACGATGCTTTGGTGGATTTTCCATTCTACTTTCTTCCAGTTCAGAAAAATCACCGTCTTTTTGATTGGCCACTTCGCCATGTGAAGAGGGGGTTTCTTTCAGTTTTTCTGTAGGATCCGCAAAATCCTGTCCTTCAACCGGTAATCCTTGGTGCGTTTTATCTTCCTTAGCCATACCAATACAACCAGCTAACGTTGCTTTTGTTTTGGAATTTGAATGCATAAAAAAAGGCCTCGATTTGCATCGAGACCTTTTCTGTTCTTTTAAAATCAATTAAACTTTGATTTCAACTTCAACACCGCTAGGTAATTCAAGTTTCATTAAAGCATCAACTGTTTTAGAGTTAGAGCTATAAATATCCAATAAACGTTTGTAAGCGCATAATTGGAACTGCTCTCTAGCTTTTTTGTTTACGTGTGGAGAACGTAAAACAGTAAAGATTTTCTTCTCTGTAGGAAGTGGAATTGGTCCACTTACAACTGCACCCGTAGGCTTAACAGTTTTTACGATTTTCTCAGCAGATTTATCTACTAAGTTGTAATCGTAAGATTTTAATTTAATTCTGATTCTTTGGCTCATCTTATTTTTAATTATGATCCTTGTTAGAGCTATTAATAACAAAGACCGGATTTATCTTTAACAAGGTGGAGGGTTTAGGGTGTAAGGCTTAGGGTTTAAAACCTTTTGCCTTACGCCTTTTACCTTATACCTTAATTAGTCTTCAGATTTTACTCTTCCTTTAGATTTAGCAACTACTTCGTCCTGTACGTTTTTAGGCGCAGCTTCATAGTGGTCAAATTCCATTGTAGAAGTTGCACGGCCTGAAGTGATTGTACGTAACTGCGTTACATAACCAAACATTTCAGAAAGCGGCACAGTAGCTTTAATTACTTGAGATCCATTACGGGTATCCATACCTAATAATTGACCACGACGACGGTTCATATCACCGATAACATCACCCATGTTTTCTTCAGGGGTTAAGATTTCGATTTTCATGATTGGCTCCATCAAAGTAGGTTTACATTTAGGTAAAGCCTCACGATATGCCATACGGGCAGCAAGCTCGAATGATAAAGCATCTGAATCGACTGCGTGGAATGAACCATCAATCAAACGTACTTTCATATCAGGAAGCGGATAACCAGCTAATACACCGTTAGCCATTGCAGCAGCAAATCCTTTTTCTACCGAAGGAATAAATTCACGTGGAATTGAACCACCTGTAATTTCGTTTACGAATTGTAAACCACCTTTTTCGAAATCAGCATCAATTGGTGAAATAACAACTTGGATATCGGCAAATTTACCACGACCACCAGATTGTTTTTTATAAGTTTCACGGTGTTGAGTACTACCAAAAATAGCTTCTTTGTATGCAACTTGTGGCGCACCTTGGTTAACCTCTACTTTAAATTCGCGTTTTAAACGGTCAATTAAAATATCTAAGTGTAACTCACCCATACCAGAGATAACCGTTTGACCAGTTTCCTGATCAGTTTGAACTCTGAATGTAGGATCTTCTTCAGCTAATTTAGCTAAGCCCATACCTAATTTATCAACATCAGCTTGAGTTTTAGGCTCAATAGCTAAACCGATAACTGGCTCAGGGAAGTTCATAGACTCAAGAACGATTGGGTTTTTCTCTTCACAAAGTGTATCACCAGTTTTGATATCTTTAAATCCAACTACCGCAGCAATATCACCAGCAGCTACATTAGGCACAGGGTTTTGCTTGTTAGCATGCATTTGGAAGATACGGGAAATACGCTCTTTACTTTCTGAACGTGTGTTATACACGTAAGAACCAGCTTCTAAGTTACCCGAATAAACACGGATAAAACATAAACGGCCTACGAATGGGTCAGTTGCAATTTTAAATGCTAAAGCTGCAAATGGCTCATTGATACTTGGTTTTAATAAAACTTCAGCACCTGTATCTGGGTTAGTACCTGTTACACCTTCTGAATCAAGAGGTGAAGGCAATAATTCCATCACATAATCCAACATGGTTTGAACACCTTTGTTTTTGAAAGATGAACCACAAACCATAGGAACAATCTTAGCATCTAAAACAGCTGCACGTAAAGCATCTAAAATTTCGCGCTCAGTGATTGAGTTTGGATCTTCAAAGAATTTCTCCATTAAAGACTCATCATAATCAGCAACTGATTCTAATAATTTCTCTCTCCACTCAGCAACCTCATCTAACATATCTTCTGGGATTGGCACTTCAGTAAAGGTCATACCTTTATCATGCTCATTCCAAACGATACCACGGTTGTTGATCAAATCAACCACACCTTTAAATCCGTCTTCAGCACCGATAGGTAATTGCAATGGAACTGCATTACTACCTAACATATCTTTAACTTGTTTAACAACTTTTAAGAAGTCAGCTCCAGAACGGTCCATTTTGTTAACGAAACCGATACGGGCAACATTATAGTTGTTAGCCAAACGCCAGTTGGTTTCTGATTGAGGCTCAACACCATCAACTGCAGAAAACAAGAACACTAAACCATCTAATACACGTAACGAACGGTTTACCTCTACGGTAAAATCCACGTGTCCTGGCGTATCGATAATGTTCATGTGGTAAGCCTGACCTCTGTATTTCCACTCAACCGTAGTTGCAGCAGAAGTGATCGTGATACCACGCTCTTGCTCTTGTGCCATCCAGTCCATTGTTGCAGCACCTTCGTGCACTTCACCAATTTTATGACTTACACCAGCATAATAAAGAATACGCTCAGTTGTTGTAGTTTTACCTGCATCAATGTGAGCCGCGATTCCAATATTTCTTGTAAATTTTAAATCTCTTGCCATGTTATGTTTTTGATTTATCTGATTTTAAATGATTACACCGATTATGTTAAAACAAATCGGTGTAATTTATCTAATCAGTATAATCTTCTAATTAAATCTGTGTAATCTTACTAATCTGTTAATCCTAAATTAGAATCTGAAGTGAGAGAACGCTTTGTTAGCCTCAGCCATTTTGTGCGTATCTTCTTTCTTCTTAACAGCAGCACCTTCACCTTTAGCAGCAGCTACGATTTCACCAGCTAATTTCTCTTTCATGGTTTTTTCGCCACGTTTACGAGCGTATAAAATTAACCATTTCATACCTAAAGCTGTTTTACGCTCTGGTCTAACCTCAGTTGGAACCTGGAAGTTAGCACCACCAACACGACGAGATTTAACCTCTACAGCTGGCATAATGTTAGTTAAAGCACGTTTAAAGATCTCTAAACCGTTTTCACCTGCTTTTTTCTCAGCAATTTCAACAGCATCGTAAAAAATTGAATAAGCGATAGATTTTTTTCCATCGTACATCATATTGTTTACAAAACGAGTTACCTGAACATCATTAAATTTTGGATCAGGAAGAATAATTCTCTTTTTTGGTTTTGACTTTCTCATTTCTTATTTCCTCCCGATTATTTCTTTTTACCTTTTGTTGGTGCCGCAACTACCTGTCCTGGTTTAGGACGTTTAGTACCATATTTAGAACGACGTTGGTTACGACCAGCTACACCTGATGTATCTAATGCACCACGGATAATGTGGTAACGTACACCTGGTAAATCTTTAACACGACCACCACGGATCAATACGATTGAGTGTTCCTGTAAGTTGTGACCTTCTCCAGGAATGTAAGCATTCACCTCTTTACCGTTCGTTAAACGAACACGGGCTACTTTACGCATTGCTGAGTTTGGTTTTTTAGGGGTAGTGGTGTACACACGTGTACATACACCTCTTCGCTGTGGACAGCTGTCCAACGCTGGAGACTTACTCTTGAACTCCAGTGCTACTCTACCTTTTCTAACTAATTGTTGAATGGTTGGCATTGTGCTTTTTTATGTTTTTTATTAAAAAATTTACCGCTCCCCCGGCATCCTTGCAGATAGCCCATAAAACGGACTGCAAAAGTAGAACAATTCTTTTTAAAAATCAAGGGGTTAGCGTAAAAAGTTTTCAGTTGGCCATTATCAGTTTTCAGTTGAAGATTAAGGAGTTGCAAATTTTCTTTCTGGTCATCGTTATTGCGAACCGAAGCGGAGAAAATGGCGGCGGCGTGAAGCAATCTAGGTCTACTTAAACATTCGAACCATCTTTGCATCCTTCCATAATTATAAACAGTTATTTGGAAAGCAACTTCAGCCATCTTTAGGCTGGGTCCGGCCCAATGCCATTATGCTAAAGGATAAATTGCAAAACGATGTCACCCTGAGCGGAGTCGAAGGGCATTTAGGCATTTAATTGCATTTATCAATTTTAAGAAGTCTTCGACTACGCTCAGACTGACAACTGCGGTGTTTAACGTAATGACATTAGGGTTCCGCCCCGTTCCAATGGAACTCCTTCGGAGCTAATATTACAAGCTCGTGAAAAACTCGCTTTCCACGTATATCGGGTTTAGGTGGCAAAGTAAACCTGTGCCATTAAGGTTCTAATTTCAGCGTTTATAAGAAAATTAATTCCCTAGCCTTTTTCCATATGCTTTAAAAAGGCTTAAAGCAGCAGATGCCTCAAATTCATAAAAGATTGTATTAAATACTTTATCTTTAATAAAAATCTAAATTATATGTTCTTAAGTATCATTGGAATTATTATCATTTTTATCGGCTTTGCAGTATCAAACCAAAATAACGTTATTGGCCGCTACAGCAGTATTACCAAAATTATTGGTGTGGTACTGGTCATCATCGGCTTATCTTTCTCCATGTTTAAAGTTATTGATGCCGGCGAAGTTGGCGTTAAAACAGTTTTCGGAAAAGTAGATAACGAAGTGTTATACAGTGGCCTAAATGTAATTAACCCCATTGCGGTAATTACGCCATTTGATGTTAAAACCCAAAATTATACCATGTCTGGCGTACACGATGAAGGCAATAAACAAACTGACGATGCATTACGTGTTTTATCTGCTGATGGCTTGGAGGTCATTATTGATCTTTCGGTACTATTCAGGGTAAAGGGAAGTGCCGCTCCAAATATTTTAAGGGAAATAGGAACCGACTATCTGGAAAAGATTGTCCGCCCGGTTTCTCGTACCGCCATACGCGATAACGCTGTTGCTTACGATGCAGTTGCATTGTACTCAAGCAAGCGGGATGAATTTCAATCAAAAATATTTAATACGATAGAGAAGAGCTTTGCCAAAAGAGGTTTAGAGCTAGAGCAACTTTTGGTGCGTAATATTACGTTGCCAGCATCGGTAAAAGCAAGTATCGAATCGAAAATAAATGCAGAACAAGATGCACAAAAGATGACTTTTGTGCTCCAAAAAGAACGCCAGGAAGCAGAACGTAAAAGAGTAGAAGCACAAGGGATAGCCGATTATCAGCGTATTCTTTCAACAGGCTTAAGCGATCGCCAGCTCCAATACGAATCTATATTGGCTCAAAAAGAAATTGCAAAATCAGCCAACACCAAAGTTATTATTATGGGTAATGGCAAAAGCGCACCAATTATTTTAGGTGGAAATTAAATTTCAGTGTTCTAAAAATGAAAACAAAAATCATTACCATCATATTCTGTAGTGTCGCATATCTATGTAATGCACAAACTTCAACGATTAAAAGAAAGGCCAATGTAGATTTTGATGCTTACGAAAAATTAATCCCCGAGGTTAAAGCCCATCGTAAAGGTAGGCTCGTAGATTTACCAACATTTTTAAAAATGGCTGAAGAGAAAGGCACCATTATTTTAGATACACGTTCTGATAGTCTATTTAAACGCAAACATGTTAAAGGTGCCATTCATTTAAATTTTTCTGATTTCACACAACAAAACCTGTTAGCGATTATACCAAATGCGGATGCCAAAATATTAATCTATTGCAATAACAATTTTATAGATGACCAGGAAAATTTTGCCAGTAAAGTAGTTGTGCCTGTTTTGATAAAGAAAAAAATAGCATCTATTTCATTGGCCTTAAATATTCCTACTTATATTAACCTATATGGCTATGGTTATAGAAATGTATATGAGCTCTCCGAACTGGTTAGCACACGGGATAAACGAATAACCTTTGAAGGAACCGAAATCCGAAGTGCTGTTATTAAAGCAAGGTGATAAAAGCTAAAATTTAATTACAATCCTTAAAACTATCTTTTAAAACCTTCAACCGTGCAACTGCAGCTTCTAATTCTTTTGGTGCTTTACCATACTCGTAAGTAATTTTATATTGTTTGCCATCGGCATTAATGGCAATCCACTCTGCACCTCCATCAGCACAATCAGGGCAGCCAATTACTTCAGGCAGGGCCGAAATCTTCTCCAAATTCAGTTCTTTTTTGATTGCGTTTATATCAGCTTCAGAGATTGTTTTGCTACAGGTTTTGGTATCAGCTGTTTGCCCGTTTTTTGATTTAGAAAACGTAAGTTTAAGGTCGCTAATGAGTAAATTACTGGAGCAATAGCCTACACACATCCCAAATGACGATCCATAACCAATACTGTTTAGGGTTTTAATGTCGCCTTTTTTACAAGCCGAAAAGGACAGGGTTATTAAAATTGTAAAAATGAGTGGTAAAGTTCTTTTCATATATAAGCTAATTCTATCCGAAGATACAAATATCATGCTACATAGATAAACTAATCTCCACAACAACTGTTTCAAAACCAGGTATAGATGGCTGTATAGTAGATGTAAGATATTTTTAGGGCCCTAATTAACGGTATTACGTGGATTGCTCCGTTGGTTGTTTGCACCCACTTTGGTTAACTTGTAATTTAGTGATAAATAAAAATACCGCGTGATGTTGTTATACCTTACATCTTCAATCCGGCTGCTATTTACAATTCTATCTATGCTGGTATTCTGGTTTAAAATATCAAAGCCCTTTAAGCTTAAGGTTACCCTTCGTTTCATCAAATATTTATTGATGCCTGCATTAAGCAAAAAGTAATTGTTATTAAATCCGTCAGCGCGGCCTGCTGAGCCAATATGATCCAAATCAGCTTCTATCCTTAAGTCTTTAATGAATTCGTAACTCAGATTTAAGGAATTGTTTAGCGTAAAATATTTATTGTCAATCGCCGATTCGGCTGTATTATTTACTTTGGTATAGGCCACATAAGCATAAATACCAGCATTAAATTTATCATCTATATCATAGCTCCAGTTAATGTTCGGACCGATTTCGAATCTGTTGGTGATGTTTTTAGCACCGCTGATAAAGTTTGTTCTATGTTCGGTAAAGAAATTTGCACCATAATTCATCCTTAACCCTTTAAGTTTTGACGGCATCCCAAAAAATGTTCCGGCACGCAGGTAATAATTACCATTTACGTTGATCGGCTTCACCGTTTGTATCCCATTGTTATAGGTAATATCATTTCCGGTATCATCAAAAGATAGGTTGTAGAGAAAATATCCATTCCAATAGCGGTTATTATCAGGACTAAAGGTATTAAAGTTCACCGATAAACGATGGTTTTTCCGGGCTTCGAGATCAGGGTTTCCGATTCTTTGATATAATGGGTTGGTATTGTTTTGTACAGGCTGCAGATCGGTAACTGAAGGCAGATTAACGCTTGCCCGGTAATTGATTGCAATGGTTTGATTCGCTTTATTTTTAAAATTGACAGTTAAACGCGGCAATAAGTTGTAATACGATTTTTCAATATTGCCAATATTGGCACCAACATTATTAAGTACATTGGCATTTAACAAACTTTCCTGTGCATTGAAACCAAAATTATAGGTCCAGTCCTTTCCGGTGTAGATAAAACCCAAACCGGCAACTTGTTGGCTGTTATGGTTATCGAAAGTATTGGTTAAAGATGGCACAATGGTTTCATAGCGATCGGTAGTCGGATTATAATCAAAGGTAATCTGCTGCGCATCAACAATGCTTCTTGTATAACCGTAAGCAAGGTTGGCACTCCACTTTTGATTTAACTGCCTGGCATAATTTCCGTTGATGGTATAAGTTTTTGAGGCATTTTCCTGATTCGCTTGCTGATTGATACTGGTAATGGTAGTATCACTATTTATATATTGATTTAGCAGCGATTGATTTAACCAGTCGGAATTAAAGGTGTTCTGTGTACCATTTAAACGGAGCGAAACCGAACCTTTTTTATTGGCCAATCTCCTCAGCACGGTAAACTCGCCAAATAAGGATGGGGTGAAATTATGCTGATTGTAATACTGGCTTCCATCATTGGCCTTTCCTGTAGCATCAAAATTAGCATTGAATGTACGGCTGTTGATGTTGGTGGTACTGTTGAGGATCACATTTGGCCGGAATACCATATCAGTTAACGAATCCGGATGGTATTCTGCCTTAAAATTAAAGCGGTGCGCTTGATTATTGCTATTTCGGTCGGTATTATCCAGGGTGCGTAAAATATCGCCTGAGCTTAAATCCTGAATATTGGATAATTTATTACCTAAACCAGAAGAAAAATAAGTAAAATAACTTCCGCTAATGGCCAACTTATTATTCTTGCCCCAGGAATTACTGTAGTTTACGCCTCCGCTGTGTGTGGTGTAGAGCCCAATGGCATTGTTGTCAAAAACCCCACTCCCGCCAATGGTTGTTTTGCCGTTATTGTTATTGATGGAGAAACTTCCCCCTGCTGGTGGGGCAAAAATATTCCCGATATTTCCACCACTGAAACTACTCAGGTCATCATAGCCAAAACTGGCATCGTTGGTATTGTTGCTCATCCCCAGAACAGCAAACTGCAGGTTTTTATTAAAGTGGTTGGCACTTAAATAACTTCCATATTTATCTGTTGTTCCCCCCGCAAGATTGGCATTTCCGAACCAGCCGTTTTTCTTATCTTCTTTAATGGTTAAGTTTAAAACCTTTTCCCTTTGCCCATCATCAATTCCAGTGGCTTTCGCTTCCAATGTTTTGCTGTCAATCAACTGTACTTTGGCGATTGCATCTGCAGGGAGGTTTTTTGTTGCCGTTTTAGGGTCAGTACCAAAGAAATCCTTACCATCAACAGTTAAGCGCGTAACTTTTTGTCCCTGCACCAAAATACTTCCATCTTTATCTACAGTTACACCTGGAAGCTTCTTCAATAAATCTTCTACGGCGGCATTTGGCCTGGTTTTATAAGCATCGGCATTAAATTCTATGGTATCTTTTTTTACGGTGGCTGTAGCATAACGGCCGCTCACAGCTACATCTTTTAAGGCAATGGCATCTTCCACCAATTTTAAAGTGCCAATATTAACAGCCTTTCCGTTCAAATTGATGTTTTTAGTTATGGAATTATATCCCAAGGCCGAAATCCTGATTTTATAGTCACCATTGGCAACCGCATTAAAAGAAAATTCTCCGGCTTTGTTGGTTACCACACCTACTTTTTTGGTAGAATCAGTTTTACCCGATAAAATAATGCCCACATATTCAATGGGCTGGTTGGTTTTCCCATCAATAATTTTTCCATTTATATTACCCGCCTGTTGTGCGAAGACTTTCGTAGATAATACGCACAGCAACATCCATAAATAGGTTTTCATAGTTAAAATTGTATTTTTTGTTGGTTTGTTTGATTAACCCTTTTTAAGGTTTCAACTATAAGACACCAAAAAAATTAAAATGTGACAAGAAAAAAGATTTTTTTTTTAAAAATCCCTCCCCAGTCGGACCGACTTACAAAGTTTGCTCCTGCGCAGGCCTTTAAAACTTCGGAAGTCTGAGGGCTTTGATTATTGAGCGTTTCAAAGGAAAGGTTGCAAGGTGAGATAATTATTGAATGAGTGAATGACGGAATTATTGAATGAGAGCAGGATTGAGTGAAGAAACTGCTGGATGACTGATTGATGAAATGTTGGATTTGATCACTAGCACATTTACTCATTCAAAATTCACTCATTCAACCATTAGATCTCATTTATGAAACGTATCAAGATATAATTCTTCTACCTTTTTACGCGCCCAGGGCATTCTTCTTAAAAATTTTAAACTCGATTTTATAGTTTGATTATTATTAAAACAATCGATCCTGATCAGTGACCCCAGTTTTTCCCAGCCGTAGTGTAGCTGAAGATCGGTTACAATTTTTTCTAAGGTGATACCGTGTAAGGGATTGTTTTTTTGCTGTTCGGCCATGCTGCAAAGTTAAGGCAAAATTATCAGGGTTTATATTGTGCCATCCAAACATTTGCGCCGCCACAAGCAGGGTCATTTATTACATGGCTAAGCACTTCAAAATGATTGGATTCAAGCAATGATCGATATTCCTCTGTATCTAAAGAATCATGAAATAAGTTTTCACCACCGTTCATCCCCCAAACCTCTCCTCTATCCGTTCCCGAGGTAAACAACAAAATACCATTCGATTTAAGGTGACGCCTAAAAATACTGAACATGCCAGGCTGATCGGCTGCTGGGAGATGAAAAAAACTGTGCCAGGCAATTATTGCATCGAATTTTTCATCTAAATCAAGTTTACGCATATCTTTCAGCATAAACTGTGTGTCTGGAAAATTTAGTTTGGCCAATTCTAACATCTGCTCACTGGCATCGATTCCGAGAACGTTTACATTTTGACTGATCAGATATTCCAATATAGGTTTTCCGCTGCCGCAGCCCAAATCTAAAATACTTGCATTTAGCGGCAACCGCTTAAGTAAATCGTCTAAATAGGTTTTCTCCTCTAAACCCGCATAGCGGTTTTCGGCAAACCATTTACCCATCTTATTGTAAGCCTTATAAACATTTTTACGCTCTCCTTTTTCCATCTGTATAATTTTTTCAATTTATTATTCATGCTTTCGCAACATCAAATTAATTATGGCCATATTTTTTTTGGAAACAAACGTACAATGGTTCTTGGCAAATGCAGCCCTGCCGTCCGCTTTATCCCGATGAAGAATCGGGATGCCCGCTACTATCAGGTTTAGGATGAAAGGTCTGCTCCTAGCATGGTGCCAAGGCATCGAAGCGATGTTTCTAAACCTGATCCTATAGCTATCGGATGAAGTGGAAGCCCGCAGCGCAGCGAGGACTTTGAACGGAAATGAGCGGGACTAAAAACCTCCAGGAGAACGAACCCTTCATTTCCAAAAACACACAACATCAGTTTATAAATTAGCCAATAGCCGTAGCATCAATTTCGATCAACATGCCAATTAAGGCCAATCTTTGTACCGGAATAAGCGTGTTTACAGGAAATTTCTGATCAGGCCATATTTTGTTAGATTCTTCGATCAGGATTTCATGTTTCACCTCATCATAATCAACCACCAATGTTGTCAACTTTGCAATATTGCCCATGTTTAAGCTTTTACTTTTTAAAGCCAAAGCTATATTTTCGAATACAATACTTACCTGTGTCCTGAAATCATCACTCAGTACGCCATCTGTTCTGCTACCACCCTGGCCTGCAACAAACACAAGTGAGGAGTTGACTGAAACAGAAGCAACGTGGGAATATCCATGTGGACGGGGATCGTATATGCCTGCCGGGTTACTGATTTCTAAATTAGGTTTTTCCATTTGCTAATAAAATTAACTGGTGCTAAATTATTCGATAAGAAATAGTAAACCGTCGGTTGTTTGCAATAAAAACCTCCTGATCTTTTAAAATCAGGAGGCTATAATTTATTAATCAGGCTAAATTAGTTACCTGTAGCTGTCCAGGTATTATTATCTGTATTCGAATCTGGCAATACTTTATTAGGATCTAAAGTAACTGATTCGATCTCTTCAGTTGTTGGATAACGTACCAACCAAGTCGCGTTTTTCATCCAAACATCAACCGGAACTTTTATAATATCCGTTTTACCGCTTTTAGTTTTAACCTGCAGGATAATTGGCATTGGCATTTTCTCCAGGTTTACAACTTTAATCGCATAGCCCACCAATTTATCGTCTTGCTTAACGGCCTCAACACCAGCAATACCCTGATCCATTTTCCAGTTGTTTAACCACCAGCTTCTCCAAAACCAGGCTAAATCTTCGCCAGCACCATTCTCCATTGAACGAAAGAAATCAAATGGGGTTGGATGTTTAAATGCCCAGTTTTTAATGTATTGACGGAAAGCATAATCAAAACGATCTTCACCTAAAATCTGATTTCTCAGGATATCTAAGCCCCATCCGGGTTTATAATATAAATTAACACCTATATTACGTTCTGCCATACCATCGGGCATTAACATCATGTTTTCATAAACCGGATTTCCGATGGTGCTTTTACCAACTTTATTCATATCGGTTGGCTGGGCAGCATACTCGCCTTTATTAAAATTACTTTTAGAAATACCGTTGATAAAGGTATTAAAGCCTTCATCCATCCAACCATATTTACGTTCGTTAGAGCCTACAATCATCGGGAACCAGGTATGACCAAATTCATGATCGATTACACCCCAGGCACCTGCTTTTTTAGCTTTCCAACCACAAAAAACAATACCAGGATATTCCATGCCACCAACATTGGTAGCCACATTAACCGCCATTGGATATGGATATTCGAACCATTTGGTTGAATAGTGTTCGATGGTAGATTTTACATATTCTACACCACGGCCATACGCATCAACACCGTTGCTTTCTACTGGTTGAGCAGAAACGGCCAAAGATTTTTTTCCGCTTGGTAAATTGATTCTTGCTGCATCTAACACAAAAGATTTAGATGAAGCCCAGGCCGCATCACGTGCATTTAAGATTTTAAATCTCCAGGTTAATTTATCTTTCGCCGGACGGGATTTTGGATCTGTTACCTCTTCTTCTGTACGGATGTGAACGGTAGCATCGCTAAGTTTAGCGGCATTCCATCTTTTTAATTGTTCTGGTGTAAAAACTTCGGCAGGGTTTAATAATTCGCCCGAGCCCATTACGATATGGCTTGCCGGTGCGGTAATGGCAAAATTAATATCACCATACTCGCAATAAAATTCGCCACCGCCCCAGTAAGGCAAAGTATTCCATCCTAGCACATCATCATACACACACATACGTGGAAACCACTGTGCAATGGCAAAAATTTCACCATTCGTTGTAGTTAAATGTCCTGTTCTGTCCGATCCCTCTTTTGGTACAACAAAAGAATAATCCATTTTAATTGTTACAATATCGCCATTGGCTGCCATTGGTTGGTCTAAACGGATCTGCATGCGCGTATCTTCTACCAAAGAAGTAAATTTTACAGCAGCAGCTTTTTGCGATACACTGATGTTCTGGATTTTATAACCACCATCAAATTTTTCACCTTGTGCACCATAACGGCTACGCGCTGGCGTAATGGCATAGCCACGTGAAGTTTCTTTAAAAGTATTCTGGTCTAATTGCAGCCATAAATAGGGCAATTTATCGGGGCTGTTATTTTTGTAAGTAATGGTAACGGTACCGGTAACTATATTTTTTGCTTCATCGAGATTAGCAGTAATGTTGTAATCAACGCGGTTTTGCCAATATTTTGGGCCGGGTGCGCCAATTGCAGAACGGAACTCGTTCCCGTTTTGTGTATAAAATAATGGTCCAAAGGCTTCAGCAGGGTTATAATTGGTAGCTGGTGTTGTAGCTTGTTGGGCCGATGCAGAAAAGGCAAAAACGCAACAAACCAAACATAAAGTTATTAGTTTAGTCAATTTCATGATAATAATAAGGTTGTAATCAGGCGGTAAATATAAAAAATAACCACATATAGATTTATATGTGGTTATAATGTTACCAATGATGGTTATAATGTACCGATAGTAATAACCGAATATTAATTCGCCTTTAATTTGGGTAGATCCTGGAGTTTTCTTTCTTGCGGTGTCAATTTTTTCCACGCTACAAAGGCACGGGAAATATAATAAGCATAACGGTATGGCCTTTCTGCCTTTACAGCCTCTACTGAGGGACGATAAATAATCATGAAGTTTTTAAGTTCCTCACCCTCTAGCTTGGTCATATCTGTAATGGCCTTTGCGGTAAAGTTCTCATCAATTTCCTGGAGATACATTTCCTTTTCCTCTAGATCGGCCTCTTTTCGTTGTTGTCTTCTATATTTACCATAGCCAAGGTTTAGGTTTAAGCCCCCAACCTTGTCGGTCATACGTTTACGGTTTAGATTTCCACCTGTACTCAATAGTGTATATTTTTCTGCTAATGGATCTTTCGCATCCGTAACCTGACTATTCATTCGCACTGCTGTAATATCTACATCTTTTAAACTGTTCGATTTAACCGGAAGATATATTGTTCTATTTAACAGATTGGTTAAGTACAGCGTATCGGTATGATAGCCAACGGCAGAAAACTCTAAAAGATCGCCAATATTGGCACTAATGGTATATCTACCTTCTTTATTTGTACTGGTTGATTTTTTACTGTTCAGATTTCTGATGCTAACACCAGGAAGAGAAAGCGTTTTTTTCGAGTAATCGAAAACCGTACCTGTAGTTACCGTTTGTGCAAAAACGCCAATTGGCAAGGCAAGCAATAGAAAAATGATCAGTTTGTACATACTCAAAAGTAACTTAGTTCGACATTTAAAAGCTGCATTTAACAAACTTTAACATTAGAACAATTGAATTAGGCTAGTGTTTTTAAATAATTGTCATCATCAAATCCAATTAATATGGCTTTGTTGTTCTGCTCAATAATCGGACGTTTTATTGCGCTGGTATTTTCTTTTAAATAAGCTATCGCCAAATCTTGGTTATCAATTTTAGCCTGCTCTTCTTTAGTTAGTTTTTTCCAGGTTAAACCTTTGCGGTTTAATACCGTTTCCCAACCGAAGGTATTACACCATTCATTTAATTTTTCAGTTGTAATGCCTTTTTTCTTAAAATCGTGAAATTCAAAATCAACCTGATGTGCTTTTAACCAATCGAGCGATTTTTTAACTGTATTGCAATTTGGAATTCCGTAAACGGTCATATTGAATGAATGGATATTTAATTATTGAATGAATGATTGATTGAATGACTGAATGTACAAGCAAAGTTAATAAACTGTTTAGCTTTATACTTAATATTTTCAAGATGATTGTTTTATTATGGTGTCAGATATTTCTATCTGATACTAATCGTAATTATTCATTTGGGTATGAATCCAACTATCAGTGAGATAGTAACATCTGACAGCACAACGAAGAAAGTTGACAACGCTAAAAAACCGATCTTAAATTCAAATAATCCTAAAACCCCTATTCATTCATCCCATTTTTTGGCCAATCCATCACATTTTAAATATAGATGTAAATTCTCTTCGTAAAATTGTGGTATAAACTAAATCAAATGGTAATTCTATCAGGTAACCCATCTACAATAAAAACCAAAAGTATCAACCAGCTTGAGTTTTGGATTTCTACAACACTATATGTGCTGGCCCTAATTGGTATCTGCTCATCCACAATCTATAACTCGGGCAATTCTTATCGTTTTGAAGAAAGCGGTATTGATTATAGTGTAATGGCAAACTTCTTTATTCCAGAATTATTTAAGATCACCAGTTTATATATCAGCTTTTTATTGTTCAATTTTTGCCTCATGCCCCAACTTGCAAATAAGAATAACATCACACTTAATCTTATTCTTACGGTTTTAGTCACAGCGTTCTCTGTAGTTGCGTGGATGGTTTACAATACCTATTCTCAAGCATACAGGTTGGTTGAATATGACAACATTGACAACGCTTACGGGATCTTTTTTGGCGAAGCTTTTACTTATATTTTCTTTTTATATCTACTCTTTAATGCTTATGCCTATTTTAATGAACGGGGCTTAGAATTACTAAAAAGAATCCCGGTATTAAAAAATTACCATAACAACATTGTTCCAGAACTCTTTGTAAGTACCAAAATCTGGCTGATTTCGCTTATGATTTTTGCAGCCGTACTTTCGGTAAGAATCGATTACGAAATACTGATCGTTTGGGTAATTGTACCACCGGTAAATATCTTTCTAGCTTTTTGCTCTATTTATTACGTTATTCCAAACCTCAGAAAGGATTTTAAAGGTTTTGGTCGGTATTTTTGGGGAAATGTTGGTTTAACCATTATCCTCTCACTCCTGCTCTTAATCGTCCTTATCCCTTTTATGCGCAATGGTGCTGTCGTGCCGATTACCTTACTTTTAAACGCAATATGCTTAATCTGCATTACTACGCCATCTGCATGGTATATTTACAAACATAAATTTGAAAAACAGAGCGAAATTCAGATGCTCAAAACGGAGTTGGGCAAATCGGATGCAAACCTAAATTTCTTAAAATCGCAAATTAATCCACACTTCTTGTTCAATGCTTTAAATACCTTATTCGGAACAGCTTTGCAGGAAAATGCAGAAAGAACAGGCGAAGGGATCCAGAAACTGGGCGATATGATGCGCTTTATGCTCCATGAAAATACCCAGGATAAAATTTCGTTAACCCGCGAGGTAGAATACCTGAACAACTATATTGATTTACAAAAGCTGCGCACCTCCCGCTCTGCAGATATCAGGATTGATACGCATATTGAAGAGCAGTTAAATAACCTGCAGATTACGCCGATGCTGTTGATTCCATTTATTGAAAATGCATTTAAACATGGTATTAGTTTGCAACAGCCTTCGTACATTAAAATTACCTTGCAAACCAAAGAAAAAACTTTGTATTTTGATGTAAGCAACAGCATTTACATTAAGGCAGATAATGACCCCGAGAAATTAAAAAGTGGCATCGGACTAGAAAATGTTAAACAACGTTTATCATTGCTTTATTACGGAAAACATGAATTGATTATCCGTGAAAGTGCCAATGAGTTTTTTGTTCATTTAACTTTGCAGTTGGATTAGTGATACGTATCTTTCAGAAATCAAATAAACGAGTAAATAATTTAAATTGATAAATTTGGGCGATTCGTCATTTCGACTGGAGCGCAGCGTAATGGAGAAATCTTTGACCGAAGTTTTTAAAAGATTTCTCCGTTACGGTCGAAATGACGATCTCCTTTGAGCTACTGGAGATGATCCCTTCGTCAGCCTGACAGAAGAGAAAAACACAAAGAACAAATAAAAAATGATTGCCATTGCTATAGATGATGAACCGATTGCATTAGAGATTATAAAATCGCATGCCTCAAAAGTTCCGTTTGTAACATTGCAACAAACTTTTACTGATGCCTTTGCAGCCATCAGCTATCTTCAGCAGAACAAGGTTGATTTAATTTTTCTGGATATCAAAATGCCAGATATCAGTGGAATTGATTTTTTAAAGAGTTTGAGCAAGCCACCAATGGTAATTTTTACAACGGCTTACACAGAGCATGCTGTGCAGAGTTTTGAACTCGATGCTGTAGATTATCTGCTAAAACCTTTCTCACTCTCACGTTTCTTAAAGGCTTGCAATAAAGCCCAGGAACTTTTTAACCTGCGCAACCAGAAACAGGAAACAAAAACAGCATATATTTTCGTAAAAGATGGTTACGAGCAAATTAAGGTAGAGTTGGAGGAAATTCTTTATGTAGAGGCCTCAGGCAACTATACGCAGATCCAACTTAAAGACAAACTTTTAAGCTCGAGGATCACCATTAATGATTTGGCTGAATTGTTGCCAAAAGCAGATTTCATTCGCTGTCACCGGGCTTTTATTGTAGCTAAAAATAAAATATCCAAATTTGACCGCAGCCAGATTTGGATTGGAGAAAAAATTATTCCTATAGGTGCAACCTATACCAGTATTAAACTTACTTAATGCCATTTAAACCTCACAGGTTTTTAAACGGCTTTAGCCCTCAACGAGACCTTTAAAAATAAGTTAAGTAACGAGTTAAACCTGCGAGGTTTGTGCTTTATTAGTTAGACCATGAAATAAATTACCTTCGGTGAGCTCGCTTTACTCCGTAGCTTTCCGCCTCGCTACAGGTCAGGGTAACGGCAACATCTTAAGGCTTTACATTTACCCTAATTCCTGCTGAATGGGTAGTAAACTCTGGTGCATACATGCTTTGTAAAGAGGTAATTCCATTTGAAAAATTTCCGGCATGCGTAACCCGCAAAGGATATTCAAATACATAGGTTCCCTTAGGCATATAACTGATAAAAAAATTGGTTGAAGCATCTTTTGTACTTTCGTAATAACCTAAACCATCCTGATATTTATACCTGGAGATTACGTTTACTGGTTCAAAACCCGATGAACGCATATCTTTCAAATGAATATATTCCATATCCCGATCACAATAAATTTCAATACGTACTTTCAACAAATCGCCAGGGGCCAAAATATTGGTTGTCGTAAGCGGAGTTAAAACATCGCCTTTTGCGCTAGCTTTTTGAACAAACAATTGTTTGTTGATTTTAACGCCTGTGTTGGCCGGCGTAATTTTATCCAGTTGCTCAAAATATTGCCAGTACATTGCGCCCCAGGCTACCGTTTGGTTGTTGTTTTTAACCTGTACTTTCCCCATCTCTGGTCTTACATTAGCCGCTGCAATGGTTAATTTTTGATAACCCGTTCCTGCTTCTTTTACGGCATTAGGCTGTTGCAGATCTGCTATTTTTTGACCGCCAATAGTTATTTCAGGTTCATTATGCTCTGTTAAAAGGTCAGTTCCTTTCATTAGCAATGCATAACACGCCGCCGCAGTTGCTTTAGTTGTTTTCCAATCGTTCGTCTGTTTGTTTTTGAGCAACCAGATTTTCATTTCCTCCACCGATTTGTCATCGTTAGTCACTTCGTCGAAAGCCTCTATTAATAAAGCCTGCGTTTCTATCGGACTTTGGTACCACCACCAGCCAGCTTTATTTGTAGCCCAGTACATGCCCAGTTCATCATTTTGCTGAGCAGTTTGATTTAATAACGTAATGATTTTTTTGGCTTCTACCTCATTGCCGTTTCTATTTAAAACCAAGGCGGTTTGTGCCAACTGGTAAGTATCAAAGGTTTTCCAGCCCGCTGTTAATTTTTTCAGATAGAAATCTTTAGCCTTTAAAAAATCTGCATTGTTGTTTTTTTGATAAGTGTAGCTTCTTGCAAATAGATAGTGCAATGGCAAATAGGCAAAACGTTTTCCTTTCACTTCATCCTTATAATCTTTAACCAGCTGCGCATCTAAATAAATAATGGCTTTGTTAAGCATTACATTAAAATTAGGATAAGCTTTTTCGTCAATCATTTTCAGTTTTTTCAATTGCCCCATTCCTAAAACAATGTGCTGTGTAATGTACCGATCTTCCTGCATACCATTAAACCACGGAAAGGCACCATTGTTAAACTGCATTTTCTCTAACTTTTCGAAGTTGTTTTTCAGCTCGTAAGTCATTCTATTTAAATCGAAAAGTATGGCTAACCGTTTTTTACGCTCGTTTTCGTTATCGGCATTACGTACCCAAGGTGTTTCTTCTAACAAAATTGATTTAAGCTCCTGGTTTTTCTCCAGCTTAGATAAGAGGGCTTCGCCATTATTTGTGTTTTGCCATTGTTCGAAAACGGTTTTAATTTTTGGTGAGGAATTCATGATACCTGTTGCAAAACTATTGGCATAAAACCGGCTAAAAGTTTGTTCAGCGCACTCATAAGGGTATTCCATTAAATAAGGTAAAGCCTGCACGGCATACCAGATGGGATTTGAGGTAAACTCGAAAGTTAAACTTTGGTTACGTAAGGTTTTTGAAGCGCCTGATTTCTCCAGCTTCACAAAGTCGAAAGTTTTACTGGTATTGCCACGCACGTTTATAGGCATACTTTCGGTAACCAACATGGCATTTGCCAAAACAGGAATGGTATTTTCTTCACCATCGCTAAACTTGCCACTTTGGGCCAAAACTTTATAAGTAATGGCACTAATGCCGGATGGGATAATTAATGTCCATTTTAAAACTGTATTGCCTGCATCATCAACTTCGAAAGTTTTTTCGGTTTTTTCGTTTGCCTCAAAAATCTGGATCGGTTTAGCTGTTAAGGCATCGGTAAGTGCTAAACTGGCATTGCCGATAAGTTTTTTGCCCGCCAGGTTATTTAGTTTGGCGCTTAATAAAATGGTATCCCCTTCACGGAAAAAACGTGGGGCATTAATGGCAATGGCCAATTGTTTCTGGGTAACCAATTCGTTGGTGATGGATGCCGTTTTTAAATCTTTGGTGTGCGCAAACCCCATCATTTTATAGCGTGTTAAACTTTGCGGAATGGTAAACTCGATCTTGATTTCGCCTTTGGCATCAGTTAACAATTGTGGATAAAAAAATGCGAGTTCGTTGAAATTGGTACGTGGTGTAATGTTAGGTTTTTTGATGACAGGCTTGCCATTTACGATTTCTAAACCAGTTTTAGGGTCATAGCTATTAATGCTTACGAAATCATATGTTCCAGCATCATCTACCGCAACTGCTTCCTCTCTTAACATTTTAACTGTTGGAGCTGCTGCGCTTAATCCGGCAGCCTTCCCTTGCAAGGTAGCTGTACCTCTGATCTGTATCGCTGCGCTTGTCATCTCCTTTTTCTGCGACCCATAGCCCACAACCACTACTTCATTTAAAGCATCCCCATCTTCTTTCAGGGTTACATCTATCCGTTTTTTATTGCCAATTTTTACAGCATATCTTTTATACCCTATAAAAGCGAAATTCAGTGTCTCTCCTATTTTAGCTTCAATGGTGTAAATGCCAAAAACATTAGTGGTTGTTACTGTTTTGCCAGACTTCACCTGTACACCAGGCAATACATCGCCATGCTCATCGAATATCACACCATAGGTTAATTTACCTTTTTCCAATTCAGCCAGTTTTTTTACAGCTTCGGGAGATAAACCCTTTCTTTTAGATCTTTGTAAATTATTCATATAATTACGGTAACCATTGTTGTAACCGCCGTAATAATTGTAACCGAATAAATTAAGATTTTCGTAACCACGTGTAATTAAGCCATAGTTATCTTTAGGCCTTAAAAACCATAAATAACCTGCATTCGCCACATCATTTACATTGAAATTCCAAGTGTAAAAATAATAGTTAAAGCTTGTTGGTAACTGCGTATTCCAATCCATTCTTTTCAGGTCGTCCAAACTTGCGTCGTATAGCGTAGCTACCATTTCAGCCATCTGCTTTTCGCCATTTTTATTACTGATCTGTAGTTTCCAGCTTTCTTTTTCGCCTGGCTGAAGTTTATTTCTAAAGGTTAAAAACCTGATATCCAATTCTTTTTTCGGATCTATAATTTTAACCTGTTGCATAGAACCGTAAACCGTACCTTGATGTACCATGGTAAACTGTACGGCAAAACCATCCTCATAATTACCTTTCGGTTTAATTTTAATAAAACTTTGTTTTGGCGATAGATTAAGCCATACCTTTTCGGCTATACTATCACGATAATAAACTTCATAATAAGCCCTGCTGTTATCGGCTAAGCCTGCCAAGCGGAAAACAGCACTTTCAGTCGGTTTAATTACGCTTACTTCAGGAGCAATCCATTCGATATTCGATTGTATTGTTGCAGGCGCTTCATTATAGATAATCAAATACTTATCTACTTTAATGGTATCGTTCTGCTCGTTTATGGCTATTAAATTGATTTTATAATAACCTGGTTTTAGATTTTTTTGATTGAAGGCTAAACTCCCCCGACCATCTTTAGCCGTCGGGCTTTGCCTTAGTTCTACCGATTTTATTGGCCATTTGGCTACTTCGAGTTCGTTGTTATAATCCTCATCAGGAAAATGCTTAATAAACTCCTCTTTACTTAATGTATAGTTTTCAGCATAAAACGGACTCTTGTTTATTAACCTGGACGGTGCCTGCAACAAACTCCATTCGGCCTTAATATTCGCTTTAATGGGTTCGTTGTTTAAATTGGTTACCCAGAATGGGATACTATCGGTTTTGTTGCTTACATAAATAACCTGTTCGGTACTGACATTAAGATTAATATCTTTTTGCCCCACATTTATCATTGTGGTTTTTGTTCGGGTTTCGCCATTTAAATCCGTTACCTCAGTTTCAATTTCGTAGCTATAATTCTGTTTGGTATTGGTGGCTCTTGCAAAAAAGGTAATATCGAATTTACCACCTGCTTTGGTATTTGTTTTGCCAATGGCAATCTGTTTTCTTTCACTATATATATTTGAGCCATAAATTGCACTTCGCTGCGTGTAAGTTAAACGGTAATCGTACATCGCCCTGCGGAAAACCTTATAATTTACCTTTGCATTATTTACGGAATATCCTGAAAATGAACTGGCTTTACCTTGTACTTTAATGCTGTCGTTCAGTTTGTAATGCTGATTAGGCTTATCAAAAAGCACTTCAAAGGTGGGGCGTTTATATTCTTCTACCTGTACATTAATGCTGCCATAATCGGTTTCAATTTCCATCTGTCCATTTAATTTCCCCAACGGGATACTAAAAGATCCTTGAAAAGTGCCAAAATCATTGCTCGTTACATTGGTCGAAGTTATTTCCTTACCGTTGGCATCATTAAAAAAAACCTCAAGTGTTTTATTTACTTCTATTTTATTTTTACCATCTTTCGATTGCAAGCATATACCCTTGTAGTAAATGGTTTGCCCCGGCCGGTAAATAGGTCTGTCAGTAAAAAGTATTACACGTTCTTTATCATCGTCATCCCGATAGGTGTTATAATTATTGACGTTTACTTTCAATTCATCTTTTCCAAGAGTAGCCACCGCAAAAGACATATTCCCGTCGGTTTCATTTGTAGTTGCATAACCATTTTCATTAGTGGTGATTAAATCGCCATTAATATATTTCCGCTTGTTATAGTCATATCGCTGTTGTTGGATTTTAACATTCTTCAAGGGTGCACCGTTGCTAAGGTGGCTAACAAAATATTCATGTTTTTCAATATTGCGCCTGTTGATTACAGCCATTGCAGTAACCTTAAAATTAATATTGCTATAAACAGTATCTTTTTGTTCACGGTTAATGGTTTGGGCAATCAAAGTATAATTACCAAAGGGTAAACCATCTATTTTATCAATTAAGGTATGACTTTGATAATCGCTCGTTTTGGGTACAATGACAAACCATTTTTTGATTACGTTATTCCCATTAAAAAAAGCTAAAAAGCCATCTTTGTTTTTAAACTGCTCGTAATCATTTTGAGGTTCGGGCGCTTTAAACAGCCTTATATGTACTGTATCTGTATTTTTATATGATAAAAATAACTGTGCAGGTTTATCCGGCTGGATATATCCTTTTATTTTAATTGATAATTCGCTGCTTTTAATCTGCTTGATTAAATTTTCTGCATTTTGCGCACCGATACTTTTAGGATGGGCCTCAACAGCTTTTTTGGCTAAAGCAACGGCTGTTAAAAGACTTTGTTTGTTGGTATCAACAGGCAATTGCGCATTTTTATGCATAAGTGCCTGTTCATATAAAATATCGGCATAAACTTCGGTTTGGGTGCTTTGTTCAGCTAAATTACTCAAAGCGTTATTGTACAATTCCTGATTATCGCCACTAAAATTTCGTTGTATAAATTTTAAGCGTTTTAAATCAACATCGGCCAATGCCGAAAAATTATTGCTGTTTTGATGAAATCTGATCAGGTTTTTAAACAACTGCAAAGCCTGCGGTTTAAACAATGTACTATCATTCGTGAGTTCCATCGCCAAAAAATCCTGCTTGTTGCCAAACCAGGCAGCATTGCTCATATCAATTGAGTCATCATCATATTGTGTAAGGCTTATCTGTGTGTTGCTAAAAACATCGATGGCCCGGTGTGCAAGCAGATCATACAGCGTTGGTCTGTAATTCCGGTTATTTTTATCACCAGCCAAAACGGCATCCAAAACATCAACTTTAGTTTGTTGCAAAATCTGGGCTTCTTTTAACGATAACAGGTAGTATTTTATCGTTTCCTCGTTTAGTTTTTTAATGCTCCAGGTTTTAATGTCATTCCCTATATCGCCCTGTACTTGTGTACGCGATCCAATTTGCCACCTGTTTTGTTGCAGATAATTCCAATACGTTTCGGCTAAAAGCGACTGTAAAATGCTTTTTTCGGGTTGCTTGGCATTGCTGATGTCTGTGCGAAGATCGACCAAAATTTTATCAAAGGCATGCTCTTCCAAATAGCTTTGAAACATCATCCGGTAGATAACCGATTTGATCAGCAATGGTGCATTGTTCTCTTTCTTTGCTGCTTGGTTTATTTTTTCGATCAAAGCCAGGGCATCTTTGGGTTTGGCCTGGTTAGCAAGAGAATCTACCCGATAAAAATCGGCCAGCGTATATTTATGCTGAGCAGAAACATCGAAAGAAAACAAAAAGGTAAAAAGAAATAAAGCGGAGATACGTAATGATATGTTCATAAGATGGCTTTGCGTTTTAATATAGATGGGCAGAACGTAAAAATTCCATAAGCGGTTAAAATTTTATCTGATTATTATACTAATCTAACCATAACTGGACTAAATGTTACAAGTAACAAACATTAAGGTTTTTAACATTCGAAGCATAACATTATCTTTGCCTCATGTCAACACAATTAAAAAATCTATCTGATTTCTCTCACACCACCGTTCCTAGTGGAGCAAACTATAAATTTGGAATTATTGTAGCCGAATGGAATGCCGAAATTACCGGTGCTTTGTACAATGGTGCTTTAAAAACATTATTAGCTAATGGTGTTGCTGAAGAAAATATAATTTCTTTACCAGTACCGGGAAGTTTCGAATTAACAGGTGGCGCAGAAATCCTATTGAGCAAAAGAAGCGATATCGATGCTGTAATCTGTTTAGGGTGCGTGATTCAGGGCGACACCAAACATTTCGATTTTATTTGCGATGCAGTAGCACAAGGTGTAACCAATGTTGGCATTAAATACAGTAAACCAGTTATTTTTGGTGTTTTAACGACCAATAACTTAGAGCAGGCACAAGATCGTGCTGGTGGCAAACATGGCAACAAAGGAGATGAGGCTGCAATTACAGCGATTAAAATGGCTGATTTTTCGGCTCAAATTTAGACTTGCGTTTTAATAATTATTTGTAACTTAGAAGTTTAAAAATTAACAGATCCCGATGAAACCATCATGACTAGTTCATGATCGCTTCATCACCATTGAAATAACAATATATACGGATGAAAAAAGTAGCCATCTTACTATTGGCGGTGTTTTGCACCATTACCATTTTAGAATCTTGTTCCTCTAAACTTTGTCCTGCTTACGGATCTTATCCAGAAGGAAAACGCAGAAGGAATTAATCTACCTCATTTGTAATCTCATATTCAGGTCATTTACAGAACTTTATTCAACTGTAATTGTTGTCCTGTAAAACAATACGTATAATATCATGACTTGGGTTAACTTAACTTCAATAGAACAGCTTGACGAGATCAAGAATGCAAGCGGTTTTAGCCTTATTTTTAAGCACAGCACACGTTGCTCAATTAGTTTAATGGCTAAAAAGAACTTCGAATTTGATTGGGACATCATTCCGTCTGACACGAGACTTTACTTTTTAGATTTAATCAGCCATCGTGATATTTCCAACCGGATTGCCGAAATCTTTCAGGTAGCGCACCAATCACCGCAGATTTTATTGATTAAAGATGGCGATTGTGTATTGGAAGCGTCGCATAGCGATATTTCTGCAGATGAAGTTGCAGAAGTAATTGTGGCTTAACCATAAAGTATTTTTCATAAAAGAGGGTATTCAAGCAATTGGATACCCTCTTTTGCGTGGTAAGAATATATGTCATAATTTTTTGAAAAGCGAGGTCCGGTTTGCTATCGGTTACTGTAGTCCTGCTGTACACTGTAGTCCCGATGAAACCTGCGAACAAGCAAGCACACCGTAACCGTAAAAAACAAAAGAATAGGGCCTAAATCGGGAGCTGCCGTTCCCATCAGGTTTATAAATTAAGGAGCAGTGCAAAACACACCAAACGTTCCTATGGAACGAAAAAAATCCTCTTCCCTATATGTTACCTATTAAACATTCCTAACGGAACGAAAGAAAACCGTTACTCAATGTTATTCATGAACCCCATCCCTCTGGTAAATATGGATGATATCGATAGCCAATATAACGTATTAGGCATCCCAGCGGGACGCATCGTGGGTAGCAAATAACAGTTGTTATTTGTGTCCGTTCCGTAGGAACGTAGGAACGTTTGGTGATGCAAATGATCAACTACCTATCCCATTACGGTCTGTGCGGACACAGACCATGGAAATATCTCAAACAAAAAAAGTCCCGATTTACATCAGGACCTTTTCAAGATTTATTGTGTCATTGCCTAAGCACCCACCGTATTTTCTATTTTCAATACTTTCGATGTTCTTGTTCTGGTTTCTTTGCAAAGTTCTGGGTCCTGAGCTAAGGCTTTTCCATAGGTTGGGATCATTTCTCTGATTTTCGCCTGCCATTCGTCGGTAGCTAAATCTTCCGCGAAGCAACGGTTTAACAGATCGAGCATAATAGAAACTGCTGTTGATGCACCAGGAGAAGCGCCCAACAAAGCCGCAATAGAACCATCAGCAGCACTTACCACCTCGGTACCAAACTCTAAAATACCGCCTTGTTTTTCGTCTTTTTTAATTACCTGAACACGCTGCCCTGCATATTCAAGTTCCCAATCTTTAAGTTCGGCAGTTGGTAAATATTCTTTCAACGCTTCCAATCTGTCTTCTGGCGACTGCCTAACCTGCTCAATTAAATATTTTGTTAAATCGAGGTTATGCAATCCGGCAGAGAGCATTGGGCGGATATTATTAAATTTAATTGATTTTGGTAAATCCAGGAACGAGCCATTTTTAAGGAATTTGGTCGAGAAACCAGCATAAGGACCAAACAACAATGCTTGTTTGCCATTAATCATTCTGGTATCTAAATGTGGGACTGACATTGGCGGCGCACCAACCGCAGCCTTGCCATATACCTTTGCATGGTGTTTTTTAATAATTTCTTCATTGGTACATTTCAGCCATTGCCCACTTACAGGGAAACCGCCAAAACCTTTTCCTTCAGGAATATCTGATTTTTCCAATAAAGGCAAAGAACCACCACCGGCACCGATAAATACAAATTTAGCTACACGTTTACGTTTATCGCCGGTTTCTAAGTCTTTAACTTTTACAATCCAATTGCCGTCTTTATTCTTTTTCAGGTCACGGATTTCGTGATTGAAATGCAGATTAACATTACTTTGTTCCTTTAAGTTGTTAAACATATCACGGGTTAAGGTTCCGAAGTTAACGTCGGTTCCCAGATCCATTTTTGTAGCTGCAACTTTTTCGCTCTTTTTACGGCCATCCATAATTAAAGGTGCCCAGTTTCTTACAAGCTCAGTATCCTCGGTATATTGCATATCGCTAAACAGATCACATTGAGTTAATGCGTCGTAGCGTTTTTTAAGGTACTCTACATTCTTTTTCCCCCAAACAAAACTCATGTGAGGAATATTGCGGATAAAATTACAAGGATCGGAAACCAATCCCTTGTTCACTAAATATGACCAAAATTGCTTGGAAACTTCAAAATGCTCAGCAATCTGAACTGCCTTTTTTATTTCAACCGTACCATCCTTCTTTTCGGGTGTATAGTTTAATTCGCAAAAAGCAGAGTGTCCCGTTCCGGCATTATTCCAGGCATCAGAACTTTCCGCCGCCGCAATATCTAAACGTTCGTAAATTTCTATGCTTAAATTGGGCTCTAATTGTTTTAACAAAACACCCAGGGTTGCACTCATGATGCCAGCCCCTATTAAAATTACATCAGCGTCAGTTTTACCAACTGTCTTTTTCTTTTTTGTCATCTTAGCTTAAAGGAGTTACAAATTTAGAATGATTTTAAACATCCCACGAATTTTAGGTCATTAAATCTCAAAAAATTGCTAAAAAATTAGAAATACTCTTCTCTTTTTGACAAGTTCTAATCAAATTTTAATCCAAAAAATAGTTTGGTCAATAACAAAGCAAACGGAACATTAAACTAACAGCAGGAACCTATTGTTAATTTGCTAAACACACTAGCTATTTCTTTAAAAAATTTATCATTTTACCTTTAAACGCTCGAAAAAATTTAAATTTCAATAATTAAGAAATATCCTAAAACGCTAAATTTAGAAGAATCTGTATTTTTCATTTTTATTCCTTCCTAAAGTGTTAGTTTTACACATCTATTTGTTTAAACCTGCCCTCATGAAAAATTTAATTTTATTTTGCTTTGTACTATTTTTAGCAGCCTGTTCTGGCGAAAAAACCGATCAGCTTTTACTCGAACTTGATAAAAAGAAACTGGCTGAAAACATCAATTATGATAAAATCATATTTTATAAATTTGCTAAAATAGCTGTCCGTTCAACTGCCGTTCAGGATACCACCCATCCCGAGTATCAGAAATTCAGCAAACAGGCACAAAGTGTTGTCAGAACGCTGAACAAAGTAAACGCACACAACAATGAAAACATTTCTGTAGTAGACGCCTTAAGGGTGTATAAAGAATACCGATCGGTTAAACAATTTGTAAAAGAAACCGACGAAGATGTTTTTCCGTTGCTTACCGCTGGCTTTATCGCAATGAAAACGGGTGTAAAAACGCCGCAACCATTTTTTAAGGATACAAACAAGGCCTACTATCAAAATGTAGAACATGCCATCTTAAGCATGGCTGTACTGGCCACCAGAGATTTAGGGCAACCTTTTGCGTTATATGAATGTGCTAAAACTCAACCTGAACTGCTGGATGATTGCGAAATTAAAACACTTTTAGAATTTGTGCGCGGTTTCTTGTTTTTTAGCAACAACCTGTTTTATCTATCTGAAGATGGCCTTTCAAGAAACATTAAATGGCTGGATAAAAACGAGAAAATCCCACTCCCTTACACCAAATCATTTTTTGGCTGGAGCCGTTTAAACGATGAGCAGACACATTTGGCTTTCCATAGCATGAACTATCTTTTTAGAGGTTTTGACCGAATGAGAATGGAGCGAAAAATTGATGAGGAAAGATCGCTTGAAGATTTTGAGGCTTTTTTAAACGACATGAATAAACTCGGCATCCAAAACGAACTGGTATGGGGAATAACCGCTTATCTGAATTTAAAAAAGGAAAAACCAGACCAGTCGCTTCCAGCATTGGAAAAGCTGAGCAAAAGCCCACTATTTTCTAACAGCGAGCGCGAAGCACTACAACAAACTATGGTATATGTAAAAGACCGTAAATCAGATAAGGCACTAACTGGTGTATACGACAAAGCGTTTATCGGTAAAATTGCCACTAAATACATGATTGCGGTGCTCTCGAAAATAGATTGGGAAAAACTGATGAAACAACAGGGTGTTCCTTATACCGAAGAAGTATTTGCCGGCATAGGCAAGTTTAAAGCGCTTTCTAATTCGGTGAGTGAGTATACTCAGCCTTCAACTATAGAAAAAGGAAAAAAAGAGATTGGCAAGAAAGGCAGCGAACTGCTCGAAAAAGCTAAAGGTTTTTTGAACTAATGGTAAGTTTTAACCACAGATAAAAAGGATACACACAGATAGATTTTAGCATCTACTCAAGAGGACAAATTCATAAGCAGAAGGATTCGGGGAATTATTCGAGATGACTTAAAATATTAACCAATTTACCAAAAGGATCTCTGGTATAAAACCGTCTAACACCCCATGGTTCATCAGTTGGGCCATATTCGATCGGAAATCCGGCGGCTTTCACCTTCTTCAATATTTCATCAACATTTTCAACTTCGATGGATAAATCTGGTGTTGGCATACCCGATCCGCCTTCAGCAGCAAAACTGATCTGCACATCCATTTTTTGTCCTACCGCACCATAAGTTGCAATCCATCCATGATCCATTAGCAGATCAAGCCCCAAAATATCTTTATAAAAACTGGCTGCATCAGCAATTTTTTGGGTATCGATATTCAGCACTATTCTTTTTACCATAGCTAGAAGTTTAAACTTCTAAGATAACAAAAAGCCCTGCAATGTTTATTGCAGGGCTAGTCAAGCGCGCTTATCAGTTTTTAAGCTTCGCTTTGAATATTTTCTCCAGTTTATCTATTTTTGGCTGGATCACTAATCTACAATAGGGCTCACTTCCATTTTTGTTGAAATAATTCTGGTGATAATTTTCTGCAACATAAAATGGCTTGGCTGCTTCGATTGCTGTTACCACTTTTTTGCCATAAGCATTGGTTTTATTCAGCTCTGCCTTATATTTTTCTGCCAAAGCTTTTTGTTCGGCTGAATGATAAAAAACAACTGAGCGATATTGCGTACCACTATCGGCGCCCTGACGGTTTAATGTTGTAGGATCGTGGCTTTTCCAAAAAACTTCCAATAAATCATCGTAGGAAATCACCATTGGGTTATAAGTGATCTCTAAAACCTCGGCATGCCCGGTAGCACCGGTACATACCTCCTCATAAGTTGGATTGCTTAAAGCACCGCCTTCATAACCAGACTTAACCGACACAACGCCCTTTAAACGTTGAAAAATGGCTTCAGTACACCAAAAACAGCCCATTCCAAATGTAGCTTTCTCTGTCTTTTTCCCTTGTGCCTGCGCTTGGTTCAAAGCTAAAACCGATAATAGAATTAAAATTATTCTTTTCATTGTGTGTTTATTTGTTTTTAAATGTAATGAAGCTATCATGATTTTTTATCTAATTGTTGAGATGGCAAATCATGATGGTTTCATTGTGTGTTTTATTTTATTAGTCGCAAATAACCAATTTACCTTACAGCTCATCAAGTTATTTCTAGTTAATTATACGAAATTAAATAAGCTGTAGTTTGGGTTTAAATTATAATGGATTTAGTGTGACAATCGACTATTACATTGTTTTGCCGATTTTGTTAATAACTTAAAAAACTGTATATTAATTTATTAAACACTTAATACATAACTGAAATGCACTTATTAACAATTCTTTTTAAATTCGTAAAACATTAAATATAAAATTATGTCTACACCGTATATTCCTTGTTTAGATTTAGGCTCTTACATCAATGGTTCTGCAGAAGACCGTAAAAAGTTTTCTGATGAATTGGGCAGGGCTTTTAACGATTCGGGTTTTGTTACCATTACCAACCATGGGTTAAGCCAGGAATTAATTGATAAGCTTTATGAAAATATTAAAGCTGCCTTTTCGCTTCCCGTTGAAACTAAAAGGAAATACGAGAAACCAGAATTGGCTGGTCAACGTGGTTACACCAGTGCAGGTAAAGAAACTGCTAAAGGCGCCAAAACCCCAGATTTGAAAGAATTCTGGCAGATTGGTCAGGAAGTAATAGATGGTGATCCGGTTAAAAATGAATACCCCGATAATGAAGTTTTAGAAGAATTACCAGAATTTAATAAAGTAACAGGTGATATTTACAAAAAACTGGAAGAAAACGGAACACATTTATTACGTGCCATTGCTACTTACCTGGAATTGCCGATCGATTATTTCGACAAACACGTTCATAACGGAAATTCTATTTTGAGGGGTATCCACTACTTCCCGATCGAAAATCCTGAAACCATTCCTGATGATGCGGTACGTGCAGGTGCGCATGAAGACATTAACTTGATTACCTTATTAATTGGTGCCAGTGCAGACGGTTTAGAAGTTTTAACCCGCAGCAATGAATGGTTGCCAATTAAAGCACATCATACTGATATCGTGGTGAATGTAGGCGATATGTTACAGCGTTTAACCAACAATAAATTAAAATCGACGACACATAGAGTGGTAAACCCACCTCGTGAACTGATGAAAACCTCTCGTTTCTCTGTTCCTTTTTTCTTACACCCACGTAGCGATATGGATCTAACAAGTTTGCCATCAACCATTGATGCCGAACACCCTAAAGCTTATAGCGATATGACAGCTGGTGAATATTTGGATGAAAGATTAAGAGAAATTGGATTGAAGAAATAAAAAAGATCGTCATTGCGAGACTCGATTCTTCATCGAGACGTGGCAATCTTATTCAAAAAAAAATTAAGCATCGGCCAAAACCGGTGCTTTTTTGTTATTTTCAAAGCATGCATTCAACAACTTTAGAAGTTTTTGCCGAGATTGACGGCGTTGGTTCTGCCTCAGGCCTATTCCTTCACGAAGATTTACTGTATATCATTGGCGATAATAGTGGCCATTTGAACGAATACAACATCAAAACTAAAGCACTACGCAAAATTCAGGTATTATTTGATAAAACACTTGATCAGTTAGAAAATATACCTAAACCCTTAAAACCCGATTTCGAAATCCTTTGTCAGCATGGCGATAAATTATACATGTTAGGTTCGGGCGCTACGCCCAAAAGAAACCTGATGATCGAATTCGACCTGAAAACTCAAAAAGTTATTCATAAAGACCTAACCGAAACTTATTCCTTACTTAAATCTATCTCCAAAATAGATGATCAGAATTTTAACCTTGAAGGTGCAATTTTTACAGGCAATGAGTGGCTACTTTTTAACCGTGGCAATGGGATCGATGCAAAGAATGGCATATTCAAAATTCAGGGAGCAGATTTAGCTAAAACAAAACAAGCTAAGTTCAACTATTTTAAGCTTCCAAATATTGATCATGTTGAATCCTCTTTTACCGATGCTGTATGGATAAAAAATGAAATATTTTTCATTGCTACTGCCGAAGATACCAAATCGACTTATGCCGATGGCGAAATTCTGGGCAGTTTTATCGGCAGTATTAACCTGCAGACTTTGAAGCTAACCTTCAGCAATAAAATTTCTGGCAAACATAAATTTGAAGGCATTACTTTACTTAGCCAAAACAAGCATAGCACAACTTTCCTGCTATGTGAAGACCGTGATAGCGAAGAACTTAAAACTATAATTTATAAGCTGGTAATCAATTTCTAGGTCGAAGAGTTGTCAACTTTCTGGCAAACTGGCTATTAAAGCTGACAACTATGAATTTAAGTAAATATTTAATTTTTCAGCAAGCTTCTTACAGTAACCTTCGGTGCTTCGCCTACTGGTACAATAAAAATAGCATCATTTTCTATCACTTGTCCTTGATCGAAATAATAGCCCGCCGTAACCGGTAACACAGCAGTAATGGCTTTCCCATCTTTATCTTTTGTAGGATAGGTAACATTTATCAAATGGCTTTTCATCGCAACCTGAACCTTTTTTGAGGTTAACCTCGCTCCAGTAGCATTAATACAATCTAACTCTACAATTTTTGAGCTGTTTATTCCCGATAGATCAAGCGAATTGGCCAAACGGATGTTAAAAGATTTACCGGTATTGTTTTTTACCGAAGCCAGCACTTTATAACGGTCGAAATTTTGATCTTTTATGGTTAATTTTTCTTTGTTAACAACAGAATAGGTTACTGCAATTCCATTTACATTTATGGTTTCTCCATCTTTAATCTGTTGTGCATTTGCAATGCTTACCCCTCCGATAAAAAGCAACACAAGCGCTAAAGTTTTGATTCGTTTCATATTTAGATATTTTACAAATTTATTTCTTCGATTCATCAATGGCTTTGTTCACCACATCCTGAATTCTTCCTCTAATTTTTAGGTTCGATAGTTTATCCGTAACGGTAGGGTTAACACGGTTAGACAAAAACACATAGACCAAACCACGTGATGGGTCTACCCAAACACAGGTTCCGGTATAACCGGTATGACCATAAGTTTGTGGCGAAGCCAGTTCTGATGGGTAATGTTTAGTACTATCTGGATCCCAGCGATCGAAACCTAGCCCTCTTCGGCTAACATTCGATTGTTTCGAAGTAAACATATCTACTGTCGAATTTTTGAAATATTCTACTCCCCCATAAGTACCACGGTTTAAAAGCATCTGATAAATAATGGCCAGGTCGTTGGCGCTGGCAAACAAACCTGCGTGACCAGAAACACCGCCAGCTAAAGCCGCACCCTGATCGTGAACATAACCTACCAATAATGTCTTCCTGAAATAGGTATCCATTTCTGTCGGAACAATCTGCTCTGGTTTAAAACGGTTCCGCGGTAAAAACCCCGCTGTTTGCATCCCCAACGGTTTGTAAAAGTTTTCGTAAGTATATTGATTTAAAGGCTCTTCGCTAATATGCTCCACAATATCTTTCATTACATACATGCTGATATCGCTGTATACATACTTGCCACGTGTTTTTATAGGCGAGTTTAACATTTTCGGCCACATAAAATCTTTAAAAAAGCCTTTTTTGATGTAATAATTGTCGGCCACTTTCGTCGGGTAAGCTGCTGAAGAATCCCTGCTGTAATCGCCGGTTTTAACATAATCGTGAAAAGGAATGTAAGGAATAAAACCTGCCTGGTGCAACATCACTTCGCGCACCTGAATGTTGTTCATCGGCGTAGTACGTGCCTTTGGGATATAAGCACCAATATTGGTATCTAATTTTAACTTTCCTTCTTCAAACAAACGCATTACTGCCGGTGTGGTTGCGGTTACCTTCGTTACCGAGGCCAGATCGAAAATATCGGTTACCTTATCGGGCACATTGGTATCATAAGTATGCGTTCCATATGCTTTGTTAAAGATTACCTTGCCGTCTTTAGCCACCAAAACCACCAATCCTGGCGTTGCTTTCTGCGCTATGGCCTCAGCAGCAATGGCATCAATTTCTTTTAAGTTGTTAGAATTTAAACCTGCATCTTCGGGTACGGTATACTTTAAGCGCGTAGCCGCTGTAGTGAAACCAGAACCCATGGTATAACGGGCAGAATAAGCAGTAGTTAATTTATTTGAAGCGGCAATGCCACCAAAAATATATTGTGGCACAATAGCAGCGGCATCAATATTGTTTTGACCAGTCCATACAATCGGCGATTTTAACAGATCGAATGATTTTAAGCCAGGTCCGTTCCCAAAAAAAGAAATAATTACCTGTTTATTTTTACTGATACTGTTAATGAAATTAATGTATTTGGCTTTGCCTACATTTTGATCATCAATGGTAATTAAAACGGTATTAAAATATTTTAGGTCATCTTCTAAATCGTTCAAATTCACGCTATCTTTATAAGAATCGGCAGAAAATGAAGTGATTTTATCGTATTTATTGGCCAAACTATCAAAAACGGTACTGTAAGCAAAGCTCAGGCTAACCGAAGCAATATTCTTCTTCTCTAACGATTTTAAGGGAATAATACCATCCTGATTGTTTAACAATACGGTTGCATTAGCTATCGCTTTGGCAATAGCCAATTTTTTCTCATTCGCTGTATGCTCCTGTGCGCAGGCCATTAAACATAAAATATTGCAGCAAAATGCTACAACCAGGATACACAATCTATTTCGCTTCATATACTTTTTCTCCGTTCAGGTAGGTTTTTAAAACTTTGGTTTTTAATATGTTTTGTGGTGTTGATTTCAATATATCGCGATCGAGCATAACAAAATCGGCCAATTTGCCTTTCTCCAAACTACCCTTTTCGTGTTCTTCAAAATTGGCCTTTGCTGCCCATATGGTCATTCCGCGTAAAGCTTCTTCAGGCGTTAAGGCATTTTCCATTTGGAAGCCGCCTTTCGGAAAACCTTTTGCATCTTCTCTCACTGTTGCTGCATAAAACGTTAATAATGGATTAATGTTTTCAACCGGAAAATCAGTGCCCAAAGGAATCCAACCGTTTTGTTTTAACAATTGTTTGTAAGCATAAGCACTTTTTAACCTTTCGGCACCTAAACGCTGTCCGGCCCAGTACATATCGGAAGTGGCATGGGTAGGCTGCACAGAAGGTACAATATCCGTTTTTCCAAAAAGATCGAAATCGTTGGCATTTACCACTTGTGCATGTTCAATGCGCCAGCGCTGATCGTTTTTACCTTTTAAAATTTTATTGTAAATATTCAGAATTACCCGATTGGCCGAATCGCCAATGGCATGGGTACACATCTGGAAATGATTGGCTGCAATTTTTTTAGCCACTTCTTCAAAGTGTTTTTGATCACTCAATAGAAAACCCGTTTTATTTGGCATATCGCTATATGGATGCAACAGGCAGGCCCCACGCGATCCCAGAGCACCATCGGCATAAACCTTAAAAGCCCGAACATTTAACCGATCGGTTTTGATCGGCCCGCGGTTAAAAAGATATTTATAATTATCAGGCTCATCAGAAAGCATGACATAAAGCCTCATTTTAAGCTTGTTTTCTTTCTGCAGTTTTTCGATGAATTCTACTGCTAAATAACTCAGGCCACAATCGTCAATGGTGGTTAAGCCAGCGGCAAAGCAATTTTTCTGTGCATCGATAAATATTTTTTCGGCCAGTTTAGCATCTGGCGATGGGATTTTACGCTCTACTAAAGCTACAGCATTATCGATTAAAACACCAGTGAGCTTTCCATTTTGGGTAAGCATATCGCCTCCTACCAATCTCTGCCCGCCTTTAATGCCTGCATCATCTAAAGCTTTTTGGTTAGTGATAGCCGCATGACCATCGATACGGTTTAAAAATACCGGGCGATCAGGAAAAAGTGCCGTTAGCTTTTCATTGGTAGGGAAAGCTTTATTATCCCAATCGTTTTGGTCCCAGCCATTGCCGATTAACCAACCATCGGGGTGCGTTTCGGCAAAATCCACTAAGCGTTTAAGCACTTCATCCCACGATTTCGTTTCTCTTAGATCAGCTGTCTGCAAACTTTGTCCGTAGCCATAAAAATGGGCATGTGCATCTATAAAACCTGGATAAATGGCTTTTCCATCGGCATTAATCTCTTCTTTGCCAGCGTATTTTGATTTGATATCATCACTTTTGCCAAGTTCGAGGATTTTACCATTCTTTACAGCGAAGGCTTCAACGGTTTCGAACTTGTTGTTTACGGTATAAACTTTGGCATTATAAACAACTATATCAACTGCCTCTTTCCTGGTACAAGAAGTTAAAAGTATAGCTAGAAAAAGGCTGTATAAAATGGATTTCATATCGATAAAGATAGAAAATTGAAATCATTTGGCTTTGTAAATTCGGTTTTACAGAAGGGACGATTGTCATGCTGAGGCACGAAGCATCTTTAACCATCAACACACTTGTTGAATTTTACTGCTTAATTTCAGTGGCTGTATTTTAACGGCAAAAGATTCTTCACTGCGTTCAGAATGACAGCCCGTTGTAAAATAAACCTGATGGAAGCGGTATACTTTTTGGCGGTCACCCTGAGCGGAGTCGAAGGGCAGTCAAAAAGATACAGCGGACAGCGGGACTACCAGAACCGATTGATGCAGGAACCTGCTTTTCAAAAAAATAAGACTTACAAAAGAATGCATAGATTATTCTCCTAATCGATAGCCTGTATTTCCATTGTCCATTTTTCAGCATGGACCAGAGATTAAAAAAGAAAGTAATTTTTCATGTTTTAAAGATCCTTCGACTCCGCTCAGGATGACAACTGGTGTAATAAAATCAGTTGAAGCAATTAATCCCATTTACCAACAGTCATTTATGTGTTGAGTTTTAAACAAATCGGGTTCTTTAAGCTTATTTTGCATAATTTAGCGAATTCACTTTGCCTTAATACATGACTGATATTATTCACTTATTGCCTGATGCTGTTGCCAATCAAATTGCTGCCGGAGAAGTTGTTCAACGACCTGCCTCTGCGGTAAAAGAATTGCTCGAAAATTCGATAGATGCCGGCGCAGATAAAATTCAACTGGTAGTAAAAGATGCCGGTAAGGCATTGATTCAGATTATAGATAACGGCTGTGGAATGAGCGTTACCGATGCCAGAATGTGTTTCGAACGCCATGCTACATCGAAGGTAAAAAAAGCCGAGGATTTATTTGCCATCCGTACCATGGGTTTCCGTGGCGAGGCCATGGCTTCTATTGCGGCAATCTCGCAGGTAGAAATGAAAACCCGCAGGCATGAGGATGAAATCGGTACCTGTATCTCTATCGAAGGTGCACAGGTAACCAACCAGGAACCTGTGGCTACCTCACCTGGAACACAGATTTCGATTAAAAACTTGTTTTTCAATACCCCTGCCAGAAGGAATTTCCTTAAAAGCAATCCGGTTGAAATGCGCCACATCCTGGATGAATTTCAACGGGTAGCATTGGCACACCCCGCAGTATTTTTCAGCCTGCACCATGATGGTACCGAGATTTTTAACCTGCCAAAAGGCAATTTAAAACAACGTATTGTCCATCTGTTTGGTAACAACTATAATGAACGTTTGGTTCCTGTTGAAGAAGAAACGACTATTATTAACCTTAAAGGATACATTGGTAAACCTGCTTTTGCAAAGAAAACCAGGGGCGAACAGTTCTTTTTCGTGAATAACCGTTTCATTAAAGATCCCTATTTAAACCACGCGGTAAGCTCGGCTTTCGAAGATTTATTACCGGACGACAGTTATCCGCTGTATGTACTGTTTATAGAGATCGATCCATCAAAAATTGATGTAAACGTTCATCCCACCAAAACAGAAATTAAATATTTGGATGAAAAATCCATTTATGCAATCATGAAATCGGCGGTAAAACGTTCGATTGGCCGTTATAACATTTCGCCGACTTTAGATTTTGATCAGGAAACAGGTTTTAGCAATATGATTACCCATAAAGCGGTTGAAGACATTGTTCCGCCGAGCATTAATTTCAATCCTGATTTTAATCCGTTCGCAAGCGACAGCAGTTCTACATCGGGTTATGCTTCATCGCCAAGAAATTATGAAGCCAAACCGAGTGCTAAAAACTGGGGTTCGCTTTACGAAATAACAGAACAGCCAATTGTAGAACAAACTTCAATTTATGCTGATGAAACTGTTTTAGAAACCAAGCAAAAGCAGTACATGCAATTGCACAACCGCTATATTGTTTCGCAGATTAAGTCGGGATTAATGGTAATCGATCAACAAATGGCGCACGAGCGGATCCTTTACGAGCGTTTTCTCGTACATCTGGATGACCGCAAAGGTGCATCGCAGCAGAGTTTATTTCCACAAACCATTACACTTAATGCCAATGATTTCGAACTGGCCAAAAGTTTACTGGATGATATAAAAAGTTTGGGCTTCGATGTACGCGAATTTGGGAAAAATACGTTGGTAGTAGAAGGCGTTCCAGTTGATCTGGGCAGCAGCAATATTAACGAAACGCAGCTATTTGAACAGTTGATTGAGGGTTTTAAAAACTCGCAGCAGGAACTAAAATTAAGCAAACGCGATAGCCTGGCCAGGAGTTTAGCTAAAAACAGTGCTATTAAAGCGGGAACAAGCCTTGGTCAGGAGGAAATGAATACCTTGATTGATGAGCTTTTTGCCTGTAAAACACCTAACTTTAGCGTGAGCGGCAAACCGATTATCCAAACCATTACTTTGGCAGAGCTGGATAAGAAGTTTGAGAAGAGTTAAGCGTGTTGAGCTGGGCGTTTAGCGTCAAAAGACCAAAGCTTAAAGACCAAAGAAAAAAGCCGGAGGTCAGGAGTCAGGTGTTTAACGACCATCCAAAACTTAAGTGCCCTTAGGTTTCTTAGGTGGTAAAAAAGTTTGGAGTTTGGAGCTTAGCGTCAAAAGACCAAAGAGAAAAGCCGGAGGTCAGGAGTCAGGTGATTAACGACCATCCAAAACTTAAGTGCCCCTAGGTGGTAAAAAAGTTTGGAGCCAGGTGTTTGGAGCCGATTAACCGATTTAAACAATTTACCCGGTTCAGCGTTTGGAGTTAGGCGCTTAGCGCCGATTAACCAGTTTAACAATTAACCGATTTTTAAAATTAAATGAATAACATATATATTCCGCCAGTAGTAAAAAACCTACTGATTATTAACATCTTATTTTTTGTAGCGAGTTACCTGTTAACAACACTTCACCTTGATGATCGGTTAGCTGTATATTATTTTGATTCTCCGAAGTTTGAGATATGGCAGCCGATTAGTTACATGTTTATGCATGGTGGTATAGCACACATCTTTTTTAACATGTTTGCATTGTATTCTTTTGGAAGTTTGTTGGAATCAAGATGGGGAGCTAAAAAATTCATTATTTTTTATTTTATTACCGGATTGGGTGCGCTTGCATTGCAATGGGCGGTTCAGGCTTACGAAGTACATCAGATTATAGGTAGTGCTACCAATAACGGAAAGATAAATCTTACCGCATTATTTCAGGGGGAGTTCAACACAAACCAACTTTCTATGGCACAAGCAGTTACACTACGCAGCATCTATTTTGGCGGTATGGTTGGTGCTTCTGGTGCTATTTTTGGTTTACTGGTTGCCTTTGGTATGCTTTATCCGAATGCCGAATTGCTGATCATGTTTATTCCGGTTCCGGTGAAAGCAAAATATATTATACCAATTTATATTTTAGTAGAGTTATCTTTGGGTGTTGCCCAGTTTGAAGGTGATTCTATAGCCCATTATGCTCACCTGGGGGGTGCCTTAATCGGCTTTATACTTGTTAAAATATGGAAAGACAAAAACGATACATTTTACACACTCTATGAATAATACTTTCAAAGATTTAAAATACAAGGTTTTTCAATCGGGTAATCCATTGTTCTTTTACATCGGGATTAATGTAATGTTGTTTTTGATCACCGCCATCATTGGTGTAGTTGTTTTTTTAGGCCGTATCCCTATCGATTTTGATTTATGGCTTAGAGAATATGTTGGCTTACCAGCAAGTATTTCCAAATTGCCTGAACGCTTTTACACCATATTTACTTACATGTTTTTTCATGACGGGATTCTTCATATCCTATTCAATATGCTCGGCTTATTCTGGTTCGGCAATATATTCATGAATTTCCTAAAAAGCCGTCAGTTTCACTTTGTTTACCTGGCTGGCGGTTTATTTGGCGGCTTATTTGCCATAGCCATATTAAATATATTCCCAGTTTATTCTGGCGGATTAGCAGGGGTAACTATTGTAGGCGCATCTGCGGCAGTAATGGCCATTATTTTCGCTGCCGCAACACTGGTACCGAATTACACCATCATGTTACTTTTCTTTGGCGAGGTTAAAATTAAATGGATTGCCATTATATATTTCATTCTCGATTTTATTGCCATAGGCTCAGTAAACGCTGGCGGAAGTTTAGCACACATTGGTGGCGCACTTTTAGGTTTCACTTTTATTAAAAGTTTGCAGAGCGGAAGAGACTGGAGCAAGCTGTTCGAACGCAAACCGAAATTAAAGGTAGTCCGGAATGAAAAACCGGTTAAAAAACCCGAATTTAAAGGCGGCGTTTCCCAGCAGGAAATAGATGCCATTTTAGATAAAATATCAACCTCAGGATACGATAAATTAACAGCAGTAGAAAAAGAAAAACTGTTTAAGGCAAGTAAAGATTAATGGCCACAAAAAAGAACAAGTATAGTTTAGTGGATAAACTCCTTTTGCCCATTGCCGTTGTATTGGCAATTGCACTGCTATTGGGGGTTCTTGCTGGAAATATGGATCCAAGAAAACATTCCATTATTGCTTTTTTTGGTCTCGCCTATCCCTTTGTCCTATTCGTTAACATTATCTTCCTGGTCTGGTGGTTTTTAAGCAAAAAATGGATTTTTGCAATTGCCACCGTTCTGGTTATCACACTAGGCGCTAAAACTTTAAAAGCAACCTTTGCCATTGGTGGCGATGAAGGTGGTACTGAAAAAGCAGACAATAGCATCAGGATGATGACTTACAATGTGCATAGCTTTAAACTATACGGCGAAGACAATACCGAATCGGTAAAAGAAAAAATGCTTCAGGTGGTGAAAGATCAAAATCCTGATATCATCTGTTTCCAGGAGTTTTTTACCCGTTACAAAGGCGCTTTTGATACCGTTGACAGCTTAAAAGTATTGTTAAATACAAAATACTACTACTTCGTACCCACCAATAAAAACGATTACGAGGCTACTGGCTTAGCCATATTTTCTAAATTCCCCATTAAAGATTCTGGCAAAATCCCCTTTGTTGAAGGTTTCCCCGGCAACATGAGTATTTATACCGACCTCAACATCAAAGGAAAGACCTTACGGGTTTACAACGTGCATTTTCAATCTATCTCTTTCGAAAAACAGGATTATGAATACCTGGATAAGGTGAAAGAAATGAATACCGAACTGCAGCCATCTAAACGGATTTTAAGAATGCTAAAAAGTGCCTTTTTGAAACGTAGCGGTCAGGTAGATATTATGAAAAAGGAAATGGCAACCTGTAAAACCCCTTACCTTATTGCCGGCGATTTTAATGATACCCCGGCTTCTTATGTTGTTACCCAAATTACCTCAGGATTAAACAATAGTTTTATTAAAAAGGGTAATGGCTTTGGCAAAACCTATAATGGTAAATTCCCCAATTTCCAGATCGATTACATTGCTACTTCCAAAGATTTAGAGGTATTAAATTACAAAATCACTCAGGCCAAGTTATCCGATCACTTCCCGGTGCGCAGCGATTTGAGGTTTCTACCTTAGTTTCTTTTAAGATTTAATATTGAGTTGACTGAAGTCAACGGTCAAAACTAAGCCTCTTCTTTGGCGTTGACTTGGATATAAACAAGAATCATGGTGATTGCTCATAACTGATCATTCCTTATTGGAGCGCAATGCCTGTACAAAACAATTAGTTTCTTCCCGTTTTACGCTTTTACGCTTCGCTTCCTCGTACCTCGTTGCTGCAGGGTAGCGCTAAGTTAGGGCATCCGGCACAAGCAAAAATAGTTTAACCACAGATAGAAAGGATGCACACAGATATGAAATCCGTGTTTATCTGTGTCCATCTGTGGTTAAAACGCTTAACTTAATTACATTGGGGTAACGCTTTAACCTGGGCTAAGTGGCCAAAACAGCCTTTCATTTTTGGGGTTGCATGGTGCACAAACCCTTGTTCCTAAACCTGACAGCAGCGACAGCCTCCGATTTTTTCTATCGGAGCTATAGCGAATGGCAGGGCTGAAAACCGCCAAGAACCACAAGCCAATCATTTTCTAATTTTAATATAGTGCTTTCGTCATTCTGAATTTATTCCATTTCGGTCGGTGAGACACCAACAGATAGGATAATCCTGTTTCTTTATTTCACATTTTATTCCGTTGACTGAAGTCAGCGGCTAAGGAAAATCCCTCTTTACCTTTGGCTTCAGCCAACCGAGGCCAAGCAAAAAAATTTTCTTACCATACATCAACAATAGGTTTATTCCTTATCTCCATATTTGCTTCATAAAATTTAAAAAAAATATTCAAAAATATGAGCTTAATAGATGCCCTTAACTGGCGTTATGCCGTTAAGAAAATGAACGGTCAACCTGTTGAACAAGAAAAGGTTGATAAAATTATTGCTGCAGCACATTTAGCACCAACTTCATCAGGTTTACAGCCATTTAAAGTAATTGTGGTAACCAACCAGGAGTTAAAAGAGAAAATTGCACCAATTGCATTTAATCAATCGCAGGTTATCGATTCTTCTCACCTGTTAATTTTCGCAGCCAACGAAAACTATACTGAAGAAGGTATTGATAACGTTTTTAGCAGAATGAATGCAGAACGCGGTTTGCCCGAAAATACAACTGATGCCTACAAAGCACAATTAAAAGGTATGATCTTATCTAGAACAGCAGAAGAAAACTTTAACCATGCAGCCCGTCAGGCTTATATCGGTTTTGGTATCGCTATTGCAGAAGCAGCTTTGTTAAAAGTAGACGCTACACCAATGGAAGGCTTTAATGGCCCTGCTTTAGATGAACTTTTAGGTTTAGATAAAAAAGGCTTAAAAAGTGTTACCCTATTGCCATTAGGAAACAGGGATGAAGCTGGCGATTGGTTGGTAAACCTTAAAAAAGTACGTTCACCTAAAGAAGAATTTTTGATCGAGTTTAAATAACAGGCAAACAACATCATAATTTAAAACGGGCTGCTATTTAGCGGCTTGTTTTGTTTTAGGAGAATTAGTTTGGAGCTGGGCGTTTGGAGTCGATTTTAACATAGGAATTTATGTAAAAAAATGTTAAACATCATCACATTTTATGTGCTCTATTTATAATTGGATATATTTACGGGATTAGCATTTAATATCCAATACATGAAGATTTTTAGATTATCGTTTATCATACTGTCACTTCTATCAGCACTAAGTTTTTCATCGTCGGCCCAAACCGATACCATTAGCATAAACAGCATCATTACCAAAACGAATAAGGTATTGAGCGATTACCCTGCTGAAAAAATTTATCTTCATTTCGATAAACCTTATTACGCCGTTGCCGATACGGTTTGGTTTAAAGCTTATGTTACCGAAAACCAGAATTTCTTGTCTGCAATCAGTAAGATCATTTATGTTGATGTGATCAATCAGAAAGATTCGCTTATTCAAACCTTAAAACTACCCATTACAGGTGGTTTTGCTTACGGCAGTTTCCCCCTGGATCAGATTAATTACAAACAAGGTAACTACCATATCCGGGCTTATACATTATGGATGCTTAACAGTGAAGATCCTGCTTATTTTAACAAGACTTTTTATGTAGGGGAAGCCATTGATAAAGAAGTAAAAACCCATATCACTTATAAAAATACCTCTACAGATAAGTTAGAGAAAATTGACGCACGCGTACAATTTAAAGATGCCAATAATAAACCATATGCCAATAAAAATGTAAGCTGGCAAGTGCTTACAAGCTATACTGTTATTGCCAAAGGAAGAGGCACAACAGATGCCAATGGTTTTTTAACAATAGCCATGAGCAATGCACAAAAGGCAGAATATCAATTACAAAAAGGCGAACTGATTACCAGCATTAATACAACTGATAAAGATGTAGCAAGCAGCAGCTTTCAACTTAAAAATGCTATCGTAAGCAAAGATTTTCAATTTTTCCCTGAAGGTGGAAGTATAATTGCCGGTTTAACCAACAAGGTAGCCTTTAAAGCCATTAAAAGTGATGGCTTGGGCATTAGCTCAAAAGGTACGGTAACCGATAACGATGGCAAAACTGTTGCTACCTTTACCGCTCAGCATTTAGGAATGGGCAGTTTCAACTTATTGGCTGAAGCTGGAAAAACCTACAAAGCGGCAGTTACTTATGCTGATGGCACTACTCAAAATTATAATTTGCCTGCAGTTGCAGCAAATGGGGTTGCGGTCAATATCGATAACAGCAGCGCCGATAATGTGGCCATAAAAATTGCAGCAAATGATGCTTTCTTTGAGCAAAACCAAGGCAAAAAGCTTTATTTAATAGCGCAAAGTAAAGGCGTTATCTGTTATGGTGCGCAAACAGCATTATCAAACAAAACGTACAATACTACCGTACTTAAATCCAAATTCCCGAATGGAATTGCGCAGTTTACCCTGTTTAATGAATTTGGTAAGCCACTAAGCGAGCGGTTGGTTTTTGTTCAGCATAAAAATACCATGGCCGTAACTTTAACCAGTGCTGCAACTACTTACGGAATCAAGAAAAAGGTTAAAATAAATGTGGCGGCTAAAAAAGATGGTGCCCCTGTAGAAGGTAGCTTCTCGGTAGCTGTTGTTGATGAATCAAAAGTTCCATCCAGCGAAGATGCAACCAGTACCATCTTAACAGGCCTATTATTAAGCAGCGATGTTAAGGGTTATATTGAAAAAGCAAATTATTACTTTAATGCACCTGATGCGAAGAAAAATGCAGATTTAGATGTACTATTGCTTACCCAAGGATATCGCAGTTTTAAATACACTGATATTATTGCCAATAAATTGCCTAAAATTGATTTCTTACCAGAACAGGGCATCGAAATTTCGGGGATTTTACGCCAGAACAACGGCATACCGGTTAGAAAAGGAGCTTTATTATTAACCATACCTGATAAACGTTTTAATTTAGAAAGTACCACAGATCCTGTTGGGAATTTTAAATTCCAAAACCTGGTATTTAACGATTCCTCTAAAGTAACCATTACCGCTAAGTACAATGTAAACTATAAAAACATGACTTTAAGCTTAAATGGTGCGCCTACTCCTTCTTTAACGAGAAACTTTAGCGCAGCTGAAGAGGTTCTAAACATCGATAGTGCTTTAACCAGTTACCTGGATAACAGCAAAAGACAATACGCTTATTTACATACTTTAAAAGATGTAAACATTAAAGCAGCTGTCGTTCCAAAAGTAAGCCATAAAGACTACCCGGCATTAAGCGGACTAAGCCAAATGGCAGATCATGAAGTGAGTGGCGATCGTTTAAAAGGCTGTGGGCTCTTAATAAACTGTTTACAGGGCATGCTGGCTGGTGTTACTTTTGCAGATAACAATTTCTACGTGAGCAGAGATTATAACCAGGGCAAAAAAATCCCGATGGGTATCTTTATCAATGGAATGAACGTGGATGTAAACCAGATCAACACATTAGACGCCAATCAGATCGAATCGATTGAGGTGTTTTTGAGAGATGATTTGGGTTTGGTTAACCGTGCAAACAATGTAAATGGGGTTATTGTATTCAACCAAAAGAAAGCGCCTAAAGGCACTAAAATATCTAAAGCGCAGCTGATGGATATGCTACCCAAATACTACGAACTTACTTTCTCTCCACAGGGTTACAACAAAGAAAAGCAGTTCTATTCTCCAAAATATGATGTTCCTGCCAGCATGAACCGAAACGATTTAAGAACAACCATCTACTGGAATCCTAAAGTGGTAACCGATGCTACAGGTAATGCTTCTTTCGAATATTACAATGCAGATGGAAAAGGCCAGTATAAAGTAATTATCGAAGGTATAGATGCTAACGGGAATTTAGGAAGATCGGTATTTAAGTATCTTGTTAAATAAGGGAATGAGGGAAATGGGATTGCAAACTGGACGATAGGTTTACAATGAATCGTCATCTCGACCGTAGCGGAGAGATCTTTGGACTATATTAAAAGATCTCTCCGCTCCGCGTTGCTTCAGTCGTCGAGATGACGACCTTCTTTTGGAACCTGTCAATGACTATTGCAATTCCAAAGCACACGCTGGTAACGATCGTTGTAAGATTGCTTCGTCGGCTGAAAAAGCCTTCTCGCAATTGACGATTCTTCGCAACCTACCACATTCATTTATCCTTCATCATACCTCAAAAGGCAGCTGCTCTCCTTTTAACCCAGCCAGAACATTCTTAACAATGATCCGTGCCATGGCGGCTCGGGTTTCTTCGGTAGCTGAGCCGATATGCGGCAAAACAGCAACACTTTCCATCGATAGCAAAGGATTATCTTTATCCATTGGCTCAGGATTGGTTACATCTAAGCCAGCTCCCCAAATGATCTTTTCTTCCAGTGCCTGGATCAGATCTTTTTCATTGTGAATAGCGCCTCTGGCTGTGTTTACGAAAATCGAGTTGGGTTTCATCTGCTTAAAAACATCAAACGTAAATTTACCCTTAGTTTCTGGCGTTAGCGCTGTATGTACGGATAACACATCACTTTGTGCCAAAAGTTCTTCAAACGAAACATATTTAGCTCCGATTTCTTTTTCAGCTTCTTCATTACGCGATCTGTTGTGATAAATTACTTCCATTTGGTAGGCAGCTTTACATTTTTTGGCCATCTCTACTCCAATTTTCCCCAGTCCAAAAACACCGAGCGTTTTGCCATTTACCTCAATTCCGAGTTCGGGTGATGGTTCATAGTTTTTCCATTCGCCTTCAATGATTTTTTTGTGAGCGAAAAAGGCCTTTCGCGATACGGCAAGCATCAATAAAAAAGCGGTATCGGCAGTTGCGCCGCTCAAAACACCAGGGGTATTCCCAATGGGAATATTTAATTTTTTGGCCGCAGCTACATCTACCTGATCATAGCCTACAGAATGTAAAGCAATAACCTTTAAATGGCTACAGGCCTTTAAAAATTCGGAATTAATTTTATTCGGACCAACGCTGATCAGGGCATCCTGACCTTGACAGGCTTCAATCAGTTCTTCGGCAGTAATCTGTCGGTTTTCTTTCCATTGGGTGATGGATATATTGTTTTCTTCCAGTTCTTTTATGCCAACTGAAGCAATGTTGCCACTCATAAATACTTTCATGTTTTATTTAACACTAAAAATTCTAAGGTGTTTTGGATAATACGAATTGGCTTATGGTTACTATTTCACAGTTGCTGATAACATCTGGTAAGTATTGGCACTAAAATAGCCCAATGCCTGGTTAGAGATATTAGAAGTTGGATTAGCAGGAGTGGTACCCTGGTTTGGCCCCCTGTTCGATTGCTGACTTAAAGCATACCAATAATCGAAAACATTCGAATCGATACACTCCATTTCTATTTTAATCTTATCGTTCGAATTCAACTCATCACTGTCGTGGTCGTTAGTAGGAGGTTTAAAAAATAGCTGGATCCTTAAGTCGTTTCCATTTGTTAAACGATCGTTATTTACATAGAAACGTTCTGATAAAATATCATTTACATAAAGGTTAAAATGATAAAAATTGGTTTCGTTGACCGGATCTTTTAAAAATACGGCAGCAGTTTTGCGTTCGCGGCCAAAGAAAAAGTTTTTAATCACCCCTATCGAATCCATTTTAACCACATTGGGCATTTTTGAGCTGGCGGTGTAAGTTTGTCCTTCGGCAGTCACATTTAAGTTATAGGTAACACCTGGCACGCCTTTCATTTTATTGATATAAGTTCCTGGTGTTGCACCTTCTTTAAAAACATAGTTATTTCCTTGGCTATCAGTAACGGTAACCGTAGCGCCTGAAATTTTCGGAAAAATATTGGTTTCGGTATAACCGATGGTTTTGCTGATTTTAATCTGCTGTTCGATCAGTTGATCATTAATTTTACCTTCAATTACGAGTTGAGGATCGGCATTTTCAGTTTCAATTTGAATAATTTTCTTGCAGCCTGTTAAACAGAAGGTAAACAGCGAAAAGTATATAATCAGTTTTTTCATTGTTTTAAAATTTAAAGTTCCAGGTAATAGATGGGATAAGCCCAAATAGTGAAGTCTGCTGAGCTGCAGTTTTATTCGGATCGTTCGGATCTGGGATAAACTCAATTGCATAAGGATTTTTGCGGGCCAATAGATTATAGATGCCAAAATTCCAGCTCGACTGGTATTTCTTCCTCACTTTCCCTTCTAAAGTTGCACTCACATCCCAACGCATATTGTAAGGCATCCTTCCTGCATTTCTTTGCGTATAATAATAAGCAGCCTGGCCACCAATGGTATATTTTCCCGCCGGATAAGTAACGGCGTTACCCGTGCTGTAAATAAAACTCGAGGAGAATGTCCACCGCTTAGTCATGTTGTAAATGCCAACTACCGAAATATCATGCGTACGATCCTGTCTGGCCGGAAAATATTTACCATCGTTAAGTTCTGTAAATTTACGTTCAGTGCGCGATAAAGTATACCCTAACCAACCGTTCAGTTTACCAAATTTTTTCTTAAAAAACAGTTCCATTCCGTAGGCCCTGCCTATTCCGTATAAAAGTTCTGATTCTACATTTGAGTTAGCCAATAATTCGGCCGCATTTTTATAGTCGATCTGATTCTGAAGCCACTTATAATAAATCTCTCCCGAGAGTTCATAATTGTTATCCTGAATATTTTTGAAATACCCCAAAGCCACCTGATCGGCAATTTCGGGTTTAATATTGGTACTGCTCAACACATACTGATCGGTTGGTGAGCTGGAAGTAGCGTTGGTTAAAATATGGACGTTCTGGGTATTCCGGTTATAAGAAGCCTTGATCGAATTTTCTTCATTAAACAGATAGCTCACCGAAAAACGTGGTTCCAGGTTAAAGTAGTTTTTATGGAATTTACCCTTGGCAACATTTTCAGTTGATACGATATTCCCATCAGCATCATAAGTGCTAAAATTACCAGGCCCCATTAAAGAAAAAGCACTCAAGCGTACACCATATAAAAAGTTTAAATGTTCGCTTACCGCCCACTCATCAGAAATATAAGCAGCTGATTCAATTCCGTAACGTCTTTCCTGCGTAAGCGAATTTACCTGCGATGCTTCATCGCTATCAATATCAATCGGCGAAATACGGTGCTGTGTGGCATTGATGCCAAAACGAAGTGTATGCTTGTTGCTGAAATACTGAAAATCTTCTTTAAAGTTAAAATCCCGAACCAGTGAGGTTGCTTTAAAGTTGGTCGCGTCATTTAATAAACGAACGGTATAATTATAGTTGTTGTAAATTAACGAGGTATTCGAAAACAAACGGTCGCTAAAAATATGGTTTAGACGGATGGTGGTGGTTACATTGCCCCAGTTGTTTTCGAACAGGTCTTTAACGCCGATATTATCCTTGCCAAAATAGCCGGAAATATAAATGGTATTTTTATCATTGATTTTATAATTCGCCTTTGCGTTAATATCATAAAAATTTAAGGTACTACCGTTAACAGATGAATCTGGCGAAGCCCTTAAAAACAGATCGATATAGGTTCTGCGGAAACTTACCATAAACGAACCCCTGTCTTTAACAATAGGTCCTTCTGCTTTTAAACGCGAAGCGATTAAGCCAATACCGCCCTGAAACTTAAATTCTTTATTGTTTCCATCATCCATTTTAACATCTAAAACCGACGATAACCTGCCGCCGTACTGAGCAGGCATACCACCTTTGTATAAACTTACATCCTTAATCGCATCAGCATTAAAAGTAGAGAAAAAGCCAAGCAAATGAGAGGAGTTGTATACCACCGCTTCATCCAGAATAATTAAATTCTGATCGGCAGCACCACCACGCACATAAAAACCTGTATTCCCTTCTCCTCCTGATTTTACGCCGGGCAATAATTGAATGGTTTTTAAGATATCCTTTTCGCCGAGCAATACCGGGATAGAATTGAGCGATTTCATATCGATCCTTTCCAAACCCATCTGCGCACTCTTAACATTTTCGTTTTTACGGTTATTGGCACTTACTGTTACTTCATCTAAATCGTTTGCACTTTTTAATTCCTCATTTAACTTGGTATCTTTTGTTAAATTGATGGTTTTAACAATGGAAGCATAACCTGTATAACTTACGGCCACAGTATAGGTACCTTCAAACTGCGTTAAAGCAAAATAACCATAATTATTGGTTAGGGTTGCTGCGGTAGAAGCGCCAGAAATCCGGATGGTTGCACCGATTAAAGTTTCGCCTGTACCTGCATCGCGGATGGTACCGCTAAGGGTAAATTTCTTTTGAGCAAAAATAGGGGTTGAGAGAAAAAGGATGAAAAATAAAGCTAAGTAGTGTTTTATGAGCATATTGGCTACTATCTAATTTTTAAGGTCGAAACCAAATGTACGAAATCCAAGCCCTATTAATAGCTAATAGGGGGATTTCTTAATACAAGCTTGGTTTTACTTATTAATAACGGGATAAATCGCAATATGGTGTGAACGTAACCTATAAGGACTTAAATGATCTTTACCTGCCTGTTGAAAAGTGATCAGTTTCGAAGATTCTTTAGGCATATGGCAGTCGATACAATTGGTACTGAGCGATCCTTTGGCTAAAGTAGCTTTGCTATGGTTGGTACTTTTGTGGCAGTTGATACAACGTTGCGAATAAAGACTTAAGTTGCCTTTAATATTTTCATGTGTATTGTGGCAGGATTGGCAAGTCATGGTTTCACTTTTCCGATAACAATTACTACCCTGTAACATAGCGCTTTGGTTACCGTGTACATCAATATTACCACCACCAAAACCTGTAAAATCCTGCGAATAGTAAGCGTCTAAATCATTGCCGGGCTGGAAACCGAAAACCGATCGTTGTGCTACCAAAGTATTGCCCGAATGGCAAACAGCGCAAACATCCATCTTTTGTTTTCGGGTAAGGGTTTTATAAAGGGTGATGAATTTTGCAGTCTTTTCTTCAGGGTTTTCCATATGGAAAACAACATGCTGTTTACCTGGCCCATGGCAACGTTCACAATCTATCCCATAAATAACAGAGCCTTTTTCCATTTCCTCATCTTTTGAAAAAGTAGATTTTTGTGTGAGTTTAATATCTACATAAGAGGCGTGGCACTCTAAACAACGGCTCGTTATTGCCCGATCATAATAAAAGCTTTCTTTTGGAAAACCAGGGCTGATGGCCCAATTCTTAATAGCGGCGAAGTAAGATAAAGGCAGTTCGTACATTTTCTTGCCTTGCCAATAAGTATAAGTATAAGCTTTTTCGCCTGAACCAAATTGCATATCAAACTTTTGCGCACGCACAGCTTTGCCATTGTGATAAGCCACCTGAAATATACCGCTGTCTCTCTTTTCTATTATTACTTTTTGGTTTGCATCATATTGGAAGCTGTTCGAATCAGTGGCGAAAATTTTCAACAAAGCGGCATCTACCACAGGCTTAGAGGTTAAACCATGTGGGCTATGTGCATAAGACTGCGATAAATCCTTATGGCATTTAATACAGGTAGCCGCTCCGGTATAGGCCTCACCCCTCGCATCTTCAGGCAATCGGTCGGCAACATTCATGCATCTCGAAAGCACAACAACCGCAATGGCAATTGCGCCTAAAATAAGCAGGATACGTTTTATGCCTTTCAAGATGATGTTTTGTTTTTATTTTACAAATTGAATATAACCAAAATTATAGCCCCCTGCATCTGCCAACACCTTAATTTTTTGCATACCTGCCTTTAAAGCAATGTTCTTTACCCCAAAGGTTGCAAACTTCTTATTATCTCCGGTATTTGGAACCGCAATATCTTTAGCTACGATTTTTTCATCAATCATAATGGTCATTCTACCTGAAGCATTATCTGCCGCAGCATTTATTTTTAAGGTGTAGGTTCCTTTTTGAGAAACATTTACGGTATAATGCAACCACTCTCCTTTTTCTATATGGTTTACATAATACTTTTCGTACCGGGTAGAATCTTTTGCAATATCCACCCCATCATTCCGGTAAATCCGGCCGCGGTTACCTGCACTTCTTTTTCCTGTTGAGGTATGGTAATCGGCAGTATCTGTATCGAAATAAGCTTTGCCATTTTTACCTAGATCGTAATCTACAGCATATACAATGCTTTTATCTTTAATCAAATTCGGCTTAAACGGCTTGGTTTCATCACTGAAAGGCTGACGGATCATCGCATCGATCACATCTTTATGGATGATGGTATTTTCTAATCTCGAATAAATAGCCAGCTCCATTAAACCGCTGTATACATTGCTATCTTTAGGCTTGTTTCCACCGTTATTGAGGTACTTTACCAGCGCATCGTAATTAGGGTTTGATTTAATTTCCATCGGATTATTTGCCCCTATCTTTTTTAATGGCCACCAAGCCCAGCCTATATTATTTTTTTCTAAAAGGTGGATGGCATCAGTAAACCAAACATTAGAATTTTCTCCTGTTTCACCGAGCCAAACCGGAACATGCTGTTCATCTCGGGCTTTGATAATGTGTGCAATTGAAGCCTGATCGTTGTAATTCCAGTATTTATGGTAGCTCAAAACCATGTTTTTATCCCACAGTGGAAAAATGCCATTGTAATTATTGCCCCAGCCATTACCTTCGATAATGATGATGTGCTTTTGATCAACTTCGCGGATGGCTTTGGTAATTTCGACCATTAATTTTCTTAATGGTGCATTCACCTTTTCCTTTGTTCCGTTTTTATCTTCTTCAGGGTTTGAAAAACCGTAATTAGGCTCGTTCAAAATATCGTATGCACCAATATAAGGTTCATCTTTGTAACGCTCAGCCAGTTTTTTCCAAAGTGCAATGGTTTTCTCCTGATTGGCTTCACTATCCCATAAATAAGGTTTTGATGGATCGCGGTCGGCAATATTTAAATCATTCCCTTGTCCACCAGGTGCAGCGTGCAAATCTAAAATCAGATACATTTTATTGGCCTTACACCAGGTTAACAAGCTATCAGTTAGGGCAAAGCCCTTTTCCAGCCAGGTATTTTTGCCTGCAACAGGCTCTTTATCTGCCGACAGGGTATATAAATTGTAGTGCATGGGTAAGCGGATGGAATTAAAACCCCAGCGTTTCAACGAATCAACATCAATTTTACGCATGTGGTTGGCCAGCCAGGCATCGTAAAACTCCTGGGTCTGTTTTGGCCCCATCAGTTCTTCTATCCGTTCGCGGATGCGGTATTGTTGTGCCTCTTTGTTAATTTTGAGCATATAACCTTCCTGCAACATCCAGCCTCCTAAACCAAAGCCGCGGAGCAAAACATTCTCGCCTTTTGCGTTCACTATTTTTTTACCCTCGGCTTTTAAAAACCCTTGACTAAACCCTTTAAACGAAACAATGCTGAACAGAAAAATATATAAGATTGATTTTGTAAAAGACATAAAAATAAGATTAGGTTTAGATAATTACCAGATATAAGTGGCTACAGATCCTTTATCAAGCGCTGCAACAAGTGATTTACCGTTAAAGCTAATATTAAACCTAGCGGCATTTTTACTACTATTGGCTACGATTAAAACATGTTTTCCACCAGGTGTTTTAAAGGCAACATTTGGCAGATCGGTTAAATCGTTTGTAGCAATGCGAACAGCACCTGGACGAACAAATTTAGAAGCATGTGCAATGGAATAGTAAGCGAGGTTTCTGCTATAAGAATCTTTATCAATGGTTACTGCGCCCTGGCACATCGAACAGCCGCCCCTATCGGTATAAGGTTTGTTTTCAGGATCGGCGGCTAAATTCCATTCGAGCACATTTTTGCTCCAATTCCTGGTGGCGCCTATAATCAAACGCTTAACCGGATTAACAATTTTAATATCCGTAGCATCTGGCTGTTCCACTACCATTTGCTCAGAAAAGTAAATATTCTTGTCAGGATGGGCATTGTGTACATCAGTTAAGGCTTCAATCTTTCCTCCGTACAGATGAAAGGCAGATCCATCGATATATTTTCTGGCTTCCCGATCATCTAAAATGCTAATGGGGTAATCCGGGCGATCGGCATTATGATCGTAAACTATAATTTTGGTCTTAATATTGGCTTTGGCAAAAGCAGGACCTAAAAACTTCTTAACAAAAAGCGCCTGATCTGGAGCAACCATAAGCAAGCTGGGATTATTGCCGGGGTGTAAAGGCTCATTTTGAACGGTAATCGCATCAATAGGAATCCCCTCTTTTTGCATTTCCTGTACATACCTTACAAAGTACCTGGCGTAAGCATCGTAATATTCGGGTTTTAACATCCCACCGCGGGCATCGTAAGTGGTTTTCATCCATAAGGGAGGAGACCATGGCGAACCCATAATTTTCAGTTTTGGGTTTATCGCAAGGATTTCCTTCATTACCGGAATCACATCCACCTTATCCGGACCGAGATCAAATTTGGATTGCGTTAAATCGGTTTGTCCTTCGGGAAGGTCGTTATAAGAAAATACTTTTTCATTTAAATCAGAAGCACCGATACTCAAGCGGATGTAACTCACCCCGATGTTGTTTCCATCAGTAGCAAATAACTCTTTCAATAATGCCGCTCTGGCCGGTGCCGACATTTTAACAATGTGCTGTGCACTTCCGCCCGTTAGGGCGTAACCAAAGCCATCAATGGTTTGATAGGTTTCTTTATCGTTTACAGTAATGGTTGGTAAATTATTTTTAGCTGCAGTAAAACTTAATTTACTGGCCTGTTTGGCAAATAAAACAGATCGATCGGCTTTGGTAAGCCAAACTTCTGGTTGATTTTGGGCAATAACAGCAAGCGAAGAGCAGGTAAAAACACAAATGATAAAAAGGCGAAGAAATTTGGTAGAAAGCATAGGTAAAAGATGAGCAAATTAAAAAAACAGGAAGAAAGATTTCGCTTTCTCCCTGTTAACAATTAAACATTAAGCGTGTATAATAGATGAGCAACTATTTTGTTCCGCCCCATTCTTTATTCTGTTCAATTTTGGTGTTATTCAATTCACCTTGTGGAATTGGGAATACTTCATGTCGACCGGCAATAAAACCTTTCGAAGCCAATGTTGTAGCAGCTTTGCCCCAACGTACAAGATCAGGAAAACGTTGTCCTTCGCCTGCCAGTTCCAATCTTCTTTCTTTTTCTATATTGGCCTGGGTTACGGCAACAGGATTTAGCCCCACCCTTGCACGAACGGCATTAAGCAAAGTATAAGCCCTTGAACCAGCCCCAACTGCCGCACCAGCATTCATTAAAGCTTCAGCCTCCATTAAATAAGTATCGGCCAAACGGATTTCATATTCGTCTATCCCGAAATTTAACTCTGGTGTATTCGCGGCAGCCTGGGTAGTTAAGCCCATGTACTTAGCAAAGAAATACCCTGTATTGTTATAACCTGGAGTGTACTTGGCAATACCATTAGTTTGCAAACTATCTAAGTTAGCTACCGTGGCAGCATTTCTCGGATCGAAATGGATAAAATCAAAAAAAGATTTTGTAAATACAAGGAAGCTATAGCCGCTAAAATAATCGGGTGCAGTTGCAAGTGTTTTGCTGTACCCGCGTGGGCCTGTTGTGATGGATAATAAATTACCTTCGCTGTTACCAGCGGCAGACCAGTTACCATTAGATTTATTGCTGTGCACAAACTCTATAATGGATTCTGAATTGAATTTGTTGCTTGGTTTCCATAAATCGCCAAAATTAGGAATTAACTTGTAGCCATAAACCGAAGGCGAAACACCAGGCGCGGTACCGTTAACCACAGCAAACTGATCGGCAGCTGCCTGCCATTTTTTCTGATACAATAAAACCTTACCCAACAATGCCTGCGCCGCTCCTTTTGTAAGGCGGCCACCTTCTGTAGCAGCAGGAACTGTATTTGGTAATCCTGGTATTGCATCAGCAAGATCTTTTTCTACATAAGCATATACTGCAGCAGGTGCAGCCTGGGTAACATTGTATAGATCTTTTGGATCAACGGTGCCTTCTATAATCGGTACATTTTTAAAGAAGGTAACCAGATCGAAATAAAATGCTGCACGCATGGCTTTGGCTTCTGCAATGTACCTTGCTTTTAATGTCGCATCCATCGGGATATCTACAATTTTTTGCAGCAGTACATTCACTCTGTAAATTCCACTATACCCTCTGCTCCAAAGGTAACCCTGAGGGCCTGTGCTGGCATTAAGTGTATAATTTTGCATTACCTGCAAATCGTTAATATCACTTGGCCCACCACCGCCTGCCAACTGATCGTCGCCTGCAACACTCATTACCGCCGATTTATCGTACAAGCCACCTGATTGGTAAGCAAACCTATCATATATGGCCACTAATCCGGTAAAGGCATCAGCTTGTGTTTTATAATAATTATCTAAAGTGATACGGTCTTGCGGATTTACTTCCAAATCCTTTTTGCACGAACCCAACGTTACAGAAAGTACAATTGCTGTAAAGTATAAAAAATTCTTTTTCTTCATGATTTAAATTATATTAAAATCCAACATTTAAGCCAAACAAAAATGCCCTTGCCTGTGGATAGGCACCACGATCGATACCATATTGTGCGCCACCACCAGAGTCGGCGGTTACTCCTAATTCAGGGTCGTAACCCGTGTATTTGGTTATGGTAAATAAATTTTCGGCAAGCACATAAACGCGGAGTTTTTTCATGCCCCATTTACTAATGATGCTGTTAGGCAATGAATAACCTAGTTGCATTGTTCTTAATCTGAAGAAATTGCCACTTTCCAGGTATAGGTTAGTAAATTTAGAGTAGTTACCATTGGGATCGCCATCAACAATGCGTGGAAGCGAGGCTCCGGTATTGCTTGGAGTCCATGCATCTAAATATTTACTCTGGTAATTTGCAGTAGCAATATCTAACCTTCTCAAGCCCTGAAAAATCTGATTGCCCCCTGAACCACTTCCAAAAGCTGTAAAATCGAAGTTTTTGTAACCCAAATTAATGGTGATACCATAACTTACGGTTGGGTTTGGATTACCTAAATAGGTACGGTCATCAGGATTAATAATGTTATCATTGGTTAAGTTGGCAAATTTTAAATCACCAGGCTTTGCATTTGGTTGTAATTTAGTTACACCATCGGCCCCTACATAGCTGTCTACCTCAGCCTGACTTTGGAAAATACCCATAGATTGATAACCATAATATTGCTGGTAAGGTAAGTTCAAACCTGTTCTGGTAATGTTTCCAAAATTCTGGAAGGTTGCGCTGTTATCTTCTAGGAAAAGGTTTCCGGGAAGCAACTGTGTAACTTTATTTTTATAAAAGGAAATGTTTCCGTTTACGCCAAAATCCACTTGACCGATTTTCTTTCTGTATCCCAACTCAATCTCTAACCCCCTGTTTTGAATGTCTGCTACGTTTTGAGCAAAACTTCCATAACCAGCATATCCTGGGATTGGTGGGTTTTGTAAAATACCCGTTGTTTTCTTGTCATAAATATCAACAGTTAAGGTTAAATTCTGAAACAACGTTGCATCGATACCAATATCTGCCTGACGGGTTTCTTCCCACTTCAGATCAGGATTGGCAGGAGCACCCGGGCTGTACCCTACATAAACGGTTTCGTTTGTAGAACCAAATACGTAATTACGATCTCCACCAGCGCCTACAATTGGAATATAAGGGAAATCGCCGATACCATCATTTCCTGTAACACCATAACTACCACGAATTTTCAGGAAAGTAAGTACATCATTTTTAGGGAAAAAGTTTTCTAAGGTAGGTACCCATCCTATTGATCCTGAAGGGAAGTAGCCAAATTTATTATTGCCTCCAAACCTGGATGATCCATCACGTCTGATCAGGGCAGAAAACAGGTATTTCTCATCATAGTTATACTGGATCCTCGAAAAAAGTGAATTGATTCTATGATCAGTACCATCGCCACCACTACTATTTGTTCTATCGGCAGGCAATGCATTATACCTGAAAGATGCTTCATCGAAAGTTTTTGCAGGTACATTGTTATACACTACGGTTGCCCTGCGCTGGTTGCCATCTTTATACTCACCATGCCCCAATAAGAAGGTGAAATTATGCTTATCTATCACCTTGTTGTATGAGATGGTATTCTCCAGGTTCCAGTTAATTACATAGGTATTCTCTCTCGATAACGACGATTGGTTAATCGGCGTTGAGGTGTTGTAATATGCAATCGGGGTAAATGAATTACTTCCATAAAAAGCCATTTTGGTACCCAATGATGAACGGATATGCAAACCTTTTATCGGCTCTAAATCAGCAAAAACGTTACCTACAATGTTATGATCGTAACCATAGTTTCCTAATCTGTTCTGGATCATAGCCAATGGATTCTTCATTTCCTGTAGTACATATGGCGAGATCCCAAAAAGCTGACCATCACTATTTCTTGTTGCTGCAGCATTTTGTGTCGGATTACCAGTAGCAGAAGGGAAAAAAGCCGATTGCGAAGTAGGATCTGTAATAATCGAAGGTGTAATCGGATCTAAATTGATTGCCGAGCTTAGTACGCCACCAAACTCACGGTTGGTTTCACCAATACCGCTATTTACACCATGGCTATAACCTAAATTTTCGCCAAACGTTACACCTTTAATGGGTTTAAATGAGGTATTGATACGCACATTAGCCCTGTTAAATTTAGATATAGGTGTAGCTACAATACCTTTGATATCGGTATAACCAAAAGAGGTAAAATAAGATGCTTTATCGCTTCCTCCCGATACACTAAACTCGTGGCTTTGCTTTGGAGCACTATCATTAAAAATCAAATCTTGCCAATCTGTCCCTGCACCTAATGCTGAAGGATTAGCAAATGCCGGGGCTTTACCTGCACTAACAAGTGCCTGGTTACGTAGGGTTGCATATTGCGTAGCATCCAACAAGTCTAATCTTTTAGCTGGTGCCTGAGTACCATAATAACCGCTATAATTAATATTAAGCGTTCCTGCCTTACCTTTTTTAGTGGTTACCAAAATAACACCCGCAGCAGCACGTGTTCCATAAATCGCTGCAGAAGCACCATCTTTAAGTACCTCGATTGATTCGATATCATCTTGATTTAAATAACCAATGCCACCTGCATCAATCACCACTCCATCGATTACCCAAAGCGGATCGTTCTTGCTGTTGCCAAAAGAAGTAAAACCCCTTAAACGCACGGTAGAGCTTGAACCTGGCTGACCGGAAGTAGCTGCAATGGTTAAACCCGAAGTTCTACCCTGTAAAGATTGCTCGATACGTACCACCGGCTGATTTTCCAGATCGGAAGCCTTAACGCTTGAGATTGCCCCGGTTACCACGCTTTTCTTTTGTGTACCATAACCCACCACAACCACTTCAGTTAAATCTTTCGAATCGGCTGTAAGTGAAACATTGATACGGCCTCCTGCCGGAACAGTTACCGTTTGAGGCGCCATGCCGAGTAAACTGATGGTTAATTTACCGCCAACAGGTGCCTGAATACTGAAAACACCATTGGCATCAGTAGATGCAGCTTTAGTTGTTCCATCAAGCCTAACTGTTACGCCAGGTAAAGGGGCACCATTTTGTTCTGTTACTTTTCCTGTAACCGTAATGTCTTGTGCCAATAAGGCCAGCGGCAATGCCATGATACAGTAAATGAAGAATACGAATGTAAATCTTCCTCTCATAGAAATTAGTTTTAAGTTAATATTTGGTTAGTTAAATGACCGGGGCTTTGGTAGCCCGTTTCATAAATCAAATCTAGAGAGGTGCAATGCATTTGCACAATTTTGCGCTACTACACAAACCATACAGCAGCACTCAATTAACCTAAAAAGAAGATATTCAGACCTACATAAGCCCTACAAGGGAAACACAATTAACCTGAATACCAGACGTTTAAGCTATTTTAACTAAAAACATCTTATTTGTAACGAAAACATTGAATTAAGAGTTCTTTTGGCGGGCAATGCTGATCAGAAACTCATATAAATTAGTCTCGGGTTTAAGCTGGAGCTTTTTTCTTAAACGATATCGGCCCACTTCGATGGCTTTAATAGTTACATTCATCAACTGCGCCATTTCTTTCGAAGATAGGTTCATCGATAAGTAAGCACAAAACTTTAAATCGTTCTGACTTAAATCAGGGTAAAGGTCTTTGAGTTTATTAAAAAATTCGGTGTTTACATGATTGAAGTGAACGCTCATATGATCCAGTTCCTGATCCTTTTTTTCCACATCCCTGATCAGCCTGATGAGGTGCCTAAAACTTGGGGAGCTCTCATTTATATCGTGGTTTTTAATTACAGCCGATATTACTTCTTTAATCTTTGCCAATACTTTGCCCCGTTGTACCAGGTGCATGGTCATGGTAGAAAGTTCTTTGTTCTTATAATTTACATCGGCTTCTAACTTTTCGTTCTGCAGCCTAACAATTTCCTTTTCGTTCCGATCCAGTTCCAGCTGATGCAGGTAACTCATCCGCTCCTGCTCTTTAATGTGTTTGCGTTTTTGCCACCTAATAATCAACCTGATTAACAGCACAATCAAAATCAGGTAAAAAATCCTCATCCATATGGTATTGTACCAGGCTGGCAGCACGATAAAAGTATAGCCTACCGCTTCCGATTCGTTACCTACATCCGTTCTGGCTTTAATATTGAAAGTATATTTCCCCGCAGGCAAATTGGTATAATCCTTTTCGCTTTTCGTGTTCCATGCCGACCATTCCTTATCGAAACCAACCAACTGATAACTGAATTTAATATTTTTATCATGCTCGAACAATGTAGAGGAATATTCGAAATGCATCGAATTTAAATTATTGGTGTATTCTGGTATCTCATTCTGATCCTGTTTGCCGGAAATGATGCCCTTGGTGGTAAAATAGCCGCCAAAAACCAAACTATCCTTCTTTCCAAGCAGTTTAATCTGCCCCAGCACAACAATTGGTTTGGTTATGTTCTCGATGTATTTTTCATAGTTAATATGGTAGGCTCCCTTATTGGCCCCAATAAATATGTTCTTACTATCCAAAGGGTAAATAGATTCGAAGCCGCCTACTACTTTCCCATCTAACTCGGGCAGATAAAAAATACTAAAAGGATTCGATCCCGATGGCCGGCTAAAATCGATTACGCCTACTTTTTTATTGCTTACAAACCAAATGTTCCCATCGTTATCCTCCTTCATATATTGCACCGAAATACCCTTTATGGCATTGGCCAATAATTTTAGGCGAACAAATTTTTTCTTCGTGTTGTCATATTCATAAACGCCATCAACAGTTGCAATTACCGCCCTGTTTTTTATATGGTACACATAATTGTACAACTTAGAAGGTAATCCATCACGGTCAGTGTACATGGTGGTATGCAGTACGCGTTTATGATCGGGCTGCAATTCTATTCTATATACCCCATGGTAAGGGTGCGATGCCCAGATATGATCGGGGTTATTATTATCTGCTACAAGAAACCGCAGCGGCTCATTTATGCCGTCAATTCTTCCACCACTGTTAAATAGCCCATCCTTATAGGTTAAGCGTTGTAAACCCCAATAAGTGCCTGCAATAACCTCGCTGCTTGGGTAAACCCGATCTAAACTCTGGTACAACCAGGTGCCAGGTAAATTGTAAAGCTGCTTAGCTACATTGTTTTGCACCAAAAATGTACCCTCCTCGTGTGCCAGCAACAGCTGGTTGTTAATCTCATCAAGCCCCCAAACCTGCCCTTTGGTATTTTTCACCTCCTCAAAATTCGAGGTGGTATAACTTAAATCTTTGGCAGCAGGATCCACTTTGGTCATGTACAAACCGTTCGATGTACCAATATAAACCGATTGGTTAAATTTCCTAAAGGCATAACTTGTAATCTGTTTATTGCGGTCGGGAAAAATGCTTTTAATGGCACTATTTATGGCCACATAGGCAATCCCATCATCTAAAGCAAGCCACATGTTCTTATCCCGATCCTGCAGCACGCCCCTCACGTTGTTGTTCTGCAAACCTTCCCTGTAATTGTATTTCTGGATCAGTTCTCCACCTTTGTTCATAATATATACCCCGCCAGAGGTGGTACCTACTACATACAGATTTTGATTGATCTGATCGGCAAAATAAATCCGGTCATTAAAAAACACATGATCGAGATTGGTTTTGAAGGGTTTAAGCTGATGGTTAATCAATAGGAAAAAACCGCCCTTTAAGGTAGAAACCATCAAAGTATCGCCACTATATGGCAAAATAGCTGTAACAGACGATTTCTTGAAAACCGGATCGGCACAAAAAGGTTTCCACATCTCCTGCTCGTAAACCATTAAAACCGATTCTTCCGACTGGGCAAATACTTTATTATTGGCTATACCCATAAATAGCCAGGCCTTACTGGGTTTATAGTTTTTAATTACCCCATCCTTATAATGCAGAATGGCATTGTTCGATCTGAAAAAAACTTCATCGTGGATAATCGAAATGTCCCATATATCAGCCAGTTTCCGCAGGTTTTCTGGCAGCAGGCCTAAAAGCGAAGTATATTTTAAAATCCCTTTCTCATTGGGGTAATAAAAACCAAATTCATCCTGTCCACCTACATAAATCCGGTTTTTAGAGTCTATTCCGATTGAGCGTACCGAGGTATAATTAGGTAAGCGAAACAGGTTCCAATAGCGACCGTTAAAAGTAAGCAGCCCCTCATTGTTCCCAAAATAAAGAATCCCGTTTTTATCCTGCTTAACATCCCAGTTCTGCATCCCTGCGTTATACTGCTCGTTATTGTAATTTACAATCTGCGGAATGCCCAAAAGATCCTGGGCCGATGCATGATAGCCCATCAGAAGAAAAGTAACGGCAAGCAGAAGTTTGTACATATGGTTAGGGATGATTCCCACGCAATAATAAATATATAATTTTAATTCCGGTTAACATTGCTTACCGCATACAGTAAAACAAATCATTATGAGCATGAAAAGCTAATGTTTATTTTCTTAGGTGTGCCAAGGTGCCTTAGATGGTAAAAATGAAAGCTTATGTGTTCTTATATGTCTTATATTGTAAAATTGACTCCTAAGGTGCGCTATTTGCTTGAGATGGTGAGAAAATTTAATCTTATTTTTTGGAGCGCAAAGCCTGTAGCGCTTAGGGTTGTTTCAGTCCCGCTTTTACTGCAAGTCCTCTCCCGATGAAAAATCGGGTTTGCGGGCTTTCCGTTCAATCGGGGCTAGTTTACTCGGGACTGTGCAATGAAATTAAAAGCATAGAGCGAAATGCTCTGTGCCCTAATTGACTAAGGTGGTAAGAAAAAAGAAGATGTTGTTTTATTTTTAATGCGCAACATCCCAAAGGTTTCTAAACATATAAGAAATTTAAGCTCATATGTTCTTACATGTCTTATATGGTGAAATTAATTAGAGAAAAATATCTTGATCAGAATCTCTTAGTTCGTAAAAAACGACTATTTCATTAAATACGGTTCTACCGCTTTTCGCCAGATGGCATAACCCGCGGCATTCATGTGCAACATATCATCCACAAAAAGTTCTGGCCTAAGTTGCCCGTCTTTGGTTAACATTAACTGATATATATTAACGAATTTCGTGTTGGCCTCTCCGGCTAAAAACTTTTCAATCAATGCGTTAGAAGCTACTGCCTTTTCTTTAAATTTATCCCTGCTCGGACTCGGTTTAATCGAGATGTAAACAATAGGCACCGTTGGCAATTTTGCCCTAATGGCCTGCACTAAACGGATGGTACGGTTTAAAACAGTATCAGGTGTAACCGTTTCGTTTGGTAAATCGTTCTCCCCTACATACAATACAATCTGCTTAGGCTGGTAAGGAAAAACAACATCGTTTAAATAAAAGGTAATATCGTTAATTACAGCACCACCTATTCCGCGGTTTAAAGCATTGTATTTGGCAAAAATCTGTGTACAATCGTCCCATTTGCGGATAGATGAACTTCCTACAAACAACACCGGATGAAGGGGTGGTTTGTACATTTGATCGTACTTTTTAATGGTTTGCACGTCATCCCAAAAATTAGGTTTCTTTTGGGCAAAAGCAGTTATAGTTAAAAAAGAAATCAAAAGGAAGCTTAAAAATGATCTTTTCATGCGAATAAGTATGTTTAAAGGCTCACAATATACCAATATCCTATTTTTTAGAATCAATTCAATCAAATTTATTACTGTACGCGTGTAAAAAAATAAATTGAAGTTTTCGTGGAGTAGTGCCTGATTCGCCTGCATTGAGTAATGCAGGCAAACAGGTCTTGTTATCATTAACTAACCAAACATATAATGATGAACAAATATAGATCTTTATTTAGAATTATTCTAAATAATTAACACTAATTAACTAAAAGAATAATAAAACATTAATAATCAATCCATTTAATTTTAAAGAAGAATGCTTAACAACCCGTGGAATAAAGCTTTTCACTAAATTATTCAAAGGATTCTCCTTGCAGGCATCACCTATCAAGCTAAGCCTGTTGAAGGTTATTAACAAACAATTTGTCATGATTAATATAAAGGGGGGTCCCGCTGACGCTGATTTTAGAATCTGTCATCCTGAGGGGTAATTTATTTTAAAAATCAATATGAGTGACAGGAGAATTTAAAAAATTAATCTCCTCAGATTATCGTCATTGCGAGAAGGCTTTTTCAGCCGACGAAGCAATCTTACAACTATCGCTAGTAGCGAGCGCTTTAAGATTCCCGCCTGCGCGGGAATGACGACCACTTTATTGGAGTCTGTCAATGGGGTCTGTCGAAAACCCTCTTTCTGTGAACCATATAAGACATATAAGTTTCATATAAGCTCAACAAGTTAATCTATCCCTAGAAAATTGATGATCTTGAAGTTTCTGCGCTCATCACCTTAATCTGCGGGAACAAAAAAGAGCTCAAAAAGTTAACAGCTAGCAGGGCCCTGACTCCGCTCTCCGTAGGAGTCCTTTAGACAGACTGACAAACAATAAACTTAACCCCTAAAACCAGCACTAAACCTGTTAAACTCTAACGATAAAGCCGCAATATGTGCCAGTTTCTGTTTGGTAGAATGGTCATCATCAGGTTGCTTCCTTCGGTCTGTCATCCTGAGCGTAGTCGAAGGATCTTTTATGATAGATACACTTCTAAAGTTGATGATCGACAGGGTCTTCGACTCCGCTCTCCGTAGGAGTCCTTTAGACAGACTGACAAACAATAAATTTAGCCCCTAAAACCAGCACTAAACCTGTTAAATTCTAACGATAAAGCCGCAATATGTGCCAGTTTCTGTTTGGTAGAATGGTCATCATGATCAACATCTATTGCATCAACATGAGGCACATCATCATTTTCTAGGGCATCCTCATTACTAAGGTTACTTATAATCTGCTTAACCAACAATGGATCAGCCTGTTCGGGCTTATGGTTAAGCGAAAGGTATATAGATGTAATAATTGCATTGATCTGGTAAATGGTCGACTGTACCCCATACAAACCATTAAAATCGATATGTTTCCGCATCGGTTCCTGGCTGGCCGATTCAATCGCTTCGCTTAATGCAGATAAACTCAGGTTGGCATTTTTTCTGGCCATGCGCGGAATATTCTCGCCCAGGTTTTCCTTCCTTTCTATCGCCACCTGCAAATAGTGCAAACTATCTTTTGTGGCTTTGCTTATTTTCGCTTTCAATTGGCGGCTGTCCCAAATGGGAAAAAGATAGGTGGCAAAAATGGCAATTACACAGCCCAGCACTGTGAAAATAATCCTGTCGTGTACAATATGGTCGAAATGTCCTTGGTAACTACCCAGCGTTAAAATTACTGCAGGGGTGATAAACAGCACACTTATGGTATAATTTAAACGGTTAAAGGCATAAAAACCCAACAGAAAAATCACCGAAAAAGAAAGCAGTACTGCCGGGCTCTTCACAAAATAGATGATGATCAGTCCGACGGCAACCCCGCCAAGACTTCCTTTTAAACGCTGTAAGTTCCGTTTCCAGGTAATCGAAAATTTAGGTCTTGCCACAATGACCAGGGTGAGAAAAAGCCAGTAACTGTATTTACTCGGTTCCAATTGCCAAATGAGCAAGAAACCAAACAGAAAACAGATAGCCAAACGCAACGAAAACCTAAAGATTGGCGATTTTAAGGTAAGGTGCTCCCTGATCGAAAAGCGATCGCCGGTAACAAACAAAGGATAAGAAATAGATCCGCTCAGTTCTTGTAAGTGTTTTTCGGGCGTGCGCTCATTGCCCCTGATCATTTCGATAATACGCACAATATCGTTCATGTTCGAAACCACTTTTAATACAATTTTACGCTGGGTTTCGTTTAAACACTCCATTTCCTGTAACAGCATTACGCGTTTCTGGTAATATTCGATATTGGTGGCCACCTCACCCTTATAAGCCTTTGCCGACCGAACGTGCCTGCCCAGTTGTTCAAGCTCTTTCGCCAACAATTCAATCAAGGTGGCAATCAGTTTTAAACTCGGACCCGTTGCCAGCGTTTTGCGCACCAAAGCATAATCATAATGTACGGCATTTAACTGCTCATACAAATCGATCAGTAACCTCGCCCGTTCCAATAGCAATTGGCCCTTGGGGTTATCAGGGTTCATGGCGTACTTATCGGTAAGCAGCAGATTCCGGATCAGCTCATGTTTCTGATTTACCTTAATGTGCAGTTTTATAGCTTCCTTTTGCTGCAGATCGAGCGGAACATCCACATCGTAATTTTTGGCTTTGGCATTCAAGAACATCGCGCTGCTCATCAAACATTCGAAAATGGCGTGGTGAAGCGAACGGTAAGGGCGCAGCAAAATCTGGATTAAACTGATCACGTAATACCAAACCCCGCCAACCAGGATATAACCGCTAAAATACAGCGGTCGTTCAGGATGAAGCCCCATAACAAAAGTACACACAATCAGCGCCATGGTACCAATCAGCGATAGTTTCTGCCCGTATACAGCAAACATCGAAAAGCTGAAAGCTGCAATCACCACAACCACCGCGGTGAGGTAAACATAATCTAAAACGGATGAAACGACCAACGTAGTAGCAAAAAAGACAATAATACTCGATAGCGCTGTTTTAAGTTTGTTCAGTCGGTTATCGGGCAGATCGGTCAAGCTGATCAATAAAGCGCCAACCCCTATTCCTTTTGCCGCTTCAGGATTACCCAGGTAAAAGAATAAAATAATGGGCAATACGACGGTAATGGTGGTACGCAGGGCATCAGAAAAGTACTCACCTAAAAAGAAATAAGAAATGGTAGAGCCGATGCTGTTTTTGCCCATGTATATGTTAATGAATGCTGATAATTGATAAAAGTTGCAAAGATAACAGATTTATAATGCATGCATAGCAAATAGCTTCACAAAACCAGATACCAATCTGTTCTTTGGACTTTAGCCGAGTAATTGCGTGTTCATAGCTCAATCTTATGCGTTACTCCAGTGATGCTTCGCTGAATACTACGGAGAGGAAGGGGTTCTTATTATTTCCATGCCCGACTAAATACAGCACTTATTGGAGCGATCATGGGAGCAGCTCCGAATTTTTCAGCAAGTTCTTTTTCCACCTTAGTTTTTATCTCGTCTATACAGTCAGGATGATGTTTTTTGATCTCCTCATAAACAGGTCCCCACTCTACCAAACCGCATGCAGCTTCTTTTGCGGTTGGACTTACGGAAAAAAGTTTTACTTTTTCAATTGATATTTTTGCAAAGCCGGCATCCTTTAGTAATGGTGTGATAAGCGCTTCATTATTCATCGAGGTTGCAAGATTATGCGATTCGGGCAAGGGCTCGTCTAAATATTTCATTGCAATAGATCTGGCAGAATAAGACGCGGCATTATTTTCCAGCTTATCCCAGGTTGTAAATAAAAGCAGGCCACCCGGTTTTAAAACCCGATAGGCCTCTGCAAATGCTTTCGGTTTATCAGGAACAAACATATACCCGAAGCAACAAACCACCAAATCTATGCTGTTATCGCTAAAAGGAAGTTGCTGGGCATCAATATTTCGCCAGTCAATATCAAGATGGCTCAATGTCTTTTTGGCTACGGCCAACATTTCCTCGCTAATATCTGAAGCGATCAGCTTTGCTGAGTATGGAATATGCTCGCGGATATGACGGGTAACACGACCTGTCCCTGCCGCAATTTCGAGCACCACAGAAACCGGAATGGAATTAATTCGTTTTGCAACTTCTACAGCATAGGGTTCAAAGAATAATGGGCCGAAAAACTGCTCGTAACGAGTAGCACTATCTTCCGGCAAATCAGCCGAAGGATCTTTTGTCGAAGTATCGTTCATAAACGATTGGTTTTATAATTCGTTCAAATACAATAAGTGATATTGTGACCCCTCAGGGGTTCGAACCCTGGACCCACAGATTAAGAGTCTGTTGCTCTACCAACTGAGCTAAGAAGTCTGGTTGATTAAATATAGGATTTGATAGGGATATTAGAAAGATTAACCAAAGTTATTTATTCCAATGAGATCATACGGAAGTTACGGTTATGTTGCGTCTTTTACTTAATTTGGCTTTTAACAAAACAGGATAAACAACACTATGAATAATTATATTTCTAGAGGTGGTTGGTTTAGCTTCACATTAGCTAATGGCTGGGCAGAATACGATGATGGGGATGATTCCACTTATGCCTTCTGGAATGAAGCAGATGCATCTTGGACTGGTAATTTTAGGATTACAGCCTTCCAATGGCCAAATGTAACTGACTCCAATGTAGATAAAGCCAGTGAATATATTACCATTGAGGTTTTGGAGAATACAGGTGCGCAGAAAATTATCTTAGGTGAATACGACTGCGCGCATTACAAGAAAGAATTTCAACAAGAGGGAGATCACCAGATTATTTATTATTGGATGACGGGAAAACAAAATGATATATTTATCTGCACATTCTCAATTGATAAGGAACAGGAAGCAATGCCGATTAATGCAAGAGAACTAATCTCGGTTCAAAATATGATCGCCAGTATCAAAATAATCTAGAACGATTGATTGACTATTTATGTACCAATTTGGCAACTCATTAGCATCAAGACAAAGACACCATGTACATTCAAAAACTATCCATTGACATAAAGACCAACACAAATAAAGACCATCCTAGCGCAAGTCTTAGCGCCCGAGGCCCGTGCAAAGAACTGACTTGTGCTTTAAAATAATCTCTAAGGTAAAAATCTATCTATCCAAATTCTGGAAAGCACAAGTCAACCCAACCCTACTACCCTACCCGCTAAGACTTGTGCTAGGATGTGCCGCGCTGAACGCTAAGGAGAGGATGGATTTTTCATTTATAATATTTATAACAAAGCGATATCTCTATTTACTATTAGTTATTATCTCAACAACTAATCAGACAAACAGCTTCCATAATCAATCGACATGGTATCTGATGGAGGACTAAGCCTAATTTTAAATGCTGACGCTATATTTTATAGACAATAGCTTTTTTAAAAAAAATACACAAGATTTATAGATTATTGTACATGTTAAATTTTAGTTAACATATTAAAAAATAGACACATATATATATATTTACATCTACATTTACATATCAATCATTAACCAATTCTCATTACTATGAAAACAAAAAACAAATTAATTCCTCTCCGAACAAGGATACCGAATGTAAAAACTATTGCAATAATTCTTCTTTCGCTCATCGCACTAATAACCTCCAGGTGTGCAAAGGACAGATTAGTAAGCGATGCAATTGTTAGTAAAACCCTTTCGGCAAATTCGCCAGATCTACAAAAACGTCTTGAAGCAATCAAAAAATCCTACGAACAACAAAAGCTACAACAAAAACTCCAACCAAAAAAAATCGATAAGATATCGTGGACACCAGATTGGGATCATCCCAAGATTCAGGTTGTAAATGATAGTGTTTCATATGTTTTTTATCAATTGCTGGGCCAGGTCGATGTTAACGGCAAACATCAAATTGCCAAGCAGATTAACGGAAGATTATACCTGATGGTTAAAAATGAACTGGATTTTTACAAAGCTTTTTATTACGATCCAAAGATCGATCCAAATGAAAAGATCAGTAAGAATACAAAAGAGTTTGACTTGAAATCATTCACTGGTAATTTATTACTGTCCAGTTTGCAAAATGGGGGCAATTATCTGTTAGATTATTCGAATGGCCGCCTTAGCGATTCTTATCGAAAAAAAGGTGTTCTAGCGGTAAAAAAAATGCAGTCAGTTAAAGGTACTACTTCATATTGGCAGCAAGAATGTAATAGCGTAGTTCGGAACTGTACCTTTTCATCACTGTCTCCCAGCTGGTGTGGGGGATCTGTTAACATTGTGTTTAGCCCTACTTGTAGTTGGCCACAGTCAACCTGCGGCGATGTTTATTCATTAGTGGATTCAGATGAGGCAGTTGTTTGCGAAGACGTTTGGTACCCAGATCCACCGACTGATCCAGGTGATGGTGGCAGTGGAGGCGGTGGTGGTGGTGGAGATGGTGAATTTCAACCGGTCGCACTTGCCCGTACCATAACAATTGATCCGAACACACGTCCGTGTTTAGAAAGTATAAAAAATGCCGTGGTTAACGCAGCTGAATTCTCTGTTACAATGGCAAGTCTTTTGAAACAAGTGCATAATGACAACACAAAAGCGCAAAATGCTGTCTTGGCATTGGCTAATAATACAAACATATCGATAACTTTAGGTGAAAAGACCATACCATACCAAACTGTCACCAACCCTGACGGAACAACATCAGTAAGGGAAACACACGGAGAAACCGATCCTATCACAGGTAACATCAAGCTAAACACTCTTGTGTTGAATGAAGCATCAGACCTGGCAGTTGCGGCAACCCTGATTCATGAAATGATGCATTCCTATTTTGTGTGGGGGGCCAACAATCTTACCGGTGAAGAAGCTATGGCGTTTAGTGATCTGAACAGGTATCTGTTTGATCAGGAAGATGGCACTCCCCATCCTTATAATTACCCAGAACTGGGAGCGATGCAACATATGCAAATGGCCGAAACTTACGTGAACTCTATGGCAAATATATTAGCTACTGTAGCAGCTTCAAAAGGCATAGGAGCATCTCCTGATACATCTATATCACTTGGAGAGTATTGCCGTGATATTTTCTGGGGAAGTTTACAGCAGACTTCAGGACTTGATGCGCCTAACGCGGCAAGATCAAAAGCAAATTCAGAGAGAGAATATAAAAACCAAACAGGCTCAACAGGAAAAAATGATTGTCAACCATGATAAAAAATATGATCTTTAGCATCGCAATAGTTGGATCGGCTCATTGCATAGCAACACAGAATACACCTGAATTAAAGGATGAAAGCATTATCATCAATAAAGTTATTGATATAGTATCAGATAAAGAAGTCCGTCCGAAATCCGTTTTCATCAGTGAGCAACTTTTGTCAAATCTTGATCGGTACTTGACTAATCAAGAAGGTGAAAAAAAAAGCGACTCATTATCTTTACTGATACAGGGGAAGTGGAACTATTTAAAGGAGGTAAAGTCGGATTCATATTCAATGGCCTGGAAACAACTTTTGCTTTCAAAAGCTGCACTTGATAAGAATCATGTAGGAAATAAAATTAAAGCGGATGATGTCCGATTAAGTACAGTACAATTTTCACCTGATGGTACGAAAGCATTTGTGGTATATAGCAGGACTTCTAAAAACATAACACAAACGACCGTTTTCTTTTTCTTTGAAAAAAAGAATGGAATTTGGGCTCACACAGCCCATTATATTCCATTTTTTGATTAAGACAATTATAAATTGCTACTTTAAATCAACAGTTCAAATTGCTGCGTTGTTTATCTATTGATAGATTACGCAGCAATTCTTCATTATTAAACAGCCCAGTAGTTTCTTAATCCCTATACCCATCCCTAAAACTATAATGCGTTTGCACATTACAGATTACATAATCGATAATTTCGATGTTTAGCTTTGCGCAGGTATTAAAACAGGTACTTACAAAAAGTTAATCGAGCGGGTTAACCTTAATGCTTTTAATATCCTATCTAGCGCAAGCCTTTGCGCCCTGGCCTAAACAAAGGCATGACTTGTGCTTTAATTTAGCATTAAATTTAGATTGCTTCACACCACTTCGCTACCCCTGCCCTTCAGTTCGCAATGACGAATCTCTCCGCCTTTATAAGCCCAAACTTCGAACTTCCATCTCCACCCTACCCTCATTAAAATATACCCAATAAATGGTATTGACGACAAATAGCGTGATTGGGAAATTTGCCCATAACAAACAAACAATAAAGCATGAAAATAAACAAACTACTATTAATGGCAGTGCTTGTGCAATTGGTTACAACATCCAATTTAATTGCGCAGGTAAAGAAATCGACAACCAAAACGGCTGTTCCCGTTAAAACCAAATATGGTGCATTGGCCATAGACCGATCTAATGGCTTTTATTATGGTTTTTCATTCGATCAGCCAAACCGGGCAGAAGCCGAGAAAAGAGCGGTTGACGAATGCAACAAACGTGGCGGATCCTGTAGCATTGTGCTCACCTATTCGGGCACAGGTTGTGCCGCCTACCGCACCATAAACGGTAATGTGGGTACCGCATTTGGCTGGGGTATAGCCAAAACAAAAGAAGAAGCTGATGCAATAGCAACTAAAGAATGTTTAAAAAGAAGCGGCGGCATACAACCTACCAACTTTGTTTGGAGCTGTAATGCAGCACAAGCGGCGCCATTAAAAGAAATGTACAATGCCTCGCCTGAAATTACAGGTCCGGTAAAAATTGGTAACCAGGTGTGGACAAGTACCAATTTAAACGTAAGTACCTATAGAAACGGCGAGCAGATTTATTATGCAGCCAACCAAAAAGAATGGGAAAAGGTAAGCAGGGATAAGATTCCGGCTTATTGTTACCTTAATTTCGACAGCAGCAATGAAAAGAAATACGGTAAGCTATACAACTTTTATGCGGTTACCGATCGCCGTGGCTTAGCACCTGCCGGTTGGCACGTACCTAGCAGCAGTGAATTTTTAACCCTTATTGCAGCTTTAGGTGGAGAAAAAGTAGCCGGTAAAAAAATGCGCGGAACGACCGGCTGGGACGTAAAAGACTCATATAAATTTGCGCATGGCAATGGCGATAACTCATCAGGTCTCAATTTACTTCACAATGGCAGTGCAGGTGGCGATGAATATGGTGGGGGCCAGTCTTTCAAGTATGGGATATGGTTAAGCTACTGGTGGTCGAGTACTACCAAATCAAGCGGCGACAGCTTTGCCTACTACCTTGACTTTAACAAATACAGCGAACCACGTGTAACCGATTATAGTAAAACCACAGGTGCCGCGGTAAGGTTGGTGAAAGATTAATTCTCGTATCCTAATAATGCTCATATTTCGAAACCTAAAGGTTAGAAATCGCTTACTCAACCGGGAATGATCAAGATTTCCGGTTGATTTTGTTTAAGGGGGTATAATAAACCATATACTACATACATTTGTATTTGAAAATAATAAGGAATTAAAGGGAATATAAGCTGACAGCTAACTATAGGGCTTAAATTGTTTATTTTTAACAATTGGATTGCTTCACCTCACAATTCCTCCCCTTTGGTTAGCAATGACGTATCAAAACCCTTCTTTTAACAATTACCAAAACAATTGCCTTTTAAAAGGGATTATATAAGTACACCAATAACATTTGATATGAAAACGAAAATAATAATCTTGGTAGCTGCCTTTGGTTTAGCGTTGTCAGCGTGTAGTGGTAAAAAAGCCGATCAGGAAAATGCCGACAGTATGTACAAATACACCGATACGAACAAATTGATCGATAGTACAAGCACCGATTCAATAGCAGATTCGACCAGCAATGCTCCAGCCGATGTTAGACGTTAAAGAAGAATAAACAAACAGCTAGCGCTCATACCTAAAGATATGGGCGTTTTTTAATGTTTTACCAAAACCAATCTTCCAATGTTAGGTTTCGCCCCCAACCTCCCGAACCAGTATTAATATGCCAACAGGTTGCTCCATACGTTATCTTCATCTTCGGGGTACAGCCCGATGTTAAATAGCCCTGATGGAAGTGAAACGGACAGCAGGACCGAAGCCAGCCCAAGGATTACAGCCCATTCGCTCCAAAAAACCTTTCAACTCCAAACTGATCTCTTTTAGTTTTCTCTTTAGAAATGCAAACTTCGGACGAATCTATCAAACAGATTGCTTCACGCCACATCACCCCCTAGCCTTCGGTTCGCAATGACGCGTTGAGTTAATATAAACCTCGACTTCGGACCTCCGACCCCTGACTTCTGACTCCAAGCTACAAACTAACCCTTCCCCAGTTCTCCAACATATCGATAAGTATTCAGTTGCACTCCTGTAGGCGTCGTTTTGGTACTTACAAAAGCCAGTTCCCGTGCATTGGCTGTTTCAGAAAAGAAACGTTTGCCTTTGCCTAACAACACTGGGTATACCATCAGCACCACCTCGTCAACCAGTCCCTGTTCTAATAATACAGCAACCACTGTCGAGCTTCCATACACGATCAGATCAGGACCCTCTGTTGATTTAAGTTCGCGAATACGCGTTACGATGTCTGTGCCTAAATCTTCAACGGGACCCCATTCGAGGCTGTCGGGCCTGTGAGTGGCCACGTATTTTTTGCCATTATTCAAACTGTTCGCCATCGGATTATCGCCAGCTTTTGGCCAGTACTGAGTCCAGCTATCGTAGGTTTTACGGCCCAGCAACAGATCGATGTGAGTACCCTGAGCTTCCAGTACGGCTGCCAAGCCTTCCAAACTCCGGTAAGGTGTTGTCCATCCGCCATGCACGAAATCCTCGCTGTTTTCGTGCTGCATCACGCCATCAAGCGAGATGTGTTCCATTATTTTGATCTTTCTCATCTAATTTTCTATTGATTTAATGATGATAAAGTTACAACGGAAGAGCAACGCGCATGAGGGGCAATCGTGACAATAACAAGGCGTTTTTATGACCATTTGCATTGAATATAATAGTTGACGTAAAGTTTTCATATCTAATCACATTCCATTTTACCGCTTATATTATCATTTGAGGGTTTTAACTTATATGGCCTTATATTTCTTATATGGTTAAGTGCTTAGTTGTTTAACTGAAAAGCCTACTGAAAATGGTAAAGGATTTGGAAATGAATGGTTCTGTGCTTTTCGGATATCGCAGCCCCGCCATTCGCTACAATCTTTTTGTTACTGCTATCCTGAGCCGATCGAAAGGGGCAACAAAAAGGATTTCCGCTATTGTCGGGTTTAGTGGGGAGGGTCTGTAGCTTTTGGCAAGGTTGAATAGCGATTGCTTTAACTATATGTTCCTTAAATGGTTAATTGTTTAATTGATTGGCAAAAAAAACTCCTAAATTCCTATCTTGTGATAACTAAATTAACAAGCATGCTCATAGATTTGATACCAGTAATTGAAATCGGATATAACAATCAGGAGCTAACTGCACCAGACAAATTTCCTTATTGGGAGCATCCTGAAATTTGGAACGCTTATCATCAGGAATGCTTTCGAAAAGCGGGCTTTAAAGACAAATTAACGCCTTATTTAAAAGGTTTTCCATTCTACAAACTCTCAGAAATTACTGATAACAACTTAACTAAACTCATCATTGACCATACGCAAGAAATGAGAGATGGAAAATATGAACGACAACAGTCTGCAACATTTTTTGGCGGTTATGTTTTGAATATTGATGGGCAAGACAAATATTTTCCTCAATGTTGCGGAGGGCTGAGTGATATCATGTATTGGGACAGACTTTCAATGCTACAAAATACTTATTACGAAGGACACCCTTCCCCACAGATCAAATTTGATGGCGACAATATCGTATTTGATTTTTCGGTTGACGAATTTGATGAACCCTTCCAACCTACACCACAAGAAATTACACTATCAATTGATCGACATAAACTCAGAAAAACAGTTGAAAAAGTTAAAATAGCACTTCAATATTTTGAAAAACGTCTTGATAAAATAAACGATGTCGAAAAATTAAACATTCAAAACATTGGCGGACTTTTAATTTGGAACGATTAAAACTACGGAATAAGATATTAATAGTCGTCAGTCTGAGCGTAGTCGAAGACCATCCAACTTTGCGCCCTCTGTGCCTTCTCTCTGTGATCTTTGCGGTTAAAAAAGCCACGGAAACACAGAAACATTAAGATTAGTTTCGCTGAACACCACGTGATTCTCTTCTACCCAGGAATAACGATCGTCTTTAATTTCTGCGCCCATCACCTTAAATCTGCGGGACAAAATTACCAACAAGTTCCCCGCAGATCACACAGATATCCGCAGATATTTCTTTATAAATTATCAGTCTGAGCATAGCCTAAAGCCTCCCAACTCTGCACCTTCTCTCTGTGATATTTGTGGTTAAAACACGTTATTCCGTTAACTTCTGCTTAATCCCTTCAGTAAGCTTTTTCACTTTCATATAGCCTGCCAATGAGCTGTTCCGTTTATCAAAATCGATCACTAACCAGCCTTTTTTGGCTTTAAGATTAAATTTATCGCTACCATTTAAATTCACGAACAGATCGATATTCTGATCTAACGGAAGTTCGTTATTCAAGGCGCTATCCAGGTATTTTTCCAGCTTGCCTGTTTTATCTTCGGCATACTTTGCTTCAAATTTGAAATCACTATTGCTATCTGTAGTACTTATTGATAGATAACCGCCACTATTACGGCATCCGTAACCTAAAGCAGTAAATAAAATCGCGATACTGTATATTATATTTTTCATTGTTTTCTGGTTAATTATTTGAAATGGTTAACTGTATAAACTGATTAATTGGAGATTTACCACCCAGACTTCTGACCTCGGACTCCTGACTTCTTACTCTAGACTGAGGACTAAAAACTACCCCCCCGCTCTTCCCCTAATATCATCGGTAGCTGTATTTCTAGACCGCGCCGATTTTACATTCTGGTTTCCAAAACTATAGCTGATGCTAAAATTTGCCCTTCGGCTGGTGTAGCGGTTCACTACGTTCATATTGATGTTCTGATAAACCAGTTTCCCTTCCCAATGGTTGGTAAGTAAGATATCATCCATATTTAGACGTAGTTTTAGCTTTTTGTCCATTAAAGTTTTCTGGATTCCGGCGTTTAAAGCTCCCTGATAAATGGTGGTTTGTTCTACACCCGAAACCCGTGGGGAGTTTAGCCATGCGCTAATTTCGACACTAAAGTTTTGAGGTAAGGTAAAAGAATTGGAAGTAAAAATATTTACCGCAGCCTTACCCGCACTGTATGCAGCACCCTCAATATTTCCGTCATTAAATTTGCTGTAATAAACACTTACATTATTTTGAATATTCCACCATTTTGTAACCTTGATGGGAACATATAAATCTGCAGAATAATTCTGGAAGCGGCCTAAATTCTGGCGGATTACACTGATCACCCGGGTAGCATCATCCTGTTTACTAATCTGCGTAATCATATCACGTGTATTCGAATAGCTCAGCGAAAAAGAAGCTTGTTTATAACTGTAACTAATCTGGTAATTATCAGTAAACTGAGGTTTCAGATAAGGATTTCCCTGATCAACCGCCAGGGGGTCCATGTAAAACACAAATGGATTAAGCTGTTGGTAATTCGGACGGTCTACCCTTCTGCCATAAGAGTAACGGATGTTATGGTTTTCGCTGATCTTCTGATTAACAAAAACCGTTGGAAAAACAGATAGATAGTTCCGGTCTACTTCTTTCTGGTCTGTTACAGAAGTACCATTAGAATGTGTGTGCTCTGCCCTTAACCCCAGCTGAATCTGCCATACCTTCCATTCTTTAGAGAAACTACCATAAATGGCATTGATATTTTCTTTATATACAAAGTTGTTCGATTTACCTAAATCATTTTGCCATACACCAGATACCAACTGCTCAGAAATAAAATCGTTATTCGTAACTACATAGCTACTTTTTAAGCCCGTTTCAATTTTCATCGTTTTAGAAAGCGGCAAAGTGAAATCCGTTCTGGCGGCATACACATTAATCTCGGCATCTGTATTATTTCTTAAACTAGTTTGGTTGGTCGAACTGCCACCTGCATTTAAATAATTGGCCAAAAAGTTTTCATCTTTTTTATTGCTGAAACCCGAATAATCTATATCGAAAGTAAGGCTCTTACCTTTTTTATCGAAATCGTGTTTAATGTTAAAGTTAGCTGTCAAATTACTCGCAGGAGAGCTCGAATTGGCATCCTGCAAAATATAACTCAGATTAGAAGCACCATTTTGCACCGCATTAATATTGGTATTGCTAAAGTTCGTCAGCTTGGTGTTTACCGTATTGGCATCTAACATCACCCCGAAAACTGTTTTCTCAGAAGCATAATAATCTGCACCTAGTTTCCCCTGAAAACCAACACCTTTATTTTTGCGGTCGAAATTTTGCGTAAGTGAACTGGCCAAACCTTCAGATAAAGTGGTACGGGTTAAAAAGGTATTGTTAAACTGGGCTTTGCGTACCACGGCACCATTTCCAAAAATGTTCCATTTACCCTGCCTGTGATTTAAGTTCAGGTTTACGCCGGCACGGAATAAATCGCTGGGTGAATCGGGCATAATGCCCTGCCCGGTATTAACCGAAACCGTACCATTGGTACCATAAGCTTTGTTGCGTTTTAGTTTGATGTTGATGATCCCGGCATTTCCGGCAGCATCGTACCTGGCAGATGGATTGGTAATGAGTTCAATGGTAGCAATCTGATCGCTGCTCATATTGCTTAGCAATGTGGTAATATCAGCACCCGATAGGAAATTCGATTTCCCGTCGATCATTACCATCACACCGCTTTTATTATTCAGTTTAATCTGGTCGTTTTGGCGGTCGATCTGCACGCCTGGAGCTTTTTCTAACACTTCTAAAGCCGTGCCTCCAGTTGCAATAATGCTATTTTCTACATTTAGCACCGTTTTATCAATCTGATGTTCAATAAAAGGTTTTTTGCCCTGAACGCTCACTTCTTTTAATTGTTTGCTTAAACTTTCGATACCGATATTTGGCAATTTTAAATCACCATTGACTGAAAAGTGATCTGTCTTTTTACGCTTAAAACCAACGATGGAGATCGAGAGCAGATACTCACCATTTTTTAACTGGTCGATTGTAAAAGCACCCTCGATATTGGTCGATACACTTTTAACGACCGTGGTATCAGGATAGTTTAAAATCCGAACAATCGCAAACGACACCGGGACAGTCTTTTCATCGACGATTTTTCCCGTCAAAGTATTTAATTTTTGGGCAAAAGAAGCCCCACATGCCATTAAGCATGCAACTAACGTAAATAAATTTTTCATGGCTTCTTCTTTAGGTATGATCGTCATCTCGCCCTATCGTCATCTCGACCGATAACTATCCGGATGAAGTGCAGCGAAACAGAGAGATCTATTTTAGTAAGTTTCTGTTCTTAAATAACTATTATTCAGGGGTTATGCCCAATTCTTCCTTAACTTCCTTAATCCGGTTTGATACAGAATCTTGGTAAAGGGTATCAGTAGGTTTATTGTTGCGCAAATGGTCTAAATCACGTAGCTCTTGCTCTAACTTTTCCTTTTTTAACGCCTCTTCTTTTAATTTCGCAACGCATTTCAAACCATCATCCGTCATGATCCATATGCTAGAATCGTTATGATCATTTTCGCTGTCGTTACATTCCCAGGCCCAGTAATTATTAACATAGCGGTAAGCATCCTGCTTTAAAATTAATTTTGTGCCCACCGGAATTTCAAGGTTTAACCTTACTTCCTGATTTCTCCAAATGGTTCCCTTTCTCAATTGAAACCGCGGACTAAAAATCAGTTCAGCATCTTTCACTACATAATTGTAGCTAATGTTCTGCGCATTTTGCAAGGCACTTTGAAAAGTTTTACCCTGCGATTCGTATTTCTGTGTTAAACGGGTAACACCGGTTTCACTTTTGCTAATATCAATGCGGATATGGTTCGGTGAAACAAAAGGTCCGTCTTCAAAATCATCAACTACAATCCGATTCTTCTGGTTCGCATCAATGTGATAAGCTATACTGTCCTCTTTGGTGAAGTACTTACTTTTATCAATATTTAGGGTATAGGTTGGAAAAGATTTCAGATCAACAGTTTGTGTTAGCTCTGCATGCTGCTTAAATTCTGATGATATTTTAGCGGCTTGATAACCTGTTATAGCCACACCTGCCAACCAGATAATTAACAGCGCAAAAGACAGTGTTTTGTTAATGGCCTGTTTGTTAAAAGCTACCCTGATCGAGAATAACACCAGGGCTAAAATCGGCACAAAGCAAACAATAAATGCACCAAATAAAATCGCCCCCCTATTGCCTTCATTAATAATAGAGAAGGGAAAATATTCATAAATACTCGCATCCCAGAATCCCTGAAAAGCGGCAGTACCAATAATTAACGCAATTAAAAAGAGTACGCCAAACACAACAATAAAACCCGCAATTACTTTAAAAATAACCTTTCCGGTACCCGAAATAAAGCGGCCAAGCCATTCGAAAAACTCTCCAATAAAATTCCCTAAACGGGCAAATATTGGCTGAGCATGTTTATTTACTTCTCCCAAGCGTTCCTTAACTGCCTGTAGCTCTTCATCTAAGTTCTTTTGGAAACCCTGAAGATTTGCAGGTTCGCCTTTCATTTCCATCCTTTCGATACGAGATTTGGCTTTTGGCATGATGATCCAGAGTATGGCATACACCAACAATCCAAATCCACCGGCAAAGCTGATCAGTAATGTAGCCAACCTAATCCATTTAGGATCAGCGTTTACATAATGTGCAATACCTGCACAAACACCAGCTACCACGCGGTCGTCCATATCGCGGTACAGTTTTTTCTCCGTGTATTGGTATTGATAGTTGTTATTGATTACAGGCGCTTCTTCACCTTCTTCTACCGTATCAAAATCCTGCACCTTACCCATTTGTGCAATCACTGAATTTACATTTGCCGAATCTACCACTTGTTTTTTCTGCTCGTCCAATTGCTCGGTTAACAGTTCAGCAATCCGGTTTTCGATATCCGTTACAATTTCAAGGTCATCTGCATGGTTGGCAAAATATTGCTTTACTTCATTCAGGTAGGCCTTTAAGCGTTCGTAAGCACTTTCTTCAATATGAATAATCGTGTTCCCTATGTTTATGATGATGGTCTTTTCCATTTCCTTTTTAATATTTATGAATTGGCTCCTTTTTGTGAAATACCTACAGCATAAGCCAGCTCCTGCCAGGTTTGATCTAGTTGTGACAAAATACCCCGACCATCTTCGGTTAAGGTATAATATTTACGCGGTGGCCCCGAGGTAGATTCTACCCAGTTGTAGCTTAATAAACCATTGTTTTTAAGCCTCGTTAATAATGGATATAATGTACCCTCAACCACTAATAGCTTTGCCGTCCTTAATTCGGCAATAATATCCGAAGCATATATTTCGCCCCGTGAGATGATTGATAAAACACAGTACTCCAGAATTCCCTTCCGCATTTGTGTTTGCGTATTTTCTGCTATCATAATACAAAGATATATGTTTTATATACTACCATGCAATACATAGTACTAAAATAAATCCAAATAAACATATAAATATCTCATTATCAGTTAATTAATTTTTAATAAAAATTTTATGTTTAAGGTTAATTGAATAAAAACTAAGTAGTTATAGCTTTTTTTAGTAAAGCAGAGTCCTGTAATCCTTTGGTTTCTACAGCCCTGCTATCACCTATAGTCCCGATTTAGATACCCTTTAAATATAAAATATTCGATAAATCGGGAGCTATTTGGTTCTATCAGGTTTAGTTAACAAAGGCAACTGCTACAAGCCATTACGCTAAACTTATGAAGTTCTCCCTGCCCGCTATCCTTTGTAAACTTCATAAGTTATCGCGGCGCACTTAACACCATATAAATACTATAGATTTAATATATTTTAATAATTTTGCAGCGTCTTAACTTATTTTCATGAAAAAATCTATTGCCAGCATTGTTGCTGAGGCAAGCGAAAGCGGCGAAGGAACACTCAAAAGAACCTTAGGCCCTATCAACCTAATTTTAATTGGCGTAGGCTTAACGCTTGGTGCAGGTTTATTCTCCATTACAGGGTTGGCTGCAGCCAATCACTCTGGCCCGGCAGTTACCCTATCCTTTGTTATTGCAGCATTGGGCTGTGGTTTTGCAGCATTGTGTTACGCAGAATTTGCATCCATGATTCCTGTCGCAGGCAGTGCTTATACCTACTCTTATGCCACCATGGGAGAACTTTTCGCCTGGATTATAGGCTGGGATCTGGTATTGGAATATTCTGTGGGTTGTGCTACAGTAGCCATCAGCTGGTCGCAGTATTTAACCAGGTTTTTAGCCAGCTTGCATATTTATCTCCCTCCCCAGCTAACCTTATCGCCTTTCGAAACCGCTAAACTTGCCGATGGTTCTACCATTAATGGTATTATTAACATCCCTGCAGCATTGGTGGTGGTATTAATGACAGCGATATTAATCCGCGGCACCAAAGGCTCCGCCATTGTAAATGGGATCATTGTATTTCTTAAAGTTGGTGTGGTATTGGTTTTTATTGCGCTGGGCTGGCAATATATCGATCCTGCAAATTACCATCCATACATCCCCGAAAATACCGGAACTTTCGGCCAGTTTGGTTGGAGTGGTGTTTTACGTGGTGCGGGTTTAGTATTTTTCGTATTTATCGGTTTCGACGCCGTAGCAGCTTCGGCACAGGAAACAAAGAATCCAGCGAGAGATTTACCAATCGGCATCATTGGATCATTAGTGGTTTGTACGGTTTTATTTGGTCTGTTCGGGCATGTGATGACTGGCCTGGCCAATTATAAAGAATTTGCCAATAGCGGTGCCCCTGTAGCCATTGCCATCGAAAAAACACCTTACGCCTGGTTAAGTCAGGCTATTATTTTAGCTATTTTAATCGGTTATACTTCTGTAATTTTAATCGATTTAATGGCACAGTCGCGAATGTTCTACTCCATTAGTAAGGATGGCTTATTGCCAAAGATGTTTTCTGATGTACATACTAAATTTAAAACGCCATACAAATCGAACATTATACTTTGTGTATTTATTGGACTTTTTGCTGCATTTGTCCCCATGAATGTGGTAGGCGAAATGACAAGCATTGGTACACTGTTAGCATTTTTAATGGTTTGTATCGGCATCTTGATCTTAAGAAAAACAAATCCCGAAGCTAAACGTCCATTTAAAGTCCCTTTTGTGCCCTTAATCCCTATTTTAGGCATTTTAACCTGTATTGCCATGATGGTATTTTTACCTTGGGAAACCTGGGTGAGGTTAGCGGTTTGGTTAATTATTGGTTTAGCCATTTACTTCTGGTATGGTAAAAAGAATAGCAAATTAAAGGCTCAGAAAGACAAAACAGAACGATAGGTAATAAACTCATTACTATACATATAGCGTGATTAAGCTGTTTCATTTTCTAGACAGCTTAATCATTCATTGCCCAACTAATTGCACTGATAAACGTATAAATATCAGCGGAATAACAAAAAAATATAAGTTATTAACAATTCAACATTTTTCTTGTGTTTTGGCTTGGGATTTGTCTTAAGAAAATTGACCCTATTAAACTCATTCCTATGCTTATTAAATTAGACACATCAGTTTTCAGGCTTTCCAGGCACAAAGCAGAAAGCGAAAAAAAAAGTATTACACCACTTACAAGAGCGCAATGGATTACTGCTGATAGAATCGTAATAGCAGCGATGTTTATTGCAACAATTGTTGGCGCAATCTTATTTTAAATTTCCGATGGTTGATCAAAAATCTTCAGAAATCATTTCCTTGTTCATTACCACTGCGGCCATTGTTCCTGCAGCTGTAATAATAGATAGCGACCTGAACAAGGTTGCACAATCTCCTGCGGCATAAACGCCTTTGGCAGTGCTTTGCTGCTGCTCATCTACTTTTATTGTTTTTAAATCTGTTAATTCAAAACCGAGCTGCTCGTTGAAGTTGCAATGTTGTTCAACATCCGATTTGAGGTAAATCGCCTTTAAGGCTATTTTTTCACCATTTTTAAAAACAACATCTTCGAGATAACCATTATTGTGCAGTAGTTCAACAATTTCATCTTCTATAATGGTGATTGACTTGGATTTCAGTTTTTCAGTCTGCTCGGTGCTTAGGTGCGATTTACCATTGGTTAAAACCGTTAAATCCTTATTCCAATGGTTCAGGGTTTTGGCCATTTCAAATGCATGCTCGCCATTCATTAAAAGGCCTATTTTTTCATTCTTCACCTCGTAACCATGGCAATAAGGGCAGTGTATGGCAGAAATAGCCCAGCATTCAGCCAAACCCTTAATATCAGGCAGTAAATCTTTTAAACCTGTGGCCAACAATATTGTTCGTGCAGTAAAATTTTCACCGTTTTCTACGCCAATCTTAAAACCTCCATCTATCTGCATGGCCGAAATGGCTTTCCCCTCTAAAAATCTAACTGTCGGATATTTCAGCACTTCTGCTTTAGCAGCTTTAGAAATAGCTGCGGGCTTATCTCCATCGTGCGTTAAAAAATTATGCGAATGCGGTGTTTGCCTGTTGCACGGTTTACCGGCATCGATTACCAAAACATTTCTGGTCGCCCTACCCAAAGTTAAAGCTGCAGACAAGCCAGCGTAGCTTCCACCAATTATGATTACATCAAAATCCATATCTATATCTTTTATACAAAGATCCGAAACGATTTAACAAACGCAACACAATTGCATTAAATAAATGTCATTTTTATTTTCGGAAGATTGTTGCCTTAATAAAGCTTCCATAATATAGCCGTTCTTCAATAATCAGGTAATTGGCTTTAAAAAAGTAAGGATTCATATCGATAAGCTGATGCGCTTCTACTATGCCCAATAATTTAAAAAAGCCATACATCGATCTGAGCAACAGCCATTTCCACCAGTTTCCACTGGTTTTATTTAACGAAAAATCGACCAGAAACCATAATCCATCTTTCTTTAAACGCTCATTTAACTGTGCAAATACCTTTGCAGCGCGTTGTTCCGCAAAGTTATCAAAAAGAAAAGGTGTTAAAATTACATCAAATAATACATCAGTTTTAAAATCCTCGATACCGATGTTTACAAATTCAACGTAATTATTTTTATAGTTTCTTTTTTGAGAAAGCGCAATCATTTTAGCAGATATTTCTACATAAACAATCTTTAATCCGGTATAAATCTTCGAGAGCTCTTCCAGGATCCACCCGGTTCCACCGCCAACAATTAATACATGGCTATTCTCCAGGATATATGGAAATTGATTGATCTGCGCATTAACCTGCGATTTAAAAAACACCAAACGGCTTAAAGTATCGTAATGGCCGGCAATTTTATCGTAGTTGTTAAGCATAGTATCAAGCAACGGGAATCAGGTATCAAGATTGCACTTTCAAATATAACATTGGCTTTAGTCTTTCTGCTTTAGTCTTTCTCCTTAATGAACAAACTGCATTCCGATTATTCCACATATTGCCTTAAACAAGATCAGGCCATCAATTACCATCAAATAATAGAGAATGTTTTTCCTTCGGTGCATGGAATAGGCTACGTAAATGGTGAGGATAAAAGGCAACACGTTAAATAAAACCTGCGGCCATCTAAAACCTTTGTAACTGGCAAATATGCCTAAAGAAACTAAACCTATAATCAGTAGTGGAATAAGGATACTAAAAATTGTTCTGCGCAGCCCGTAACGTACTACGAATGTTCTTAAATGTCTATTAGCATCGGTTGGATAATCTTTAATATCAAAAATGATTGCATTTACGGTGCAGAACATCCAGTTTTTTATAAATAGCCAGGTCCACAATACAGAATCGTGGTAGCCAACCCCAGTTTCAATTTTAAGCATAATCAGCGGCAGCACATTGGCACAGCAGGCCCATACAAAACCAATTACAAAAGCTTTTAACCAGCCTGTATTGCGCAGATTAAATTTAAGGAAAGATCTGGGCAGTAAACCATAGTAAAATCCTCCTGCAGTGATGATAATGAATATAGCTACCCAATAACCAATTGGCAGCGCCAGAATATGCTGAAAGTTTTGATAAAGCAGATTTATAGCCAACAGCATACAGATAGTAAAAAGTATAGCCTGACTCCAGTTAATAAACTGTTTATGTTTGAAGTACCACTGATTGCGCGGATTGGTTGCAGATGGTTTGGTAGAAACCTTATTGTAAGCGTAGGTATAATAGATGGTTGGTGCCAGAAACAACAGCAGGTAATAATTTAGAGAGTTAAGGGGTAACCTCAATTGGAAGGTAGCTTCGAGCGTTAAGGCAACAGCTAAAATGCCCACGAAGTAGTTTCCAAAAAAAATGAACCTGATAATTTTACCGAACATTTGTCACTGTTTATCGACAGGCAATTTCGGATATATAATTGAATAAGGTAAATAATATTGGTTAAAATAATTGATGCTCATTATTGGAACCTAAGTAGTATTGTTTGGCGATTTAACTTAAAACTGGCATTCTGAAATGACTGGTGATATTTTGTGCATAAAGGATTCTTCACTGCGTTCAGAATGACAGCAAAAAAAAAGTCCCTCAGTAAAACTGAAGGACTTAACTGGACTGTCAGGGAATACAATCGAACACCTGATCTCAGTTTTGACATTTTTTGATAACTTAAAATAGTTTTATTCAAAGTTAATATTCCATTTAAGTCAAAAAAAAATAAAAGTACTTTTCAAAGTGTTTTGCTTTTTTTAGATATTATCAAATCTAAATAGTTCCAAAAGCTATACGCTTTCTATTTTTTGTATTTTTATTCCCAAAATAAATTTTTAATATGCGATTCTACATCAATACAGAACATTTGAGGAATGAAATTGAATATCCTCAACGATATAAGTTTGAAAATCTTATCAAAAGCTCTATTGTTGTATTTCTTATCATTCTACTTTTTCTTTTAATGTTTAAACCATTTGGAGTTTATGATCCGGAACTGAAAATGCATTATTTCTTTATTTGTTTTTTACATGCTTTAGCTCCGGCAATAATTTTATTTGTTTATTTTGGAGTATTGAATTATTTCAGAAAAACGAAGAATCAAACTAAATGGACTTTACTTGAAGAATTCATTCAAATTGGAGCGCTATTAGTTTTAATTGGTACAGCAAGTTTCTTGATGCGAGATTTACTTTATAACAATCCAAACAACTGGTCATGGAATTATTTCTTTGAAGAAATCAGAAATTGTTTTGTTGCGGGTATATTTTTCTATTTTTTTCTACGATTATCAACTTTCTATTTTGAGTCAAAAAAAGGATCGCCATTTGTTCTGCAATTTACCCCGCTGACAGTTAAACCCGAAAAAACAGTTTTAAAATCTGATATTTTTATCACCACACAGGTAAAACAAGATGATTTTTTACTGGATATGGACCAATTACTCTTTGCAAAAGCAGATGGCAATTACATTGAGTTAACAAAATCGAATGGCCATCAAATGACTACAGAAGTAAAAAGAATTTCGTTAACTCAATTTGAAACTCAAATAACAGATTACCCGCACTTATTTAGATGTCACAGAACCTATTTAGTAAATATGTATAAGATCAAACAAGTAGCTGGAAACTCCCAGGGTTATGTATTATCATTTAAAGAAACAGACATAAAAATACCTGTTTCAAGAAAGCAAATCGATAACTTTAATAGCTGTTATCAGCAGCTTCAAAATAAAAACATTGCCTGAGCTTGTTGCTTATCACAAAAGCTAGTTGCTAGTAACAACCCTTGCTCTGGCTGTATTTTCTTGTTGTACGTTTGCCATAAATAACGCAAAACCTATTTATTATGCCAACTGCAACAGCTGTTTCAAATGAAGATTCTGGCTCTTTAAACAAATTATTATATATAGATAATATCAAAGTTTTACTGACAATTTTAGTGGTACTTCATCACACTTTAATTGCTTACAGTTCTTCGGGAGGCTGGTATTATAATGAACCAAGCAGCTTTTTAGGTGCACGTGCTGTTATGACAATGTTCGTTAGTATCAATCAGTCTTTTTTTATGGGGTATTTTTTTCTATTGGCAGCCTATTTTACCGGTTCTTCGTATTCTAGAAAAGGAGCTTCAAAATTTATTAAAGACCGATTAACGAGATTAGGAATTCCTATAGTATTCTATTCTTTTATCCTTACACCATTCATGTGTTATCTGGTCTATTATTTTACAAAAAATCATATCACTTATTTTGAATATCTAAGCGGTTACGATAGTTGGATTGACTTAGGAGTTACATGGTTTGTGGCGGCACTTTTGCTTTTTACATTACTTTATGCAGCAGTAAAAAAAATATTCAAAATTAACTTCGACAAACCTGTGGCAGCACCTAACACGCGTGCCATATTATTATTTGCATTAGCATTAGGAATTATTAGTTTCTTGGTTAGAATTATATTTCCTGTTGGATGGGTTCTTGAACCAGTTGGATTTCAGCTTGGGCATTTTTCACAATATATTGCACTATTCATTATCGGATTACTGGCTTCAAAAAACAATTGGTTCGATCAACTTTCAGAAAAAACAGGCAGACAGCTGAAAAGATCGGCAATGTTATGTTTATTGTTTTTTTCATTATTTTTTGTCATTAGTTTCAAGCTAAACACACCCTCTTCTTGGTTTTCCGGAGGTCTTCATTGGCAGGCATTATTATATGCAGTTTGGGAACAATGGATCGGTATATCGATAATAACAGCATTATTAATTAAAGGAAAAAGAAACTGGAATATTTATTCAAAACTACTTACTAAAGTATCACGCTGTAGTTTTGCTGTTTACATTTTTCATCCGTTTGTAATTGTAGTACTTACATTAGCGGTAAGAAGCTGGTCTATTGATCCTGCAATAAAACTTCTAGCTATTGCTCCATTAATAGTGCTAAGTAGTTTTGTACTGGGATCACTTATTTTATTAATTCCAGGAATAAAGAAAATCATTTAGTATTTTATTTTAAATGATGGGATTAAAATCTTTCGCTGCAATAAATCATTCCTTCGGGATTTTATAAAGAGTTCCGGACGAACGAGATATAAAATTTCTCTTCAGATTTTGAGATTGATCCATAAAAAAATTAAGGCAAGCAATTTGTGAAGTATAAAAAACAACGCCATTGGAATCCAATGGCGTTGTTTGTCTTTGTGTGGGAAATGAGGGGTTCGAACCCCCGACCCCCTCGGTGTAAACGAGGTGCTCTGAACCAGCTGAGCTAATTTCCCTTTTTGGGTGTATTCAAAGTTTTATAAAAAAGCCTTCCAGTTGTACTGAAAGGCTTGGTGGGAAATGAGGGGTTCGAACCCCCGACCCCCTCGGTGTAAACGAGGTGCTCTGAACCAGCTGAGCTAATTTCCCTTTTATAATTTTGTCAAACTTAATGTCCCATCCTCCGTTTGGGAATGCAAATATAGCGCTATAAAACTGTTCTGCAAATCTTTTTTTCTTTTTTTTCAACTTAACAAAGTTTCAAGGATTTTATGTGATTGTACCACCCCGAACGACGCCGTATGTAAGGTATAGAAAACCAATATCTTATCTAACAGAAACCGTCGCTGTGTATTGCTCATTTTCATTTCAGAAATTTTTTCGAGTGGCGTATTAAAAAGCGAAATAAACCCGATGGCATCTTCCAATTGCAGATAATTGGAGTGGATTGGCAATCTGGAAGTAAACTCGCCCTCTTGCAGATCGAAATAAATCTGATCATTTCTCCTTTTCTCATTTGGCGAGAAACCTAAAAAACGGGTAAGTTTTAATAAAAACGACAAATGAAAATTGGGATTGATCTCTTCAATTTCATCAAACCAGGCAATCGAATTAAAAATATAATCGAATAAACTCTCATCGGCTGATTGTTGCCTGATGCTTTTATACAATACCTCATTTAAAAAAATAACGATACTGGTTTTAATCATATCGTAAGGGATGCTTTTAAAAACAGGCGTTTGCCGAACTTCAGATACCCTTTGAATATTGGTATTTGCTTTATGATAAACCACCATATCCAATAAATGGAGCGATTGCAGCATGTTCATCTTAATCTTCGCTTTTGGCTTTTTAACACCATTAATGAGGTAAGACTGCATCCCGAATTTATCGGTAAGCACCTGCACTACTACACTGCTTTCACTGTAATTGGTGGTCTTTAAAACAATGCCCCTAACTTTATGCAACATCCGGTTAAAACAATTTTTTCAAAAGTATGTTATTTGTGCAAATTTAATTGCGCAAAAAGTAATCACGTTTTACAAATAAGATTAGTTTTGCCGTTAATATTATTATTAAACTAAGCTGCACATGTGGGTTAAGCTATCGAGATTCATTCTTCAGAACCGTATCGCAATCATCGTATTTTTTTTACTAGGCACAATTTTCATGGCTTATCAGGCCAAAAATGTAAAACTCTCCTACACAGGAAGTAAAATCCTGCCTGTTACCGATAGCGCATTCGTAAAATACAACGCCTTTAAAAAGACCTTTGGTGAAGATGGAAGTGTAATGGTGGTGGGAATACAATCGCCTGATATTTTTAAAAAAGAAGTTTACAACCAATGGGTGCAGCTTTCTAACGACATTCAGAAATTAAAAGGCATTAAACAGGTTTTATCATCAGGAAGGATTTTTCAACTGGAAAAAGATACTGTAAACCAAAAATTTGTTTTAAAGCCGCTCCCTGGTGGTTTAGTTAAAACTGATGCTGAGATGGATTCGATCAAGAACACCATTTATAGCAACCCTTTTTTCGAAGGACTGGTTTACAACCGTCAGAATGCCACCTTAATGGCCATTACTTTTGATACCAAAATCTTAAATACTGCTGAACGTAACCCTATTTTAAAAGAGATTGAAGCAAAAGCCAAAGCTTTCCAGGCCGCAACAAAGATACAGGTACATATTTCGGGTTTACCTTATATCCGTACCGCGGTAAGTAAATTGGTAAGTAACGAATTTGTATTGTTTTTGGGCTTATCTATCTTGGTTTCTGCGCTAATCTTATTGTTTTTCTTCAAGAAATTTTATGCCGTATTCTTCCCTATTTTAGTGGTTGTGATGGGTGTTATCTGGAGTATCGGCACATTGGTACTATTTGGTTTCGAACTTACTATTTTAACAGGACTGATTCCACCGCTTATTGTGATTATTGGTATTCCGAACAGTATTTTATTGTTGAATAAATACCAGAATGAACTTAGAAAAGATGGCGATAAACAACGTGCCCTAAGCGTAACAATAGAGAGAATTGCTATTACCACGCTAATTGCGAACATCACCGCAGCCATTGGATTTGGTGTATTGTATTTTACAGGAAGTGAGTTATTGATGCAATTTGGGAGTGTAGCCTCTATAAACGTAATGATTACCTGGCTAATGTGTTTATGTTTAATCCCAATTATCTTCAGTTATTTACCAGCGCCTAAGCTTAAAGCACAAAATCACGTTGAAGAAGGGTTTTTGCACAAATTATTGGTCAAAACCGATACGCTGGTACAGCACAAAAGTGGATTGATTTATATCGGAACGATTATCATATCCATCATTGCTTTTATTGGAGTGATGAAAATCAATGTTAATGGTTATGTAGTTGATGACCTGCCCAAAAACTCGGAGATTTTAACGGATTTAAAGTTCTTTGAGAAAAATTTTGAAGGTATTTTACCCTTAGAAGTAAGTGTAGATACGAAGAAAAAGAACGGCGTTTTCAATTTAACCAATCTGAAAAGAATGGAGAAACTGGAGAAGATGATTTCTGCCTATCCTGAGTTTTCGCGTGCTATTTCGGTTAATATGGGCTTAAAGTATGCTACCCAGGCATTTTACAATAACGATTCTACCTTTTTCCGCTTGCCAGATAATTTAGAAAAGAACTTTATCCTGGCCTACATCGCCAATGGCGGCAAAGGAAATGCAAGTTTGTTAACCAACTTTATCAGCAAGGGAAATCAGAGCACAAGGATCAGTTTTCAAATGGCTGATGTTGGCTCAAAACGTTTAGACGCTATTATGGCCGAATTAAAACCGCGGATCGACAGTATTTTGCCACCGTCTAAATTTGATGTAGAACTTACTGGCTCGAGCATTATCTTTTCTAAAGGAACAGATTATATGTTAAAGCATTTGGTTGAAAGTATTGCGCTTGCCATTGTATTGATCTCCCTTTTAAGGTTGGCACAGTTTAAAAGTTTGGGCATCATGTTTATCTCCTTATTGCCCAACATTGTTCCTTTAATTATTACCGCAGGGATTATGGGTTATTTTGGAATTTCCTTAAAACCTTCAACCATATTAATTTTTACCATAGCTTTTGGCTTGGCTTCCGATCAGACCATCTATTTCTTGACGCGTTATCAGCAGGAATTAAACCTGACCAATTTCAGCGTACCTAAAGTGATTACCGATACCATTACCGAAACAGGCGTAAGTATGACACACATCGCTTTAATCTTATTCTTTGGCTTCGGAATTTTTACCGCATCTACTTTCGGAGGAACAGTAGTACTTGGCCTGCTCCTATCCATAACCCTATTGGTAGCTTTAATTTTCAATTTAACTTTATTACCAGCGCTGGTATTATGGTTGGATAAAAAGAAAGTAAGAAAACTGGTATCTGATGAAGAATCGGCGAAAAATATTGGTGAGTTTGATCATTAACCAGTTGGGAGTTTTCAGTTGACAGTTTGGAGTTCTGGATACCTAACTTGAAGCAGAATAAATATCGTTTATAGCCTTGGGTTTAAACCCAAGGCTATTTTACAAAATCACCAAGCCCACATTCCAACCTAACCAACCTGTATATCCCGAATTGTTAAAAGAGAAATTTTTATGCTTTTCCTGCAACAATCCAAATTCACCAATTTTGGTGTTTTGCCTGGTATAATACACATTAACCGATGGAGCGCCCTGTATGGCCAGCCATTTATTTATCCGGATATTTATTGATAGCTCAAATTTGTTCAGCAGGTTGAGGTAATCCCAGCTCCCTTGGTAAACATACTGGCTACTTATTTCTGGGTTTAAAGAAACGCTTTTAAACAATTTCATTTCCTTTCCAAAACCCAGTCCACCGGTATATATTTTTTCAGCTGATTTTTTGTTCGTGCCAAACATTAACATATTGTATAAACGTTTGCTGCCACCTTTATAAGCCACATTAAAATTGGTGCTTTCATTGGTGCTAAAACTAAATTTATGATAACCTTTTAAAGCAATATTGATCAGCCCGATTGAATAGCCATCATTTTCATTTGAAACATTTAATATCCCAATTTGGACACCTTTTAAGTCTTTGGCATAATTAATTGCGCCGATTTGCAGTCCACTAGCGGTTTGTCCGGTAAAATTGGTAAGCATGGCCAGATTTATCCCACTGCTTTCTTTATCAATGTTGGCAATGCCACCAATCTGTATTCCACTTGTTCTACCGCTCACAACATTACCCCCAACTCCAATTTGAATACCTTTTGTATCCTTGCTAACCAAATTTAAGGCCCCAGTTTGGAAGCCTTTTAAGGTTCCGCCTATGGTATTAAGACCCAAGGAAAGTTGCAGGCCTTTTACATCCTCATTAACGCGGTTATAAATTCCACCCAACTGAAAACCTTCGAAATTCTTGCCTACGCGGTTATAAGCCAAGGCAATCTGGGCCGCCCGAACATCGCCTATAACATAATTAAACAGGCCGGCAATCTGCGCTCCACGAACATCCCCCCCGACTAAATTAAAAGCTCCGGCAAACTGAAAATACTGCACATTACTTTTGTTAATATTGAAAACAAAACCAATTTCTCCGCCATCTACCCCTGCGCTATAAGCACCAATAACATTAAGCGAAAATTTATTCACCACCTGACCGCTCAATGAGCCATGGGAATTTAAACCAGGAATAAGCGAAAACTGAAACGGGGCTTTTGAGATAAAACCACCGATATTGATCGACTGTATTTTTTGTTGTGCCGTAACCAAAGCATTACCAAGCCAGGTATTTTCTACATCGCCCAAATTTCCGTAGATAAACCTTTCTCCTGGATTTTCTTTTCTATTGGTAATGTTCACCTCTGCCAGAAAATGGGTAACGGTAGACTTATAATTTTCTTTACTTACTGTTAGCGATATGGGCTGTGTGATGTTTTTTAACCGCATCGAAAAATAACCGTTCCCATCCGATATTTCAGAAATCAACAGGTTTCGTTCGTAAATACTGGCATCCTGGATTGGTTTATTGGTCTGTTTATCTACTACCTGGCCCGTAATGGTATAAAGCTCTGGATTACCGACCGATTCGTTAACCAGCAACACAAGTTCGAGCGGTGCATACCTGATAATCACAAAATTGCCCGATTGACGGTATTCGAACCTATGATTTAATATTTTATCAAGCGTTTCGGCAATATTCAGGTTGTTTTCGTGGATACTGATCAAACTATCTACTGGCAATATATTACTGTTATAAGAAAACCTGAATCCACCTTTCTCCTCTATCATCGCCAATACTGAACTTAGTTTTTGCTGCTCGATATTGAGTGAGATATTTCTGGATAAATTGGATTGTGCTTTTATTAAGGAACTGAAAAAAAGGAGAAAAATAACAGTTATTCTGAGCGTACGCATTGGTTTTTATTTAAGTTTAATTATCCCCTGCCCATGCTCTACTTTTATTTTAAAAGTTTCGGCAATCACATTCAAGGTTTCTTTAAGCGATTCGTTTTTAAAGGTTGTACTAATTGGCAGCGCCTTTAATTCAGGATTTACAATAACGATATTGGAATTAAATTTTTGATTAAGTACGACAACTAATTCGCTAAGCGGTGTGCCGTCACAAACCAATTCATTCGAATAATAGTAATTGTATAATTTACCCTGATTTTCTCCTTTAGATAAATGCCGCTGATTTTGACTTACTTCTACTTTTTCTCCGGCAGTTAAACGTACACTATCATTTCGGTTGTTTACCTTAACAATTCCACTTTCTACAATTACAACAACAGCTGCCCCATCACTTTTCACATTAAATGCAGTGCCCACAACAGTTACCTGAACATCATTAACACGAATGATAAATGGTTTCGACTTATTGGCGCTGACTTTAAAAAAAGCTTCACCCCTTAGTTTAACATCGCGGGTTTTATTAAAAAACCCGCCCACGAAAGAAAGTTCAGATTGTTTATTCAAAATTGCAGTAGAACCATCAGGCAACGTTTGTGTTAAGGTATTTTCGCCGCTATTAACATTTATTTTATTGCCGATTAAATTATTGTAGAAAAATAAGCCGGCACTAAAAAATATAAATACCACAGCTACCCGACGTAAAATAGATGTATAGCTGATCGTTTTTTTTTCGGTTTCTAAACGGGCATTTAATCTATCTAAAGCCTGATGCTCATCAATTTCTGGATCAATCTGCAGTTTACTTTTCTCTAGTATCATCCTGAAATCTTCTAGCTGTTTCAAGTGATCAGGATTTGATTTTGCCCATGCTTCAACTTGCTCGCTTTCGGGCACAGTAGCCTCTCCAAGCAAGTATTTTGCAAGCAAATCATCGTTAATATGTGTATAGTTTTTATCCATTAACTTAGTTCAATAAAATAAAAATGAGGATCAAAAAATCTACTACCCTAAGGCGCAAAATCTTTAAGGCCTTCCCCATCTGGTTTTCTACCGTTTTGATAGAAATATTTAACGCATCGGCAATTTCCTGATATTTCATCTGGTCGAACCGGCTCAACTGAAATACATTTCTGCATTTCTCGGGCAGCTCGTTTATTGCCGAATGGATATTCTTTTCCAGTTCTGTGGCCATGATCTCTGTATTTAAGTTTCCTGTATCGTTTTTCACAGCATCGGCATAATGAACGTTAAAATTCGATCTCACTTTTTGATGTTTCAAATAATTTAAACTCTCGTTGTGCACCGAACGATAAAGAAATGGTTTTAAAAACCCATCCGTTTTAAGTTGCGCTCTTTTCGTCCAGATGCGCACAAACACATTCTGAACAATCTCTTCGGCATCATCTTTTTCTTTAATTATCGTAAAAGCATATGCATGCAGGCTTTTGAAATGCTTTAAAAACACTTCGTCGAAAGCCTGCTTATTACCGCTTTTAATTAACCCGATAAGATTGGTGTCGTTACTTTCCAAGATGTTAATGATTTCTATATATTTTAACCACAGATGGACACAGATAAACACAGATGCGGGTTAGTCATTTACATAACTCGTCAAAAGCGTCTTCGATTACACTCAGACTGACCAACACTTTGTTTAAGCCAACATCTTTTTAGGCAAACGCCATCTGTGTCCATCCTTTTTATCTGTGGTTAATATTTCACACGCTATGTTGTCAAAATTGCCCTCAATTTACGCCTAATTATAATTTCTTTTAAAAAGCCCGGTATAATTTTATCCAGCACCACCAAAAAACGGTTTGCAAAACCTGGTATAATTTCTTTCTTTCCTTTCAACATACCATCCATTGCTGTTTTGGCAACATAATCGGCTTCTAAAATCGTCGCTTTTGCAAAACCCTTTAATTCATTGTTCATTATCAATAATTCTGGTTTGGTATTAATACCGCCAGGACTAAGTAAACTAATGTGCACATTTGTACCGCTCAATTCGAGTTGCAAACAACGGGTAAAATAACCGATAAAAGATTTGGTTGCCCCATAAACCTGTTTTTTTGGTACGATAAAATGTCCGCCTAAACTGCCAACATTTAAAATATAACTTGCTGTACTTTTATCGATATGGTTTAAAAATAACCGCGTAAGCAAAACCGTATTCGTAATGTTAAGCTCAATCTGTGTTCTGTAAAAATCGACATTTTTATCTTCAAACCAACTCCAGTTGCCTAAACCAGCATTATTGATTAAAACATTCACATTGATCTTGTTCACCCTTAATTTTTCAAAAATTTCGCTGGCGGAGGTATTTTCGGTCAAATCTATTTCGATACAGAACACCTTACTGTTAAAGTTTACACGCAGGTAATTTGCTAAATGTTCCAGCCCACTATTGGGTAGCGAAACCAATACCAAACCTAAACCACGTTTGGCCGATTCGATAGCGAAAGATTTCCCCAAACCTTCGCTTGCACCTGTAATCAATACTGTTAATTGTTTCATTTTTATACTTTTATATCGTCCTCGTTTGTAATGAGGACGGTTGAGAACTATATTTGCAATGTGGATTATAGCGTTGTAAAAGTCGATATAATCGACATTCTCCTGCATCCTCGTTGCAAACGAGGACGATAACCTTAACCTAATTAGATTTAAAGTGATTAATGGTTTTTCCTAAACCTATTGCAAAAGGCGTTATCCGATAATTTAGTTCGGCAATGGCTTTATTGCTCGAATATTGCTGATTACATTTTAACCTATCGGCAAACGCTGGCAGAAAGAACGGGGTAAGGTTAAAAAATTTCGACTTTAAAGACTCCAGCAAACTGTAAGCTTTAATAATGCCTACCGGGATTTTATACAAACTTCTTTTTTTACCAGTGATCTGCCTTAATGTGCCGAAAAAACTATTAAAAGAAACATCAACACCGCCCAAAATATACCGTTCGCCATTCCTGCCATTCTGCATGGCTGCAATATGTCCATCTACCACATCATCTACAAAAGCATAGTTGGCAATTGCTTTTCCATCGCCCGGAATAAAATGCCATGTACCTTTTATATAACCCGTAACCATTTTGCTCACCGTATTACTATCAGTTATTGGTCCATCGCCATATACTCTTGATGGGTTTACAATTACCACTTCCAACCCCTTTTTTACAAACTCTTTCACCTCTAATTCAGCCAAGTATTTTGTGCGTTCGTAGCTAATCGGGAAGCCGACTGCCCTTGGGTCGTTTTCTGAAACCGGCAGATTTAATGTTGGTCCCCACACCCCGCAAGTTGAGGTATGCACAACTTTTTCTACACCCAACTTTAATGCACAACTGAGCACATTTCTAGTCCCGATTACATTCACATCGTAAAAATCCTGCTCATTCCGGCACCACATTTTGGCCATTGCTGCCGTATGGTAAACCTGATAACAATCTTTCATGGCGTTTTCTAAACTTTCAGGATCCAAAACATCGCCTTTTACAAACTGGATATTTCGGTGCTGAATAAGAAAGGGGTGCTTAACATTTCTGCAAAGTGCCACTACATCGTAGCCCATTTCTGCAAGGGTAAAGCTTAATTTCCGGCCGATAAAGCCTGATGCACCCGTAACCAAAACCCTGAGGTATTTATTTGCAACTGTTTCCATCTTAAACCCTTTCCATTCTAATGGTGTATAAGGAGTGATTTACAACTACCAGTTTACATATTCCGTTTTCGAAATGGTAGTCGTTATAATTCCCATCGGGAAGATTGATCCGATACTGATGTGCTCCGTTTTTATGAATGGGGATAAAACACTGAAAGTTATCAGAGTAAATTTCGGGGATATTAACAGGCTCTTTGGCATACAGGAGCATCGTATTATAACTAATAGGCTGATTTATTGTACTGGTTTTATCGCCGGTTTTAAGTTGGTAAACATTATTTGTCCAACTTGTTTTCTTAGCCTCTTTTGCACTGCCATTTACTATCCGATTTACATTTGAGCTAAGGAGTTTGCCATTTTTAAAATGCGCTATATCCTCTGTTTCCACATCAATTTTGAAAACAAAACGGGTTTGTACTTTTGAAGTTATTTTTAGATAAACATTATCACCATCGTCTTTCTGCTGGAAACACATCTGGCCGATTACTTCGCCATTACGCTTGATGTTAAATTTACTTTGTTGTGCAAAAGCCGATGAAAATGAACAGATAAGAAAGAGCAGCGAAGCAACACTTTTTGGATTGATTGGGCTTTTGGAGGAGAATTTTTTGTAGGTTTTTGGAGCAAAATATTTCTTGCAGAGCCAAATAATTAATGCAGGAATCATAGTTATCTCTATTTGTTATTTAGAGCTAATACAACTCACAGGAAATTTACCCCTACGTGGATTTTATTTTTTTCATGGCCTTGGGTTTAAACCCAAAGGCTACGGGGATGAGGTTACTCGGCTGCAGGCTTTTTATCCTCTTCATCTACCGGAACTTCGACCGTTGGATCGGTAATGATTTCGGCATTGCCATCATTATCCTTTTTGGCGAATAAAATTGGATATAACAACCATAATGCACCAATGATGATGAGTACGCCGGCCAGCATCTGTAAATAGATACTTCCTTTTACCTCGTTTGCATCTAAAATTTTATAGGCAATAAAAGAAAGTATGCCAGCTATGAGGATGAAAACGGCTTTCTGCAATTTTAAGAGCTTAATCATGGGTTCTTTCTTTTTAGTGTTACAATATGGATTAAAACAAAAATAAGCCCGATTAGTTCGAGCAAGCCGCAGAAATAAAAAGCATAAAGTACAAAATCCCGGTCTGAAGGATTTATTACCGCAACAATTGGCAAGGCAATTACGGCAACAATCATCAATGTAAGCCCGATATTAAATAATTTCACATTAAAAGTATTTACATCAAAACTACCAAAATTCAGTCAATTCTGTTAACTTTGCAACCTTTAATTTTTTGAGGTACTTGATTGATGTATAGCGAATTTAAACAATTGGAACTTGCCAAAATAGGGCAAGAAATACTGGATTTTTGGAAAAAGGAAAATATCTTTGAAAAAAGTATTTCTTCCCGTCCGAAATCTAATCCGTTTACTTTTTACGAAGGCCCACCTTCTGCCAATGGCATGCCGGGGATTCACCACGTAATGGCGCGTGCAATTAAGGATATTTTTTGCCGCTATAAAACAATTAAAGGTTATCAGGTTAAAAGAAAAGCTGGTTGGGATACACATGGTCTACCTGTTGAGCTTGGAACTGAAAAGGAATTAGGGATTACCAAAGAGGATATTGGTAAAACTATTTCTATTGAAGACTATAACGAGGCTTGTAAAAAAACAGTAATGCGCTACACTGATGTGTGGAATGACTTGACTGAAAAAATGGGCTATTGGGTAGATATGGATGACCCATACATTACCTATAAGTCGAAATACATGGAGTCGGTGTGGTGGCTTTTGAAGCAGATTTACGATAAAGGATTAATCTATAAAGGTTATACTATCCAACCTTATTCTCCAAAAGCCGGGACAGGATTGAGTTCGCATGAGGTAAATCAGCCTGGCGCTTACCGGGATGTTACAGATACAACAATTGTCGCTCAATTTAAGGCGATAGCAAATACGTTACCTCCGTTTTTACAAACATTTGGAGATGTTTACCTGATGGCATGGACTACTACTCCATGGACTTTACCATCAAACACGGCTTTAACTGTTGGGCCAAAAATCGACTATGTTTTGGTCAAAACGTTCAACCAATATACATTTTTGCCAACAAATGTAATTTTGGCAAAAAACCTGGTTGGCAAGCAGTTTAGTAAAATTTTCTTTGAAAGCAATGAAGTTGAAGATTTTACAAATTTTAAAGCTGGCGATAAAAAAATCCCCTATCAAATACTTGCCGAATGCAAGGGAAGTGAATTGGTTGGAATTAGATATGAACAACTATTAACTTACGCATTGCCGTATCAAAATCCTGAAAATGCATTTAGAGTAATTTCTGGAGATTTTGTAACTACAGAAGATGGTACCGGTATTGTTCATACAGCCCCTACTTTTGGCGCTGATGATGCTAAAGTAGCTAAAGAAGCCACTCCTGAAGTACCACCAATGTTGGTATTAGATGAAAATGATACTCCCGTTCCATTAGTAGATTTACAGGGTAAGTTCACTAAACATGTTGGTCCTTTTGCAGGCAAATATGTAAAGAACGAATATTACAATGCTGGCGAAGCACCTGAAAAATCGGTTGATGTAGAAATTGCTATTTTATTAAAAGAAGAAAATAAAGCTTTTAAAGTAGAAAAATATGTTCACAGTTACCCACACAGCTGGAGAACTGATGAACCACTTTTATATTATCCTTTAGATTCATGGTTTATTAAAGTTACGGATGTTAAGGACAGGATGTTCGACCTTAATGAAACCATTAACTGGAAACCAAAATCAACTGGTGAGGGTCGGTTTGGAAACTGGCTAAAAAACGCTAACGATTGGAATTTATCACGTTCGAGATATTGGGGAATTCCTTTGCCAATCTGGAGAACTGAAGATAAAAAAGAAGAGGTGTTAATCGGTTCTGTTGAGGAACTTTACAATGCCATTGAAAAATCTATAACAGCTGGTTTCCAGAAAGAAAATCCTTTTAAGGGCTTCGAAATCGGAAACATGTCTGAAGAGAACTATGATTTGATCGACTTACATAAAAATGTGGTCGACAAAATTATTTTAGTATCTCCATCAGGCAAACCAATGAGCCGCGAAAGTGATTTAATTGATGTTTGGTTTGACTCTGGTGCTATGCCTTATGCGCAGTGGCACTACCCTTTCGAAAACAAAGAAACAATCGACGGAAATGAAGATTTCCCTGCAGATTTTATTGCCGAAGGTGTAGACCAAACCCGTGGCTGGTTTTATACGCTACATGCAATCTCTACATTAGTTTTTGATAAAGTAGCGTACAAGAATGTAGTTTCCAATGGACTGGTCCTAGACAAAAACGGACAAAAAATGTCAAAACGTTTGGGCAATGCCGCTGATCCATTCCAAACCATTAACGAATATGGTGCTGACGCCACGCGTTGGTACATGATTTCTAATGCAAATCCTTGGGATAACCTAAAATTTGACATTGATGGAATTGCTGAAGTGCGCCGTAAATTCTTCGGAACACTTTACAATACCTATGCTTTCTTTGCCCTTTACGCCAATATCGATAAATTCGAGATCGATAAAAATAATTTAAGCAAAGTTGAAGACAGAACAGAATTAGACCGCTGGATTTTATCGTTATTGCAAACCTTAATCAACGAAGTTGATGAAAGTTACAATACTTATGAACCAACGAAAGCTACCCGCGCTATTCAGGCTTTTGTTGATGAACATTTGAGTAACTGGTACATCAGGTTAAGTCGTCGCCGTTTCTGGAAAGGCGAAATGACTGATGATAAACGTGCTGCTTACGAAACATTATATACTTGTTTAGAAACCTTAGCACAGTTGATGAGTCCTGTTGCGCCTTTCTTTGCCGACTGGTTATACAGAAACTTAACCGTTACCGATGCACATGCAGAGCAGTCGGTACATTTAACTTTGTGGAAAGAGGCTGATCAAAGTTTGATTGATACCGATTTGAATGAGCGTATGGTTTACGCTCAGGATATTTCATCGATGGTTTTATCGCTGCGTAAAAAATCGGGCATCAATGTGCGTCAACCACTTGAGAAAATCTTAATCCCATCTTTAAGTGGCGATTTCGAACAAAAAATATCAAAGGTTGCGGATTATATCCTTTCTGAAACGAATGTTAAACATATCGAATTCATTACCGATACACATGGTATCGTTAAGAAAAAGCTGAAACCAAACTTCAAATCGTTGGGTAAAAAAGTTGGAAAAGATATGAGCCTGGTTAAACAGGCTTTAGAAAATTCAAATCAGGATGATATCCAACGTTTAGAAAATGATGGCTTCATAATCGTAGTTGGCAGTAATGGTGAAGAATTTACCATCAATTTAAATGATGATGTAGAAGTTTTTGCCGAAGATATTCCGGGATGGCAGGTAACCAACCTGGGCAGTTTAACTGTTGCTTTGGATGTTACCATCTCAGAAGAGCTGAAACAAGAAGGCATTTCTCGCGAATTGGTTAACCGTATCCAAAACTTGCGAAAAGAATTAAACTTTGAAGTAACCGATAGGATTAAAGTTTCGTTACAAAATGATAACTTGGTAGCCGGCGCAGTTGCCAAAAACAAGGATTACATTTGCGCGGAAATATTGGCCGATGAATTTGAATTAACGGATACTGTAAATAATGCAAACAAAATCGTTATCGACGATGTTGAGTTAAGCATTTCAGTAACTAAAATATAAATCCATATATTAGAAAATTAGAAAAAGAACATGGAAAACAGCAACAAAACACGCTACTCAGACAGTGAATTACAAGAATTTAAAGAATTAATTCAAGATAAATTACGCATGGCGAAAGAGGAATTAAACTCTTTAACCACTTCTTTGAGTAATCCAAACGCAAACGGAACAGAAGATACTTCAGGTGCGTATAAAACATTAGAAGATGGTTCTGCAACAATGGAAAAAGAGCAGATCAATCAGTTGGCTGCCCGTCAGAAAAAGTTTATAGACAACCTGGAGAATGCATTGGTACGTATCGAGAACAAAACTTATGGTATTTGCCGCGAAACCGGAAAATTAATCCAAAAAGAACGTTTACGCGCTGTTCCTCATGCAACTTTAAGCATGGAAGCAAAATTAAAGCAGAGTTAATGAAAGGCTATACAAAACCTTTAATTGTTATCTTTTTAGTTTTACTGGCCGATCAGCTGGTTAAAACCTGGGTTAAAACGCACATGTACCTTGGTCAGGAATTCCATATTATTGGCAAATGGTGTATTATCCATTTTACCGAAAATAATGGGATGGCCTTTGGGATGGAGTTTGGTGGTGAGTTTGGCAAATTAGCCTTATCGCTTTTCCGTATTGCCGCTGTTGCAGGAATCGGCTATGGCTTACATTATCTAATTAAGCATAAATATCACCGCGGTTTAATTCTAAATGTTGCGCTGATTTTTTCTGGCGCACTAGGAAACATTATTGATTCTGTATTTTACGGAAAGATTTATGGTTACGAAAACTGGTTTCACGGTCGTGTAGTAGACATGTTCTACTTCCCGATTGCAGAAGGCCACTTCCCTACCTGGGTACCCATTTGGGGAGGCGAAGAGTTTGTTTTCTTCAGACCTGTTTTTAACCTTGCCGACGCAGCTATTTCGGTTGGCGTGATACTGATCCTCATCTTCCAGAAAAACTACTTTAAAGAAGATGTAAAAGACGATGTAAGTATTAACAGTGAGATTGTAGAAGATTAAATAAGCGATTCGTCATGCTGAACTTAATTCAGCATCTATCTAGGAAGACCCTGAAATAAATTCAGGGTGACGAAAATACAAAACAGCCCATTTCTTAACTGAGGTGGGCTGTTGTTTTTCAATGAATTCGTCATCCGATAGCTATCGGATGCGAGGAGGCTTTTGTAGAATTGTCATTCCATCAGTCCTATTGGTTGGTGTCACACCGACCAATAACATAAATACATCACATCCTTTTGGAAAGCAATTACAGAAGTAGATATTTAAGCTCGTTCCCGCTATCCTTTCTGCCAATGCAGCTTGTGCGATGCTTTAGTTTCTTCATAGAAATTCGGACAGAATTAGAACGCATGGCATTCATACTATCAGGTTTTAGTAACTTTGGATGCTGCAGGAAGAAAAAATCAAAGTACCTACTCGTCCTCCTGAATTTATTTCAGGATCTTTCACGTTAAGTATAAAACAAAACAATGATCAACTTTCTTGATATATCTTACTTAAAGCTTGGTAACGAAAGGCAACAGAAAGCTTATCAGGTGTTAACAGATAATCGAGTCCTTGCAAAGCTTACCCCTTACCATCCAATCTTGGTTGGCACCATTCCAATCAATATCGATATCGAAAACAGCGATCTGGATATTATATGCGAAGTTTCTGATAAAAATGAATTTATCTATAAATTAAATGCACTGTTTGGATCTGAAAAAGAATTTACCATTTATGAAAGCCCTAAATTCGACGCCACTAAGGCGAATTTTATCATCGATGGTTTCGAAATAGAAATATTCGGACAAAATACTCCTACCACACAACAAAATGCTTATCGGCATATGCTAATTGAACACAAATTACTCTTAGCCAAGGGCGAAAAATTTAGGCTGGACATTATTGGTCTCAAAAACCAAGGTTATAAAACGGAGCCGGCGTTTGCTAAATTATTGGGGCTTGAGGGAAATCCATACGAAGAATTACTGAAATTGGAGCCTTAACGGGACGCTGAGACCAGATCTTGAGTTGGAGCATCGCTGTCATTCTGAACGCAGTGAAGAATCTTAATCAAAGAAATACAAAAGTTCAAACCACTCAATAAAGATCCTTCATTTCATTCAGGATGACAACCATCGCTACAGTATTCCAATTTTTTAAAATATATTTGAAATATAAAACCAAATATATCATGAAACTTTACTATGCCTTTTTACTACTAGTTATTATTAGCAGCTCAGCATTTGCTCAAAAAAGCCTTTTTAACGGAAAAAATCTAAACGGTTGGCATGTAGATGTGCCTGCAATGGACAAACAGCCTAATACCGTTAACCCGTTTATTGTACGCAATGGGATGCTGGTTAGTTTAGGTACGCCAGGTGGACATTTAATAACTGATAAAATTTATAAAAATTACCAGTTAACAGTACAATACCGCTTTGCTGGCAAACCGGGCAATTGTGGTGTTTTAGTTCATTCATCTACGCCAAGGGCATTGTATGGTATGTTTCCAAAATCGCTGGAAGTGCAGATGCAACATAAAGATGCCGGCGATTTCTGGTGTATCGAAGAAGATATTACAGTGCCTGATATGGTTACCAGACGCGGGCCTCAAGAAAACTGGGGCATAAATGGAAATAAACTCCGCCGGATTAAAAATTTAACAGATGACAGTGAAAAACCGCTTGGCGAGTGGAATACCATGGTTATCCAATGTTTGAATAACGAAGTTAAAGTTTGGGTAAATGGCATAATGGTAAACTATGGTACAAATTGCACTGCAAGTAGCGGGCAAATTGCTTTACAAGCAGAAGGTAGTGAAGTAGAATTTAAACAATTGGATTTAAAACCAATTAAAGCGCTTTCAAAATAAGAAAAGTGCTTTAGCTCAATCCTTAAAGCACAAACAGATCAGATAGCCTACAAAATAAGCGAGCAGATCGTAAACACTAAAAGAGGTACCCAATATAGTGCTCATTAATCTGTTGTTTTCCCAACCAAACCAGGTAACATAATTTGCCTTTTGGAGGAACTCAATTACGAAAGAAAAAATTAAGACACCTAATGCTAACTGCTTATTATTGGTTTTAAGGAAAATCCTCAAAAATCCGTAAATCAAGATAACAACCAATACATCTCCGCCAAAAGGTCTGATAAAAGCATCGTGAAGGTATTTGCCAATTAAGATTTCCACGATGAGAATCGCGAGAAAAATAAAGAGGAATTTCGAGTTGAACGTTAATTTCATTTTTCAGGTATAAAAAAAAGAAGTCAAGTTTTTATAGCACATTGGCCATTAAAACTTGACTTCTTTATCTTGACTTTCTATAAAGATTTAATTCCCCTTTAGGGATTAGGGGTTAGATACCTAATAATAATCTAGCCGGATCTTCTAACAACTGTTTCACACGAACCAGGAAACCAACCGACTCACGTCCATCGATAATTCTGTGATCGTAAGATAAAGCAACGTACATCATCGGACGGATTACAACTTCACCTTTTTCAGCTACCGGACGCTCAACAATGTTGTGCATACCTAAAATGGCCGATTGTGGCGCATTAATAATCGGTGTAGACATCATTGAACCAAACACACCACCGTTAGTGATGGTGAATGTTCCACCAGTCATTTCTTCGATGGTTAATTTGCTATCACGTGCTTTTAAAGCCAATTCTAAAACGGATTTTTCAATCTGAGCTAAAGTCATGCTTTCTGCATTGCGGATTACCGGAACCACTAAACCTTTTGGTGCAGAAACTGCAATCGAAATATCAGCAAAGTCATTGTAAACCAATTCTTCACCTTCAATACGACCATTAACCGCAGGGAAATCTTTTAATGCTTCGGTAACTGCTTTAGTGAAAAAGCTCATGAAGCCTAAACCAACACCAAATTTTTCTTTAAACTGATCTTTATATTTTCCGCGCAAATCCATAATCGGCTTCATGTTAACTTCGTTAAAAGTAGTCAACATTGCGGTTTCATTTTTAACAGCAACTAAACGTTTTGCAACCGTTCTACGTAGTGGAGACATTTTCTCACGGCGTTCGCCGCGGCTACCTGCAGGAGCAGCAGCTACAACTGGAGCACTTGCTTTTGGTGCTTCTGGTTTTTTACCCGCCTCAGCCTTAACAGCATCGTCTTTAGTAATACGACCATCAACACCAGTACCTTTTACAGCAGCTGCATCAATTCCTTTTTCTGCAAGAATTTTACCAGCAGCAGGAGAAGGAGTTCCCGTAGCATAGCTTTCGCCTGATTTTTCGGCTACTGGAGCCGCAGTTTTATCTTCAGCAACAACAGCCTTTTCTTCAGCTTTTGGTGCATCAGCTTTCGCCGGAGCCGCACCACCATCTTCAATTTTACAAACTACTGCACCAATGGCTAAAGTATCGCCTTCGGCTGCTATGGTTTTTAAAGTTCCAGCTTGTTCTGCAGTTAATTCGAATGTTGCTTTATCCGATTCTAATTCGGCAATAACTTCATCCATTTCAACAACATCGCCATCGTTTTTTATCCAACGTGATAAAACAACTTCGGTTATCGACTCACCAACAGGTGGAACTTTTATCTCTAAACTCATTTTTGTAATGTTATGTTTTTATCTTCTAATAATCAATATCAAACGCTATGCACCAAACGCTTAGCACAATGCACCTAATCGATCTGAACTAATTTTTTTGTTGCTTTTTTGGCGATATCCTTTACATCATCCGTTACCGAAATCTCTAAAGCTTTTGCTAAAATATAAGCCTGTTGATTGGCATGTTGTTTTGCAAAGCCTGTTGCGGTACTGCTGCTTTCTCTTCGTGAAATTACATCAATGCCTTTTAATGCTGTTTTGTACAACCTGCGGAACAAATATGGCCATGCGCCCATGTTTTCTGGCTCTTCTTGTACCCAGAAAACTTCTTTAGCATTTTTATATTTCTTCTGGATGGCTTCCATCTGATCAACAGGAGTTGGATACAGCTGCTCTACACGAACCAGGGCTACATGTTTTAATTTATCAGCCTGTTGTTTCTCCAATAACTCGTAGTAAATTTTACCGCTACAGAAAACAATGCGTGTTACATCTGCAACTTTAACATTTACATCATCAATTACTTCTTTAAAACCACCTTCGGTAAATTCTTCTAATTTAGAAACACAAGCTGGGTGGCGCAATAAACTTTTAGGAGTAAATACCACTAAAGGTTTACGGAAATCGCGTTTAAACTGACGGCGTAAAACGTGGAAGAAGTTTGCCGGAGTAGTACAGTTTGTTACCTGCATGTTATAGTCAGCACAAAGCTCCATAAAACGCTCAATACGCGCTGATGAGTGCTCTGGCCCCTGACCTTCGTAACCATGAGGCAATAACATTACCAAACCATTTTCGCGTTGCCATTTGGTTTCGGCACTTGCAATATACTGATCGACAACAATTTGCGCACCATTAAAGAAATCGCCAAATTGTGCTTCCCAGATCGTTAAAGCATTCGGGTTTGCCATGGCATAACCATACTCGAAACCTAAAACACCATATTCTGATAAGTGTGAGTTGTAAATATCGAAAGCCGCTTGTTGGTCTGAAATATTTGCCAATGGTACATATTCTTCCTCACTATCTTCAAGCGTTAATACCGCATGACGGTGAGAGAATGTTCCCCGCTCTACATCCTGACCGCTTAAACGAACACGTTTACCTTCTGACAACAAAGTACCATAAGCCAACTGCTCGCCCATTGCCCAGTCGAAAACATTGGTTTCGTTAACCATTTTGCCACGTTCAGCAAATAGTTTTTCGATTTTTTTGAAGAACTTTTTATTAGATGGCAAAGCTGTAATGCGCTTACCAATTTCTAATAAAGTAGATTTTTTAACGGCAGTAACAGGAGAAGATTCGAAATCTTTAGGTGTAGCCATACGCAAATCTGCCCATGCACCACCAAATTTAACTTCGGCATTACCTGCAACAAATTCTTTAGCTTCATTTAAGCGTTCCTGCAAAATGCCACGGAAATCTTTTTCCATTTCTTTTGCCAAACCGGCTTCCAACTTACCCTCTTTGGTTAACTGATCGATATAGATTTCCCTTGGATTGGGGTGTTTTTCGATTGTTTTGTATAATAATGGCTGGGTGAATTTAGGCTCGTCAGACTCATTGTGACCGAAACGACGGTAGCAAAGGATATCAATAAAAACATCGTTTTTATATTTCTGACGATATTCCATTGCCAGGTTAATTGCATAAACCAAAGCCTCAGGATCATCACCATTTACGTGAAAAACCGGAGATAAAGTTACTTTAGCAATATCGGTACAATAAGTACTGGTACGTGCATCTTTATAATTGGTGGTAAAACCAATCTGGTTATTAATTACCAGGTGAATAGTTCCACCGGTTTTATAACCTTCAAGGCCTGCCATCTGAATTACTTCGTAAACAATACCTTGGCCGGCAACAGATGCATCACCATGAATCAAAATCGGTGCTAAACGACTGTTATCGCCACCATATTTGAAATCGATTTTCGAGCGGCTCATGCCTTCTACCACACCATCAACAGTTTCTAAGTGCGATGGGTTAGGACACAAACTTAAGTGAACACTTTTGCCTGAAACGGTAGTAACATCCGTAGAATACCCTAAATGGTATTTTACGTCGCCACCAAATGGCGTATCTGGATTATAGCTTTTACCTTCAAATTCAGCAAAAATATCTTTATATGTTTTTTGCATGATATTGGCCAACACGTTTAAACGACCGCGGTGTGCCATACCAATTACAAATTCTTCAATACCTAATTCAGCACCTTTTTCGATTACTGAATCTAAAGCAGGGATTAAAGCTTCTGCGCCTTCTAATGAGAAACGTTTTTGGCCCAAAAATTTGGTGCCTAAGAAATTTTCGAAACTTACTGCTTCGTTTAATTTCCGGAGAATGCGTTTTTTCTCATCAATTGAGAAATTAGGTGTATTACGTGCACTTTCCATTTTTTGCTGAATCCAGTTCAACACTTCAGGTGTACGTAAAAACTTAAATTCGGCTCCGATAGAACCTGCGTATGTTTGTTTTAAGAAGGCTACAATGTCTTTCAATTTTGCCGCACCGATACCAATCTCAACACCAGAGTTGAAAACGGTTTCTAAATCAGCATCAGATAATCCAAAATTTGCAAGATCTAATGTTGGTAAATGTTTACGTCTTTCGCGAACCGGATTGGTGTGCGTAAATAAGTGACCACGGCTACGATAGCCATCAATCAGATTTAAAACATTAACCTCTTTTAAAAATTGTTCAGGAGTTTCTGCTGTTACTGCAGGCGCTTCTGATCCTCTTCCAAAATCGAAACCTTCAAAAAATTTCTGCCAACCAAATTCAACAGACTCGGGATCTTGTTGATAAGATTGATATAAAGACTCTATATATTCGGCGTTTGCGCCATTAAGATAAGATAATTTATCCATTATTAACTGTTTACTATAAGCATTACAAAATTAGAATTTTACCTTATATAAATGGCAAAAATCTCGATTAAAATGAGAATTATTGAATGACAAAATTATTGAATGAGAGAATAACAAAAATACCACTTGTATTAATCGATAAAATTTCAATTCCATCATTCAACACCCAATCATTCAGTCATTACAACTATGATGCCCAAGTTAAGGAGTAATTGCCTTTTGGGTCGAGGTTTTTAATATTTTTATCAAGATCGAAAACACTTTTTGATTTCTGATCGTTACCTACACCAGCTACATTGGCCCAGTTGCCCCAGTTACTTGCAGGGTTATAATCGATCAGCTTTTCTTCAAAATATGCCGCGCCAAAAATCCAGCTTACTTCTAAATTATTGATCAGATATAAGGCAGCGGTTTGTCTGGCGATATTCGAGATGAAACCGGTCTGATTTAACTCCGTCATCACCGCATCTACCACAGCAAAACCTGTTTGCGCATTCTTCCATTTACTAAAATTATCCTGCTCATTCGCAACATCAATCAGTCCCTGGCTGCCAAATCCATCAGGACTAAAAAAAGTGTTGCCATATTTCTTAAACATGAAACGGAAATAATCTCTCCAAAGCAGGCCTAATAAAATATGATTGAACATAGCTTTTGTATTGGGCACACCTTCCATCTTTTTAATTTCCCAGTATACTTTTCGTGGCGATAAACTACCCATGGCCAGCCATGCCGATAGTTTTGAAGCCAGAATTAAATTCTTGGTTGTTGCAGCCTGTTGCATGGCTACAATTACTTTCTGAAGATGGGCCAAACCTTCGGCCTCGCCACCAACAAATTCAAAATCAGCACGTTGGTCTTTTTGCTGTGGCAACAAATTAAGGTCTTCTAATGAAGATAATGTTCCCCAGTCAATCACTTCAGCTACATTAATCCGATCGGGCGCCAAAAAACAGGGCTTAATAATCGAATCGCGTTCAATTTTCTTTTTAAACTGGTTAAAGGCGTCGGGAATATCCTTGATAGGAAAAGGTAGGTCCTCCTTATTATATAAGGTATGACCGATAAAGTGTTTAAGGTTGATGCGTAATTTCCAAAGTGCATTTTCTACCAAGGTTGAAACATGCGTTTCTTCGCGTGCCACTTCACGGTGATGGTAGACTTCGGTAATCTCATATTCCTGAACAAGCTGAGGAATAATATCTTCGGGATTGCCTTCGGCGATAAGCAAGTTACCACCAATCTGTTTTAAAGAATTGCGTAATCCTAAAACACTTTCTAAAATAAACTGTGCTCTAATATTACCTGTTTTTAACGTACCGTATTTTGTTTCACCAAAAGAACGGCGATCGAGAATGTAAACAGGCAAAATTGAATCAGATTTAGCAATCGCCTCGACCAGCATTTCATTGTCATGCAAGCGAAGATCATTTCTAAACCAGACTAAAATTTTTTTGGACATCTTTTATCGAAAAGGGTGTAAGAACGCGTTTACAAATTTATCTTATTTTTCTTCTTCATCAAACCCCTAAATAATTCTTTACAAATAGGTAACAAAAGAATTAGAACCAAATTAATGTCGTTTTAAATGAAGCCATAAAAACCCTTTTGTATCTTTAGTGTTTTAAAAAGATGGCTAAGAAGATTCTGATTACCGGGGCTACAGGACTTGTGGGTACTGAGCTAAAAAAGCATTTGATTAGTAAAGGTTACGAGGTGAATACACTTTCACGAAAGAAAGACAATAATCCGAATAATTTTGTATGGGACGTTTACAAAGGAACCATTGATGCTGACTGTTTGAATGGTGTAGATGCCATCATCCATTTAGCGGGAGAACCTGTGGCTGATAAAAAATGGACCGACGAACGGAAAAAACAGATCATCGATAGCCGTGTAAAATCAACAGAATTACTCTTTAAAACGATTAAATCGAAACCCGACAACCAGCTAAAATCATTTATTTCTGCTTCGGCAGTTGGTTTTTATGGCGACTGTGGGGATGAAATTTTAACAGAAGAAAGCCCGAACGGTTACGGATTTTTAGCCGAATGCTGTAAACTTTGGGAAGATGCTGTAGACCAAGGTAAAAAGCTAAGCCTCAGAATTGTAAAACTCCGTACCGGAATCGTTTTAAGCAATCATGGCGGCGCCCTACCACAACTCGACAAACCGGTTAAATTATTTGCCGCAGCAGCTTTAGGTACAGGTAAACAATGGACCCCCTGGCTGCATATTGATGATATGGTGGAAATGTACATCGAAGCCATCGAAAATCTTAAAATGGAGAATTGCTATAATGCCTGTGCTCCTTTTCCTGTTACTAATAAAGCGTTAACCAAAGCCATCGCCAAACAGCTGCATCGTCCTGTCTGGCCAATCAAGGTCCCGAAAAAGGTGCTTGAATTGTTATTAGGAGAACGCGTTGAAGCTGTTTTAATGAGCAACAATACCTCAGCTCAAAAAATTCTAAATGCAGGATTCAAATTTAAATTCACACATTTAGAGGATGCTTTGAAGGATCTGTACACCCCTAGCCCCTAAAGGGGAAACGAAACCTTGGTTGAAAAATAAAAAACTCAATAAGAAAAACATAATTATGCAAAATAATATAAACGATGGAAAGACAAAGCCCCCTCCAGGGGGTGTGGGGGTCTACTGGTTTCGCCGCGATTTACGTTTAGCAGATAATGCTGCTTTGTATCATGCACTTAAAAGTGCTTATCCGGTTTTACCATTGTTTATTTTTGATCAGAACATATTGGATAAACTCCCAAAAGATGATGCCCGGGTTACTTTCATTTACCAAACCATTGAAGATTTAAAAACAGAACTTCAGCAATATGGGTCAGATTTATTGGTAAAATATGGCAAGCCCGAAAAAATATGGTCAGAGATTTTAAAGGAATATGATGTTAAGGCCGTATATACCAATCATGACTATGAGCCTTATGCCCGAGAACGTGATGATAACATGGCCGAATTTTTAACCAGTGAAAAAATTGCCTTCAAAACATATAAGGATCAGGTTATTTTTGAAAAAAACGAAATCCTAAAAGCGGATAAAACACCTTATACTGTTTTTACCCCTTTTTACAAACAATGGCATGCCAAGCTGAACGATTTTTATGTGAAGGCATATCCAACCAAAAAATATCTCAAAAATCTAATAGAAATTAAACATCTGCCAAGTCCAACATTAAAAGAAATGGGGTTTGAAAAGAGCAAACTGAATTTCCCGAAAATCAGCTATAAAAACAAACTCGAAGATTATGCAAAAGAACGTGATTTCCCTGCGCTTGATGGCACCACACATATCGGACTGCATTTGCGTTTTGGAACGTTAAGCATCAGAAAAGCTGTAAAGGATGCATTGGAAGCAAAATCGACTGTCTGGCTTTCTGAATTGGCATGGCGGGAATTTTACATGACCATACTTTGGCATTTTCCCTATTCGGCTTTCGATTCGTTTAAAAAACAATACGATAAAATTAAATGGCGAAACAACGAAGCTGAATTTAAAGCCTGGTGCGAAGGCAATACCGGTTACCCTATTGTAGACGCAGGCATGCGGCAGCTTAATGAAACTGGCTGGATGCACAATCGCGTACGCATGGTTGTGGGCAGTTTTTTAACCAAACATTTACTGATCGATTGGCGCTGGGGAGAAGCCTATTTTGCCGAAAAGTTATTGGATTACGAAATGGCAAGCAATGTGGGCGGCTGGCAATGGGCCGCAGGATCAGGAAATGATGCCGCGCCTTATTTTAGGGTTTTTAATCCTGAACTCCAAACCAAAAAATTCGACCCCAAGTTCGACTATATTAAAAAGTGGGTGCCAGAATTTGGGACAAAAAAATATGCCCAACCAATAGTTGAGCATACATTTGCAAGGGAAAGGGTTTTAAAAGTTTTTAAAGAGGCACTAAAATAATAATAATAGTTAAAAAAGAGGAGTATTTGGAACCCCACCAGAGGTAAAATGCCCTGAACCACCAAAACCAATAATTTTCTCGCTTATTGTTGCCATATCGATTATAACTGGCCCATACACTCCCTGAACACTATAACTAGCTAAATTAAAATAGCGATAATCTCCCATTCCTCCTGTGATTGTCCAAGTATAATTTAAATTACTGAAATAATAATCTGTTTCATTAGTTCTCCATCCACCAAATGTTTTCTTTAACTCTTGCCTTGATGTACAATAATACCTAGATATTGGAGGACGAGGTGTCCAATCATCTGGACCCTGAGTGGAAGTTTCATCTACCCAAATATCAACAAATAATCTTCTTTTACCATCTTCATTATAATATAATTGGGATCTAATAGCTCTAGTTGTAGTTACAGCTTCTGTTGAAGCGAGCTTGCTACCTGGAATTGATGTCTTCGTTGAAATATTTGAAACAAATATTCCTTTTGTAGCATCAGTACTAATAATGCTATTAAGTTGCGACTCATTTTTATGCTTACCTGAATAAGATATCCTTCTTTGATCTTTAGTGTAAACAGTGGTAATATCACCAATCTTCACCTCTCCATTTACATTGGTAAATAGCGCAGAAAGCGGAGTGCCAAATTTATACGTCAAGGAGCTATCCGATTTGATTTCTACTAAGTCAGAATATTTATTCTTAAAATCATCAAATGATTTGCTGGTATTAACATTTTCATATTCCTTGCTTATTTCTAAATAAACATCCCTATAAGACTTAAAATTTTGTAATTCTCTAGGATTTGAATTAAGATTTTCTGGCTTTACCAAAATATTAATCAAAGAATCAAAAGCTTTTTGATCTCTGAATTTTAGATATCCGTTTTCGATGCTAACGGCGTTTGTTAAAAGTTTTTCATGAGGATTTTCAATATTAGAATCCTTTTTACATGAATTGATTGAGACAACACCTAACAAAAGTAGTATTAAGCAGCGTAAATTAGTTTTATTTTTCATATAGCATAAGTATGTTTTCCCTTACAAAACAAACATACAACTAAAAAACAAGTTATAAAAATTATTATAATTTATTATCACTGCTCGCAAATTTATTGGTGCAAAAAAAATGCTTGACTAGAGCCAAGCATTTTTAAATAGGATTATAAAACGTAATCTATTAATTCGTAACCTTTACAATTTCAATATCGAAATCTAATACAGCATTAGTTGGGATCACATATAAACCAGTACTACTACTCCTGCTTCCTGATGGCCCATAAGCTAAATCAGAAGGGATGAACATTCTAAGTTTTGTGCCTGCAGGGAACTTAGGAATTAATGTTTTCCATCCCTGAATTAAACCTGCAGTACTAGATAAAATAGTTGAGAAGGTACCATCTGTATTGGAATCAAATGAGGAACCATCCAAAAATCGGCCAGTATAATTTATAACCACAGTACTTACTTCAGGATCAATTGCTGCACCTGTACCTAATGTATTAACAATATAGTATATTCTACTATTATCCTTAGTTGCTGTTAAATTTTTACTAGACAAAAAACTTAGTATTTTAGCATCATCAAATAGCCACTGTTTGCGGTAAGGATATGTTTTAATTATAATGTCGAGATTTTCGTTTGACGGTATAGAAGAAATTCCGTTCCTACCAAATGCGAGATAAGAGGGCAACAATATCCTTGCAGTACCGCCCGGTTTAAGTTTTAAAGCAGCTGTTCTTATTGCGGGTATATTAAAAGTGGTACTTGACAATCTAATATCTGAAAAGGCATTTAAATAGCCAACATATGTACCCAAATTACCATTTGATGGGGATTGGAGGTATGTTGTTCCACTAGACATAGATTTAAGTGTAAAATCATACAGGATTGAATCTTTATTTAAGAAAAGTGTACCATCCGTAGGGTTTGTAACCTGAAAATAAAATCCTGTTTTAGCAGAATCAGGTTGCATTTGAGTCAGATTGTTTTTTGATATATATGCTTTTATAGCCGCATCATCTATAGTTTGAGCAGTATCGTACTCTTTTTTACATGAGCTGAAAATTGTAGTAGCCAGTAAAAGTGCAAATAGGCTAAGTTTAGTAAATTTGTTCATTTATTATTGTACGTCTGTAAGTGTTATAGTAAAATCGAGTATTGAATTTGCCGGAACCAAAGATGATGGTGATTGTGTCCCATAAGCGTAATAAGAAGGTATTATCAATCTGATCTTACCCCCTTTTTGTATTTTTTGAATCCCAATTTGCCATCCTACAATAACGTTACCAAGTAGAAACGAGATTGGGGTTCCTTTGGTGCTATCGAAAATAGTTCCGTTTAATAATCTCCCTTCATAATCAGAAGTGATTTTTGTAGATGCTGTATATACCACAGTTCCTGTACCCGGTTCTAATATCTGATAAAATATTCCGCTGGCATCTTTCGTAGCCGGGATATTATTCGCCTTAACAAAAGCGCTTATTGCAGCAGTATCGGCCTTAAACTGTGGAGTTGGGTCGTAATCATCAACCGGCGCATTTTTCTTACAGGCTGCTAAGCATCCTGCAAAGCAGATCATGAGTATAAAATATTTAAACTTAACCATCAATCGCAAAAATAAGCTTTTAATACGGATGCTACAATTTTTAACCTATTTTAACAATTTTAAGGCGCTTAAAGGTAAAAGCAAAAAGACTAAAGCGGTATTTTGATTTGAATTTAGTCTTTTATCCCTGGTCTTACGCTTATTGTGTATTAGACAGCTGTATGGTAAAATCTAATACAGAGTTACCAGGGATAGGGCCTACCGAACTGCTTCCATAACCCAAACCCGGTGGAACAATTAATCTTATTTCTCCCCCCTTTTGGATTTTAGGGATACCGATTCTCCAGCCCTGTATTAATTCTGCCAGATTAAAGGTCTGCTCTTTGCCACCACCATTATCAAATACACTTCCGTCTAATAACCTGCCTTCGTATTTAATCGTGATTTTAGTATTGCTGGGATAAGTAAACGAACCCGCACCAGGTTTAATGATCTGATAATATAAGCCAGAGTTATCCCTAACGGCATTAATATTATTTTTTTTGATGAAATCGGTCATCTGTTTTTCAGGGTCTTCATCTTTTTTACAAGATGAAACCATAGCCACACATAAAAGAAGTATCGGAAGTAATTTAAATTTAAACATGCGCGAAAATAGGATTTAATAATATAAAGCTAAGGACTTATTATTTTTTCAACTTCTGTCATGCTAAGTTTTAATTTACTACATAAAAATCAATATAAACGACAGTAATCAATCTACTTGTAAAAAATTCTCTCAAGTAACCGTCATTTCGAGCGGAGTGCAACGCAGTCGAGAAATCTGCCTTGATAGATCTCTCCGTTTCGCTGTGCTACAGTCGAGATGACGACCATTCTTCCTGATGTCCTGTCACTTCGTTCCTCAACATGACAGCATATTATAGGCCACTGCAGAATAAAAAAAGGTTTAGCGCCTGAGTTAATACACCCAAACCCTAAACCTTAACCCTCTACCCTAAACCTACCTTAAAAAATATACTTATTTGCCTCAATAAGCTGTTGGGCAACTCTTTGGCGGGCATCTTTAACATTAAATGGTTCCACTTTAGTAAAACGGCGCAAACCAACTAACATCATACGTTGTTCATCACCCTCAGCAAAAGCCCAAAGTGCTTCTTTACCTGCTTTGGCTATGCCATCAACCGCTTCTACCAAATAAATTCTTAATAGATCTAATTGACCCGCAATGGCTTCTTCTCCGCGGGTACTTGCTAATTTTTCTGTTCTCAACAGTGCAGATTCGAGCACATAAACATAACTGGCCATATCTGCAATGTTCATTAAAATTTCCTGCTCTTTGCTTAAGGTCATCATTAATTTCTGAACCGCAGCACCTGCCACCATTAAAGTTGCTTTTTTCAAATTCGAGAGTACCTTTTTCTCTGCCGCAAATAAAGTGGTATCTTCTTCACCAAAATCAGGGATGCTCATTAATTCAGCTGCAACTGCTGTAGCTGGCGTCATTAAATCCAGTTCACCCTTCATGGCGCGTTTCAGCATCATATCAACGGTTAATAAACGGTTAATTTCGTTTGTGCCTTCGAAAATACGGTTGATACGTGCATCACGATAAGCCCGATCCATTGGCGCATCAGCACTAAAGCCCATGCCACCGTAAATCTGAACACCTTCATCCACAGTATAATCTAAAGCTTCAGAACCCCATACTTTTAAAATGGCACACTCTACCGCAAATTGTTCGACAGATTTTAACCTCGCTTTACCAGATTCCATTCCACCCGCAACCAGTTGATCGTAAGTATCATCAATATTCTGACCTGCACGGTAGTTAGCCGCATCAACAGCGTAAAGTTTAGCGGCGATTTCTGCAATTTTAAAACGGATAGCGCCGTATTTAGAAATCGGGCGGCCAAACTGGATCCGCTCATTCGAATAATTAATCGCTGTATTTAAAGTTGCTTTTGAAGCACCAATAGCTGCCGCTGATAATTTAATACGGCCAATATTTAAAATGTTAACCGCTATTTTGAAACCGTTTTCTCTATCGCTCAACATGTTCTCAACCGGCACCGGACAATCGTTAAAGAAAACCTGACGGGTTGACGAACCTTTAATACCCATTTTATGTTCTTCAGGATTCATAGTTATGCCACCGAAATCTTTCTCCACAATAAATGCAGTTAAGTTTTTATCATCATCAATCTTCGCGAAAACAATAAAAATATCGGCAAAACCACCGTTGGTAATCCACATTTTCTGTCCGGTGATGATATAGTGTTTACCATCATTGCTCAGCGTGGCTTTGGTTTTACCAGAGTTTGCATCCGAACCCGAGTTTGGCTCGGTTAAGCAATAAGCAGCCTTCCATTCGCCCGAACCGAGTTTAGGGATATACTTTGCTTTTTGTGCTTCATTACCATAATATAAAATTGGCAATGTACCAATCCCGGTATGAGCAGAAAGCGCAACAGCGAAAGAGTGGCCTGCACCTACCACATCTGCAACCAGCATGGAAGTATTGAAGTTTTTACCAAAACCGCCATACTCCTCTGGTACCGAAACGCCCAAAATACCCAGTTCGCCAGCTTTGGTTAAAAGTGTTGGCATGAGCTCAGGATCTTCCTGTTTGTCAATTTTATCTAAATTGGGATAAACCTCAGCGGCCAGAAAATCGCGACAGGTTTGTGCAATCATCTGCTGCTCTTCATCAAATTCTTCAGGGATAAATACTTCCTGATAAGTGGTATCCTTAATTAAGAATTCACCGCCTTTAATTGTCTTTTTTTCAGTTGTTTCCATTGTTATGAGATTTGAGAAATGAGATTTGAGATTTGAGACCTGCTCAAATTCAAACTCAAATCAGTAATGTATTTTTTTTAGGTTCGTCATGCTGAACTTGTTTTACAAGTAGAAATAGTTTTAACAATTGTCTTGTAGCTACTACGTGCTTCAGCATCTTAATTACGCTGAAGATCCTGAAACAAGTTCAGGATGACGACCACTTAATCATCAATTTTATACGAATTTCAGCACTACAACAACTCAAAAATTCCCGCTGCACCTTGTCCGGTTCCTACGCACATGGTTACCATTCCGTACTTTTTGTTCTGTCGTTTTAGCTCATTCATGATCTGTACGGTAAGTTTTGCTCCGGTACAGCCCAGCGGATGCCCCAAGGCAATTGCACCACCATTTACGTTAATTACATCAGGGTTTAAATCCAATGTTCTGATTACGGCTAATGATTGCGAGGCAAAAGCTTCGTTCAGTTCGATTAAATCGATATCCTCTTTTTTCAAACCTGCTTGTTTCAACGCTTTTGGGATAGCTTCGATTGGACCAATTCCCATAATGCGTGGCGGAACTCCTGCGATACCGTAACTTACCAACCTGGCAATAGGCTCTGCATTTAATTCTTTCATTTTCTTTTCAGACACCACCAAAACAAAGGCTGCTCCATCAGATGTTTGCGATGAATTACCTGCGGTTACGCTTCCAACCGCATCGAATACAGGTTTTAGTTTCGCCAACTTATCTAAGGTAGTATCTGCACGGGGACCCTCATCGGTATCTACCACGTAAGAGCGGGTTTTCTTTTTAAGGTTTGCATCAAGGTAATTTTCGTTTACCGTGATTGGCAAAACACCATCTTTTAAATGACCGTTTTTTATAGCGTGAATGGCTTTTTCATGAGATTTTAACGAAAAAGCATCTTGATCTTCACGGCTCACATTATATTCTTTAGCTACTGCTTCGGCGGTTAAGCCCATGCCCCAATACCAATCTGGATTGTTTTTTGCAACTTCTGCATTTGGTACAAGCTTCCAACCTCCAAAAGGCATTCCGCTCATTACCTCTACACCACCTGCAATAATACAATCGGCCATACCGGATTTAATTTTAGCAACTGCTGTGGCAATGGTATCTAAACCCGATGCACAATAGCGGTTTACCGTAACACCGGGCACTTTATCGGTATCTAAACCCATTAGCGAGATCATACGGCCAATATTTAAGCCCTGTTCCGCTTCTGGAGTGGCATTACCCACAATTACATCATCAATCTGTTCGTTATCTAAATTCGGAACCGATGCCACTAAAGCCCTGATTACTTCTGCGGCTAAATCATCAGCTCTTGTAAAACGGAATACGCCACGGGGTGCTTTGCCCACTGCTGTACGATATCCGGCTATAATATATGCTTCCATTGTTTTTAGTATTTTTATGGCAATAGCCAATATTATCTTTTTAATTTTTCGCATTCGTCATGCTGAACTCGTTTCAGCATCTATCCTGGAAAGACCCTGAAATAAATTCAGGGTGACGACCGCAGAAACCCCATAGATTTCTATGTATCCATTAATTCCTCAACGGTTTTCCCTTAGTAATTATCGACTGAATCCTTTCTAAACTCTTCCGCTCACCTGCAAGTGATAAAAATGCTTCCCTTTCCAGATCCAATAAATATTGCTCCGTTACTTCTGTTGGAGAAGATAAATCGCCACCGCACATTACATAACCTAATTTCTCGGATATTTTTTTATCGTGTTCAGAAATGAAATGCCCTGCATACATGCTGTTTGCACCTGCATAAACAATTCCCAAACCTTGCTTGCCTAAAACTTTGATATCGTTCCGTTGCACGGGTTTTGTATAACCAGCATCAGCTAATTCTATTGCTTTAGCTTTTGCATCGGCCAATAAGCGGTTCCGGTTCATCGAGATCGAGAATTTATCCTTTTGCAGATAGCCCAGTTCGTAAGCCTCATAACCAGAGGTTGAAACTTTTGCCATTCCGATGGTTAAGAAACGGTCTTTTAAAGCATTTTGAACAATCTGATCGTCTTTATATTCATCAGAAGCGCGCAAAGCAAATTCTTTGGTACCGCCACCGCCAGGGATTACACCAACACCAAACTCAACCAAACCCATATAAGTTTCGGCAGAAAGCTGAACATGATCGGCATGTAAACTAAACTCACAGCCACCGCCCAGGGTTAAATTATGTGGGGCAACCACAACCGGAATAGAAGAATAACGGATGCGCATCGAAGTATTCTGGAACATGCGGATTGCCATGTTCAACTCATCCCACTCCTGCTCTACCGCCATCATAAAAATCATCCCCACATTTGCACCGGCAGAGAAGTTTGCACCATCGTTGCCGATTACCAAACCACGGTAATCTTTCTCGGCCATATCAATCGCTTTGTTGATACCCGAAATCACATCACCGCCAATGGTATTCATTTTGGTGTGGAATTCTACATTCAGAATGCCATCGCCCAGATCGATAATCGAAACACCTGAGTTTTTCCAAAGGGTTTTATTTTCGCGGAGGTTATCTAAAATGATAAACTCATCCGTTCCCGGTAAGGCTTTATAACTTTTTGAAGGGATATCGTAATATTTTTTAACGCCATTTTCTACTTTATAGAATGAAGTATTTCCGGCATCGAGCATTTCATGCACCCAAGCCGCAGCTTTATTGCCATATTGCTCCATCCCTTCGATGGCTTCTTTTATGCCTACAGCATCCCAAAGTTCGAAAGGACCAAGTTCCCAACCGAAACCTGCACGCATGGCATCATCGATACGATAAAATTCATCAGAAATTTCTGGAATCCTATCTGATACATATTCAAATAAACCAAATGAAGAATGGCGGAACAATTCGCCTGCCTTATCTTTTCCTTTGGCAAAAATCTTCATACGCTCACGAAGATTTTCAACCGGCTTAGTCATTTCTAAGGTAGCCGATTTTACTTTTTGCTGTGGTTTGTATTCTAAAGTTTTTAAATCAAGCGCAAGGATTTCGGTTTTACCATCAGCAGTTTTTGTCTTTTTATAGAAACCCTGTTTGGTTTTGTCGCCAAGCCATTTGTTCTCTTCCATTTTTTGCACATACACAGGGAGCTTAAACAAATCGTGTGCTTTATCATCCGGACAATTATCGTAAAGCCCTTTTGCAACTTTGATCATAGTATCTAAACCGACTACATCCGAGGTACGGAAAGTAGCCGATTTTGGTCTACCCAAGGCTGGCCCGGTAAATTTGTCAACCTCTTCTACTGTCAGATCCAGTTTTTCAACTAAATGCAAAAGTGCCATGATGGAATAAACACCTACACGATTGGCGATAAAAGCTGGTGTATCTTTACATAAAACAGTTGTTTTCCCTAAAAACTTATCACCATAATGCATCAGAAAATCAACAATTTCTGGTTGCGTATGTGGCGTAGGAATAACTTCCAACAATTTTAAATAGCGGGGCGGATTAAAAAAGTGTGTACCGCAGAAATGCGATTTAAAATCATCACTCCTTCCTTCAGCCATTAAGTGGATTGGAATACCAGAAGTATTTGAAGTAATCAATGTGCCGGGTTTACGGAACTGCTCTACCTGCTCGAAAACTTTTTTCTTGATATCAAGATTTTCGACCACAACTTCAATTACCCAATCGTAACCGGCAATTTTCGGCATATCATCGTCGAAATTCCCAGTTTTGATCTTATTTAGTGCCTTTTTGCTATAAACTGGAGATGGATTTGTTTTTACGGCCGTTTGCAAAGCTGTATTAACAATCCGATTTTTTACAGCTGGGTTATCCAGTGTTAATCCTTTTGCCTGTTCTTCGGGACTTAGTTCTTTGGGGGCTATATCTAACAACAAAACCTCTACGCCAATGTTGGCGAAGTGGCATGCAATACGCGAGCCCATAATACCCGAACCTAAAACTGCAACTTTATTAATGCTTCGTTTCATTATCTATTTGCTTTTCATTAGTCTGATAGAACCATTCATGTAGCAACCTACCAAACAGATTTGATTGTTATATTTGTTAATCAACAGTGTAGGCTACCGTGATATCATTTAGTTTGATCAATAGGTTAATAAAAGTCTCTTTCTCCTTTTTAGAGAAATGCTCATCGAGATATTCGTTAAATTTCCGAACAACACCTTTGGCCAGTTGTTTTTTCTCTTTACCAAAATCAGTAAGAAAAACCTTTACCGATCGTTTATCGCCTGCAGATGTTTCACGGTAAATGAGGTTAGCCTCTTCCATATTATTTAACATACGGGATAAACTGGTTGCTTTAACCCCAAGTAAGCCAGCTAAATTTGAAACCGCAGTTCCCTCGGCATCATCTATATTAATAAGCATATAACCAATGGCCTGGGTAATCCCGAAACTTGATGCCATTTGATTGTACTTATTAAACATATTTTGCCAGGCAAACTTAACGTGGTAATCTATGGTTTGTTGTTGTTTCATTTTTGCTAATTTATTATGCTTGCATAACAAAGCTAATGAATGTATTTTGTTAATGCAATAGAAAAATTCAAAATATTTGTCAAATTTTTCTTATCATAGTCATACACAAAATGAAAACACTTAATATGTTAAAAGTTAGAGGAATTCTCCTGTTTAGCCTATTTATTTTATGGGCTACAATTTGTAAAAGTCAGGTATCTTATTTCGGAGCAGCTCTTTTAAACAGTCAAAAATTAGAGACATTTAAAAAAACAACAACCTTGTTTACTTTGCAGTATGCTGATTATGCTGAGCTGGAAAAATTTGATCAGGCCATTAAAAAAAACTGGACAATTACACCTTATAAAATTATTAAACCCGAAGAGCTTGCCCGTTACGATACGCTTTCAAATTACTCTTTTTTTTATTTTGATGGTTATGCCGAAAAGCTAGACAGTACAACCAATGTAAATATCGTTTATGCGCTAAAATTAATTACGCCATCTAAAAAACCCAAGGTAAAGGAAGAAAGTATATTGGCAACAGTTACACTTTTTGCTGATCGGAACACAAATCTGCTGGTTCAAACACAGGATCAACAATATGGCACAAAAAGAAGTATAAAAAATAATATTTTATCAAACTTCTACAACAAGTCTAGTTTCCTAAACTGGTCTCCAGGCTTTTTAACGGGTTATTTAAAACAGATTAATGATGGATTGCTCGCAAACGAGAACTGTACTTTAGATTACCAATTTTACAATAAAGTACGCTTACCTGAATTAGCAAAGGAAACACTGTATGTGCCTGAATACATTAAGGAAGTGTTTTCTTCAAGACTGGCACTTTTACCACCATCAGGCATTATTGCTGAACCTTATAACTATAAACTCAAATTTGTATCATACAAGGTTCTTGATAGTTTAATTTTGAATACCGAAACGGGTATCAAGTATTTAGTTTACACTCAACGTTCTAATGATAAAATAATCAGTGTTTATGATAGCAAGGACGATAAGATTATTTATCAACGGTTTTATCCACAATCTCCAAATTTTGAAATGAATGATTTAAGCGAAATCAAAAAGGTAATTGTTGCGCTTAAATAAAATGTCTTTAAAACATCTTTGAGTAAATACTTTTGGACATTTTAACAATAGTGCCGTCACCCTGAACCGAGCCTTTGCGAGTTAACCGAAGGTAATTCATTCAGGGTCTATTTTGCAAGAAAGATGCTGATTCCGAACATTCGGGACAGCATGACGATCTAGCGAAAATATGATATAAATAAAATCTATTTAAAACAAAAAAGTCCCGATTTTCATCAGGACTTTTTAAATGTTATTAAAAACAGACTAGTAAAGGGTAAACTCTACACGACGGTTTTGTTGACGACCAGCTGCTGTTTTATTGGTAGCAATTGGTTGACCCATACCATAACCTGTAGCCTCAATACGTGATGCATTTGCGCCTTGAGAAACTAAATAAGCCTTTACAGATTCTGCTCTATCTTTCGATAAACGCAAGTTTAGTTCTTTTGAACCTGTATTATCTGTATGGCCAGCTAATTTCAAACTAAAGTTTTTCTGGATTAATAATGCAGCAACTCTGTTTAAAGAAGCATAAGATTTAGAACGGATGGTTGCTTTACCTAAATCGAATTCTAAGTTTTTAATCGCTTCGTTAACAACTTTACGATCTTCTTCTGTTACGATTACTTTTTCTACAACTTTTTCTGGGGTTTTTAACGGGCAACCAGAACCATCAACAACAGTACCTGCTGGTGTATCAGGACATTTATCCAATTTATCTGCAACACCATCACCATCCGTATCTTTTAAGATATCGTTTAGTTCTGAACGTAATTTTGCATTATCAGCTTTTTGGGCATTTAAATCAGATTTTAAACCTTCTGCAGTCTGTTTTGCTTTTAAAGCTTCATCGTAAGTTAAAGCTACCGGGTTGTGGAAAGCCAATTGTTTTCCAGTACCTAAAGCAAACTCTAAACCAGCATAAGCATAGTTGTATTTATCGTTTCCGTTTTTGTAGTAACCATCTAAGTTATCACCATCAACAAAGTTGATTGTCCAACCTAAATCTAAATTAACCGCATCAGAAATTTTAAATTTAGCACCTAATCCCACAGGAATAATTAATTCGTTGATGTTATCGCCACCACCAAATTCCGAAGTTCCTGCTGCGGTAGTAATTGTAGGTTTGTAAGCTGCAATACCAGCACCAGCAGAAGCATAAAGCTGCAAAGTGTTCTCTTTTTTAAACATATCGATATTGAACATGTTTACTACAGCGTTTAAACTTCCTGAATAAGATAACTCTGTATCGAATGCTCTTATCGGAGAGTTGTTTACTACACCGCTTTCATAAGGCTCGGTATTATCGCCCTTTAATTTACCACGAACTCCATCTAAACGAAGAGAGAAATAAGGTGTAAATTGTTTTTTAATGTAAAGGCCATAACCTAAACTTGATTTGTTATTACTGAAATCATTTTTTCCACCTAATGGTGATAATGGAGTAAGTACACCAGCATTTACACCGATAGACCATGTTCTGAACGTTGTTGTTGAAGTTGCAGGGCTTTCTTGAGCTGAAGCAACCGACCCGATGAGTAAACCAGCGAGGGCAACCGGTAGTGTTTTAAATAGTTGTAGTTTCATAAATTTTCTTTTAACGTTGAATAAGCGTTGGCACTCCTATTACAATAGCCATACCAAAAATACAAGCATGTAAAAATACTTATCAACTTTTCAACACTAATTGCCGATGCGATACACAAACAAAACTAAAAAATAAGTTATAAATAGTAAATGTGTAGCTTTTAATCCGCTTAGACCTTATTGGTCTTCCAAAATCAAAATCTTTATTTTCGGGCTTTAGTATCTGTATTTCCTGTTAACATTTACGAATGGAAGTAATTGTCAGCACTCTTCTTGTTGAAATGATCAATGCCAATTTATCAGGTTGGGCGAGTCGCTCCTGCGAATTATGGGTAAATATTTTTCATTCCTTTTTTTGATCATCTATTGCCTCATGCTGTAAGCACATCGCCAAAATAATGTACACTATTTAATTTCGCCGGCAAATTTCCACCGGGCACTGAAATTTTCAGGTAATTGCTGATTGGTTAACAAGGCCCTTGCCATTTCTACAGGCATATTATTTTCGCGGAGTATGCGACTATGAAACTCGATATTGGTCATTTTACCACTTTGTACCAGTTCTTTGTGCAATGCCCTGAACTGCAATCCACCTAACATATACCCAATTTGATATAAGGGTCCATAACCTCCGGTAAATGATCTACGTACTTCTGCTTCTGCATTGGCACGCTCAAAACCAACGCGATCTACTAAAAAATCGATACACTGCTGAGGTGTCCATTTGCCTAAATGGTAATTCATCGAAAAGATAATACGTGCACAACGGTGCATGCGCCAAAAAAGCATTCCAATTTTATCTTCCGGTGATTTTGCAAAATTCTGGTCCCATAGCAACATCTCCCAATACAATGACCAGCCTTCTGTCCAGAAAGGCGTACCAAATACCTTGCGGTAAGGTTTGTAGCGGCTTTGCATAAAATACTGAAGGTTGTGCCCGGGAATAAGCTCATGAAAAACTACAGCTCTGGAAAAATGCCTGTTATTGCCACGCAAGGTCATCATTTTGGCATCCTCGGTCATGTCTTCAGTTGGATACGCAATTAATACAGATTCACCACCCAAGAAAAACGGTGCAAACAATTGTTCCTTCGGACTTAACATGCGCATGCGCCAACCTTCTTTAGCCAGGGCTGGAATGGCGATAAGTTTATTTTTCTCTACAAAGTTTATGGCTTCATTGGCCAGTTCATAAACCAGTTCAGGCTGTTTCCCCAATTCAGGGTAATCTGTTTTTACTTTTTCCAGTGCTTTTTTCCAGTTGTTACCGAAGCCCATTTGTTGTGAAGCTTTAAGCATTTCGGCATCACACCAGGCAAATTCCCTCATGGCAATGGCCTCAATCTGCTCAGGTGTATAGGCAATCATCTCATCCTTTAAACTGCTTAATAAAGCTGTTCTTCCTATCGGATTGCCAATAATGCCACTTCCATCGTCTTTGGCATTTGACGGTTTGGCTATTTTCCCCAGCGCAGCAGCATAATCTTTTGCGGCACCTACTACATCGGGATAAACTGCCTTGGTGGCTTTGGTAAATTGTGGATCATAACCATCATAAAATTTATAGGCTTCGGTAAATACAGCCAGGTATTGGTTAACGGTTTCCTGCGCCCAGGAAGCCTGTGCTGGTGTAACTGCCAGGTCTTTGTTTTCTACCGCTTTTGTGGTTTTCTGAATAGCCTCTTTCAGTTGTTCGAATTGTTGCTGGGTGGTTTTACCATCTTGTTGCTGACCAATTCTTCGCTTTGCTTCAAAATCCAATAATATTTCGGCAAAAGGCAAAGTAAAAATGCTGCTTCTAAATTCAGCGTATTGCTGTTGCAAACTTGCCGAATCTGATCGGATATCGCGTTTAAGCAAAATATAATCTACCCTTTCATTTACAGTTAGCTTGTTAAAAGGCAATGCCTTTAATTGTTTTTGCCATTCAATATAAAAGCGTTCCATCCGCTTAAAGTATTCCCCCGATCGTTTGAGCGTATATTTACGGTTAAGCATGGTCGCGTCTGATTGATATTGATTAATCAGCGGACTTACCAGGCTGGCTTCATTAGTTTGAGCGTGTAATTGTAGGGTAACCGTTAGAAACAAAAACAGCTGGAATAGTTTGCGCATAGCGATTGGGGCATGTTTGATTAGCTAACGCAATATAGCTAAACCGCTAAGTATTTGCAGCAGGGTGCCTGTGTAACTTATTGAAGATATTAGATTAAAGGTAGCCTAATAAAATATTATAAAATGGTTAAGCGCAATGCCTTTAATCCACTTAGTCCCTGTAAATCTTCCAAATCAAGATCTTCAGTTTCAGGTTTCAGTACACCAGTTTCCTGCAGGTATTTTACAAATGGGAGGTAATCGTCAATATCTCTTTTATTGAAATAGATCAATGCCAGTTTATCGGGCTGGGTAAGGCGCTCCTGCGAATTGCGAATGAGTATTTTATCAATCCTTTTTTTGATCATCTGATACCTGATATTGTATGCACCTTCCACATCGAATTTTCGCTCGTCGATCCTAAAACTAATATCTATTGGATGGTTGTGAATAAAGATAAGTTGTGTAGTAGCCAGCTTAACGGTCAGATCGGGCTGGAGCTGCTGAACCATTTTGGCAATCTCAGCCATTGATGATAGTTGCCATAACCGTAAATTTTTAAGATGGAAGTGATTAAAAATCCGATCGGGTGCAATAGACTGTCCGATATAGATATCGTATTCAACACCATCCGTCCTGAATTTTTCGAAATAACAGGGATAAGAATCTTGCAGTTTTTCGCGTTCGCTTTCAAAATAATTGTTAATGGCTGTATTGATCAGCTGCATAGATGTTTCCAGCGCCTGACGATGTTTATACACTTCGCCATGAGGCATCGAAATGCGGTCGAGGTATTTACCGATTACCTTTTGGGTATTAGGATGCGATTGGGAAATGAGCTTTAGGTAATCGCTGGTTTCTTCTTTAAGAAAAATATTAAGGCTGTTTTCATCAGTTGTATTCAGCTCATCGCCCTGCAAAATATCACTCCATTTATTGCAGTTAAAGATAATTTCTACCAGCAAAGCATCACTATAAGTTTTGCCCAGCTCTTCCAGTGTTTCACGAAACAGGCTCAGGTGCAGGCTCAGATCGGCCTTACTGGCTACATTACGTTCAGTAGTAGAATTTCTAATATCTATTGCGCCATAAAAAGGGTAAACATCTGCAAAACTAATATCCTCGTTACGCTGCGGCAAATTCCTTTTCTTATTGTAAAGGTGATGCCAGGCTGCTTCATTAAACTTCCATTGTACAGCAGGCTGGATAGAGGTATATTTTTCTTTGATGATGTTTTCAATCTCGAGATTAAACTCATCGATATAGACCTGTAAGAGTTGAGCAATTGGTGCTAAGACGGGCTCCAATAAAGTGATTTTCTTTTCATCGAAAGTTTCTCCAACCCAGGTATGCATGCCCAGTACACCAACCAAAATTTGGTTGTGAAATACAGGTATGAGCGCCATCGATTTTACATTCAATTCCCTAAACCTGTCTAACCATGGAAACATCTCTTTGCTTTCGGCCCAGATATCAGGCGAGTAAAAGGAATTCGGATTTGCAGCATAACCTTCGGCAATCTGCCGAAAAGCTTCAGGACTTAAAGTTTCTTCACCCCACACCGAAAATAACAGGCCACTCCCTCCTTTTACATACCCATAAACCATTTTGTTGTTTACCCTTACGAAAGGAAAAAGATCGAATTGGATATTAGCATTTTGTACCAGCACTTTAAGCGATTGTATCACTTCTCCGTAAGCAACACCCTCGCTGCCCGGCACGCGGCTCAACCTTACACTTTTAATATTTTCTACGGCCTGTTTGGCAGTAACATCAGTAATGGTAAGCACCGAAATACCCCTAAGCTCAAAAAGTGTTAACGGTAGCACTTGCTGTAGCTTATCCAATCCAGATTCTTCACTCAAATATAGTTGTAACTCGCGGTAGCTAAGATCGGGCAATGGCTGCTTAGCCTTTACTTCGATAAAACTGGCATTTACACCAATATGGAAGTAACCTGGCAAGCCAGTATCAGCATTGATCCCTGAATAGTATTTTTCTTTTAAGGGTGCGTGGAACGCATATAGTTCGTTAAGAATGAATGAGTAGATAAAATGCAGGCGATCATGCTGATGTTGCTCTAGCGTTTTCGAACCGACAAAACTATTCTGATCTTTTTCTTCATATTCGAGTAATTCGTACATCAGCTCCGTTCCATAAAAAGTAATGGGCTGCATTGGTGCACAAAGCCCCCATGCCTGATGGTCTTCTGTTAAAAGTGTTGGCGAAAGACAGGCATACAGATGTTCCAACAGTAATTCGTGCTGATAAATATCTTCGATAGCGATAACCTGTTCATCAATCCCCTGTTTTTTAAATTCTTTTAAGGCATTACTATAAAGAATAGATTTTACGGTCCTTTCTTCTTTAATTTTTCGCTGCAGGTATTTAATAAAAGGGCCAAAAGAGATAGCCGAATCTACCTGGGGCGAATCTGGGTAATTTCGGGCATGATTAAATATGCGCTTCTTCATCTCCTTAAATTTTAAACCACAACTAATTGAATTGCAAAAGATTGATTAACGCTAAGATAAAAAATAGATTGAGAAATTGCTACCAGCCAATGGCCTTATCATCTCCCCTTGGGTCGGCACCGCCCTGATAATTGCCCCATTTAGTTTTTAAGATGGCATCAACCCTGCCGATTGGACCTCTGGGCACAATTTTATAGCCTTTTGCTTTTAATTTTTCTATTGATAAGCTATCGATAGCATCTTTTTCTATATACACCTCATCTGGTAACCATTGGTGATGAAACTTTTTAGCAGCTACGGCCGACTGCATCGACATGTCAAAATCGATTACATTTATAATGGTTTGAAATACGGATGTTATAATGGTTGAACCACCTGGAGTACCCACTACCATAAATAATTTTCCATCTTTCTCTACAATGCTTGGTGTCATAGAGCTTAACATTCGTTTATTGGGTGCAATTGCATTGGCTTCGCCACCAACTAAACCGTACATATTCGGTGCACCCGGTTTAACGGAAAAGTCGTCCATTTCATTGTTCAACAGAAATCCGGCTCCTTTTACGGCAACTAACGATCCATAAGAGCCATTTAAGGTGGTGGTGATAGAAACGGCATTTCCATCGCGGTCTACAATAGAGAAATGTGTAGTTTCTTCGTGCTCTGCCCCTTTTATTTCGCCGGCCAAAACAGCGCTACTTGGTGTTGCTGCTGCCCAGTTAAAGTTTGACATGCGTTTTTTATTATAATCGGTGCTCAACATTTGTTGTTGTGGAACAGCATAAAAATCAGGATCGCCTAAATGTGTTGCCCTATCGGCATACACTCTTCTTTCAGCTTCTACAATTACCTGAACTGTAGAGTCTGCATTATGCCCCCACTTTTTTAATGGAAAATTCTCTACACTTTGCAACAATTGAATCAGGGCAATACCTCCACTCGAAGTTGGCGGCATAGTAATAACCTTATAACCTCTATAATTGCCCGTTATAGGTTTACGCCAGGTGGCGTGATAATTTTTTAAATCTTCTTTTGTAATAAGTCCTTTTCCCCGCTGCATTTCTGCCACAAGCGAATCGGCCACAGCGCCTTCATAAAAACCAGCCCTACCTTTTTCCTGGATCAGTTTTAGCGTATTGCCAAGCTCTTTTTGAACCAGAAGATCATTTTCCTGCCAGGTACTTTCTAAATTTACGAAGGCCGTTCCATCGGGATTAAAATCCATGAACTTTCTATGCAAACCATTCAATTCGCTTGCCTGCCGCTTGGTAATTTTGAAACCATCTTGCGCCAAATTTATCGCAGGCTGCAATACCTGTGCCCAAGAAAGTTTGCCATACTTTTTGTGTGCCTCTACCATACCATCTACTGATCCTGGTACGCCAGCGGCTAAATGTCCATATAAACTTTTATCAACAATTGGATTACCGGCCGAATCGAGATACATATCTCTGCTGGCTGCCGCAGCTGCTTTTTCTCTAAAATCTAAAGCATTTATTTCGCCGTTTGCACCACGGTACACCATAAAACCGCCCCCACCAATATTTCCCGCATTTGGGTAAACCACAGCAAGTGCAAACTGAACAGCAACAGCTGCATCAACCGCATTTCCTCCCTTTTTTAAAATATCTATACCTACCTGCGATGCTTCCGGATGAGCAGAAACCACCATCCCATTTTTATATTCACCACTATTGTTTTTACCCAATTGTCCGGTTACGCAACCAGCTAATAACAGCAAAACACTTAGGTATATTAACGATTTTTTAATGTTATTGAGGGGCTTTATAGTTTTCTGCATCTTTATATATATTTCTGATTACCTCATTATTTTTCTAAGTAATCATTTTTTTAATTTTAATTTTCGGATAGAAAAACACTTCCTTCTGGCAGCTATAAATATTTACCAATTTGTGCATATAATTTTTCTTTATCACTTGGCCTTAAGGCATTGTCAACTACTAATTTCCCATTTTTGATAATTAAATAGCGGGGTATTCCGTAGCTCCCGTTATTTCCTAATTTATCGCTCAAATCTTTTCTCAGGGCTTGATTAGTTCGAACATGATTGCCAGAAAGTTTAAAATATTTTATCATTTCTTTCCATTGCTGCGCAGCATCATCTTTATCTATGGAGATAAAAAGCATGTCAACCTGTTTTGCTTTGAGAAATTTCGTCAGATCCTTACTATATTTAAATTCTTCTTTACATGGCCCACACCAGGTTGCCCAAATATCAACAAATACCGTTTTGTCTTTAAATTGACCGATTAAACTATCCAGGCTATTTACTTTATCGTAGTTGGCCAATATTTTTTGCTCAGGTTCAAAATCCTTCTTTACTTCGTTATGGTAGGCTATAATTTTACTGGCCATTGGTTGCAAATATGGTGTAAAATTACTTTTAGGATAACTGCTTTTAAATGAATCGAACAAATCGACCAATACTTTCTGATATCTATTTTGTAACATCTCCTCATATAGAAAAGTAGCCAGCAAAAACTCTTTCATTTTGCCTGTAAAATTATCTTCAAAGGTTTTATATATAATTTTAAAGCTAGTATTCTCATCTTTTTTAGGCAATTCAGCTCCTTTTTTTAGCGGGATATAGTAATTGAGATAAGTATTTGCGTAATATTTGGCGTGGTAATAAAAATCTGGGTAAAAAGCATCCTGAAGATTGTTCATTGAATACTTTTCATAGGCATCTGCCCACATTTTATCCAAATCGTTATTTATTTTTTGCTTTGTGCTTAAAACTATCATTGGGATAGCAGCTTGCAAAATTATCTGTTCAGTTGAAAAATACCTTTTTATTTCGTTATAAAAGTTTGCGGAAATCTTTTGTTTTGAAAATAGCTCAGTATAAGGCTTTAGTGCTTCATTCTTATCATTTTCTAGCAATTGATACAAACCAGCTGTAGTGCTATCTTTCTTATAATAATCTCTGGCTCTGTATTGATAAAAATCGGCATTCGTCTTGTTAAAAAGTAACATCCCTTCCTTATTTTTATCGCTCTGTACCAAAATACCTTTATCGAAAACTAAATGCGTAGTACCTGGCTCTATTAATACTGTATTATTGTTAATTCTTAACCAAGCAAGTTTATTAATCTTTAAAGAATAGTTTACTGTACTATCATCGCCAAATTTAATCTCTTTTTTTGCGGGATAAAACCATGTATCATCTACAGGGAACTGGATAATTACCGTATTATTTTTAGCATTTAAACTTTTAATATTAAGTTTTGCTTCTTGCGCAAAAGAGTTTATTGCACCTGTAATAAGTAAAATAAATAAAATTATGCTTTTCATAATTTTGGCTGTTATTAAGGCTATTTTTTTCACTAATCCTTACTTGGAAATCTTTCTAAGGTTTATAACCTTCCGCGTCTTTATATATCTTTTCGATTACCTCATTGTTTTTCTCGGTAATCACTTTTCTTTTCAAACTTAATTTTGGGGTAAGCTCTCCTCCATCTATGCTCCACTCTTTTGGTAACAGCGCAAATCTTTTTACCTGTTCCCATTTACCAAAACCTACATTTGCCGCTTCGATAACCTCGTTATATTTAGTGAGTACCTGTTCGTTTTTAATAATCTCTTCGTTCGAGGTAAAAGTAATGCCTTTTCTTCCAGCCCAGGTTTTTAAGGTTTCGAAATTTGGAACAATCAGTGCAGAAGGGAACTTTCTATTTTCGCCCAAAACCATAATCTGTTCAATAAAAATTGATTCTTTATATTTATTCTCCAGCATTTGTGGGGCAACATATTTACCGCCTGCTGTTTTAAACATCTCTTTTTTACGGTCAGTAATTTTTAAAAAGCGACCGTCAACCAGTTCGCCAATATCTCCGGTATGGAACCATCCCTCCTTATCCACTGCTTCATCGGTTAAATCAGGTCGGTTATAATAACCTTTCATTACCTGGTGCCCACGGGTTAAAACTTCGCCATCCTGCGCTATTTTAACTTCCACACCTTTAATTACTTCCCCAACGGTACCAAACATGGTTCCGCCGAAATGATTAACCGTAATTACAGGTGAAGTTTCAGTTAGTCCGTATCCTTCAAAAACAGGCATACCAGCGGCCCAGAAAATTCTGGCCAAACGTGGATTTAGCGCCGCTCCACCCGATACAATCACCACAATTTCACCGCCCAGTGCTTCCTGCCATTTTTTAAAAACCAGTTTACGGGCAATCCCCAGTTTGAAGTTATACCAGGCACCTGCATCAATTGTATATTTTTCGGCCAAAGCTACCGACCAAAAGAAAATCCCTTTTTTAATCCCAGTTAGTGCTTTCCCCTTCTCCATTATCTTATCGTACACTTTTTCGAGAAGCCTTGGAACGGTTGAGAACACATTGGGTTTTACATGCTGAATATCGGCTACAATGGTTTCCATACTTTCGGCATAATAAACTCCTGTATAATTAAACAGATATAAATAAATGATCATCCGCTCGAAAATGTGCGAAAGCGGCAAAAAGCTTAACCCTTTTTTAACGCCTTCAGGTATCACCACAGCCGAGTTAACAAAATTAGCTACCAAGTTATGATGCGTTAGCATTACGCCTTTTGGCGTACCCGTAGTGCCAGATGTATAAATTAGGGTCAATACGTCTTCAGGGGCAACTTTAGCACGATATTCTTCTAAATCTATATCTGTACTCACTTTGCCCGATTCAATTAATGTATTCCAGTTTTCAACTTCAGTAATTTCGTTAAAACTATATATCTTAATGGCTGGGTTAATTGCATCGGCACAAGGCTTAATTTTTTTATACAAATCTTCATCGGCTACAAAAATAATGGCGATTTCTGCATCTTTTAAGATAAACTGGATATCGTGCTCGGCCAGGGTTGGATACAAGGGAATCTGATAGGCACCGATCTGGTTGGCTGCAAAATCGGCAATATTCCACTCAGGCCGGTTGTGCGACATAACAGCAACCCTACCTCCTTTACCTATGCCCTGTTTAATTAATCCGCGGCTTAAGTTATCTACGGTAGTACAAAAATCGGTTGTACTATAATTTATCCATTTTCCGTTAATTTTTCCGCTGATGAATTCTTGCTTTGGATTTTCGAGGCTATATTTCAAAAGATCAAAAACCCGTTTAATTTCTGCCGCCATATGAATTGTTTATTATTTGGTTAAGTTAAAAAATCAAACATAAAGATTAACATCTATATGCCTTTTTAATGAAAATAATACCTCGTAGTTAATAAAACGCTGTATTTACTTTTCGTAAAAAAATATTAAATAAACTTAGTGATTACAAAATTACTATGCAAGCATTGTTTTTTATCCTTGTGGATTTTTACCAAAAAAACATAAACGGCATTAAAGTTGTTAGGCAGATAATTATTTACAAAACATTTAAATTATGAAAAAGTTATTTACAATTTTAGGATGCATTGCATTGTTTGCCCTTACTACAACAAACGTTAAAGCTCAAAACTATAAAACCGGACTAGGTTTAGGTATTGACTTTGGTGATGGTGCTACATTGGTTGGTCCTTCAGTTAGGCATCACTTTAGCCCTAAAGCCGCTCTTCAAGGTGAAGTTTTATTTGGTGGAAACTCTACTATTATCCAGGGATTTCTTCAATACAATTCATCTATCCCGGGTGCAAAAGGTTTAGACTGGTATTTAGGTGGTGGTCCGTCGATTCAATTGTATGATGGTGGTTCTAGTTTTTACCTTGTTCCGATGGTTGGTTTAGATTATAAATTCTCTGGCGCACCATTGGCATTAGCTTTAGACTGGAGACCAAGACTTTACATTGGCGACAACGATAGTGATTTTAACGCTGGAAGATTTGGCCTAGGCTTTAGATATACTTTTTAAGCGGAGGGCGTTTGGCGCTGAGCGCTGAAAGACTAAGCTAAAGTATAAAGGCATAAAAAAATCCCGTAAGAAATTAATCTTACGGGATTTTTTTATATAAACAGGTTCCAATTAGGATTTAATATCCTAATTAGTATAACACAAAGTAACCCGTGTCCGATAGCTCATTGCTACTTTTTTATGGTTACACTGTGCGGGTTCCCATTTCGGACAGGCCTTTAATAATTCTATCATGTTACGATCCAATTGTGTATAATTTTTAGCCACTTTCTGATAAATGCCTATGTTTTTAACATGGCCAGTACCATCAATTACAAAAGTTGGAAAAACAACTGATTGCAAGGGCTCTTTATCTGTTCCTTTTAATGGTACTTTAGAGATAAACTTATAAAAGTTAGCAATTCCTCCAGGGAATTCGGGCATTTCATCAACATCTGTATACACGAATAGGTGCAATTCTTTATCGTAATAGCCCTTACAAGAAGTTTGCTGTACAAAACCTTGCTTATCCTTTAAAAAAGAAAAGCTTAAAAGACATAGTATAAATCCTAAATGTTTTATCATATACTGGTTTGTAACTGAATAAATATCTTAAATAAAAAGATCCCGTAAGATTTATTACGGGATCTTTTTATGAACTTTTAAATATTAACTGCAAATTGAAAACTTTTAACTGCGAACTGCCTAAATGCCTGTCCATTTTTTTAACACTGCTTTTTGAGCTGGTGTTGCATTTTCGTTTACAGTTGCCTTTAAGCGTACACTTGGATTTTCTTTCAAGCTTAAAGAAATTTCTTTTTCAATCCCATCGCGGATTACTTTAACTGTTAGCTGATCGCCAATTTTTTTATCAGCAACGGCAGGTAAAATATCCAGCGAAAATTTCGGTTCTTTTAATTTCACATTTTTCAGTGCATCACTTAATGATAAGCCATCAATCAGTACAATTACATCGTTAACATTTAAACCACTTACCCAAGCTGCTGAGTTTCTGGTAACCGAAGTTACTTCTAGCCCTTTAGTAGCCAATTGAACTGCTGCGCCACTAACCGGTTTACCAGGTGTTGCATTTTCTGTAGAAACATCAACACCGGCATATGCGAAATATTTTACATAGTCTACATCATCTACACCGTTTACATATTTCGCCCAAAAGTTAGTAAAGCTGATTCCTGATATTTTTTCAACCATTGCTTTAAACTCTGCATCGGTATAACCACGTTTTAAGGTTTTGCACTGCAGATACATGGCTTTCATTACATCATCTAAACTTTTAGCACCTTTGGTGGCATTGATGATTTCGAGATCCATCAAAATACCGATCACTTCTCCTTTATTATAGTAAGAGATGGAATTGTTTTTTGAATTTTCATTCGGGCGGTAGCCAATAATCCATGCATCATAACTAGATGAAGCAGCCGACTGATATTTAGCACCAGGGGTATTTAAAACTGTAGCCACGCCGCCAGCCAGATCTTTCAAAAATTCGTTTACATCGGTAAAACCTGCTCTGTGCAAGTATTTATTTTCGTAATACGAAGTAAATCCTTCTGCTACCCAAAGATTGGTCGTGTAGTTTTCGTTGTCATAATCAAAAGGGCCTAATGCTACCGGACGTAAACGCTTAACATTCCAAAGGTGGTGATACTCATGTGCTACCAGTCCTAAAAAGCCTTTATAACCTTCTACAGTATTGTAAGCATTTCTTGTAGCACCTAAAGTGGTAGAGTTTAAATGCTCTAAACCGCCCCCACCTTTTAAGAAATTATGAACAATGAAGAGGTAATATTTATTGGGATTTTCGCCATAAACTGCAGTTTCTTTTTCTACAATTTTAGCCATATCTACTTTTAGTTTCTCTTTATCGTAATTACTACCGCCATACATGGCTACTTCGTGACGAACGCCAGAAGCTGTAAATTCGAAAACATCCTGATTACCCACTTCAATAGGGCTATCGTAAAGAATATCAAAATCGCTAGCTTTATAGGTGAATTGCGCTCCGGCAACAGGCGTTAAACCAGTAGAAACTTTACTCCAGGTATTAAAGGGAATAATTTTTACAGTACTTGGCGATTTGATCATGCCATCAGGATGCATAAAAATCCCTGTTGGAGATAAGAATGCATGAGATTCGTCGATAAAAGGCGTACGTACCGAGATTTCGAATGCATAAACACGGTAATTGATCTGGATATTGGCAGCCTTGGCAGAGAAAATTCTCCAGGTGTTTTTCCTTACTTTTTCAAATTTTACGGTTTTACCTGCTGCAGTAGCCTTAAATTCTTCTACACTTTTTTCAAACTCACGAACCAAATAAGAACCTGGTGTCCAAACAGGCATTTTTACATCTACATAATCTTTTGCCAAGCCAGAAATATTCATCTGAACTTCAGCATAGTGTGCCTGTGGTTCTTTAAAAGAAACCTCAAAGCCTATTTTTACCTGCGCCTTCGCTGCCATAATACACGTTAGTAGTAAAACTAAACTTAAAATTGATTTTTTGTTAAACATATTGATATTGACTGTGTTTTGTTGCAAATTTAGATTTATTGCCGGGGTTTTGGAACAAAATAGCTAAATGTGGTGTAAAATAGTTGTTTCCGTCAGATTGGTTCATGACTAATGGTTAGTGGTTTTTTAGCCAATATAACCCTAAAAATCGATTGGCTTTCTCATCTCTAACTTGGTTATGGTGATATAAAGGCTAATTATATTGTATTTTCAGGCAGATTCACTCCAAACTGAAAACTGCCAACTCCAAACTGAAAAGCTGTAACATCCTTAATACAACAAATTTAGGACTAAACTATTTGAATATTTTTACGCTCTAATTCTGGAATATTAATCTTATTTTAATGTTCGGAAGGCGCACGACACAAAAAGAAACATGAAGAAAAGGTATATTATCTATGCTGTTTTAGCTATAGGCTTGGCTTATTTGGTCTATTACAGAATTAATGCAAATAAAAAACTCGAAGGGAAAGGCGGAGCATCTGCCGGGGCAGGAAAAGGTAAAGCTGGTGGCAAAGGAGGCGCATCTGCACCATTGGTAGTTGACGGAATCATAGTAAAACCGGTATCGTTTGATAATGATCTGGAGGTAACTGGTGCTATTGATGCAAACGAATCTGTTGTATTAAAAAGTGAAGTATCAGGATTGGTTACAGGTATCTATTTTCAAGAAGGTACAACAGTATCGAAAGGAAGTGTACTGGTAAAAGTAAACGACAGAGATATCCAGGCACAATTACAGGATGCCCTAACCAAGCAAAAACTTTCGGGCACAAACGAGAACCGGGCAAAACAGCTTTTGGCCAAAGGAGCAATCAGTCAGGAAGAATATGATACAGCACTAGCCGACTTAAAATCGTTGCAGGCGCAGGCACAATTAATCAGGGCACAACTGGCTAAAACGACCATCCGCGCACCTTTTACAGGTAGAGTGGGTTTACGTAGTATTTCTGCTGGAACATATTTAACACCGGCCACCGTAATTGCCAATTTGGTGAGCACGAACCCGGTTAAAATTACATTTTCCGTTCCTGAAAAATATGCTGGGCAGATTAAACTGAATTCGGAAATTACTTTTACTACTGATGGTTCTTCTAAAGAGAATAAAGGAAAGGTTTATGCTATCGAACCTGGCATTAACGCTGCAACCAGAACATTACAGATCAGGGCTCTGGCTCCAAATACCGATAATCTTTTATTACCTGGCTCGTTCGCAAAAATTAAACTGGCTTTAAACACCCTTCAAAATGCTATTCTTATCCCTAACGAAGCAGTTGTTCCTGTTTTAAAAGGTAAGATTGTTTATATCCAAAAAGATGGAAAAGCACAAGAGGTTAAAGTAGAAGCTGGTACGCGTACCGATGAAAATATTGTAATTACCTCGGGATTAAAAGCTGGCGATACGGTGTTAACTACCGGATCGATGGCGCTAAAAAAAGATGCTCCTGTAAAAGTTCATTTGGTTAAACAATAATTATGAGCATCTCAACCACGAGTATAAAAAGACCGGTTCTGGCCATTGTGATGAACTTATTGATTGTCCTTTTCGGGATAATCGGCTATACCTTTTTGGGTGTGCGCGAGTATCCATCTATCGATCCAACAGTGGTTTCGGTAAGGACTTCCTATCCTGGTGCCAACTCAGATATTATCGAATCACAAATTACCGAACCTTTAGAAAAATCGATCAATTCAATTGATGGTATCCGAAATATTTCTTCATCAAGCAACCAGGGAACAAGCAATATCACCATAGAGTTTAACCTCGATAAAAATATAGAAGAAGCCGCGAATGATGTGCGTGATAAAGTATCGCAGGCTGCCCGTACCTTACCTAAAGATATTGACGGTTTACCGGTAGTAAGTAAGGCCGATGCAAACTCTGACCCGATTTTATCAATGACCATCCAGAGCGATAAACGTAATACACTGGAGTTAAGTGATTTCGCTGAAAACGTAATTGCTGATCGTATCCAAACCATTCCGGGTGTAAGTAGCGTACAGATCCAGGGGCAAAGGAAATATGCCATGCGTATTTGGATGGATCCGAATAAACTAAGTGCGTACGGCTTAACTTCACAAGATATTGTTACCGCTTTAGATAATGAAAACGTAGAGCTTCCATCAGGAAAAATCACTGGAGCTACTACCGAACTAACGGTTAAAACTTTAGGAAAACTGACCAACGAAAGCGAGTTTAACAACTTGATCCTGAAAACAGATAGCAACCAGGTAATCAAATTAAAAGATGTAGGTTATGCCGTTTTAGGGCCTGAAAACGAGGAAACCATTCTCCGCGAATCGGGCAGACCGATGGTGGCCATCGCCATTATCCCTCAGCCAGGAGCCAATTACCTCGATATCAGTAAAGAATTTTACAAGCGTTTTGACAAGTTAAAAGCCGATATCCCTCAAGACATTAAGCTAAAAGTTGCATTAGACAATACGCTATTTATCAAACGTTCGGTAACCGAAGTTGCCGAGACCATTGGTTTATCATTGGTACTGGTAATTTTGATCATTTACCTTTTCTTTAGAGATTGGGCTATTGCCTTTAGACCATTGATCGATATTCCGGTATCATTGATTTTCACTTTCTTTATCATGTACGCCTTCGGATTTTCAATTAACGTATTGAGCTTGCTGGCCATTGTACTCGCTACGGGATTGGTGGTAGATGATGGTATTGTGGTTACCGAAAATATCTTTAAAAAGGTAGAAGAAGGGATGTCGCCTTTCGAGGCAGCCATAAAAGGATCGAACGAAATCTTTTTTGCTGTAATTTCGATCTCCATTACCCTTGCAGCGGTATTCTTACCGGTAATTTTCTTGCAGGGATTTGTTGGCCGCTTGTTTAGAGAGTTCGGAGTGGTAATTGGTGCAGCAGTATTGGTCTCGGCCTTTGTATCGCTTACTTTAACACCAATGTTAAATGCCTACCTGATGAAAAAAGGAGGACATAAACCATCCAGGTTTTACAATTGGACCGAACCCTATTTTGTAAAATTAAATGATGCCTACGAATCGAACCTGAATAAATTTTTGGATAAAAGATGGTTATCCGTTCCAATCATTTTGGTTTGTATGGGCTTAATTTTCTTATTCTGGAAGATTTTACCAAAAGAAACCGCTCCGTATGATGATAGAAGTGCGATAAACATTAATGCGACTACTCCAGAGGGTGCATCTTTTACCTATACGGATAAGTTTATAATGAAACTGAACCAATTGGTTCTCGATTCTGTTCCCGAAAAAAATGTGAACATTACCATTACCTCGCCAGGTTTTGGTGGCTCAGGCTCGGTAAACTCTGGTTTTGTAAGGATGGGTTTAACTGATCCTGAAGATCGTGAGCGTTCGCAAAAAGACATTGCAGATATGCTTACCCGCATTACAAAGAAATATACCGAGGGCAAAACCATTGTAAATCAACAACCAACGATCTCAGTTGGTCGCCGTGGAGGGTTACCGATCAGTTATATCATCCAGGCACAAAATTTCGAAAAATTAAGGGAGAAAATTCCTTTGTTTATGGATGCCGTATCGAAAGACCCAACATTCACCGTTTCGGATGTGAACCTGAAATTTAACAAGCCTGAAATTAATTTAACCATCGACAGGGATAAAGCCAAAAATTTAGGCGTTTCCATATCTGCTATTGCCCAAACCTTAAATTTAGGTTTAAGTGGTCAAAGGTTCTCGTATTTCTTTATGAATGGAAAACAATACCAGGTAATTGGCCAGTTCGATCGTGGAGATCGGAAAGATCCATTAGATTTGAGCTCGGTTTACGTACGTAATGATAAGGGCGAATTGGTTCAGCTCGACAATGTGGTTACTGCTAAAGAAGAAAGTAGTCCGCCACAACTGTACAGGAACAACCGTTTTATCGCAGCAACTGTTTCGGCGGGTTTAGCACCGGGTAAAAGTATTGGTGAAGGTATTGATGCCATGGACGCCATTTCTAAAAAAGTATTAGATGAAACTTTCTCTACTGATTTAAGTGGAGAATCGCGGGATTTTCAAGAAAGTTCTTCAAATACCTTCTTTGCATTCGGCCTGGCCCTCCTATTGGTTTATTTAATTCTTTCAGCGCAGTTTGAGAGCTTCAAAGATCCGATTATTATCATTTTAACCGTACCTATGGCGGTTGCAGGTGCATTTTTATCGTTATGGTTATGTGGCCAAAGCTGGAATATCTTTAGCCAGATTGGTACCATTATGCTTATTGGTCTGGTAACTAAAAATGGTATTTTAATTGTTGAGTTTGCTAACCAGTTAAAAGAAAAAGGTATTCCAATCCCCGAAGCCATTCGTGAAGCTGCTGTTTCGCGTTTGCGCCCAATTTTAATGACCAGTTTGGCCATTGCCATTGGTGCCCTACCTATTGCATTGGCTTTAGGAGCTGCCGCAAAAAGTAGAATGAGTATGGGAACCGTAATTGTTGGCGGTACCTTATTCTCTTTGGTTTTAACCTTATTTGTAATCCCAGCCATTTACTCTTACTGGGCTAAACCATACAAACCGAATAAAGAGTTGAAAGAAGCCCATCGTTTTGAACAGGAAGCTTTACATATAGAAGAATAAGATGAGCAAGAAATTAAAAATATTTATCCTACTGCTAAGCTTATCCCTTTCGGGCTTTGCACAAGAACAGCTGAGCTTGCAGGAAGCCCTTACCATTGCTTTACAGAATAATTACGACATTAAAATCAGTAAAAACCAGATCGATATGGCAAAGAACAATGCCAATATCGGCAATGCGGGTATGCTGCCCAATTTAACTGGAAGTTATACCAATGGTGGAAGTATCCAGAACACCCGCCAAACTCCCGCGACTGGTCCTGACCGGGTAATTACAGGAGCAAAAAGTACCAATAACAGTTATGGAGCCGATTTAAACTGGACCATTTTTGATGGTTTTAGTATGTTCGCCAATTACGACCGCTTAAAAGAGCTGCAAAAACAGGGTGAATTAACTGCACGCTTAACCATTTTAACCACTGTAGCCGATGTAATTACCGCCTATTATGATATTGTAAGACAGCAGCAATTGGTTATAGCAGCTGATAGTGCTATGGATGTTTCGGTATTACGCACCAATATTGCCAAAACAAAACTGCAGCTTGGCCGTGGTTCTAAACTGGATGTATTAACCGCACAGGTTGATTATAATACCGATACTTCAAATTACCTACAAACTAAAAATGCCTTACAGGTAGCTAAAGTTCGATTAAACCAACTGATGGTAAGAGATATAGGCACTTCGTTTTCTGTTGTTAATAACATTGGTGTAGACAAAGGTATCCTCTTTAGCAAAATGGCCGAAATGGCCGAGCAGCAGAACCCGAATGTACAAAACGCCTTCATCAATCAGCGGATCGCTTCCCTGACCTTAAAATCAGTACGTGGGGCAAGATATCCTTCTATCAGCTTAAACTCCGGATACAGCAGGGCGAACAGTACCAGCCCTACGGGCTTTAACCAAAAGTTTGCTGCAAACGGATTCACTTATGGGGTTACGGCAAGCCTTAACTTATTTAATGGCTTTTTACAGCGTCAGCAAGAACGCAATGCAAAGATCGAGATCGACAATTCTATCCTGAATTTAAACAAAACCAAACTTGATGTAAACGCACAGTTGCTTACCGCCTATCAAAATTACAGCACCTACCTTGATCTGATTAAATTAGAGCAACGAAATGTAGATATTGCAAAAGAAAACCTGGATATTACTTTGGCAAAATACCGTTTGGGCAGCATAGCTCCTTTAGAGTTAAGAGAAGCACAACGAAATGCGATAGATGCACAGAACCGTTTCATCGAAATGCAATATCAGGCCAAAATTGCCGAAACAACACTGAAAGAAATCAGTGGAAATATAAATTTATCTAATTAATTTTTATATTTAGTCCCATGATACTTGTTGCAGATAGTGGCTCATCAAAAACCGATTGGATGGGCTATCATAATGGCGAAACCATTAAATTTAACACTCCTGGAATAAACCCTTATTTCTTAAGTGAGCAAGAAATTACCAAGTTGATTTCTAAAAATGAACCCTTATTACAATATGCGAGTGAGGTAAAAGAAATCTACTTTTTTGGAGCGGGTTGTTCTTCACCCGACAAACATGAAGTAGTCTCAAATGGCCTGTCAGCTGTGTTTGGCAATGCTTTTATTTCAGTAGATCACGATCTTCTGGGCTCGGTATATGCTACATGCGGAAATGCCGAAGGCTTAAACTGTATTTTAGGCACCGGATCGAATATCTGTTATTTCGATGGAAAGAAAATTCACGATGGCCACCATGGCTTAGGCTATGTACTTGGCGATGAAGGTTCTGGTACTTTTTTTGGAAAAAAAGTGCTTTTAAGCTACATGTACAATAAAATGCCATCCAACTTAGCGGCAGAATTTAAAAAATCTTTCCCGGCAGAAAAAGAACAGATTATTACCAATGTATATCAAAAACCTTTCCCTAATATCTATTTAGCAGGTTTTAGCCGTTTCATGGCCAGCCATACAGACCATCCCTTTATTCAGGATATTTTAAGAACTGGCTTTCAGGAATTTGTAGATACGAATGTTAAAGATTATCCTAAACATAAAAACGTTCCATGCCATTTTGTGGGCTCCATAGCTTATTATTACCAGGAAACATTAATTTCGGTGTTATTAGAAAACGGCATTGAACCTGGAAAAATACTACAGAAACCTATCGAAGAGTTATTTAATTTTATCTTAAATAAAGAAGGCATCGTACAACAAGCGAGTTAAAATCGAAGTCTAATTTTTAGCTACTATAAATTTATTGTTAAAATATCCTTAAGATTGTAAACATAACAACATAAACTTTTGTTATATTTTTTAACGGCATATAAATGCTAACACATATGAAGAGAATACTGGTAGTAGACGATGATATTGAGGTTTTAGAAACCATACAATTAATACTGGAAATCGGAGGATTTAAAGTTTCGGCACTAAATGATGGTGAAGAAATCTTTAACAGGATTGAAAAATTTAGTCCTGATTTAATCTTACTGGATATTTCTCTCGGGCATATCGATGGGCGTGTGCTTTGCGAGCAGTTAAAATCAATTGAAAGTACCTCGAAAATTCCAATTTTACTGATTTCTGGTTTATACGATCCAAAAGATTTTACGACCTTAAACTACGGTCAGGACGATTTCTTATCAAAACCATTCCAAATGGATGTATTGCTTAAAAAGATCAGTAAAATTCTTTCACTGGAAGAAGATAAACCAAGTTTTCTTTTAAATTAAGTTAATCCAACATTAAAATATTTAGCCAAGAGGATTTTTAAATCTTCTTGGCTTTTATTTTTATAAAAATCTATCTTAAAACAACATCATATTACCAGTGAAGCAAGGTTAAAATCTTTGCTTGGTAAAATATTAGCGGTGGTCTGTGAGGACACAGACCACGGAATTGAAATACAGGCTATGGAATAGGCGCTATGAGTGGAAACCCCTCCTACTGGCACAGCACAACCTGATCTAAACCCGATGGCACGAATGCCCGATCCTTCAATCGGCAGCAGGTACAGCGGGACGAACATTAATTGAAATACTGACTTTGCTTTCCAAATTATTATAACTGTGTAATTAAAGCAACTAGTGGTCAGTGAGACACAGACCATGGAACCGAATTAGCTACGTGAGGAAAAAAGGTCTTCGACTCCGCTCAGACAGACAACGACTATATTAAACTTTAACAACATAGTGGAAATACAGACTATGGAATAGACGCTATGCGTGGAAACCCCTCCTACTGGCACGGTACTACCTGATCTAAACCCGATGGCACGAATGCCCCCGATTAAGCACTGCTTTTTTATTATACTATTATGTACTTGCTTGTTTTACAGGTTTTCATCGGGGCAGCAGGTACAGCGGGACTAACACTAATTGATGTACTGGCTTTGCTTTTCAAATCATTATTTAAACTGTCTAATAATAAAAACAACCAGTGGCCCGTGAGACACAGCGTATGGATCAGAAATTGGCTTCGCAATGATGACTCACGCGGCTGTCATTTTGGCAAACAAATTCTTTTGGAACAGCCCTTGTTATGCAGGATATAGATTAAACAATTTATTTACATATGAGCATACAAGAAAAAGGAAATATCTCCATACATACCGAGAATATCTTCCCGATAATTAAGAAGTTTTTATACTCTGATAACGAAATTTTTCTTCGTGAGTTGGTTTCTAACGCAGTAGATGCAGTCCAGAAAATTAAAAGACTAGGTTCATTAGGTCAGTTTAATGGCGAAGTTGGTCAACCATTGGTGCAAGTTGCGGTTGATAAGGATGCAAAAACCATTACCATTAGCGATAATGGTTTGGGGATGACTGCGGAAGAGATTAAAAAATACATTAACCAGGTTGCCTTTTCTGGCGCAAGTGAGTTTGTAGAGAAATTTAAAGATGCTAAAGATGCCAATGAAATCATCGGTAAATTCGGTTTAGGTTTCTACTCGGCCTTTATGGTTGCAGATTTAGTTGAGATTCAAACATTATCATACCAGGATGGCGCTGAACCTGCACGTTGGGTTTGCGATGGCAGTACGGAATTTGAAATTACTGAAGGCACTAAAACTACACGTGGCACTGATATTATCCTCCATGTAAACAAAGACTCGGAAGAGTTTTTGGAAGAAAGTAAACTGCAGGAAATTCTTGATAAATACGCTAAATTTTTACCTGTTCCAATTAAGTTTGGTACTAAAACAGAATCGGTTGAAGATGGCGTAGATGAAGAAGGTAAAGCAAAGTATAACGATGTTGAGGTTGATAACATCATCAACACCACCAACCCGATCTGGACAAAAGCTCCTGCAGATTTGTCAGACGAGGATTATTTAAGCTTTTACCGCGAATTATATCCATTTAGTGAAGAACCATTATTCTGGATCCACTTAAATGTTGATTATCCTTTTAATTTAACAGGCGTACTGTATTTCCCTAAATTGAAAAACGATTTCGAAATGCAGCGCAACAAAATTAAATTGTACTCTCGCCAGGTATTTATTACCGATGAAGTTAAAGATATTGTTCCTGAGTTTTTGATGTTATTGCACGGTGTAATCGACTCTCCGGACATTCCGTTAAATGTATCGCGTAGTTTCTTACAGGCCGACAGCAACGTTAAAAAGATCAACAACTACATTACTAAAAAGGTTGCTGATAAATTAGGTGAATTATTTGCTAAAGACCGTAAAGCTTATGAAGATAAATGGAAAGATATTGGTCTTTTTGTAAAATACGGGATGATCAGTGAAGAGAAGTTTTATGATAAAACCAAAGATTTTGCTTTAGTTGGAAACACTAAAAATGAGCTTTTCACACTCCCTGAATATAAGGAGAAGGTAACCGCATTACAAACTGATAAAAACGGCACGGTGGTTTATTTATATACCAATGACGCTGCTAAACAAGATGCATTTATCCAATCGGCCAATAAAAAAGATTACGATGTTTTAGTATTGGATTCGCCAATCGACAATCACTTTATTAATCAATTGGAGCAAAAACTAGAGAAAACATCAATCAAACGTGTTGACTCGAGTGTCGCCGATAAATTAATTGAGAAAGATGAGCAGAACGAGCATGTTTTAACAGAAGATCAGGTAAAAGAAGTAACTGCTATTTTTGAAAAAGCCATTACCAAACCAGGTATGCATGTAGAAATTGTGGCTTTACATCCTGAAGAATTACCAGTTACCATTACGATGGATGAATTTATGCGCCGGATGAAAGATATGGCTGCAATGGGTGGCGGAATGGGCTTTTATGGCCAAATGCCAGACAACTATAAGGTTGCCATTAATGGAAACCATAAATTGGTAAGTAAAATTTTAAAAGCTGAAGGAGAAGAGCAGCGTAACCTGGCTAAACAAGCGGTAGATTTAGCACTTTTAGCACAAGGTATGTTAACTGGTGCAGAATTAACAGCTTTTGTAAGCAGAAGTGTAGAATTAATTTAATCTGGAAATTCTGTTATAATTTAAAGGGGAGAAATCGGATCGGTTTCTCCCCTTTTCTTTTGCGAGGGGCATAAAAAAAAGTCTTGATCAGATCAAGACTCTTAGGTAAGAATTTTCGGGAACTCTTAGATTAAAATTAATATTGTTTAGCTTGCTATTGGTGCTTGCTTTTGATCTACATTGAAGTAATCTTTATGATCTTCGATCATTTTGGCAATCGTAGCCGCTTTAGTATCAGTTATTTTAAATTCGAACAATGGCTCTTGATTTTTCTTTGATCTCACCATTTTCTCTGTGTAAAAGCGGTATACCAAACCATTGGTTAATAAACCATATTTAGCTTTTGTTTTACGGAAATACTTAGATAAGCGTGAATCATGGATATCTAAATTTTCAGCATGGTGTTTACATTCTACCAAAATTGTTGGTTCGCCATCTTTCATAATGGTGTAATCAACTTTTTTACTTTTTTTAACCCCGAAGTCTAGAACAGCTTCAGATTGAACCTCAGAAGGATCAAATCCTAAGATTTGGATAAAAGGCATAACTAACGCATTCCTGGTTAAATCTTCAGATTGAACCTGTGGAAGCATTTTCTTAATTCTTACGGCAAACTGCCCGATTTCGTCTTTCAATTCCATGATGTTATCTATTTTAGGTAGTTAGTTTTTTAAATTGTATTGATTAAATACCGAGTTTGCAGTAATAATAATTTGATCTAAACTTTGTTTATCAAAAAAATTTCTGTTTAACATATCAATCATATAAGTCAATTTATTGATATCATTTGCCCGCATGGTGAATTGAAAACTTTTCATACCATCTTTTATTGCCTGCTGAACGTAGTTACGTACAACCAGGAAAGATTTTCTGAATGCGTATTCGCCATCTAACTGGCCCTTAACAAGGTTTTGTCCATCAAGATTGCTATATTCATTTTGCATTCTCTGGTACATATCTGCGTTGATTCCTTGATTTTTCAGAATCCCCTTGTAGTAGATTTTATTAAGTAAATACTCGTATTCGTTGTGTTTCATGTGGAGGCTTGGTAGATGTAGGGGAATGTTTCTTTGCTTTTCGGTACTTTTGTTTTTTGGTTTTTAATGATCTTTAACCCAGTATTGTATGGCCTGTTTTTAATTTTATTATCTACAGGCTACACAAGATTGGGCAGGCAGATGTTTTTTACAATTAATAGTTTTCACTACTAATTATTTTGTTTTTGGCAAACAGTATAAAGATTATAAAAAGAAGGGGGCTAGCTAATTTTTTTACATCAACCACCCAGAATATTACACGAAACCTGTGTTTTTTTTAGACGAAACCTGGGATAAGTTTTTTTTAGTGCATTTGTTAATTCAATTCATTTTTATTTAACTTGCATTCAAATCAAATAAACAAACATATTTATACTCATGAATCTAAAATGCGTTGTTATAGACGACGAGCAACATGCAATTGAAGTGTTAACTGACCACATTGCAGAAATGCCTGGTTTAACAGTTTTTAAAACTTTTACCAGCCCTGTCCAAGCACTTACTGAGATCAGTATTGAGGACGAAATTGATTTATTGTTTATGGATATTGATATGCCAGGAATCAATGGATTGGAACTGGCTAAAAATATCAGAGAAAAAGCAAAATATTTGATTTTCACTACTGCTCATCCTGATTATGCCCTGCAGGCATTTGATGTACAATCAGATCAGTACTTATTAAAACCCATTTCCTTTGCAAAATTTGCACTAGGTATTGATCGGATTTTAAAAAAGGAAGCAAATAATACCAAGGTTAGTACGAAAGAAGCTGATCAGGTGGCTGCCCTTTATATAAAAGGCGACCATAAATATGCTTTTTCTAACATCGCCATTGATGAAATACTTTACATCAAAGCGCTACAGAATTATATACAGATTATTACTAAATCTGAAACCCACACTACCTACCTAACACTCAAGGAAATTGAAAAGGCCTTAGAAAACCACGCATTTATCCGTGTTAATAAATCGAACATTGTTGCTAAAGCGGCAATTAAAAAAGTAGATGGAAATATAATCCGTTTGGTAAATAATGAAATGATCCAAATTGGTGAAGGTTATAAAGAAACTTTCTTCGCCTATGTACAGAGCAGTTTACTTAAATCGAACCGGAACCAGTAATTAGAACCACATCCTTTCTCTCATTTTAGATAGTAGATTAGTTCGGAGACTAAAATTCCATAATGAAACTTGTCATTACCGTATGGCTTTGATCTCCTGTTGGATTAGTTTGATAGTTGTTTTGAACTTTGATGTTTTTATAAACAAAAACAGTTTTTTTAGAAAGTTTCGGAGTATTTTGAGTTTTCATAGTATAATTATTAAATATGAGGATAACTTATTAAAATAAATTAATTATGAAATTAAAATTCCATGATGAAACTTGTCATTACTGTGTGACTTTGATCTCCTGTTGGGTTAGTTTGATAGTTGTTTTGAGCTTTGATGTTTTTATAAACAAAAACAGTTTTTTTAGAAAGTTTAGCTGAAGTATTTGTGTGTTGAGTTTTCATAATATATTGTATTTAAATTCTTATTGTTATCGTTATTATTAATTTTCTGTAAAGATGCACCTCAAAATCAGACCCAGCCACTTTTTTACACAAACACCTACTTTTGTAAGATAAAAACCCTATTTCAATAGATTAAAAAGAAAAAAATGAACTTTTTACATATAAAAAAATTCTACGAAAAGTACAAGTTTCACTTATTGGTATGGAGTCTTTACATCATTTATGAGGTATTTATTCTTGGTTTAGCAACGCGTAGTTTCAGAGAACCCGGAGCTTATCTACTGGTTTACATTGTTAATATTTTAACATTTTACACCTATGGTTTTTTACTAAAAAAAATGATAAATACGGGATCTAATCCCATAAAAATTTTGAAGATTACGGCACTTCTTGTTGTTATGATTTTTGCATACGTAGTTTCTACATTTCTTCTTATTATCTTATTTGAAAAAATAGGTTTAATTGAAGAAAATCCATCAAGATCCTTTGATCGGGAGTTCATATTACCTTGCATCTATCGTTCAATATTATTTGTTGGTTATTCTACGGGCTATGTTTATATCATCAAATCATTTCAGGATCAAAAGAAGGTAGAAGCGCTTGAAAGACAAAACCTGGTTACCCAGATAGAGAAACAGGCACTAGAGAACAACCTGGTGCAATCGCAAAACAATTATCTACGGAGCCAGATCAATCCGCACTTTCTATTTAACACTTTAAACTTTATTTATAACGACGCCCGCAAAAAGGCACCCATGGCGGCAGATGCAATTATGAATCTGGCCGAAATGATGCGTTATGCACTAAAACGTCCTGAAGCATCAGAAATGGTTCCACTAAGTGAAGAAATTGAGCAAATTGAACACCTGATCAATCTCCATAAACTCCGAACGGCTAATACAATTAATCTGGAACTTGAGGTAACGGGCGATATGTTCGGATTAAGATTTCCACCGCTTATCTTATTAACTTTGGTTGAAAACATATTTAAGCATGGAAATGTTTCACACTCTACTCAACAGGCCCTTATTAAAATTGCTTACCAAAATGACAATCTTAATATCCGTACCATAAACATGATTAATGATAATAAGGGCAAACAGGCAGAAAGCCATCATGTTGGGATTGACAATATTAGCAAGCGCCTTAGTAATTTTTATGGCAATGATTATGTATTCCGGTATTACAAAGACCCGCTTAACCGGTATATTACTGAAATAAATGTAACTGTTGTTAACCCCTTGGCCAGGTTAAACCGTTAAGCTTTCATTGCATTTTGACGCTGGATATCTTTTAGCAGAAAATAATACATAACCATTTCATGTGTCCGCTGATCTTTGCTGAAAAGTCTGTTTACGTGCATATGCATTAAATCGGTTAATAATTTTAATGCGTTTTCAGGAGCACATTGTTTAAGAATTTTGATAAACGAATCCGAAAACTTATTGAACGCCTGCTCCTGCGCGGTTGTTAAGGCCGTCCACTCTGTTTTACGAAACTCCTGATAATGACTGTTTAATTGTTTAAAATCAGCAGCATCTAATCGATGTTCCTCATTAAAGCTATCAGACATTATTCTCACAGTCTTATTGATGGCTAGCTTATCTATAATGTTAGACCCGATAATGTTTGAAATCAAAAGACTACATAATTTATATTTGTTGAAATCATCAGTCTGAGTTTGTAAAAGCGATAATACAAATTCACTATCTACAGCAAAATGCTGCTCAACATCTTCGATCATGTTGCTGCCATAACGCTCTAACTCACGTTTATAGGTTTTAATCTGTACATCAGACACCAAACCTGAATTTAAAAACAACTCCAGATCATCCATGAGTTTTGATGTTAACAGCTGCCCATCCCCTGGATTGTTTAGCTGAGCCCTAAACCTGATGTGGTTTCCATTTTCATTGTAGCGGATAAAAAACCACGATTTGACCTGATCAGTATGAGTGGATATGAAGGGTGCAATTACTTCTGTCAAAATCTGATCACCGCGTTGCTGGTGGCAATATATTTCGAAATACAACCATTCTTTACCCAGCAGGAAAAATCGTGTTACCTCAGCATTTGCCGATGTTTTAGCCAAACCACGATAAATTTGTTCGCCATGACCTATACTTAAAACAAACTGAGCTAAATAGGGTTTAGTTGCTTCATCAACCACAATACTGTTTTCTGGCAGGAACATTTCTTCTATGTAAGTACTTCCCTGTTTTTGCAGGTATTGCAGAAAAGCATTTATATCATCGTCATTTTGTAGTGCAAAGCATAATGTTTGATCGGATATACCTGCTTTAAAATATTCGCTAACGCCTAAATTTTTCAGGTATGACCTACAGTTGGCAACGGATAGCGGCTTTTGATCGGCACCTAAAATGGCTTCTTTTTTAATTCTCCATTTATTACTGCTTAAAACTATATTTTGATATTGTAACCTTGGATAATAATCCAAATCAGGGAAAACAGTATCAAGTGGAAAGGAAAGATTTGTTTGTAAGCCTTGATATTGCAAATCGCACAGTAACCTAAATACAGAAAGATCTGAACGGATGTAGTTGTAAGCAGAAGCCATTCTTGGTACGAGCCGTTTATTTAAATGCTTAGAGCGAAGAATAATCTCTGTGCCCCGAATTGAAATCTGTATATCATTTAAGGCAAGTGGCGATGATGAGGTATCAAAATTTAAGATTGATAATTGATGCCCGTAAATCAGTTTTCGCCTGTTTACATTATCTACGTTGGCCTCTACCATATAAGCCACATCAAAAAATAGAACCTCGGGGTTTGCTTGTTGTTCTGCACCCGCAATGTCTTTGGCATATTGTGTTACATCATCGGCTGCCATTGTAAATCTTCCACTTAATGCATTTGATGTTGCTCCACCTATCTGTTCGATAAAAATCAAATCGTTATGAACAGACATTACCATGCTAAATGAATTGGGTAAGGCCGCTAATTTCTGATTCGGCGTTAAGGTAAGTTTATTCAGATAAACAGTTTTACCTTTTTCGAAGTTTTGTTCCGTCAGGAAGGTTTTTAACGCCGTTTTAATATTTTCTACCTCCGCTTTTTTCGGCGGCTTTGTATTGAAACGTGTGATAAACTCGCTGTTTTGACCAGCTTGTTCCAGCTCATCGTAGCCTACACCCATTTCTGGATCCAGTGCCAGTAATAATGGTACTTCCTGATCTTCAAATTTCTTTTTAAACCTGATCTGAAACTGGCTAAGGGCATCACGATCTTTTACGGGCATCACACCATGGAGCATATTGATCAAACCTGGAATAGCCTGAAACAAACGTTCATTAATACCGCCCGATAAAACTGTGCGTTGCGCGATAAGATATTTTGGCAACTCAGCCGTAGCGGTGAGCCCTAAACGTTCGAAATAATCATCCCCTATAATATTGGGATCGTAATTGGTGAAAATAAGCTGTAAATCGTGCATATCCTGCAGCAAGCCAAACAGGTTTTCGGTTTCAGCGTCATTTAAATTTAATTGTTTTGCCAGATCGTTAAGCCTAATCGGTATTAAGCAAGCAGCTAATATTTGCTTTACAAAGTCGTCTTGATCTAACTCAGCCAGTTCAAAAACACCATCGGTACAGGCTATATACCGGATACTGTTTGGTGTTAAATAATAACTGCTATTACTAAATATGAGGCAGTTCTTTCGCAGTACTTCTGCCAATGGCAATTGAATATTATTCTTATAAGGCCAATCAACCAGTTCGCGTACCTTTTGGGTTTCTTCAACTACTATTCTACTTTCTGATGATTTAATGGCATTGCTTAACAAACTAAAACCGGCAAAAGTACCATATGGTGTTGACCGGAATTTCGAACGGTTAAAATATTTCCAAATGGTAAAATAAACTTTAGGTGGAAGATCCTTTAGTTCGTTTGCCTTTACTTCTTTTATGGTTTCGTAAAATGTTGCAGAAGATATTGCTATTGCCGCTTTTAATTCCTCCCAGCAATCTGCAAGTTCAGATTGATATGAAAATTTAGGTGTTCTAAAAATTACGGTTGGTTGGATATTAAGTTTCATTGAATTTAAATGGTGAGCGAAAATTACAAAGATTAATTTAAAAAGTTATCAATTGACAGTTTCAGTTTGCAGTTCCATACGCACAATCCTTTAATATTGCATTAAAATTCAGGGGCACATAGGTCTGGTTACAAATCCCCGACCAACTTAATATAAACCAAAAAGCCATCTTCTTTTAGGAAGATGGCTTACCGGGACGTTAATTGTATTTTATTTTTTGGTTACTTTAAATTCTGTTCTTCTGTTTTTTGCTCTTCCTTCCGGATTATCTTTTTTCTTGCGTTTCACTACGATTTCGTTTGGTGCAATCGGCATTGATTCTCCATAACCTTTAGAAGTCATTCTGGCAGCGGCAATTCCTTTACTTTCTAAATAATCTGTGCAAGATTTAGCTCTTCTGTTCGATAGATCTAAGTTATACTCATCTGTTCCAATGTTATCGGTATGAGAACCCAACTCGATTTCCATTTCTGGATTATCTTCCATAATCGGGATCAGGAAGTCTAACACTTTTTTAGAAGGCTCAGTTAATTCGGCACTGTTAAATTCATAATAAACGTTATCCAAAGCCATAGGGATACCTAATTTGAAAGGACTTAAGCAATAATCTTTATAAATCAAGGTATCTGCTTTTGCCAATTCTTCGTAAGGATAGTTTTTAGTAATTGCGAAATAATTATCTTTCGCAAAAAGCAATTTGATTGGTCTTTTCGAATCTACTTTAAACTTATATATACCATCAGTACCTGTGGTAATTTTCTGAGCACCTTCTACATTGGTAAGCGTTACATTTGCCCCTGCTAACGGCAATTTAGTTTTACAGTCAGTTAAAATACCTGCGATTGAGAAGTATTCTTTTTTCACTTCAAATACCTCTAAGCAGCATGATGATTCGCGATCAGAACTGATATATCCCTTTGTTCCCTTATCATCTGTTGCAGTGAAGTAAAGATCATCTTTTGATGAGTTAAACGGATAACCAGCATTTTTTGGCTTGGTCCAATCCACAAGATCACCTTCTGATTCAAAGAAATCGAGACCACCAAAACCTACTCTACCATCGGTACTGAACAATAACTTTTTGGTTGATGGGTTGTAGTATGGTGCACGTTCATCATCTTCAGTATTAATGGTTGGGCCAAAGTTCACTGCCTGACCTAAAGATCCATCTTCACGAACGGTACAATACCAAAGATCGTACTTACCATAACCACCGCTTCTATCAGATGAGAAAAGCAGGAATTTACCGTCGCTGGTTACAAATGGTTGGGTTGAATTAAAATCTTTACTGTTTACCTGTAAACCAACCGGTAGTGGGTCTGCCCATTTATCACCTGTTTTTTTTGAAGAATAAATGGCATATTTTTCTTTATCCTTCCAGCCCGTAAAGTACACTGTATTTCCATCAGGAGTAAAAGTAGCCGCAGCAACTTCCATGTTTTTAGGGAGACTGATATCGATTTTTTTCACTGCAATATCAGCCAAAGTTAATTCGCCCTTAGCTGCATAAATATTATTAAGGAATGGATTGGTTTTAGTAGATACCTGAACTTCTCCGGCAGCTGTTTTAACCATGTCTTTTTTACTACCTACAGCAACCGGACGGGATGAAGTAAAATACAGCTCGTTGTTGATTTTAACAGGCGCATAATTAGAGCCTAAACCATTTACATTACCAGGTACTTTTTTAACCTGTACCATGCGTGGAAAACGCATTTCTTCAATCGCAAATTTGCACGATTCTATTTCCTTTTGGGCGTCTTTTACCAAAGCATCACCAGGATTTTTTTGGATAAACTGCTGAAAAGCATCGATAGCAAGGTTAAATTTTTTATTTGCCCTTAAGCTTTCTGCATAATAAAATAGCGCCTTTCTAAAACGTGTATTGGTAAAGGTGATCGCTATGGCATAATATTTTTCAGCCTCGTTAAATTCTCTATACAACCTACTAGATTCTGCAAGGTTATAAATCGATCCTTCATAATCGTCTATCACTTTATCATCAGTCGCTGATTTTCTTTCCATACCGTACGGTAAAATGGCCTGGGTACTATCTCCAGTAATTTTTAAGGCTTTTTTATAAAAAGTAGATGCTGCATAGTAGTCCTTATTTTCGAAATAAGTATCTGCAACCTTTTTATAATTCACCACATACTGTGCGTTTGCAAAACCGCCAAATGCCACTAACAAAAAGAGTAATATTTTTTTCATTTGATTAATTATAAACGTGGACAAAAGAAGTTTGGACCAATAAGACCGTTACGGCCAATTAAGGATATCGAAAGCTCTAAACCACCGTTACTGTTAGAAGCGCGGTTGAAAGTAGAGGTATTAATATCGTAACTTAACCCGAAAACCATATTCTTTAACTGTAGGCCAACAAAGGCAATTGCAGCATCTTTATTACGGTAGTTACCACCAAACAGAATGTTTGCTGATGGATTAACATTAAGCTGTGCATAAGCACCTAACGATACCTCGTTTGTGTTACCCTGGTACATAAACAATGCATTAGGTACAATATCTAATAACTCTGAAGCCTTGATCCGTGCACCGCCATGTGCAGTAAAACGAACTGGGATACGTGAATTTGAACCAGAGAAACGATCCATAGGGCGGGTTAAGTGTGCGGCACTTGCGCCTAAGAAAACGTTTACGTTTTTGTTAGGGTTACCATCAAAATACATGATACCTGCATTTACATCAGGGACCAAAGAAGATTGAGATGAAAGTGTTTCGCCGCTCATCATACCACCATCATAACCTGAAATCGGATTAAACTGGTTACCAAATCTAGCTTGAGAAAAATCGAAACTGCGGTTAATGATACCAGCTTGCAAGCCGAAACTCACCATCTGTAAACCTTCAGCACCAAACCTTAAACGGTACGAACCCGATACCAGCGCAGACAGGTAGTTAAAATCTAACTCCCCTGCCCTTTGGTTTAAAATGGTTGCACCAAACGCGAAGTTCTTTTTCGGCGCCATATCAAAAGATGCACCGCCCGTTAAAAAAGAACTGTTTAGTGCACTCCATTGTTGTTTAAAGTTTACAGTTGCCCGGTAATCGCCGTCTATTACCCCGGTTAAGGCCGGGTTAAGGTATAACGGATTTGCATAATATTGTGAAAAATGCGGATCAGTTTGTGCAAAGGACTTAGCTGTACACAGCAGCAATCCTAGCACTGCAACATATATTTTTAAAGCCGATAGTATTTTCATGGTCTTTGATTTTATCTGTTTATTATTAATCCTCTTCTTATCTAATCAGCGTTACTGTACCTTTTCTTAATGATGTTGTTCCATTGGTGAACGTAATGTCAACCATGTACACATAAACTCCGATCGGTTGATTTACTCCTTTGAAAGTTCCATCCCATCCATTTGCTACATTATCTGACTGGAATATCAATTGACCCCATTGTGTGAAAATACTCATCTTGGCGCTTGATATGGTATTACCATAGATTAAGAAGGTATCGTTTTTACCGTCGTTATTCGGTGTAAATGCATTTGGTATGTAAACCTGATCTCCAAAAGGATTAGCTGCTTTACCAGTTACCGGAGTAGAATTTGCACTGGTTTGGCACTCAATCTGACCTCTGGCCCGTACAATAATGGTTACACTTTGATCTGGTTTCAAGCCTGTTACTAAGTAAGTTGTTCCGGTTGATCCGCTTGTTGGGTTCACCCATGTTAAGCCATTATCTTGAGAAACTTCGTAAGCAGTAGCGCCTGCAACTGCAGCCCATGCAAAGGTTACACTGTTTGGTGTTGTGCTTTGCACCACTACCACTGGTTTTTCTAATACCGGTAGTACATTAACCGTAACGCCTGTTCTTGTTGGACTAGCACAACCACCCACAGCTATTGCCTCTACATAGTAGATTGTGGTAGCAGTTAAGTTTGGTGTAGTAAAGGTTACACCTTCTGCTAGTACAGAGCCTCCAGAGCTTGCAGCATACCATCTGTAAACTAATCCTGCTAAAGGATTATTAACCGTTAATATGGTTGAGCTACCTGCACAAAGTGTTCCATTTGCTGCTGTTACAGATGCTGGTGCAATTGGTACTGGTAGTGCAATTACATTTACCGGTGTTCTAGATGATGAGATACAAGTTCCATTTGCACCTTCAACATAGTATGTGATGTTTGCATTAACCGCAGGAGTGGTAAAGTTTACTCCTGTTCCAGCCAATGTTCCGCCCACAGCTGCAGTATACCAATTATATGTTACACCTGTTTGTGGACTGGTTACCGTTAATACAGCTGGGCTTCCGGTACAAACATTAACCGATGTTGAAGCTACCGTTGGTACTGTTGGTTTTGCGTTAACAGTAACCGTTACTTTAACACGGCCACCGTTGTTGTTACAACCTCCAGTTCCGATTGCTAAAATGTAGTAATCTGTTGTTGCAGCTAAGGCTGTTACATTGAATGTTGTGCCAGTGAATAATAAATTACCACCAACCGCTGCAGTGTACCATTCGTAAGTAACACCTGCCTGTGCATTCGTTACTGTTAAGGTGGCTCCATCACCTGCGCATATGCCTCCATTTGGAGCAGATACCACTGGGTTGTTTGGTAATGCATTTACTGTAATGGCTACTGCCCTTGCTGTTGCTGCAGTATTTTCGCATTTATTATCACCTTTAACCGTTACATAATAAGTTGCACTTGCAGTTAATACTGGTGTAGTAAACACTGGACCAGTAAATACTACTGTATTTAATGTAGCATCACTATACCAGGTAAATATTGGGTTGGTAACCGTTGTACTTGTAGCTGCTAATGTTGCTGCTGTACTTGCACAAACTGAAGTTGATCCATTCACTGCGATATCTGTTGCTACTGCGTTTGGACTAACCGTAACAGTTACTGTTTTTGCATTTGCAGCTGTGTTTTCACATCTATTGGCACCCTTAACGGTTACGTAATAAGTTTTAGTAGCTGTTAATACCGGAGTGGTAAATATTGGCCCGGTAAAGGCTACACTTGTTAATGAAGCATCATTGTACCAGGTAAATATCGGGCTGGTAACCGTTGCAGAACTTGCATTGATTACTGCTGTTCCAGAACCACATATTCTAGCTGGTGTTGATAATGTGATATCGGCAGCTGTTGCACCTGCATTTACATTAACGGTAACCACTTTTGCATTTGCAGCAGAACTCTCACATCTGTTATCGCCTTTTACAGTCAGGTAATATTTAGTTGTTGCAGTTAATGCTGGTGTGTTAAAGGTTGCTCCAGTAAATACCGGCGTTGTTAAAGCAGCATCGCTGTACCAGGTAAATATTGGATTGGTTACTGTTGTAGTGCTGGCCACTAAGCTAGCTGACGATCCTGCACAAATGGTTGCATCTGTTGCAGTAACATCCGTTGCTGAGGCTACAGAGTTCACCACAATATTAACAGATTTAGCTGTGGCAGCACTGCTTTCACACTTGTTATCGCCTTTTACAGTTACGTAATAAGTAGTGTTGGCAGTTAATGTTGGCGTGGTAAATACTGCACCTACAAAAGCTACATCAGTTAAGGTTGCGTTGGTATACCAGGTAAATACCGGGTTAGTAACTGTTGTGCTACTTGCCGTTAGTATGGCTGCAGATCCTCCGCAAATATTTGTTGATCCATTTACAACGATATCACTTGCAACTGCTACTGGGTTAACTTTAATGGTTACTGCTGCTGCATTTACTGCAGTGTTTTCACATCTGTTAGCACCTTTTACTGTTACATAATAAGTAGTAGTGGTAGTTAATACCGGTGTGGTAAATATTGGTCCGGTAAAGGCAACACTTGTTAATGAAGCATCGTTGTACCAGGTAAATATTGGACTGGTTACAGTTGTTGAGCTTGCATTGATTACTGCTGTACCCGATCCGCATACCAATGTAGGCGTTGATAAGGTAATATCTGCAGCTGTTGCACCCTGATTAACATTTACAGTTACCACTTTTGCAGTGATGCCTGAGTTTTCACATTTGTTATCGCCCTTAACCGTAACATAGTATTTAGTTGTTGCCGTTAATACCGGGGTAACGAATGATGTACCTACATAAGCTACCGAAGTTAAAGCAGCATCGTTGTACCAGGTAAATGTTGGGTTGGTAACGGTTGTTGTACTTGCTACCAAGGTAGTACCAGATCCTGAGCAGATTGTTGCATCAGTAGCTGTTATATCGGCAGCGGTAGAAACCGGACTAACTGTTATGGTAATTACCCTTGCTGTACCAGGTGCATTTTCACATTTATTATCACCTTTTACAGTTACATAATAAGTAGTGGTGCTGGTTAAGGCTGGTGTAGTATATGTTGCACCAATGAAACTTACATTGGTTAATGCAGCATCACTATACCAGGTAAATACTGGGTTTGTTACTGTTGGAGATGTTGCAGTTAATACTGCCGATGACCCTGCGCAAGCTACTGTGCTTCCGCTAAGAATAATATCGGTAGTAGTTGCCAAAGGATTAACGGTTACTGTTACCGCTTTGGCATCTGCAGCACTGTTTTCACATTTATTGGCACCTTTAACACTTACATAATAAGTAGTAGTGGCAGTTAAACCAGTTACTGTGAAAGTTGGACCTGTAAATACTACACTTGTTAATGATGCATCGCTATACCAGGTAAATACCGGTTGAGTAACCGTAGTACTCGAAGCCATTAACATTACGGTAGAACCTGAACAGATTTGAGCATTGCTTACCGCAATATCTGCAGAAGTTGCAAACTCTTTAACTGTTACGGTAACAGCCTTAGCATTTGCAGCTAAATTCTCACACTTATTGTCACCTTTTACGGTTACATAATAAGTAGTGGTTGCAGTAAGTGCAGGTGTAGTAAAGCTAGCGCCTACATGAGCCACTGTAGTTAAAGCAGCATCGCTGTACCAGGTAAATACAGGATTGATTACTGTTGTTGTTGAAGCAGACAGTGCAGCAGTAGATCCTTTGCAGATTGATGCAATTCCATTAATGGCGAGGTCTGCATCAGTAGCTGCAGGATTAACCGTAATGGTAATCGATTTTGCAGTAGCTGCTGTATTCTCACATTTATTATCGCCTTTAACCGTTACATAATAAGTGGTGGTTGCAGTAAGTACCGGCGTAACGAAGTTAGCACCAGTAAATGCTACTGTGGTTAAAGCCGCATCACTGTACCAGGTAAATACTGGGTTGGTTACGGTTGTACTTGTTGCATTTAAAGTAACTGAAGAGCCACCGCAAACGGTACTTGTTCCAGCTAAGTTAATATCAGCTGAGCTAGCAACAGGATTTACCGTTACAGTAACCTCTTTTGCATTACCTGCTGTGTTTGCACATTTATTTGTTCCGCTAACGGTAACATAGTATTTGGTAGTTGCGGTAATGGCTGGCGTATTAAATACTGCACCAACAAAAGCAACCTGTGTTAAAGCAGCATCAGTATACCAGGTAAATACCGGACTGGTTACTGTTGTACTGGCTGCAGTAAGCACCGCTGTACCAGAAGCACATAATGATGTTGTTCCAGTTACTGTTAAATCGGCAGCAACAGCTGATGGATTCACAGTGATGGAAACCTTAGTACGTGTTGAGTTTGAACAACCTGCTCCGCTTACGGCTTCCACATAATAATCATGTAATCCCACGGCAAGCGATGCAGGCGTAGTAAAGCTACTGTTGTTGGTTACCAACATGTTTCCGCCTGTAGCCGCATCATACCAGTTATAAGTAATACCTGCAACAGCCTGTACACTTAAAGTAGCAGGTGAACCGATACAAGTTGTGGCCGGGTTGGTAGCCGATGGAATCGGTGTTACTGCCGGAGGTAAAATAGTTACCGTTACTTTGGTTCCTACAGTCTCACAACCGTTAGCCGTAGCCGTTACCGAATAAGTATAAGTTCCGGCAGTTAAAGTTGGATCTGTTGTGAAAGTTGCTCCGTCTTTTCCTGCCTGATAAGTTGAGCCCAAGTACCATTTGTACACTACACCAGCTTGTGGGTTCTGAACACTTAAGGTTGCAGATGATCCTTGACAAGCGCTTGCTGTAGCAGCAGTAACTGTTGGCGTGGTAATTACACGTTGTGCATAATCAAAATTAACAGATGTTAATGCCCCTAACAAACCTGAGCTTAATCTTAACTCTGCTCCATCAAATTTACTTGTTGGCACGAAGGTTAATATAGCTGATGTTCCGCCCGTTAATAGTTTTAAGCTGATTAATGGGTTAGATATAGAAACCGCATCGTTATTGCTGGTTGTACCTTGGAAAGTAGTTACTGTTAAATTATTTAACACGCCTACCGAAAGCAATGTACCTGGAGTGGTAATTTTCACCCTTAAAGTATCGCCTACATTTGATAATCCTGTAAAGCCAACCTGGTGATAAACAGATGCGCCAAGTAATCCTACTGGGATAACCAAGCTAGATCCTGTATTGATATCGTTATCAACCGCAAAAGTAGGGTTGAAAACTCCAGCCAATAATGCCACACCTGTTACACCACTTGCAACAGTTGTTGTCGCCGCTCCACAAGGTGTAGTTATCGGGTTACCATTAGGAATTACAGTAACGGTTACAGTTGCCCTGCTTGTTGCAGTACAACCACCAGGAATAGTAGCTTCCACATAATATGTAGTGGTTGCACTTAATTGCGGTGTTATATAAGTTTCGCCAGTAAATACTGGAACTACACCATTTGCAGTAGTGTACCAGTTAATGGTTGCTCCTGCTGTACTCGATGTTGCTTTTAATACTGCAACAGAACCTTCACTAATGGTGATTGATGGTGGTGTAATTACCGGAACATCGATAGTTCCCAATATAATTTTAGCCTCAGTTCTTGTTGATGAGCTACCACAGCTATTTACTGCTGCTACAAAGTAACTTCTATCAGCATTGATTAATGGTGTTGTAAAGTTATCACCAGTAAATAATACAGTTGTAGATGTTGCGGTATCGTACCAGTTATAGGTTGTGCCTGCAATTGGGTTTTTAACCTGGAAAGTAACTGATGTATTAGGACAGGTATTTACAGATGCCGAAAGTAGATCTGGTGTTACCGGAGCTGGGTTTGTAGTTACATTAACTACTGTTTTATAACTCACACAACCAGTTGCAGAAACTGCTGCAACGTAGAATTTAGTGTCGCCTGTTAAAACTGGTGTAGTAAATATGATACCGTCTTTACCGGTTAAGTATGTACCTGTAGCATCGTACCATCTGTAAGTTAAGCTTGCTGATGGGTTGCTTACTTCAAGCTGTGCAGTTTGGCCAACACAAGCCGTAACATTTGCTGATGCTACGGTAGGCGCAACCAAAATCCGTTGCGCGTAATTTAAATTGATTGATGTTAAAGCACCTAATAAACCTGAGTTTAACCTAACTTCTACTCCGTCGAAAACATTCGTTGGAACAAAAGTGATTAAGGCCTGTGTATTACCGCTTAACAACTGAATATTGATTAAGTTATCATTTAACAATCTAGAATCACCATTACTGTTGGTTCCAACATAAGTGGTAATTGCAGCGTTTCCTAATAACGAAAGTGATAATAGTTTTCCTGGAGATGATACTAAGACACGTACCGTATCGCCCACTTTAGATAATGATCCAAAACCAACTCTTTGATAAACTGATGCACCAAGCGCGCCTACTGGCATTACCAATGAAGATGCGGTTTGGGTATCGTTATCAATCGCTAATGCCGGGTTAAATACACCGGATAATAAAGCTATACCGTTAACACCGTTAACCTGTGTTGTTGCCGCCTCGCAAGGAACCGGATTTGGAGATCCGTTACCATCAACTGTAACGGTAACCTGAACGCGGCTTGCTGATGTACAACCATTTGTAGAAACCGATTCTACATAATAAGTTGTAGTAGCTAATAACGGTGGTGTAACATAAGTTGCACCTACATAAACCGGTGTGGTTGAAGTGTTTGAAGTGTACCAGTTGAAAGTATTGGTTGCATCTGCAGAACTAGCAGTTAAAATTGCTGTCTGACCTGCGCTAACTGTTGATGAACTTGCAGTTACTACTGGTAAAGCCGGACGAGGATTTACTGATACTGTAGCTGCAGCACGTGTAGTACTTGTACAGTTTCCTTGAGATGCTTCCACATAATAAGTAGTTGCCGCTGTTAATGCCGGTGTTGGGAATACCGCGCCAGTGAATACTAAGTTTCCACCTACCGCAGCATCGTACCATTTATAAGTTACAGCAGCATCTGGGTTGGCAACCGATAAAGTTGCTGATGATCCTTCACACACATTAGCTATTGTTGCCAATACTGGTGTTGGTAATGCTGGTGTAACTGTTACAGTTACCGGAACTCTTGTTGAGTTCGGGCAACCGCCTTTGCTCACCTGAATATAATAAGTAGTGGTAGCAGTTAAAGCAGGTGTAGTAAATGTTTCGCCAGTTGCCAATTGTGTACCACCAGTTGCTGCATCGTACCAGGCCAATGTTGTACCACCGTTTGCAGTTGCAGCTAATGTTGCAGTACTTCCGGCGCAAATGGTTTGTGCACCAGCAGTTACTGTTGGGCTAGGATAGATTACAGTTGCACCATAAACATCTAAACTGGTTAGTGCCGATACTAATGCACCAAAACTTACTTGTACCCTATCGTAAGCACCTCCTGCCAATATAGTTGCAGCAAAACGGTTACCTGATAAAAGTCGAAGATTTAACAGCCCACCATTTAATTGTACTGTTTTTACAACCGTAGTACCATTTAATATGGTAACGGTTACGTTGTTTAATAAACCAACATCAGCTAAACCGGTCGGTAAAGCTAAATCTAAACGAAGACTATCAGTAGCTGTTCCAACTGTTGGGAAAATCAATTGTTGATAACCCGATGCACCAACACCTACAGAAAGTGATATTCTGGTAAAGTTAGAAGGATCAGCATCAGTAGAATTTCCAGCGCCGCTTATTCCACACAATAAACAAATTCCGTTTATACCTGTGTTTTGCGCATTGGCAGCGTTACAAGCAGTACCACCACCATTGTTTAATACAGTAACAGTAACCGGAACTCGGGTTGCACTATTACAACCACTTGCATTTGTTGTTTCTACATAATAAGTTGTAGTTGCCGATAATACCGGAGTAACAAATGAAGTACCTGTCCCTACCTGTGTTCCGCCTGTTGCAGCATCGTACCATTGAATGGTATTGCCCGCATCTGCAGTTGCTAACAATGTAGTAGACTGACCAGCATTAATTACCTGGTTGTTTGTGGTTACTGTTGCAGCAGTTGCTGGTGGGTTAACTGAAACATTAACCGCAGTTCTTGAACTTACTGCAGTTCCAGATACTGCTTCTACATAAAATACCGTTGGGGCAGTTACTGCAGGTGTTACAAAAACGCCTGTGTTATTGGTAACCAATGGTGTACTTCCGGTAGAAGCATACCAGTTATAAGTTACGCCAGCTTGCAAATTGCTAACGCTTAATGTCGCTGGGCTTCCAGCACAAACCGTTGCTGCAGCAACTACCGGCGCATTAACCGTTACAGTTAAGCTATAAGCCGTTGTTGCCTTGTTTCCGTTTGCATCTGTTGCAGTTAAAGAAATCGTAAAGGTCCCACCTAAAGTTGGTGTTCCTGTAATTTCTCTTGTTGCAGTATTAAAACTTAATCCCGGAGGAAGGTTTGTTGCTAAATAAGTATACGGAGCTGTTCCACCTGTTACTGCTGGTAAGGTTTGTGTTGGGTAAGGTGTACCCACAATACCGTTTGGTAAAGTTGCACCTGGCAATGATAAAACACCAATTACTTTAAGTGCATAGGTATTACTTGCAGTTCTGCCTTCACTATCTGTAGCGGTAACGCTGATTGAATAATTTCCGGCCTGTGTAGGTGTTCCAGAAACTTCTCGTGTTGCTGGATTAAAAGTTAATCCTGCCGGAAGGTTGCTTGCTACGTAAGTATATGGACCAACACCACCAGTTGCCGATGGTAAGGTTTGTGTAGCATAAACTGTTCCTTCTGTTCCATCAGGCAAGGTTGCTGCCGGTAACAATAAAGGATCAACCACTACGATTGTATAGTTATTGGTTGCTGTTTTTCCATCAGCATCGGTAACCGTTACCGGTACTGTGAAAGTTCCAGATTGTGTAGGTGTTCCTGTAATTTCTCTTGTAGCCGGATCAAAGGTTAATCCCGGAGGAAGACCAGTTGCCGCATAAGTATAAGGTGTTGATCCACCTGTTGCAGATGGAATAGTTTGTGTTGGATAAACTGTTCCTGTTGTTCCGTTAGCTAAAGTTGCCGCCGGTAAAACCAATGGATCAGTTACTTTAATTGTATAGTTAGCAGTAATGGTATTGCCATTGGCATCTGTTACTGTAACCGGAATGGTAAAGGTTCCAATCTGAGTTGGTGTACCTGTAATTTCTCTTGTTGCCGGATTAAAGGTTAATCCCGGAGGAACACCTGTTGCCGAATAAGTATAAGGTCCGGTTCCACCTGTTGCCGCTGGAATTCCGTTTGTAGTATAGGCTGTACCAGTTACACCGTTAGGCAATGCTCCAGGAGCCAAAGCCAATGCTGGCGTTACGGTTAAAGTAAAGGTTGAAGTTGTGCTACAACCTTTAGTATCAGTCGCTACAACATCGAATGTTGGATTACCTGCTGCTGTTGGTGTTCCACTTACCACGCCACTTGGCGATAAAGTTAAACCAGCTGGCAAAGTACTGCCTGCAGCTAAAGTATAAGTATAACCAGGTGTACCACCAGTAGCAACCGGAAGTTGTTTACTGTAAGGAGATGCAATTGTTGCATTGGTTAAAGTTGTGCCTGCAAATACAATTGCCGGGTTAACGGTAATAACCACCGGAACTCTTGTTGTGTTAGAACAAGTTCCTTTGCTTACCTGAACATAATAAGTAGTTGTTGCAGTTAAGGCCGGAGTTGTAAAGTTTCCACCGGTACCTACTTGGTTTCCGCCTGTTGGCGCATCAAACCAGGCTAATGTAGTGCCACCATTTGCTGTTGCACTTAATGTTGCAGTATTACCTGAACAGATAGATTGTGCACCTGCTATAAATGTTGGGTTGGGATAAACTACTGTTGCACCATAAATATCTAAGCTGGTTAAAGCCGAAACTAATGCACCAAAACTCACCTGTACCCTATCGTATGCACCACCTGCTAAAACAGTTGCAGCGAAACGATTTCCGGATAAAAGTTGAAGATTTAATAATCCACCGTTTAATTGTACTGTTCTTACTACCGTAGTACCATTTAATACGGTAACGGTTACATTGTTTAAAAGACCAACATCAGCTAAACCAGTTGGTAAAGCTAAATCTAAACGGATACTATCTGTAGCAACACCTGTTGATGGGAAAATTAATTGTTGGTAACCTGTCGCTGCAACACCTACAGCAAGAGAAATCCTGGTGAAGTTGTTGGCATTCGCATCAGTTGAGTTACCTGCGCCATTTACAGCACATAATAAACAAATACCATTGATACCTGTATTCTGACTATTCGCTGCATTACAAGCTGTTGCACCACCACCGTTAATTACAGTTACAGTTACCGGAACGCGACTTGCACTTTTACAGCCATTGCTGCTTGTAGTTTCAATGTAATAAATTTTGGTTGCTGTTAAAGCTGGTGTAGTAAATGACGTTCCTGTTCCAACTTGTGTTCCTGCTGTTGGTGCATCAAACCATGCAATAGTGTTGCCGGCATCAGCTGTTGCAGTTAATGTTGTGGTCTGTCCAGAGTTGATTACCTGGTTATTGGTAGTAACTGTTGCTAAAGTTGCAGGTGGATTAACCGAAACTGTAACCGATGTTCTAGAACTGATAGCTGTTCCAGAAACGGCTTCAACATAAAATACAGTGGCTGAGCTTATTGCAGGCGTTACAAAAGTTCCGTTATTACCAGTTACTAATGGAGTATTTCCTGTTGATGCATACCAGTTATAAGTTACACCAGCCTGAAGGTTGCTTACTGTTAAAGTAGCAGTGCTTCCGGTACATACTGTTGCAGAAGCCACAACCGGGGCATTAACCGTTACAGTTATTGCGTAAGTGGTAGTTGCTTTATTATTGTTGGCATCTGTAGCGGTTACAGAAACATTATAGGTACCACCTTGTGTTGGTGTTCCGGTAATTTCTCTTGTAGTAGGGTTGAACGATAATCCCGGAGGAAGGTTCGTTGCTACATATGTATATGGTGATGTACCACCAGTTACTGCAGGTAATGTTTGTGGTAAATATGAAGTGCCAACAATTCCGTTCGGTAAAGTTTTTGTAGGCAAGGTTAACGTTCCAATTACTTTAATTGGATAAGTGTTGCTTGCTGTTTTACCTTGACTATCGGTAACCGTAACATTTATTGCATAATTACCCGCCTGAGTTGGTGTACCAGTAACTTCTCTTGTTGCTGGATTAAATGTTAATCCTGCAGGAAGATCAGTGGCTACATAAGTATATGGTCCAACACCGCCTGTTGCAGCTGGCAGAACTTGTGTAGCATAAGCCACACCCTCTGTTCCATCTGGTAAGGTTGCCGCTGGTAATGCCAACGGACTATTTACAGTAATGCTATAATTTGTAGTTGCCGTTTTTCCATCAGCATCGGTTACCGTAACTGGTACGGTATAAGTTCCCGGTGTTGTTGGTGTACCAGTGATGGCTCTGGTTGACGGATTAAAAGTTAAACCCGGAGGAAGACCTGTTGCTGAATAAGTGTAAGGCGTTGTTCCACCAGTTGCACTTGGAATAATCTGCGTGGTATAAGCTGTTCCTGTAGTGCCATCAGCTAAAGTTGCTGTAGGTAACAATAAAGGATCAGTAATTTTTACTGTATAATTCGAAGTAATGGTATTACCGTTTGCATCAACAACTGTAACTGGTATAGTATATATTCCAGGTTGAGTTGGTGTTCCGGTAATTTCTCTTGTTGTTGGATTAAAAGTTAAACCTGGAGGAACACCAGTTGCAGTATAGGTATACGGGCCTGTTCCACCGGTTGCAGCAGGAATAGTCTGTGTTGGATAAACCGTTCCTGTTAAACCATCAGGCAATGCACCTGGAGTAAGTACCAATGCTGCCGTAACCGTTAAATTATAAGTTGCAGTTGCTGTACAGCCTTTGGCATCAGTTGCAACAACTGAAAAAGTGTAAGCATTGGCTACCGTTGGTGTTCCGGTAATTGCACCGGCTGATGATAAAGTTAAACCAGCTGGCAATGTACTTCCTGCTGCTAAAGCATAAGTATAACCTGCTGTTCCGCCTATAGCTACATCCAATTGTTTTGAGTACGCAAAACCTGGTGTGGCGTTGGCTAATGTTGCGCCGTTAAAAATAATTTGTGGGTTAACTGTAATTACAACAGGAACCCTTGCCGATTCTGCTGTACAGCCTATTCTTCTGGCAGCAACATAATAAGTTTTAGTTGCGGTTAATGCCGGTGTGGTATACGTACCATTATAGGCAACCGTTTGCAATGCTGTTCCACCTTCTACTGCATCGTACCAAATCAGCTCGTTGGTATCTGGCGTAGTTGCGTTTAAAGCCACTGTACTATTATAACAAGCGGCAATTGCAGTGCTTGCTGGTGTTGGCCTGCCCGCAGAGCGGATTAGACCATAAACATTAAGCGTCTGTGTAAGGTTTACTGCTACCACCGAGCCTAGTGTTACCTTCACCCTGTCGTATACTACACTTGCTCCAGGAGAAAAAGGTATCGATACTGGCTGCCCACTATTTAATAAACCCAGTAAATCTAGATTTAAGGTAGTTGGAATGGATCCGGTATATACCTGAGTACCGCCATTATATGCTGTTATTGAAATATTTTGTAAAAGTCCTGCTGTTAGTAAAGCGGGGCTGGAACTAAGTCTAAGATTAATATCATCACCAGGGTTTGACGGTGTTGCAAAATAGAAATTTTGGCTAATGGATGAGCCTACCCCTAAGATGCCTAAACTGAGTTGAGAATAATTATTTGGATCTGCATCAATAGCCCTTTCGCTATTGGTTACACCCGAACTACCCAATTGCAAGGCATCAAGTGTAATACCTGTACCTTCATATCCTGTAGTAAATGCTTGTGCACAAGGATCAGTCCCTGAAGTATAAAATGAATAATAAACCTTTGTATTATTAGCAACAGAAAGCAAAAGCGCATTGGTTACATCTTTTATAAACACCCTATCGTAAGCCTGTGTAGGGGTTATTGCGATGTAAAAGAAACCATTTGCATCTTTTACCAGTCGTAAATTATTTGCAGAAAACCCGTCTACACTGTTCCCGCCTGTTGGAGGTACTGCTGTAGCACCATTTTTGGCGCCTACCTGGAACGAATGGTTTCCTAGAACTACTGTCCCACCTACATTAGCCAATAGCGTACCTAAACTACCGCCTAGTAACCTGTTCAGGATATCACCATCAAAATCTATTCTGATATAGGATGTAACTCCCGCAGCAACCGAAGCCGGATATTTTAATTCCAGCTCGCCACTAAACGACCCTATACCAACAGCAATTCCACCATATGAATTAACTGTAGCAAAGTTATTGTTGTTTAATGTTGCATTTGTTGCATTATCAACATGATCTGATTTGGTAACAGTATTTGCAAAAATTTTAGTTTGCGCATACGATTTGGCGGAGAAGAGCGTTAATAGAATGATGATTGCAATTAAGGTATTGCTAATTATCCCTATGCGGGACGAGTAAGTATGAGTTTTCATCATGTCAGGCGTTATTTTAGAAGACTTACTATGTACTAATGCTGTGTTTGGTAAATGCTTTTTAGTGCATTATATAATTATGACAAATCTAAATCTAGAATAGCATCCTATCCTATCCATTGCTATTCATTTTTATGCAATCCATTTCATTCATTTTATTCATACAAGCCATTCTTGGTGAATAGATTTCTTCAATTGTGAAATTATGATGACATTAGCGGTAGTCATCCCATCTGTCAATTAATGAATGCTAACGATCTCCTTATCGAACTCAGGAAGTTTGTCCTTATAAAATCTGGTTTGAGAAATATCGACCCAGCTCATTGTAAGATTATTTCCGAGTATGTATTTCAAGAAACCAAAAACTACGTAAGTGAAACAACCATCAAGAGATTCTTTGGCTTTGCAAACACCTTACATAAATTCTCTTTATTTACTTTAAATAGCTTATCACAATATATAGGCTATAACGATTGGGACTCATTTTGTAAAGACAAGGAAAACCAAACTACCTCCGTTCAAAGTATCTGGCAAGATTTAAAGCTAAAAGCACATGCCATTACAGAGATATCGTTAATTGCAAATAAAAATAATTCCGGCGTTCCATTTAATGCTACCGCCAACAGAAGTTTTTTTTACCCTGATTTTGATTACTTCTTAAAAAACAACTACCAGTTTACAACCATAAGTGCTCAACCTGGTCAGGGAAAATCGATACTGCTTGCACACATGGTAGAGTATTTTTTCTTATCAGAAAATGCCCTCTACAAAAACGATATCGTTTTATTGGTTAACTCTAGCAGTATCAATACCATTATCCAAAATGGAGACACTTTAAAAGACTGGTTTTTAAAAGAATTTAAATTCGGGAGCCTTACCGAGTTAATCAGTTTTTTCAAAAAAAACCCCGAAAAGAGAGAAGGCCGCTTCATTATTATTGTTGATGGTATTGATGAACATTTAGCAAGAAGTAATTATTTTAAAACGTTTATCGACTTTTTATACAGCATTGAAGAAAACAACTTTGTTAAGCTCGCATTTGGCCTGCGAACGAATAGTTGGATTAATCTTCAACCCGCTATTTACGGTTCTGCATCTTTAACTAAAGCCTGGTATACGGGCTTATTTTATGATGAGGAAACCCTAAGCAATGTACCATCGTTAAATGTTGATGAGGTACTCTATACCTTAAGCAATATAGAAAACAAAATTATCAACCGGGCAGATGTAAGCCTTCCCCTATTAACTCAGTTTAAAACACCATTCTGGTTACAGGTTTATTTCAAGCTCAAAGATGAGAACCACCATCTTGAGCTGAGTAACCCTTTATTACGTTATGAATTAATTAGCTATTTCTTAGAAAAACGCGTATTCCTGGCAAAAAAAAGCACAGAAAAAGTATTTCTCCTTAAAAAAATAAGTGATAGCATTTCAGAAGGAAATAAAAAATTAAGGGTTTCTAAAGAAAAAATCCTGAGTTATATCAACTGTTATCCCGATGCATACGAAGAACTTTTACATGCCGGGATCATCATCGAAGAAAAAAGGCTAAGTACAGCCATCCCTACAGAAATTGTCCGCTTTTTAAACGACGATATTTATACCTATTTCCTATTTATACAAATTACTGATAAGTTTGAATACAGGCCTTGTAAATCATTTTTCGAGCATATATTAAACAGTTTCCCTGGCCAAACCTCCCTGAGAGACTATATACTTAACTGGGCAATTAGGTTCTGCATCACCAGAAATGAGATTGCAGCTTTAAAAAACATTTTCAGGCTACCATTTACCAACAGTGAAAAAAACAGTGCTTTCGATTTTATCTGTTATGTATCTAAATACGAACTTGGCAAACCCAATTCTAATTTCAATAAGTTAAGCATTGGTGTCGATTTTATCGACATTATGGCTACAGGGCGAACCATGAGCAACCTGTATAAGGAAACCATCAAAACCATTTCAGAAAACGTACTCAATGAAGACATTCAGATTATGCTGCATGTAATAGAATGCAACGTTAATCTTATTGATGTGGATAAAGTGGCCTTAGCCAATACCATGCAGCTGTTAAAGCGGAACTACAAAAGATTAAATGAGCTGTTCCCTATTAACCCTTATGATTTAATTCTTTATTTCTACAATAACCTGGTTAATAAACCTAATGAGAGTAAAACGCTAGAAGATAAAATAATAAAACTTTGCCAGGAGATAGATGAGAGTAAACCGCAGAAAAACGAAGAGATCACTTCTGCTGAAATACTCTCTTACCGATTGGTATTGATTACTTTATTTTCTCAAAAAAGCTATGCAGAATGCCACCGCTTTATCATGGCTATTTTGAGTAAGTATCCCAATATTTTTTATGTGAGATATTCCGTTTTCTCGCCTTTTTTATTGCTTCATTTAGGTCAAACCTATATCAAGCTTAACTATTTTAAAAAAGCACAGCGCATTATACAATTTGTTGATAAAATCATCAGCAGCGATTACACCTACTATACCAATTTTATATTGGCCAGCTTTAGTGTATTTAAAGCCAACTTTTACAATGCTACACATAATTACGAACAGGCACTTGTAGAAACTAATATCGGTTTGGGCATTACGGGAAAGAATGATTTTAAGATGTTCGAGATTGCCCTGTTATTAAGTAAGATCGATACCTTAAAACATACCGAAGAATCAGAAGAAGTATCTAACGTAATTAAAGAACTGCTAAACTATTTAACGGTACATAAACTCTCTATGCCCGATTATTCCAACCTAAGCAGTCACGAGTTCGAACATACTTTTAAGATTTTAAAATCTTACCGCCGGCACCAAAACCTATAAAAAAGCCCTGCGACTGTTGCAATGCTTTTCCTAACACAGGTCACTCATTTCCTAAGTCTAAAATGCTTTTTTTTATGGAGCGGAAGGCCTGTATAAAACACTATGTTTCTTCCCGTTTTACGCTTTTACGCTTTCCCGAAAGTTCGGGACCTCGTTGCTGCCGGGTAACGCTGCAACCGGGCCTAACGGGCCAAAACAGTCTTTCATTTTCGGGGATGCAGGGTGCAAACCCCTTGTTCATAAACCCGATTGGAACGGATGCCGATTTTCCTTCAAAATTGGCAGGAGGGAAAGCGGGACTGCAAGCCTCCAAGAACCTCAAGCCACTCATTTCCTAAGTCTAAAATGCTTTTTTTTGGAGCGGAGAGCCTGTATAAAACACTATGTTTCTTCCCGTTTTACGCTTTTACGCTTCGCTTCCTCGTACCTCGTTGCTGCAGGTAACGCTGCAACCGGGGCTAAATGGCAAAAACAGTTATTCATTTTTAGGGCTGCAGAGTGCACAAACTTTGTTCTTAAACCCGACAGCAGCGGCAGCCTCCGATTAAGCACCGATTTATGTTATATTTTGGTGTGCTTGCTTGTTTCACAGGTCTTCTATCAGAGCTACAGCGAATGGCGGGGCTGAGCGCATCCAAGAACCACAAGCCATTAGTTTCCTGATTCGAAGAACAGTGAATATGTTTATTTCGGTTTGGTGAGACACCAAACCGATAACGAATTATATCCTTATTTAATCAGGTTATAAAGTTCATCCAGCTTAGGAGAAAGTACAATCTCTATCCTTCTGTTTTTGCTTCTTCCATCTGCATTTGCGTTGGTACCCAACGGCTGGAACTCGCCCTTACCTGTAGCCGTCATCCTTACACTTTCTACCTTCTCATTCTCTGTTAAATAACGTACTACAGAGGTAGCCCTTAACACACTTAAATCCCAGTTATCTTTAATCTGCCCCAGGTTATTTATTTTCTGGTTATCGGTATGGCCTTCAACAGCAATGTTTATCTCGGGTTGTTGTTTTAATACATTGGCCAATTGGGTGAGGGCCTGTTTTCCTTTTTCATCGATAATAATACTTCCCGAAGGGAACAATAGTTTATCCGTTAGTGAAACATAAACTTTGCCATTTTTAATCTCTACGGTTAAACCGCTTTTGGTAAAGCCCAATAAAGCCTGTTGAAGTTTTTCTTTCAATGCATTGGTGGCCTCATCACGTTTACGCAAAACTTCTTCTACTTCTTTTAAACGTTTTTCGCGGGCAGCTAAATCTCCGGATAGTTTGGTAATTTCTGATGACGAATTATTTTTAAGCTTTTTATAGCTCGCATCCATTTCATTGTAATTGTTCTGCAGATCGCGAAGTTCTTCAGCCATTAAGGTAGTATCCTTTTTAAGCTTACCTACTTCTTTTTCTAAATTTTCGATTTTAATTAAGCCTTCATTAAAAGCAGTATATAACGAATCTTTAGTGCCCAATAAGGCTTTGTACTTTTTAGGTGAAAGCACAACACAAGAGCTAATTGAAGAGATAAATAAGAGCAGCGCAATTGCAAAAAAGGTATTTTTCATATTTTATTGTCAAGATTTGAGTATCAAGTATCAAGATCTTTTATAGCTTGAATATTGACTATCGGTTAATGATTATTTTGGTATTGGTCATTGAAAATTAACAGTTCGTTATTGCTCAATAGCATTCCGTAAAAATGCAACTAATGGTTGTACTGTTTTAAAAGAACTTATCAACTTATTAACGAGGTTTGGTTTTAAAAATTCTTCATCTTCGATTTCTGTGGTGGCCTCGAAGCTTTTCAATTTTAAAAATTCGATATTTGGATCTGCAGGATCATAACCCTTAGGTGCATTTTTAAGTGCATTATCAAAACCGAGTTTAAAGTTTTTCTTAAAGGCTGCGTTGTTAATAATTTCTTTAAAATCGCCAATATTATAATCAATCTCTTGCCTGATCAATTTTAAATGCGGTGCATCTGGCATCCAGTATCCACCGGCAATAAAGCTTTTCCCTGGCTTGATATGCAGATAATAACCGGGTTCGTTCCCTCCTTTTTTGGTAGAAAACCAGATGCCGAAGTTATTTTTATAAGGGTCTTTATTTTTGCTGAAGCGCACATCACGATAAATGCGTAAAAGGCATTTCTTTGGATCCATCTCTCCTGAAAGCATTGGGTCTACTTTGGCCAGCTCTGGGATAATACTTGCTACAAGCCTGAGTACATCGGCCTTTGCATGTTCATAAACTTCTTTGTTGGCGGCAAACCATTCGCGGTTGTTATTCTCCGCTACGTCTTTTATAAAACTAAGGGTTTCTTTTTTTAACATACAGCATGGGGTTAACTGGTTAATTGTTTAATCGCTAAATTTAACAATTAACCAGTTTATAGGATTTAAACGATTAACCAATACTACTTATCGTAATATGGCTTATACTTAATGTTCGGCGATAAAATATGGAGCAGTATAATTCTCGAATAGCGATAATTAAACGGATACAGGATAAAACAACCTGCAAAAATAACGATGAGATAATGCCAGAAAGTATCGTCGGTAAGCGGGCCGAAAATTAAATAGGTTAGAAAACTCGCGAAAAGCATTTCGATTACATTCATGGCATAACTTACGTACATAGCGGCATAGAAATAGCCTGGTTCAATCTCTATACGTTGTGCGCAATGCCCACAGATTTCTTTGGTATGCTGAATGTTCCAGCCATACATACTGCCTGTAAAAATATCTCCCCTACGGCAATGCGGACACTTACAATGTATAATGGCATAAAGTTTTGAGGTAGTTTGCTCAGACATGCTTTTAATTGAGATTAAAAGGTTCTTTTTTCATGTTGAGATGAATATTCTTTTTGCGGTATTTTTTATACCAAACCACGCCCACAATAACAGCCATTAAATAAGGAAGAGATAAAAGATATAACACTCCGGTATTTAAGCCTGCTGTTTGTGTATTTCCGTTTTTAACACCTTGCTCGGCATTAATGGTACACATAGAACATTGTGCGTTAACATAGGGTGTTATTGCACATGTAAACACCAGCACCAATAGGATAAAAATTGCTTTCTTCTTCATTTGATACAAATATAAGCATAAAACGATTGGAGGGGTTTAAAAATTATGTCATAAAAAAACCCGCTATTGAGGCGGGGTTTTAAGTGCTCCAAAAGATTAAGGAATAAGTAATTCATCCATATAATTTTCAGAGGCGTATGCGTAATAGTAGAATCTCGGAAGAGAGCTATGAAAGAGATTATTCAATTGATTCATTCTATTTCTAACTGCATCCATCATTGGATATCCGGCGGAATAAGTACTGAAAGGTATTGCACCATAAGCATCCCTGGAATTGCCCCAGCCATTAATTGCTATCCCGAAAAAATCATTTAATGCTGGAGAGTAAAGATTAAACGGGCTATTTAAAACCGTTTGGAATGTACTGTACATATCAAGAAGCAAAACATCTTCAGGCTCTAACATGCCGTTATTTGGATGATCCAATCGCAACATTAAAATTTTGGCTAATCTTTCATCGAAGTAGACATCTAAAAATTGTTGTTCTGTATTTGTAAGAGGCTGAATTATTATACTGGGCCCGCCAATCGCTGGATTTATACTATTAGAAATGAATTTATTCACAAGAGCTTTTGCAACTGCATCATTTGGTACAGGTTCTATAACGTATATATTAAATATTGGAACAGCAGGCATTGGATCTGGAAAGTGTACGTTACTGAAATCAGGCCACCATTTGGGCAAGCTCGTTTCACATTGCAAATAATCGTTTAATTTTAATTGTAATGAAAGGGTATCGGCTGGATCAATATATACGCCACAGGTACTGTTGTTGCCATAAGGTATCGATATTTTATTCTCGTGGAGTGATAGTGTGTTTTTATTGCTGACAGAATTATTTATAGGAATGACTTTTTCTTGTTTTTTACAAGAAGCAAATGACAACAACAAAAAAGTAGCAATAACCAATTTAAATTTTTTCATGAGCTTTAATTTAGTTAGTAAAGTTATAATTATTGGGAAAACCCCGCCATCGGGGCGGGGTTTAACGAAAGCGTGTTGAATTATTTTAATAAAAAGGTCATCACAATTGCAGGATTTTCCACACTTGTCATTCTACCATATAAAACACCCCCACTTGAGAAATAATCGAAAACTACGCGATTATTTAAAATGAAAGTATAAAATCTAGATAGCGGACCTGAAACATATCCACCCGATGGGGCTGAAAATTGCGTAAACTTATATATGCCACTAGCGTCTGTTGTGTAGGTGTAAGATGAAGTGGTTACCCATCCCCCAGTTTCGGTCGGCCCACTCTGACTACTCCTACCATTGATCAAAAACCTTTTGTTTACAATATTCCAATCCAAATCAATTCTACCATAATTAAAAGCAAAACCACCTGTAATAGCAGGTATTAAACCGTTATGGAAATAATTTAAAATATCAGCACCCGCTGCGGAAGTTCCCGGATAAATTGTTTTGTATTCAGATCTTAAACCTGAGTATTTCGATCCAAACAATAAGTGTAATGGAACCAATGGTACGGTGGAGTTGTTAACAATATATTCTTTACCAGTGCTATCATAAATCGCTAACGTATTGGCATCTTTCCATGCCATGCGCACAAATTTAATCCCGTTCCAAATCAAGCCGTCACCAAGAATAGAGACGCCATTGATAGTGTAAGCAAACTTCATATTTGCCGAAGCGATCGTTGTTCCATCAGCTAAAACTCCAGTTAAATCAATTCTCTTTCCTGAGTTCAGAGAGTTTGTAGAGTTTAAGGTTAATGTTACTTTCAACGTATTAGTGCCAGAAACCACTTCGATAAAAGGGTTTGCATTATTGACAAAAAACGCCTTGAATTTATCGATAAGCGTTTTATATTGAGCGCTTTCATATGCCGTTTTTTGTGCAGCAGTGGCCTTAACCATTTTAAGCACCTGACGATATTTTTTACCTGTTAAAATCAAGCTATCCGCGGTAGATCTTTCAAATAAAAACTCTACGTCACTTCTTAATCCTGTTCCGGTTACCCCACCAAATGAACTAGGATTTGGGTCACTCAATAAAGAGATGTAGTTATAAGTATCGAAAATTAATTCAGCACCTGCATTGGCTTTAACCCGATAAGTGGAAGGGGCAATTTTAGATGCAGATTCATCTGTTAAATCCCCCGCCATTTGAACAACCTGATTCGCACGATCAAAAGTCATGTAAAAACCGTAACCACCACCACCTGCAGTAGGCAAGGTAGCAATCCAGCCGTTTGGAGAAGAGGCCAAAATAGTATTCACCTCTTCAATTGACTGATTCATGCGTACCTCAGGGCGATCATCAAAATTTAATTCTTCTTCTTTTTTACAGCTTGCAAATGTCAGCAAGACCATAAATAAATATAATAATTTCTTCATAGTTATAATTATTGCCCTAATAGTCCATAGAAATAGTTGGTCGGTGTTCCAGATACATAGAAGCCACCATATTTATTATAATTATCTGCATTAATAGTTGTCGGCAACCAATCTGCAATAAAATTGTTATTAACAAGATAGTTAATCAGAGGTTGTGCTCCTGTTTGAATAACTGTGGCATTACCCCATGTTCCTGTTGTACCTCCAGCAGTACCTACTGTAAACCTTGTTTGTCCACTGGTTGCGTTTAATGCCATATTAAAATTATAGGTGGCTTCGAAGGCAGAACCTGCTGTATTTGTATAATAAAGTGACAAAGTCATAGCAGTTGAACTTGTAAACGACAGCTTAGCATAATTAAAAACACGACCAGCATTTCCAACTGCAGCAACAGCTACTTTAGTTGCTTGATAAGCAGCTTTGAAATCACTAGATATTCCACTTGTATTATAAACTGGATCAGAATCTAAATTAATGGTCATTGATTTATATAAATTCTGCCCCATCCAGTAACGGAAGCTGGCTTGTTGATACTTATATTGATTGCGAACGATATTCTGAATTTCCATTTGCAGCGCTCTGAAATCAATACCCATATTGGTAAAATACTGTACAACACTTGCTTCTTTGGCTTTTAACGCTGCTTTACCGACTGCTTTTGAACTGTTTGCTCGTGCATCGAACCAGGCTTGACCAAACACCAGTAAGTGAGATACTGTTTCTGCAAAATCTTCACCTGGCTGACTTGAAGCATAAGGGGTTACATACCCATTATTTCTTGCGGTAGTATCATGTGTACTTGTCCAGGTTGCCAAATAAGTAGACTTGGTAATGTTCTGAAAATCATCAGGCATAGGAACGATTTGATTCAAAGTATGCGTAAACTCATGATGAATGGTTTTTAATTTTCCCACCACATCGCCTGGAACATTTATATTAAAATCGTTTACTGCATAAATGGTAATGTTTCTACCAGCAGCAGCCGTTGCCAATGTATATGAATTATCGGGATTGTAAGAACCAGAGCCAAACAACACAAATTGTTTAGGCACCATCTTTTTAATAAAGGAGGTACCCGCAATTTTTCGGTAAGGCAAAATAAAACCTTCTAAAACAGTTTGCATCTGAGACTGAACTTTATCAACTTTTACAGCCGCCACATCACGGTCATCTCCATGAAAGAAACGGTTGTAGCGGTAAATAACATCAATATTATATTCATCTAAAAATGTCGTGGTTAGCCATTTATCAAGCGGCGTATTCGCTACAGGGTTATCGATGTTGTATTGGCTAAAATCGACATTTAAAGGATCCTCTTTTTTACAGGAGTTTGCTAAAACCACCATTAGCAGTAAAGCAAATAATTTAAATATGTTCTTTTTCATAATTAGAAATTATCTTGGATTTAGTGGAACATTTGATAATAATGCTTCTTGAGGGATCTGGAAAACTCTGCGAAGATCGGTTGGACCTAACTCATCAAAAGTTTCTACACCAGCTGTATCATACTTGTTGTGTCTAACAGTTAATCCGTGGCGGATGATATCCAGCCACCTTAAACCCTCTTGTAAAAATTCTGCTTTTTTGCTTTCTAAAATTAATTTAATGATCACCTCTTTCGGATCAGAGATGCTGTAGAATGCAGTAATCTTTGGCAACGTTGCTGCATCAGAACTTGCACTATAATTACTGATCTTCGTACTTAAGAATGTATTCATATCTCTTAATGCATTATCAAACTGACCTAATTGTGCGTATGCTTCTGCTCTGTTTAATAAAGATTCATCAACCGTAAGCAATGGTGCAATTAGATATGGGAACCCGATATCAGCACCAGGGCTAACGCGATGGAAATATTCCTTGAATTTATAAGTGGTATAATGAGGAACTCCATAAGATAGGATTTTATCCGCTCTGGTTTTACCCGTAAAGTTACCCGCCAGGCTGAACATTTTAACCATGTTAATGCCATAACCATAACGAGGCGAAGTCTGTCTCTGCCAGCCAGAATATTGCTCGGTTAGCAACAAAGTAGATTTTTGATCTGATCTAGTGAACATGGTTCTGAAATCTTCTGTTCCTGCAGCTCTATAAGTGCTGTTAACAGGCCTTAAGTTGTTGAAGAAATCACCACCTGATACGGTTGCTGATGATTCATCAATTACCTTTTGCCATTCACCTTTGAATAAATAGAACCGCGATGCAAAAGCATGTGCAGCTGCCGGCGTAAAGTGATATTTTGGAACGGTGTAAGCTGTTGCAGATAATAAGGCCATTCCTTCCACTAAATCCTTTTCAATTTTCTCGTAAGTAGATTTTACAGTACCTCTGTCATATTGAGCTATAACCTTTGTTTCTGGAGCCGTTACATAAGGAATGCCAGGAGAGTCATTCGAACCGCCAATTGCATAAACTTTCGAAAAAAGTGTAACCAACATAAAGTGCGCATAAGCACGTGCTACCAAAGCTTCTCCTTTGTAAGGTAAAACCGCGTTGCCCAGGTTATTTTTTTCTATGGCTTCCAAGGCCTGGTTAGCTGCTGCAATAGCTTCATAACAACTGTTCCAATAAGCAGTGGTAGAACCAGTTCCATCACCAATTACATCTTGCCAGTTGTATGGCCTGCTAATTACATCATCCAAACCACCAACGCCATTACCTTTATCTTCAGCATTATCTGATGCAGATTCTGTAAAGTAGTAATAGTCACGGCCAGGGTAAGCTGTTGTTACCAATTGTGCAACTTTTTCAACAGAATTAATTTGTGTTCTATTATCTGGTTCAGTATCTAAATATTTATTACACGATTGTGTAGAAAACATAACACCCAAACCGAATAATAAGATATGTATCTTATTTAATTTCATAATTTTAGTTTTTTTTAGAATCCAACCTTTAGTGATAATGTATATTGTTTTGGAATAGGTAAAGCCACCCCTCCTGATCCGAAGAACTCAGGGTCTTGACCATTTAATCGTTTATCTGAATACAGTAGCGCAATATTATTTCCAATTAATGAAATTGATGCATTAGACATGCCCAGTTTTGCAGCCCATTGTTTTGGGACATCATAACCGATTGAGATTTGCTTAAATCTGATGAAGTCGCCTTTTGCTACACGCTCTGTCGAATAATTGTAAAGGTTGTAGGGATATACAGCCCAAACCGTTGATCCATCAGCATCCTTAACAGTCTGATTCACATCGTATGGATCGAGCAAGGCAGGAATGTTGGTAAACGCTTCATCGCCAGGCTTAATCCATCTGTTCAACATATCTTTCGACATTGAATAGATATCTGAATAAGATGCCTGATAAGTTGGGTCTAGACGTACGTAATTACCTGCTTGAAATGTAAATAAAGCCGAAACAGTGAAGTTTTTGTACCTGAACTGGTTATAAAAACCACCTGTTAACTTTGGATCAACCGGACCTTCGTATTTTAAATGTTGGGTATTTGTACTTTGCAAATTGATGTAAGTGTTGCGCCTTCCATCTTCGTCAATATAATATGGAAATCCTCTGTTATGATCTAAACCATCAAATTGAATTGAGAACAATCCACGTTGAGAATATCCTTTTAAAACGCCACCATCAGCATCTACTAAGCTGAAAATATTAGGACTAACTTCAAGATTTGTGATTTCATTGGTATTGTAACCGAAGTTTAAATTAGTTCTCCAACCAAAATCTCCAGCTTTAACTGGGGTACCGCCAATGGTTAGCTCCAAACCTTTACTTTTCATGGAAGCATAGTTGGCTGTTTTCTCAAACTGACCACCAATACCGGAGGTTCTGATGGTACCAATCAAATCAAAAATATTTCTTTTATAAACATCAACAGTTACGTTTACCCTATTCTGGAAGAATGCCAAATCAGCACCAATGTTTAATTCTTTATTTTTCTCCCAGGTAAGTTCAGAATTTTCTAAGCCGGAGATGTAAGTGGCTGTTTCTTTCTCATTATCATACGGCCTTCTTGTTACCTGATTATAGTATATTGCCGATGAGTTTCTGGCGTTACCAATGTTTGCAGTTAAACCATAAGTAGCGCGTAATGCTGCTGCAGTAAAGATTTTGCTATCCTGAGGCCAGAATGCTTCCTGATTAATAAACCACTTACCCGATATATTCCAGGTTGGTAACCATCTCGCAGTTCTGCTACTTCCCATTTTGTTCGATCCATCTAAACGACCAGAAGCATTGATGGTATAACGTTCCTTATATGAATAAGCGCCATTTAATAGGAAACCAGCGAATCTGTCGTAAGTATTACTCATACCAAAATAAGGGAATCCAGATTCTTGAGCCCATTTGAAATATTTGTAGGCCGAATTTACAATCCCCCCGTTTTCATATTGATATCCAACACCATCGAAGTTTTCTGCTTGCCTGTCGGTGTAGCGTACCTCCATTAAACCCATTCCATAAACATGATGATCTTGCCCGAAGATTTTATCATAAGTTAATTTTTGATTGAAGTAGTAGTTTTTCAGGTTATCGGTTTTTGTATTGTAGAAACCGCCTTCAGGTAAAACGCTTACTGGTAACCTTGTTGGATCTTCCGGATCAGTGTACAAATACTTGTTTGAACCAATTGTTGTCGCATCAGATGTATTGCGATAGGCTAATACCATATTTGCATTTTCTAAGATATAATGTTGACGTTCGGTTTTCGCAAAACGGTAGGCTGCATCAACTGAGTAGTTTAACGAAGGAATAATTTGATATCTCAATCCTCCTTGAACTTTGAAGTCAATCTGCCCTAATTTTAAATAATTGTTATCAATCTCATGAAGAATATTGAATGGTGAAAAATTTCTGGTAAAAAACTCACGGTTCCCATTTTCATCAAAAGCAGTCATTGTTCTGCTCGTATTCAAAGCATACGAATATGGGTTGATGTCGAAATCTCTAGAAAATTTTCCATAAACCGGATCAGATGTTCTTTCTAATGTACCCGGCGCACGTTGATCACGAACAGAACCATTGGCAAGCAATTCAAAACTTAGCTTATTAGTTACTTTACCATTAATCCTGAAATTACCTGTGAAACGATCTACATTATTTCCAATTGTTTGACCATTATCATGCAAGTACGAAGTTGAAGCATATGTTTGAAACTTCTCTGTACCTGAATTAACACTCATTGAGTGTTCTTGTAGTAAAGAATTTTTAAATAGTACATCAAACCAATCCGTATTTGCATTCGCATAACGTTGCAAGAAGTTGTTTCTACTCTGGATGTCGTTTCTTAGTGCGAACGAATCCGTTGATGGATTGTAATCGTACAATGAATTATACATTTTATAGAAAACACCACCTTCAGAACCTCTCGATGCGCTGGTATGCTGAAAAAAGCCTTTGTTCTCCAACTCCAATAAAACGGACATTTGATCTGCCGAATTTAGAATATCGAAGTTATCATAAGTAGGCTTTAAATACGTTGTGAAGTTTCCGGTGTAACTAATTTTAGGTGCTCCATCGGTAACTCTACCTTTTTTTGTGGTTACAACAACAACACCATTCATTGCACGGGCACCATATAAAGCAGTTGCTGCCGCATCCTTCAAAATGGTAAAACTTTCGATATCATCCGGATTAAGGCCGGCAACAGAAGAACCGATAAGTGTGTTGGCATCACCGGTTGAAAGTGCCTCATTGGAGATATTTACCACGTCTTCCAAAATGATACCATCCACTACCCAAAGTGGTTTGTTATCACCAGAAAGTGAAGTAGCACCACGAACACGGATTTTAGGTGCTGCACCAAATGTACCTGAAACGTTTTGAACAGAAACACCGGCAACCTGACCTTCTAACATTCTAGAAACATCAGGAATACCATTACGTTGTGCATCTGATGCCTTTACTAATGTTGCTGAACCTGTAAATAACTTTCTATCAATGTTTTGATAACCATTGGATACCACATTTACTTCTTTAAGTTGAGCAGCGTCTTCTTCAAGCGTAACATTAATAACCGTTTTACTGCCAATAGGTACCTCGAGTGTTTTGTAACCTATAAAGCTAAAGGTTAAAACGCCACCCTCTGTTACCGAAATAACATAATCGCCCGATCCATTGGTTGATACCGCATTGGCAACTCCTTTTTCTCTTACACTTACGCCTGGGAGTACTGCGCCACTTTTATCTCTTACCTTACCAGTTATTTTTACTGCAGCAAAATAACCAACTACTTTATCGAAAATACTCTTTTCCTTAGGTTTAATTAAGATCGTTTTATCTTCAATAGTATAGGTTAAATTCCGTCCTGAAATAATTTTAGCCATTACCTCTTCTATAGTCGCATTATTAAAATTGGCATTTAAAGTAGTAGCGCTTTTAATGGTGTTGGTCGATAATAGTACATCATAACCAGATTGCTGTCTGATTTCCCTAAACATTTTCTCTAATGTTACATTTTTCTCCTTTAATGTAACCAGCTGGCCAAATGAAGCTGCACTTACCTGCATTAGCGAGGCAAGTAATATGACCGTAACTAACTTCATAATTAATAGCAATTTAGGTATGTAGCGTCGATGCGTACATAAAATTCTAATATAAATTTTGTACATTTAATAGTCTGTTTTTGTGCGAAGCGCAATAAAGTTTAGACGCCAAAAAGCGTTTCGCGGTTATCCAAGAAATAATTGATTTTTAATCGATTCCGGCTTACGGAATAGCTAAACAGATAATAAAGGGGGTGTTGCAAGCACTCCTTTTTTATTTATTCAACGTTGAATCGTCAGGAGTTTTGTCGAGGTTTATTCATCATTTGTTAAGTTTTAGGTTAAGTTGATTAATTAGTTATTTTTAGAGATAAAGGTTAGTTACGCCTTCATCTTTTCTCGTTTATTCTTTATAGACAATTACTTTATTGCCTTTGATATCGAAACGCACCTCTCCGGTCTGCTCAAATTTTCTTAATACTTTCGAAATTTTTTCAAAACGGCTTACCGTTCCATAGTACATTACCTCTTTTGCATCTGCATCGGCATATTCTATTTCGACATTATACCAACGGGCAACTTTGCGTAAAATGCTTTCTTGCCTTTCGTTATTAAACATAAAATAGCCTTTTTTCCATGCGATTGATTCATCAACATCTACTTCTTTTATATCCATGCCCGAAACAGATACCAAAGATTGCTCGCCAGGTTTAAGCACCTCACTCTCATTGGTAATATTATGCGAAACACGTACACTCCCTTCCAACAAAGTGGTTTTAGTTACCCTTTCATCTTTATAGCTATTAATGTTAAAGTGTGTACCCAATACCTCAACAGACTGCTTATCGGTTTCTACAATAAAAGGATGTGCTGCATTTTTAGTTACTTCAAAATAAGCCTCCCCATCTAATTTCACTAAGCGCTGTTTAGCGGTTCCAATATTTAACGAATATTGGATTGAAGATGCTGCATTTAACCAAACCGTAGAACCATCGGGCAATTTGATCTGCCATTCGCCACCGTTAGGCGTAGAAATCGTATTTAATCTGGTATCATTAATATTTTCGGATTCAGCCAAGGTGTAAACCAATTGCCCATCGGCAGTTTTGGTGATAGAGAAGCCGGCTTCTTTGGCAACATCACCATTCATCACATCTGAAAGTGAAATTTTCTTTCCATCCGCCAGGGTGAGAATAGCTTTGTTTTTTCCCGGTGCCACGTCAGTAGCAAAAACATGCTCTTTCTTTTTCTGTAGAGAGAGGTAAGCAGTGAATGAAAACACAATAAAAACAACTGCAGCGGCAGCCCATTTTAAGCTGTTCATTAAAATCCGCTTAGGCGATTGGATTGGTTTATCTACCAAAAGAATTTTATTTAGAACCGGATTCCATTTTTCGTCAACAACATTAACCGCACATTCTTCTTCTGCGATAATCATTTTCACGATTTCGTCAGAAAGTAATGATGTGCTGTTTTCTGCCAAAACTAAAAGTTCTTCTCTTTCGGCCTGGCTTAAGGTTTTAGCTGTAAACTGTTGTAAGAGATAATGTATGCGTTCTTCCATAAAGATTCTGATATTAAGAAGCCGCAAAATAAAATTAGGACTATCGGGATATTAATTTTTTTCTATTTTATTTTCAAAAAGAAAAAAATTATGGAAAAAAAGAACACAATCCCATGTTGATCGAGGTGTATACGTATCGATTTAAGGGCAATTACCAGGGCATTTTTAACGGTATTAGGCGAGATATTGAGTATTTCTGCAATTTCAGGTATAGTTTTACCATCGCGTCTGCTTAATTGGTATATATTTTTGCGCTGATCAGGTAATTTTTCGACAGCAACAGCAATAATTTTCGTTATCTCGTTTAAATTAATAGTTTCTACGGTATTATTATGGCTATTTTGTTGTTTCGCGGTAAATGCATCAACAACTCTATCTTCTTTTAATTTTTTACGCAAGTAGCTTAAACATTCGTTTGAAACATATTTATATAGATAGGCTTTCACATTATCAACTTCCGCTAATTTATCGCGATTTAACCAAACCCTTAAAAATGAATCCTGAATAATTTCTTCTGCCGCATCTTCAGATTTAGTAAACTTAGCGGCAAAAATCTGGAGTACAGGAAGGTATTTGAAGAAAAGGACAGAAAAAGCCTGCTCATCTCCCCCTACGATTTTATCAATCAGCACATGTTCCTTGTCTGCGTTCCTTAGCGCCATAAAATTAGTTCATCACAATTTACTATATCTTCCATTATTCTGAGGCGTAATAATAAATAGATTTATCATTAAAAGAGAAGAAAGATTTAAACTAAAACATTTTAGTATGATAATAGGCTTCTTTACCAAATATACTGATTAAGAAATTTTAGCTGGCAAAAAATTAATTAAAAATAAAACCCCTACTTTTTAGGGTAGGGGTTCAAAAGTTAAGGTAGGATAACCTTAGTATGAATAATACGGTGATATCATCAGATAAACCACTACTCCGGTTATGGCTACATACAGCCACAGTGGAAAAGTAATCCTGGCAATTTTTCTGTGGCGATCAAAACGCTCGGCCAACGCCCTTACATAAGTAACCAATACCAATGGAATAATGGCTATTGACAATAGGATATGCGTTAACAAAATAAAGAAGTAGGCATATTTAATAGCGCCCTCACCACCAAATTTGGTAGATGGCGTAGTCATATGATAAGCGATATACATCACCAGAAACAATAAAGAACAGCCGATAGCAGTCTTCATGAGGTTTTGGTGTAATTGTATTTTACCGTTTTTTATTGCCCATACAGCCACTACTAAGAGTACAGCTGTTATTCCATTAATGGTAGCGTATATTGGCGGCAAAAAAGGCAAGGTAGGTGCATCAATACCTAAATCTTTCAGCTTTACCACAAATAAAAAGGCTACGGCTACGGGTATAAGGATAGAAAGAATAATGATCCACTTGTTATACTTTTTCTCAATTGGGCTATTTTCCATGAGTTTTTTAAATCTCTTTTATATTATTATTATTTTGTATCGACTTAGGACTTCAAACGCTAAGCCCTAAACATAACGCTAAGCCAACTACCTACCATCTTTAAGATTTCTTAAGTATTCGGCAATAAGTACTTTTATTTCATCCTCTAACCTGGCGTTTGCTTCAGCATTATCTGCATCATAAATACCACGTATACGGTGTAGATTATCAATAAGTACTATTTTATTGCTAAAAAGAAAATTGGTTTTCTCTTTCGTTTCGTCTGCAACTACATCAAGTAACAAACCTTTTCTGATCAGCGGATAAGTTTGAATGGTATCGCCAACCAGAAAATCCCATTTTCCAGCCTTTGCTTTAAACTGTTCGGCAAAATCTTTTATTCTACCATTATCAAGTGGATCAACAGAGAGGCTTAAAAATTTAACCAAAGGTTTTTGCTCATACCCATCAGATAATTTCTTGATGTATTTACTTGTTCCTTGATTATTTGCACCGGTATAAAACATATTCAGTACCACAATCTTGTTCTGCAACGATTTCCAGGTAACTGTATCGTTATGCTGGTTTATGAGTTTAAAATCAGGAACCTGATGGTAAATGGTATCTGGGATTTTCTTTCCTTTTACACTGTGAAAAGTTGATGCAACTACTTTTTTACCAAAGATGGGTAAACTCTTATACCGATTCTTGGCGAAGTGCGGCAATAAGTAAAAAAACAAAAATCCCGGTATAGCTAAAATGCTTACCAGGATTATTACCTTTTTTATAGGACTTCTTTTCATTAATGGTTCATCATGTGGATGTTTAAAAACCCACCTTCTATTAACATTAAAACAATAAAGTAAATAATGAAAACAAATGAAACTGTTAATGCAAGCTGCAAACCTAGCTTTTCATATTTTAAGTGCATAAAATAAGCTACAATATAAAATGCTTTTAACAGCGTTAATGCGATATAAATGTAATTACCAACATGTTGAGTCATATATCCTTTAGGAATGAAAACCAATGCGATAATAAACTCTATAACTGTAATTAATAAAAGGATACCAAAAACTTTCCAGATTTTACCCTTTGATAAACCTGCATGGTCATCGTGGCCGTGGCCTTCTGTGCTATGTGCGTTCTCTGACATAAAAATATTTTTATAATATGATAAATTAAACCAAATAGAAGAATGTGAATACGAACACCCAAACTAAATCAACAAAGTGCCAGTATAAACCCACTTTCTCTACCATCAGATAATGTCCTCTTTTCTCAAAAGTTCCATTAATTGTCATGATCAAAATGATGATGTTAATGATTACTCCACTAAATACGTGGAAACCGTGGAAACCTGTAATGGTAAAAAATAAGTTTGCAAATTGTTGAGAAGCAACTAATGATACATCTTCTGGTTTAAGGAAGAAATGTTTTAATTCTTCTGCTGACGGAATATGTCCCCACCAGAAACCATCATGGTGTAAGTGAGTCCACTCAATAGCCTGACAACCTAAGAACATGAAACCACCAATAATGGTTGCAATCATCCAGCCGATAACTTCTTTTTTAGAACGTCTGTGACCAGCCTCTACAGCTAAAACCATGGTTACCGAACTCATGATTAAGATAAAGGTCATGATACCTACGAAAACTAATGGAGCGCCATGTTCTGCAATACCTGGAATAGATTGGAAAACCTTATCCGGAGCTGGCCATGTTAATTTAGAAAAACGCTGAGCGCCGTAGTAGATCAATAAAGATGAAAAGGTAAAAGCATCTGACAAAAGGAAAAACCACATCATGATTTTACCATATTCTACCGACCACGGAGAACGACCACCATTCCATGGTCCGGTTTTAACTTGATCTAATTGTGATACTGCATTCATTTGGAAATAGTATAATAGTTTGTTAACAAATTTAACGGTTCAAAAGTAAAAAAACATACAGATATATCCATAATATATCTATAAAATGCCAAAAAATAGAAGCAATTTCCATTCTATACTGGACTTTGGCAACTGGAAGGCTTTTATAGCTGCCTGCTAAAGCATTAATAATAAGGCCAACACCGCCAATAATATGTAATAAGTGCATGCCAGATACCACATAAATAAATGATATCGCAGCGTTATTTCCTACAAGGGTTGCTCCGGTTCTAACCATACTTCCCCAGGCATTAAACTGCATTACACCAAAAGCGATGGCTAATATTACGGTAATCCACAGCATGTTGCGCTGTAAGCTAAAGTTCAGTTTCTTTAAAGCTTTTGATGCCAGCACCAAGGTGATGCTACTGGCAATAATTACCAAACTAGAGTAAATAAAAGCATCAGGTAAAACTAAACCATGTCCCTTTCCCTTCGAAGCGGCAAATACCAGATAATAACTGGTAAAACCACCAAACATAATTGTTGATGATACGACAAATAACCAAACAATAAATTTCCTTGGTTTAGGGTCAAACGTATCCTGCATCTTTTCCATTGTTAGCACCATAAATTATTTTGCTATAAAATTTAATAATAAGCCCAACTGTACAGCGGGGATGTAAAAAAACGAACAGAACATTACTTTCTTGGCGTCAGCCAATTCTCTGTTCATTAAAAGTTTAAAAGCCAGCCAGCTAAATATAAGCCCTGCTATTAAAGATAAACCAGCAATGTAGTATCCACCAAAACCATATAGCGTTGGCAGTAAACTTACCGGAATTAAAATTAATGTACTTAAAAAGGTAAGCAAAGCAGAGGTTTTATCTCTTTTTTTTGTAGGTAACAACCTAAAACCTGCTTTCTTATAATCATCATCCAAAACCCAGGCAATTGCCCAGAAATGTGGAAACTGCCATACAAACTGGATTAAAAACAGAATGCCCGCAATGTAATAATCAATTTCGTGGAACATTTCGGCTTTTAAACTACCAAATGCTGCTAAATACCCAATAAGTGGTGGTAAAGCGCCTGGAATGGCGCCAACAAAAACTGCTATTGGCGATTTCCTCTTTAATGGTGTATAAGCAAAAGCATATAGCAAAATTGAAAATACAGAAAGCAAACCTGTTTCTAAGTTTAGTTTACCGAGTAACCAGGTACCCAAAAATGCCATAAAAACCCCCAGGATCAATCCTTGTCCGGTAGTCATTCTGCCTGCTGGCATAGGGCGATCTTTAGTTCTAGACATTAGCTTATCTAAGTCCTTCTCAATAATTTCGTTAAAACAGTTTGCAGCAGCGGTAACTAAAAAACCACCGGCAATCAATATTAGCCAGTTTCCCCAATCGATACTAGGGATATGGTCTCTACCCACCTGCATTTTCTGTCCGATCAAAAAAGAGATCGACGCCGAAAACACCACCGTAAACGATAGCCTGAATTTGACAAGTTTAGAAAAATCTGAAAGATATTGTTTCAATTTTCTTAAATATTATTGTTTATATGTACTTGTTCGGTAAACCAATAAGTACAGGTAAAACTGTAAACTAAATAACAGCGTAGAGAACAAAATGTGCAAAGCCTGCGCTGCCGGTGGAAAAGCTATATACGCTAAAGCAAAACCACTTAATAACTGTATGAGGAGCGTTATTAACATAAACCTTGCAGTTAACAACGGTGCAGCCTTACCACTAAAACGGTCAATAACCATTTTATATACTACTGCATTGGCAATTACTACGAGTATAGCTAAATCACGATGATAAGAGAATACTTCTCCTACTTTCGAAATCCATGTATTCTTGCTTCCATAAGAAAGTGATTTTGCAATCACATCTACAGCTTCTCTAACTTCAGTCCCTAAAACAATCTGAACAATACTGATTACAAGGGTAAAAAACAAAAATCCCTTTAGCCATGCTATTCGGTACATAATTACCGAAGGCGTTTTATTTAATTGCTTCGCATAATTGTAGGTATAAATAGATATCGCTAAAATAACCAATGCCAACAACATGTGTACAGTTACCACCCATTGCGCCAGGTTGGTAGAAACCACTATCGAACCTAACCAACCTTGGTATCCCACTACAAAAAGATTGAGGATACTGAGTAGAATAATTCGTTTAGCTGTTTTGCGGTAGGCAAATGAATACACAACTGTTAAAAACAAGAATATTCCTGCGGCTACCCCAGCCAATCTATTCAGGTATTCAGTCCAGGTTTTAGTTGGATTAAACGCTTCAGGTATTGTAATACTCTTATCATGCCTAATGCTATCAGCCAGGGCTACTTTACCCATGCTTTCCAGATACTTGGCAAATTTCTCATTCTTCTTTAACCTACCTGCCACATATTTCTCTTTATAATTGGCAGGAAGTTGCGATACATCAGTTGGCGGAATGTAACGATCGAAACATTTAGGCCAATCCGGGCATCCCATGCCAGATCCGGTACTGCGCACAATACCACCGGCAAGTATAACCAATAGCGTAACTATGATGGTTATAAGATTAATTCTAATGAAACGTTGTTCTGATCTGCTGACCATATATCTATTAAGATGAAAAGGGTATCCGGATAAGCAGAAACTTAATCAGATACCCCTTTTAAAATTTTATTTTTAAGCTTAAACTAGCCCTTGTTTTCTGCAACAGGGTTAGCTAATTCCCAATCTTGCTGTATTTTTTCTGCTTCTGCATTTCCTTCAAAATCGTGAGGCAAGTTAGAGCTCATGGTTTGAGAGAAAGGAACAGTTTGAGGAATAAAGTCAGCATCATGACCTGGTTTGCTATAGTCATATGGCCATCTGTAAACCGTAGGAATTTCTCCCGGCCAGTTACCATGTAGGTGTTCTACCGGAGCAGTCCACTCTAATGTATTCGATTCCCAAGGATTTTGAGGAGATACTTTTCCTTTAAAGATTGAATAAAAGAAGTTAAACAAGAACGCTACCTGAGCTAGTGCTGCCATAATAGCTGCCCATGTTACAAATACGTTAACAGTTAACCATTTCTTCATAAATTCAAACTCAGTAAATGCATAGTAACGACGAGGTACACCATCTAAACCTAAGAAGTGAAGCGGGAAGAATACCAGGTAAGCTGCAATGAAAGTTAACCAGAAGTGTAAATATCCCAATTTAGCATTCATCATTCTACCGAACATTTTAGGGAACCAGTGATACACACCTGCAAGCATACCAAAGATTGCTGCAGATCCCATTACCAAGTGGAAGTGGGCAACAACAAAGTAGGTATCGTGTAAGTTAATATCTAACGAAGCATTTCCTAAGAAGATACCGGTTAAACCACCAGAGATAAAGAATGAAACTAAACCGATAGCAAATAACATTGCTGGAGTGAAACGGATGTTACCACGCCATAATGTAGCTAAATAGTTAAAGGTTTTTACTGCTGATGGTACTGCAATAATCAATGTGGTAATCATAAACACACCACCCAACAATGGATTCATCCCCGTTACAAACATATGGTGACCCCATACGATGAACGATAATACGGTAATACCAATTAAAGAGTAAACCATTGCATGGTAACCAAAGATTGGTTTACGTGAGTTTACAGAGATAACCTCTGATGAGATACCCAATGCTGGCATAATTACGATATATACCTCAGGGTGACCTAAGAACCAGAATAAGTGTTGCCATAAAATTGGCGAACCACCTTCATTTGGTAAAATATCGGTACCCATTACGATATCTGATAAGTAGAAACTTGTTCCAAAACTACGGTCGAATACCATTAACACTACCCCAGCTACAAGAACAGGGAATGATAAGATACCTAAAATAGCGGTCAAAAAGAAAGCCCAGATGGTTAATGGCATTTTCCAAAGGTCCATACCTTTAGTACGCATGTTTAAAATTGTACTCACATAGTTAATACCACCCATTAAAGATGATGCTACGAAAAGTACCATACTGATTAACCATAAAGTCATACCTAAACCAGAACCTGGCATTGCCTTCTCTACAACCGACAATGGCGGATAAACCGTCCAACCACCTGATGCAGGACCTGTTTGGATAAAGAATGAAGACATCATGATTACACAGGCCATAAAGAAGAACCAGTATGAAAGCATGTTTAAGAATGGCGAGGCCATGTCTCTTGCTCCAATTTGAAGCGGAATAAGTAAGTTACTAAATGTACCACTCAATCCGGCGGTTAGTACAAAGAATACCATGATGGTACCGTGTATGGTTACCAAAGCCAGATAAAAGTCAGACTTAATACGCCCACCTTCAGCCCATTTACCTAAAAATGTTTCTAAGAAAGGGAAGTTTTGATCTGGCCATGCCAATTGAATACGGAATAAAATTGATAAGCCCATTGCTATTACCGCCATAATAATACCGGTAATCAAAAATTGCTTAGCAATCATTTTATGATCCATACTAAAGATGTACTTTGAAATCAAAGTCTCTTTATGATGCCCATGATCAGCGTGATCGTGATTGTGTTCGTCGTGTAATGCTATTGTTGACATAATTCGTTCGCTCCTGCTTAATATTATTTATTTAAAGCCATTTGGTTAGTTTTCACAGCTGCTGAATCTTTAGCTGCTGAATCTGCTACTGATTTTACAGGTGCAGGTGCCACTGGCAAATTAAATTGTTTTCTTAAATCGTCGTTTAAGTATGTTTTTTGTTCAGCTATCCAAGTTTTGTACTCCGCCTCAGAAACTACACGTACCACTTTTTGCATGTTGTAGTGACCGGCACCGCAAATTTTAGCACATAAGAAAAGGTACTTAAAGTTAGGATCGTTAGTTTCTTGCTGCATTTCTGCAGTAGTTTTTGTAGGCGTAAACTCAAATATAGTTCTCATACCTGGTACGGTATTTAACTGTACCCTGAAGTGCGGCATATAAAAACTGTGAATTACATCTTTACTGGTTAAGATCAATTTAACTGGTTTACCAACAGGAAGAACCATTTCATCAGCCATCTCATCATCACGAGAGTTGATATCTTTGAAATCGATACCCAATGTATTGGTAGCTGTAGTTAACTTGTAGTTTTTGTTACCTACTATTCCATCAGCTCCAGGATAACGGATAGACCATTTAAACTGCTCAGAAGTAACTTCTATCTGCAATGGTTTGTTATTTGGATCTTCAACTTTGAAGAAAATAGATCTCCAGGTTAAGAAACCCATTAATACCAAAACAGTTAATACTAAAGCCGGAACAATTGTCCAGATTTTTTCGATGGTATTATTGTGTGGGTAGTAGTAAGCTTTTCTTTTAGCTGAGTATTTATAGATATAAGAAAATCCGAATAATAAGATGTGCGTAACTACAAATACAATGGTGGTAATGATTAATGTTAAATTAAACATCTCATCAATTTTCTTTCCGTGCTCAGATGCTGCATCAGGAAGTAACATTGCCCCATGTACTGTATATTCCCAATATACACCATATAAACCGATAACTAAAAACAGCGCAAATAAACTTGCGTGTACCCTGTTCCAGTTAATACCAACAGGTTTACCTTGTGCTTCACGGCTTAATTCATATACTTTTATTGCTTTACCAATAATTGCAATGAATAAGCATATGGCAAGGAAAACCAGAATATAAAATATTACCGATTTATAAACCTCGCCCATATCAACTTTCGGTGCCGCGGCAGCACCTGCTGCTGCATCTTGCGCAAATACGCTAGTGTTTGCAAAAACAGTAATCAATACTGCTAAAGCTGCGGTCGTTTTATTCGTTATAAACTTTCTTAAACTCATTTTCTTAAAAGTAGTACGCTGTACTGCTAATTATAATAATAATTAAATATTTGCTTTATCTTATCACCACTACAGTTGATGATGCAAACTTTCTTGTAATAATGGGTGGTTCTTTGCAATTAACGGTTTTTTGCTTAATGATGTTAAAACCGTAAAGGTAAACAATCCTACGAAACCTATTGCAGTACCAATTTCAATGATACCAAAACCATTATGTCCTTCTTCTACCGCTCCTGGCATAATCATTTGGTAGTAATCTACCCAGTGACCTAACAATACCACAATAGCAACGAACAACAATTTCGCATCTGTTCTTTTGTTATCTCTGTCCATTAATAATAATACTGGCGCTAAGAAGTTCATGGCCAGGTTTAAGAAAAACCAGAACTTGTAATATTCAAAGCGTTTGTAGAAGTATACAGTCTCTTCAGGCATGTTTGCATAGTAAATCAATAAGAATTGAGCAAACCATACATAAGTCCAGAAGATAGAGAAACCGAAAATAAACTGACCTAAATTGTGTAAGTGGCTATTGTTAACCCATTGCATATAACCAGCTCTTCTTAATAAGATAAGAATAATGGCAATAGTAGCTAAACTGCTTACCCACATAGCGGCGAAGTTATACCAACCGAACATGGTTGAGAACCAGTGCGCCTCTAATGACATTACGGTATCGAAAGCAAAAATTGGCGTTGTAAAACCATAGATTACCAAGAAGATACAAGCATTTTTAAAGCTTTTTCTGTAAGAATTTAAGCCACCTGCTAAATCTTCGTTGTAAGAAAACTTAACAAACATGATCGAAAATATACTATAGATACCTAAGAACACCACTTGGCGGCCTAAGAAAAAAGGTACATTTAAGAACACCGACTTACCAGCGATTAATGAATCGTAGTTCGGGCTGTTTGGATCAGTTAATCCATCAGCATGCCAGTGGTGATATAAGTTATGTGTATATAAACCTGCCGAAATTACTACAACAAGTATTACAGCTGCAATAGGCAATGTTTTTGCCATAGCCTGTGGTACACGTAAAATCGACGCAGACCAACCTGCTTGAGCTACGTATTGAACAGCTAGGAAAAATGTACCCGACATACAAACGCATGCAAAGTAATATGCCATAAGCAACAGGTTAGCAAAAGTACGCTCGTGCATTATTTTATCACCAGCGAAAAAGCCATAACCAACAGCAGCAACACCTAAAATGATACCAACTATGCTTAAAGTTTTTACTTTACCTGTAAACTCAAACTGTTCACTAAAATTAATATTGTGAGTTCCCATTTATATTTGCTTTACTATTGTCCTTTTTGTAATTGTTGAACATACATCACTACTTTCCAACGATCTGTTGGTGAGATTTGCGAAGCATGCGAGCCCATGTTATTTACACCGTATGTAATGGTGTGGTAAATTTTACCTGCAGTAAGATCAACCATGTTACCACCTCTAGACGATGAGCCTGTTTGATAAGCAGGTACACCACTAAATTTCTCAATTTTAACTAAGTGTCCCTGTCCATCGCCTTTTTCTCCGTGGCAAGGGCTACAGAAAACGGTAAATAAGTGTTTACCCTGAGCTAAATTTACAGTATCTACTGGTAAAGGGTTAACCATACTCACACCTGCTGCTTCATATCCTTCTTTTGTATTAGGATACTCATCGTATTCAGTAAAACCTACTGGTTTAGTATGTGCAGGTGGCAACTGAGCTGTTTTACCATCTTTAAAATTTTTGTTTGGCTGATCTGGATTATAAGCAATCGGATCATACATGTTTCTGGCATATTCCAAGCCAGTACTGCGTTTATCTTTACAAGCAGAAAAGGTAGCTGCAAAAGCGATAGCTAAAAACGCCGTGTAAACAAATTTATTCTTATTCATAGCTAATGTACTTCCTTTCATTATACTTTATTTCTAAAGCACCTGCATCTTTTAATAATCCATCAATTACAGTATGTTCTACATTGTCTTTTGCATCAACTGCAATAACAAAACGATCATCAGTAGCACGTAAATCCATCACTCTTGGTGCTCTTCCCGGAAATAAGTGAGTAGATGCATAATAAGTTAACACCATACCGAAAGCACAGAATAATACTGTAAGCTCGAACATTATCGGAATAAAATCCGGTAATGCGAATGATGGTTTACCACCTATGTTTACTCTCCAATCGATTACCGCGCAGAAATAAATCAAAGCGAATGCACAGCAAGTACCGGTAATACCAAAGCAAAATGCTGCGATATCGATTCTAGATCTTTTAATTCCTAATTTGGCTTCTATTCCGTGTATAGGCATCGGTGTATATACATCATGAATGCTGATGTTATTCTCCTGAAGCTTTTCGATGCCGTGCATCATTTCGTCAGGATCGCCAAAGCTGCCTAAAATATATTTGATATCACTCATTGTTATATTTTTGCGTAATCTTCTTGTTTAACACTATCAAATTTTTCTAAAGACTCTACGTATTCTGCAACGTATTCTTTATTCTCATGCCCTTCTTTAATCTGTTTCATTTTGGCTTGCTCACTTGCAGTTTTCAATAATAATTTAACCTCTGCTATAGCGATTGATGGCAATACTCTTAAGAACAATAAGAATAAAGTAAAGAACAAACCAATTGAACCTACGAATACACTGATATCAACCCAGGTTGGATAGAACATTGCCCAACTTGATGGAATATAATCGCGGTGTAATGAAGTAACGATAATTACGAAACGTTCGAACCACATACCCACGTTTACTACAATTGATAAAATCCAGGTAGCTTTAATGCTTAAACGGATCTTTTTGAACCATAACAACTGTGGAGAGATTACGTTACAAGTCATCATCATCCAGTACGACCACCAGTAAGGACCGGTAGATCTGTTGATAAATGCATACTGCTCATACTCAGAACCTGAATACCAGGCGATGAAGAACTCAGTTAAATAAGCCACACCTACGATTGATCCGGTTAAGATGATGATTTTATTCATCGACTCGATGTGGAACATGGTGATATAGTTTTCTAAGCCCAATACTTTACGTGCAACCAATAATAAGGTTAATACCATCGCAAACCCTGAGAAAATCGCTCCAGCAACGAAGTATGGAGGGAAGATGGTCGTGTGCCATCCCGGAATTACCGATGTTGCAAAGTCCATTGATACAATGGTGTGTACCGAAAGTACAAGTGGTGTAGAGATACCTGCTAAGATTAACGACACCGCTTCGAAACGTTGCCATGTTTTAACACTTCCACTCCATCCAAAAGAGAAGATAGAATAGATTTTTCTACGTGTACCCACTGCACGGTCGCGGATGGTAGCAATATCTGGCAATAAACCTGTGTACCAGAATAATAATGATACAGAGAAGTAAGTCGAGATCGCAAACATATCCCACACCAGCGGTGAGTTAAAGTTTACCCAAAGTGATCCAAATTGGTTTGGTAAAGGTAAAACCCAATAAGCTAACCAAGGACGGCCCATGTGTGATACAACATAAGTTGCGGCACAGATTACGGCGAAAATAGTCATCGCCTCTGCCGAACGGTTGATGGAGTTACGCCAGTTCTGACGGAAGAGTAATAGTACTGCTGAAATTAGTGTTCCAGCGTGACCGATACCTACCCACCATACGAAACCGGTGATATCCCAAGCCCAACCAACTGTTTTATTTAAACCCCATGCACCGATACCGTTCCAGAAAGTGTAGCTTACTGCTACTACCCAAAGTAAAGCACCTAATGAGGCAACGATGAAACCAATCCACCAAGCCTTGTTCGGCTTGTTCTCTACCGGGCTTAAAATATCATCCGTAATTTTAGCATACGTGATGTTATCTCCGGTAATTAATGGTTCTCTAAGTATTGATTCGTTATGTCCTGACATAATTTGTATTTTCTTTATACTAAAGCTTACGCTTGTACTGTTGTATCTGTATTTCTAATTTTTGTCATGTATCCGATACCCGGTTTCACATTGATCTCTTCTAATACGTAGTAGATACGCTCAGAACGTAATGCTTTTGAAACCTCTGAATTTGGATCGTTTGCATCACCAAATACAATCGCATTTGCTGAACAAGCTTCCTGACAAGCCATTTTAATATCGCCATCTTTTAATGGACGTTTCTCCAGTTTAGCTTGTAATTTGCCACCTTGTATACGTTGAATACACATAGAGCATTTTTCCATTACCCCTCTCGAACGTGTAGTTACATCAGGGTTTAAAACTAATTGGGTAAACTCGTTATTTAAATAGTTATCGAAACGTGAATCGTTCCAGTAGTTAAACCAGTTGAAACGACGTACTTTATATGGACAGTTATTTGCACAGTAACGTGTACCTACGCAACGGTTATAAGCCATGTGGTTTAAACCATCACTTGAGTGTACAGTTGCCAATACCGGACAAACGGTTTCGCAAGGTGCGTGATCACAGTGTTGGCACAACATTGGTTGGTGAACCACAGAAACGTGATCTAAGTCTTCTAACTTAGCAATTTCTTTCTCTCTAGTTACATCACCGTCTTTAGTTTCGTAGCTGTAATAACGGTCGATACGGATCCAGTGCATTTCACGGCGACGGCGAACCTCATCACGGCCTACAACAGGAATGTTGTTTTCTACGTTACAAGCAACAATACAAGAACCACAACCTGTACAGGCATTCAAATCGATTGCCATCACCCAGTTGTTGCCTGGTTTTTCCCATTTATCCCAAAGATCGTAATCTTTATGCTCGCCTTTTTCGTTACCGGCTCCAGGATTTTTCAAGTACTCCTTAAAAGTAGCTTCTTTAATCACTGCACGGCCTTCGAAAGAGTGGTGAGTTTGTGTTTGAGCCAATTCGTAATAACCGCCTGTTGGGGTAATGGTTACCGAAGTAGCATATTGGAAAGTTCCATTTACAAAAGAAACAAAAGGGAAAGCATTTTTACCTACATCGTTACCCGCTTTACCAGTTTTGGTACGGCCATAACCTAATGCGATAGATGCAGTTCCTTGTGCTTGTCCTGGCTGGATCAATACCGGAAGATCTACTGAATATCCGTTGCTGGCCTTAACCGTTACAACATCAAATTCTTTAACTTTTAATTTCTCAGCAAATTTTGGTGCAAGTGCAACATAATTATCCCAGGTTACTTTAGAAACCGGATCAGGTAACTCTTGTAAGAATGCATTGTTTGCATTTTTACCATCGCGCATCGGGATGCTTTCGTAAACCTGTAATTCTACTTCTTTAGCTAAAGCTTTGCTGCTATTCGCAATTGAAGTAGCAACTTGTGCTAAAGATTGAGTGAATGAATAGGCTCCAGCAGTTTTTGCTGTTGCAGTAACCACTCCTTTGTCTAAAACTTCTTCCCATTTCAAACCAACAGCTGGTAACATTTTAGCTTCCCAGTTGCTGCGTACAAACTGATAGTAATCTTTAACAGGAGCATCAGCCCAGGTTAATAAACTTTCTTCAGCCTGGCGGCTATTGAAAACAGGATTGATTGTTGGCTGAACGATAGAATAATATCCTTCGTAAGCGTTTGCATCACCCCATGATTCTAAATAGTTATGGTTAATTGCAATGGCATCACAAGCGCTAGCAGTTTCATCAGCACGGTCAGAGAATGAAATTTTAGCAGGAACCTTAGCTAATGCATCAGTAAATGCTTTTGCATTTGCGGCATCGTAAACAGGGTTACTGTTTAAGAATAAAACAGCACCAACTTCGCCACGGTTCATTTCAGCAACTAAGCCATTAAATTCGGCATCGTTACCTGCATATAAATAACAAGGGTTATCTAAATCGATAGTAGTACCATAACTTCCGATAGCGGCGTTAATAGCATTTACTAAAATCTGAGTAGAAACATCGTTTGAACCGCAAACTACAAGGCCTTTACCTTTAGCTTGTACTAATTCTTTAGCTACCAATTTAATTACTTTATCGGCAGTGGTGTTGTTACCTAACGTTCCGCCAGGTAAAGCACTACCGGTAATTGCATTATATAAAGCAATTAAAGCAGGTCCTTCTTCCGATAATTTAACCGGAACACGGGTATCTGCATTAGTACCTGTTAAGCTCATTCCACTTTCGAACTGAATGTGGCGGCTCATTTTTTTATTTTCTAACGATTTGTAGTTACGGTTAGCAGTGTACTGAGCAGTAAACTCTTCTCCGCTAATCCAGGTACCTAAGAAATCGGCACTGAAACTTACAATTAAATCGGCCTTATCAAAGTTGTATTTCGGCAAAACTGCTTTACCGAAACTGTTTTGGTTAGCCTGAATAATACCAGTATAAGAAACCGCATCGTACTGAACCAATTTAGCAGCAGGATATTTTGCAATAAACTGCGCAATAACTGCATTAGTTGACGGGCTGTTTACAGTTGATGCTACAATACGGATTTTCTTTCCACCCGCCTGTGCTTTTGCCAACTCGCCTTTTACAAAGCTGTCGATTTTTGCCCAGGTAGTTTCTTCAACTTTTCCATCTTTTACTAAAGCTGGTGCTTTTAGTTTAGATACATCATATAAATCTAAAACCGAAGCTTGCGCTCTCGCATCTGTACCGCAGTTAAATTGACCCGCATTTGGATTTGGTTCAATTTTAATCGGGCGTCCCTCTCTCGTTTTAACTAAAATACTCTGGCCATTAAAGCTCGAAGTATAATAGTTAGGAATACCCGGAGTAACCTCTTCAGGCTTTACCAGGTAAGGAATAGATTTATGAACAGGGGCAGTTTGACAGGCTGCCAAAGTTACTGCACCTAGCCCAAAACCTAACGCCTTTAAAAAGTCGCGGCGTGGGGTAACGGTACTTAACCCTGCTTCATTTAAAACATCTTCTATTGGAAGTGGCTCGGCGAATTCGTTTTTGCTATTCTTAACAAAATCGGGTGTATTGTTATACTCCTCTAAGCCTTTCCAGTATTTTTTGTTGCTTTCCATTTAAGCTATATTACTGTTTATTCGAACGTTCTTACTAAACTCTATCTATTAATAGTGGCATTTACCACACTCTAAACCACCCAATAACGCTGGTGTAATTTTCTCGCCTTTTTTAATCTTCTCGTGCGCTTCGATAACCTTAGCGTAGAAAGCATTATTTTTCTGACCAGAAATATCTGTTTCCTTATGACAGTTAATACACCATTTCATGGTTAATGGAGAATATTGGTAAATTTCTTCCATTGTGTTAACCGGACCGTGACAAGCGAAACATACAGGTTCTGTTGGTTGTAATCCTTTTGCTTTACGGATTGCATCTTCTGCAACAACTACGTGTTGAGAGTGATTGAAGTAAGCAAAATCAGGAAGGTTGTGTACACGTACCCATTCCATTGGTTTAGCTTTACCTTCATCATATTTCTGTGTTTCAGGATCGTAACCTAAAGCATTGTAGATTTTTTTGATCTCTGGAGAAATCTCACCTTCATATTTATCTCTTGCCTGAACAGCTTTATGGCAGTTCATACAAACATTTAATGATGGAATAGTGGCATTTTTAGATTTAAATGCTCCATTGTGACAATACTGACAATCGATCTGATTGATACCAGCGTGCAACTCGTGAGAGAATTTAATTGGCTGAACTGGTTGGTAACCGGTATGAACACCAGTGTTCCACATGCCCATCCAACCGAATGAACCTAAACAGATGATTAAACACAAGATAAAGAACATTACAAATTTCTTGTTTTTGAACATCTTGCGCACACCTACCTTTAACGGCACATCTTCTTCAATCTCGATACCTTGTTTTTGTAAAATCAGGCGCTCTAACAATTTAGAAGCACGACCTAAGATTACTAAAATAACAATCGCTAATACAACGATGGCTACAATACCTGCAATTGATAAACCTGAAGTAGATTCATCTTTTACTGCAACAGCACCACCTGCAGGAGTAGCTGCTTTTGGCTCACCTTCTTTAATGTATTGTAAGATGTCTTTAACTTTTGTTTCATCCAATTCAGGAAAAGAAGTCATTGGTACTTTTCCATTCTCATTGAATAATTTAACAGCCTCTGGATTTCCAGATGCCACCAATCCCTGAGAATTAGGAATCCACTTTAAAAGGAATTCTTCTGAATGGCGATCGCTTACACCAGTTAAGGCCGGACCAACCAATTTAGCATCTAACGCATGGCACGAAGAACATTTTGCTTTGAAAAGCGTTCTTCCCTCTTTAGCATCCTGCGCATTTACGGTAGAAACCGCTATTACGGAAATTGCTGAAAATACGAATAACGACTTCCAAACGCTTTTTAAAATCATCGAGATATCTCTCATAATGAACACTTTATACTTATTTAATTTACTTTTTGTTGTGAAATTGATGCTGAACTAGGGGTAGCCCCACCAAAACTTGAACAAAAGTATAACTTATTAATAAATCCCATGACATAATAGTGACTGGAAATACAATTTATAATCATTCTAAACAAATGTCGTTTCAAGCCATTCAGGCAATAAAAATGCCCATTTTTGATATGTTATCTCCAATGGGCATACTAGAAACCAATTTGGTTTATTTATTTTTAATGATTATTGTTTTAATATCCAGGCAAACATTAACGGTGCAACAATTGTCGCATCACTTTCTACAATAAATTTTGGCGTATTGATATCCAGTTTACCCCAGGTAATCTTTTCGTTCGGTACAGCACCAGAATATGAGCCATAAGAAGTAGTCGAATCTGAAATCTGGCAGAAATAACTCCAGAAAGGAATATTTTCCATTTCCATATCCTGATAAAGCATTGGTACTACACAAATAGGGAAATCGCCGGCTATACCGCCACCAATCTGGAAGAAACCGATTCCTTTTCCTCCGCTGTTCGCAATATACCAGTCGGCCAACCAACCCATATATTCAATACCACCTTTTACAGTAGTTGCGGTAAGTTCTTTTTTCATCACATACGATGCAAAAATGTTTCCCATGGTAGAATCTTCCCATCCCGGAACTACAATCGGCAAATTCTTTTCAGCCGCAGCAAGCATCCATGAATTTTTAGGATCAATTTCATAGTATTGCTCTAAATCTCCGCTTAAAAGCATTTTATACATAAATTCATGCGGAAAATAACGCTCACCTGCAGCTTCGGCATCCATCCAGATTTTTTGAATGTGTTTCTGCAAACGGCGGAAAGCCTCTTCTTCAGGGATACAGGTATCGGTAACACGGTTGTAATGGTTTTCTAAAAGGTCCCATTCATCCTGCGGACTTAAATCGCGATAGTTTGGTACACGTTTATAATGTGAATGTGCTACCAGGTTCATAATATCTTCTTCAAGGTTTGCACCAGTACAAGAAATAATAGCCACTTTATCCTGGCGAATCATTTCTGCAAGTGAAATCCCCAATTCTGCAGTACTCATTGCACCAGCAAGTGTGATCATCATTTTACCACCTTCATCTAAATGCGTTTCGTATCCTTTAGCCGCATCCATCATTGCCGCAGCATTAAAATGGAGGTAATTACGCTCCATAAACTGAGATATTGGTCCTCTTGTATTGCTCATTTCGTTTTGTATTGTTTGCGGCAAAAATAGGTATTTAGGCCGAAAGGTTAAAACGTAAAAGCGTTTAGCGATTGGAGCATGGCGTTTGGCGCATAGCGACTAGAACACGACGTCTATTAACTGATAAAAATTAGAGCTGATCATTCCCTCGCGGTTTGTCATCCTGAGCGAAGTCGAAGGATCTTTATTTGAAAAGCAGTTTGCAGTACCAATCAACAAATGAACCATCGACTAATGAACTATAACTAAATTTCCTTTTCTTTGTGACAATGAAAAAATATTATCTAATTATTATACTTGCGCTCATTTCAGGAAGTTCGTTTGGACAGATGAAACTGATCAAAAAGATGCTCTCAAATGAAAAAGATACTACCCGTAAAGCAAGCTTTTTACCTTTGCCAGCTTTTGGCTATAGTCAGGAAACAGGCTTTGAATTTGGCGTTGGTGCCATTTATTCATTTTACATAGACCGTAAAGACACGCTGAACCGCAGTTCCAACTTTGCCTTGAACACAACCTATTCTACCAAAAAGACAGCTAATTTTATGTTGAAGGGCGATGCCTGGACGAAAGGAAATAAATATCATTTTATCGGTGATATCCGTTTCAAAAACCAGCCATTTAATTTTTATGGTATTGGCAACAATGCAATAAAGGCAAATGAAGATAAACTAGACCAACGGGTATTTAAAACGCTTTTCGATGCGGAAATGAACACTTTACCAAAAGCTTATACGGGTATTTCGCTAGGTTTTGAGAATTACCGTTTTATAGATAAGGAAATTGGCGGCATTTTCACCACCAATCCACAGATTTTGGATAAAGAGGGTGGTTCAGTAGCCTGGATCGGTGCATCGCAGAGTTACGATACGCGGAACAGCAATAATTATCCAACAAAAGGCTTTTTTGGTAGAGCAACCTATCAATACGCGCCTGATTTTTTTGGCGGAGAAAGTTTTAATGGCTCACAGATTAAACTAGATCTCCGTGGTTTCTTTAGCCTGGCACCAAAGGTAGTTTTAGGGGTACAGGGCATTTTTTATACCATTCAGAGCAAGAGCACTCCATTTTACCTGTTACAACAGTTAGGCAACGACCAGATGATGCGCGGTTACTACAGTGGCCGCTACCGCGACGAAAACCTGATGGCCGCTCAGGCCGAAATCCGCTACCGTTTTATGAACCGTTTTGGCATTGTCGCTTTTGCAGGTACTGGTAAAGTATTTGCAAACGGTGAGTTTAATGGCGATGGGCTAAAACCAAACTTTGGTGTTGGTGGGCGTTACTTTTTCGATCCCGCAAAAGGTTTGAGTGTTCGGTTAGATTATGGCATTGGCGAAAAATTGCCAAACGAAAAACGCCAGGCCGGGTTTTACATCAGTTTGGCGGAAGCGTTTTAGGGGACGGGGGATGTATAATCGGAAAGATATGACGGAGGAGGTTCGTACTATCTTCCTGTTCCTTTTGTCATCCTAAGCATAGTCGAAGTATCTTTAGCCACAGATACACACAAATCAACACAGATAGCTTATTGTCACGGAAATGAAGAGATACTTTACTAGTTATCATCCAGCCAGACTTGTCATTCTGAACGCAGTGAAGAATCTTATAACAATATAGATGCTGAACAAGTTACCAATGACAGATTACAACGAATGGTCGTCTTTCCCGCGCAGGCGGGAACCACGCAGTGCTCAGCGAAGCTAATCTTAATGCAAGCTACAAGCCCAAATAAGTCATTACGATTTCCAATCAAGTTGGGAATGACGATTTGCCAGCACCTTTTCTCCTACATCTCTAATTACTCCTCCTCCGCTCCTCTTCATTACCCGGCTTTCTATCCTGCTGTTTAATTTTTTCATTGCCAAAATTATAGCGGAAGGCAATCTTGAGTTGGCGGCTATCGTAATAGTTATTATAATCCTGCCTGATGTTGTTGACCAAACTGTTAAACCGGTATTGATTCGTTTTTAAAACATCGGTAGCGGTAATGGCCAATTGGATCTTTTTGTTAAATAATAAGGTTTTTATACCCAGATCGAGGTTATATTGGTTTTTATTCTGGTTCAGTCCATCAACTGAGGGAAATTGATACCAGAAACTGGCTTCACCTAAAATAGTTTTCGACGGGTTAAAAACAAACTGATTTAATGTAGAAAAATAACCACCAAATCCATTCAGGTTACTTAAGGTTTGCGTGATGCTGGAATTTGATGTATTATAAAAAACATCAACCTGATTGATACTTTCCAACCATTTCAACACATTAAAAGTAACTGCATTGCTGAACTGATAATGATACCCTGTAATAAAGTTAACAGGTTTGGCCGCCTGGATGTTAGTGCCAGCATCAATAAAATTTACATCATTAAAGCCGTTTGTGGTATGACTAAAAGATAGTGTCGTGGTGAAGACATTATTATAAGTGTGAGAAATTTCGATGTTGTCGTTATAAGATGGTTGCAAAAAAGGATTTCCTTCAGTATAGGCATATTGATTGCTGTACCAGCGGAAAGGATTCAATTTGCGGTAAGCAGGCCGGTTGATCCGACGGCCATAATTAAGCGCAAAAGTACTTTTATCATTTGCACGATAAACAATGTAAAATGTAGGAAAAAGACGGAAATACTCATTTCGATTTTGTTCATTAACGGATATGCCATCAATCTGCGTATACTCTCCTCTTAGTCCGGCCTGAAAATCCCATCGTCTTATCGTTTTATTATAATTAACATAGAGGGCCTGTGTATTTTCCTGATAGTTAAAAAGGTTGGTTTGGCCCGGATCTAATTCGTAAACCGCATTACGGACTTTGTAAAAGGCAAGATCACTCTGGTTTTTGATAAAGCTCAGTTTTGTACCGAAGGACAACTTAAAGGTTTTATAGGGCAGGTCTACATCGGCTTTTAAGGTATATAAATCTATATTTTGTTTGCTGGTTGATAGGTATTCGGCAAAGGAATCCGGGATAACCCCTCCATTTTGGAAATAACTCGTATTGTTAAAAAACCTGTTTTTATCATCACTGTATTTAAACCAATCGCCGTTAATGGTTAGTTGTTTCCCTGTAGAATCCAAGGCCTGTTTTAAATAAATATTGGCCGAATGATAATGAGACCTGATTTTGGCATTGGCATCAGAATTCAGTACTGAATCTAAATTACCGGTTTTGCTATAAACAGTGGTTTTAATATTTTCTTCGGAATGAAATTTGGTTAAGCCAGCGTTATATGATAAACCCAATACTGTTTTTGAGGAGGCCTGATAATCAATTCCGATCTGTCCGCTCGGTACCGTTCTAAAATTCCGGTCCTTATTTACAATATTCCAGCTCTGTGTTGGATAAAAAACATTACTTTGCTCAAACGGCACAAGAGATCCTTTTCTGACATTGAAATTTGAGGAGAGTGTAATTTTATTTTTCCGAAAACTCAAATTCGCACCTGCAGATGCCGTTGGATGAGTAGCTTGTGAAAAAGCTGTATTAACCGACCCTCTAAAGCCTTCGGCTGTAACTTTCTTCAATACAATATTAATCAATCCATTATTTCCATGGGCATCATATTTTGCCGGTGGATTGGTAATCACTTCAATCTTGGCGATATTGCCTGATGAAATTGATTTTAAATAATTCGACAGTTCATCATCTGACAAGGGCACCAATTTATCGTTGATCATGATGTTAACAGCACCCTTGTCTACCAAAGAAACCTTATCATTCAAAACCCTAATACCTGGCACTTTCGAAAGCAGTTCCAAAGCATCTGTTCCGATGGCAGAAACACTGTTCTCGACATTAAAAACTGTCCTATCGATCAGTTTTTCTATTAAAGCTTTTCTAGCATTGATCTGAACATCAGCAAGCTTGTTTCGATTTTCCTGGAGCTGAATATTAATTACGGTATCTTTTGTTAAGGCAAATGACTGTTTTACAGCTTTATAATTGATTGCAGAGCAAATGACTGAATATTTCCCAGCTTGTAAATTGTTGAAATGGTACAATCCCAAACTATCTGTTTGAGTATAATTTACCCGATTTTTAGCATCAGAGATTTTAATGGTAACAAATGGTGCGGCTTTATCCTCTTGGCCTGTTACTTTTCCTGAAAGATTAAATTGGGCTTCAGCAGATAAAACAGAAAAAAAAGTAAAAAGAAAGAAAAGAAATTTTAACATCTAGCGTTTAAAATCAGCGCTATATAATATAGCTTTTGTGGTTTTCAGATCAAAATATATGCTGTCTGCCTTAACGGTTTTATTGTCACTCGACATCATCGTTGCATTGTTTACCGTTACCGAACTGTTCTTTTTGTTATAAACGATTTTCGTTCCTGATAGTACTGTTTTATTGTAAAACACCTTGGCATTTCCAAATAAAGAAATTATTGATTTATCCTTACTTATTGTAATAGAGTCACTAGCATTGTAATCGACCTCTGAATTGTCTATATAACCACGATGAGCAATAGAATTAATCAATTTTTCAAGATTATTGCCTGTTTTGGTTTCATCACCGATATCAATACGATAATCTCCTTTTTTTAGGTCAAACTTCATGAGGTTAGACTTTACCATAACATTTTGTTTAGAATTTTTAAGCGATGCATTTTTGGCGATCATTTTATTGTTGGCTTGATCCAACTCAACATACCTGGCTTCTAATCTGCAATTGCTAATATCGATAACCGCATTTTCCATGTAAGAAATCTTATTTTTTGTATCACCCGTTATCTTAGAAAAGGAGATGATTTTAGGTTTAACAGGTTCTGAAATTTTGGCTGGATCATCTCTTACCGCAGCTACTTTCTGCTTCCCATCATTAAAATAAAACCGGTTATAAAGCGCTTCATTTTTGATTGTATATTTTTTAGGTTCAGAATACAGCACAATCATTTTATCTGTACTATAAGTATTTTTTGAAACCAACTTTTCCCCAATAAATTTAACCAGTACCTTATCACCAACTTTAAAATTATCATCCTTTATGTTCTGTGTTTTAAGGTTTAGGCTGATGATAAAAAATCCATCATTCAAAACAATCTTTTCAATCTTACCATTGGCACCTTTTTGAATAGATTTAATTTTAGAGGAAGCAAAACGTGCTTTATTGGCTTCATATAAAAAGGCATGTTTTTCAGGTTTAAACTCGTAAATTAAATTACCTTTTAAATCTTTTATAGTTTTAGGCAAGTAGGTAATATCGACATCTTTAAATCGATCAGGCTCCCCAATTGGTACAGGCGGCAATATATTTGCACTAATTAACGCAATCACTTTGTCACCTATTTTAAGTTTATTGTTAGCATTATTATATTCTATTGAATAAATACCAGTTGCCGTTTTTAAGCTGAATGTTTTACGGTTATCTTTCTTATTAAATTCAATAACCACTCCTTCAATCGACTTTCCAAGTATGGAATCGGTTTGTAATGTTTTAATGTCGGTTTGTACTGTGCGGGAAACATCAACATATTCTACTGTAAAACCATACACCAGCCCCAGTAATATCGGCAATGCCAATACATAAACTAATTTTTTCATATTTCCAGATTTTTGTTTAAACAACATTTTAATCCGGTCTTTAATCGGGCTCTTCACAAAATTGTGGATCAGCGGCACATCACTTTTGCTGATCGCCAGTTTTAAAAGGAGGTTGGCATATTCCTGATTGCCAAAATCTGTAGAACTGATTTCATCTGCCTCATATTCATGGATCTGTTCCAAAGCTTTATCATATAAGTAAACAACAGGATTAAACCACAAAACGGCTTTAAAAACCATTAAAACAATTTTATCGATCGAATGATATTGCCTGGCATGAACCTGTTCGTGTTTAAGCAAAACCGATAAATCGGCTGTACTTAAATCTTCATCATTTATAAAAACATAGTTAAAAAAAGAACAGTTGGTAAACCCTTCTGTTTTGGTAATCAGCTTTAGGCCATCGCCATTTTTAGTATACCTATTAGTATGCTTAAGCAAGCTGAACAAACGCCACAGGCAGACCAATAGTATAAGCGAAGCAGTACAACCATAAACGTAATACATCACCGCCACCCAGTCGATTTTAGGCGCTACCTCTGGCTGGTACTTCACCATAACGGGCTGAACAGGCGCTTGAGCTATGGGTTTTATTTCAGGTATATTAACCGGAACCTCAGTTTCTACTATTGTTATTTCTCGCTTAACTTCGAACTGCAAAGCCGGAATAATAAAACTAAGCAACAGCGTAGCCAGCAAATAAAAACGGTTGATTTTAAAGAAAGTCAGTTTTCTTAAAACCAGCAGGTAGAAGCCAAAGAATAACACCGTACAGGCGGTAACTTTGAGTAGGTAGGTTAACCATTCCATAGCTATAATTTATTAACAGCCGCGTTTCGAAAAAGCTACAAATCCATCTAAAATCAAATTACTGATTCTTCGGATATTTTTTTCCTGATTGATATAATCAAGCGTCTTACTGTCTGATATATTTCCAAGCTCAATTAAAACTGCAGGTATTTTAGATTCGCGGAGCAACAAAAGGTTTGCGTTCTTTAATGAATCTCCTACTTCCATCCCTTTAAGCTGTTTCAGATTGCTTAAAATTCCGGCACCCAGATCTTCAGCAGTTTTAATATTGCTGTTCAGTTTCGAAACATAAATTTCAATACCACCGAAAGGTACAGCGGCATTTGCAAGTGTTGCATTATGATGGATGGAAATAAAAGCCGTAGCTTCTTGTTTTGGTAAACGATCGCGAAGTGAAATAAACTGGTCAGAATTTCTGGTTAATATTACTTTAATCCCTCTTTTTGCGGCTTCTTCCTTCAGGATTTTTACCGCCCTTAGATTTAAGTCTTTTTCCTTTTGTCCATCCAGGGAGCTTACAGCTCCATCTTTTCCGCCGTGGCCGGCATCAATAACCAATGTAGGTTCTACTTCATTAAAAGCAGCATTCGGATTAACCCTAATATTGCTGTTTAAATAGTTCATAGCATAAACATTTGGTTTTGTCGGTGCATCCGCAGAAGCCTGGTTCCCTACTGACGTTTTCTCAACAATAATTTCTTTGCGGTTTATAAATGCCATACAGCAGATCATTAAAACCGGAACAATGGCTAAATAGGCAAGCTTTTGCAGCTTGGCGTTTGGTTCTTTATACAACATCATGATTCTATTTTTTAGTGGAAGTTTACTGAAACTATTAATGGCTAAATTTTTAGCTGGCATAGCCAGATTTAAAAGTAAAGAAGCATAAACCTTCTTATCTGCAACTTTAGAAGTTTCACGGTCGGCCAGAAATTCGTGGTTATGATCGATGGCGTTCCGCCAGAAATAAATAATGGGGTTAAACCAAAGGATTGCAGTAACGAAATTGACCAAAAATTTGTCGACAGCATGCAACTGCTTCACATGAACGTATTCGTGTTTAATTACCAGGTTTTTTTCTTCTTGCTGCAAAGCGGAGTCGACAATAATCTGGTTAAAAAAAGAGCAGTTTTTTATGGTTGATTTCGCATCGACCAGGATAACGGCAGCACTCCTTTCAATGGCATGTTTTCGCAATTGCATCTGAATACGTGCCATCATAAAAAGCATTCTAAAAACAAGGGCGGCTAAAACCAAGCAATAACCATACATGAGCACTTGATCCCAGTTTATGGTAGCGTTAGCAGCATTACCATCATCTACAAAATCCCGTTCAACAAAACCATCGTTGCTGTAAGCTATTTTTGACGGAATCTCCTGGCTGGCTACCATTACTTCCTGACGGTTTTCGATGGTAACTGCCGGAATACTAAAACTCAACACCAGCATTATTAATAAATAAGCACGGTTCAGGTTAAAAAACGTGAGTTTAGCCAGTAAGAACTGATAGGCTGCAAAGAAGATTAAGGTACAGGCCGATACTTTTAATAAGTAAATTAAAATCATGATTTTGGATCTTGGTTAATGATCTTTTTAATTTCTTCTATATCCTTTTCACTTAGTTTTTCTTCTTTTACCATAAACGATAAAAGGCTGGTTGGAGAATTATCAAAATAACCTGAAAACAATTTCGAAAAGGTAGTTTTGGCATATTCATCTTTTGTAATCGCCGGAAAGTATTCGTAAGTTTTTCCATAGGCCTTATAATTAACATAGCCTTTCTTCTCTAAAAGCCTTACAATTGAGGAAATGGTATTGTAAGGTGGTTTAGGTTCTTCTTCCAGTTCATCAATAATATCTTTCACAAATGCCTTTTGCAGTTTCCATAAAACCTGCATAATGCGCTCTTCCGCTTTAGTTAATTCTTCCATACCCAAACTTATAACTTATTTTTCAGTTTCACAACTAAAAAACAAGTTATATTACTGAAAAATCAGTTTAAAATAATAAAAGACTGATATACAATAAGATAAATTGATTTTATTTTATTTGTTGGAAAACGTACAGACTGTGGTTCTTGGCAAGTGAAGCCCTGCCATCCGCTTTACTCCGTTACACTTCGTGCTCGCTGCTGTCAGGTTTACGACCGAATGGCTTGCTCCTGGCATGAGCCAAAAGGCATCTATCCCTTGTAACTAAACCTGATCGAAGTGGTTCCGGTTCTTCACCGGAAGGAACGGAGAGCGGGACTGAAGCCCGCCAAAAGAACTGGATTGCTCATTTCCAAAATACTAAAATTTACTACAGCCTCGCCCACACCAGGCCAAACTTACGAAGTTCGCCTGTGCTTTGGCCTGCCTAAACTTCGTAAGTTTCCAAAGCCTTAGCTAAAACTTATTTACTTAACCCAGCCAATGCGTTAATGGTTAACGCTACAATTACAGTATTAAAGATAAAGGCGATTAAACTGTGTAAAAGGGAAAGCCGCCTGATCTTCCGATCTGAAATTTCTACATCAGAAACCTGGAAAGTCATGCCGAGCACGAAAGAAAAATAGGCGAAATCGATAAAATCAGGCTCATCATCTCCAGGAAATTCAAGTCCTGCTCCTTTTTTATCAATATGTTTCTTTTTATCGTCGCCATAATAAAGGTGTGCATAACGCATGCTAAAGGTGGTGTGCACCAAAAACCACGATAAAAACATACCTGTTATGGCTACCACTAAATCGAGTGGCTCAATATCTTTATTAATCAGCAACAAAATTACGGCAAGCAAACCAGCAAAAGTAGAAACCACCACAATAGCAAAAATTTCGCCTCGAGTTTCATCCTGCATTTTCGCTTTAAGATGTGTTTCGGCAGCGGAAGTATGAAAAAACATATACCAATGGAGGGAAATTAGGATTAAACAAAATATATCCCAACCGAACATGATATGTGTAAGCACACTCATTTTAAAAAAAAGCGAAACCAAATAAAAAGCGATCCCGGAAAACAGGCTTATCAACAGGATAAATAGCGCTGATCGTTTCTGGATGCCTTCTAACTTGGGTTCAACATTCATTTTTTAAAATTTAAGCTTAAAATGTTCTTTTGCCTGTCCTTTTTTAAAGTAAACCAAGCCGATCCAGAACAAATCTACTGTTAGGGTAACATCAGGATGGTTTTTAATTTCTGTCCAGGCTTCTTTCATACCTTCGCTCCAATAAATATCGTCAAAAATCAGCAGTGAATTCTCATTAACTTTAAGCAAACACCAGTTAAAATAATTCAGGGTAGCATCCTTGCGGTGGTTACCGTCAATGTAAACGAAATCTAAACTTGGTTGTTTCGCAATAACATCGGGTAAGATCAGATCAAAATTGCCCACATGAAGCTCGATATTCTCTAAATTTAGATCCTCGAAATTTTTCTTCGCCACCTCTGCCGTTTGCGGACAGCCTTCTATACTAATCACTTCTGTATCAGCACTTGTTGTGGCCAGATAAGCTGTTGTAATGCCAAGGCAGGTGCCTAATTCTATAGCACTTTTAGGATTTGTATTTTTCGCCAGCCGATAAATCAGTTTGGCCAAGCGCGGACTTTTCAACGCATTCTTCGCAATCTGACTTACCTTTTTTGTACGGTTCTTATTGAGATGAGAACCCGCCCCAAGGTCTGTAACAGTGATTATCGAATCGTCATTAAAAAGTTTTTTTCGCTGTTCTTCTATGTTTTTGTATTCAGATTTGTCGGTAAAATCGTAAATTACCTCATCAGCGAGCTTGTACACGAATGGTGAGTGCGTTCCATGTCGGCTTTTTGCTGTTAAACGGTGTTTAAGGTAATCTGTAATAAATTGAAATAGCATAATATTGCAAAAGTAATTAAACACTGCAAACGTAGGTATGTTTTATGGAAAATAACGCAGAGATAAGTGCTTTAGTAAAATTGTTGGATGATCCTGACGAGGAAGTTTTCCATCATGTAGAAAAGAAACTGCTTGAATATGGCGGCGAAGTAGTACATTTTTTAGAAAATGCCTGGGAACAGTCTTTTGATGGATTGTTACAGGAGCGAATTGAAAACATTGTTCATCAGATCCAGTTTAAAACGGTTAAAGAAGATTTAAACTTATGGTATTTAAGTGGTGCTTTTGATTTATTACAAGGCGCTTTGATTATTAACCGGTATCAATATCCGGATTTAGATGAGCAAAAGGTAATTAACCAGCTGGAAGAAATTAAAAGAGATATCTGGTTGGGCCTTCAGTACGAAATGAGTTCGGTTGAAAAAGTTAAACTGATCAATCACGTTTTGTATCAACAATATGGTTTTGGTGGGAATACCAAAAACCATCACGACCCTCAAAATTCTTATTTAAACCAGGTTTTAGAAAGTAAAAAGGGTAATCAGATTTCGCTGGCCATTATCTATTCTACCCTGGCACAGAAATTAGATCTGCCTGTTTATGGGATAAATTTGCCGCAGCACTTTATTTTAGGTTACATAGATGATAGCAAACAGGAAGGAAGCGAATATGGCGTACTTTTTTACATCAATGCTTTTAACCGTGGCAATATCTTCGGCAAACACGATGTTGATCAGTTTCTTCGTCAGCTTAATTTAGAGGCCCTGCCCGAATATTACAGGCCTTGCAGCAATAGCGATATTATCCGCCGGGTAATCAGAAACCTGATTTCGGCTTATGAAAATGCAGGGGCTACCGATAAGGTTGCCGAATTGAACGAACTTCAAGATATTATTGCCGAAAAATAGTTTACCCAGATCCCATGCACAAAAGAAAGCTTACCGCCCCCACTGTACTGTTCTTCATTATAGCCATCATCTCCTTATCATTTTTGAGTATCCAAACAAAAGCTCAAAAAACAATTAAACCAAACGTAATTGCTTATTACACCGGACAAAATTCAGTAATAGATAGCTTTCCTATCGAAAAATTAAGTCATTTAATTTATAGTTTCGGTCATTTGAAGGGTGATAGTTTAAACATTAGCTCCGCTAAAGATTCTGCGCTGATTTCAAAGATGGTCGACTTAAAGAAACGGAACCCTGATTTAAAGGTAATGATTGCTATGGGTGGCTGGAGTGCCTGCAAAGATTGTTCGGAGGTATTCAGCAGGGCTGGGGGACGAAAAACATTTGCCAAAACCACTAAAGAAATACTCGATTTTTTCCATGCCGACGGGATAGACATTGACTGGGAATACCCTGCAGTAGTTGGCTTTCCTGGACATAGATATACACCTGAAGATAAACATAATTTCACTTTACTGATTGAAGAACTCCGTAAAAAATTAGGTAAAAAGGCCGAAATTAGCTTTGCAGCAGGCAGCACAAAAAACTGCATCGATTCTTGTTTCGAATGGGATAAGGTGATGCCATTGGTAAACCGGGTTAATGTGATGAGCTACGATCTGGTAAGCGGATATGCGACACAAAGCGGTCACCATACCCCGTTATATGCTACCGCTCAACAATATTTATCAGGCGATTACGCAGTAAAAGCTTTAATAGATTTAGGTGTACCCGCACAAAAAATTGCATTGGGAGCAGCTTTTTACGCCCGTATTTTTGAAAACACTACCGAGGCCAACCAGGGATTATACCAGCCTACCAAATTTTTAAGCGGTGTTTCTTTTAAGGATTTTAAAAAGCAGTTCACTGCAGAAAATGGCTATACTTATTATTGGGACGAGAAAGCCAAAGCCCCATATTATTATAATCCACAAACAAAATACCTTGCCACTTTTGACGATCGGAAATCAATTTCATTAAAAACCAAATATGTTATCGATCAAAAATTAAATGGCATTATGTTTTGGGAATTAACAGATGATGCTTATACCGATGGACTATTGGATGTGATTGATAAAACGATAAAAGAATTATAACGGATTACCAAAGGTTACCACCCAATAGTTTTGGGCCATACCTACACCAGCTTCTTTGCTTTTAGCATCCATCATGGCTTTACAATGGCTTACGCTATTTTTCCATGCAGCAATTACCTGATCTGCCTGACTATATCCCTTAGCTAAATTTTCTGCCCTAAAATCACCTGTATAACCTGCATTTAATGCACGCTCTGCTGGGGTACCGCCTTCAGGAGATAAATGATCAAAATAGTTTTGCTGTGCCATATCTTTGGCATGAGTTATTGCGGCATTTTGCAATTGGTTATTTAATGATAGGGTAGGTACCGGGGGCATGTATATTGTACCACAATTACACCCACTTTGCCTTAACAGATTAATTTTAGCGATTAGCAAATTAACATCATTCTCTGGCACAGCCAATTCATCCTTTTTACACTGTGCAAATAAAATGCAGAGCAGTATACAGGCCAAAATGCTTAGGCTTTTTTTCATATTTATTTTATGCTATAAAAGGAGGCAGCTATAAAGCTACCTCCGAAAGTGAGTGTTTGTTTTTTATAAATTAAAAAGCTCTTTCTCTACCCATATAAACATTCTTACCTGTGTAGAACGTATTGCCAGAAGGGCCTGGAGCGCCGCTATCGCCTTCCATTTGCATGTTGATAATTAGCCACATGGGTTTATTTACCGAATTACTCATGGTATGCTTGGCTACCCACACGTTATCAATATAATAATGGCAATCTACATCTGTTGCATTTACCTTATTGTACCAGCATTTGTAGTTATGGTATGAGGCCGCATTAGAAACTGCTGTAAGTTTATTCTCCCAACCACCATCATAAGTATTCTGCCAATTAGTGTTACTGCCTTTAAACTCCATGATATCGCTTTCAGGTGGCCATGAATTAACGCCGGTAATCCAAAAAGCAGGCCAGGTTCCTCTACTGGTGGGTACAGCAAAATCGCCAGAAATGGTATAACTGGGAAACTGATCGTTAATTACAACCTGTTGTTTGGCATAACAAGCACCCGAATTGTACCAAATAGCAATATTGGTAAAACCGTTAGCCGTACTGTTTCCTGGAGATGAGGCCAAGCGGGTAGCTTTGATGGTGAGTACACCTCCGCTTAACGAGAGCTGGTTATGATTTGAGGAACTCCCTACCATGCGGGCTGAACCATTATGATCGGCACCCCAGGGATAATTATAATTCCATTGTGCCTCAAAATTAGTATAGTCGGCAAGAGAATTACCATCTATTAATGTTTCCCAGGCTTTAACCTGTCCGTTTTCTTGTTTAACTTCTTCTTTCTCTTTTTTACAAGATAAAAGCGCCACAAACATGCATGTAAATAACATACACCATTTCATTTTTTCATTTCTCATTTTTTTTGAATTAGGTAAATATTTGGTTAATTGCAAGGCATTTAGATGTGACCAATCAGCTGTAAATCAATAATTAATAAGCACAAAAGATTCAGCGACTACTTTAGGGCAGGCAAGGTTGATTGGTGTTTTTTTCATAAGATTTGGTTAGGCTACAAACATAATCTCAATTTTAAAATTGACATGCTTGTAAGCAAAGATATACGCAGGCTTATCAGAAAATGAGGGGCTAAATCGTAAAAAAAGAGTGGTAAAATGGGCATTTTTACATCATTTTCTTAATATGTGTTATTTTCTGTTTCTGATATTTGGGCAATTAATTTTATTGACGGCTAAAAACCCCACAAAAACAAAAGCCTGATCACGGTTTATGATCAGGCCTTTTCCATCCTTGTACCTTTATTCTAAGGTTATGTAAGATATTTTTTGTCTATTTACAGTTATATACCAAATTAAAAATTGCAGCAGATTCGTTTAATATCGTTCCGTCGCCCAATTTCTGTTCACTTTTTACTGAAGTATATATTGCATTTCCTTTAGCATCAAATTTATAACTATAATCAGAAACCAGCTGACCATCTAAGTTTGATAAACGTTGTATAGATTTTATGACCACATTTTTAGAATGTTTACCGAAGTAACCACCAGGCATATAATCAACAATCACTGAAATTGGATCTGAAGTTTCATATGGATTAACAGCTAGCTGACTGGAGTATTCGTATGTGGTTGTTTCTGTTTCGCCATCTTCAGCATAGGTAATTTTGCTTTGCGTTAGGTTCCCATTCGAATAAGTAAGCTCGGCTGTAGAATTTAAATTCTTATCTAAATAACTCTTTATTACACTTAGGTAGCCATCAGCATTATAAGTATACGTTCTGGTTACGGGAACGCTGGTACCATTTACATTAAAAAAATCTGAATTATAGCTCGAAATGGCTTTTCCACCAGATATGGTTAGTTCTGTTCTTTCGCCGCCAGGTAACACACCCGTAATTTTTGTCTCAGTATAGGTATATATCCTGCTTTCGCCATCGCTGGTAGCCTTAATCAGTTTACCAGATGCATCATAAGTATAGTTAATAACGTATCGGCCCAGTATGCCTAAATCAGTATCAACACTTGCCAGTTTACAGCCATTTTCGCCATTGGCAAATTTGGCATTATAATTAATTTCCTTTTTACAACTTGCTATTGATATGATAGCAACAAAAGCTACCATAACATATTTCATTGTTTTTTGCATTAAAATTTCCGGTTAAGAGGTTAAAATATCAGCAAAGATATTAAAATTTCTCTTTTTTCATCCAGTCAGCCAACAAGTTAAACCAATCTACATCCGAAGTTCTGTTGATTAAGCCAAAACCGTGACCACCTTTCTCGTACAGATAAATATCGGTATCTACCTTATTTTGTTTTAACGCCTCATTCATTAAAACACTATTTTCGAAAGGAACAGTTTTATCATCTTTAGCATGTACAAAAAAAGTTGGGGGTGTTTTCCTGGTTACATTTTTATCGGCTGAGAAATAATGTTTTAAACTATCAGCAGGATTTGGGCCCAATAAATTCTTCATCGTACCTGTGTGAACAGATTCTTCAAAACTAATTACAGGATAAATTAATGCAGCGAAATTTGGCCTAAGATCTATCTTTTCCGGATCGGAAATTTTAAGATCGTTATAATGGGCAACCAAAGTTGAGGCAAAATGCCCTCCGGCAGAAAAACCCATAATCCCGATCTTGTTAGCTTTGATACTATACTTTTTTGCATTTTTTCTGATCAGGTAAATGGCCTGCTGTGCATCCTGTAAGGGGCCATAAGTTTTATCAACCATAATCTGATCGCTCGGTAACCGGTATTTCAATACAAAAGCGGTAACTCCAATCGCATTAAATCTTTTGGCTACATCGGTTCCTTCATGGCTAAATGCCAAAGCGCCATAACCGCCACCCGGACAAATAATTACTGCAGTTCCAGTAGCAATATTTTTAGGTGCTTCGAAAACCGTAAACGTAGGTACCGATACTTTGGTAACACTCAAGGTACCGTTTGCACGTACTTCAGTATTTTCAACATAATCAGCAGGTGTAGTTTTAGCACCCGGAATTTCACCTGAATATAACGGTACAACTTCTTGGGCATTCGAATAGTTAACTGCCATAACCAATAACATGATAAGGATGGATGATTTTGCCATTTGTTTTAGATTAAAATTCCATTAAATATGCTTTTAAAAACCCGTTAATATCGCCATTTAAAACCGCATCGGGATTAGAGGTTTGATAATTGGTCCGGTGATCTTTTACCCTTCTGTCATCCAGCACATAACTTCTGATCTGCGAACCCCATTCTATTTTCTTTTTCGATCCCTCTACCGCAGCAATTGCTTCGTTACGTTTCCGTTCCTCAATTTCATATAATTGAGATTTTAATAAACGGATAGCATTCTCTTTATTCTGCAATTGCGACCGCGACTCCTGATTTTTAATAATGATGCCTGAAGGTTTATGGTATAAACGCACAGCTGTTTCTACTTTGTTTACGTTTTGTCCGCCTGCTCCACCAGCCCTAAATGTTTCGAACTCTATATCAGCAGGATTAATATCAATCTGTATTGTATCGTCAACCAGGGGATAAACATAAACAGAAGCGAAAGATGTATGCCTACGGGCATTAGAATCGAATGGAGAAATCCGAACCAAACGATGCACACCATTTTCACCTTTCAGATAACCATACGAGAAATCCCCATCAAATTGAAGCGTTACCGATTTTATACCTGCAACCTCCCCTTCCTGACTATCCTGTTCGGTAATTTTATAACCGTTCTTTTCTCCCCACATCATATACATGCGCATCAGCATATAAGCCCAATCACAGCTTTCAGTTCCGCCAGCTCCAGCAGTAATCTGTAAAACGGCAGAAAGCTGGTCTTCCTTGCTACGGAGCATGTTTTTAAGTTCCAGTTCTTCTACAGCAGTTTTACTGATCTCGAACTGGTCTTGCAGCTCCGCTTCTGAGGCATCGCCCGATTGAAAAAACTCAAACATTACCGCTGCATCTTCAACCGCATTATTGGTTTGGTTAAAGCCATCCGTCCATTTTTTCTTTGAACTGATTTCGGCAAGAATTTTTTCTGCTTTTTTAGGGTCGTCCCAGAAATCGGGAGCCATTGTTAATTTTTCTTCTTCGCGGATGGCGTAAAGTAGCTCATCAACGTCAAAGATACCTCCTCAGCGACGTTACTCTGTCCCTTAAATCCTGAATATTTTCTTTGGTCATGGAACAAATATATAAAATCGATTTGAGCATAATGCATGGCGGAAAGCGATTTCAATTAAACTGACCCTTTACTGTTTGTTAATCAATTTTATTTTCTTTATTAATCCATTAGGCACCATGACTAATTAACCAACGACAAATGAATTAATGAACCACCCTTATTTCTTCATCGACATATAATCTAAAGTAAGATTAGAGAGTAATTTAACCCCTAAAACAAAACCGCTTTCATCAAGATAAAAATCTGGTGTGTGGTGCGATGCAGCTTTTAAAGGATCTTTACCTTTTGGCATCCCTCCTAAAAACACAAATAAACCTGGTACTTTTTCCTGAAAGAAGGAGAAATCTTCTGCGCCTGTAACTGGTGGTTTTAATTTCACGTGATCCTTACCTGCCGTCGATTCCATGCTTGGCAACATCTTTTCGGTTAGCGCAATGTTATTAAAAGTAACCGGATAATGGTTGCTATAAGGGATTTTGACTTCTGCTGTTGCACCGCCTGCTTCAGCCGTTTTGGTTACTATGGTTTTAATCCTTTCGATAAACATGGCCTCATCTTCCTTACTAAAGTTGCGTACTGTACCTAACATTTCTACCTTTTCGGGAATAATATTCGACCTTACACCACCATTAATGGCCCCAATGGTAACGACACCTGGGTTTTCGGTCACATTTAAATTCCTGCTTACTATGGTTTGTAAGCCATTGATAATCTGGGCCGAAACTACAATAGGATCGATGCTGCTCCATGGATAAGCCCCATGCGCTTGTCGGCCCGTAACAGTAATCTTCATATCGTTTACCGCTGCCATTGTACCACCCGGGCGATAAGTTACATCACCTACTTCGGTCTGAGAATTGATATGTAAACCGAAAATTACATCAACTTTGGGGTTTTCGAGTACGCCCTCCTTAATCATTAATGCTGCTCCACCTTCATCTCCGGCAGGCACACCTTCCTCCGCGGGCTGAAATATGAATTTCACCGTCCCTTGAATATCTTTTTGCATAGAAGCCAGCACTTCTGCTACGCCCATTAAAATAGCCACATGACTATCATGTCCACAGGCATGCATTACACCAACCTCTTGTCCGTTATACTGCGTTTTAACCTTCGAGGCAAACGGAACCTCTACCCGTTCGGTAACCGGCAAGCCGTCCATATCGGCACGTAAAGCCACTACTGGTCCGGGTTTACCCCCTTTTAGCACACCAACTACGCCTGTTTTGGCAACGCCTGTTTTTACTTGTATACCTAAAGATTCTAAATGTTTTGCAATAATGCCAGCTGTTCTTACTTCAGTATTTCCCAATTCGGGGTGTTCGTGAAAATCGCGCCTCCACGTAATTACCTTTTGTTCGATGGCATCAGCTTTTTTTGAAACCAATGGCCTCAAATCTGATTTTTGGGCGAAAGAATTTAATGCCAGTAGGGAAAAACCGATCAGGAATATTTTCTTCATAAATGAATTATTTAGTTTAGGTGCCCTAAGCTAAACAATTTTAAGGAGAGATGGAATTGTGTAAAAAAACAAAAGCCATCCTGTATAAGAATGGCTTTACGTAATTTTATAGAAGCAAATTTTAACCTTTTTTAAATACGATTATCCTTCTTCCGTAAACATCGCAGGCAATAACATCTCCATTCGGTGCAACAGTCACATCCACTAAATTCAAAAATGAACCAGCACCTATTTTTTCTTGAATATCTCCGTTTTCATCAGTCTTAATAATAACGCTTTCGCCCGAGTTGGCTATGTAAATATTATCACCAAAAGCCCTTAAGCCAAAAAGGTAGCCCTTTACAGCAAAGACTTTTAAGAATTTACCGTTCTTGTCAAAAACTTCAATACGATTATTCCTTGTATCTGAAACGTATATTTTGTTTCTGAAATAGCATATACCAAATGGAGCATCAAAATCACCTTCTGATTTTCCTTGTTTTCCTAATTTCAAGAGGAGATTACCATTTTGATCATACTTTTTTATCCTGTGGTTCACACCATCAACAATCCAGATATTCTGTTCATCGTCTATCGTCAAACATTCAATATTACCGAAATTGCTATCACCTGTACCATAAGTACCCCACTCTTTTATCAGTTGTTTATTAGGGTTAAATATTTGCACGTAGCTACTGCTCTGGGTACGGGTAGCAATGTAATTGCCATTACTAAAAAATGCAACGGCTCTGGCAGCAGATCCACTATAAAATTGTTCAATAAAACTTCCAGTAGAATTGAATTTCAAAACCCTGTTTAACCCTTCATCGCTAACGTAAATATTCCCGGTTTTATCAACTTCAACGTGCATATTAAAGTTAAACTGTGCAGCTCCCGATCCTTCCGAGCCAAAGGATAGTGATTTATAATAGTTAAATGCGGAAGTATATCCAAAATCTGCATCACTAAACCGACTAAAAGACTTTGTATTATTGTAAGTTCTAACTTTATAAAAGTTCTTTGTCAAAGATTTTGCTATAGCTGCATCATCAAAAGTAGTATCGGCTAATTCTTTTAACAAAACATACTTTTGAGTAACATCATTAAACTTATATAACTGATACTTTTGAGCCAATGGCATTGGTGTCCAAGAGATGGTGATCCGAGTTCCGTAACTGCCTTTTGTAGCTTTAAGATTTATAGGTCGATCAACATCAAGTGTGTCGATTATTCTTAAGGTATCTATTTTAGTTACCCCCTCTTTTTCACAAGAAGAAAAAAGGAAACAACAAAAAAACAGGCAGCCTGCTGCCAATAGTGAGAGCGCTCTATACATATTTTATTTTTTCGGTGAAGATAATTATTTAACCTCATCTGCTAAATAATTATCTTCAATTGATTTTACCCAAACATTCCCTTCAGCTTATCCATAATACCGTCACCACCCGTTTGGCCAGGTTGCTGCGCCTGCCCACCGCCATTAAACATTCCGATTACATCACTTACATCAAATTTACCATCATCACCGCCCAAACTTCCCAAAACATCTTTAATGTTAAAAGAACTATCGTTCGGGTCGTTTGTTTTTTGGGTAAACTTGGCAATCAGGCCCGGAATAATGCTTGCCGCCAAAGATTTCGCCGTATCGGCATTTATGCCCAAGCCACTTAATTTATCTATAAAATTACCCGAAGCCTGCTCAGCAACCTGGGTACCTTCTGCTTTATTACCGTTAAATATATCGGTTAATGCACCAATATTACCTGATGATACCTGATCTTTCAGCGTATCGAAGATAGAACCAGATGCAGCCTGGATTACCGCTTCATTTTGTTCGTTCGGAATGGCAGTATTGTTTACAACACTTTCCTGCACGTTTTCACGCACCATATTATTTAAATTTTCTAACATAACGTAGCATTAAAGGTTAAAATAATTAATGAACTAACAGGGATGGTATATTAAAGTTAATGTGTTTAATCGACATTAAAAATTCTTATTCATTTAGAACATTAAAAAGACCATTTTAAATTTTTGCTTTATTACTTTTACAAAAAAACAAAGATTATGTTACCTAAAGTAAATTTCACAGAAACTGAGGCCTACAAGTATTTAGCCGATCATTTTATAGATATTAATCAAAAAAGCATTAAAGATCTTTTTGCTGAGGATGCAGATCGTTTCAATAAGTTTTCTGTTTTTTTTGAAGATATTCTCCTAGATTACAGCAAGAACCGCATCAGCGATGAAACATTAGCCCTATTAATTCAATTGGCCCGTGAGTGTAAATTGGATGAAGCTATAAAATCGATGTATAATGGCGATAAGATTAATGAAACTGAAGACCGGTCGGTACTTCATATTGCCTTACGTAATTTAAGCAATACGCCAATTTTAGTTGACGGTAAAGATGTGATGCCCGAAGTAAATGCAGTATTGGCTAAAATGGAGAAATTCAGCAACAGCATCATTAGCGGCGAATGGAAAGGTTATACAGGCAAAGCCATTACCGATGTGGTTAATATTGGTATCGGTGGGTCAGACTTAGGCCCGGTAATGGTTACCGAGGCACTAAAACATTATAAAAACCACTTAAACATTCACTTTGTTTCGAATATTGATGGCACACACATAGCCGAAACATTAGCAGATTTAAATGCCGAGACAACACTATTCTTAGTCGCATCAAAAACCTTTACTACGCAAGAAACCATGACAAATGCACACTCTGCACGCTCTTGGTTTTTGGATAAAGGCGGAAAAGAAAGTGATATTGCTAAACACTTTGCTGCATTATCTACAAATGCTAAAGACGTTTCTGCTTTTGGTATCGATACCGAAAATATGTTTGAGTTTTGGGACTGGGTTGGTGGTCGTTACTCATTATGGAGCGCTATCGGTTTATCCATCTCATTAAGTATAGGCTTCGATAATTTTAAACAATTGTTAGCGGGTGCGCACGCAACTGATAACCATTTTAAAACCGCTGAGTTTGAAAGCAATTTACCTGTAATTTTAGGCTTGTTAGGCGTTTGGTATATCAATTTCTACAATGCAGAAACACAGGTTATTTTACCTTATGACCAATATATGCACCGTTTTGCAGCTTATTTCCAACAGGGAGATATGGAGAGCAACGGTAAACATGTAGATAGGAACGGTAACGAGGTAGATTATGAAACAGGACCAATTATCTGGGGTGAGCCCGGAACAAATGGCCAGCATGCCTTTTATCAGTTAATCCACCAGGGTACCAGAATTATCCCTGCCGATTTTATTGCTCCGGCACAGAGCTTAAACCCACTAGGCGATCATCATCCAATTTTACTATCAAACTTCTTTGCACAAACAGAAGCTTTAATGAATGGTAAAACCGAAGAAGAAGTAACAGCTGAGTTAAAGAAAGAAGGCAAATCAGATTCAGAAATTGAAAAAATTGCACCGTTCAAAGTATTTGAAGGCAATCGCCCAACAAACTCTATCCTATTGAAAAAAGTAACGCCATATACTTTGGGCAGTTTAGTTGCCATGTACGAACATAAAATATTTGTTCAGGGAATTATCTGGAACATCTTTAGTTTCGATCAGTGGGGGGTAGAACTTGGCAAACAATTGGCCAAAAAGATTCTTCCAGAGCTGGAGGGCAGCGAAAAAGTTTCGAGCCACGATAGTTCTACCAACGGCTTAATTAACCAATACAAGGCCTGGAGATAAATTATATAAAAAAAGCGAGTGTTAATACTCGCTTTTTTATTTAAATCTCATATTTTAGGCCTATCCTTATTACTGTTTCACGCTAGTGAAAAATCTAAAATTAACTTATTAATGAAATAATTGCTCGCTTTCTGCTTTTGATTATTTCTAATCATTAAAACAAACTATCAATGAAAAAAAGAATTCTTTTTGCTTTGGCCATTTCCGGTCTGTGCTTAAGTGCTTCTGCCCAAAAAGTACAGTTTACGGAGTTTGACCTTGACAATGGCCTCCATGTCATTCTACACCAAGACAAAACCGCTCCGGTAGTTGCCGTTTCGGTAATGTATCATGTTGGTTCTAAAGATGAAGAAACCCAGCGTACAGGTTTTGCTCACTTTTTCGAACACTTATTATTCGAAGGTTCGGATAATATCAAAAAAGGTGAATTTATGAAATTAGTAAGTAGTAACGGCGGCCAGAACAATGCCAATACTTCTCAAGACCGTACTTTTTATTATGAACTTTTTCCATCAAACCAATTGGAACTGGGTTTATGGCTGGAAAGCGAAAGAATGTTACACCCGGTAATTAACGAAAGTGGCGTAAAAACACAAAATGAAGTCGTAAAAGAAGAGAAACGTTTGCGCATAGACAACTCACCTTACGGAAAATTTACAGAGAAAATTTTCGGCCATTTGTTTGATGGGCATCCTTATCGTTGGCAGCCAATTGGTTCAATGGAGCATTTAGATGCGGCAAAACTAAGCGAGTTTATTGCTTTCTTTAAAAAGTATTATGTGCCCAACAATGCGGTTTTAACCATTGCCGGCGATTTGGATATAGAGAAGACCAAAGCTTTGGTAAAATCATACTTCGCCGAAGTACCTAAAGGTGCACCAGTTGTTCGTCAAGAATATAAATTACCGGAAATCACCAAAGAAATCATCGATACGGCTTATGATGCCAACATTCAGATCCCGGCCATCTTCGCGGCATACCGCGTGCCTGGCATGAAGAGTAGAGAGAGCAAGGTTTTAGGTATGATCAGCTCTATTTTATCAGAAGGTGGAAGCTCGAGATTAAGCACTAAAATGGTCGATCAAAAGAAAACAGCCCTGCAGGTTGCTGCTTTTAACTATTCGCTTGAAGATTATGGCGCCTATATCACTTTAGCTTTACCCAATAAGAATACACCACTTAACGATTTATTAAAAGATATTGATGAAGAAGTTTTACGCCTTCAAACCGATTTGATTAGCGAAAGTGATTATAAAAAACTGCAGAATAAATTCGAAAACAATTATGTAAGTGCAAACAGTAAAATGTTAGGTGTTGCCGAAAACCTGGCCGATGGTTATACTTTCCATGATAAGGATACAAACGATATCAACAAGGAATTAGAGGTAATCAGATCAATCACCCGTGAGGAGATCAGAGACGTTGCCAAAAAATACCTGAATAAAAACCAAAGAGTTGTATTGTATTACTTACCTAAGAAATAAGCTGATCGCTTTTTCATTTTAATTATTAAAAACATGAAGAAATTATTCATTATAGCTGCAGTTTCCTTATTGGCTCAAGGTATTTCAGCACAAACAATAGACCGAAGCCACAAACCAAAACCAGGTCCGGCACCCGTTATTACCGTTGGCGATCCTGTAATTTATAAATTAGCAAATGGTATTACTGTTTTGGTGGTAGAAAACCATAAACTACCAAAAGTAGCAGCAAGTTATAGTATCGATGCAGGTCCCATTACTGAAGGTGCTAAAGCAGGCGTAGTAGGCCTGATGGGCAGTATGCTGAACGAGGGAACCACAACTAAAACAAAAGCGCAATTTGACGAAGCGGTAGATCAGCTTGGCGCTGATGTAAGTGCAGGGGCATATGGTGGCGCTGCTTCTGCTTTAACCCGTTATTTTCCTGAGGCATTTGCTTTAATGGCGGAGAGTATCCGTAAACCTGCTTTTCCTGCAGAATCTTTCGAAAAACTAAAATCGCAAACCATTACCGGATTAAAATCTAACGAAAAAAGTGCGAAAGCCATTTCTGCACGTGTGGTAAATGCATTGGCTTATGGCAAAAACCATCCTTACGGAGAGTTTGAAACCGAGGCTTCTATTACAGGCATTACTTTAGATGATGTAAAAGCAGCTTATAAGAAATACATTACCCCATCAAGAGGTTATTTAACTTTTGTAGGTGATATTAAACCAGAAGCAGCAAAAGCTTTGGCCGAGAAAGCCTTTGGCGATTGGAAAGGAACTACCTTAACTTTACCAGTACTCACTAAAGTTGCTAATCCTGCCAAAACTGAAGTCGACATCATTAATGTGAGCAATGCTGTTCAATCTGAAATTACAGTTGTGAACTTAATCGACCTCCCAATGAGCAGTCCAGATTATTTCCCGATTTTATTGGCAAACCAGATTTTAGGTGGTGGCTCTGAATCGAGATTATTTGATAACCTCCGCGAGAAACACGGCTTTACTTATGGTGCATACTCAAGCACGGGTTCAGGCCGTTTTCAATCTAAATTTTCGGCCAATGCAGCTGTTAGAAACGAAAAAGTTGATAGTGCAGTAGTAGAATTTTTAAGAGAAATTAACAATATCCGCACAACCAAGGTGACTCCTGATGAATTACAGAATGCAAAAAATCTTTTCAATGGATCGTTTGCATTGGGCTTAGAAAACCCGGCACGTACTGCAGGTTTTGCGAGCAATATCTTAATAAATAACTTACCTAAAGATTTTTACCGTACTTATTTACAAAAGATTAATGCCGTAACTACCGATGATATTTTAAGGGTAACCAAAAAATACTTTAACCATGATAATACACGTATTGTTATTGTAGGCAAAACTGATGCATTCGCAGCAGGCTTAACCAAAGCAGGTTTTAAAACACAGGTTTATGATAACTATGCCAATGCGGTTAAAGCAACCGAAACTACGGCTATACCAACAGCTGCACCTGCAGAAATCATCAAAAATTATATTAAAGCCATTGGCGGTGAAGAAGCTATTAAAAAAATCACTTCATTACAGCAAAATGGTGAAATGGAAATGCAAGGTCAAAAGCTTACGGTTACCATTAAAAACATGGCGCCTAACTTAAGCAGCATGGAAATTTCTATGGGCGGCCAAACGGCGATGAAACAGGTTTACAATGGAAAAACAGGTTATGCGATGCAAATGGGCCAAAAGGCTGAATTAACTGGCGATGACCTGACTGAAAAGAAAGATGATAAAGGTTATGGTAGTCAAGTGTATTATGCAACTGATGGAACGAAAATTGAAGCCGCTGGAACGGCAAAGGTAGGCACTGCTGACGCTTTTAAATTAAATATCACTTCGCCATCAGGCAAAAAGAAAACCGAATATTACGATACCAAATCTGGCTTACTTTTAAAAGACGAGAGTACCATTACCAAAGGCGGGGTAGAAATTAGCCAGTCTATGGAGTATTCCAACTACAAAAAAGTAGGCGATGTATTATTTCCGTTTACCTTAACTCAATCCGTAACAACCCCACAAGGTGCTCAGGAGTTTTCAGTTGTAATTAAAGACATTAAAATTAATCCGCCATTAAAAGCCGAAGATTTTAATTAAGTTTTAGATAGAATTTATCTCGAAAGCCGTCCTGATGTAAAATCGGGACGGCTTTTTTTGTATTTTTTTTTATTGCAGGCAACCAATTATAAAGAGTGTACGTATCGATTAAGATTTCAACAGAAATTTCATTTAAAAACCACTGCCAATACAAAAACACCAATGATTTTTTAAATAAACAAAACTTAAACTTAAAACTATTCGGATATGACTGCTAAAAAACAATTTACCGCATTTTATTCGCTGCATTCCTGAACATGCTATGCATTTCCGTAAAGGCAAAAGTCAATTCAGTCCTCACTAACAAAATTTTAGCTGTTTCGCTTACCAATCGACTATGATTATCAAGAAATCTATCTTTTTACAGAAATAATTTAAACAAAAACCTTATGAAAAAACAAAATTCATTTTTTTTACTAGCCGCGCTCATTGCTTTACTTTTTGCCTGCTCAAAAAAACAAGCAGAGGAAATAAAACCCGAAACACCAACACCAAGCGGTCCAACACCTGTAACCACAGCGAATGTAACCTACTCAAATTTTGCCGGGGCATTGTTTCAAACCAAATGCAACAGCTGTCATGGTCCTAATGGAGGGATGAAAGGGGTATGGGCATTAAATGGTTTAGCCTCTATAAAAAATGATGCACGTGTAGCTAATTCTGTTCTGGTTACGAAAACAATGCCTAGAGGTGGATCACTAACCACTAGCGAAAGGGAATTATTACAAGCCTGGGTTGATAAAGGTATGCCAGAATAATAAATAAAGATTAACGCTGATCAAGATGGTTCCATTAAAAATTTAAATAGATACACCAATGCAAAAACTACTTTTCACCTTAATAGCCCTGTTATTATGCACAGGTATAAAAGCGCAGATATGGGTAAGTAAAAATGTAACTTCTTCATTTTTCTCTTCAACACCCGTTGAAGATATAGATGCCTCGAGTAAAGCAGGGGCTTCAGCCATAAACACCAAAACCAACGATATCATTTTCAAAATCAACAATACTTCTTTTCAATTCAAGAAGAAGTTGATGCAGGAACACTTTAACGAAAATTATATCGAAAGCGATAAATATCCTACATCAGAATTTAAAGGAAAAATTGTAGAACAGATCGATTTTTCAAAGCCAGGCACCTACCCCATTACGGTAAAAGGGAACCTGCAGATCCATGGAGTTACCAAAGAATATCAGGTTAAAGGTTCGCTGGTTATTACAGCTGATGAGGTAAAGGCCACCTCAGCCTTTAATGTAAAACTTGTAGATCACAATATCAAAGTCCCAACGATTGTTTTCAAACAAATTGCCGAAACCATACAGGTAAAAATGACGGCTACTTATCAACCTAAAAAATAAAACCTTATGAAATATCATCTAAAATCACTTCTATACCTATTTGCTCTTTGTTTACCAATAGTTGCTTCAGCACAGGATTCGCTTGAAAATGCATTGCAGATGCCTGTAGAAAAAAAGAATGTAAAGGCCACGTTTAAAGCAACCAAACTCATTAACATACAAACCAATGAAACCATTTACAAAAATGAGATGGATTTCAGGGTAGACCACCGTTTTGGAGACATTGCCGGATCAGGTGGCGGGATTAAAAACTTTTTTGGTCTGGATCAATCAACCGATATCCGCATTGGTTTTGAATATGGAATCAGCGATAAACTTTCTGTTGGTTTAGCCAGGGCAAAAGGTGCCGGAGTTGTAACACAATTGTATGAAGGAAATTTAAAATATCGGTTACTGGAACAAACAGATGATGAAAAAATACCCGTAGCGGTAACTTTGTTTGGCAGTACAACCATTGCTGCCGTAAAAGCTTCAACTGATCCAACAGCGGTGAATGCTTACAGTAAATTTCAAGACCGTTTAACCTATGTAGTGCAAGCGGTAATTGCCCGTAAATTTAATTCGAACTTCTCCATGCTGGTAATGCCATCGTACATACACCGCAACTTTACTGTTTTTGGAGATCAGAATGATATGCTTGCACTATCGGTTGGTGGGCGTATCAAGATCACTAAACGCATGGCTTTTGTTGCCGATTATACCATTCCATTCAGAGATAAAGATAAAAAAGCCTACCTCGAAAACACATTGGGAACGCAATATTACAAAACGCTTGGTGCCGGACTGGAGTTCGAAACTGGCGGTCATATTTTCCACCTTAATTTCACTAATGCCACGGCCATACAGGAGTCGCAATTTATTACCGATACCAATACCTCCTGGCTTAAGGGACAATACCGTTGGGGCTTTAGTATTGCCCGAAGGTTCTCTTTCGATAAGAAGAAAGCAAAATAATCAAACTTATAACAAACGATTAAGTTTTGTTTTTAAGGGTAAGCAGTATCGTAATTGGTACTGCTTTTTTATAACAGGATTTAAACGGTTACATTCTGTCCTTTTACATCAAATGCATCGCGTAAGCCTATGGCCAGCACATTAAAGGCATAAACAGTAAACATAATGGCTAACCCGGGCAAAACCGCTAAGTAGGCTGCATCCATAATAATATATCCATAATGTTCTTTAATCATGCTCCCCCAACTGGGCATAGGTGGCTGAGCGCCAAAGCCTAAAAAGCTTAACCCTGTTTCAAGCAATATGGCTGAGGCAAAATTAGATGAGGCAACAACTAAAATTGGCCCCGCGATATTCGGTAGTATATGTTTGATAATTGTTCTGCCCGTGCTAAAGCCCAGGGCTCTTGCAGCCTCTACAAATTCGACTTCTTTTAAAGCCATTACCTGCCCGCGTACTAACCTTGCTACATCTACCCAGGTTGATAAGCCTACCGCAATAAAAATCTGCCAAAAACCCTTGCCTAAAGCGAATGATATAGCAATGACCAGCAGTAACGAGGGCAGTGACCAAACTACGTTCATAAACCAACTGATGGCTGCATCTACGCGACCACCAAAATAGCCAGCAATGGCTCCCAAACTTACGCCAATAAAAAGAGAGATGAGCACAGCCATTAACCCTACAGATAACGAAACTCTGATACCTAAAATCAACCTGCTTAATAAATCACGTCCATAAATATCTGTGCCTAGAATATAGGTGTGTGTATAGATGTTATTTTCTTTAAACAGTGCTTGTGGTGTTCCTATTTTTGAAGGTAAAACACAGCTTGGACATAAATCTTTCAGTTCGTACCTGGTTTCCTTGGCTTTTTCATCCTCGCCAATATATTCCTGCACAAAAACATCTTTGCCTTTTATCTTGTAAGAAGTAATTGGGATACTTTTAAAAGTTGGTGTTTGCCCGTTCAGCATTCTTTCGAAAAGACCGACTTTTTCAATATGATCATATCGCTCAATGATCAGAAATTTGAACTGAGCACCGGGTTTCTGTTTGGCAATTTGAACTTTTTGAACATTCGCATTTGGAGAATCATCGGGCATAATCAAATAGCCCAAAATACCCATCACCATCAAAAGCAAAATAAAGACCAATCCGCCAAAAGCAAATTTATTCCGCTTAAACTTTAACCATACTTTTTTTGATGGGCTACTATCCATTATCTAACCATTCTGCCTTTCCAATTGTATTTGCCACTGTTTCCAGCAATGCCGATGTAAACCATATAAAGCACATGCAGCACATTTAAAACCGGGATTAAAAGGAGTAAACTGCGTCTTTTTGCAAAGCCGGTTACATCCCATAAAAATAAGGTTTCTAAAATCATTTTAACCAATAATTGATAAAATGTGATGGTCATAAAACCCGGAATGAAAAGCCCGGTGATAAAGTTTGCCAGAATAGTGAGGTTAAAGACCCAGATCAGAACCCCTAATACGATAATGGCCTTATTTTTATAACGGGTACTTTTAGATGCCCAACGTTTGCGTTGCTGAATAAATGCGCCCAAGGTTTCTTTTGCATGCGTATACACAATGGCTTCTCTATTTTTGAGAAAACCAATCTGATCAGGATACTTGGCTGCAATTTTATGCAATAGTAGCTCGTCATCGCCCGATGCCAGGTCATCTATGCCCTGAAAGCCACCAACTTCATAAAAAGTCGTTTTTTCGTAAGCTAAATTTGCTCCATTACAGGTAGAGGGTTCCTTATTGCCAATAGTAGAGGCCCCCAAACCAATAAGGTATAGAAATTCTAACGATTGCAGGCGCTCAAAGAAACTCTTCTCCTGAAAATAGGCTACCGGAGAGGAGATCATTTTATAATTTTTCTGTTCATATAGGTTTACAATGGTAGCCAGCCAATCTGCGCCCATCCTGCAATCGGCATCGGTCGTGATAATCAGATCGCCAGAACAAGTTCCTATTGCAGTTTGTATAGCCTTTTTTTTGTATGAATTCAGGGCTCTATCTTCATTCAGCTTAATCAGTTTTACATTCCGGTCTGCATAACTTAACACAATTTCTGCCGTACGATCGGTAGAATGGTCATCAATAATAATAATTTCGGTTAATACCTTAGGGTATCGCTGTGCAACCAGGTCATCAATGGTTTTGGTAATATTAGCTTCCTCATCCCTTGCGGCAACAATTATAGACACTTTGGTCTGAGGATCAGACTTTTGTGGAGTATAATAAACCAGGTTATGCCATCCTCTGATAAAATTAAGGACTAAAAAACCGTAGATTAAGGTTAAAGCAGCAGATACTAGACTAATTAGATTTAAGATTTCCAAAAAAATTGAGTTTAAAAACGAAATAAGTGCCTAAGATAGCAGGAATTATAATATTTATGAGCCAAATACTTGCAGTACATGCAATAACGGCCACATGCTGATCAGTTACGTGTTTAAACAACTCAACAGCGGTAACACTCCTGATACCCACATCAAAAAGATCAAGTGACGGCAATGCCGATTGTACCAAAAAGAGCAAACAGGTCATCATAATGATATCTGCATAATGCAAACCTGGTATCAACCAGGTAAACAGAATGAAATATTGCGAGCTAAATACCAGATAACGGGCAAAACAATAAGTGATGATTTTGAATAACTCTCTTTTCCGGTAACGACCTAAAATGCTGTAAAACTTCTTGTATTTCCTTGTGAATTTGATAGAGAGCAAAATCCCATTTAACCATCGGATATTAAAGTAGAAGATCAGGAAAAACAGACAGAAAAATACCGCCAGAAATACCACTGCGATAAACAGCACATCATCGATCGGAATAAAACGATAAACAAAAAAACAGGCTGCAATGGCTCCAAAAACATTCGTTAATACCAGTTGACCAATGCTGCCCACACTCATGGCCACTATGCCCACAATCCTTCTTTTAGGTGACAGGAAAAATACCCTTCCTCCATACTCTCCCAGCCTGTTGGGTGTAAAAATGGCCAGTGTTAATCCGCAAAATACCGATTCGATAGCGCGATAAAAACTGATAGGCTCTATGTGGCTCATAAGGTATTTCCATTTTCCTGCCTCCAAAAACCAATTCACAAGCATCAATAACACCACGATACCAATTACCGTAATAATTTCTGTTTGAGGGATATCTTTTAATAATGTACTAAAATCGTGCAGATTTTTATTCGCAACGAGCTTATGGTAAATAAACCAAAAAGCAAATATTACGATTGCAGCTTTGATGAAGATTGATAATATTTTTTTGTTCTTGCCTGTCAAGATTATCTTTTTAGTTTGCAAATATGCTTAATATTGCTGTAATGTTGAACGAAAAAAAGGAACGGGTTATTATGGGCATCGATCCAGGCACTGCGGTGATGGGTTATGGCGTAATTTTAGAGAAGGGAAATAAAACAGAACTGATCAGTTTAGGGGTGGTAAAGATGACCCATTTAGATGATCCATTCCTTAAACTTCAACGGATATTCGAAAAAACTGTGGTTTTGATCGATCAGTACAAGCCAGATGTTCTGGCCATCGAAGCACCATTTTATGGAAAAAACATTCAGGTATTGTTAAAACTGGGCCGGGCTCAGGGCATTGCCATTGCAGCCGCACTCTCCAGAAATATTTCCGTAACTGAATATTCGCCGCGTAAGATCAAACAATCCATTACAGGCAGCGGAAATGCCACTAAAGAGCAAGTAGCGGCTATGTTGCAACGCTTGTTAAATTTTAAGGAAACGCCAGAGTTTTTAGATGCTACTGATGGTTTAGCAGTTGCAGTTTGCCATTCGTTCCAAAAAATTACCTCAGCGGGGAAATCTAAAACCTATTCGGGTTGGGAATCTTTTGTAAGCGATAATAAAACCAAGGTTAAAGGTTTAGCGGTTAAAGCAAAGAAATAAATATCGGTTGGTGAATCACCAACCGAAGGAGAGCGAATGACGATGATAGGTCACGAGGTATCGTCATTCCCAACCCGATACCTATCGGGTTGATTGGGAACCACGGAGTGTTCATGAATGCCTCTGAAAAAAAGAAAACTTATGAATAATCCTAATGCTATAAGCTTTAAGATTCCCCGCCTGCGCGGGAATGACGGTCGATTATTTAAATCTGTCATTGGTAGCGTAGCTGAAGGAATAGATTCTTATTGCCTAGCCTGATCAATCATATTTTTAGTCGCTTCATCCATTGCTAATTTATTCCTACGAATAAAATATTTTATAGTGAAGAAGGTTGCAATACCTACCAATATTAACATCCATAAATTAGAAATTGCGATGATGATTTCTTTAAAAATCGTCCAGCCATTTACAATGCCCAACCAAAGCCTGTTAACAAACGCCGGACGATAGTCGTACAGATTGTCGTTGGCAATAATCATTGTTTTAACGGTATTATCCTGATAAAAGTTAAGGGTAATGGTACTGAATTTTACACGGCTATCGATTTGCATATTCTCAATTCTCTTGTCAACATAATCGTCTTTGATGTAAAGAGAAGATTCTACATTGGCACTTTTCTTCGAAGCTACTTTATTGATCTTTTCAATCGCATCGACCCGATTCTGCGCTTTTAGCTTATTAGATAAATAGGCGATACTTTGATCGTCCATCTTCATCGATTGGTTATCTACAAAAATTGCCATTTTTGCAATGGTATTGGTAAATTCGTCTAGCTTCTCTGACGGAACTTTTGCTACCAGATAACCCTGTGTGCGATAGGAAGTAATTTCCTTTAGCGAATCGGTAGATTGTTTAACCTTATCGGTTTCCTGGATGGGACTTTCGATGGAGAACTCTGCAACAGTCCCTCCTTGGGCTTTAATGGTTTTGCTGAGCTGTTCTTTGGTGTTTTGAACGTCTTTCACCCTAAAACGCATATCTGCAGTTTTGATAATCTTAGCCACAGCTGTACTATCTGTAGGTATTCTTAATTCATTTGCGACGAGAACTTCGGAGCTGGCATACTTTTCATTCGATTTTTGGCAGCCAAAAATTGTTAAAACTATGGCTATAGCAATTATATTCCTTTTCATGATTCAGTGGTTCTAAAAAATTAATCATTTTAAATATCTGCTTCAAATGGCCATTAGAAGTTTCGCGTTTTGGGTTGGTTTGTAACGCTCTTTTCACTTAATACTACAAAGTGATTTAGGTAACCCAAAAAACAAATTGTTTATATAGAGATGTTATATAGCCCGCATTTCCATAAAGTAAAAATGCAAAAACAAAAATGCCAGTTACAATGTAAAACCGAAAGCCGCATAACTGGTGGGTTTTAGATAGAAAGGTTTGTCAAAATAATTTGAACCTGACAGTAGCGGGCAACGAACGTGGAGAGGTAAAGCGGATGGCAGGGCTTCTGGAACCGATACTCACAGAACCCTGCTTTTCAAAAAAAGAAGGTTACATTTCCAACAAAAACAGCTATTGGTACCTGAAACCTATTTTATTTTTTTTGAAAAGCAAATACAGAAGCGGTTGGGTTACAGCAGTCCCGCCATTTGCTTTAGCCCCTATGTTAATTTAGTGCCGATTCATCGGTAAAGAATCGGGGCGGCTGCCACGGCTGTCGGGTTTAGGATAGAAAGGTTTACCTAGGTAATTCAAACCTGACAGTAGCGAGCACCGAACGCAGTAAGGTAAAGCGGATGGCAGGACTTTCGGAACCGATGCCCACAGGAACCTGCTTTCAAAAAAAGACGCCCTTATTTAACTTAAACCTAGAAGGTTTTGAAACCTTATAGGTTTGTAAAACAAAAAAGCCGATCATGAATAACATGACCGGCTTTTATATCTTGATCGCAATTGGCTTATGCGTCTAATATTTTGAATACACCTTTAATGGCAATAATTGCACCGATGAACAAAACAATCCAGGATGCCAGAGACACTTGCCACGAATCATAAGCGAAACGTGCATAAGTACCCACCATGCAAACCAGTACACCAAAAATCATTAATTTATAAATTCCTGGCTGGTTAGCCGTTTTCATACTTTCTGTATTGTGCTTTAATTCGTTGTTCTCCATAATGTTTATTTTTATGATGCTGCAAAAGTAATACTTATTGCTGAATAATTATAAAACTTAGTAACTTTTTAATCGTTCTAATCTTTGTTTCGCTTTATCTTTATCACTAAGTTTTTCTCCCTGATACAAAGGCTTTTCCCAATCGCCGTACATTGGGTTCGGCAACACGATATACTGTGTTCCAAATAGGTGCTGATTTATGTTTACCTGTTCAAATGTATTTTTGTTTTCGCGATAAAAAATATTACTGAAATCGCTTAAATTATCGCCACATAACAGGAAAATATTATGTGTTTCACTAATTTTTTGGCGGCGCGGTTCTTTATTTGATGTTCCTTTCGACACCACTAAATGCGCATCATCGGCATATGGAAAACCAAAATGCTGCAGGTTTTTCAGCGTAGCAGTATAATCCTTTTCATCGCGGTTGCTCACATAAAATGTTTCGATATGCTTTGATGCTGCAAACTTTAAAAAGGCCAACGCCCCCGGAACAGTATCAGCCTGGGCCAGATTTGTCCATTCGGTCCAGTCAGCAGGCACATAACTCAGTCCTTTTTTTATTTCGTGCCCTTGAAAGGCTGAATTATCTAAAACAGTTTCGTCAATATCAACAATCACGCAATTTGGCTTTTTGCTGGTATCGGCCCATAATGCTTCTTTTAATGATAAACGGGCAAAGTTATAGGCCTGAAAGCATAATGCCCTGTACTCGCCCGAAGTTTGCTGCCAAAGCACTGCATTGGTATAATCACGGGCAGGATTTTGGGCCTTTGTAAAAAACGGAAAAGCAGACAAGATGATGAAGATGTATTTTTTCATTGTTGATATTATACCGCAAAGATATTAAAAGACTATCATTAACCAGGCCTGAAACGCTTGTAAAACAGTTCTTATGTAATTTGCATGGAAATACTTTAATACAATACATTTAAGTAAGAGATAGACTACGGAGCAACCGCAATAATCAGAATAATTTCTACCAATTAAGATTTTAGTTATAAAAATAACTATTTTTGGGCACACACAAATAAAATCAATTATTATGAAATCTAAAAGCCTACTAGGGATAGCTATTGCCCTATTTTTCTTTGCGGCCTGCAAGAAAGGTGACCCGATTGAGCCTCCAGTGGTTATCGAAAAAGAAGACCCTTTAGAATATGCTCATGACAGTATATCTTACAACATCGATGGGATCACTTATAAACTATCTAAATATTCCAGTTTCTACAGTGCCAGTAATAGACAACCGTATTCAAAAGTAGATTCAATTGTAGGCAACGGTTATTATATATCTGGTATTAAAGATTCTGTTTTATACTCAAGGAAATATGGAATGTATAATGATGAGCAAAAAGTGGACGTAATATTTATTAAAACTTATAACAAAGCATCGATGTTGCAATCACTGATTTTGAGGCCAAAATATATTATGGATTTATTTACAGCGGGGCAGAGAAATTATGCGCTGGATTATGGTAGAGATAATATCCAAAATGGTGTTGCTATAAGCATCTCTGATGGATTTAAAACATATGGTTCAGAATCATTCAGAACACCACCACAATTAAGCGCTGATGCTCAAAATAATTCAAAATTTGAAATCACAAGTTTAAAGAAATTAAAGTCTGGCACATATATTTTAGAAGCTAAATTTAATGCAACGGTTTACAACGATAACAACGTGAGCAAAAAATTAGAAAATGGATATTTGAGATTAGTTATGAGTAAATATGACTCAATCTTATAAATAAGTAAGATGCCCATTCCAATTAAGAATGGGTATCTTAGTTTTATCAACAAACGATTAACCATTCAAAAAACTTCCTCTTTCACCTTTTGATAAGACCAGTGTCTCTGCTTCAGGATAAGCCTGGGTAAAAGTTACAGGAATTTTATTTTTACCTCTTTCATTCCATTTAAATTCTACAGCGAGAAGCCTGGTATCCGTTTTTTCGATATAATCGATTTCCTGTTGCTGAGTTGTACGCCAGAAAAAGCATTCAGCTTCCATTTGATTCTGATGCAAAAACTTCATCCGCTCAGCAATCATATAATTTTCAAACAATGCACCTACATCGTTTCTGTTGGCAATTGGATTAAAATTCCTTGTAATGGCGTTTACAATCCCGGTATCGTAGAAATAAATCTTTTTATTCTTTTTTATTTCGTTGCGTACATTACCCGAAAATGCTGGCAGCGTAAAAACTACAAAAGATTTTTCGAGCAGACTGATATATTTATCAACTGTTTTCTGGTCGGCTTTTACCAATTGTGCCAGTTCAGAAAAATTCACTTCGCTCCCAATCTGTAAAGCCAAAGCCTTTACAATTTTCTCAAACAACAGTGGCTTCTTCACCTCCTCGAGTGCAAATAAATCCTTATACAGGTAGCTATCGGAAAGTAATTTTAAATGCTCTTCGGCATGCTGTGGATCGTTAATAATTTCAGGATAAGAACCATAAATTAAACGTTGCTCCAGCGATCTTTCTTCGGTAATGAAATCGGTATCGTTTACCAGTTCGGCATAAGAGAAAGGCAGAAGCATCATTTCATACTTACGACCAGTTAAAGGCTCGTTAATCTTACCTGATAGTTCAAAGGCTGAAGAGCCTGTAGCAATTACCTGAACATTTTTAAATCGATCTACAATGATTTTAATCAATAATCCAACATCACTTATCCGTTGAGCTTCATCAATAAATAGAACTTCGTAATTACCAAGCATTTGGCCAATCTGTATAGCATTCGGTTTAGCTAATGTTTCTCTTACATCAGCATCATCTCCATTCAGATACAATGTTTTTTTATTAACCTTTGCTAACAACTGCTCCACAAAAGTAGTTTTACCGGTCTGCCTCGGGCCGAATATAATAAAAGCTTTCCCCTTAAAGAGCCTGGCAAGAGCATAATCTAATTGTTTCCTAACGATCATAGCCAATAATTATCATACAAAAATATAATAATTTTGGATTACAATCCATAAAAAACATAATAATTTTGGATTACAATCCATAAAAAATATAATAATTTTGGATTACAGACTGCATTAATACTAAAAAAGCCCATTTCAATTAAGAAATGGGCTTTTTAGTTTATATTACAACAAATACTGCTAACTCAAAACTGTGAGCTGCAAACTAATTATCCGTTCAATGCCGCTGCACCACTTACAATCTCAGTTAACTCAGTTGTAATTGCTGCCTGCCGTGCCTGGTTGTATGAAAGTTTTAAGGCTTTCAATAATTCTCCAGCATTTTCAGTTGCTTTATCCATTGATGTCATACGTGCACCATGTTCAGAAGCATGAGAATCTAAAACAGCTTTGTATAACTGAATTTTAACTGATTTAGGGATCAACTGTCCTACAATCTCTTCTTGCGAAGGCTCTAGAATGTAATCAACATTGGTAGTTTTACTTTCAACCTTTGTTTCTTCCGCTTTTGGTAAAGGCAACAATTGCTCAGTTGTAATAAACTGAACCGCTGCGTTTTTAAAACGATTGTAAACAACCTCTACTTTATCGAACTCACCTTTAATAAAACCGGCCATAATCGCATCGGTTATTTTGGTTACGTTTTCGAAGGTTAAAGCAGCGTATACTTCATTATTATTACCAATTACGTTATAATTACGTTTTTCGTAAAAATCCTGAGTTTTCTTACCAATAGAAATAATGCTTACATTACCGTTTTTCAACTGTTCGCTATATTTCTCAGCAATTAAATTGTTGGCCGCTTTAATCACGTTCATGTTAAAAGCACCAGCCAAACCACGGTTTGATGATACTGTTACAATTAAAACCTTATTAGGTTCACGCTCTTGTATAAAAGGCGATGAAGACCCTTCTAAACTTGCTGATAGATTACCTAAAATCTCTTTCAGTTTAGTTGCATAAGGACGTAAAGCGATAATTGCATTGGTAGCACGTTTCAACTTAGCTGCCGAAACCATTTTCATAGCCTTGGTAATCTGCTGCGTTGATTGTACCGATGCAATCCGGTTTCTTACTTCTTTTAAATTAGCCATTCTTTATTTAGATGTGAGATGTGAGATATAAGATGTGAGACGTTTCCGGCCCAATCTCAAATCTCAAATCTCATGTCTCAAATCTTATTAATATTTACTTGAAATCTCTTTTGCTACTGTATCTAAAACACCTGTAATGGTATCATCAAATTTACCAGCTTTTAATGCCGCTAAAGTTTCCGGATGACGTAATTCCAATTGCGTTAAATATTCAGTTTCGAATTCTTTTACTTTATCAACCGGTACGCTACGCATTAAGTTTTTAGTACCTGCATAAACAATAGCTACTTGTTTTTCAACTGTAAAAGGTGTAAACTGAGCTTGTTTTAACATTTGTACGTTACGTGCACCTTTATCTAAAACCGATTTCGTTGCAGCATCTAAATCAGAACCGAATTTAGAGAAAGCCTCTAACTCGCGGTATTGAGCCTGATCCAATTTTAAAGTACCTGCTACTTTTTTCATCGATTTGATCTGTGCATTACCACCCACACGTGATACCGAGATACCTACGTTAATTGCCGGACGGATACCTGAGTTGAACAAGTTCGACTCTAAGAAAATCTGACCATCAGTAATCGAAATTACGTTGGTTGGGATATATGCTGATACGTCACCTGCCTGAGTTTCGATAATCGGTAAAGCTGTTAATGAACCACCACCTTTAACGATATGTTTAATCGATTCAGGTAAATCGTTCATCGCTTTTGCGATATCATCGTTAGAGTTGATTTTCGCAGCTCTTTCTAACAAACGACTGTGTAAGTAGAAAACGTCACCTGGATAAGCTTCACGGCCCGGTGGACGACGAAGTAATAAAGATACTTCACGATAAGCTACAGCTTGTTTAGATAAATCATCATAAACAATTAAAGCTGGTCTACCTGTATCGCGGAAAAACTCACCAATTGCAGCACCAGCAAACGGCGCATAGAACTGCATTGGAGCAGGATCTGCAGCCGAAGCAGCAACAACAACTGTATATGGTAAAGCACCGTTTTCTTCCAATGTACGTACAATGTTAGCTACAGTAGAGTTTTTCTGACCGATAGCAACATAAATACAGAACACAGGCTGGCCTGCTTCATAAAATTCTTTTTGGTTGATAATAGTATCGATACAAACGGCAGTTTTACCAATCTGACGGTCGCCAATAACCAACTCACGTTGACCACGACCGATTGGAATCATTGCATCAATTGCTTTAATACCAGTTTGTAAAGGCTCATTTACCGGCTGACGATAAATTACACCTGGTGCTTTACGCTCTAATGGCATTTCGTAAGTTTCACCTAAGATTGGTCCTTTACCATCTAAAGGCTCACCTAAAGTGTTCACTACGCGGCCAAGCATACCTTCACCAACTTTAATAGAGGCAATTTTTTTGGTACGTTTAATCGTATCACCTTCTTTGATCTCGTCTGAAGCACCTAAAAGTACCACACCAACGTTATCTTCTTCAAGGTTTAATACGATACCTTGTAGGCCGTTTGCAAATTCAACTAATTCTCCCGATTGAACTTTAGTTAAACCGTAAACACGGGCAATACCGTCGCCCACTTGCAACACGGTACCAACTTCTTCCAGTTCGGTTTCTGATTTGAAGCCCGCCAATTGCTGTCTGATAATTGCCGATACTTCGTCTGGTCTTACCTCTACCATAATTTTACTTTATATCTTTTTGTAAATGTTTAGTGCTTAGCGCATGGCGCTTGGCATTTATTCGCCATCCGCTTATCGCAATACTTTTTTGTTTAGCTTTTGGTGTATGGCGTTTTCCGCGATACACTTATCGCCTCGCGCTTACTGCGCAAATTCTTTTCTTAGTTTACTTAAACCGCTGGCAATACTTGCATCAAATTGCTTATCACCAACTTTTAATATAAAACCACCAATTAATTTTTCGTTAATTTTTTCATTAACAATAACCTGGTTGGCGTTTAATTCTCTTTTTACAATCGCAATAATCTGCTCTTTAGCTGCAGGGCTTAGTGCACTTGCAGTAGTTACATCAGCAGTAACAATACCCTTAATTAAGTTATATTGTTGAACGAACTGTTTAGCAGTGGCAAATAAAATCGCCGAACGGCCTTTGTTTACTACAATTTTAAAAAACGAGATGGTTAGTTTACTTACTTTATCAGCAAAAATACCGTTCAAAATACCCGTCTTTTTATCTAAAGGTACAATCGGGTTTTTTAATATTGCTTCTAGTTCAGGGGTTTCATCAACCACTTTCTCAAACAAAACCATATCATTATAAGAAGCCTCTAACGCGTTGTTTTCAACGGCTAGGTCTATTAATGATTTGGCGTATCTGCTTGCAACTTTAATTTCTGACATATCTTTTGGGTTGGCGTTTAGCGCTTAGCGTTTAGCACGCCCATCGCTTTACGCAATACGCTTAGTTTAATTCAACGTCTTTTAACAAGTTAGCTACTAAAGTTTCTTGTTTTGCTTTATCATCCAGTTGCGTACGTAAAACACGTTCTGCAATTTCTAATGATAATGAAGAAACCTGGTCTTTAACTTCAGCTAAAGCTGCTTTCTTTTGGTTTTCGATTTCGATTTTAGCTTTCTCGATCAGTTTAGCACCTTCAACCTGGGCCTGTTTTTTAGCTTCGTTTAAAATACCATCCTTTAAAGTTTTAGCCTCCTTTAAAATTTCATCGCGTTCTGCACGAGCCTGTTGCATCAAATCTTGATTTTGGCTGGTTAAACGAGCCATTTCTTGTTTGGCTAATTCAGCTTTGTTAAGCGCCTCATCAATGCTTTGCTCACGTTCGTGAATAGCACCTAAAATAGGTTTCCATGCAAATTTCCTAAGTAATATCAATAAGCAGATAAACGCTAACGACGTCCAAAAAACCAATCCTATGCTTGGGGTTACTAATTCCATTTTTATCTAATTTTTAAAAACAATCTTTTTAATAGGGCTGGGTAAATAACCAATCGTTAAATACCCAACCTAATTTCTTCAGTGATTATTAACCGTTTAAGCCTAATAATGCAACTACCACACCGAATAAAGCAGCACCCTCGATAAGGGCAGCAGCGATAATCATTGCAGTCTGAATTTTTGATGCAGCTTCTGGTTGACGAGCAATACCTTCCATTGCTTTACCACCTACTTGACCGATACCGATACCTGCACCGATTACTGCTAAACCGGCACCAATTGCCGCGATTGAACCTACCATAACTAATTTAATTTATATTAATTTGTAAAAAATAGTTTTCTATTAATGATGCTCTTCTACTGCCATACCAATAAACAAGGCAGTTAATAATGTAAAAATAAAGGCTTGTAAAAACGCTACCAGTAATTCCAGTACATCCATAAATAAAACGAATGCAACTGAAACCGGAGCAATAGCCAATGTTTCGAAAATAAAAATTAAGGATATTAAACTTAATACGATAATGTGACCAGCTGTAATGTTTGCGAACAAACGAACCATTAAAGCGAATGGCTTAGAAATGATACCGATAACCTCAACAACAACCATTAAAGGCCACAACCAAAATGGAACATCAGGCAAAAAGATGTGTTTCCAGTAATACTTATTACCATTTAGGTTTACGATAAGCATAGTACCCAAAGCCATAACAAACGTTAAGGCAATATTACCAGTAACATTTGCACCACCTGGAAAAATCGGCACTAAACCTAATAAATTGTTAAATAAGATGAAGAAAAATGTGGTCAATAAATAAGGCATAAACTTAGCATATTTATGGCCAATGTTCGGCTTGGCAATATCATCTCTTACAAAAATAATGATCGGCTCAAAGAAAGACTGCAAACCCTTTGGTGCTTTACCTACACGTTTTTTATAAGCACTTGCCACAGCAGCAAACACAATTACGATTACCAGGATAGCTACAAACATTGCAGCAATATTTTTGGTAATAGAGAAATCAATTACTGTATCAGATGCATTTTCATCAATCTGACCATCTGCGCCAACAACTTTAATATTTTTATTAAACATATCTTTCGACATGCTTTGTTTTAAACCTGTTACCAAACGGTATTTATTGTATTTCCCTTGATAATCTTCTTCTCCATGATGGAAATGAGCTGAAGAAAAAACCTCCAAACCATTGGCAGTGTACAAAATTACTGGTAGAGGCAATGAAGTGTGCCCCCAAAGATGCCATACATGTGAATCGGCAATGTGCTCCATGATCACTTTAGTTGGCTCGAATTTTTCTTCACCATGTTTAGCAGCGCCATGCTCACCAGAAACTGCATGAGCAGATTCGGCTACAACACTATCAACAGGAACAACAGCGCTATCAACCTGGGCGAAAGTATCAATTTTGATAGATAAAAACGCGATTAAAAGCGTAAAAACAACAATTAGTCTTTTAACTTTCGACACAAAAACTTGGTTACAATCCATTTATTGGCAGTTTTTTACTTTAAATTTTGGTGGCGCAAGTTACGTAACAAACAGTAAATTTCAAAGGCCGTAAACAATAAATATAAAGAAAAAAAATTAAGCAGAAACACAAGCCCAATTCCCTTCGCTTTTATACTGTAAATCAACACAAAAGCCATACAAAAAATCATCTTCACCGCAATTGATCCCATAATAGCCATTACACCTACTTCAGGATCACGTTTTACACCGATATCAACAAGCATATAGGCCACGTAAGTTATACCGGCCAAAAAGCCAAACATCACCCAAAAGTTATTTACAAACAATTGTTTATCAGGAAATACGACAGGTAAAACGGCAATTACGCCTATTAAAAGGCCTACGAAAATGAAATAGATACTTGTAAATTTGGCTAGAGTCAATGTATAATTTCTTAGCAGATAAAAACTTTTGCAAAGATAAGGTTTTTAGTATCAAGTAACTAGTGTGGGAGATAATTATTATGAAGGTTGGTTAACTGTTTAAATTGATTAATAGGTTAGTTGAAGCAAACAGCTAATTGTTTCATTACGTAATTGTTTATCAGTTAAACAAAACTTCCAATCTAAATTGCATTATATTAACTGTTGATCGGAACTGAAAATCGCTAACTGCCAACTGGAAACCGCCAACTGAAACTTACGGCTTAGTCGCCTGCCTGATGGCTTGATAAAGCGCAATTCCCACCCCTGCCAGAGCAAAAGCAGCAGTAATTAAGTTGGTTTTACTGTTTCTGTGCTCGTCAATCTTGTAGCCGATAAAAGTAAGCAGGCCAATGGTAGCAATCATCTGGAAGCCAATGGCCGAATATTTGGCGGCTGCATTTACCTTTTTCTTTGTATCTTCTTCTTTCGGATTTTCCATTTTTTAATGCAATAATTAAATTAACTTTGGATAATTAAAATTTGTTGCCAAATAAAATATTTTTCTACATATATTGTTTATTGTATATCCACCTAAGAGATTTATCATACTTGAAAAATTACGCTAACAAAAACTTAAATCCCTTCTTCATCCTTATAAGTGTCCTCCTTATTTATGGCTGTGTCGCAAATAAAGATACAGCAGTAGATCGCAGGTTTCAAAACTTAACGGCAAGGTATAACTATATCTACAACTCCAATGTTTTACTAACTGAGTACAATGAGAGCCTATTACAAAGTTATGCCGATAATTATGAAAAAACCCTTCCTGTTTACCTCGATCCAGAGCCGCAGGTAAACCTGGTGCTTACACCAGGGGTAGCCAATAAACAGCTCGATGAAGTAATTACAAAAGGACAAACCGTTATAAACGATAAAAGTTTTAGTAATTATATTGATGATGCCTATATGCTTTTGGGTAAAGCAAATTATTTAAAAGGCAATTATTTTATCGCATCAGAATATTTCGATTATACGGCAAAAACCTATAATAACGATTTAAAAACATTCATTATGGCGATGAACTGGAAAGCGCGTAGCCAAATGCAACTGAACAATATGGTACTGGCCGATAAAATTCTTGATACCATGTTGCGTGCTTCTGATGAGTTAAAAAAAGATCTGGCAGAGCCTTTAGCTACTGCCGCTCAGATGCGTATTTATCAAAAACGCAATAAAGAAGCTATTCTTTTTTTAGAATCGGCAATTGCCCTTCCGGCCGAAAAACAGCTGCGTATACGTTGGCGCTTTATCCTTGCTCAACTGCAGGAGAAAGAAAAAAATCTTCAGGATGCTTATGCCAATTTTACCAAGGTGGAAAAAAGCAATGCTCCATTTGAAATGTATTTTCATGCCAATTTAAACCGCATTAAATTAAAAGCATTATTAAGCGGCGTTAAGCTAAATAAAGAAGAACAGCTGCTTGCTTTGTTAAAAGACGATAAAAACTTCGATTATACTGATCAGATTTATTATCAGGTTGGGGAACTTTTCTCTTCAGAAGGAAACTTTGTAAAAGCTGAAGAAAACTACCACAAATCAGTTGCAAAAAGCACCAGGAACCAAACTCAAAAGGCATTATCCTATTTAAGGATTGCCGACTTAAACTTTAAAGAGTTTAACAACTACATTAAAGCAAAACTGTATTACGATAGTACGGTGATGATTTTACCTAAAAACTTTCCTGATTACGACAACATTGTTAAAAAGGCCGATAACCTGAAATATTTAACAGATAGGTATACCATTATTGCCAAAGAAGATACCGCCCAGGCCATTGCTAAACTTCCTGCAGGCGAGCGCGAGGCTAAGGTTAAAGCCTATCTAACACCTAAAGTTGAAGTAAGCAATACCGGAGGGGTAATCAGTAATCAATATTTAAATGATCCTGATTTCCCTAATCGATCGTTAAATGCCTCGAACAATACTGCGGGAAATACCTTTTATTTTAACAATAATGCAGCAATAAGCAATGGCTTTGGCGATTTCAAAAAACGCTGGGGCAACAGGCAGCTGGAAGATAACTGGAGACAAAGCACCCGGTCTTCTGCCCAGGAAACCAATCAGGTTTTGGCAGGAGGAAATGTAGCTACTGGAATAACACCTGCAAATGGAGAAACGAATCAAACGGCTGTAGACCAAACCACATTAGAAAAACAGTTTTTGGATGGTTTGCCAACCACTCCGGCACTATTGGCGACCTCCGATCAAAAAATCATTGATGCTTATTTCGAAATTGCCAGCTTCTATCAACAAGAGCTAAACGACAAAGCTGAAGCAAATAAGATTTACCTGGAACTGATTAAAAGATATCCGGATAATAACCATTTAGTTGCCATTTACTACAGTTTACATCTAAATTACAAGGGTGTTGATGAAGTAAAATCAGATCAGTACAAACAATTGGTGCTTACCAAGTTTCCTGAATCTAATTTTGCGAAGAATATCTTAGATCCATCGTACTCGGCCAAACAAACGGAGATGGAAAACATCGCCATTAACAATTATAATGTGGCCTTTGATGCTTATGCGAAAAAAGATTATGCAAACGTGGTAAAACAGGCGGATGATAACATTACAGCTTTCCCTAACAATGATTTAGCACCACAGTATGCCTATTTAAAAGCAATTGCCATCGGCCGCACTGCAAAGGTTGATCCCCTGCTTACCGAATTCAACCTGATTACCACGCTTTATCCAAATGATAAAATTATTACGCCATTGGTGCGCGATCATTTAAAATATATTGAAGCGAACCTCGAGGAATTTAAACAAAGACCGCTGGCCCTTGTCGATTTTGATGCTAATGCGCCACGTTTTGTGAGTCAGGCTACGCCAATTGCCGTACCAACAAAACCTTTAGTAACTGATAATGCCGCTGTTAAAACAGCAGAGCCCGCCACTGTATCTAAACCTGCTGAGGTTAAACCAGCAGATCCGACAAAACCGGCCAGCATTTTTAGCGCAGCTAAATCAGAAGAGTACTATTATGTGATCGACGTTGCCGACGCAACTTTAACCTTAAGTTCATCGCGTTTCGGAATAGGCCAGTTTAACCGTGGTAATTACCCCGATAATGATTTGGAACATAAATTGGTAGAGTTAGATAACGATCAGCTGATTTACATTACGAGTTTTATCGATCTTGAAGACGTAAAAATTTACGAATCAAGCATTACAGGCCAGTTAAAGAACATTATGAAAGTTCCGGCCAACCTATATAAGGGCTTTATCATCAGCAAAGAAAACTTCGAAAAGCTAACAGACCGATCGCGGATTAACGAGTATCTGGAGTTTTTAAAAGACAATTACAAATAAGTGTAGAATATTTTAAGCTTGAGGCTAAAAATCGATTCTATAAAAAATTAATAAATTTGCATCCAAATCTTCTATTCTGGAGATGATTGGAAAATAACAACACAAAATGAATAAGTCCCTTTCTGCACAAGAAACAAAAAGATATAGTTTAGTCATCTGGAAAATACTGATTGGGGGAATAGCCCTGTTTGCCATTTTCATTTCGATGATCGGGTTGGGCCTTTTTGGTGCGCTGCCCTCTTTCAGGGATATTGAACACCCAAAAAGTAATCAGGCTTCAGAAATTATTGCCGAGGATGGCCGGCCATTAGGCACCTATTTTGTTCAGAATAGGTCGAATGTTACTTATAAAGATATTTCGGAAAACGTAATCAATGGGCTAATTGCCACAGAAGATACCCGCTTTAAAGAACACTCGGGCATAGATTTTAAACGTACCTTCACCATTATCGGTTATAATTTAATCGGCAAAAAACAAGGAGCAAGTACCATTACACAGCAATTGGCTAAAAATCTTTTTCCAAGAGAATCGAACCTAAATTTTTTCTCCCTCGTGTTAACCAAGTTTAAAGAGTGGATTGTTGCTGTTAAATTAGAACGCAACTATACCAAGGAGGAAATTATTACCATGTATTTAAACACGGTTGATTTTGGTAACCAGGCTTATGGCATAAAATCGGCAGCCAGGGTTTATTTCAATACAACCCCTGATAAACTTACTTTAACAGAGGCTGCAACGCTTGTAGGGATGCAAAAAGGGATAACCATGTACTCGCCAACCCGTCACCCTGAAAGATCAAGAGACCGCAGAAATACCGTAATGGCCATGATGGTTAAATCTGAGCTTCTAACTCAGCAGGAATTTGACGAACAAAAAGAGAAACCTTTAAACCTGCATTTTAATGCGGCAACCGTTAACGATGGTATTGCACCATATTTCCGTTCGGTATTAAAAAATGATATCAAAAACATTTTTCAGGAGCAGTCGATTACCAAACCTGATGGCACACCTTACGATTTGGACCGCGATGGTTTGAAAATTTATACCACATTGAATTATGATATGCAGGTATATGCCGAAGAGGCACAAAAAGAATACATGAAGATCTTACAGGCGCAGTTTATCGCCAGCTGGAAAGGCAGAAACCCTTTTAAGGATAAAGCTTTACAGATTGAACAGGGTATTAAAAGATCAGACCGTTATAAATCGTTAAAACTGGAAGGTAAATCAGACGATGAAATTAAAGATGATTTTAACACTAAAACAGAAATGACCATCTTTACCTGGAAAGGAAATGTTGATACGGTGATGAAACCGATTGACTCCGTTCGTTACTACAAAATGTTGTTGCGTAATGCCATGATGACCATGGATCCGACCAATGGCCATGTAAAAGCATGGGTTGGGGGGATTAATTATGAGCATTTTAAATACGATCAGGTTAAAATGGGGACCAGACAAGTGGGTTCAACCGCAAAACCATTTACTTACGCCGTAGCTATTGAAAATGGTTATTCCCCATGTTACACCGTACCAAATGTACCGGTAACAATAGATGGCTATGGAGAACCATGGACGCCAAGAAACTCAGGCAAACCTTTACCGGGCAATATTACTTTGCAGAAGGCATTGGCCTATTCACAAAACTTTGTAACCGCTTATTTAATGAAACAGGTTGGTCCGGTTGCGGTATCTACCTTGGCGACCAAAATGGGCATTCCCAATGTTCCGGCATTTCCATCTATTTGTTTGGGGACGTTCGATTCATCAATTTTTAATATGGTTGGCGCCTATGGTGCATTCGCAAACAAGGGAACCTATACCAAGCCGATTTATTTACTAAGAATTGAAGATAAAAATGGTGTGGTGTTATTTTCTCAAAAGGAAATCCCAAAACCGATAATGAGTGAAGAGGTTGCCTATGTAATGACCAGAATGTTGAAAGGTGTGGTTACCAACGGAACGGGATCGAGGCTGAATTATAAATACAAAGTTAACGCACCTATCGGGGCTAAAACGGGTACTACTCAAAACAACTCAGATGGTTGGTTTATGGCCATTACTCCTCAACTGGTAACAGGTATCTGGACTGGCTGCGAAGATAGGGCATTCCACTTTATCAGTACCAACCAGGGTGAAGGTGCCAATACAGCTTTGCCTATTTTTGCAGGATTTATAAAGAGGGTATATGCCAATCCTGCCTTAAAAATTAGCCATGCTGATTTTGAGGCGCCAAAATCTGGGGTTTCCATTACTTTTGATTGTAACCAATACCAACAACAGGAAGAAGGTGCAACCGAATTGGATGAAAAACTTGGTTTTTAGACACTATTTACGACCAAAAGTTTTCACTAAATTTTAGGAGATAAACATTAAATTTGTAATAGAAAATTGAAATATATGAGAGTTACACTGGAAATAGCAGATTTTGATGAGATGAAAAAACTCCTTTCTTTATTTCAAACCATGAAATTAGAGAGTATTAAAATTATTTCTCCTAAGAATGAGGCTAAGCCTAATATCTTGAAAGGGAACAAAACAATCAATCCAAAAGATCTTTTTGGCATTTGGAAAGATGCACCAAAAAATATAGAAGACATAAGAACTAAAGCCTGGGATCGTAAATAACAGTTATGGTTTTGTGCGATACTAATATTCTAATTCATGCATTTAATGGCAATACGACTACCATCGAAGCTTTGGAGGAAATAGGCTTTGCAAATATTGTACTTTCATCAATTACAACGATGGAGCTATTGCAAGGCATGGGAAATAAAGCTGAGCTAGCACACATGAAGAAAAAAATTAAGTATTACGACATTATTCATTTTGATAGCCATATATCGCAGAAATCTATAGAACTTATCGAAGGTTTTAAGTTAAGTCATTATCTTCAAATTCCAGATGCAATTATTGGGGCAACCGCAATTGTTAACGAAATAGAACTGTTTACTTACAACAAAAAAGACTTCGATTTTATGCCTAATATTACGCTCTATTAAAATCACCTTAATTTTGCTCCATTAATCCCTCATGAGCAGTTTCGACCATAAAACAGCATTAACAGCTATTCCACATAAACCAGGTGTTTACCAATATTGGGACGCTGATGGAAAGCTCATGTATATTGGAAAGGCAAAAGACCTGCGCAACCGTGTAGGTTCTTATTTTAATAGCGATAGGAATCAGTTTAATGGCAAAACAAGGGTACTCGTTTCCAAAATCCGCAAAATTACATTTACCATTGTTGATACCGAGATTGATGCCTGGTTACTCGAAAATAGCTTAATTAAAAAACATCAGCCAAAATTTAACATCAACCTAAAGGACGACAAAACCTATCCATGGATAATTGTTAAAAATGAAAACTATCCGCGGATTTACTGGACAAGGAAAGTGATAAAAGATGGTTCTACCTATTTTGGCCCGTATGGTTCGATAGGCATGATGCATACTATTTTGGATCTGATTAAAGAAACCTACCCCCTTCGTACCTGCAGCTTACCTTTAACGGAAAAAAATATAGCCGAAGGGAAATTTAAAGTTTGCCTGGAATATCAAATTGGCAACTGTAAAGGTCCTTGTCAGAATTACCAGACCGAAACGGATTACGATAAAAATATAGCTGAGATTAAAGAGATTCTGAATGGCAAAATCGGGAATGTAATCCGGGATGTTAAAGGAATTATCAAATCGGCATCAGAAAACCTGAACTTCGAACTGGCGCATCAATACGCAAGGAGATTAGAAGTACTGGAGAAATACCAGAGTAAATCTACTGTGGTAAATAGCGCCATTACCAATGTTGATGTGGTGAGTATTGCATCGGACGAACGTTATGCTTTTGTAAATTACCTGAAGGTGATGAACGGAACGATTATCCAGACGCAGACCATTGAGGTTAAAAAGCAATTGGACGAGAGTGACGATGAGATTTTAACATTGGCCATGTTAGAGTTCAGAACGAAGTTCAGCAGCACCTCCAAAGAGATTATTGTTCCTTTTGAGCCTTCGTTAGAGGATGAAAGTTTAAAGTTTACTGTACCTAAGCTCGGCGAGAAGAAAAAACTCCTGGAGCTTTCGCAAAAGAATGTTTTGTTCTTCAAAAAAGAGAAACTTAATCAATACGAAAAATTAAATCCCGATTTACGCACCGATCGTATTTTATCTACGATGCAGAAAGATCTGCGTTTAACTCAGCTTCCAAAACACATAGAATGTTTTGATAACTCAAACTTTCAGGGTAAATATCCGGTTTCGGCAATAGTTGTTTTTAAAGACGCTAAACCATCGAAAAAAGACTACCGCCATTTTAATGTGAAAACGGTAGAGGGTCCTAACGATTTTGCGACCATGGAAGAAGCTGTTTTCCGCCGTTACAGGAGGATGCTGGATGAAAACCAGACTTTGCCTCAGCTCATCATCATTGATGGCGGTAAGGGGCAGCTTTCGTCGGCCCTGAAGAGTTTAAAGTTATTGGGCATAGAAAACAAAGTTACCGTAATTGGTATTGCCAAACGTTTGGAAGAACTATTCTATCCAGGCGATTCATATCCATTGTATCTGGATAAAAAATCGGAAACCTTAAAAGTGATCCAACAGTTACGTGATGAGGCCCACCGCTTTGGAATTACCTTCCACCGCAAGAAACGCGATCAAGGGACACTTAAAACAGAACTGGAGCAGATTGAAGGTATCGGCAAAACTACCGCAGATAAACTGCTAACCCATTTTAAATCGGTTAAAAAAATTAAGGAGGCCACCGAAAAGGAACTGGCAGAGGTACTCAACAAAAAACAGATGATTACCCTTCAGGCCTATTTTAACCAGCAATAGCGCTTTTAATCCTTGAGTTTCATTAAAGAGGGTTAAGATTTCGCCTCTGAAGGAACTCTTTTGGAACATTACGGTCGAAATGACAATATAGCAAAAAAGGCCCCGATTTATTATCGAAGCCTTTTAATAAGGTTAGTATTCCCAAAGACCTTGTTCGTAATCAAGAACAGATTTTTTAATCCTTTCTGATTCGTACAACCTTTCTCTAGGATCGGTAATAATATCTCTGATCTTATTGTCGCCAGGATTTGACTCTTTTACAATATAGCTACTGAATAAGCGGCGGATAAAGAAATCATCGAAACTCAATGAAGAAGCATCGTTATTGGTATTAATCAAACGTTTCTTCGTTAAAATCTCTCTAGCTTCTGGATAATACACCCAAAATACTGGCTGCCATTGTTTAGAAACTTCATTGTATTTTAATGGTGCAATACCTACAATACGCGGTTCGAAAACAGAACGTTTGGTATCGAAAATCCAGTCTTCTTTAATTCTGAATTTCAAGAATAACTCAGGGTTAAAATCATTAACCACGGTAGTAACCGTTCCGGTTTTATTGTTCGAAACCTCTGCTGTTCCTAAAGCCGATTTGGATGCAGAATCTGCCGACATTGGGTTAAGAAAAGCATCATCTTCGTTCAACGCACTATCAATTGGCGAGTACGCCGTTAATTCGTCTTTCTTAATTGCAGCAATCAATACATCAATTAGTCGAGATTTAGGCGATTTTAAAGCTGAGTTAATTGTATCGCGTAAGTCAATTTCTCTCCAGATCCGTTTTGCGTAAAAAACATCCTCTTCTCTCACATCTGCCAAAGGAACCATTTCAGTACTATCAATGTCCTTACGGGCATAGAAACCATCTTTAGGTGGTACCTTAAGTTTCTTTTTAGCTGTTTTAACAGGGGCTTTCACTGTATCTGCCGCAGGGGGTGCGGCAACTACTGGTGCAGCTTTCTTTGGCACTAACTTGGTTGGCTTTTTTTGTGCAAAAGCAAACGAGGTTAACAAAACTAAAATAGCAATACTTAAAATCCTTTTCATCTTCTTCTTATTTTACACTAAACGCTAATGAAGGCAAAATTCTTTGACGGCCATCTGGCCCTACAGAAACAATATCTTCAAAAAACACTCTTGTACCAGGCGTAATTGAGTTTATTGCACCCTTAACTGCGCCTGCGAAACTTCCACCACTACCTGCAATGGTAACAGCATCAGAACGAGGTTTGATAATTGTTAACTTATAACGTTGTATTTTAAACTTAACATCGAAAGGAAAATCATCCAGATCTGCTTCAATTTCAGTTTCGCTTTTTAATTGTACCGAAGCTACATCACCTCCAGCGCGGCCACCAACCTTAGCCACCGGAGCAGGGATAGCTTTAACCCTGAATTTTTGTGAGCCTAAGCTGACCGTTTTACCAGCATTATTTGCAGATACATTAATGGATACTTCCTGACCAACCATGCTTCCCGGAACGTTAACATTATAGTTTCCGTTAGCACCAGACATTGAACCTCCTGAAATGGAAGCACGAACACTTTCTAGAGGGAAACCTGCCGCCGATACCGTAAATGGATTGGCAATACCTGCATAAATTACATTCAATTTGGTTGAAGAAACAGATGCTGATGGTTTCGCTACCTGATAAGTTTGTGGTTGAGTTTTATATTCTTTTACCTGACCATCGGTTTGGCGAACACGAACCGTACCAACCCATGTAAACTGGCCAACACTACTTGTACCACCGCTATAAGTTCCCTTACCATCTTTAACAGATAACTTACTTCCATTAACGGTAATATCAGGAGTTGATCTCGAATCGCTGGCGGTTAAAAATACCTCAGCAGTATATGGCTGACCTTGAATTACGTAAGAAGTAGGTGCTACTGCAACTGCTGCAAACTGATCCAGATTAACCTGTGCCTTATCCATATTTCCGAACAATTTTTTAACTACTTCCGCTTCAGCATTTTTTGTATCTGTTTGCAGTTTGGTTAATATCGTCATTGCAGCAGTTAATGGCGTTCCCTCACCAAAGTAAGTTTCCTGCCAGTTTCCTTTTCTTTTTCTTGCAGGATCTTTAGCTTCGAGAGAGAATGAAACATTCGCTCTATCAGCCGGGTCTAGCAAAGAGATCAGTTTTTCGCGTGTGGCGTTAATTCTATTTTTCAACTCATCTGCTTTCTTTTGATTGATCATGATATTCTGTGCAATATCCTGATTTGACCTATTTACCAAATCGTCAGTTTCCGGATCAATTCCATCACCTGCCTGGGTAAATTCTTTTTTAATGCTTTCAATATAATTATTCAAATCATCAGCAGCCTTCTGTGCCTGTTTTGCCTTATCGTAAATTGGCTGTGCACGGGCTGGCTCTTCTTTCAACTTCGAATTTTCGAAGGCAGAAAATAACTGATTAATACTTGTATTTACATTGTTTTTAGAAGTATCCAAACTATCATTGATATTTTTGAATGCATCTAAAATGGTATCTGATACGTTTAAGGCGAGCATAGCCAACAATACCAAATACATGATATTGATCATCCGCTGCCTTGTTGTTTCTTTTCCGCCTGCCATGTTTGATGTAGCTTTTCCTTTAAAAATTAAAAACTAAACAAATTATACACGTGGGCCGTTCATAGCCGATAACATATTGCCATAAATTGCATTAAGCGACGATAGGTTTTTAGCCAACTTATTCACCTCTTCTTTAAACTGTTTCGAATCTTCCATCGATTCGTTAAAGTTCTGCATGGTTAACGATAAGTTTGAATAGAATTTATTCATCGATTTTAGATGCGCACTAGAATCTTGCAATTCTAATTCATATACCGCATTTAAAGCTGATAAATTTTTAGCCAAATTGTTAACCTGATCATGGTAAGCCTGAGAATCTACAGTGCTCTCACCCATTGCCTTCAAATTAGCCGTGGCTTTATCAAAAGAAGCACTTAAACTATCGAAACCTGCTGAAGCTGTTTTAATTTTTCCGGTAAATTCGTTAGTTGCCGTAGATGCATCTGCAACATTAGAGATTGTTGCTACCTTATCACCAAAAGTACGCAAGCCAGAGCCTAAACTTTCAATCAATTCAGGACCGATTTTAGCATCTGATAACATCTTATCCAAAGCTGCTGTATTCGATGCTGTTGCTGCAACAGGCCTAGCTGATGCAGTTGGTAATTCTCCTTTAAAATCTGCTTTTAATTCAGGGTAAACTCTTTCCCAAGCCGGTTCTGGCTCTGGTGGAAAAAACCCTGTTAAAAAGAATAAAAATGCCTCTACACCAAGACCAAGACCGATCATATAGTTACCCATAATTCCACCAATGTGTAGAATTTTAAATAACGCTCCGATAATTACAATACTTGCTCCCCATGAAATCGCTACGTGTAACCAGCCTGGTTGTTTCTTTGCTGCCATAAAATTTTGATGTTTTTCTTTAGTTTTTAGTTTGTTTGGTTTAATGTCTTAGATCGGTACCAGGATAAGATGAAACGCATCTGAAACCAATATATGATCTTTGTGTATCCTGATATTCGTATGTTGCTACCGCGTTTTGTAGAAAATAGCCTGTATCTTTCCACGAACCGCCTTTTACCACTTTACGCTTTTTGTATTTACTGTCCGTTGCACCAGCATCATAAGTAAAATTCGGGTTCAAATCGTGCAATAACGGGCTTGCGCCTTTATTGTACGCAGTTAATGTCCATTCAGAAACATTACCTGCCATGTTGTACAAACCATAATCATTAGGGAAATACGATCTAACACCTACGGTATAAATACCCCCATCGCTCGAATAATCGCCACGGCCTGGTTTAAAGTTAGCCTGTAAACATCCTTTTGTATTTCTAATGTAAGGGCCTCCCCAAGGGTATTTGGTTTTGGTATTACCACCTCTTGCTGCATATTCAAATTCAGTTTCAGCTGGTAATCTATAATCTGATCTGGATCCTACGGGCAATTTTCTTGCTGTAGCAACTCCATCGTACAATCTTGTTCTCCAATGAGAGAATGCTTTTGCCTGTTCCCAACTTACACCAACTACAGGATAATCATCATAAGAAGGGTGGTTGTAGTAACCACGTACCATAGGATCGTTTTGTGAATAAGAATAGTCTGTTTTCCATACCATGGTATCAGGATAAATAGCAACGGTATAACGATCGATATAATCCTGGCGTTTGCTGTTTGGATCTTTATGCCCTAGAGCAGCTTTTTCCATATTTAATTCGGCATAAGAATATTCGAATTTACGAACATCTAATTCTTTTTTCCCTGGAAGCGCATCTAAACCTGAATAATACATACCATCTAACTGGCTCACCTGAGCGGCAGCTGCACCCTTACCTTTATTGCGCCAAATGTTGGCACCGTTTGGTCCAACTTTTCTCCAGTCGATGTATTTCTCCCCACCAACAGCATTTGCGGCGTTTCCTTTAGGAGTAACCATAAATTGTTGAGGGTTGCCCATCATCACAATTGCAATCGAATCGCGTACCCAGTTGGTAAACTGGCGGTATTCTGCATTTGAAATCTCGGTCTGGTCCATGAAGAACGCGCTAATGGTAACCATTTTACTTGGCCCGTTCTGAGAGAATGTAATATCTTCATCCGATCCTCCCAGTGGGGTATGCCCTGGTGGCACATAAACCATTCCTAGTGGGATTCTATCGTTTTTGAATTTTCGGTTATAAGCACCAACCAGCTCGCCTTGGCCGCCATGACCACAGCTTGCTAGCATTACAGTTATACCTACAATAGCTAGAAGGTAGATTTTCTTCATATTTTTTATAGTGTGCACAGCACGATTAGGAGCAATTTTATCAAAAATCACTGAAATTATCAACAAAAGCAAATATTTTACGTTAAATCATCACTCAAAGACAATTAAAGTTAGATTAACACTTCTTCAACAGCCGTATATTTTGCTCAAAAATATGCGTAACTTTCTTATTAACAGTAAAGTTACGCATTTATTATGTTGACTTAAAATAAATTATTTATCGTATTATTTATTAGATATTTTGATGTAATTCTCAATAGCCATCGTCATAGACGGAACGCCCGGGGTTGGCGCAGCAATATCCACTATCAGGTCCATATCGGTACAAGCCTTAGTCGTGTTAGTTCCAAAAGCAGCAATACGTGTATTATTCTGTTTAAAATCGGGGAAATTCTTAAACAACGACTGGATACTTGACGGACTAAAAAATGCAATGACATCGTAGAATACTTCAGCTAAATCAGATAGATCGCTCACTACAGTTCTAAACAAAACTGCAGGAGTAAAATTATACCCGCTTTTTTCTAAGAACTTCATCGTGTCTTCGGTAGCCATATCAGAGCAAGGATATAAAAACTTCTCATTTGCATGCTTCTTTAGCACCTCTGCTAAATCTGCGGCTGTTTGTTTACCAAAAAAGATTTTACGCTTCCTATACTGAATATATTTCTGCAGATACAACGCAATAGTCTCAGACAGACAAAAATATTTCAGTTCTGCTGGTACTTCATAACGCATTTCTTCGCAGATTCTAAAAAAATGATCTGCTGCATTACGGCTGGTAAAAATTACTGCCGTAAAATCGGCCAGGTTAATCTTATCCTTTCTAAAGTCTCTTGCGGGCACACCTTCAACATGAATAAAGGACCTAAAATCAACTTTTAAATTGTGTTTTTTGGCCAAATCGTAGTAAGGAGATTTTTCTGTTTCAGGTTTTGGTAAAGTAACCAAAATACTTTTTACTTTGCGGATTCTAGAGTCGTTCTTTTCTTGCATTTTCCTTTTTCCTGCTACAGTCCTATCGTTTTAATTAGTATTAGGATGGGACATATTTCGAGGGCGCAAAAGTACAAAAATAAATGCATTCTAGAAAACTTATTATTAGAAAGTATCGTTATACCTGCCCGCAATAGCTGAAAAGCAAAAATAATGCCTAACAGTAAGAATGCCAACACGATATACACCCCACCGTATTTAAGTGGCGATAAGGCGAAAGCAACTACTAAAGGAATAAATAGTAGGGATGCATTGAAGTAACTGAGGTACAAAATTGAGATGTATTCGCCCACTGGTTTCTGCACATTGAACAGGTATCCCAAAAAGCGCAACAGGACCAGCTTGAGGGCATAAAAAACAATTATAGTAATCGATATACTAAAAAAGAACTTAAACCCATCTTTCGCCTGATACATATCATTCCACTGCGCTACCAGAAAAAAGAACATCCCAAAAACGAAACCAAACTGCACAAAAAGCAACAAAAATGGCCACGAACTAAAGAGGTTATCTTCCTTGTTAATATTATTCAAAATCCTGTTGCTGAAAAACGATTGAACGATTGCCGATAATTGTTTCGAAAAAGCATTTTTTAGAATGGCAAAGATGATAAGCATGCCAAAAATAAATCCAAGCAAACCAACATTGCCTTTTGGGATTTTTGTCCCTAGTTGATAGGGATTTGCCTTTTTCTTTAAGTGCTGATATTTCTTTTGCCAGGCAAGTAGATCGAGTTTAGGAAAAAGATATTCCTTTTCGATGGTATCGAGCAGAGCCCCCTTGTTAATTAAACTATCAGGAAGCACCCAGGTATGGTGAACGAGCGAATCGGTCGAAAATTCCTGTCTGGCAAGTGTTGCAGAATCTGGCCGGTATCTTCTATATTGATATTGATTAACCGCTACGCTATCTGTTTGAACAGGAATTTCTTGTGCTGCTGCAAAATTAGCAGACCATACAAACGCGAACAAAAAGAAAATAAATTTCGGCATGCTGTAAATCAAAACTTAAGGATGCAAAAGTAGTCGAATAATCATGGTTTACCTAAAGAAAATAAATGGATTTAGGATAAGTTACCTCGCGCCCTGTACTTGCTACGATCTGGCAAACCTAAGAAGCGCTTCATAATTACCTGAATCTGCCAATTTCAGTGCATTTAGATATTGTTTTCTATTCTCACTTTCTTTTGAAAGATTTCCGGCACCCCACGTAAATACAGGTCTATCAAATATCATTTCAATAATCATATCAGCCACTAAGCGGCTGTGTCTTCCGTTCCCATTAGAAAAACAATGAATACTTACTATGCGATGTTTAAAACGTATAGCGATTTCATCAGGAGAATAGGTATTGTTTTCAATCCAGAATCACGCATCCTCCAGCAAATTCTTTAATTCAATAGCAACCTGCCATCTATCTACCCCAATATTTTTATTTGTTTTACGAAAAGCTCCTGCCCAAAGCCAAACATCTTTATACATACGTTTATGCACATTTTTAATAAAGGATTCAGTAAGCAGTTTATCAGATTTAATTTTTTTCCCGATAGACCATTTTATGGCCTCTTCAATATTTTGTTGCTCAAACTCATCAAGCTCCTCTCTTGTGGCAATGGTAGAAATGAGCAAACCCTCTTTTTCATCTTCTTCCAAAGGGGTTTGGCCGTTAATATAAATTAAATCTAATCCCATAAAATTTTAGGCATTTCCTTTTTAATTTCTTCCGTCCTTTCACTTATCGCTTTTTCGATCCTTTCCTTTGAATTACCCTGATCTTCTAATTTCATTGTGTTTGAAGTTCGAAGTACAATTTTCGTAGCCAGTTCATTGGCTTTTTTTTCAATCATGGCCTCCAACGATCCATCCTTAGGCACAAAACCATAAACCAGTTCCATATCTAAAACCCGACCTAGTTCCCTTAGAGATTTTATAGTTATCGAACCATCTGCCTCTCTTTTTTCGATATCTAAAACCGCTTGTTTGCTTATTGATAATTTATTGGCCAATTGTTGCATAGACATACCGAGTGTATTACGGATTGCTTTAATCCAACCACTTGGCGGAATTGCAGTCCCGCTTAAAATGGCAAAACTTAAAAGCTTGCCATTTAGCTGTTGTAGCATTAATGATTTCTTTCCCATAGCACTTATAGTAAAGTAATAGCTTTACTTTAACACCACAAAAGTAAAGCTATTACTTTACAAAAACAAAAAACAAGTTAAGTTATTACTTTACTTATCCAATTTTCATCAATTTTCTGTAAACCCATTGCCAATTATTTATAACCATAAAGAAAAATTAACTTCGCTATCTTTGCACTAATGTCTGGTATCTATATTCATATCCCTTTCTGTAAAAAGGCTTGTCACTATTGCGATTTTCATTTCAGCACTTCTTTAAAATATGCTGATGAAATGGTTGATGCGATCTGCAAAGAGATCAAAATGAAAAAAGACCGGATTAGCGGACAGGTTGGAAGCATTTATTTTGGCGGCGGAACACCCTCTATTTTATCGCAGGCAGCTTTACAAAAGATTTTTGATGCCATTAACCACACTTTTTCGGTTGATGCAAATGCTGAAATTACCATTGAAACCAATCCCGATGATTTAACCGCTCAGAAACTAAAAGAACTGAAACAGTTACCCGTTAACCGCTTTAGCGTGGGTATTCAATCTTTTTATGATGAAGATCTGACCTGGATGAACCGGGCACACCAGGCCCAGGAAGCGGAAGATTGTATCAGAAGAAGTCAGGACGCCGGTTTTGAAAACTTAACCCTCGATTTAATTTATGGCTATCCTTTACTTACCGATCAAAAATGGTTAAGGAACATCCAAAAAGCAATTGAGCTTGAGGTTCCGCATATTTCGGCCTATGCCCTAACGGTAGAACCACGAACGGCTTTAGCTCATGCCATTAAAAGCAAAAAACAAGCGCCCGTAAACGATAATCAAAGTGCTGCTCAGTTCGTAATTTTGATGGACAAACTGATTGATGCCGGATTTGAACACTATGAAATTTCGAATTTTGCCAAACCAAACCATTATGCGGTGCACAATACCAATTACTGGAAAGGCGTAGATTACATTGGTATAGGTCCATCAGCCCATGGCTTTAATGGCCAGAACCGCTATATGAACCCTGCCAATAACGCCCTGTATATGGAAACATTAGGCCATAACAAACTTCCTGAAATTGTTGAAGAACTGAGTTTAAATGACAGATTTAACGAATATGTCATGACTTCGTTAAGGACGATGTGGGGAACTGATTTACAAAAAATAAATACCGATTTCGGGAAAGACTTTTTAACAGAAACAAAACACAACCTTAAAAATTTCGAGGATAAAGATTGGCTACTGATTAACGGAGATAAGATTTGTTTAAGTCAAAACGGAAAATTATTTGCTGATTATATTGCTTCGGAATTGTTTATAGTAGGAGATGAATGAGTGAATTGAGAAGGATTGAATTAGAGAATGGCTGATTTAGCGGGTTAAACAACATTCACTCATTCAAAACTCAATCATTCAATAATTAATTAAAAATATGTCAAAAATTGTATGGATTACAGGCGCATCATCAGGTATTGGAGAGGCCTTGGTATATGAATATTTTAAAGCTGGCAATAAACTGATCATCTCTGGAAGAAATCGCGATGAGCTATTCCGTGTAAAAGGAAACTGCCAAAACTCTTTTAACGTACATGTTTTACCATTCGATTTAAGCGAAACAACTACGCTGGAAAACAAAGCTGCCGATGCCATCCGTATTTTTGGAAAAATAGATTTAATGATCAATAGCGGCGGCGTAAGTCAGCGGAGTTTGGCACTCGAAACCAACCTGCAAACAGAACAACAGATTATGGACACCAATTTCTGGGGAACAGTTGTACTGAGCAAAGCAGTGCTGCCTCTAATGATCGCTAACGGTGGTGGACAGATCGTTGTTATTAGTAGCCTTGTTGGAAAATTCGGCACGAAATTCCGCTCTGCTTATGCGGCATCAAAACATGCCCTACATGGTTATTTCGATTCACTCCGATCGGAAGTTTACGATAAAAACATCGATATTACCATCATCTGTCCAGGTTTTATTAAGACAAATGTAACCTATAATGCGCTCACGGGAGATGGCAACCCACTCAATAAGATGGGTGATGCACATGAAAACGCCATGACTCCGGCCGAATGTGCAACACAAATTATGCAAGCTGTTAGCAACAAAAAAGAAGAGGTTTATATTGGCGGGAAAGAAACCAGAGCGGTATTATTGAAACGCTTTTTCCCTAAGCTTTTTTCTAAAAAAGTAAGAACGGCAAAGGTGAATTAGTGCAGCGTTTGGTGCTGGGCGTTAAGCGTGACCAGCGAAGTTTATAAAGGATGCGACTTAGGGACGAACCCAATTGATCTAAACCCGGTTGAAGCGATATCCTTTTGGCATAATTCTGAGTGTAGTCGAAGAATAGCCAAAAGATTAAGCGAAAAACGGGACCAGTCGGCCCGAAGAACCACTACTGTATCTTTACAAACCAAAAAAATAAAAATTAAAGCACTAAAAATCAACACATTAAAAATTATTTTTAATTTCTAAAAACCAAGTATCTGTAAGCCATCGTAAATGGAACCAAATAACAGAAACTTAAAAATTAGAAATAATGAAAAATTTAATCTTATCCGCATTTGCCGTAATTACCATGGCATTCACTACTCAGGTTTACGCTCAAAAAAATCCAATGGTTGGTGGCGCAGCCATGTATTCGACTAAGGATATTGTAGACAATGCCGTAAATTCAAAAGACCACACTACACTGGTTGCAGCAGTAAAAGCCGCAGGCTTGGTAGAAACTTTAAAAAGTGCTGGCCCCTTCACTGTTTTTGCACCAACTAATGCCGCATTTGATAAACTTCCTGCCGGAACGGTAGACAATCTTGTTAAACCAGAAAACAAAGCAACCCTAACTACCATTTTAACTTACCATGTTGTTGCCGGTAAAATGGATAGCAAAGCAATTGCAAAAGCAATTAAAGCTGGCGGCGGCAAAGCTGAACTTACAACGGTACAAGGTGGTAAACTTTGGGCCTGGATGGAAGGCAAAAAATTAGTGCTAAAAGACGAAAAAGGCGGAATGAGCACTGTAACCATTGCAGATGTTTACCAAAAAAATGGTGTAATCCATGTTATTGATACTGTTTTAATGCCGAAGTAAATTTTAGATATCCTTATATCAGTGTAAAACGTTCTGACTTTTGTTGGAACGTTTTTGTTTTTTATAAAAAATCGCTCTTTAAAAACCAGGTCATTATTTTATAAACACCGATAAAACACAAAAAGATTTCCTTAAAAAACATATCTCAGTTACGATGTGATTTTACATGAGCATGCTTACCTAATCGAACGGACGTTCTTTTATCTATCCACATCATACTTTCTGACTTTTTTTGATGAATTGTCAGTTTTTTTTCACGTTTTTGCATTTGTAATGTTTAGTGTTTTTTAACTATTTAATTTTGCTGCATTAATAGTTTTTTAACATGAAATTCAATTTATCTCCGATAGATGTAGTTGAAGACATATCTAAATCAGATTTCGAGCTGAACTACCTTAAACCGCGTAAACCATTGGTAATAAAAAATATGGCCAAAAAATGGCCTGCTTATCAAAAATGGACGATGGAATACATGAAAGAAGTTGTTGGCGATAAAACTGTTCCGCTTTACGACAGTTCTAAAGCCGATCCTTCTAAACCTATAAATGCATCAGCCGCCGAAATGAAATTTGGCGATTATATCGACCTGATTAAAGAAACACCGACCGATCTGCGTATATTTTTGTTCGATCCGATAAAATTTGCACCAAAGCTACTCGAAGATTATATCGCACCGAAAGATTTAATGGGCGGTTTTTTAGATAGCTACCCGAATATGTTCTTTGGCGGTAAGGGATCGGTAACATTTTTACACTATGATATTGATTTAGCACACATTTTCCATACGCACTTTAATGGTCGCAAGCATGTAATCTTATTCGATTATAAATGGAAAGAACGTTTGTATCAAATCCCTTATGCCACTTATGCTTTAGAAGATTATGACGTAGAAAACCCCGATTTTGATAGATTCCCAGCTTTAAAGGGTGTTCAGGGCGTTGAAGCCTATTTAGAACATGGCGATACTTTATTTATGCCTACCGGATACTGGCACTGGATGAAATACCTGGATGGCTCTTTTTCCATTAGTTTAAGGGCCTGGGACAAAAGCTGGGCAGTAAAAGCAAAAAGCTTGTATAACTTAACTTTACAGCGTAAATTTGACGACTTTATGAAAGCAAACTACCGCGAAAAATACATGCAATGGAAAGAAAACCTTGCAGTTAAAAGAGCGAGTAGAGCACTAGAGAAGAATTTACCAAAATAAATAATGATTGAATGATTAAGTTTTGAATGATTGAATGAACATGTGTTTAACCCTGCTAATTCACTAATTCCATCATTCTCTCCCTCATAATTTAAATGCCCCATTCAAACATCAATCATTCACTCATTCAATATATGCATCCTAATATTATAAAAATCCAGGAAAGAATAGCGCCGCTTAGGCAAGAAATCATTAACCATAAAGTTTATTCGGCCATTAGTGAAATAGAAGATCTCCGGGTTTTTATGGAACACCACATTTTCGCCGTTTGGGATTTTATGTCGTTGCTTAAAGCCCTACAAATTAATTTAACCTGTACTACTTTGCCCTGGTTCCCGGTAGGCGATCCTGTTACCCGCCAATTGATCAATGAAATTGTGGCCGGTGAAGAATCAGATGTAGACGCCAATGGAGCCATTAAAAGCCACTTCGAGTTATATTTAGATGCTATGGATCAATGTGGTGCCAATACCAAACCCATCAATACCTTTTTACAGGAACTAAAAAACGGGAAAAGTTTTAATGAAGCTTTCACGAAAGCTGATGTTCCTGCAGCGGCAAAGGATTTTGTAAATGCAACTTTCGAAACCATCAACAGTGGAAAAACACATCTACAGGCCGCAAGTTTTACTTTTGGTCGTGAGGATTTAATTCCAAACATGTTTTTTAGCATGGTAAATGACCTGAACAGCACCCAGGCTGATAAAGTTTCGATTTTTAAGTATTACTTAGAGCGCCACATCGAAGTAGATGGCGATCACCACAGCCATTTGGCACTCTCGATGACAGAGAAGCTTTGTGAAAAAAATGAAGCCTTTTGGGCCGAAGCAGAAGAAACCACAATACAAGCCTTGCAGAAAAGGATCGACCTGTGGGACGCTGCCTATATCGAAATTGTTAAAAATAAAGTTGAGGCGTAATTATTAAATTGTTAAGTATTTACTAATTTTAGATTACGTGATTTTAGTCACATTTACCTGTTAACATCAATTTTGTAAAATAAAATTTACACATTTGTTGTTCGGCACAAATAACCGATTTTAAGCGCATGAGTTTCATTTTAAAACCTGTTGATATCGTTGAGAGCATCACTCCCGAAGATTTTAAGAAAAATTATCTGAAAACTAAACGTCCGTTAGTAATCAGGGGCCTAACCAAAGACTGGCCTGCCAGAGAAAAATGGACGACTGAATATTTAAAGGAAATTGGTGGCGAGCTCGAAGTTCCACTTTACGATAACTCTAAAGCCGATCCATCTAAACCGATCAATGCAGCTACTGCGCATATGAAATTTGGCGATTACCTTGACCTGATCAAACGCGAGCCAACTGAACTGCGTATATTCTTTTTTAACCTGTTTAAAAAAGTACCAAGTTTAATCAATGATGTAAAAATCCCAAAAGATTTAATGGGTGGTTTTATTGAAAGTATGCCTGCTATGTTTTTTGGCGGTTCTAACTCGGTAACCTTTTTACATTACGATATCGATTTACCGCATATTTTCCATACACACTTTGGCGGTAGAAAGCACATCGTTCTTTTCGACAACAAATGGAAAGACAGACTGTACTGCCTGCCAAATGCAACTTACGCTTTGGAAGATTATGATGTCGCCAACCCAGATTTCGAAAAATTCCCGGCACTGAATGGTGTAGAAGGTTATGAAGTTTTCCTGGAGCATGGCGATACTTTATTTATGCCAACCGGAATGTGGCATTGGATGAAATACCTGGATGGGTCGTTCTCTTTAAGCTTAAGAGCCTGGGATCAATCAATTACGCGCAAAGTAGCCAGTGTTTGGAGCTTATTTACCCACGGTGCGATAGACAGTTTAATCAAAATGACTTTCAAAGAAAAATACGCCCACTGGAGAGAGAAAAAAGCAGTTAAAATTGCTGAAAGGGCTTTAGCTAAAGGCAGACCATAGAAAAGTATTGAAAAAGTAAAATACAACGGGGCATCGGTTACGATAGCCCCGTTTTTGTTATTATTGCGCGTAAACATGGAGAATTAAAAAATCAGATACCTAAGATGGAAAACAATATCCTTAGCGAAAAAGAAAAAATGTTGACCGGTAAAGCTTATCAGGCTGGCGGCGAAGAACTATCAAAAGAAAGATTAAAAGCGCGTGAAATTGTTTTCGAGTTTAATAACCTCGCACCAAAATTTATCAAACAACGCAAAGCGTTATTAAAAAGGTTATTCGGAAAAACAGAAAGGATGTTTTATGTAGAACCTCCATTTAGATGCGATTATGGCTACAACATCGAAATCGGCGATAATTTTTACGCAAATTTTAACCTTGTTATTTTAGATTGCGCTAAAGTACGCATCGGCAACAGCGTTTTCATTGCGCCAAACGTGGCTATTTATACCGCAGGCCATCCTATCCATGCACATTTACGCGATCAGGAATATGAATGGGCGCAGGAAGTGACCATTGGCAATAGTGTTTGGATCGGCGGCAATGTAGTGATTAACCCCGGGGTAAAAATTGGGTCAAATGTAGTAATCGGATCGGGTAGTATTGTTACCAGGGATATTCCTGATAATGTTTTTGCCGCAGGAAATCCATGTAGGGTAATCCGCCAGTTAACAGATGCTGATAAGGATTATTATTATAAGGATTTTAAGTTGGGAGAATAAATAATCGTCCCGATTTGCAATCGGGATGCATGAGAAGGGCGATTTTATCGCCCTTAAATTAATTTAAACAGCATTAAAAATGCTGATCACACGAATCCTCGTTGTAAACTAAGACCATAAAGGTTAATTAAATGGCGTCATCTCGACTGGAACGCAGTGGAATGGAGAGATCCATCTAGACAGATTTCTCGACTTCGTTGCACTCCGCTCGAAATGACGACCGGCTGAAGCTTCGCTACCAACACAGTTTTGTCTCCCTCATCCATTTTACATTTCACCTCTTCCACACTTAGCTACTATGATCAGCAACTACTTTCCATTCGCCTTTTATCTTTTTAATTAATAAGGTAAAATATCCTTTAAGTTCGTCTTTTTCGCGTTTAACATTCCAGCTGCCCAATACAAAAGCCAAATCGGGCTTTAAAAAATCGACCTTTTTAATTCCGAACACCAAAAACCCCATTGCCGATTTATCCGGATAGCCTTTTTTATAATTATCCAATGTTTTTTGCCAGCCATAAGTTGGTCCGCTTTTGCCTACAAAAAGTAAACTATCTGATTTTTCATAACCCTGCATAAAGGCTTCAACATCACCTTTGTTCCAATCCGTACGTTGCTTTTCGAGTAAATTAAGTATGGCCTGTTTATCTTTCGTATTTTGGGCAAAAGTGCTAAAGGAAGCTAAAAACAATGTAATTACAAGTATTCTTTTCATGGTTATTTAAGTTGAGGTAAAAATTAAAGATATGAAACAAATTATTTTGTTCCATGCATAAAAATTCTTTATTTACATATCTATAAATCTTCTATGCAAAATAAAGTAATCACAATTGGCGAAATACTCTGGGATGTTTTCCCAGAGGGTAAAAAAGCTGGCGGCTCGAGCATGAACGTTGCGCTTAATTTACACAAACAAAGTATAGATAGCAGTTTTATAAGCGCAACTGGTGATGATGAAAATGGAAAAGAGTTATTCGATTTTCTAGCCAGCAATCATTTTGCAACTGATCTGATTCAAGTAAACACCGAATTACCAACCAGTACGGTTGTGGTGCGGTTGGATGAAAACCATCAGGCCACTTATACGATTAAACAACCTGTAGCCTGGGATGACATCAAAATCAGCGATAAAAACATAGCCGCCGTAAAACAGGCAGATGCATTGGTATATTGCAGTTTAACCTGTAGAGCGGAAGAATCTAAAAAAACTATCCTTACGCTCTTAGAAAATGCCAAGACTAAAATATTCGACATAAACCTCCGTGCTCCTTTTTATACAAAAGAACTAATTGGCGCGCTTTTGGCAAAAGCAGATATCCTAAAAATAAATGAAGACGAAATTTTATGGGTGAAAGAATCTTTTGGCTTAAGCGGTAATACTGATGAGCAACTTTTAAAGCAACTTTCCAGTCAGTTTAACATTGAAATGATCTGCCTCACGCTTGGCGATAAAGGGGCATGCGTTTTAAAAGATGGCAAATTATTCAAACACCCTGGCTACAAGGTACAGGTGGCCGATACAGTTGGTGCCGGCGATGCCTTTTTAGCTACATTTATTGCCTGTTATCTACAGGGTTATCCTATGGAGACCACATTAGATAATGCCTGCAAAGTTGGGGCATTTGTAGCCTCTCAGCCTGGCGCAAATCCAGAGTACAATAAAAAGATTTACCATATGGCATTGGGTTAAGCATTCTGCTTTGTTGCCACGGAGACACGGATTAACACGGAATTTTAGATCTGATCTGAAACGGTGGGTTTTGCGTTAGGGATTGTAAGGGTTCAGTACCAATATTTCATTGGTACCGAAGCGAAGCGTAGCCCTGAAAAGCCCGCCCCTTGCGCAGCTTGGGGGAACGCCCAGATTAGTTTGACAGTTTTCAATTAGACAGTTATCAGTTGACGATTTCCAATTTCAATCTGCTTTGGTCTTTCAGCTTTTACCTTTCTGCTTGTCTCCAAATATGACACCGCGCTTAAATTAATGCAAAGCGAAACTTTTATCTTCGATAAATCGTTAATATAAGCACATGAGAGGTTTTCGTTTTTCTGATTATAAGCCGGGCGATACGCCAAAGGGTGGGTTCGATGAGTTGCTGAAATTATTTAGCGAATTGCTGAATTATACAGCTGGAGATGCAGCAGAGGCTTTAAGCTGGCTGAACGAGCTCGACAAGCAATATAAATTAACCAATAACGATTATGGTATTGGTAATTTTATCGACGACCTGAAAGACAAAGGTTATCTTACGGAAGACAATCAATCTGGGGAATTTAAAATAACAGCCAAAACCGAGCAGACCATCCGCAAATCGGCCCTTGATGAAATTTTCGGGAAACTAAAAAAATCAGGACGGGGAAACCACAACAGTAACCAATCAGGCGTTGGCGAAGAAAAAAATGCCGATAGACGAGAATATAGTTTTGGGGATAGTTTGGATCAGATTGATATGACTGCTTCTATCCACAATGCACAGATTAACCACGGTATTGGCGATTTCACCTTAACCGATCGCGATCTGGAAGTAGAGGAAAAGGATTTTAAAACCTTAACATCTACCGTATTAATGATCGATATTTCGCACTCGATGATCTTATACGGCGAGGACAGAATTACCCCTGCAAAAAAAGTTGCGATGGCTTTGGCCGAGCTGATTAAAACGAAATACCCTAAAGATACTTTAGATATTGTGGTTTTCGGAAATGATGCCTGGCCAATTAGCGTGAAAGACCTGCCTTATTTACAGGTTGGCCCTTATCATACCAATACCTATGCGGGCTTAGAATTGGCTGCTGATTTACTCCGTCGAAGAAAAACACATAATAAGCAGATTTTCATGATTACCGACGGAAAACCAACCTGCTTAAAAGAAAATGGCAAGTACTATAAAAACAGTATGGGTCTGGATAGGAAGGTAATTAATAAAACCTTAAACATGGCTGCCCAATGTAAGCGCCTAAAAATTCCGATTACTACATTTATGATTGCCAAAGACCCTTACCTGCAACAGTTTGTGCGCCAGTTTACCGAAATTAATGGCGGCAGGGCTTTTTATAGCTCGTTAAACGGTTTGGGCGAATACATTTTTGAAGATTATATTAAAAACAGACGTAAGACAGTTAAATAAGGTAGAGGGTAAAAGGCGGAAGGTTTAAGGTAAAACCTAAAGCCGAAAAGACCTATTTAACGAGGCTTAGAAACATTTAAACAAGGGAAGATTTAGCGATTGATGTTGCGTGCTGCAACCTTAAACCCTAAACCATAAACCTTAAACCCATTTTAAAAGATGCAAAACACCACATTAGGCGAATTAAAAACCACAGGATATAAATCGAGATCTGTAAAAGAAGAGCTCAGGGAAAATCTCATTAAAGTTCTCCGCGATAAAAAAACTGAATTTGAAGGCATTATCGGCTATGATGAAACGGTGATTCCTGAATTACAAACCGCCATTTTATCGCGCCACAATATCTTACTTTTAGGTTTACGTGGGCAGGCTAAAACACGGATTGCCCGTTTGATGGTAAACTTATTAGATGAGTATGTGCCATATGTTGCCGGAAGTGAGATTTTTGATGATCCATTGAACCCGATTTCATGGTATGCGAAAAATGAAATCGCCATAAAAGGCGATGATACTGAAATTGCCTGGTTGCACCGTAGCGAAAGGTATACTGAAAAACTGGCCACGCCCGACGTTACTGTTGCCGATTTAATTGGCGATGTTGACCCCATTAAAGCCGCAACATTAAAATTAACCTATAATGATGAGCGTGTAATCCACTTTGGTTTAATTCCGCGCGCACACCGCAGCATATTCGTGATTAATGAGCTTCCGGATTTACAGGCACGTATCCAGGTGGCATTATTTAACATGCTGCAGGAGAAAGATATCCAGATCCGTGGTTTTAAACTGCGTTTACCCCTGGATATCCAGTTTGTATTTACCGCAAACCCTGAAGATTATACCAACCGTGGAAGTATTGTTACACCTTTGAAAGATAGGATTGAAAGTCAGATTTTGACCCACTATCCTAAAACCATCGAAATTTCGCGCAAAATTACTTTCCAGGAGGCAAAATTAACCACCGATCAAAAAGCCAATATTGAGGCGGATGGATTGGTAAAAGATTTAATCGAGCAGATTGCTTTTGAGGCACGTAAAAGTGAATATATCGATCAAAAATCGGGTGTTTCAGCCAGATTAACCATTTCGGCTTATGAAAATTTAATCAGCACTGCTGAAAGAAGAATGCTGATTGCAGGCGAGAAAAATTCTTTTGTACGTTTATCTGACCTTGCAGGAATTATCCCGGCAATAACAGGTAAAATAGAACTGGTTTACGAAGGCGAACTGGAAGGGCCAGCGCATGTAGCTACAACCTTAATCGGAAAAGCGGTTAAAACCTTATTTGCACGTTACTTCCCCGATCCAGAAAAAGCGAAGAAAAGTAAAACGGCCAACCCTTACGCCGAAGTAACCGAATGGTTTACGGAAGGTAACAATGTAGATGTTACCGATGTTTTAACCAATGCACAGTATAAAAAAGCGTTGATGCTGGTGCCAAGTTTATACGACCTGGTAAAGAAGTTTCATCCTAAATTAAGCGAAAACCAAACTTTATTGTTAATGGAATTCGTATTGCATGGTTTAGCTGAATATTCGCAATTGAGCAAAAATTATTTAAATGGCGGCTTCGGTTTCTCCGATATGTTTGGCAGTTTATTTAACGCCGAATTTGACGAAGAAGAGGATGAAGACGATTTCAGATAAAATTAATGGAGTTTAACGGATATCTTTTATCGCTAAGGCTAAAACAAGAGCACCTTCCTAATGGATATCCGTTTAATATTGCATGCTTAAAATCTTTTGAAAAGTTAGACTTCCATCCCAATGTTACATTTTTTACCGGCGAAAACGGGGTTGGAAAATCGACCCTGATTGAAGCCATAGCGGTTTATCTTGGTTTCAATGCAGAGGGCGGAGGTAAAAATTTCAATTTTAAAAGCACAGCAACACATTCTGCATTGCATAACTTCCTCAGTATAACCAAAGGATATAAACAAATTAAAGACGGCTACTTTTTAAGGGGAGAAAGTTTCTACAATGTTGCCAGCGAGATTGACAAACTTGATGAAGACGACCCAGATATACCTATATCTTTAACTAAGATAATAGATTCTTATGGAGGTATTTCCTTACATGAACAATCTCACGGAGAATCTTTTTGGTCGCTATTTATGAACCGCTTTAGTGGCCATGGCGTTTATATCCTCGATGAGCCCGAATCGGCCCTTTCAGCTACGAAACAAATCGCTATGTTATCCAAAATCAATAATCTGGTAGACAAAAATGCTCAATTCATCATCGCCACACACTCGCCGATCTTATTATCCTACCCCAATGCATGGATATACGAAATGTCGGAGAATAAAATAGCTAAGGTTAAATATGAAGAATCTGAGGTTTATCGGGTTTATAAAGCCTTTTTAGATCATCCTCAACGAATATTAAATAATATATTTACTTCAAATACTTAATTTAGACAGGTCAAAAGAACCTGTCTTATTTTTTAATTTAACCCGAATAACCCGATCGTATGGGAAGACTACCTTTCATCATTGCTGCCTGCATATTCATTATTGCTTTTGACATTTATTGTTACAAAGCCATTATTGCTGTTTTTAAAAAATGGAAACCGACTACTAAAAGAGTATTTGCTATTGCCTATTGGAGTTATAGCCTGCTTTTGATTTTTGGCGTTTTCTGCGGCATTTACCTCAACCTTTTCCTTACATTGAGAGCCATTATTTTGGTTGCCTTCTTTTTAACCGTTGCCTGTAAAATGACTATGCTCCCATTTTTGATCCTGGATGATTTGCGAAGGTTATTCATTAAAATTTTCAGGAGGAACAAAAAAAGTGAAGTTTCAACAGGACAAAATACAACAGCAGAACCCATTTCACGCTCTGAATTCCTGGTTAAAGCCGGATTGGTGGCAGCGGCAGTACCCTTAACTTCATTAAGCTGGGGCATTATTTCTGGCGCATACGATTATCAGGTGAGACGGGTAAATTTAATCCTCCCTAACCTACCCAAAGCTTTTGACGGCATTACCATGGGGCAGATTTCTGATATCCACTCTGGAAGCTTTTACAATAAAACAGCCGTAAAAGGTGGTGTAGAAATGCTATTGGGCGAGAAACCCGATTTCGTTTTTTTTACCGGCGATTTAGTGAATAACCTTACCAACGAGGTAAGAGACTATCAGGATATATTTTCGAAAGTAAAAGCACCTCTAGGAGTATATTCAACATTGGGAAACCACGATTATGGTGATTATTTTTTTGGCAAAGAATCTTCTCCTGCCAAGGTGAAAAACCTGAAAGATATGGTTGATGTGCATAAGGTAATGGGATACGATTTACTAATGAATGAAAACCGGAGATTAAAAGTAGATGGAGAAGAAATCGGAATTTTAGGTATCGAAAACTGGGGAATGGGCCGCTTCCCTAAATATGGAAAGATGGAGCTAGCGGTTCAAAATACGGATGATTTACCTGTTAAACTTTTGCTTAGTCACGATCCTTCACACTGGCGTGGAGAGGTTTTAAAGAAATACCCGCAAATAGATGCGATGTTTAGTGGCCATACACACGGAATGCAGTTTGGCGTTCGTTTCAAAGAGGTTCAATGGAGTCCGGTGCAATACATTTACAAAGAATGGGCAGGTTTATACCAGGAGCAAAAACAACAGCTTTACGTTAACGTGGGCTATGGCTTTTTAGGTTACCCGGGCAGGGTTGGTATTTTACCTGAGATAACAATATTTACTTTGAAGAGAGCTTAGACTAAAAATGAGTGAGTTTCGAATGAGTGAATGATTGAATATTTTGGTATGACCCCCAACATTCAATCATTCAAGATTCTTTAATTCAATAATTACCTATTATCCCGCATTAAAGCGATAACCTACCCCCCTAACGGTCTGTAACAATTGTGGATTATCAGGATTCAATTCTATCTTCTTACGTAAGCGCACAATATGCATATCAAGCGTTCTGGTATTCACATCAGAGTTGTAGCCCCACACCACCAACATTAATTCATCACGGTTGATAACTTTACCCGGGTTGCGCAAGAAATAAAGGAGGATACGGTTTTCCAATATCGTTAACTCGATTTTCTTCCCATCTCTAAACAATGTGTGGATATTTGGATGGTGTTCCATATTGCCAAAACGGTGAATTTCGGCAGTATCTTTATTCACAATAAATTTCACCTTGCTCTCCAACATCGCAACCAAAACATCCATATTAAATGGTTTGGTGATATAATCAGATGCACCAAAGTTATAGGCGTCAATTTTATCAACATCCTGCGCTTTGGCAGTCATCATAATGATCAGGTTTTCGAATCCTTGCTTGCGCACATTCTCACAAACTTCGGCGCCCTGCTTACCTGGCATCATCCAATCCAATAAAACAATATCAGGCTGATCGGCAACAATCATTCTTTCACCAGCTTCGCCATCATTTGCTTCAAGCACAGTATAACCTTCAGCCTTTAAACGGTGGGCCACAAGAAAGCGAAGATTTTCATCATCTTCTACAATTAATATTTTTACTTCTTTTGACATTTGTATGTGTGTTTTATATGCGGTTGTAATGTTGAAACGCTGTGATGTTTAAAGGGTTAAACTCAACTTACAACCTTCCAACTCCTAAAATTTAACTATTATAAGGCAGCACAATCTTAAATTCGGTACCGCTTCCTACTTTACTTTTTACAGAGATTTCTCCCTCCATAAAGTTAACCAGTTCTTTGCAGAATGCCAAACCCAGACCTACACTGCCCATTTGGTTATATTCATTCTGAATCCTGAAAAACTTCTTAAATATATTGTTTAATTCTGATGCTGCGATACCTATTCCCTTATCGGCAAACCGGAAAACCAGCACCCCTTTAATCAACTTTGCACTAATGTGTAATTTTTTCTGTTCTGGTTTCGAATATTTGTAGGCATTTTCTGCCAGATTATCGAATAAACTGCCCAATAATACCGGATCGGTAATAAAGGTTTTAAAGCCCACCACCTCATAGGTAATCTTAAAATCGGGGTGTTTTAATGTATGCGATTCGATAGTACTTTCAATAAAATCTACTATATTAACTTCTTCCTGGTTCAGCTTAATCGCCTTATTTTCGATCTGCGTAAAGGCCAGTAATTTGTTCATTAAGCCATTCAGCTTGTCGGCTTCTTCATCCAGTATCTTGCCATAAAGTTGCTGTTCTCTCTGGCTTAATGCGGTAGCACTTTTAATATTGTTTCCCGCAATCTTAATCACGCTAACGGGTGTTTTAAACTCATGCGTGAGGTTATTCACAAAATCGTACTGCAACTTAAACATTTTGCTATTGATGTTCAGGTTACGGTAAATCAAAAAAGCAACCAATAAAAGCACGCCGTATACCAATAAAAGTACCAGGGCAATCGGCATGAAGTAAATAAAAATTTCTTTCTTGATGTAAGATCTTGATGAAATGAGGTATAACTTAAAATCAGAAAATGCGCCTGGCAAGGCAATTTCAGTATTAATATTTTCTTCAGAAGTATCAATCGGATCGTAAGTCAACGGCTCAATCCTGATCTTTTGATACAGCAACGGCCTGGTATTGATGATCTTGATTTTATGTGCATCGAGATTAAAAACCAGTACATCCTGTTGATAAACGGGCGCCGGATTTAACTTCCGTCTGATCATATCTTTATAGGCCCTTAAATCTTCCCGGCGGGGAATATTTAAATAGGTGATTTTATTCTCATTCGAGTTAACGATAGAAAAATTAGTAAACAATTCCTCTTGTGTAGGCACCGATGCTGTATCCAAATCCTCAACAAAAGTGGCAAGTTTAATGGCTATTGCATTAAAATCGCTCCCCACATTAAAAGATCTGGTATCATCTTCTGAATATAATTTTACCGAATCGGGTTTAATACCTTTGCCAAACTGAAAAATAGATTTAGGGCCAATACCTAAGTGGTTTGCATTGATCCCATCCTTTACGGGAACATTCTTTACCTCTGTATCGTAAAAAGTAACCTTCGAGATAAAAGGATATTTTAACATCACGGTATCTACAAACTTTGCTGCTGTAGAAGAATCTAAAAAGCCGCTATAATATGAAATCTCTGGCATTTTATTCTGAAAGAAATCGTTATAAGGCTTAATACTTTGCTCTAGCACGTTTACTTTCTCAGATACAAAATCGTTCTCGATCGATTTCTTACTGTAGTTAAACGCTAAAAAAAGCGACAGAATAAAAAGAATGGAAATGAGTACAATGAAGGTTATACCGAGCGAGAAATTTTTACGATATCCACTTTTTTTATCTAAGGCCATACCCTATTTCTTACCTAGATTTTCCTGTAAAAATTCTTCTAATGCTTTGTACAGGGCCGTTCTACTCTGTTGACGCACTATAGGGTTTGGACCTTCTTCCTTTTCGATATAAATAACCTGAACATTCCGTTTTTTCAGCTCTTTAATAAACTGAACACCTTCTGCTACGTTAACACGTGGATCTTTAGGATTCTGTGCTATAAAAACAGGCGCTTTAAACCGGTCGGCATGGAAAACAGGCGATGCAAACCGCATATAATCGGTATCGGTTACCGGATTGCCAACAATTTCATAATACATCTGTAAATTCGCTTTTAAAAACGGCGGGATGGTTTTCAGGTAACTGAATAAATTGATTACTCCTGAATTTGATCCACCACATTTATAAAGATCGGGATTTTTATACAAACAATTTAATGCAATATAACCACCAAAACCATTGCCATAAATGGCGATTTTTTTAGGATTGGCAATTTTTTTGGCAATTAACCATTTTACGCCATCGTTAACGTCTTCCTGGATTTTATCACTCCACTGCTTAAAACCAGCGGCATAAAAAGATTTACCATAGCCCGTAGACCCACGATAGTTTACCTGCAAAACAGCATAACCACGGTTAGCCAAGAATTGAACTTCTGCATTATAGCCCCAACTATTTCGCCCTGCAGGGCCATTATGTGGCAGGACCACTACTGGCAAATTAACGGCCTTTTTATTTTTGGGTAAGGTTAAATAACCGTTAATGGTTAAATTATCAGAGCTTTTAAAACAGATCGGTTTCATGGCACTCATATCACCCTGTTTAATGGATGGGCTAATATCAGTTAGTTTTTTAAGTTTATTCTCGCTAACGGTATAGAGATAATAAGAACCCGGATTTTTATCGGTAAATGTTCTTACTACAAAAACCTTGTCCATTTTATCTTTATCCATAATTTTCCATTCGGTACCTGGCAAAAGCCGGTCTATTTTGGAATAGGTAATCTTCGTACTGTCATCAAGGTAATATTTTTCCTTTTTCCAGGTTTCGCAGGTTACAAAAAGCATTTTCTTTTGTGGCCGCGAATATTTTGCATCTACTACATTTAAGGTATCGTTTGCAAAAAGTACCTGTTTTTCTTTACCTGTTTTTAGATCGAGTGCCACTAGTGCATTCTTATCTCTATTTACATTTGAAATGGCATAAAGTATATTGGGCTGGCTTTCTGAGAAGGCAACTGGCTGTAAAGTGGTTTCGAAATTATTGGTAATTACCGGAGCAAAGGCCTGGTTTTCGTTTTCCCGGTACATCAAGGTTTCGTTCACCCCATCACTCGCTACAGCAATTTTCAACACTCCTCTATTATCTGTCATCCATTCGGTAATATTTCCAGGGTTTTTAGCTGCAATATCCATTTTACCGTTCCTAACATTTAGGCGGTAAACATCGAAAACTGTTGAATCACGTTTATTGGATGCAACAATAATGTATTTATCATCAATTAACTGATCTTCTATTACCCTTAACCTGCTTTTCTCGTTGGCACTCAGCTGAACCTGCTTGCTTCCATCTTTATTGATCACAAAAATATCCGATTTGCGCTCTTTAGATTCGTCTTCAGCATAATAAATCAACTCGTTATTGCTGGTCCAGAAATGAAAACTGATATTCTTCCCATTCAAATGGGTTAACTGAAGACTATTTCCAGTCGCAAGATCTTCAACGAAAAGATCAAGTTTTTTATCATGAAGCTTTAAATAAGAAAGACTTTTCCCGTCAGGAGAAATGCGATAATAGGCCTTATCCTGCGTTTTAAAAAAATCGTCCACAGGAATAGTATCATTGTTAGTGCCTTTACAGGCCCAGATCAATGCAACCATTAACAATAGAAAAATCTTTTTTAGCATAAATAAATCCTTTACGGGATGACAAAAATAAGTATCCTAACAACTTAACTGCGATTTACACCAACAATGTTACTTATGCAATCAAATAATAAGTCGTGGTTCAATTTAGTATTTATAAAATACCTACAAAATAAAATACAGGTAACATTTAAAATACGTTTAATATCAATTGATGCTTTAGCTAAAGATGTATTAAAATGTTACATTTAAAACTTATAATTTAGGGTTTATGAACCGCTTGCTTTTCATCATATTCTTATTTCTATCTCTTGGGACCCACGCACAAATCTTCCGTCCCAATCAACAGATTGCACCTGATGAAAGTAGCCTGGCCATTCAATACTATAATGATGGTGATTATGAAAAAGCAGTTGTGCTACTGGAAAAACTTTATGCCATACCCAATAACGAAGCCTATTTCGATATTTACTTTAATACATTGGTAAAATTGAAGCGTTATGATGTTGCGGAGAAAGTGGTTAAAAGGGAAATAAAAAAAAATCCACAGGGCGATGTTTATCCAATAGCATTGGGCAAACTTTACCAGGAGAAGGGTGATGTGCAAGCGGCAAACAAGATTTTTACCGATGTAATTAATAAACTTCCGAAAGATGAATTTAAGATCAGGAATTTAGCCAATAGTTTTTATCGTTTTGAAAATTATGAATTTGCAGTTCAAACTTTTAAGCAGGGCAGAAAACTGTTGGGCAACGATCAACTCTTTGCCTTTGAGCTATTGAACATTTACCGTTTCAAAAAGGATAAGCCCATGCTCATGCAAGAGTACCTTGATGCCATGGGCACCATGCCTCAGCTTTTACCGCAGGCTGAAGCCGTACTGGCCTCTATATTTGAGGACAAAAACGATTACCAAACCTTTCAGGCAGCCATTTTAAGGAAAATACAGACAGAGCCCGATGCCGAAATTTATATTCAGTTACTCACCTGGAACTATATTCAACAACAGGAATTTGATATGGCCCTGCGCCAGTTAATTGCGTACGATAAACGCACCAAGGCTGATGGAGGCACCTTATTTAAGGCCATTTATACCTTTGTTGACAATGGCGCATACGAAACAGCGATTAAAGCCTACGATTACCTGTTAACTAAAGGAAAGGATAACCAGTATTACCTTCCTTCAAAAATAGAAATGCTGAATACCAAGTATAACCTGCGTACCAACGGGAAATATACGGTAGCTGATCTTGATCTGTTAGCAAAAGATTATCAGGCCTTACTGGATGAAAACGGCAAGAACAGAAACACGCTTTTCGCGATAAAAAAACTCGCAAACTTGCAGGCTTATTATTTAAATCAACCCAGCAGTGCAGAAAAAGAACTGGAAGAAGCCATAAAAATGCCTGGCATTAACGATCAGGAGTTAGGCCAACTGAAACTCGATTTAGGCGATATTTATATTTTAACCAACCAACCCTGGGAAGCTTTTTTAGTGTACGAGCAAGTGAGCAAACAATTTGAGGGGCAACCCGTAGGAAATGAGGCACGTTTCAGGAGCGCTAAACTTTCTTTTTATCAGGGTAATTTCGAATACAGCAATGGCCAATGCCTGGTTTTAAAGGCTGCAACTTCACAACTCATTGCAAACGACGCCTTGAACCTGAGTTTACTGATTAACGATAATATTCAAACCCCTGCAGATAGTAACGCATTAAAAATGTATGCCGATGCAGAGATGCTTTTATTCAGAAACCTCCCTGAACGTGCAGTAAAAAAAATGGACAGTATTGCCATAGCATTTCCGCAAAATAGCCTAACCGACGCGATAATGATGAGTAAAGCAAGAATTCTCATCAAAGCCAATGATTTCCAAAAAGCAGCCGATATTCTGAAAAAGGTAACTGAAGATTTTAAAGATGGCATTTGGACAGACGATGCCCTTTTTACTTTGGGCGATCTTTATGAAAAGAAATTGAACGACATTGCACAGGCCAAAATCTACTTCCAGAAACTGATTACGGATTACCCGGGGAGCATGTTCAGTGCTGAAGCCAGGAAAAGGTTTAGGAATTTACGTGGAGATGGGGTTTGATTAGTTCAATGGTTCATTAGCCATTAGTTCATTCGTAATGATTAATCGGTTAATTGTTGTAACTGGTAAATTGATGCCAAACGCCTATCGCTAAACGCCAAACCAATCTACCGTTTCCAGTCCCAAACCACCACATTCCATTCTACAGCGCTGTTATCGGTATAAGTATGAATAACCTTGAAACCAATACGTTTATGTGCATTCATCGATCGTAAATTGATGCTTGCAATTTCGGTGATTGCGAAATCGTATTTAGATTTAAAATAATCTTTATAAGCGTGATAACATTGATCGAACAAACCTTTACCACGATAAGCCTGACTAACACACACCTGCCCTACAACGATATAAGAATAAGAAGAAACGGATTTATCGTAATATTGGATGTGATCGAAACTTTCGTACATTTCAACTAATCTCGGGATATCATTTTTAGACTCATTGGTCATTGCTAGCACATAAGCTACAACCAATTCTCCATCTTTTGCAATAATGTTGGGTTCGTACCGATGCATCTTTTCCAGATCATCAAGCGAATGCGAAACGGTAACAAAGCCTTCTTCTTTTATTTGTTCGGGAGTTAAATCTTTCTTTAAGTTTTGCTTTTGAAGCTCAAGAATGCCTTCAAGCTCTTTTGTAGTAGAAGATTTGGTAATAATAATCATTTCCGGATATAGATGGCTTAGGCATCTAATGCAATAATAGTTAAGGTTAGCAACAAAATGAAGCAAATTGCTGCCAAAATTAAAATTCTGGCGCCATGTTGCCTATCCGTTAGGGAATAAGAAAAAACCTTTTCGCCAGTATTTAATGTTCTCTTTTTCTTCATTAAATCCCAACCAATCACCAGCCCTAAAATGCCGCCGAAAATTGCAGTTAGGTAACCAGTATAAATATAATTACGAGTGGAATTGTCTATTTTTTGAGAGTCGTTAGTTCGTATCATGCTTAAAAACAATGGGAATTAGCAAATTTAACAGATTGACACCACTTTAAAGAATAAAATCCATTATCATCAATTTTTTAACATTTATATATTATCTACCTTTGTGCTATGTTTTTATATAATGTTACGCTCATCCTTGATGATGCAGCAGCCGAAGAGTGGTTACAGTGGATGCAAGATGTTCATATCCCTGAAGTAATGGCTACGGGTATGTTTATTTCCAACCGTTTATTAAAGGTTGTAGACTCACCCAACGAAGGGATAACCTATTGCGCACAGTATGTTGCCGAAACATTAGATCATTACAATAAATACCAGGAAGTATTTGCACCGGCTTTACAGGCTGAACTAAACGAAAGATACAAAAACCGCTTTGTGGCATATAGGAGTTTGATGGAGTTCGTTGGCTAAGCCAAAAGAATAATTGAATTTTGAATGATTGAATGTTATTAAATACCCTTCATTCACTCAGTCAAAATTCAATCACTCAATATTCACTTAAGCTTCTCATTATTCTTATGCCTATCTGCATCGCGGATGCTCTTTTTTTCCAGATTCTTTTCCAACGCATCGGTAAGGTTTATGCCTGTTTGATTAGCCAAACAGATTAAAACGAACATCACATCAGCCATTTCATCGGCGAGGTTTACCTCTTCGTCGCTTTTTTTAAACGACTGCTCGCCGTATTTACGGGACATAATACGGGCTACTTCTCCAACTTCTTCCATCAAAATGGCAGTATTGGTGAGTTCGTTAAAATAGCGGATGCCCGTGGTTTTAATCCAACGGTCTACGGTTTCCTGTGCTTCGTTAATGGTCATGTTTTTCTTCTTCTATTTCTGATTTTATAATGCTAGTCACTTCAATATTGGCACCTTCAAGCAAAAAAACTCCTGCGCCCCTTTCTCTCGTATATGGAGTAGTTACTTCACCAATTTTGGTGATCCTGGCAAAATAGGGCTGCTCTCTCTTCCGCTGTGGATCTTTGTCCTTCCATTCGGTGATCATAATGAAATCTTTGATCGGCTTATCCATTTTAAACCAATACAAGTAATCGGCATTGTATGATACCGCATTGATGTTTTTATATTTTGAATAATAATTAATTGCACCTGCTTGGCCATAATTATCTGCACGAACCAATACGGTAGACTTATCTTTAACCATTCCGTAAGCCGAATCAACAAGCGTTGCCAGTTCCTTCCAGCCTTGCATATCGGCATAGTCCTGCGGTAGCTCGTGATTTTTACCATCTTCCCAACGCAATGCCCCTACCCGTTCGAACCTTTTATGATGCGCTACAATTTCATCAGGACTATAAACTGGCATAATAAGCGGTATCAAATAAATGAATGAGCCAATATTAAAAGCGAACAGCAATCCTGTTAATACATATTTATTTGCTAAAACCCGACTTAAATAATGTGCACCAAAAGCCAGTAAAACCGGATATAAGCCTAATGCATAATAATCTTTTGCCTTAAAATAGCTAAATACAATAAGTGTAAACAGATAGGAGAGAATAATCCATCTGTATTTGCTGAAATCCTTATAAAAAACCAGACTGCCAATGCCTGCTAAAAGAATAAAGATCGAACTGATAAAAAAGAGGAACTGTCCGATAAAAAAATCAATCCGGTTTACATGAACCAATTGCGTTACCTGTAAAAGTTTCATATGGGTGAGCACCGGAAAGTGATTATTAATCTGCCAGATTACATTGGGCGAAATAATTAAAAGCGCCAGTAAAATGGCCAGATAAAGATGTTTATCGGTAAATATTTTTCGTTTTGATGTAATGAGTATAGCGGGTAGTAAACCAATGATGAGAAAAAGGATGTTGTATTTATTTAAAAAACCTAAAGCGACAAAAATGGCAAAGGCATACAGATATCTGGCTTCGTTTTTATCGAAATATTTTAACAGATAATAGAATATGGCTGTCCAGGCTAAAACATCGAAAGAATTGGGCTGGTAAAGGGTATTTAGCCTTAGCAGAGCAGAACACAGGCAGGCTACAGCAACCAGGCATTTGGCCAGTAGGTTACCCTTTAAAAAACCGACAATTTTCCAGCAGTACAATATAGTCAAGGCACCTAATAATGCAGGAACAAGTTTCACCACGAAATATCCATTGCCAAAAGCTTTAATAAGCCATGAAAATAGCGAGGTTAACGGCGGAACTGACGTGAAACCCGCAGCGAGGTGGTTCGCCTGATCCAAATGCAAAAATTCATCACGATGCAATTCGTAAACTGAATTGACCAATACAAAAGATAACACTAACTTTAAAATCAGAAAAAACGCAAGACAACTGTATTCCGCCAACCGGTTCGGATTTTTATCCTTCATATTAGCTTAAGTTAAATTTTGAAATAAAATATTATTTTTTTGACCATTCAAGACTTGATAAGTTACGCCGCGATTGTTTAAATTTAATTATTCCTTATCTTTTGTATCAATCAAAATCGTAACTGGTCCATCGTTTAACAGTACAATTTTCATATCAGCACCAAAAATTCCGGTTTTTACTTTTTTACCCAATAGAGCCGATAGCTTTTCAATCATTTTCTCGTAAAGTGGAATCGCCACATCTGCTCGTGCTGCCCTTGTAAAACCTGGGCGGTTTCCTTTTTTGGTAGATGCAAATAAGGTAAACTGACTGATCAATAAAATATCTCCACCCACATCGGCAAGTGCTTTATTCATCATTCCGTTTTCATCTCCAAAAACACGCATACCGATAATTTTCTGTGCTAACCAATCTAAATCCGCTAAAGTATCGGCATCTTCTATGCCTAACAACACTAGAAATCCGGTATCAATCGCTCCCGTTACCTCACCGTCAACCGTGCAACTTGCCTGTGTAACTCTTTGTAAAACTGCTCGCATTTTATACTACTTTTGCTCAATAAAATTGATATGCGCAAGATAAGTATTTTAGTGATTTCTGTGTTTCTCTTCCTTGGTTGTAAGCAAAAATCAATTGTTCATCCTACTTTTTATTATTGGAAAACGGATTATCAGAACAAAAAGGAAGAAACCAGTTATCTTGATCAATTTAAATCTAAATCTTTGTACCTGCGAATTATGGATGTAGATTTTAATCCAGATCTTCAGCTGCCTGTACCCATTTCACCGATTAAATTTTCAGATCCGCTACCTAAACAGATCGATATTATCCCTGTTGTGTTTATCGTTAACGAGGTTTTTAACAAGATTGACACCATGCAAACAGCGGTTATGGCCGATCGCATTGTCAAATTTGTAGCCGCAAAGGTAAAACAGGCCGGAAAGCAAAATTATGCGGAATTACAGATTGATTGTGATTGGACCAAAGGCACCAGAAACAGGTATTTTAAATTCCTCGAACAATTAAAGGCGAATCCGCTTTTAAAGGGAAAAGCCATTTCGGTAACACTGCGTTTGCATCAGGTTAAAAACATTGTATCAAGCGGAGTGCCGCCAGTAGAAAAGGCCATTTTAATGTGTTACAACATGGGCAACCTACGTAAATATGGAGAGCAGAACTCTATATTGGATCAACACGAAATGGATCTTTACCTAAAAGATTATCTTGAGCGATATCCCTTGCCACTTGATGTAGCCCTACCTATTTTTGAATGGGCGGTGGTATTCAGGAACGGGCAATATGCGGGTATCTCCAAACGGATCGGCAAAATCCAGCTCGGGGATAAAAAACTTTTTAAACAGAGGGGAAATTCCATCCTTTACGATCTTTTGATTGATTATCCTGCAGCCGGATTAAAAAAAGGTGATGTGGTAAGGTGGGAACAGATTTCCACTGAAGATTTACTTTCGACCTCTAAATTTTTATCCCGATATTTAAGCCCTAGAGACCGCAACCTCGTTTTTTACCATTTAGACACCGACCTTTTAAAACATTTTACTAATGAAGACGTTCAAAAAGTTATCGCTAATTTTTAGTGTATTCCTGATTACTTTTTTCGGCGAAATTGCCGTAAATCTTGCCTGTGGTGGCGAGATAGATCCCTACGATTATTATATTTCTTATTTCCACAACAACATTGAAGGGGATGAATATTCGCCGTTCGCCTACAACCAGATGGTTTACCTCAACAGCGAAACGGATATAGAAAGCGAGCCGGATATCAATAGCAGAGAGTGGGCGAAATACCTCAGTGTTAAAAAAGAAGATGTGCTAAAAGTAATGTACAAAACAGATAGTGCTACTGACGCAAAACTCGTTAATTTTAATGGTAACGCATCACAATTACCAGACAGCTTACAGCAGAATAGTTTTATCCAGGCATTAAGTAAACGCAAAGAATCACTAAAGTATTATCAATTCGCCAAAAGCTGTGAACCTTTGGCCAATGTGGATTTTAGTCTTTGGGACCCTAAACCCCGCGATACTGCGGCTATGGGTTCAAAAGCCCAGGAAGGCCTGAAATTAACCGGAGCAGAAAAAGACGATTTTCTTAAGCTGCGTTACGCTTACCAAGCTGAACGGATGTTCCATTTTGCAGGTTTGCACACCGAAAGCAAATCGACCTACGAAAAGTATATCAAAACCAGTAAGGTAAACAGTGCGGTTAAGGGCTGGGCATTGGCATTGTATGCAGGATCTACCCGTAGGTTGGGCAATCCGGAAGAATCAGCCTTTTTATTCTCGAAGGTTTTTGCAAGCAATCCGGAGCGGAGGGTACAGGCTTATAAAAACTACTACTATAACAGCACACCGGTTAATGGAGCATTAAAGTACGCCAAAACCAATAATGAGAAAGCCAATATCTGGGCAATAAACGGGTTTGGAGATGCTGATTCGGGCATAGAAAGCCTGAATAAAGTTTATCAGTACGAACCAAAAAGCCAGCTTAACGGCACGCTGCTGGTACGTGAAGTAAATAAATTAGAGCAAAACCTTATCCAGGCGAACGATATTGCCAAAATTGGCTATAATTATTATTTTTCGGATAACGGCAATTCTAAATACAAAGACAGTCTAAAAGCCATCAACCTTAAACAACTAAATGAAATCAGGAATTTTGCGGTAAAACTGGCAACCGAAAAAAAATATCCGCAGCCTGAGCTGGGCACTTTAACCGCAGCTTATTTATCGTGGATGGAGAATAAAGATTTTCTGGCCTCGAATTATCTTGCCATCCTAAAACCAGATAAACTACCAGAAAGATTACGCGACCAATACCGCATTACCGATTTATTGATCAAGGCGAAAAGCATCAAAAAAGGAAATCCTTTTAATGAGAACGATTTATTGCCGACCTTAAAATGGCTTGACGAAAAACGTTTTGCAGAAAACAGCGAGCAACCTAAAGGGCCATATTACTATGATACAGATCGTGCCAGCAAACGCTTTAGCAGAACGACCAGGAATTTTTACCAGCAAATATTGGCTCCAGCTTATTTAAGTATGGGCGATACTGCTAAAGCGGCATTGGCAATGGTTAAAGGCGACTTGGAATATAAAACGTTAAAGGAGAATTCACTTTTCCAGAATATGAGTTATCAAAGTATTGCTTTTTGGCAGAAAAACTTAAGTCCGAAAAGCATGCAGGGCTTAGCTGTTTATAAAACCAGGGCGACGGGCAATGATGTCACCGCTTTGTTAGCATCGGCTTTAAACCAGCTCAAAAATGATGATTTTTATGAACTTTTTGGAACGACTTATTTACGCACACATCAGTATGATAAGGCCGTTCAGATGTTTGCAAAGGTTTCGCCAGGTTACAAATATTTTAACCCTGATAACTGGTATGCTGATGAAGCCAATGCTAAACTTTATGCAAATCCTTTCATCGAAACGATAAACGATTATCCTAAAAAATATGTAACAGCAAAAACATCAATTACAAAAAAAGCTTTTGCAGCCGAAATGCTCCGCTTGCAGAAATTAACCATCAGTGATAAAAAGAATGCTGCGCTTTACTATTATAAAATGGCCAATGCAGTTTATCAGACAGGTTATTTTGGTAATAGCTGGTTTTTAATCAGTTATGATTGGTCATCATACGACAATAGTAACCCAGCAAAATATGTATACGATGGCGATTACAAAAAAGCGCAAACGGCAAAAGCCTGGTATTTAAAAGCCAGGGCATTAAGTACCAATGCCGATTTTAAAGCTAAGTGTACTTTTATGTTAGCTAAATGTTTGCAGAAACAGATCATCATGAATGCAAACCCGCTATCATTTTATTATTATGATAAAAAAGATGTGAAATGGAGAAACTTCATCAAGGCTAATTACAACAATCCTTATCTTAAAGAATTAAGATTTAATTATGCCAAAACGCCTTTTTATGCTGTTGCGGCGGGCGAGTGTAGTTATTTAGGAGATTTTATTAAGCCAAAAACGCAATAGGCCAATCGAACTACTTCACTATTAAGAGTTTCAAATGAACGGTCGTCATCTCGACCGAAGTAACGCGGAGTGGAGAGATCTTTAGATATAGATTTCTCGACTTCGTTGCACTTCGCTCGAAATGACGAATCTATGGTTACCACCTAATCAGTGCACTGGCCCAGGTAAAGCCCGACCCAAATGCGGCAAGGCAAACCAGATCGCCATCTTTAATTTTGCCTGCTTCCCAAGCTTCGCACAAGGCGATAGGAACAGAAGCTGCTGTGGTATTGCCATATTTCTGGATATTATTAAAAACCTGATCATCATTTAAACCCAACAACTGCTGCACGTACTGGCTGATCCGCAGATTTGCCTGATGTGGCACCAACATATCAATATCTTTCTCCGTTAAATTATTAGCAGCCAAAGCCTCTTTAATTACTTCAGGAAATTTTACCACCGCTTTTTTGAAAACCGATGGTCCATCCATATAAGGTAAAGCGGCACCGCTATCCAAAATTTCCTGCGTCATAAATAATCCGCCCAGCTCCTGTTCAGGATAGGCAGGTTTATCTTTCAACCATTTATTTGCATGAGAACCTGGATAATACATGGCCAAAATTTCGGCATCGGCACCATCACTATGTAAATGTGTACTTAAAATCCCTTTTCCTGGTTCATCTGTAGGCTGTAACACAACAGCGCCAGCACCATCGCCAAAAATTACAGATACGTTGCGGCTACGGGTTTCAAAATCCATCGCGAACGAATGTTTCTCGCTTCCCACTACCAGCACATTTTTATACATACCTGTTTTTACAAACTGATCGGCCACAGAAAGTGCATACACAAAGCCCGAACATTGGTTGCGGATATCTAAAGCACCAATTTCACCCATGCCCATTTCGCGTTGCAATAGTACGCCACAACCTGGGAAATAATAATCGGGGCTTAATGTGGCAAAAACGATAAAATCGACATCCTTAGCGGTAATGCCAGCCCTTTCGATCGCGATTTTGGCTGCCTCAATACCCATTGTGGTAGTGGTTTCCTCGTTACGATCGGCAAAACGGCGTTCTTTAATACCGGTACGCTCCTGGATCCACGCATCGTTGGTATCCATAAAACGGCTTAAATCATCGTTGGTATATACATTTTTCGGAACGTAGTAACCTATTCCGGCTATTTTAGACTGGTGCATACTCGTGTTATTATAATTTGGTTAAACAAAGTTAGTTAATTAAAAAAGATATGAGCGCTGCGATTTGAGACGTGAGATTTCATCGCAATATCCTAAAATCTAATATCTCAGTCCAATATCTAAAATCTTCTAAATTATTGTTTATTTTTGCGCCATGTCTACAGAAACCAAAGAAGAGACCTTTACGCTCGAAGAAATTTTAACTTCCCTAAAAACCGTACATCGCCTTATTTTGTGGAATGATGATATCAATACTTTCGATCATGTGATTTACTGCATGATGAAATACTTAGATTATAACGAATCTCAGGCTGAAAAAATTGCCTGGAAAGTACATAATGATGGAAAATGCCCTGTTTTGGAAGGTTCATTTACCGAGATGGAAGTTTATCGTAAAATTTTACAGCAAGAGGGACTAACTGTTTCTGTTGATTAAATTTACGAGGTAAGATTTTTTTCCTACGAATCGCCATGCTGAACTTGTTTCAGCATCTTCATATAGACCCTGAAATAAATTTACTGCGTAGCTTTCCGCTGCGCTACAGGTCAGGGTGACGACCGCTTAAAATGAAACTATAAGATTAACCCTCCAAACCTTTCAAAAGTTCATTTAATCCGGCTTGTGTCGTCTGTGTTTTATCTTTGGCGTACCAGCCGTGAAGTTTTTCTGCCAAAATTGGCATTTCAGTATTTTCTTTTCTCCACTCTTGTAAAAGCTCCTGCAAAATTTGTGGCCTTGGCCCCCAGGTTCCTAAAACCTGATCTGCTGATTCATTTAACACAATTAAAACCGGAATAGCTCTTCCACCATTGGTTAAATGCGCATCAATTAAGGGCAAATTTTTATCGCGTAAAACAAATTTCAGATCAATTTTACCTAATGATGCAGTCGCGATTTTATTGAAGACCGGAACAATCTGGGCCGCATCTCCACACCAGCCTTCGGTAATCACCAAAAATTTATAATTTTCTTTAAGATGATCAATGGTCGAAGTCAACTCATCGGTTAAGCTAACCGTCTTATCCACACGACTCATCCTTTGCACATTCATTTTAGTATAGTGCAAATCGTAAGTTACATCACCAGTAGCTTTTCCCTCTAATAGAAGTTGATCAATCAATGCACGATAGGTTTGATAATCCATTCCTTGTGTGCTGAAAATTTCGCTGTAATTAACCATGATGTTTAAAATTATGTCGCAAAGGAAAGGAGAAATTCAATGAAAATAATCACGGATTTGCAAGAATCGCTTCGCGGGTGATTACACAGATTTTAGGATTACAAGGATGTTTCAGTTGGCAAGAGAAACCGATTCTTCGATGATATAAATTCGGATTACAGTAGTCTCTTATCTTAAATAAACCCGATCAAAGCGGGATGCCGATATTTTCATCGGCAGAAGCGGGAGCGGGACTGCTGCATCCAAAACGTACAGAAACCTGCTTTTCACATCTAAAAAAAAATTGTGCTTTAAAAAAGATCCTGAATAAATCCGATAGCTATCGGATCAGGACGACGATTGTATCTTAAACCTCCATCAACTTAGTCACATGCTGTGTTAAGGCCACAAAATCAGCCACGGTTAACTGCTCGGCACGTTTCTCGAAGTAGATGTGATCGTCCATTTTATCTTTAGGCATTACGGCAGAAACTGCGTTACGCAAAGTTTTTCTCCGCTGGTTAAAACCAGCCTTAACCACCCGCCAGAATAATTTTTCATCGCAGTCTAAAGTTTCCACTTCGTTTCTGGTTAAACGGATCACCGCCGAATGCACCTTTGGAGGTGGATTAAAAGTGCCCGGTTTAACGGTAAACAGGTATTCAATTTTATAATAGGCCTGAAGAAATACGCTCAGAATCCCATAATCCTTACTTCCAGCAGGTGAAGCACAACGTTGGGCAACTTCCTTCTGAAACATCCCAACCATTTCTACAACCTTGTTGCGGTTATCTAAAATCTTAAATAAAATCTGCGAAGATATATTGTATGGAAAATTACCAATAATGGCAAACTGACCTGGGAAAATAGCATCGAAATCGAGTTTCAGAAAATCACCATTAATCAACCGATCGCCAAGCTGAGGATATTTTTCATTTAAAAAGTGGAAAGATTCGGTATCGATATCGATAAGATAGGTTTCTAAGTCTTTGCGCTGTAGCAAAAAATCAGATAAGATTCCCATCCCTGGCCCTACTTCTAAAACCTGATTGTATTTATCGGTGTTCACCAATGCCTCTACAATCCGGTTGGCAATGCCTTTATCGGTTAAAAAATGTTGCCCTAAATGTTTTTTCGCTTTTACTAAACTCATCTTTTCTTTTTATTTTGCCACGGAGGCACAGAAATCGCAGAAAAGTTTTATCGAAGAATGAGATTATCCTATTTCTTTTCCGTGTAAACCGTGTTTCCGTGGCTACTCTATTTTGTACAAAATAACTAATTTTTATCCGGTAAGCACCTGTTTAAACGAAAATCAGTAATTTGCGCTAAATTTTCCAGTAATTATGAGCGATAAACTTAAAATTGGCATCAGTATAGGCGACGTAAACGGCATAGGTTTAGAGGTAATCATTAAAACATTATCCAATCCTGCCATTTTAAATTATTGCACACCGATTGTTTATGGCCATACCAAGGTTTCATCTTTTCATAGAAAAGCAAATAACCTGGGCGATTTCAGTTTTAACGTAGTTAGCCATGCCAACCAGGCACAGCAAAAAAAAGCAAACATGATTAACTGCTGGGAAGAGGATGTGAAAATCGAATTGGGACAGGTAACGCCAACAGGCGGAAAATATGCCCTTTTATCACTAGAACGTGCAACAGCCGATCTGGTAAATGGCGATATTGATGCACTGGTTACTGCTCCGATCAATAAACATAACATTCAATCAGAAACTTTTGCTTTTCCCGGCCATACTGAATACTTGCAAGAAAAAAGCGGAAGTAAAGATGTGCTGATGTTTTTGATCAGCGAAAATTTACGCGTGGGTGTAGTTACTGGCCACATTCCTGTAAAAGATGTTCCAACCTCTATTACAAAAGAGAAAATTATCAGTAAATTAAAACTGATTAACGAAAGCCTGAAAAAAGACTTCTGGATCGAAAAACCAAAAATTGCCGTTTTAGGTTTAAACCCACATGCCAGCGATAATGGTTTATTGGGCACCGAAGAGGCTGAAATTATTACACCGGCCATTCAGGAAGCCTACGATAAAGGTATTGTTTGTTTTGGCCCATACCCTGCTGATGGCTTTTTCGGAAATGGTAGCTACAAACAGTTTGATGCCGTTTTGGCCATGTACCATGACCAGGGCCTAATTCCTTTCAAAACATTAGCGTTCCATAATGGCGTAAATTATACCGCTGGTTTAAACTTCGTGCGCACCTCTCCAGATCATGGAACAGGCTATGATATCGCAGGTAAAGATTTAGCGGATTCTACTTCATTTACCGAAGCTTTGTTTTCGGCCATCCATATTGTAAAAAACCGTAGGGAGCAAGAAGAAATGTTGGGTAATCAGTTGCGTACAGGTGGAAAAGTGGTTGAAACGCAGTTTGATATTAAAGATGATGCGTCTTAAGGTAAAAGGCTGAGGGTATTAAGGTTGAGGGTTTGTAAAGAGCAGAAAGGCAAAAGCATATAAGAACGATAGGCTATAATAAACTTGACTTCGGACATCTGACCCCAGACTTTCTAAAACCAAGATTGTCGACATTCTTTTTTTGTAAAGCAAGGCCTTGTGTTTCATCGGTTCCGAAAGTCCTGCTATACGTTTCAATCCTTTTCAAACCTATAAAGTTTTGAAAACCTTATAGGTTTAGTAAAAAATATTTCCACTACTATCAGGTTTATTTTTGGTAAAATTGTGCATCAAATTCAAAATGAACGGCACTAAAAAACCCAATTACATCCTCCCCACAATTGTTATTGCGCAGTTTCTCTGTACATCGCTGTGGTTTGCCGGCAATGCGGTATTGCCCGATATTGTTAAAAGTTTTCCAACTGAAACAAACCTATTGGCCAACCTCACCAGCATGGTACAGTTTGGTTTCATCAGCGGAACATTAGTTTTCGCTTTTTTTGCCATTTCCGATATTTTTTCACCCTCGAAAGTGTTCTTTATCTGCGGAATTGCGGCCGCCTTGTTTAATTTGGGCATTTGTTTAGAACTACCCGACATACATTTATTGTTGCTTTTTCGCTTTTTAACTGGTTTTATGTTGGCTGGAATTTATCCTGTAGGCATGAAAATAGCATCTGATTACTTTAAAGACGGACTAGGAAAATCGTTAGGTTTTTTAGTTGGTGCTTTGGTTTTGGGTACTGCCTTCCCTCATTTATTAAAAACATTTACAGCAAATTTTGCCTGGCAATATGTAATCTTTGCCACTTCGGGTTTATCTCTAATTGGTGCAATTGCTATTTTATGGCTTGTGCCAAACGGTCCATTTAGAACAGCCGGACAGAAATTCGATTTTCGGTCTTGTTTTAATGGCTTTAAAAATCCTGATTTTCGATCTGCAGCTTTCGGCTATTTCGGGCACATGTGGGAACTTTATACCTTTTGGGCTTTTTTACCCGGCATGCTGCTGCTGTACAACACTAAACATGCACATGCAACTTTAAATATCCCACTGTTTTCGTTCTTAATTATCGCATCAGGAGGTTTATCCTGCATGATCGGCGGTTTGCTCTCACAAAAATTTGGCGCAAAACGGATTGCCACCATTGCGCTGTCCATTTCAGGATTATGCTGCCTGCTCTCGCCGCTTTTCCTATTCAGCGGCTCGGTATACCCCTTTCTTATATTTTTATTTTGCTGGGGCTTGTCCGGTACAGCCGATTCACCCTTGTTTTCTTCTTTAATTGCCAAACATGCGCCCCAAAGCCTGCGGGGAACTTCGTTAACACTGGTAAACTGTATCGGCTTTGCCATTACGATTATGAGCATCCAGGTGATTAATCTTTTGGCTAAAGAGATAAATTCCCATTATATTTATATGCTACTAGCCATTGGCCCCATTCTGGGAATTTGGGCACTGCTAAAAAAGCCAAATTACAATATTAAATGAAGAAATTTCAATTGATAATTGCCTTATTATGCCTAATAAATATACAGGCATTTGCTTGTACATGCTATGAAATAACAACAACAGAGGCCATTAACAGCGCGCAGATTGTAGTTAAAGGTAAAGTTATTTCAAAAGTTTTAACACACGATTTGTCTGACTTAAGCATTACAAGAACCAGCGACACCACAAATATCAATTATTTGATGACTCAAAGGCTCTTAATGGCCGTGGTAAAAATCAAGGTAAACAAACGTTATAAAGGAAAAACAATATCCGATACCATAACCGTGATCACACCGAACAATAGCGCAAGTTGCGGCTTCAACTTTGTAATAGGAAACGAATATATAGTATATGCCACCAATTACGATTCAACATTTAGGTCAAGCAAATTTGAGCGAAAATCAAAAGACATGAATACTTATTGGACGGATTTATGTAGCAGAACCATGCTGTCTGACCAATCAGAAGAAAATCAGATAAAAAAGATATTAAAAAAACAGAAAATATAATATGAAGCCTCTTTCTCCAATTATAAAACCAGCAGAATTAACCTGGTTAAACCAAGACGATGAAATCGTAATTATCGATGCCAGTGCCGGATCAAAAGCAAGATATGATGACCAACATTTGGCAGGTGCACTTTTTGCAGATGTAAATAACGATTTAGCCAATATTGCAGATTTTGCTATTGGAGGAAGACACCCCTTACCAACATTCGACCAGTTTTCGACAGTTTTACAAAAACTCGGTATCACAAAAAACAGCCATGTGATTGTTTACGACGACAAAAACGGTGGTAACGCCGCTGCGAGGCTGTGGTGGATGCTAAAAGCAATCGGCCATGAAAAAGTACAGGTAATTGATGGAGGCTTTCAGGCGGCTGTTAAAGCAGGCTTCCCGACTACAGATAAAGTAGAAATCCCAAAATCTGTCGAAAAATACGAAATCACAGCATGGAACTTACCGTTATCAGATATCAATGAGGTAGAAAAAGTTGCCAAAACCGACGATTACATTGTGATTGACGTGCGCGATGCCAACCGTTTTGCAGGTCTTACCGAGCCTATCGATTTAATTGCGGGCCATATCCCTGGTGCGGCAAATATTCCCTACACCGAAAATTTAGATGCTGCGGGTGCTTTCCTGGCCCCTGAAATATTGAAAGAAAAATATGCAGAAGCTTTGGCTCACGTTAAACCCAAAAATGTAATTGTACACTGTGGCTCGGGTATTACCGCTTGCCATACCCTATTAGCTATGGATTATGCTGGTTTACCCATCCCTAAGCTTTATGTTGGTTCCTGGAGCGAATGGAGCAGGAATAACAAGGAAATGGTTTTGGCAGACTAAGCTTCTTACAGACCTTAAAGGTTTCAGAAACCTGTAAGGTCTTTCAGTATTTCGATTAACATTCTGAAAACCTGTCCCATTAACATCAACAATTTTTAAAAAACATTTTTAATCTAATTATTTTATCCCTACATTTGCAGGCTAAAATTTTACAGTACTTTGAACCCACTAAAACAATTTTCATTACCGTTTACCGGATTAAAATTGGGAACTCATCAGTTTGATTATGAGCTTGATGACGCCTTTTTTAATGCATTTGAGTATTCGCTAATTAAAAGTGGAAATTTAAAAGTAGACCTGGAACTTGAGAAACAAGAGACCATGTTGCTTCTAAAATTCAAAGTTATTGGTACAGTTAATTTAGATTGCGACAAATGTTTATCTGAGTTTTCATTGCCTGTAAATCTTTATGAAAGGCAGATTGTAAAGTTTGCTGAAGATGAACTGGAGAGCGATGACGAAGAAATTATTTCGTTAAGCCGTAAAGACACCGAGATTGATATATCTGGTCCTTTATACGAAATGATTAACGTAGCGGTACCTTATATCAAAAACTGCGAGCAGGCAGGTAAAGATTGCGATCAGGAGATGATTGATCGTTTAAATCAATTATCGATCGAAAAGCAGGCTGAAGAAAATGAACAAACAAGCGACCCACGTTGGGAAGCCCTTAATAAGTTAAAAAAATAATTAGATTATACACCAATGGCACATCCAAAACGGAAAATCTCGAAACAGAGAAAAAATAAAAGAAGAACACACTATAAAGCGGTTACTCCTTCTTTAGCAACATGCTCGGCAACAGGTGCTATTCACGTACCTCACCGTGCTTACAACGTTGATGGTAACTTATACTACAACGGCAAACTGGTTATCGAAAATACTCAGATAGGGTAATTTTCTTAAAAAATTGTTTGTGTTTTCAGCGGCTTTAGTCATACCTTAGTCAACTGAAAAATTCAGGATTACACCTGACTTAACACAAACAGATTTTTTCTATGAAAATAGGCCTCGACATAATGGGCGGAGACTATGCTCCCAAAGCAATTGTTTTGGGAGCAATAGCTGCTCATCAATCGCTTAACGCTGGAGAGCATTTAGTTCTTATTGGCGATACCGAACAGATTAAACCCATTCTTGCAGAAGAAGGTTTTAATCCAGATCATTTTGAATACGTTCATACTGATGAAGTAATTGGTATGGGCGAACATCCCACCAAAGCAATCGTTCAGAAACCAAATTCGAGCATAGCAGTTGGTTTTAACCTTTTAAAAGAAGGCAAAATCGATTCTTTCGCAAGTGCTGGTAACTCTGGAGCAATGTTGGTTGGCGCAGTTTTTAGCGTTAAAACCATTCCGGGCATTATCCGCCCTTGTTTATGTACAATTCTTCCAAAAATTAAAGGCGGCACAGGCCTATTGCTAGATGTAGGTGCCAATGCCGACTGCAAACCCGATATTTTATTACAATTTGGTGTTTTAGGCAGTTTATATGCAGAAAATCTTTTGCAGATAAATGATCCGAAAGTTGCCCTGATAAATATTGGCGAAGAAGATGAGAAAGGAAATATGCTAAGCATGGCTACTTTTCCGTTAATGAAAGAAACCAACCTTTTCAACTTTGTGGGCAATGTGGAAGGACGAGATTTATTTAACGATAAAGCCGATGTGATTGTGTGCGATGGTTTTACCGGAAATATAATGCTAAAATTAGCAGAATCTTTTTACGTGCTTACCATTAAAAAGGGACTTAAAGATGAGTTCTTCGATCGTTTTAATTATGAACAATACGGTGGAAGTCCGGTTCTAGGCGTTAACGCTCCCGTTGTTATCGGACATGGAATTTCTAGTCCGCTAGCTGTTAAAAATATGGTTCTGCAATCCAGAGAAATGATTACCACAGGATTGGTAGAAAAAATTAGAGTGGCATTTAAATAATTTATTAAAATTCTTAAAATGAGTAAAATTCACGCTGCTATTACAGCAGTAAATGGTTACGTTCCCGACTATGTGCTTACAAACGCAGAGTTAGAAACCATGGTTGATACTTCGGATGAATGGATTACCAGCAGAACGGGAATTAAAGAACGTAGAATTTTAAAGGGAGAAGGTTTAGGTACTTCGGATATGGCTGTTCATGCTGTAAACGGTTTACTTAAAAAGAGGGGAATTGATGCAAAAGAAATTGAACTGATTATCTTTTGCACCACTACTCCGGATTTTACTTTCCCTGCAACAGCAAACGTTTTAGCTGATAAAATTGGCGCTACAAATGCCTGGGGTTACGATTTACAGGCAGCTTGCTCCGGCTTTATTTTCGGGCTTTCTACCGGCGCATCATTTATTGAGTCTGGAAGACACAAGAAAGTTTTAGTTGTTGGCGGCGATAAGATGTCATCAATCATCAATTACGAAGACCGTACAACCTGTATCATTTTTGGTGATGGTTGCGGTTGTGCTTTATTAGAACCAAACGAAGAAGGCTTTGGTATTCAAGATTCTATCTTGAGAACAGATGGTTCGGGAAGAGATTTCCTGGGCATGAAAGCAGGTGGTTCGGTTATGCCGGCAACACACGAAACTGTTGACGCAAGACTACATTTTGCACACCAGGAAGGCCCAACAGTATTCAAATTTGCCGTAACCAATATGGCCGATGTTGCTGCCGAAATTATGGAACGCAACGGCTTAACCGCTGATGATGTTGCATGGTTAGTACCTCACCAGGCCAACAAACGCATTATAGATGCCACTGCAAACCGCATGGGTGTTACTACCGACAAAGTAATGATCAACATTGAACGTTACGGAAATACAACCAACGGAACAATTCCTTTATGTTTATGGGAATGGGAAAGCAGACTGAAAAAAGGCGACAACATCGTTTTAGCTGCATTTGGTGGTGGTTTTACCTGGGGTTCGGTATACCTCAAATGGGCTTACGACTCTAATTAGTCAGAAGTCTTTAGTCGGGAGTCCGAAGTCGGGGTTCGCTTTAAAAAAATAAAACAAAAAAAGTATAACTTAGTTAATTCAATAAACACTATTTTTTACATAACTAGCCTAAAAAATGGATATCAAACAAATACAGGAACTGATTAAATTTGTTTCTCGTTCTGGAGTAAATGAAGTTGCTATTGAGCAGGAAAACTTCAAAATCACGATCAAAACAAACCAAGCACCAACAGTTGTGCATGCTACCGTACCACAGGCTCCGCTTGTACAGGCTGCTGCCCCTGTTGCTACAGCTCCTACTGCACCAAATGCAGCAACACCTGCTGTACCGGCTGCAGAAGACACCTCAAAATACATTACTATTAAATCGCCAATGATCGGTACGTTCTACCGTTCAGCTAGCCCAGACAAGCCAATGTTTGTTAATGTTGGCGACGAAATCAGCACTGGTAAAGTAGTTTGTATTATCGAGGCAATGAAACTTTTCAACGAAATCGAAAGCGAAGTTTCTGGCCGTATCGTTAAAATCCTGGTTGATAATGCATCACCGGTAGAATACGATCAACCGTTATTTTTAGTAGAACCTATTTAGAAGCTGATTTCACAGATTAATTTGATTTACAGATTATCGTGATTCCACTAAAATCAGTGTAATCCTATAATCGGTGTAATCATCAATTAAAAAAATTATGTTTAAAAAAATACTAATTGCCAACAGGGGTGAAATCGCTTTGCGTATTATCCGTACCTGTAAGGAAATGGGCATCAAAACGGTTGCTGTTTACTCTACCGCAGATCGCGAAAGTTTACACGTACGTTTTGCTGATGAGGCTGTTTGTATTGGCCCCCCTCCTAGTAAAGATTCTTATTTAAATATTCCAAATATTATCTCGGCTGCAGAATTAACCAATGCCGATGCCATACACCCAGGTTATGGTTTCCTATCAGAAAATGCTAAGTTTTCTAACATCTGCCGCGAATACAACATCAAATTTATTGGTGCAACTCCAGAGCAGATCAATGGCATGGGCGATAAAGCCTCTGCAAAAGAAACCATGAAAATTGCCGGTGTACCAACCATTCCAGGATCTGAAGGTTTGCTTACAAGCGTTAAAGAAGGTATTGCAATTGCGAATGAAATGGGCTATCCTGTTATTCTAAAAGCAACTGCCGGTGGCGGTGGCCGTGGTATGCGTGTAGTTTGGAAAGACGAAGATTTCGAAAATGCATGGGATAGTGCCCGTCAGGAATCTGGTGCAGCTTTTGGTAACGATGGCTTATATTTAGAAAAATATATTGAAGATCCACGTCACATCGAGATTCAGATTATCGGAGATCAGTTTGGCAAAGCCTGTCACTTATCAGAACGCGATTGTTCTATTCAACGCCGTCACCAGAAATTGGTAGAGGAATCTCCCTCTCCTTTTATGACAGATGAACTCCGTGTAAGAATGGGCGAAGCAGCTATTAAAGGTGCAATGGCCGTAAATTACGAAGGTGCTGGTACAATCGAATTCCTGGTTGATAAACACCGTAACTTCTACTTTATGGAAATGAACACCCGTATCCAGGTAGAGCATCCGGTTACTGAAGAAGTAATCAACTTCGATTTAATCAAAGAACAGATTAAAGTTGCTGCCGGAATTCCGATTTCGGGTAAAAACTACTTCCCTGATATGCACGCAATCGAGTGCCGTATCAATGCAGAAGATCCAGCAAATAATTTCCGTCCATCACCAGGAAGAATCACTAATTTCCACTCTCCGGGTGGCCATGGTGTTCGTGTTGATACACATGTTTATGCAGGATATTCGATTCCTTCCAACTATGATTCGATGATTGCCAAATTAATCTGTGTGGCACAAACTCGCGAAGAAGCAATCTGTACCATGGAACGTGCATTAGGCGAATTTGTAATTGAAGGTGTAAAAACGACCATTCCTTTCCATCTGCAGTTGATGAAAGATCCTAATTTCAGGGCAGGAAATTTCACTACGAAATTTATGGAAACGTTCGAATTTTCGGAATAATAAAATATTTCTATACTTAATAATACAAGAAGGCTATTCAAATAATTTGGATAGCCTTTTTTATTGTTTTAGATTCAGTTATTCTGAGGTAAATACCTGATAATTAATATTTATCGAACACTGTAGCGTTTAATTAACTCCTTACGTTTAACAGTAAAACACTCCAATTATTATGAAAAAAAATCTAATTAACTTACTGCTCTTTCTACTTGTTTTCGCTGTATTTACAGGATGCAAAAAAGACGAGTATGAAATGATAAAGATTGTAAAAATGATTTCGGTTCAGCAAATGAGGGCTTTACCTGTAGGCATGACAAAAGCTATTCCTGCCAAAAAAACCGGAAAAATATACATTTATAACGATTATCTTTTCATTAATGAACCAAATGAAGGTATCCATATCTACAACAATGTTAATCCGGGTGCTCCGATAAACGTGGGTTTTCTACAAATTCCGGGAAACGTAGATTTAGCGATCCACAACAACATCCTTTACGCCGACAATTTTATTGATTTGCTGACTTTTGATATCTCGAATATGAACAACATCAAACAGGTAAAAAGAGTAACCGATGTTTTCAATCAATTGTATGCCACAGGCGTTCAAAAGTATCTCTACATTTATAAAGATACCCTGGTAAAGAAAGAAACTTACAAAGAAAAGAAATATTACGATGCCGCCGCTTACAGCAGCAACTCTTCTTCGGGGCAAGGTGGCTCTATGGCCAGATTTACCTTAATGAATGACTATTTATATACTGTTGGTATGAATAATTTAAGCCTGTTTGACGTTAAGACTGCATCGAACCCAACTTTTTTAAAGGCTATTCCTTTAGGTTGGGGTGTCGAAACTATCTTTCCATACGAGAATAAATTATTTATAGGTACCAATAGAGGCATGCACATTTTTAGTGCTACCGATCCGGCTAATCCAGTACAACTATCTACTTACAGCCATATTTTTGCCTGCGACCCGGTAGTGGTGCAAGGAAAATATGCTTACGTTACCTTACGCACAGGCAATATGTGCATGCAAGCAAGCAATCAGCTGGAAGTTGTAGATATAGAAGATCCCACCAAACCAAAACAAATTGCAGTTTATGCTATGCAAAACCCACATGGCTTAAGTACCAGTGGCGATATTCTGTTTCTCTGCGAAGGCAATTATGGAATAAAAAGCTTTAATATTACCGATAAAACCAAAATAGGAAACAACATGTTGCAGCATTTGACTAACATCAAAAGCTTTGATGTTATTGCTGGCCCTAAATCTTTAATCGTTACAGGAGAAGATGGTGTATATCAGTTTAATTATAACAACGCCGCAAATTTAAAGCAACTGAGTATAATTAAAGGGCAACGTTAAAAACAATTTTTGTAGCTTCTTCTATTTTTGTAGTCATTTCTCATAATAATATAAACTATTTCTATATTTAACACGTAAATACCATTCTATTCAAATAGAATGGTATTTTTGTTTTCAACATGAGCGACACTAAAAAAACTTCACTAACAAAAGCTATCGGACAAAAGAGCACCACATTAGAGGCAGAAATGTCTTTTTTTGATCACCTGGATGTTCTCCGTAAACATTTAATCAGGGCCGTAATTGCCATTGCCGTTTTTACCGGTATTGCTTTTTACTTCAACGAATTCATTTTAGATAAAATCATATTTGGTCCAAAAAAGCCCGATTTCTGGACTTACAGGATGATGTGCAAACTGGTGGAAAAATTTCCTTCACTTGGTGCAGATATGTGTATCACCAAAATTAATGGAGAGATTATTAACACCGAAATGGCCGGTCAGTTTAACCTTCAGTTAAATGTTTGTGTAATGTGTGGTATTGTAGTTGGTTTCCCTTATTTATTATGGGAAATCTGGCGTTTTATTAAACCGGCATTACATGAAAATGAGCGTAAATCTGCAAGTGGTTTCGTGTTCTTCGCTTCGGTACTTTTCATTGTCGGTATCTTTTTTGGCTACTTTATAGTATGTCCGTTATCCGTTAACTTTTTAACAGGTTACACTGTTAGTGCCGAAATCAAAAATACATTTACAGTTGATTCGTATCTATCATCTGTAGCAACTTTAACTTTAGGCACCGGGATTATCTTCGAACTTCCGGTTATTATTTTCGTGCTGTCGAAACTTGGGTTGATGACACCAAAGCTGATGAGATCAAGCAGAAGGTATGCAGCCGTAATTATCTTAATTATTGCCGCTATCGTTACGCCAACGCCTGATATTATGACGATGCTAATTGTAGCTACGCCATTGTTCTTGCTTTATGAGCTCAGCATTTTTGTTTCGGCCTACATCGAAAAAAAGAAGAAAAAGGCTGATGCTGCTTTCTACGCTAACTAACAAAAACATTACGAATAGATTTTATAATTCTCTATAAATTTGACAATGTCTGATACAAAAATTAAAATTGCTATTGGAGCGGATCACGCTGGGTTTGAATACAAAGAAATATTAAAAGATTTTTTACAGGATTACGAAGTAAAAGATTTTGGTACTTACTCAGAAAACTCTGTTGATTACCCAGATTTCGCTCATCCGGTTGCTGCTGCTGTAGAAAATGGGGAATTTACCTATGGGATTTTACTTTGTGGATCGGCAAACGGTGTAGCCATCACCGCGAACAAACATCAGCACATCAGAGCAGGTTTATGTTGGGAGAATGAAGTTGCTTCTTTAGTCCGCAAGCACAATAACGCAAACGTTTTGTGTATACCAGCCAGGTTTGTTTCGGAAGAACTGGCTAAAGAGATTACCACAACCTTTTTAACAACTGAATTTGAGGGCGGGCGTCACCAAAACAGAGTTGAAAAGATTTCGTGCTAACAAGAAACTTAACTAACTATTATCATAATGAACAAAAAGTTTTTAACCCTTGGTCTAGTATCATTTGTTACCGCAAGTTGCTTTAGCCAGGTAAAGCCACTTATACCGAATAAGGATGCAATAAAATTCAGCAAGGCCATTAATCCTGAAAATGCTTACAAACACCTTTCTGTATTGGCTTCTGATGAATACGAAGGCCGCGAAACAGGCACAAAAGGCGCTTGGATGGCTGCTGATTATATCCGCGATTATTTCAAATCTTTAGGCTTAAAAGCTCCTGTAAATGGCAGCTATTTCCAAAAAATCGATTTGGTTAACGTTACCTTAAAAGAAAGCCATTTAACGGTTAACGGCCAGCCTAAAGAATACCAAAAAGATTATCTGGTATCTCCAAGCTTAATCAGCGATCAGGGTTTTACTTTCTCAGCCAACGAACTTGTATTTATTGGTTATGGTTTAAAGAAAGACAGCTATAACGATTTCACAGGCACTGATATTAAAGGTAAAGTGGTTATCATGTTTAATGGCGGAGATCCAACTGTAAAACCAGGTACAAGAATTGATAGAGCAGCTTATCGTGCTACGCTTGAAGCAAGGGCAAAGTATTTTGCAGAAAATAACGTGAAAGCAATTATCCTGATCGACCCAGCAGTTGATAGAATAACCGAAAACACCAAGCAAACCCTTAAAAATGGTAGGGTAATGGTGAAAACCAATGCCGCTATCGAAGCTCAAAAACAAAACGATATTCCACGCATTTCGATATCAGTTGCTTTGGCAAACGAGCTGTTTAAGGCCTCGAACACTACTGTGGCTGATCTGCAAAAGAAAATAGCAGATAGTCAGGCTCCCGCATCGCAAGTATTAAATGTGCCTTTTTCTGCAAGTGCTGCAAAAACAGAAACACCAGTTAGATGCGAGAACGTTCTGGGTTATTTAGAAGGTTCAGACCCGATACTTAAAAAAGAAGTTTTAATCCTTACAGGTCATTACGACCATATCGGACTGGAAACAGATCCAAATGCAAAAGATAAAGTGAACAACGGAGCGGACGATGACGGATCGGGAACTACCGGCGTTTTATTAATGGCAAAAGCATTTACAGATGCAAAAAAAGCAGGAAAGGGTTCCAAACGCAGTATCCTTTTCATGACTGTTGTTGGTGAGGAAAAAGGGCTTTGGGGTTCTGAATGGTACTCGGAGCATCCTGTTTTCCCTGTCGAAAATACCATTGCTGATTTGAATACCGATATGATTGGCCGTACTGGCGAAGAATATTTAGGCAAAGCAGACTCGGCAAATTACATTTACTCTGTAGGTTCAAGAATGTTGAGTAGTGATTTGGCTAACTTAAGTGAGCAAGTTAATGCAACCTATACCAAAATGAAACTGGATTATAAATACGATGATCCAAAAGATCCTGAGCAGATTTATTACCGTTCAGATCATTATAACTTTGCAAAATTGGGTATTCCAATTATCTTCTATTACGATGGCATGTTACAACAAGACTACCACAAACCTGGTGATGAAGTAAGCAAAATTAACTTCCCACTTTTGGCCAAAAGAGCAAAATTAACCTACTTTACCGCATGGGAACTGGCCAACAGACCTAAACGCCCAGCAGTAGATATGGACGGAAAAGGAAATCCAAAGAAATAATAATTCAAAATACTAAGTCCCGATTTTACATCGGGACTTTTTTATGCCCGACGGTGTAACTTTATATTTTAAAATTAAAATGGTATTTTTGATAAAAGCGAGTTTATGGATCAGTTGCATATTTTAGAGAAAATTAAAATGATCCCTGTTGCCTACCAGCAAGAGGTGGAAGACTTTATCGATTTTATTTTACAAAAAAAAGTAAATAAAAAAAATAAAGAAAAGACACAAAGAAAACTTGGTCTACTTAAAGGAAAAATGAAAATGAGCGATGATTTTAATGCTCCACTGGATGATTTCAAGGATTACATGTAGTGAAAAAATATCTGCTTGATACTCACGTTTTACTTTGGATGCAAGATGATAATATTGCACTATCTAAAACAGCAAGAAAAATTTTAGAAGATTCCAATACTCAACTTATTTAAGCATAGTTAGTTTATGGGAGATTACCATAAAACAATCAGTAGGTAAATTACAATTAGAATACTCCTTAGATGAACTCATAGATTCTTGCAACACAAGTAACATTACCATTCTTCCTATAGATTACGGAACACTAAAAGTACTTAAAACGCTACAATTTTTACATCGTGATCCTTTTGATAGAATCATCATTGCAACAAGTATAGAACTGGGTTTAGATCTTATTTCGAATGATGAAATAGCAAAAAAATACATCACCAAAGTTGTCTGGTAATATTCTTTAAAAAGGCAACCTTCTTCTTTGTTTTAATTTCCAAAAATAAACTCAACAGGGTTTCCTATCTTTGATGTTATAACGAAATAGCTAAAAACTAAAATCAGTTAATATTCGTTACCCTATTACAAAATAACTATTGATGAATATTGCCGAGGAATTTTTAGAGAAATCTGACGAGAAAGCTTTCGATCTACCGCATCGTAAAACCATAAATTATAATATTGGGAAATACAATGCAGCTGTTGAACGGGGCTTATCAAAATTCGAAAATTTGGAGGCATCCAAAAAAAAGGCACACGTAATTAAATGGCGTGTGATGGAAAACCTAGATAAATTCTTACCAGAATTCGAATCAAATTTCCAACGCCGTGGCGGTAAGGTAATCTGGGCAAATGATGCCGAAGAAGCCCAACAGGAAATCCTCAACATCATCAAAAGAAACAACGGTAAAACGGTTATCAAATCAAAATCGATGACCACCGAGGAAATCCACTTAAACGATTTCCTGGAAAAGAACAACATCGAATCTTTAGAAAGTGATCTGGGCGAATACATTGTTCAACTACTTGGGCAGGCTCCCTACCATATTGTTACCCCGGCCATGCACCTAAGTGCGACAGATATAGCGCAGTTATTTCACGATAAATTTGGCACACCTATAGATGCCACTCCTCCGCAGCTGGTACAAAAAGCAAGAGAATTACTCCGTGATAAATACCTGAATGCCGATATCGGCATAAGCGGTGGAAATTTTTTAATTGCCGATACCGGAAGTATTGCATTGACTGAAAACGAAGGCAATGCTCGTTTAAGTACTACTTTCCCTAAAATCCACATTGCTATAGTAGGTATCGAAAAGGTAATTCCCTCTATGGCTGATCTTGATCTGTTCTGGCCTTTACTGGCATCGCACGGAACTGGGCAAAACTTAACGGTTTATAATACCATTTTAAGTGGTCCACGCCAAGCCAATGAAACAGATGGGCCAGAGGAAATGTATGTGATTTTGCTGGACAATGGCCGCACCAATTTATTGGCACAAAAAGACCAGAGACAGGGCTTGTACTGCATCCGTTGTGGTGCATGTTTAAATGCTTGCCCGGTTTATAAAAATATTGGTGGGCATACATACAATACAACCTATAGCGGCCCGATCGGCTCTGTTATCACGCCTCACTTAAAGGGTATGGAAGAGTTTAAACACTTAAGTTATGCTTCCAGTCTTTGTGGCAAATGTTCAGAAGTATGCCCGGTAAAAATCGATATCCATAAAATGCTCTTGCTTAACCGTAGAGATGCCGCCGCGGGGCATGAAAACGGCAAAAAAGAGGAAATTGGCTGGAGCATGTTTAGCAGAATGATGCAAAAACGCAAATGGATGGATTTTTTTGGCGGAAAGTTTAAAAACTTTATGCTCAAAAGGTTTTTCAAAAAGAGCTGGGGCAAATACCGGGAAATGCCTAAAGTTGCCGATAAATCTTTTGCAAAACAATGGGAAGAATTGAAAAAAAATAAGGAGTCTTAAATCAGGACTCATTAGTCAAAATAACCAGATATGCAATTTAACAGAGGTGATAAAGACGACAAGTTCTTATTGAACTTATACAGAAGATTGCTTTACCCTCGGATGGTTGAAGACAAAATGCTCAAACTGCTGCGTCAGGGTAGAATTGGCAAATGGTTTTCGGGCATTGGCCAGGAAGCTATAGCTGTTGGCAGCACCTTAGCGATGCAAAGCGAGGAATACATTTTACCCATGCACCGTAATTTGGGTGTTTTTACCGCTCGCGATATTCCTTTAAAAAAATTAATGGCCCAATGGCAGGGCAAAATTACCGGCTTCACCAAAGGCCGCGACCGTTCTTTCCATTTCGGCACACAAGAATATAAAATCATTGGGATGATATCCCACTTGGGGCCACAAATGGCTTTAGCAGATGGCATTGCTCTGGCAGATGTTTTAGCCAATAAACCGCACGCCACATTAGTTTACACCGGAGAAGGGGCAACCAGTGAAGGCGATTTTCATGAGGCGGTAAATGTTGCCGCAGTTTGGAACCTTCCAGTTATTTTTTTAATCGAAAATAACGGATACGGTCTTTCCACTCCAAAATCAGAGCAGTTCAGGTGCAAAAACCTGGTTGATAAGGCCATTGGTTATGGAGTGGAAGGTATTCAGATAGATGGAAATAATATTTTAGAAGTTTATAATACCATTAACCAGCTGGCTATGGAAATCCGAAAAGATCCAAGACCAGTTTTGGTGGAGTGCTTAACTTTCAGGATGCGTGGCCATGAAGAAGCATCGGGCACGAAATACGTTCCGCAAGAATTGTTGGATGAGTGGGGAAAGAAAGATCCCTTGAATAATTACGAAGCGTATTTAATTGAGCAGGGTATTTTAAACTCAGATTCAATTATCGATATTAAAATCAAGGTTAAAAGAGACATTGAGTTGGAAGTTGAAGAAGCTTTTAATGAGGATGAGCCGATTGCTAATGCCGATCGGGAAGAGGCCGATATGTATTTTCCATATCAGCAAGATGTTGTCCAACCTAATAAAACTTCCACAGAAAAAAGATATTTAGATGCAATAACCGATGGATTAGACTTGGCCATGCAAAAGTATCCTAACCTGGTTTTAATGGGGCAGGATATTGCCGATTATGGTGGGGCTTTTAAAATTACAGATGGTTTTACCGCTAAATATGGCAAAGGTAGAGTCCGCAACACCCCTATTTGCGAATCTGCCATTGTAGGTGCAGGTTTAGGCCTATCCATAAATGGTTACAAAGCTGTTGTAGAAATGCAATTTGCAGATTTTGTAACCGTCGGCTTTAATCAGATCGTAAATAACCTGGCGAAAACGCATTATCGTTGGGGCGAAAAGGCTGATGTGGTGGTGCGTATGCCCACAGGTGCCGGAACAGGGGCTGGACCATTCCATTCACAAAGCAATGAAGCCTGGTTTACCAAAACACCGGGTCTAAAAATTGTTTATCCCGCTTTCCCTGAAGATGCAAAAGGGTTGCTGTTGGCAGCGATTGAAGATCCAAACCCAGTGCTTTATTTTGAGCACAAATACCTCTACAGGAGTTTAAGCGCTCCTGTTCCTGATGGCTATTATACTACAGAGATTGGTAAAGCGGTTAGGCTTGCCGAAGGAAATAAATTTACGATCATTACCTACGGATTGGGTGTACACTGGGCATTAGATTACCTGAAACAATATCCAGAAAGCGATGCCACGTTAATTGATCTGCGCACGCTTCAGCCCTGGGATAAAGAAGCTGTAAGAGCAGCCGTTAAAGCAACCGGTAGGGTTTTAATTTTGCATGAGGATACTTTAACAAACGGTTTTGGAGCCGAATTATCTGCCTGGATCGGAGAGCACTGTTTCTCTGATCTCGATGCACCTGTAATGCGCTGTGCAAGCTTAGATACGGCAATTCCAATGAGTAAAGCATTGGAAGAAGATTTTTTAGCTAAAGCAAGATTAGCAGAAACAATTGATAAATTATTGAAATATTAAATAGTTTTGCCACGGAGACACAGAAATCACGGAGAACATTAATTATTAATTCCGTGCCAATCAGTGTTTCCGTGGCTAATTTATATAAACAGCATGAGCAATTTTAAAGTCGAAGGGAATATCATCAACATCACAAAGCGGAATATTTTCTTTGGCGAAGTAGCCGTTGAGGATGGAAAAATAAAATCAATCTCAAAAATTTCTGAGCAGAAAGAAGGAGCACATTTTATCTCACCAGGCTTTATAGATAGCCATGTGCATATTGAAAGCAGCATGTTAATTCCAAGTGAATTTGCGCGGTTAGCAGTAGTTCATGGAACGGTTTCCACAATTAGCGATCCACACGAAATTGCCAACGTTTGTGGAATGGAAGGTGTAGAATTTATGATTGAAAATGGCAATACTGTACCTTTTAAATTTAATTTCGGTGCACCAAGCTGTGTTCCAGCAACTATTTTTGAGACGGCCGGAGCTGAATTGGATCATGATGATGTAAAATCACTTTTAGAACGTCCAGAAATAAAATACCTGAGCGAAATGATGAATTTCCCAGGCGTACTTTATAGAGATGAAGAAGTTTTAAAAAAGATTGCTGCTGCGCACCAGTTGGGTAAACCTGTTGATGGACATGCCCCAGGCTTACGTGGCGATGCTGTTCAACAATACATCAATGCCGGAATCTCTACCGACCATGAATGTTTTACTTCAGATGAAGCGCTGGATAAATTGCAACGTGGCATGAAAATCCTTATCCGAGAAGGAAGCGCGGCCAAAAATTTTGAGGCGCTGATCGATCTATTGAATGATTGGCCGGAAATGATGATGTTCTGCAGCGATGATAAACATCCTGACAGCTTAGTCGAAAACCATATTAATCAGCTCTGTGTCAGGGCAGCAGAAAAAGGGATCAATATATTCAATATACTGCGGGCAGCCTGCATCAACCCTATTCTTCACTATAAATTAGATGTCGGCTCACTTCAGATCAATGATGATGCAGATTTTATCGTGCTGGAAGATTTAAAAACATTCAAGGTTAAACAAACCTATATTGATGGTTTGTTGCTTGCCGAAAATGGCAAGGTGGTAGGCGATTGGGTAAAACATGTCGAAGATCGCGAATCAGTAAACCATTTCGATTGCAGTTTGAAAAAGGAAGAAGATTTTATTTATCCATTCACCGGACAAAAAGAAATTCCAGTTATCGAAGCATTGGATGGACAATTGATTACCAACAGGCTATCTTCGAAACCGAAAGTTTTAAAGCAAAATGTCATCAGCGATCTGGAAAATGATGTTTTGAAAATGGTGGTGGTAAACCGTTATCATGACGCGCCTATTGCAATATCCTTCGTAAAAAACTTTGGCTTAAAACAAGGTGCCATTGCATCAAGTGTTGCACACGATAGTCATAACATTATTGCCGTCGGCGTAGATGATAAAAGCATCTGTGAAGCCGTAAATCTGGTGATTAATGAAACCGGTGGTGTAGTGGCACTGGGGAATGGAAAAAAAGAAGTTTTAGCTTTACCGGTAGCAGGTTTAATGAGCAACCATAACGGCTATCAGGTTGCAGAAAGTTATACCTCAATAGATCAATTTGCAAAGGATTTAGGCTCTACCTTGCTTGCCCCTTTTATGACCCTTTCTTTTATGGCCTTATTGGTGATTCCGCACTTAAAACTAAGCGATAAAGGTTTATTTGATGGGGATGGGTTTAAGTTTGTGTAGCTGATTTGTCATTCTGAGCGCAGCGAAGAATCTGTTTACTATTGACACCTCAAATGGCATTAATCTAAAGTATCTTCAAACGCAAAATGTAATTGCAGAGTTATGTTGCAAAAGATTCTTCATTGCATTCAGAATGACAGCAAATTAATCTCATTCCACCACAAAAACCTCCGCCAAAGGATTAAACAGATATAGCCGTTTATCATCTAAACAAATACAACGGTACCGCTTCCTAATCCGTTCGCCTTTGGTAAAACGCCGGCCATCTTTAATTTTAAAGTTGGTATTAATGGGTAGCTGCTCTAAATGCAAAGTCTCGGTTTTATTGCTATCGTATTTTTTTAGGGCCCGCGATAAATGCAGATCAGAACAGCTGGATGCCGCAGGGTTCGACATATAATTATCAATCGCTTTGTGGATATCGGCTGGAAAGATATTCAGTTCAAAAAAGGGAACCATCATCCGCTGAAAGTTCTTCTTCCACTCTGTGCCATGCGGCTTTACTTTATTCTTGAAATCGTTCCAGGTGAGTAAATGCGCGAACTCGTGTACGGTAGTAACCAGAAAGGCATAATGATTGAGGTTAAAATTCACCGAAATGCGGTGCCCTTTGCCCTGATAAGGATGGCGGTAATCGCCCAATTTTGTAGAACGGGTTTTGGAAATCTTAAATTCGCACTGAAAATAATCTATCCATTTTGCAATTAGCGGTGCCGCTGGTTCGGGCATGTACTGCGCTAAAACTTTAACCTTTTCCATTTAACCGCAAAGTTCGCAAAGTTTTTCGCAAAGAAACAAAATATTCATATAGCTTTTAACCACAGAGGGCATTGAGTTTGCACAGAGAAAACAGAGGCAATTTTAATAACCATTTACTACACGCTTAATTCCATCTTTTAATCTTAAAACATTAAAATTCATTAATAGCCCGAATCTATATCCTCCTAATTTCATATAGGTTAACATTTGTGCAAGATGAATATCATGTAGGGAATCTATACTTTTCAATTCTAAAACCAGTCTATCCTCAACTAAGATATCAATTCGATAACCACAATCCAACTTTACATCTTCAAATCGCAGGGGCATTATTTTTTCTTTTTCAACCTGAAAACCTGCTTTATCAATTTTATAAAACAAACATTCTTTGTAAGCACTTTCAAGTAATCCCGGACCAAGACCTGTATGAACATCTATAGCCAAACCAATAATGGTCCTTGTTAATAAATCCTCTTTCATAATACTTAGTGTTCTCCGTGCCTTACTCTGTTCTCTCTGTGGTAAAAAAAAAATCCTCGAATTTCTTTGCGGTTAAACCTAAGGTTATTCCTCTGATGGGAACAACGATGCCAAGACTAGCTTGATCTCTCCAAAAGAATAATCTTTACCTAAAAACTCCCTTATTGTGGCCATAGATTTTGTTTTCTGACTTTCAATTGCATCGGTAATGTTTTTGATTTTATTGGCTTTTACCAGTTTGGTTACATCCAATTGTTGTGTAGAAACATAATAAGCCAGATGCCCTTCAATGGTACCGGCAGAAAAGCCACGCTCTTTTGCAATTTCGTCGATAGTTTTGCCCTGCTCATAAAGCTCAAAGCTCACTAACTTGGTATCAATCTTTGGCTCTTTTTTCTTTTTCTCTGCTGCAGATTTTACTTTAAGTGTTTCTCCTTTTAGCTGAATGGCTTTTTGGAGCTGATTGTTTCTTTCGACCGTATTTAACAATGCGTCGGTGTCGGCTTTGCTAAATTCTTTCCCAGCAATGAGCGCTTGCAACAATGCTTTACTTTTATGCATTTTTTTCAATTGCTCATACACCAAAATTTCGAGTTCTAACAGTTCTGTAACATAAGTTTTAATCTGCTTTTCTTCTTTTATCACTTCAATTTGGGTCAGAAAACGATCAGAAATTTCCTTAACTAAAGGATTAAAATATTTTAATGCTGCCTCTACCCTTTTCGATACATTAAATAAAGTATGTTCGGTTTGCTGTGCGAACAGGTTTTTAAGCTGATTAACAAACGTATCGGCCGTAGCTGTGATTTTTTGAAAGTCGGTATAAATGGTATCGGTCCAATCTTCGTGCCTTTGCTTAGCTGATTTTTCGCTTTTATCAAAAGTCTGACGGTGTTCCTTTAAGTAATAGCGGATCAGGTTCAGATCGAATGCCGCAAGTAAATAACTGCGGATAAAGGTATAACTCTCTATACTGATCTGCTCGTTTAGCACCTCAGAAGGTTGTTTTGTTTTAGAGAAGTAGTGCACATTTTGGTCCTGTTGCAAACCACTCTCGCGAAGATGAGAAGTTAAAACCAAACCTTTCAGGGATCGTAAACGCGATAAGGCAACATAGGCTTGACCAGGTGCAAAAGCATCACCTACATCAATAATGGCCTTATCAAAGGTTAAACCTTGACTTTTATGCACGGTGATGGCCCAGGCCAGCTTAATCGGGTATTGAATAAATGAACCTGCTACATTTTCTTTAATTTCGTTGGTTGCTTCATCCAATTTATATTTAACATTCTCCCAGGTGTAGGGCGAAATCTGGATCACCATTTTATCTTCAGGCAGTTCGATTTCAACTACATCCTTTTCGATGTGGTGCACCACTCCGATCTTACCATTGTAATACCGCTTTTCGGCAGTCATGTCATTTTTAATGAACATTACCTGTGCACCTACCTTTAATTCTAAACTTTTATCATTCGGGTAAGCATATTCATTAAATTCACCCTGAATCTTTGCATCAAAAAAGTAAGATTTGGTTTTCAGCTGTGTTAACCTTTCACGGTTAATGCTATCAGCTTTATTGTTATGGGTGGTTAAAGTGATATAATTTTCATCTGCCGAGGGTTTAAAATCCTGTTTGAAATGCTGCCTGAGCAAGGCTGTATCTTGTGCGGTGATTTTGTTGTTCCGTAGGTTGTTGAGCAGATCGATAAAAACAGCATCATCCTGACGGTAAATTTTATCCAGTTCGATATAAACCGGTGGATTATCCTGCAGGGCCAGCGCATCGAAGAAATAAATACTCTTATAAAATTTGGCCATAATGCGCCACTCGTCATTTTTTACCACCGGAGGTAACTGGTGCAGGTCGCCTATAAACAATAACTGTACCCCGCCGAATGGAAGGTTTCTGTTCCTCCGTACATAACGCAAGGCAAAATCTATGGCATCGAGCATATCGGCCCGCAACATACTTACCTCATCGATAACAAGTAACTCCAGTTCCTGCAACATGCGGCGCTTATTGCCCTGCATGTTTAAGTGTTTAACTAAAGTTTTGGGCGTATTGAAGTTAAAATTGATATTTTCATTGATCAAGGCGCCAGCAGCATCAGGGAAAAAAGCCCCAAAAGGAAGTTGAAAAAGCGAATGGATAGTTACCCCGGCTGCATTGATTGCAGCAATACCCGTTGGTGCCACAATTAAGGCTTTTTTATGCGTAAGCTGAATGAGTTTCCGTAGAAAAGTTGTTTTACCTGTTCCTGCTTTTCCGGTTAAGAAAACGTGTTTTGAGGTATAATTAACGAATTTAGCCGCAATTTCTGCGGGCATAGAAGTTTCTTCCAAAGTAGGCATCGGCAGTAAAATTTTAGTCAACAATAAACGGAGGGATGAATAAAGCTAAACATTTTAGCACAAAACTAAACAATGATTAGTGAGAAATTTTAAAATTTATTGGATAATTTTTGATTTGAGCCCTGTTTAGCAGATAAAGTATTTAATTATCGGGAATAAAACCCTCAATAGAATTACTGGAGCAGTAACCTAAACCTGCCATAACAAAAGAACCGTTGCTACTGCTTTTCAAAAACAATAAACACGCAACCTATTTTCAATTAAACAATTAACCTATTCAAACTTTAAGCAAATTCCTTATCTTTGCGGCCTGATGAAACAACAATATTCAAATCTTATCGCTGTTAAATTCCTTTAACAAGGTTTCATCACTCTTTATACCCAAAATTTTATTATGCTTAACCCTGAAATAGAAAAACGTAAAACCTTTGCCATTATTAGCCACCCCGATGCGGGCAAAACCACACTGACAGAAAAATTTCTACTTTTTGGTGGTGCTATTAATACTGCTGGTGCGGTAAAAAGGAACAAAGCAAATCAGAGTAATACCTCCGATTTTATGGAGATCGAAAAGCAGCGTGGTATCTCGGTTGCGACTTCAGTAATGGGTTTCGAGTATAGTGGTAAACGCATCAATATTCTCGATACACCTGGTCACAAAGATTTCGCGGAAGATACCTACAGAACTTTATCGGCGGTTGATAGTGTGATTTTGGTGGTAGACTGTGTAAAGGGCGTGGAGGAACAGACCGAAAAACTGATGTCGGTTTGCCGGATGCGCAACACCCCGGTAATTATCTTCATCAACAAAATGGACCGTGAAGGTAAAGAGGCTTACGATTTATTGGATGAAATTGAAGAAAAATTAAATATCAGCCTTTGCCCACTTTCATGGCCTATCGGACAGGGACATACTTTTAAAGGTGTTTACAGCATTTATAACAAACATTTAAATTTATTCAATTCGGATAAAACCAAAGTAACCGATTCGGTTGTGGCGGCAAGCGATTTAAATGATCCATCTTTACTGAATTACCTTAAAGAAAACGAAATCAATACCCTTAAAGACGACGTTGAATTGGTTGACGGTATCTACGGTAAGATAGATAAGGATTTATATACCGATGGTTTGGTTGCACCAGTGTTTTTTGGCAGTGCGATTAACAACTTCGGGATAAAAGAGCTTTTAGATACATTTATCGATATCGCTCCAAGCCCTCGTCACCGTGAAGCTGAAGAGCGTGATGTATTGGTTGAAGAGAAAAATTTCAGTGGCTTTGTATTTAAGATCCACGCCAATTTAGATCCTAAACACCGCGACAGGATTGCCTTTCTAAGGATCTGCTCCGGCAAGTTTGAACGTAATAAATTTTATTACCATACCCGCCAGGATAAGAAACTAAAATTCTCTAATCCGATGGACTTTATGGCGAACGAAAAAAGCATTGTTGAAGAGGCATGGCCAGGTGATGTGGTGGGTTTATACGATAGTGGTAACTTCAAAATCGGCGATACTTTAACCGAAGGTGAAAAACTGCAGTTTAAAGGTATCCCTAGTTTCTCCCCATCTATTTTTAAAGAGGTTGAAAATATGGACCCAATGCGTACCAAACAACTGGAAAAAGGTATTGAGCAGTTAACCGACGAAGGAGTTGCACAGTTATTCGTGATGCAGCCTGGAAACAGGAAAGTGATCGGTGCAGTGGGTGAACTTCAGTTTGAGGTAATCAACTTCAGGTTAGAGCACGAATATGGTGCAAAATGTCGTTTCCGTACCTTAAGTTATACCCGTTCGAGCTGGGTAACTTCTACCGACAGAAAGAAACTGGATGAATTTGTAAAACGTAAACAACAGCACATCGGTTTCGATAAAGAAGCCAATCCGGTATATTTGGCGGATAGTGAATACATGATCAATTTAACAAAACAGGACTATCCTGATATCGACTTCCATAAAACAAGCGAGTTTAAAAGCTAGAATTGAATGAGAGAATTTGAGAATGATTGAATGAGGAAATGTTGGATGAGCGAATTTATTAATAGAGTTGCCTACATCCTCTCATTCAATCATTCAAAATTCATTTATATCCATCTCTTCTTTAGTTTCGTATTGACTAAAAGTTTGTTCTAAACGCTTTTTAATTTTTGAAATCAACAATCGTGGCGAAAGCACTTTAACACACTCTCCAAAGCCTAAAATTTCGCGCTCCAGTTCGTAGTTTAGTACCACATCGATCCTAAAAGTTGTTGTTTTCTCGTTCTTACTTAATACTATTTGCGATTGATGAATCGGTTTCGTTACCACGTAAGGCGCATGATCATTTGTAAATTCGAGGATCACTTTCTGTGCACGGTCACGTTCGCTTTTGGTTACGCCAATTAAATCATCGTAATACCGATCGAAATCTACGCCTTGATAACTTACAAACTCTTCGTTAGGCAATTCCTGAAATTCTACTATCCTATCCAATGCCAAATTTAAGATTCCCGGCCGCTTTTTCGCTTTACAGATCAAAAACCATCTGTTGCGGTATTCTTTTAACAGATACGGATAGTAAATTCCCTGTTGTGATTGTTGCGCCTTGAAAGATTTATATTCTATTAATAAAGATCGTTTGTTTAAAACCGCTTGATACAAGGACGGAATACATTCTAAACCTTTAACCAGCTTATTACTTTCCAATTGAATATTATTGCCACTCTGTTTGGTCGATTTGTAGAGGTTATTTTCTAAACGGGCAATCATATCGCTCATTTCGTCGAAATAATTGAAGGCATTAAACTGTTTCAGTACACCTACAATTTCTTTCATTTTATCTACATCAGCGTTATTGATCGGTGCTTTGGTAATACTAAAACCAGAATCTTCGTAGGCATAAAAGCGTTTATCCTTCACCACAATCGGCGCATTATAGCCAAGCTTATCACTCCGCATGAGCTGGATATCTGCCTGAATCGTTCGCTTGCTCACCCCGGTGGTAATCCCTTCGAGCTCATACAGGGTTGCCGACACCTTTTCGATAAGATCATCTAGTGTCCATTTACGGTAACGGTTCTTCAAACAATCGTCGATGGTTTTATACCGGATAAGCGCCAATTTATTTACTGCCATTTTTAATCAATTTGAGTTTCAAGCAAAACATCTGATCGAAAAGCTTAACTAAATATAGCAAAGCATTTATCATCTACGCAATACAACTGCGTAATTGAAGGATAAAAGTAAAAATATAATGGGTAAATTAAATTTATAACTCTAATTATCAGATACTTAATGATTTAATAACAAAATAAATTTCACTGCGCAAATTGGCCGCGCAGTGGTGGTGGCATCTTTGTAATGTCGCCAGTCGATAAAGTTCTTTGATAAATATTAATAACACAATATGATTGACAGAAACAGTTTACTGTTCTAAATGATATGCGCTCTCGTTTATGAAGCCCCTGTTCGGGATACGCCGGACAGGGTTACATTAATAGTGGTTATCATAATCAGATTGATATAAAGAAATCCCGAAAGGGATGGCAATACTAAATAAAACTTATCCAATGTTGTGGGTTTCGGAATAGCCCCAAAGTATTCGGGCAAATTGCGTAGAATATACTGATAAGAATTATGATAGATTGTCTAAAACACGTTGTGTGTCGTGGGTTCGAATCCCACTTCCGAGCAATCGGAATAATTCAGGGGTAGAATAACAACAAAACCATGCAGGTTCGAATCCTGCTTCCAACCATCACTTGGAATAGCTAATTGGTAAGCGTTTAGGACTCAAACTCCAAAACAAAAAGAAGAGCAACTTTTAAAATCGCTCAAAAGAACAGCATTGTAAAACCGCATTCGGCTTTAAGATTTTTAATAAATCTGAAATGCAATTTGCCTTTTGCTTTGAAAGTAAAAAAGATGAAAGAGCTGATTTAAAAATCAAATCTCGCTGAAAAATTTATTTAAGTCCTCGGATTTACCTACTTGCTAAAGCTTGATTTCATTCTTAAAAACATCCAGATTCAATTTGCTTCCGCAAGAAAAAAATGAATGTGCTTTTGCAATGCCTTGTAAAACAAAAATTAAATAATTATAAATCTTAACATCAAAAAAACATGAAAAGAGTAACAATTAACACCAATTATGTTGGATTGGTGTTTAAAAAAGGAAAATTAAAAAATGTTTTAACAGCTGGAACTTACTGGTTAGGTTTCGGTGAAGACATGATTTTGTATGATATGGCAAAAGAGTACTATTACACGGTTGCCGAATTGGATATCTTATTGGAAAATACAGATTTTGTGAATTTAATTCACTTGGTAAGTGTTGCCGATAATGAATTGGCCTTGGTTTATCAAAACAAAAATTTCAAGAACGTTTTAACGGCTGGCAGACATGCCGTCTGGAAAGGTTTGTCTGCATATAACTTTATTAAAGTAGATATCAGTAACATCAAAATTGATGAAAGCATTGATAAAAATTTGTTAGAGAAAGCACCATTATTGAATTACATCAGGGCCTATAAAGTAGAATCTTTCGAAAAAGCTTTGTTATTTATCGATGGTAAATTTGAAAACGTATTGGAAGCAGGAAACTATGTTTACTGGAAAAACAGTACGACTGTTCAAATTTTGAAAACCGATATGAGGCAATTGAATATGGAAATCATCGGACAAGAAATTTTAACCAAAGATAAAGCACAATTGAGGGTAAATTTCAGTATTCAATATAAAGTTGATGACATCATCAAAGCATTATTGGAGAACAAAGAATTTGAAAAACAATTGTACATCACCATGCAATTGGCGTTAAGAGAATGTATTGGCTTAATGACTTTTGACGAATTGATGGAAAGCAAAGAAAAAATTGCCGAAATGGTAATGGCCATCACCTTGGATAAGGTTGAAAACTTGGGTGTAAAATTAACCAACTGTGGTGTTAAAGACATCGTTTTACCTGGTGATGTTAAAGAAATCATGAACCAGGTTTTAGTGGCCGAAAAAAGAGCCCAAGCCAATATCATTACCCGGAGAGAAGAAACGGCCTCAACCAGAAGTTTGTTAAATACGGCTAAATTGATGGAAGACAATGCTATGTTGTATAAGTTGAAAGAGATGGAGTATGTGGAGAAAATCGCAGAAAAAATCAACAACATCAGCTTATCGGGTAGTGGACAAATTGTAGATCAATTGAAACAAATCTTCGTAAAATAAATTAAATTTAGAAACCCCCTCGGTTAGGTGAGTATTACCTGCCGGGGATTGAACAAGAAATAAAATGAACAACAACATAACAGGGAAAGACCTTATAGAAATAGGTTATTCCGAAGGAAAAATAGTAGGCCTGGCTTTAGATATCCTAAAAGAAAATTTTGCGGATATTGAGGAAAAAGAATTACTGGCCTTATTTAAAAAAGTAAAAGATTATCCGGAAAGTTTTTTGGATGACGAAATATTAAATGTATTGGCAACCGCTGTGATCGAGGAAGCCAATCCAAAATCAGATGGAACCATTGAATTGATCAAAAACGCTAAGGACTATTCAATTTTTGGTGCTGATTATATAGAAGAAGGAGCCAGAAATCAAATGGATATTGCCATGAAATTGCCTGTTTCGGTAGCCGGGGCATTAATGCCTGATGCCCACCAGGGCTATGGTTTGCCCATTGGCGGTGTATTGGCCACCAGAAATACAATTATCCCTTATGGTGTAGGGGTAGATATCGGTTGTAGAATGGCTCTAAGTATTTTCGATATCCCAGAGAAACATTATTTCGGGAAAGATGCAATGTATAAACGCGAGTTAATTGCTTTCACCAAATTTGGTGCAGGTCAAAATTTTAAAGGTAATGAAAGAGCTGATCATGACGTTTTAGAAAATGACGCATTTAACTCCACGCCCTTTCTTAAAAATTTACACGGAAAAGCTTGGGCACAACTGGGGACTTCGGGTGGTGGAAATCACTTTGTAGAATGGGGGATTATTGATTTTGTCGAACGCGACGAGATTTTAAATATCGATAAAGGCCGTTACGTAGCATTATTGACCCATTCGGGTTCCCGTGGTTTTGGCGCAACCATTGCAGGTCATTACACCAAACTGGCAAAAGAGATCTGTAAACTCCCAAAAGAGGCTGCAAACCTGGCTTATTTAGATCTAAATTCTGCCGAAGGACAAGAGTATTGGATTGCCATGAACTTGGCTGGCGATTATGCTTCTGCCTGTCATGAAGTGATCCATAAAAGATTAACCAAAGCGATTGGTGCTAAAGTTTTGGCCAAGGTAGAAAACCACCATAATTTTGCATGGAAAGAAATGTTTGATGGGGAAGAAGTAATTGTGCACCGAAAGGGTGCTACACCTGCAGGTAAAGGTGTGATGGGGATTATTCCAGGAAGTATGACCGCTCCAGGATTTTTGGTTAGGGGAAAAGGCGAAATGAGTGCGATCAATTCAGCATCTCATGGAGCAGGACGTCAAATGAGCCGAACCAAAGCGATTCAATCGATTACCAAATCGGATATGAAAGCCATTTTAAAAGATCATAACGTTACCTTAATCGGAGCAGGTTTAGATGAAGCGCCAATGGCCTATAAAGACATTAACAAAGTGATGGCAGCACAAACTGAACTGGTTGATGTAGTGGCCAAATTTGAACCAAAAATGGTGAGAATGGCTGATGATGGAAGTAGAGAGGACTAGTTGGAAGTTTTTAAGTTTGGGGTCTTGAGTCCAAAGTCCTTAGTCGGAAGTTAAATCGTCATTGCGAGAAGGAACGACGAAGCAATCTTATAACTTAAGGTCATAGCGACCGCGTTAGGATTGCTTCGTGCCTCGCAATGACGATCATTTGTAGAAATTAATTAGAATAAAAAAACCTCTTCAAATTAACTGTAGAGGTTTTCTTATATGCTTAGAATCTTATTTTAACTTACTCAAAGCGGTTTTAATCCTTGGTAACATATCTTTGATATCCTGCAAGGTACAAGCCCCAACCGAAGCCCTGAACCAAGGCATACTGTCTTCATTTCCAAACGCAGAGAATGGAACCAAAGCTGCTCCGGCTTCTTTGATCAGGTAAAAATTTACATCTGCACTGTCTTTTAAAAGCTGACCATCTTCAGTAGTTTTCCCGATATAATCAATTTTGATTGTTAAATAAATTGCACCCATTGGTTCAACAGCATCAACATTAAAACCCTCAGCTTTTAATTCGTTAAAGCCATTATAAAGTGCGTTTAAGCTATCTTGAATCTGGCCTTTAAAACTTGTCAAAAAATTATCAACCTGTGCTTTATCGTTAAAATAATTAGACATAGCCACTTGCTCGGCTTTTGGCGCCCAGGCACCCATATGACCGACCAAAGCTTTCATTCTATTGATAATATCCTCCGGACCAAAACCCCAGCCTACACGTACACCCGTTGCAGCCAAACATTTCGAGCTACCATCAACAAAAACGGTAAAAGGACGCATTGCAGGGCGCAAAGAAACTGGGTTTACATGCTCTTTTCCGAAAGTTAAAAGCGAATAAATCTGATCATACATCATGTATAACGGTTTTTCATCAGCTCCACGTGAGGCATTTTCTTCTAAAACGGCATCACAGATTTCAGCTAAGGAATCTGCATCAAACATGGTTCCTGTTGGGTTTAATGGCGAACACAAGGCCAATAAAGTTGCTCCTTTTAAATGCGGTTTTAATTGCGCTGCTGTTGGCATAAAATTATGCGCAGCATCAGTTTCTACCGCAATTGTTTTTGCCGAAGTTAAGTGAGAATAGTGGTTGTTGTTCCAAGATGGAGCGGGGAAAACCACAGTATCTCCAGGATCGATCAAAGCCAGGTAAGTAGCATAAATTAACGGACGTGAACCGCCAGAAACTAAAATGCTATTGGTGTTGTACTCCAACCCAAATCTATCCTTTAATAATTCTGAAACCGTTTCGCGCAAAGGCAAAACACCATCAGCAGGCGGATAATTGGTTTGGTTGGCATTGTACGCATCAACAATTCCAGCTTTTAATTCAGTTGGGATTGGGTAAATGTTTGCGTCAAAATCGCCTATGGTTAAATTAGCGATTGAAGCACCTTTACGCTTCATTTCGTTAACTTCATTACCGATTTTTATAATTTCTGAGCCAATTAATGAACTGGCTAATACTGAAACTTTCATATATTATTATTTATTATCACCTTTATAATTAGCGAATTAAATCTTCTATTGCTTTATTCACTTTTCCGAAGCCAAACTGAGATAATACCCCATGCATTGCTGCTGCAATCTGCTCGTTACAAAGGTTGCCGATGCTTCCCTCATGCGTATGATGTATTTGGCCAGATGGTGCAAAACTACCATTTTCTATCTGTTCGCCAACAATTTTATAAGCCTCTCTAAATGGAACACCTTGGAGCGCCAGATCATTCACTACTTCAACGCTAAACAGGTAATCGTATTTTTTATCTTTCAAAATATCATCCTTTATCGTGATGTTCTGGAACATAAAAGTAGCGATCTCCAAACATTCGTTTAAAGAAGTAATCGCCGGAAATAAATTTTCTTTTAGCAATTGCAAATCGCGGTGATAACCTGATGGCAGATTGGTAATCATCATGGCAATTTCATTCGGCAAAGCCTGAATTTTATTGCAACGCGAACGGATCAACTCAAAAACATCAGGGTTTTTCTTGTGTGGCATAATACTCGAACCTGTGGTAAGCTCTGCCGGAAAACTAATAAATCCGAAATTTTGATTGATGAACAAACACACATCCATCGCCATTTTAGCTAAAGTTGCTGCAACTGCACTCATTGCCTGAGCTAAAATTCTTTCCGTTTTACCTCTGCCCATCTGCGCATAAACTACATTATAGTTTAAGCTTTCAAAACCCAGCAAATTAGTTGTCAAAGTCCTGTTTAAAGGGAATGACGAGCCATAACCTGCTGCAGAGCCCAGAGGATTTTTATTGCAGATTTTCCAGGCAGCCAACATCAGCTCCATATCATCTGCCAGGCTTTCGGCATAAGCCCCAAACCACAAGCCAAAAGACGATGGCATAGCAATCTGCAAATGTGTATAGCCAGGCATCAATTTATCTTTGTGCGTATTGCTCAGCTCAATTAGTTCATTAAACAAAGTTGAAGTTTGGCCAACCATATCTTCGATGCAAGCCCTAAAGAACAGTTTCAAATCAACCAGCACCTGATCGTTGCGCGACCGGCCACTATGGATTTTCTTGCCTGCTTCGCCAATACGCTGCGTAAGCAACCACTCCACCTGTGAGTGTACATCTTCTACACTGTCTTCGATGGTGAAATTTCCAGCTTCAATTTCAGCGTAAATGTTTTTCAACTCTTGTTGAACCGTCTTCAGTTCTTCAGCTGTTAGCAAATTAATGGTTTCTAACATCTGTGTATGCGCCAAAGAACCCAATACATCAAACTTTGCCATTTGCAGATCCAGTTCACGGTCTTTACCAACCGTAAAACGCTCTACAAACTGATTTACATCTATATTTTTTTGCCAGATTTTCATTCTTGTGATTGCTCTATTTTATACCTGCACAAAGGCAGTCGAAATACCCGCAAAAGTACAACAAATACATTAGAAATCAGGAATGAGATTGATTGTAATGCACATTAAAACGCCAATAAACTCAATTTTATATGGCTACTCATAATTCTTGGTTTAAAAGCTTATTTTCGTATAAACTTAAACTTATTATGAAATCCCTAAAACTGTTCTCCACCGTTTTTTTCATGCTTGTAATACACAATCTGCAGGCACAGGAAAAACCAGCATTAGGCTGGAAAGATGTTTCTAAATGGACCTTTAACAGACCTGCTACCTTATCGCCCAACGGTGAATGGATTGCCCTGGCCAGCGGACCGGTTGAGGGAGATCTAAAGATGACGATCAGAAAAACCAATGATACTTTAAGCCGCAACTACCCAATTGGTGCAACGGCTAATAGCATCTCATTTTCAAACGATTCAAAATTTGCTGCTTTTAAAGTTGCACTTAAGGATAGCGAAGCCAAAGCAGCGAAGAAAACAAACAAACCGGTTTATGATAAACTCTTATTGGTTTCGCTGAGTGATAACAAACAGACGACTTTCGAAAAGGTAAAAAGTTTTAGCTTTTCTGAGAAATCACCTGAATGGATTGCCATCCAATTTGCTCCGGCAGAAAATGCTTCTAAAGAGAAAGATGCACCAAAAGGTACCGATGTACTGCTTTACAATCTTATCACCAAAAAAAGTTACAACCTCGGTAATGTTTCAGAGTTTGCATTTAACAAAACAGGAAACCAGTTTGCATATGTTATCGATGCAGCAGGGCAAAATGGAAACGGTATTTTCTTACGTGATATGAAAACAGGCATTACCACTGCACTTGATAATGATAAAGCTGTTTACCAGAAACTTGGGTGGAATGAACAGGGAACTGCGTTTGCCTTGCTAAAAGCTAATAAAAACGACAAATATAAAGATGACGTTTACAGCATGCTCGGTTTTAACAAAATCAACGGAGATTTAACAAACAAAGTAATATACAATGGTATTGACGACAAAATATTCCCAGCCAATATGGGCATCAACATCAATGCTACCCCATTCTGGTCTGACGATCAAACCGTGTTGTTCCTTGGCGTTAATACATTAACCAAAAAGGAAGAAAAGAAAGATGAAAAAAAGGAGGATAAGAAATCAGATACTTTAGCTAAGGCAAAACCTGAGGTTAAAAAAGATGATATCGAGAAACCTGATATGATTATCTGGAATTGGCAGGATAAGAGATTACAATCGGCCCAACAAACGCAAGAAATGCGTGATAAAAACTTTAGTTATTTAAGTGCTTATCGCATTGCGGATAAAAAATTCATCCAGCTTGCAGACAGCAATATGCGCTCAGTTAGTGTAAACCCGAAAAGTTTATACGCGATTGGGTACGATAATTCGAAATATGAACTGATGGGAAATTTAGATGGGCAAAGTTATGTTGACGTTTATCTGATCAACCTTAAAACCTTTGGCAAGAAATTACTATTTGAAAAAATGTATGCCTCTAACGGAGGAAGGCTTGTAGTTGCACCAAACGGAAATTTAGCCAGTTATTATGTTGACGGTGTATTTTATAGCATCAATTTAGAAAGCGGAAAAACGGCTAATCTCACCGGCAAGATTAAATCTTCTTTTGTTGATGAATTGGATGACCATAATGTAATAAAACCAGCCACACAAAACCTGGGCTGGTCAGCTGATTCTAAGTACGCATTGATTAAAGACAATTACGATTTATGGAAAATCTCTGCTGACGGGAATAGTGTTACTCCGCTATCTGATAATTGGAAAAACAAGAAAACCGAAGTAGTCACCCGTTTCCGCGTTGATGCAGATGAAAAAGGTGCTGATTTAAGCAAAGACCAGTATTTTGCAGTATTTAATACCAAAAACAAGAAAAACGGCATTGGGATTTTACCTGCAGGTAAATCTAAGATCAATATCTTGTTCCTGGATGACAATGCTTACCAAAGTTTTTCAAAAGCCGAACAAGCTAAAGTTTTTACCTATACCAAAAGTAATTTTCAGCAATCTCCTGATTATTATGTAAGTACAGCGGGCGATTTAAGTACTGCCAAAAAAGTAACCACAAATACTCCAGATCAGGCCAAATATGCATGGTCATCAGGTGTAAAACTAATTGACTATGTGAGTGCAAATGGCGATAGCTTACAAGCGGCCATTTATTTACCTGCCAATTATATTCCCGGAAAGGCTTATCCTACCATTACATACATTTATGAAAGATTAACTGATGACCTGAATACTTATACCATGCCTACATTTCCTGGTGGAGGTTTCAATAAAGCGATGTACACCAGCAATGGATATGCGGTTTTAATGCCAGATATAAAATATAAGCTAAATGATCCGGGCATGTCGGCCGTTGCCTGCGTAGTACCTGCAGTGAAAGCAGCCATTGCCACCGGAATTGTTGACGAAAAAAATGTGGCTATCCATGGTCACTCATGGGGTGGTTATCAAACTTCATTTTTAATTACTCAAACCAATATTTTTAAAGCGGCCGCAGCTGGAGCACCTTTAACCAACATGATCAGCATGTACAGCTTAATTTACTGGAATAGCGGAGGCACAAACCAAGCCATTTTCGAAGCCAGCCAAGGTAGGTTAACGCCTGGTTATTGGGACAACTGGGATGCTTTCGCACGCAACTCTCCAGTGTATCACATCAAAAAAGTACAAACCCCGTTATTGCTTTTACACAATGATAAAGATGGGGCTGTAGATTTTACCCAGGGTATTGAATATTACAACGGCTTAAGAAGGTTAAACAAACCAGTTGTGATGATTACCTATCGCGGTGAAAATCACGGAATAGCAAAATTACCAAACCGTAAAGATTATGCCGTACGGATGATGGAGTATTTCGATTATATGCTTAAAGGAAAATCTGCTCCCGAATGGTGGAGTAAAGGTGTAAACCGGTTAGATATGGAAAAACACTTAGAAGCCCGGGCTTTTGAAGCTGAGGACAATAAATAACCAGCAAAAACAAAAATGGCATTTCAGAACTGAAATGCCATTTTTGTTTTAATATTCTTTTTTATAGTCGATAACCAATTCTCAAATGCAGGTTAACGGCAAGATCATCTTCATCTTTTAAGTAACCCGCGCTTTTTGCAAAAATTCTTCTATAGCCTAATCCAATACCTGCTTCGTAATTAAAATGTTTACCTATATTCCGTCTGATTCCCCAGGTTGGCACAATTGATAAATCACTTACAATACTAATATTTTCGTAGTTTGAAATCACGAACCAATCGGGGTGATAACTCGTTTTTAACGAAAGAAAATTTCCGCTGTTACCGTCAATTCTTTTCGATTTTGCTTTCCTGTTATCCAAGTTATAATACCATCTCGGTTCGGCTGTAATAACAGGTGTAAATACATAACCCGTTTTATCATAAAAAGAACCGCCCCATATTCCGCTGTCAAAACCTAGTTCAGTTCTTAAGGCAATCTGATCCGATAACCGGGCTTCGTTGTGCACCCATATGCCTAAAAACCCAATCTGTGCACCAAAAACCGATTTTTCAACACTTGTATCTTGAGCTTTAGCTGTTTGAAATAATAAAAAAAGAGATAAAAAGAAGAGCGTTTTTTTCATAAAAATAAAATTGATTTAATTATTTACCGTTGATTACCGGTTTTAACATATTAACATATCCCTCAACTCCTTCGGCTACTTCTCTAACATATAAAAACTCATCAGCCATGTGCGAGCGGCCAGAAAACCCTGGGCCACATTTTACCGATGGGATATCCAACAATGCCTGATCGGAAGTAGTAGGTGAACCATAAGTAGTTTTTCCAAGGGCAACACCGGCCTGAACAACCGGATGGTTTTTATCAATCGACGAGGGTTTTAAGCGGATAGACCGTGGGGTAACATCACAATCAACATTTGCCCTGATGATCTCTAAAACCTCTTCATTAGTGTATGCATCTGTTACGCGAACATCAACCGTAAAAGTACAATTTGCCGGAACAACGTTATGCTGTGAACCAGCGTTGATAATCGTAACCGTCATTTTTAATGGCCCGAAAACTTCGGATACTTTTGGAAACTGATAGTTTCTAAACCATTCGATATCTTTTAATGCTTTGTAAATTGCATTTTCTCCTTCTTCACGTGCCGCATGACCAGCTTTTCCATGCGATACACAATCCAACACCAACAAGCCACGTTCTGCAATGGCTAAATTCATTTCTGTAGGCTCGCCTACAATTCCAAATTCAAGCTCACCTAAATCAGGCAGAACCAGTTCTAAACCATTGTTACCAGAAATTTCTTCCTCAGCAGTCGCTGCCAAACAGATGTTATATTTTAAACCTTCTTGTTCGTAGTAGTATAAAAATGTACCAATTAGCGACACTAAACAACCACCTGCATCATTACTGCCCAAACCAAACAGTTTATCACCTTCAATTGCAGCATCATAAGGATCGCGGGTGTAACCAGAATTAGGCTTAACCGTATCGTGATGTGAATTCAACAAAAGTGTTGGCTTAGCCGGATCAAAATGTTTGTTGTAAGCCCAAACGTTATTCATTTTACGCTGAGTCTTAACCCCTCTCTCCTCCAAAAACTGCGCAATTAAATTCGCCGTTCGATCTTCTTCTTTACTAAAAGACTGGATTCGGATCAACTGTCGCAATAAATCCAGACTTTCTTTTTGTATATTTTCTAATAACATAGTATCAAGTAATTAGTATCAAGTATCAAGACTAAACCTGTCTTTAAACTTTCTACCTTTATTTTGGCTTTCAGTTTTATGTTTGTAATTAAGACCTTATGCCCTAAACCCTACACCTTTAACCTTCTTTAGTATACAGATTCCCTGCTTTTAAAGCCGAAAGTTTAATACCTTTTATCAATGATGAGCTAAAACCGTTATGTTCCATTTCATTTAAACCTGCTATGGTACAACCTTTCGGCGAAGTTACTTTATCTATTTCTGATTCAGGGTGTGTTCCATGTAATAAAAGCAAATCGGCCGCTCCTTTAGCCGTTTGAACTGCCATTTTTAAAGCTTCGTCAGCATGAAAACCGATTTCTACTCCACCTTGCGATGCAGCCCTGATTGCCCTTAAAAAGAACGCAATCCCGCAGGCACAAAGTGCTGTTGCCGAAGTCATTAAGTCTTCATTAATTTTCACCACTGAGCCTACTGTTTCGAACATTTTAGTCACACTTGCAATATTTTCTGCTGATGCATTATCGCTGGCCATGCAAGTCATCGATTGACCAATAGCAATTGCCGTGTTAGGCATCACCCTGATTACCTCAACATCGTCGCCTAATTTTTCTCTAACCGCAGCACAGCTCACGCCAGAAATCACCGAAATAACCAAATGTTTGGCCGGAACAATTGAAGTTTGGATTTCGTCTAAAACGGTATTTAATTGTTGTGGCAGAACAGCCAAAATCACAACATCAGCATCAACTACAGCCTGTTTATTGTTATTGCTTACATTAAAACCGGCTTCGGCAAAAGATTTTAAATGGTCGATGTTTCTACGGGTAAGCGTAATGTCGGCAGCTTGGGCAAAGCTGGCTTTCACCAAACCTTTCGCTAAAGATAAACCGATATTTCCGCTACCAATTATGGCTATTTTTTTTGTCATGATTATTAATTTTCCTGCGGGTTAGTTACACAGATTAATTGATTATACAGATTTATGTTTCCTTTTGAAAAGCAATTTCAGCAATTCTATTGATGTTCAGTCCTGCTATCCGTTGCAAGTCCCAATGAAAAATCGGGAGCTTTTCACTACTATCAGGTTTAGATGGCAAAGTCAGCAATTAATCGGTTTCTTTTCCATACCAGGGCAAAACTTTTTACCACTAAAGCGCAAGGACACTAAATAGATTAATAATCCTTTGTGTTCTTCGTGTCTTGGTGGTTAAAAACTTACTTTAACATCTTAGTCCCAAAGGTTCCTTCTTCAAGCTCATCAAGTTCATCGGCCTTACCGATATAAACTGCAGAAACTCCTTTCTTAATCGCTTCAAAGGCATTATGCAGTTTAGGGATCATTCCACCTTGCACAGTTCCATCGGCTTTTAAACCTTCAAACTCATCAGCTTTAATTTCTCTTACAACAGAAGCGTCATCATTAACGTCTCTAAGTACCCCTTTTTTCTCAAAGCAATATACCAAACGCGTTTCATATAAACTTGACATAGCCACAGCAACAGAAGAGGCAATGGTATCGGCATTGGTATTTAAAAGCTGGGTATCACCATCATGTGTAATGGCACATAAAACCGGAACAAAGCCAGCATTTAATAAAGCGCCTAAAGTATTCGCTGAAACAGAATTTTCATCTAAATCGCCCACAAAGCCGTAATCAATAACTGCACCTGCCATAGGGCCTGCCTCTGCACCATAAGTTTTGGTACTAACAGGCCTTTTTTTCGCTTTAATGATATTACCGTCTGCGCCGGTTAAACCAATCGCATTACTTCCTTTGGCCTGTAGTTGGGCAACCATATTTTTATTGATCAGTCCGGCGTAAACCATCGTTACAATACGTAGTGTTTCGATATCGGTGATTCTTCTCCCTTCAACCATTTTGGCTTCAATGCCCAACGATTCACTCAGTTCAGTCGCAATTTTACCCCCGCCATGCACCAGGATTTTATCTCCTGGCAATGCCGTAAAATCCAATAAAAACTGGTGTAGGTTTTCGGAATTATCGATTACGTTTCCGCCGATTTTTATGATAGTGAGTTGTTTATTCTTCATTTCTATAAAAAATTTCTGAAAGTTGATGTAGTTTTTCTGCTAGCAACTTTTTATCGATTAGTTTAGTTTCATAATCGGCAATTAGTGCTGGCGACAAGTTTCTGGCCAAGGCATATTCCACGACTTCAACATCTTTACCTTTACACAATAAAACACCAATACTGGGATTTTCATGAGGCCGCTTAACATCTCGATCCAATGCTTCAAGATAAAAGTTTAATTTTCCCAAAAACTCAGGTTGAAATTCTTCTATCTTCAACTCAAACAAAACCATGCACTGCAAATCCCGATGGTAAAATAACAAATCTGTATAGTAATCTTTATTACCTACCTGCAATCTATATTCGCTGCCCATATAAGTAAAACCTTTGCCCATTTCCAATATGAAATTTTGCAGGTTTTTAATTAATGCTTGCTGCAGATCGTTTTCTGAATGAATTTCGGGTAAAGCTAAAAACTCAAAAATATAGGGATCTTTAAAAATTCCTTGGGGCAGTTGTTTCGTCATTGCGAAACTAAACTTATTACCAAGCATAGTCCGTTCAAAAGTAGCAGAATTTAATTGGCGCTCAAGTTCTCTTACCGATAATTTTTCTTTGATAGAATTATAGATATAAAATAACTTTTCTTCTATAGTTTTTGTTTTGTTTAAAATGTGTAAATGAGAAGACCACGGTATTTGTGTCAACACTGTTGTCACAAATCTATCAGACTTATCATCAGCATCTTGAAATTGTGTCAACAGTGTTGACACAATTTCGTTATCACCGTAAACTTCATAAAATTGTTTCATCCTATAAAGCCCACGGCGGTTAAATCCTTTTAACACAGGCTGTTTCTCTGCGATATAATCTGCTAAATCATTTACGGTTCCGTCGCCCCACTTACCGTTAACCACTTTTTCTGAAACGATTTTGCCAACATTAAAATATAACATCACCAGTTCTGCATTCGCTTTACTGTAAACCCGGTTCCGGGCTTCTGTAATAAGCAAAATAATCTGCTTAAAATCTGTTGTTATATTTTTCATTGGCTTTCCCATCCAGCTAATGCTATTTCAATTCCTCCAACATCGCTTTAATCACCGCCTGTGCTGCCCATAAACGGTTTCCGGCTTCATGAATAACCAATGAATTTGGTCCATCCAAAATCTCAGACGATAATTCTAAATCCCGACGAACTGGCAAACAGTGCATCACTTTAGCATCGTTTGTGAATTTCAGTTTATCATTATTCATCATCCAGCCATCAGGATAAGTCAACACTTTACCGTACTCTTTATAACTACTCCAGTTTTTCACATACACATAATCAGCACCAGCTAAAGCCTCTTCTAAATTATACTGAATATCGGCATTAGGCGTAAAATCTTCCGAAAGTTCATAACCCTCTGGTTGCGCAATGGTAAAATCGATCATCCCTTCTGCCTGAGCTTTGCACATCCACTCTGCAAAAGAATTTGGTACTGCCTGAGGTAAAGCCTTTACATGAGGCGCCCAAGCCAAAACTACCTTTGGTTTGCGTCCATCGGGTTTCTTTGTCCAGGTTTCGTGGATGGTAATAATATCGGCAAAGCTTTGTAGTGGGTGACGTGTTGCACTCTCTAAACTCACTACAGGCACGGCACAATATTTAACGAATTTATTGAAGAAATCTTCGCTATAATCTTCCTCGCGGTTATTCAGTTTTGGAAAAGAACGCAAGCCTAAAATATCGCAGTATTGGCCCATCACCGCAGCAGCTTCGCGGATATGTTCAACTGTCGAGCCATTCATCACTACACCATCCTGTGTTTCTAAAGCCCAGCCTTCTTTATCCAGATTCATCACCATTACATTCATACCTAAGTTTAAGGCCGCTTTTTGGGTACTTAACCGGGTACGTAAACTTGGATTCATAAAAACTAAACCTAAGGTTTTGTTCTTACCTAAATCTTGGTGCGCATAAGGATTCGCCTTTAACGCTAGCGCATCATTTACAAACTGTTTGATGCTTGGAACATCGTGTACGGAAGTGAAAAGTTTCATATTAAGGTATAAGGTTTAAGGTGTAAGGTTTAAGGTTTTTCCTTTCCACCTGCTCTTAAAAATTTCAAAAAAGAAATTAGCATTGCCCTAACTTCATTAATTGCTTGGTTAACTTTTAAATATTCTTCTTCGCTTATGTATTTTAATTCTGAAGCACATAAACAACAATAATCAATTTTATTAGTTGAGCCCAACGCTGTATCTAAAAAATGGGCAAAATCTTTATCGGTAATCTTCTATATCCTTCAACAATATTTAAAGGTATAGATAGTACTGCTCTAGTTAATTGAGACGTTAATTCAAACCTTTCTTCTTTTGGAAATCTAATCGCAATATCTTTCTTGATGAACATATTTAATTCATGAGCTTTTTTCCAAACGTCAAGTTTTTTATAGTCTCTCATCACCCTAAACCTTATGCCCTACACCTTTTACCGCTTTTTCAAAAGCTGCTAAAAACTCATCAGCATGTGCTTTTGTTAAATTTAAGGCAGGCAATAAACGGATCACGTTCGGTTTTGCCTCGCCAGTAAAGATATGGTGTGTAAATAATAATTCTTTTTTAACATGCGCCAGTTCGGCAGGTAGCTCGATACCGATCATTAATCCACGGCCACGTACTTCTACTACCTGCTCAAATTTCTTTAATTCGGCAATTAAGTAACTGCCCACCTCTTCAGCATTTTTCATCAGGTTCTCTTGTTGCATTACCTCTAAAACAGCTAAAGCAGCAGCACAAGCTAAATGGTTGCCACCGAAAGTTGTACCCAACTCTCCATGCCAAGGTTTAAATTTAGGCGCAATAGAAATCCCAGCTACCGGAAAACCGTTACCCATTCCTTTCGCCATGGTATAAACATCTGCTTCAACCCCAGCGTAATCGTGCGAGTAAAAAGTACCAGTTCTACCATAGCCGCATTGTACACTATCGGCAATGTAAACTGCATTATATTCATCACAAAGTGAACGGATTTTCTGCAAGAAACTTTTCGAAGCTTCTTTAATGCCGCCTACACCTTGAATGCCTTCAATAATAACAGCCGAAATTTCATTGCCCTGTGCTTTAAAAGTTTCTTCTAATGCAACCTCATTATTAAAAGGCAAAAAGATTACATTCTCGGTCTGGTTAACCGGTGCCACAATTTTAGGATTATCCGTTACAGCGACTGCCAAAGATGTACGTCCGTGGAAAGCACCCGTAAAAGCAATTACCTTTTTTCTTCCGTTATAAAATGAAGCCAATTTTAAAGCATTTTCATTTGCCTCAGCTCCAGAATTACATAAAAAAAGTTGAAAGTCTTTTTTACCAGAAACAGTTCCCAATAATTCTGCAAGCTGAACCTGCAAAGGAATTTTTACTGAATTTGAATAAAAACCAACTTTATTTAATTGATCGGTTAAGCGGTTTACATAGTGCGGGTTGGTATGCCCGATTGAAATTACAGCATGACCGCCATACAAATCTAAATATTGCTGATCATTAGCATCCCAAACATTACTGCCTGCTGCTTTGATTATTTCTATATCGTTAAGTGGGTAAACGTCGAATAGTTGCATTTTTTTTGAGGTATAAGGTTTGAGGCGTAGGGTTTAAGGTTTTTTCCCTCCACTTCTCAAAAATTTTAAAAATGAAATTAGCATTGCCCTAACTTCGTTAATTGATTGGTTTACTTTTAGATAATCATCTTCACTTATATACTTTAATTCAGAAGCACATAAACAACAATAATCTATCTCGTTGGCAGAACCTAAAGCATTATCAAGAAAGTGCGCAAAATCTTTATCTGTAAATCTTCCACATCCTTCAACAATATTCAAGGGTATAGATAAGGAAGCCCGGGTAAGTTGTGAGGTCAATTCAAATCTCTCCTCTTTTGGAAATTGAGTTGCAATATTCTTTTTGATGAACATATTCAATTCATGTGCCTTTTTCCAAACGTCAAGTTTTTTGTAGTCTCTCATTGCTTTACCTTACGCCTTAAACCCTACACCCTTTACCTTAATTAAAAGTTGGCTGCTTTTAACTTAAGTCCTGCTGTTTCATCCAAGCCGAACATTAAATTCATATTCTGAACTGCTTGTCCGCTGGCACCTTTTAACAGGTTATCAATAATACTGATGATAAATAATTTACCACCGTGTTTTTCTATATGTACCAATGCCTTGTTGGTGTTCACAACCTGTTTTAAATCGATGTTTTTCCGGCTTACATGTGTAAATGGATGAGCACTGTAGTATGCTTCGTAAATGTTTTGTGCTTCTTCTAAACTTAAATCACTTTCGAGGTACATGGCAGCTAAAATACCTCTGGTAAATGCACCACGCTGTGGGATAAAACTTAAAGCTTCAGAAAGTGACGGTTGCAACTGCAACAAACTCTCGGTTATCTCATTCAGATGCTGGTGTTCGAATGCTTTATAAATCGAAAGATTATTGTTTCTCCAGCTGAAGTGCGAGGTTGTAGACAAACTTTGTCCTGCACCGGTAGATCCCGTAGTTGCATTGATATGAACTTCATTCTTGATCAAACCTTTTGAAGCCAAAGGCAACAAGCCCAATTGGATACAAGTTGCAAAACAGCCAGGGTTAGCAATATTTTTAGCTGCTTTAATTTTATCGCGGTTTAGTTCGGGTAATCCGTAAACAAAGTCTTTGCTCGAAAAGTTAGCATTTGCATGCAACCTGAAATCCTGTGACAAATCGATAATTTTAATGTTATCGTTAATTGGATTAGCGGCTAAAAACTTCTTCGCATCGCCATGGCCAACACAAAGGAAAAGCACGTCGATATCCTGCGGAATATCGCTTACGAATTTTAAATCCGTATCGCCAATTAAGTCAGTATGTACATCAGAAATTAAGTTTCCGGCGTTGCTTGTACTGTTTACGAAAGCAATTTCAACATTTGGGTGGTTAACCAAAATACGTAACATTTCGCCTCCAGTGTAACCCGCACCACCAATTATTCCTGCTTTAATTTTCATATTTAAAAAGGTTTAGGGTTTGAGGCCTAAGGTATAAGGTTTAAATGCTAATGCAGCTTTAAAGCTTAAACCCTCTACCTTCTACCTTTGAGGCTATGCCTCGTTATTTACTTTATGCCAGATCATTACCTGGTTACCAAATATTTTAGAGAAACCTTTAACGTCTTCTCCGCTCCAGGCATTATTCATTTCGCCATAGCTACCAAATTTATTGCTCATTAAATCATGGTTTGATTCAATTCCGATAACCTGGAAACGGTATGGTAACAACTCTACAAATACTTTACCGCTCACAAATTTTTGTGTATCAGTTAAAAAAGCTTCAATATTCCGCATAATCGGATCGTGGAACTGACCTTCGTGCAACCAGTTACCATAGAAAGAAGATAGCTGTTCTTTCCAGCTTAACTGCCATTTGGTTAAGGTGTGCTTTTCTAAAGTATGGTGTGCTTTGATAATGATAATGGGGCCAGCCGCCTCAAAACCTACGCGGCCTTTAATGCCAATAATGGTATCGCCAACGTGGATATCTCTACCGATGCCGAAAGGTTGAGCGATTGCCTGTAATTTTTGAATAGCCCTAACAGGCGCTAATTTTTCACCATCAATAGCAACCAGTTCACCTTTTTCGAAGGTTAATTCTACCCTACGAGATTCAGTTTCCGAAACCTGCGTTGGCCAGGCGCTTTCCGGTAAAGTTTCGTGAGAAGTTAAAGTTTCCTTTCCTCCTACCGAAGTTCCCCATAAACCTTTGTTGATTGAGTATCTGGCTTTCTCTGCACTATATTCTACACCATGTTGTGCTAAATATTCTATTTCCGCTTCGCGGGATAATTTTAAATCTCTAATTGGGGTGATGATTTCAACCCCTGGGATAAGGATATTGAAGATCATATCGAAACGTACCTGATCGTTACCTGCACCGGTACTTCCATGAGCTACATAATCTGCACCAATGTTTTTCACATAGTTGGCAATAGCTGTTGCCTGACTAACACGCTCAGCACTTACCGATAATGGATAAGTAGCATTTTTTAATACGTTACCAAAAACCAGGTACTTAATACATCCTTCATAGTAACTTTCAGTTTCATCTACAACAGCATGCGATTTTACGCCTAAAGCATATGCTCTTTTCTCAATTTCCTGTAACTCTTCATCAGAAAAACCACCAGTATTTACAATTACTGAATGAACTTCTAATCCACGGTCTTGTGCCAGGTAAATACAACAAAATGAGGTATCTAAGCCTCCGCTAAATGCTAAAACAACTTTTTTCATGCTATTTAAATAAAAAGGTAAATAAAAATAAAATGGCTTTTAAGCCAGTTTTCGGCTTAGGTTTAACAACTAAACGCTGCTTAATGCGCATAAAGCGCTCGTATAATTTGGGTTTCTTTTGCAGTTCTTCGGCAAATTGCTTGGCTACCTCATGTTTCTTCTCTGCCGGATCGTAAAGCATAGCTGTACACATACAGTTTTTGCGTTCCTTCATTTTTAAAATCTCGAAGTTTACGCAGCTTTGGCAGCCTTTCCAAAACTCTTCATCCTGGGTAAGTTCGCTGTAGGTTACAGGCTCATAGCCTAAATCTGAATTGATTTTCATTACAGCCAGGCCTGTTGTTAAACCAAATATTTTTGCCTTTGGGTACAACTTTCTCGATAAACCGAAAATTTCATTTTTGATGGCTTTTGCTAATCCCGCTTTGCGGTATTTAGGACTTACCACTAAACCGCTATTGGCCACAAACTGTCCGTGGCTCCAGGTTTCTATATAGCAAAATCCTGCCCATGAGCCATCCTTATGGAAAGCAATAACCGATTTGCCTTCTTGCATTTTATTAGAAATATATTCCGGCGAACGCTTAGCAATCCCTGTTCCACGAGCTTTTGCCGATTCTGCCATTTCGGTTACTATTTCTTCTGCAAATACACGATGTTCAGGAAGTGCAACCTGCACTATAAATTCGTTAATATCCATTCGTTTTCTAACGAAAAATTATAAGTATTCTTGTTAATTGGGTTTTTAGAGAGGATCAATTCCTCGTTACGTTTAGTGTAGGTACTAAATACGTGGAGTGAAATTTTGCCGGCTTGTGGGATAATAAAACACGGGCTGAAAATGATTAATAAACATACCTTTTCCAGACACATTTTGTGCTGTGGAAACAGAAAGTTTATGTAAAATTTGTTTAATCATTTCTTGCGTATTAAAACGGCTTTAACTCTATTGAGGTGCAAAGGTTTAAATAAAAATCGAGTTACACAATAATATCATCATTTTTTTATGTTAAGCTTTCAATTTTATTGAACTAATCTGACTTAATCAAGTATTGAGGCACTTATAAATTTTAAAAAAACCGGGTATCGTACATTTCAGTTGTTAGGTTCTATTGCCAATTTTAACATTGTTAAAAAAATGCAACAAACTTTAACATCTGCTTAACATCATTTAACATCCCGTAATAAGGTTTAAACTCAATATTTGTATGTCTGTAGCGAATGCGATCTGGCTATCGTTTTATGGATACTCCTTAAAATATTAAATCAAATTTTAACCGTATGAAAAATTTTACGCCATTTCATTTCAAATCGATCCTTTTATTTGTTCTAATTGCTTTTACAGCATTAACTTCATGTAAAAAAACCGAAACTGCCGATCCCAACATATCTTATTTAAGGGTAATCAATGCATCACCTTCTTTGGCTACCTACAACGCTTACTTTAATGGCAGCATGGTTAATTCGGCAGCTTTACCATTTGGAGGCTCTGCAGCCTATGTTTCTTATGCCGCAGGCGCTTACAGTTTAAAATTTACGACGGCCAGTAGCGCAGAGAGTTTGTTAACCAAAACCATTACTTTAAATGCAAGCACCTATTATTCTGCTTATTTAATTAATAAACCGACTGCGCTAGATGTTTATACCATTGGTGATGATCTTTCTATTCCATCAACTGATAAAGCCTACATCCGCTTTATCAATTTATCGCCTGATGCACCAGCTTTAGACCTGGCAAAAACGAGCGCAACTACCACGCTGGCTACCAATAAAGCCTATAAAAGTGCGAGTGGTTTTATTGCTGTAGATGCAGGAACTTATACATTGGATGCTAAAGAAACTCCATCCGGAACAGTTATAGCTACTTCCGCCAGCACCAGTTTTACAGCGGGCTATCATTATGACATTATTTGTGGCGGTTTGGTAACACCTTCAAATGATACTGAACGCCCTTTAAGTTTACAGGTGATATTGATCAAATAAGAGATAAAATATTTTTATGATCGCTTTATATTATTGGGCTCAATATATAAAGCGATTTTTTATTTGAGAATGAAACTGTATTTTTTTGCCACCGTATCAACGTTATCCAGATACAACCAATCTTTATAAACCAGTTTGGCATTCTTAAATTCAAAAAAAGCATTTCGTTGAAAGTTGACTCCATATTTTTCCAATTCAAATCCTTCATCAACGATGAATTGTATATTGGAATTTTTTATCGAATCTAAAACCTCTGCATTATTGCTGGGGATTATAACTATTTTTTTGTAATCCCTAAATTTATTTTCCTTCTTGTCTCCAAGTTGTTTGAGAAATTTAACAGTCTTTTCTGTACAGGAACCACAATTTCCGGAAATTACAACTATGAAAAAATTATTTAATTGAAGTAGATCGGTATTTTGCTTTTCTTTAAAGTACATATCTAAATGTTTTTCATCAACTGATGACTTTTCATTATTACAGCTTATAATTACTAATAAAAACAGTATTATACTAAGTATTTTCATATTATTTTTTCTTAGAGATTTGTATAATATCAAATTTTAAATAGGAAGATTCGAAAACTTTGTTCTTTACATGTGTTGGCGAAATAAACAGACCTTCTTTAGTAAGAAACCAAGTGTTAATTGCGTATTTATACATAGGTAATACTAACTCCTTAATCACTTCAAATTTTTCGTTAAACACCATTAATGTCAATGGTTTATCTAAAATAGTATTAAAATAATTCCCGTTTTTTTGTGATATGTTCTCCAAACTAAATCTATAATATAATTTTCTATACTTATCATATATCACATTAAAAAATTGAGGGTTCTCTACATGATGAGTTACCCATTTATTTATATCGTCATCATTTTTATATGAAATTGAGTCAACTAAATTTTTTCCTCTCGATACCTTTGCTCCGTAGCAAGTAATAGTTGAATTTTTAGGATTGTATTGATATATATTTGATTCGTAAATAAAACTATAGGTAATAAGATCGTGATCGTTCTTTTGAAATTCACTTGTAATCACAGAAGATAAAAAACCGGCATTTCCCTTAATATTATATAAGTAATCAGAATATGTGATTGGAAGATTAGTCAATTTTGCATTTTCTAAATTTAATGCGGCAAATACAGGAACTCTTATTTTCCAATTATAATTGGAGTAAAGTTGTTTTAAAACAAGACGATTTCCTGAAAAAAACATCTTAAAATCATGACTATAAGAGACAAGTTTAGTGGGTATATTACTACCAATGACTATACTATCTAAGGAAATTATTTTTTTGCACCGCAGAGCAGTATCTAAAATAATTATTTTTTTATTCCCATAATTAAGGATAATTGAATCCATGTTCCTAGCCAATATATCATTAACACTTCTTGATTTATCCAAATCCTTTTTATCAAGATTTGAAATTGAGAGTTTTTTGCTGTACAAATTCAATCTTTTGATAAATAATCTTTCATCCAAATCATATATATCAATACTTGCTAATTTTGGATTATAGCCAATTAAATAGTTTTTGTTTCGTTGATTTAAAATAGTATAAGTAAAATACTGTCTAATAAGATTGTTACATGGGATTTTAACCGATTTTATTTCAAGTATATAATCATTTGTATTCTTTGCTTGTTTAGTTTTTACGATATATTTATTTTCATCGCTATTTTTACATGCAAAAAAACAAAAAGATAAAAAGAGTAAATAGAGCAATGCGAATTGTAATCTCAACATATTTTAACAATTTTTAGAGTTAACTGAACTGAAAAAAGTTCGTCTCCATAAAACCAATGTAAGGATACAAACCTGGTTTATTAATCTGAAAATTTTCCAAGCCAGATCCAAGGCATAATCCTTTGTTTATTTTAATATAAGAGGAGGGGCATAAATGATTATTTAGTATATAATATAAATGGTAAATCAATCCGGCGGTGTTTGACAATTTACCAAGGGACTACAACCCGGACTTCCACCAAGAGGAGCGCCTGAAAAGCAACCGTAAGCAATGCTTCCATAATTACATGGTGAAGGATGATTTTCAGGTTTAACAACAGATGGACATGTAACTTGTTGCACACATCCAGGAGCTGACGAATAGTCTGTTTGACATCCTTTTGCATTGGTTCCAGGACAAGCATATTGATGTAGACCTAAAAACTGTGTGGAATCTAATCCGGCAGCAATTATTTTTGAATCAAAGGAAATTGTCTTATCTAAAGACATCACCTTAGAAGTCGTATAATTTAGTTCTTTATCCTTTTTACAGGAAAAGATTAAAATAACCGACAAAAAAAATAAACAAATAGTGAAAAACCTCATAAGCGTTGAGAATTAAGATTGAATGTAAAAAGTTTAATTGAGTTTTGAGATTAAATAAAGTTCAGTTATGCCCCTTATAACAAATACTAATCTATAAATTCATAACCATAGTAAACATTATGTTTTTAGCAATAAACAACCGCATTTTAACACAAAAAATACAACTCTTCATATTTAATCCTACATTATTATGCTGTTATTATAGATAAAAAATAATATTAATCATACTTATACTCACATTCACAGCTCACGAATTGATATTTACATGCTTTTATCTACAATAATTCATTTGTTTACTTCAAACCCAAATTTCAAAAACATAGACAATCATATCCAATAGCTCGTTGGCAGAAAAATCAAGATTGGTATTAATTGGATTATGTTATCAAACCACACACCTACTTACTATCGAAACATTACTATTTAGAATAATTCAAAATAATTTGGATAATCCGATTTTGTACCGTTATTTTGCGACTGTTTAGAATTGATCCAAATAAATACTACCATGCTTAAAATCAAACTTTTCAGTTTAACATTTCTTTTAACTTTTACCAGTATACTTTCATTTGCCCAGCAGTTTTCGACCATAAGTGGTACTGTTACCACTTCAGATGGCAAACCTGCTGCTTATATTTCGGTTGGTTTAAAAGGAAAAGGCCTGGGGAATGTAACCAATGAAAAAGGTATTTTCGAAATCCAGAGAGTTAAACCAGGCTCTTATACCTTAAGGGTATCTGCTGTTGGTATCCAAAACATAGAAAAACCATTGGTTATTACTGCTGGCGAAAACAAAACGGTTGATTTTGTAATCAACCAAAACTCAAATCAGCTTAATGAAGTAAATATTAACCAGGGCGTAAATAAGTATATCGCTAAGAAAAGTGGATTTGTTTCAAAAATGCCCCTTAATAACCTGGAAAACCCTCAGGTTTATACCACGATTACGAAAGAAACAATGGTCGATCAGCTTGTGTTTTCAGTTGATGATGCAGCCCGTAATGCAACCGGTGTTCAAAAAATGTGGGAAGCAACCTCCCGTGGAGGTGATGGTGGTGCTTATTACGCATCAAGAGGTTTTATTGTACAGGCTAAACTCAGAAATGGAATTGCAGGTAACGTAACCGGCCGCAACGATGCTGCTAATTTAGAAAATGTAGAGTTTATTAAAGGCCCATCTGCTACTTTATTCGGTAGCACATTAACCTCATATGGCGGCTTAATTAACCGCATAACCAAAAAACCTTTCGAAGGAATGGGAGGTGCAGTAAGCTTTTCTACAGGCAGCTATGACTTTAACCGGGTTAGTACCGATTTCAATTTTCCTGTTGATAAAGATAACCACATTTATGCCCGGTTAAATACTTCTTACAATTACAAAGGTTCTTTCCAGGAGAATGTTTACGACAAAGGTTTCTTCATTGCACCTAGCCTGTCATATAAAGTAAACGATAAATTAGACTTTGTTTTCGATGCCGAAATTGCCAACGGTACAAGCACCCTAAAACCTTTCGTTTTCTTCTATTTCCCTGTAAAAGACCTTGGTTTTGATAGGGCGGATCAATCTGGCATACCGTACGACAAATCCTTCACTGCTGATGCGATGAAGCAGAAATACAATAGCTCAAACTTCTTCGGACAAGCTAATTACAAGTTTAACGAAAACTGGTCATCACACACCAGCTTTTCAAGCAATTATAGCTTCTCTAACGGCCGTGGCACCTATTTGTTCTTAGTCCCAAACAACTATCCTCCACTGGGCAACCCAACGGCTGCACCAGGTGCCGATTTGATATCAAGAGCAGATCAATCAACCGATAATAGTAAAATCTTTACCTACGAAGTACAACAAAATTTTAATGGCACTTTTAACTTAGGTTCGGTAAAAAACAGAATGGTTTTAGGCCTGGATTATTTACGACAAAATTCAGATCAGTTATTTTATTCGATCGATACTTTTGATCTGACCAATAAAGATGGGAGCGGCGCTAACTACAATAACTTTACTGAACATAATTTAGCAGCATTTTATGCGGCACTTCCTAGTGTTCCTAAATATCCGTATAACTTCAAAACCAATACATACAGTGCTTATGTTTCTGATGTGATTAATTTAACAGATAGGTTAATTGCCTTAGCTGCATTAAGAGTAGACAGGTTTGATAATAAAGGTAATTCCGATCGTGCAGGCTCGGCACCAAAAGGCGCGTACAAACAAACTGTTTTTTCTCCAAAATTTGGCTTGGTGTTTCAACCGATTAAAGATCAGCTATCATTATTTGCCAATTACCAGAATGGCTTTAACAACTTAAACGGTATAGATTATCAAGGTAATGCTTTTAAACCAGAGCAAGCAAACCAAATTGAGGGTGGAGTTAAAACAAATATATTTAATGGTAAGCTAACAGGCGCTGTATCTTACTATTACATTAAAGTTAAAGATATTGTTAGGGGTTATAACGGAGATCCATCAAATCCAAATGCACAAATCCAGGATGGCAATAAAATCAGCAAAGGTATTGAAGCCGAAATTATTGCAAACCCGGTTAACGGTTTAAATATTATTGCAGGTTTCGCTTATAACGATAACCATTTAGAAAATGCATCGCCAGATGTTGAAGGCAGAAGAGATGCCTATTCTGCAGCGCCTTATTCAGCAAATTTATGGATCAGTTATAAATTCGCTACAGGATCACTTAAAGGTTTTGGATTGGGCGCCGGCGGTAATTATGCCAGCGATAATAAAATTGTAAACAGTGTTAGCCAAGGCGTATTTATATTACCTGCCTATGAGGTTTTCAACGCATCAGTATTTTATGATCATCATAGATTCAGACTTGGTGTTAAAGCAGACAATTTTACCAATCAAAAATACTGGACAGGTTACAGCACCATGAATCCTCAGGACCTGAGAACCTTCACTGGAAGTGTTACTTACAAATTTTAATTAAATCAATCAGGAGCAACTGGATCAGATCTTTTGCTCCTGATCTAAACCCAAAACCAGAAAATATGAAAACTAAAATCTCATTATTATTTTTCTTTCTAACCTTTAGCATTTCGAGCGCTTTTGCACATGCTTTATGGATAGAAACGGCCTCAACAGGCAAAAAAGGACAAACTCAGGAAGTAAAAGTTTTCTTCGGAGAATACGAGAGCAATGAACCAGATTCTGCAGCAAAATGGTTCAGCAACTTAAAAGAATTTAAGCTGGTTTTAACTGCTCCAAATGGAACAACCAAGGTTTTACCAACCACTGCTGATGTACGTTTCTTCAAAGCCAGTTTCACACCAGATCAAGAAGGCACTTATAAACTTTCTGTAGTACATGAAGTTGCGGCGGTTTATGAAAAAGCTAAAATTGAATATTATGCTTTTGCAGACGTTGCCGTAGGGAACGCAAAAATAAACGCTACTTTTCCGGCAGCTGCGGCATTAACCATCAGACCAGATAAACACGCTTTAACCGTTGGAGAAACTTCAGTTCATCAGGTAATTTACAACGCAGCGCCTTTTGCAAAACAAAAGTTAACCGTTGTAAACACTGATCGAAAAGCACAACCTACTGAAACCGATGCGGAAGGAAAATTCACTTTCAAGCCAGAAAAAAAAGGAAATTATTTCCTGGAAGCTTTTACTGAAGATAAAACGCCTGGAAAATTAAATGGAAAAGACTATGATAAAGTTTGGCATTTGGTAACTTATACTAGCGAAGTTAAATAGTCGAAAATTTTATAAAATTTAAAGCCAATTAGTCTTAAAAAAGGCTAATTGGTTCTTTTATTCATACAGCTTTGCTAATGGCACTAACGAAAGCATCAACCAAATCAAAAAACAAGAAATCGCGTTTAAGGCGGATAAGCGACTGGCTGCACCTGTGGCTGGGTATCGCATCTGGTTTAATCGTACTGATGTTGGGCGTTACCGGTTGTATTTATGTTTTTCAAAAAGAAATTACCGAACTCATTCACCACAAGGAGATTTTTGTAGAAGTTCCATCAAATCCTAAAACCCTCCCTTTAAGTGTACTACAGGCCAATGCCGAAAAAGCACTGGGGAATAAAAAGAAAATCACCTTTGTTTCTGCTTATAAAGCACCAGGAAGGGCATGGGAACTTGGCGTTTATAAACCTGGCGACCCTAAGGCATTCTGGTATTTCGATTCTATCGATTATTATGATGTTGTGCTGATTAACCCTTACACCGGAAAAGTAACTTTAGTTGCCGATTATAAATATGAGTTTTTTGGCGTAGTTAAAATGATCCATTGGAGTTTGTTGATCAATCATCCCATTGGCCAGCAGATTATCGGATGGTCTACCTTCATATTTGTATTTCTCCTCATTTCTGGCATGGTGATGTGGTGGCCTAAAAACCTCAAAAAATCAAACTTCGATAAGAGCTTTAAAGTAAAATGGAAGGCCAGGTTTAAACGGGTTAATTACGACATGCATAATGTGCTGGGTTTTTATGTAATGCTAATCTGCCTAATGCTGGCCTTAACTGGTCTGGTTTGGGCATTTCAATGGTTCCAAACCACAGTTTACGTAGTAGCCTCGGGAAGTACCACGCCCCCAAAAGTGGTAGAAGTTAAATCAGATTCAACCAAAACCATTACTGCAATTCCTTTCGATATTGCTTTTGAGCAAGCCAAAAAAATTTTTAAAAATGAAGATCGCATTGCCATGTCGCCTGCCAATGGTGGTTCGGCAACCATTTACGCCACAGGATACCGGGGCAAAGAAACATTTTGGAATTACGACGTACTTCAGTTCGATCAGTATTCCGGCAAATTGTTGCACAGCGCAAACCAGTCTGAAAAAAATGCAGGAGAAACGGTAATCGGGATGAACTACGATATCCACGTAGGGGCCATTTTAGGATTAACCGGAAAAATAATAGCCTTTTTTGCCAGTTTAATTGCCGCAAGCTTACCCATAACCGGATTCATTATCTGGTGGGGAAAAGGAAAAAAGAAAAAAAATACCGCAGTAGCGGAAAGCTAAGTACACCCTAATTAATAATAAAAATGAAATTTTTAAACCTAATTTTAGTATTAACCGGTTTAATTACCCTTAATACTAATGCACAAACAAAAGTTGACTCTCCGGAAGAAAAACTAGAAAAGGATAGAAAAGCAATAAAATCATTGGCTGGTTTTTACGAAGTGAATTTCAACTACGGTGAAGTTACCGCCCCAGATCCAAACTACAAATTCAGTAAGCCTTACGAAAGCCATGGCAACGAATGGGCAGAGATTATTGTTGATGAACCTAAAAGAATTGTAATTCAACACATGTTGGCCATTAACGATACCACTGTTATTAAACACTGGCGCCAGGACTGGACGTATGAAGACACCAATATTATGCTTTATACCGAAGGTAATGCATGGAAAAAAGGCAATTTAACGCCAGCCAATGTAAAAGGAAAATGGACACAAAAAGTTTATCAGGTTGATGATAGTCCACGTTACCAGGGTTACGGCACATGGAGCCACGTTGGTGGCCACGATTCTTGGTCGAGCGAAACAGATTCTCCACTACCAAGAAGAGAATCTACTGTGCGTAAAGATTACAATGTATTAAACCGTGGCAGCAGAATCACCATTACTAAAAATGGTTGGATGTTTGAGCAGGACAATAAAAAAATCGTACGTTCTGCTGATGGCGATAAACTTTTAGCTGTTGAAAAAGGTTACGAGGAATTTACGAAAATAGACCCTAAAACTTTCGCATATGCACAAAAATGGTGGGCCAGCCAACACACCTACTGGGCTGATGTTCGCGGTGTTTGGTCTGATATTATTGGTTCGCAAAATACATTCAAAGTACAAACTATGGCGAATGGCAAATTGCTTTACGAAACACTTTTTAACCTGGGCGATCAATCTATTAAAGAAAAATGGACAGCAAGCCAGAACAAAGAAAAAATTAAAACAGCTTTACAGCCTTATCTGGTAAAGTAAAATAATTGTTTTTATAGTGAGTGGTTGATGGTTAATGGCAATGGCCTGTTAACTGTCAACCATTTTTTTTTGCATAAAGCTTACAAGCTATAAGAGCCATTTTAAATTTAACCGCCAATTGACAAGTACGTTCCCTAAGCTAAGCAACGATGGGGTTTTTGATGGCTCCGCTGCGTTCTGGCACCGATAAAACCGCTACATAATCCTTACAATCCAAAACGCAGATTTACAATACTAAAGTACCCCACAGGTTTCAAAATACCTGCGCAGCTTTGATTCGCCTAGTCTTTAAACTTAAGAACTACAGACTCAGGTTAAATAAACCTGATAGAACGGAAAGCCCGGAACGAGGCACGTGGACTGCCCCCAAAAAGTTGGACACTTAAAGAGGAGCATTTTATGAGCAGAAAAATTAAGTATAGCCTGGAATTTAAACTGGCTATCATCGGTCAGGTCTTAAGTAGAGAGAAACCTT